>JBEISR010000006.1:0-215917 GCA_040375295.1 Planctomycetaceae bacterium
AGTTCTGCTGCCTAGTAGCAGATCATCGAAGGCGACTCTTATTGCTTTCTTCGATGAACGCCCAAGTGGACCAATTCTCGACCTCATGATTTTCATGCGCTATCTTGAAATTCGCTTGTCGGCTCACGCGAAGGCGCGAAGACGCGAAGCCATGCTGGAACTGGTACCTCTTGCGATTCCCGCTTAGGTATCCAGTCGACTTCATGAATGGACCAGAACCTCGTCGCGATTCGAATCGACAGCTCGAATTGCGATCGCAACCGGCCGTCATAATCTGAAGAAATCCCCGCGTCTTGTTTTTCTTCGCGCCTTCGCGTCTTCGCGCGAGATAAAACGATTCCCATAGCTTTTCGCATCGGCCATCAAGGACCGCAGTTCTGCTACCTAGTAGCAGATCATCGAAGGCGACTCTTATTGCTTTCTTCGATGAACGCTCGGAAGAATCCCAGGCAGGCAAAAAAAGACCCCATGGAACTCTCAAAAAAGCGAGTCCCATGAGGCCAATGGATTGATGATGGAGTAGCTGTTTGGCAACCTCAGGAGGCCGCCGCAAACCGCTTGGCTACTTCATCCCATCGCACGACATTCCAAAAAGCAGCGATGTAGTCAGGACGGCGATTCTGATAGCGCAGGTAGTAGGCATGCTCCCACACATCCAGGCCCAGGATCGGCGTGCCACCGATTCCAGCAACTGCATGTCCCATCAGTGGGCTGTCCTGATTGGCTGTCGATCCAACCACCAACTTGCCATCCTGAACCACCAGCCACGCCCATCCACTTCCAAAACGAAGCGCAGCCGCATTGCTAAACGCTTCCTTCATCTTGTCGAACCCACCCAGGTCTCGATCGATCGCTGCGGCCAGGGCACCCGATGGGGATCCGCCGCCGTTGGGTCCAATCACCGTCCAAAACAATGCGTGATTGGCATGGCCACCACCATGGTTGCGCACCGCACCTCGCTTGGCTTCTGGAACTGATGCCATATCGGAAATCAATGCCTCTACCGTCTTGGATTCCAGATCGGTCCCCGCAATCGCCTCGTTCACCTTGGTGACGTAGGTCTGATGATGCTTGGTGTGGTGGATCTCCATAGTCTGTGCATCGATATGAGGTTCGAGCGCGTTGTAGGCATAGCTCAGTGCAGGAAGCGTATAGGCCATCTGAAAACTCCTTATAGGAAACGTTTCGAAATCCAGCGACCGAAAGATGAAATCATGCTGCCTCCACCAAAGAGACGCGCCGTCACCCCGGTATGTCCCTGGCCCCCGACGCGACACCAAGGCAGGATCAGCGGTATCTGCCAGTGGGAAAGCAAGCCGCAATCCATCGACACGCTACGGAAGCAAAAAGACGCTCCTTAGTGTAGGCGCTCCCACAACCCTTGCCAGGGCGGTGCCGCCAGCCCCTGCCTTCTCCTCGAGGAGTTTCTTGGATTTAGGGAACCAATCGCGATGGTTTCCTGTTCGGCAGCCAGCCAGCAGAAGTGGAACCACCAAGCAATCCACCTCGAAGAATCACCGGTAGCAGCAAATTCACCAAAGCCGGATAGGAAACGCTGCCTCCCCCGCCCCCACCAATCACTCGACTACCAATCTCTTCACTTGCCGTTGGAAGGAGGTGGGTTTGAAAGCGATCGGCGATACTGATCGAATTGACGCCGCAGATTCTCTGGGGCCGGCATGCGAACCCCCGATTCCCGCATCCCACGCAACTGATCCAAACGGCGATCCACCTGACGGGCGTCGCCTCGACGAGGCACCAAGCCGAGCGCCTGAAGCTCCTTCTCGAACTTCTTCTGCTGCTCTGGATCGCTCATCGCCTGCTCCCTTGCCGACTCCCAGCGATCCAAAAACTTCCTCAAATCCTGCTCGCTCCAGTGCAACTTTTTCAGCAATTCTGGATCCGGTTGCTCCCGCTGGCGACGTAGCGCATCGAGCGCCAAATCGGTCGCCTTTTTCGCGTACTCCAGGTTTGCCGGGTCCGCTAGGTTCTCGGCCTGTCCCCCATCCGGATCAGACAACTGGTCACGCTGCCCTCCTTCAGCCTCCACGCTTCCCGGTGCACCCTGCCCCGATGCGTTGCCTCGGGAACGACCACTGGCCGAGGATCCCGCCGGTCCTGTCTTCTGACCGCCACCGGTCGATCCATCACCACCCTTGGCTCCCGATGCACCCGCCGCCTCCTGCGATCCCTCAGAACCGGCCTGCTTGCCAGAGGAAGAAGCTCCGGAATCGGAAGATCCGGTCGACTTGTCTCCCTGCTTTCCCCCCTTCCCATCTTCCGACATCTCGTCGGATCGATCATCCGATTGAGTTGGATTTGGTTTTTCGGAAGGATCACCAGAGCCCGCATCATCTCCTGTACCTTCGGTCTGGTCACTTTCCTGACCCGCTCCATTTGAACCTTCCGGAGCCCCACCTTCTTTAGCTCCCTGCGAATCGTTTGAGGCACCGTCCGACCCGCCTGCCCCCTCTTGCTTGCCCTTCGATCCGTCTGACGATCCCTTCGATCCGTCTGACGATCCCTTCGATCCGTCTGACGATCCCTTCGATCCGTCTGATGATCCCTTCGATCCGTCTGATGATCCCTTCGATCCGTCTGATGATCCGTCAGATCCCTGCTTGGATCCTTCGCTTCCGCGGGATGCATCCCCGTCGGACGACTTCGAACCGCTCTCGCCTCCCCCTTGGTTGTCACTGCCCGACTTGTTGGAAGGCTTTCCAGCACCCGACTTCTCGCCCGCTGGATCATCCAGGGAGCCGGCGGGATCCGACTTGCCGTCCTTCATCCCATCTTCCTGGGATCCGCGGGAATCGGGCTCCTCCGTTTCCCTCGACTGACTGCGATTGCCTGACTTCGACTGGCCGGATTGGTTGGCTCCTCCTTTGCCCGACGAACTGCCCTGCTCTTCTGAAGCCTGATCGGCTTTCCCAGGTTCACTTGGATCCTTGGTATTCCCGGACGCTGCATCTTGCTGCACGGGGGGAGACGACGGATCGTTGGTAGTGGATTGGTCCGACCTATCTCCCGCCTGCGCCTTGGAAGACTGTCCCGACCCCGTTCCTGGTGACCGATTGCCTTGACGGTCGGGCTGACCTTCGGCCCCCGGATCGGTACCTTCCTTGGGATCGGCCGAAGAATCTCCTGTCGCCTGCGAAGGGTCTGACGAGCCGGAAGCAGTGTCATTTCCCTTGGACTGCGAAGAATCTCCTGACGGGGACTTACCTTTTTCCTGGAGGTATTTCTGGATCCTTTCGAAGACCTCGCCATCGTGTTCCGGCGCCGAATTCTCCGACGATTCTCCCTGAGACGAAGTGGATCCGGTCTGTTCATTGCCACCGGCCCCCGATTGATTCCCACCGGGGCGATTCCCACCTTGGGACTGGGTACCATTTTGGGTTCCCTGGGCCTCCCCATTCTGGTTGTCCGAACTGGAGCCGTCGGAGGATTTCTGCCCTGGCGACGACTTTCCACTCCCCGTCGACTGCCCGTCGGTCATCTGCCCATCTCCCTCCGATCCTTCCTCGGAGGCGTCGCCTGGATCCTGCTGCGAATCGCCACGATCGCCCTGGCCCTTCGACGGTTTGCTCGACTTGCCACTACCGCCAGGCTGATTGGCAGATCCCTCGGAGGAATCCGACTGATCGCTGGAGGATTCGCCGGAGTCTTCACCACCAGCACCTCCCCCTCCGTCTCCTTCGCTTTGGGACGATTTCTCCTGCTCCTTTGGGTCCTTGCTGTCGGGCTGTTTGCTCTTCCCCTTGCCAGACGGGTTGGTTGGAGATTCCTTCGTCTGGTTGCTTGGATTGTCTCCCTTCGATGGATCCTTAGGATCTTCCGAACCGGCTCCATCTTTGGGTTTCTGCGTTCCTTTTTCCGCAGCAGTTTTTCGAGGGTCCTTAGCACCTTGCTTCCCGCCAGGATCTTTCGTCGGATCTTGTTTTGGATTCTCGCCTTTGGGATTGGCTGGATCGCTGTCACCAGATCGCTCTTGGTCCTCAGGCTTTATGGATGCGGAATCGTTCGGGCCGACGATTTCGATCACCAGTGGCAGCGACTTTCCGACGTTGGGCTGAGGCTCATCCGTCCCTGGCTTGGTTCGATGGTCGATCGCGATCATCGATAGCTCCAATCTTTCGCCCGCCTTCAATTGCCAGTCCTGAGGCTTCAGCTGCCAGGTCTGTTCTTGGGGCCCCACCACCGGCTCGGCCGACTCCAGCAACGTCTGCTCGATTCTTAGCCGCTGGCCAACCTTTCCTTCGATCGCCACCTTGTGGAGTCCAAAGTCTGGATCGGTAGCTCGCAGCGGAAGTTCCAGCGTCTGGTTGACTGGAAGCTGGATAGGTTTTCGCGAATCGATTCGCCAGATTGCTTCGGGGGGAATATCGCCCAGCACCTTGATCGGATAGATCACGGGATTGAGATTCGATTCGCCCAGGGGGTTAGTGGCTTTGATTCGGTAACTGGAAAGAGTGGGACTGACGCGCTGAGAATCCAACTTCAGCAACCAGTCGCAAACCATGCCGACATCTTCGATGCGGACATCATAAATGGTGGAAGCACGGACGAACTCCCCCTGCTCCATCACCGGATCGATTTCCACACGCGCCTTCTGCAGGGGCTGGTTAGATCGACCGTGGATGGTGACGCGAGTCCCTTCAATCGCTTCGATTCGGCCATCGCCGGGGACGACCCTTGGGGCCAAGCGGGTGTAGGCAGGATAGACGTACTCGACGCGGTCGATCGCCACCAAGGGGATCGGTTGGATGGTGACCGAGTAGGGGCCGTCGACGGCATCCCCAGCTTCCACCCAGTACCGAAGATCCTGATGGATTCCGTTGGACCCGCTTCCCAGTCGCAAACGATAGAAGAGCCCTTCGGTCTCCGCTTCCATCGGGATCTGCTGATCGACCAACTGGCCATCGGTGGTTTCGTAGCGGACCTGCACCGTATCGATCGCTTGGAGACCTCGCACCTGCGCCTTGATCTCCAGTACGCTCCCCTGCGTCACCTTGCTGTCCCCTGGATCGACCTGCAGAATGCGAACGCGAGTGGGTGCCTGGATATCGGCAAGGGGAAACAGAAGCCGTCGCATCGTATCGAACCCACTTTTGGGAGCGATGGCCAGATAGATGCCGAAAACGACTAGTGCCCCAAAGAGAATTGCCGCCAGCTTGATGGGTGTCGACGCATCCACGACGCTTTGCGCTTCATGTCCTCGCAAACGACCCGCAGCATACCTCGCCACGGTCGCCAGAATCCCTTTAGGTGGAGGGGTCCCATCCTTCGAAAGCTGCAACCAGTTGATCAAACTGTTTTTCAGTTCGGGCATCGACTGTTCGATCTGTCGCGCGGCGTACTCGGGGTGAATCCTTCGAAAGGCAAGAGGCAGGACCCGTCGCAGCAGCCACCATAGGAAGCCGGTCGACAGCAGCAGGAAGGCGACCAAGCGAGCTGCGATGGGTAGTGGCCAGACCCAGTGATCGATCAGAATCAGCACCATCAGAGTCAACAGACCTGCAATCGCGCCCCGCAGCACGCGCTGGCTGAATTCCGTCGCCTGAATCGCTGCAGAGGCTCGCCGCAGATAATCCTGAAGGGAATCTCCTAGAAGCTGCGACTGAGACCCAGGGTTGGGGGAGGGAACGGCGCCAGACATCGACTTGCAAACTCCCTTCAGGCGACCGATGGCCGCCGGTTCTCCGGAAGATCGGGACCGTCGTCAAAATCGTACGATCTTGGCAACGACTAAGACTTGGGGGGGATCGCGACCACAATCGGTACCGTTCCACTATATCGGTGCTGACCGCTGGAAGGCAGGAAAAAAAGTCGATCTCCCCCTCTTCTCCCGCCGAAGGAGAGCGCCATCCGGGTCGGTCGATGACGATTGGAACGCTCCAGTCAGCTCAACCCCGTCCGCGACGGAAAGACGCGACGGCGACGATTTGGGTTCCCGAATCGCGTCCAACGGCTCTGAAGTGGCAGTAGGAGGCATTCGGAACGAACAGAACTGCTCACGGCCTCTGGCTTCCCACCGCCCCCGTCAGACGCTGATCGGCTTCCCAGAAAGCCGCATAAAGTTTCCAGCGATCTCCTTCCCCCAGCAGGAATTCCAACTTGGCAGCCACCTGCTGCTCGAAGTCCGGTTGCCCTTTCTCGGCCAGCGCCTCCAGTTGCCGCAGTCGCTCCTGACGCACCTGCTGCAATTCTTCGAGTCGGTTCCAGCGTTCCAAGGCGCCCTGGCGATCGTTCCAGGAAGACTCCAGATCCACCACCAACTTCTCCTGAATCTGGTCATGGACATCGGCCAGCAGCTTCTTCTTCTGCGCCAGCAACTGCTCCTGGTCGGGTCCAAACAAATGGCTCCAGAACGTTTTTTTCTTCGCGATCGGATTAGTGGCAAAGGGAAAGGCCTGCCAGGGACCAGCCCAATCGCCAGCCTCGGCGATCAACCACATTTCGCGTGTGGTCGCCTGAGCGTGCACCAGTCGCAGCGCGACTAAGTCTCCCCGGCTGCGCAGTGCTAAGGTCTGCAGATCGCAAAGGGCCATCGCAGATTCCCCCGGTATCTCCTCCAGCGGATGATACTGACACGCCGGATCGCTGCCGATCGATCCCGAGAGGGCAATCCGCAATTGCGAAGACTGCTGAACCAGTTCACTCCGCTTTTGTCTCAGTTCCAACAAGCGAATTTTCAGAGCATAAGGATTTTTTACCGCCACCCCCTGCTCCACCAAGCGATCCTGTCCCCCAATCGATCGCTCCAGAAAGGCCGCTGTCTCATCCAGCACGCCAATACTTCGCTCGGTCGCCACCAGTTGATGATGCGCAGTTCGGGCGTCACGGATCGCTCGCAGACGCATCGGTTCGGCAAGCAGCTGAAAAACGTTCTTCAGCCACATAGGCGCATCGTCTTTGGGGTAGTGCGCAGCGAGAGCCAGATAGGACTGTTTGAGAAAAAGCTCTGAAACCGCATCTCGCTGCCCTGCAAGCTTCCCTACCTGCTCGGCGCTCCATGGCTGCGGCAGTGGCAATGGAGCGACCGGAACCCCAGGAATAATCGACTCGGGGACCTGCGGGCTGGACCAGTCGCCTGCGTCGGGAGTCGCTGCACCCAGACCCAGTGGCAGCGCTGGCAAAATGGCGCCCGCCTTTTCCCCCTGCATCGATGCCGGCAAGTCGGCTTCGAACGAAGCGACCACCACCGGCGCATCGATCGATACCCCAGGCTCAGCCACTTCTCCCTTTTCCCGATCGTCCACCGGTTGCAGCGCACGCAGCAACGGATCCTCTGCAACGGGAACAATTTGCGCCAAACAAGACGGATTCAGAATCCACCCCAGCGCCGTAGCAAGGAGCGAACACCGTAAGAAGAAGCCGAAACGGTACAACTTCCGGCCAATTCGCTCAGGAAATCCCCCTCCACGATGGTCGCCCGAAGCGCCCCATCGAAAAGCGATTGGTTTCCTTTTGCTTGAGCGACAGTCCATCACAAGCGTTCGTCCGATTTCCTTCCGCAGAACCATTCACCTTGGCGCCGCGGCGATCTTAGAAATTGCGTCTCGCAACCGAAAGGGCGGTTTGTCCAACCAGCATCGACTTGGTATCGCTAGCAATTCGACCCTCCCTCTGCCTGATGGCTTTTCCCAGCCAATCCTAGGATCGGCTGGTACCGCCCCCCAGTAAGCGCCGGGATATCGATTCTTAACCTCAGATCGATCGTCCATGGACGACCACCGCGCTGGCTGACTCCAGAAGTCCTCGGACCTTCACCAAGTCCCGTACGAATAACGTATTGCCATCGGAAGGATCGCGGGTTTCGTATGGCGTCAGCTTTCGGCAGAAAGGATCGTACCGACAGCTTTGAAACCCCTCCTCCCGCATCTGCTGTAGCAATCGAGCCTCATCGAATCCGTATTGCGATCCAGCCCCCGCCAACTCCATCACGACCGAATGCAGTCGCGGGTCGGCCAAAGTCTTTCGAGCTCCCTCGATAACTGCCGTTTCATATCCCTCGACATCAATTTTCAGCATCTCTGGCACTCGGTCAGCAAGGACTGAATCGAGCGTCGTGACAGGAACCTCGAGAGCATGGCTCACCACCTCTCCCCTGGCGACGGGGCGATTCATGGTATTGCGGTCCAAGATGAATCGGAGCCTTCCCGATTGGGCTCCCACTCCTTCATTGCGCGGCTGCACCAAGTGTTCCAGTCGATTCAACCGAACGTTGTCCATCAGTCGTTCGAACGTCTCTGGGATCGGTTCGAAACAGGTCACTCTGGCACCACAGACCACACTGGCCAGCAGGGTATAAGACCCCACATTGGCACCCACATCGACAAAAAAATCTCCTTCGCGAAGCACATGCAGCAGATAAGCCATATCCGCAAACTCATGGAGTCCCGCATAAAGATTTCCTGTCATTCCAGTTTCGCCACGACGAACCAGAACCCTTGCACCTCCGATCCACGGGTAAACGACAGGCCCTGGGAGCAACCGACTGCCGATCTGCCATCGCAAAAACCGCGAAATTGCGCCAAGGCGGTCATGCCGATTCAGCGGATGGTTCCACAGGAAATTGAGACTTTGCAGCATGTTCATCAAGTCTCCTGTGATGCCACGAAACGTTCCTTCATGTGCCTCAGGCGAAGGCGAGGTACTTCAAAACAAACCCCAAGCCATCGCCGGTCGCTGGACTTGGCCGCGACCGGGCAAGCCCCCCTAGATATTGAAATCGAAGCCTCTCCAACGACAAGGCACCGGGTGCGGACGCTCCGGTTCCTGGCTTCCGGAACCATCACGGATCGACCCTTTGCCTGCGGCTTGGCCGATCGCAGCGATCCCCTGAAATACTCCCGTCTCGGACTCACCGACCTGATTGATATTCTAATGAACTTTAGAGCATTGCGATCCAAAGAGGAAGATGCCATGCGTTCCTGGTTGTTTCGGTGCTTTTCGATCCTGGATCCGGCTAGCCTCAGGCTGCGCGCCGGACCGGATCTGATGTCGGTCGATCGAAGGCGACCGCCAGCCGTCGGAACAGTTCCTCGGTCGCCTGCTGCCAAGTGGTCGGGATTCTGGAAGGCCGCAGCGTCGGTCGATGATCGCCCCATCGGTGCTCCCATGCCTCGAGGAGTTCGGTGAGCGAACTGGGGTCGCGCAGGTCGCAGTACTGGACCTGATCGCCCCCCACCTCGCGATGGATCGGGATATCGCTGGCGAAGACCGCTTGCCCGTACCACAATCCTTCCACGATCGGCAGTCCATAGCCCTCCGCCATGGAAGGGAAGAGGACGCCCCGAGCGTTGCGGTAGCAATAGGCCAGTTCCTGGTCGGAAACGTCGTGGAATAGATGGAGTCGCCGGCCGAATTCCGGATGGCCATGCGCCAGTTCCAGGAATTCCTTGCCTCGCCAACCCACCTGGCCAACGATCGCCAATTCCGCCTTGGGATGGCGTTGCCAGAGTCGGTCCATCGCCTCCAGCGCATAACGATGGTTTTTCCGCATCTCGATCGTCCCAACCATCAGATAGGGACTGCGAGATCGCTGAGTGTCAAACCTTCGGGTCATCTCGGCGCGAACCCGCCCTTCGGAGGAGTGGAACTGCGCCCCTAGGGGGAACGCGATCACGGGAGTCGAACGATCCCACCTGGGTGCAATCGACGGAAGATGCTCCCGCACCTGATCGGCTACCGTCTCGGAGATGGCCAGCAGGAGATCGGCATGGGAGGCAGCCAAACGCAGGTACTTGCGAAACTGCTCGGCACCCTCTTCCCCAAAGATCTCCGGATGGAGATGCGGGATCAAGTCGTAGATCACCACCGCGGTTCTCACACCCTTTTGCCTTGCGGCAGCCACGGCCGACCACACCTCGCGGAATCCCCAGTAGGCATCAGGCAGCAGCAGCAGGTCCCCTTCGCGCATCGCACACTGCGCGGATTCCACTGGCCGTTCGAATCGTTCGGAAATCTTTACCGCAGCCTTGAAAATTCCTTGGTGCCCAGGAAGCGGCAGCAACCATTTACGCAACTTCGGGTGCTGGACGCGATCGCACAGCCAGTGAGCCGATGCGCGATACCATGGAGGCAGCCCCGCCAGCACATCCTCGCGCCAAGGTCTACTTCCACCGGCTCCTGGCAGAAGCGGATCCCCCTGTTCCATCGAAGCCGCGATCCAGCTTTTGCCCTGCAGGATCACCGGAAGAACCGAATGAAAGCCACCCGGCTGATTCCGGAACGCTTCTCTCGCGATGCTGCGGACCACCCGCTGGACCCCGGTACGGTATCCCGCCACGACCGTATGCGTCGTATCGATGAAGACCTTGGGCGAATCATTGAGCACCAGGGAGCGACCTACCGGCGAATCGAGCGTCAAGGTCGCTGGCCCCAAAATCGTCTGGATGTCTCCAGCCGATGCCATCTCATATCGATCGGAAGGCAGATCGCGATTCTGGCACCCTTGGTCTCCTAGCATCAGATCGAGCAATTGGTCGGCATAACGCTCGAAGCTGTGCTCGGTGACGTACCTCTGCCGTTCGTCAGTCAGACGTTGGCGATGCCATCCCCGCTCCACCGCCTCCACCAACTTCTCCCCTACCTCCGACCCCTTGGGTTGGTCGGACACGCGCAATACATATCCGGGCGACTCGAGCGCCTCGGCCAAATCCTCGTTGGCGACGGTCGGGATCCCTGCAGCGATCGTATCCAGCAGCGCTCCCGACAGTCCACCGAAGAAGTGGGTGCGCAGTTGAATCGCCAGATCAGCTGCCTGAAGATAGTCCTGGTACTTGGCTTCATCGATCCATTGATCGACGAAATGGATGTACCTTTCCACTCCATGCTGCCTAGCATGCTGTTCCAGTTTCTGACGGATCCCCCCCGCCTCGCCGACCAAATGCAATTCCAGCTTCACTCCCAGACGCCTTCCAGCAGCGATTCCTTCGATCATCTCCTTGGGTGCCTTGACCCAGGCAACCAATCCAAAGCTCATCACATGCACTGCATCGCCAGATAGCCCCAGGCGCTGCTGAGCGGCGATACGAGCTGTTGGCTGCAAGCGCTGCGGATCCAACAGCCGATGGCAACAAAATGGAAGGTACCTGGCCGATACCCCATACTGCCTCTGCACTTGGCTTTGAATCCCGCGGGAATGAACGATCAGCGGCTTGGCCGATTCGAGCAGTTCATCGAAGAAGATTCCCGGCAGTCGCGAAGGTTCGTGCACCCATTGATTCGATTCGGCCAAGGTCACTTCTCGGCCCAGGGACCGGCAAGCCATCTGCCGGAAGTACTCCTCCCCTTTCCACCAGTGATAGAGTTCGGCCAGCCGGTTGTCATGGATCAGACAGGGGCCGCCGTATGTTCGTTGCAGATCGATGATCTTGGTGTGGAAGTGAGAGTTGCCGACGACGCTCAGCACGCCGTCGTAACGTCCGCTGAGATAGGCCCAGGAGGAAATCGGCAGAAATTGATCGACTCCTCGCGATGCGGCGGGATTCGCCGTATCGGTATAGACATCGACGATCGCGCGCCCGCGAAGCGCATCGACCGTCCTTTGCGTGTAGTCGGCAACTCCAGAACGATCGGGTGGCCAAGGAGACTGGATCGCCAGTCGTGGCAACGCACCGGTCGTGCGAGCACGAGGTTGGGCGTTTCTTCGCTGTTGGAGCTGGCGGACGACTTCTCCCCAGAACCTCCTCCCCACCTGCTCGGCCGTATACCGCTGCGGGACCACGCGCTGACCTGACCGCAACTCCTCTCGCCACACAGGCCGCTGCTCCAGTTGCTCCAGCAATTCCAGCAATCGCACGTCGTCATCCGGATCAAACCGGCAACGTTCATCGGCGACCAATTCGCAATGGGCAGGGATATCCGAAGCAAGGACCAGCGATCCGCAAGCCATCGCCTCAGTCACCGGGATCGAAAAGCCTTCAGCGCGGGAACTGCAGACGGTGGCCAGCGCTTGCTGATACCACTGCGCTAACTCCTGGTCGGTCAGGGTCTGGCCGATCCGCAACTGCGATGCCTTGCCCCCCGATTCCACATAAAGTTTTCTCAGTCGGTCAATCTCTCCCTTGGGATAATGACCCGCAATGCGGAGCTGGGAACTCAGGGTTCCCTTGGCGCGGCCATGCCCGTGCGCCTTCACCAGGAGGTCGGCATTCTTCCTGGGGTCCCCTCCTCCCACCAGCAGAACGTAGGGTTCCTCCCCGGCTCCCACTGGAACGGAGGTGCGGTGCATCATCTCAAGAAAAGACTTCCGCAACGCCACCCCAGTCACTCGACAACGACCGATCGGCGCGTCGATCAGCTCCCGCAATCGATTTTGCGTGGCGAGGCTGTTGGAAAATAAAAGATCGTAAGCGGCCAGCCATTGTAGGCACTGCACGTACTGCCGCATCGCTTGCGGGTCGCTTAAATATCGGTCGGGCTGATCCCAGGGAATGAAGTCGTGCACCAGGGTAGTGGTCAGGGACCCCGGTCGGTCCAGTACACCAGCCAGCGGCTGGGGCGCATGGGTCATCGGAGATGGCTGCAACAGCAACGAACCACTCTGGGTTGTGGGTGCCTTTGGGCTGGTGACGATGGTGTCGAACAACGAGTGATACGTTTCATGGATCTGTGGCAGCATCGGATCGCACCAGGCGATCCAGCGCGCGGTGGGCAGACCGAGCGTCTGGGCATGCGACTTGCCCCATGCATAGACCGTTGCCGCATGATGCCCAACGCCACGCAAGGCGTAGTTGGGATCCTGAAAACAGCGCGCATCGCAGAGAATATCGATCACCTCAGGCCACCTTTCGATCCGGAGGAAGCATCTGGGATCCAGCCGACTCCAGATGCCTTACCCAATCCTCCAGGGATCCCTCCTGCAGCGTCACCAGACGGCCTTCGGACGTCAGCCGCGTCCACTGAAGACTTTCCAGAGATCGGGTCCCAAGCAGTGCCGACAACCAACGCCGCTCCTGCTCTAAATCCTCTGGGATCCACCAGCAAATGTGGCTGTGCGATTGCGCCAGGATCTGACGCAGCACCGGGGTTGCCCACGGATCCAACTCGGGATCGACCGCCGTGATCACGACGCGCGAAGGAATCGGCAGGCCCAGCCTTCGCCATGTCGGCTCATCCATCGCCTGACGTCCCAGTCGATGGCAGTCGATGTTCTCGCGAAGCACTTCAGCCCAGCTTCGCGATGGCTCGTCGATCAACACAGCCCCCTGCCCTTCTGGACAGGATGCCAGACTTGTCAGAAGGTGATAACCATCTCTTGGTCCATGATGCACCACCGGTTGGTCGTCGATCCACATTCGGATCGCCTGCGTTACCTCCGGTTGATACATCCCGCGGCACTTGTGCGCCACACCCAAGCGGTCGGTCGGCAGCGTGTAGATAAATCCGACGAATGGATGGGGGGCAAGAAATCGGTCCTCCGAAACCAGACATCCAGTGATCCGATCGCTAGACGCTCCTACCGTTCGCTCCATCGAACGCATGAACGCATGCAGCGTCGAATCGCAGATCGAACTGCCGCTGACAGGCGAACCAGGCAAGACATGCTGTGGCATCGATGCAACCGGCCCACCCTTGCCACTCCAAGGCGGTTGCGTGGCCACCGTCTTCAAGACGAAACGCTGCGAGCGTTTGCGAATCGATAACTCGATCTTCTTGAAGGGCTTCAGCAACCATCGCCGACCTGCCCGCAACCGTTCTTTCCAACGTCTGCTCATCCGTGGGAATCCTTCCCGCTCTTTTTCCGTCAGCTCATCGATCTAGCTGACCTGTTGCCTCTGCCGTCTCCAAGCGCCGGTCCTTCGGCTGCTCCCCTGGAATTCGATCGGGCAATCGCAGCACTATAAGTCATCCTGCGAAAAACGGACAAGAGAAGCTTCTTGGCTTCCGTTTTGCTAGCGAAACTCAGCCGACCATTGCCACCACGGGATCGGTCGATCGCTACCCGCCAAGAGCGCTTCCAGTACCTGGTCGGCCTTCTGGGCGGTCGACCGGAAGGCAACCAAAGGCCCAGGACCACCTAGGTAAAGTCCTTCTCTCGCCTCTAGCCCTAGCAGGTCCCCAGGAATCCTGGTCGCCATCGCCAGCAAGACTCTGGGATCGACTCCTTGGCCGGTTCCGGCCAGAAAACGCAATTCTTCCCAGACCGACAAGCAGGGATTGCTGGCTCGTGAATCGGTTCCTAGCGCCACCCGAATACCGCTCTGGTGAAGCCTTCGCCAGGGATGTTCGGCATGTCCAAAATGCCGATGGGTCCGCGGGCAATAAACCACCCCCACACGTCCGCCAGCTCGCACCAGCTCGTCGATCGCTGCGTCATCCAGGGCATTGCCATGCACCACCAAAGCGCGCGGGGCCTTGGACAAAAGAGTGATGTATTGGGATAGGGGCCGAGCAACTGGAGGTGTTTCTTCCGAGAATGCCGGCCGCCCCGTCAGTCGTTCCAGCATCTGTGCAATCGGACCAGCCTTCCTTTGCAACCAGTCGATCTCCTCTGGGGTTTCTGCCAGGTGCATTGTCACGAAACGACCCTCCTGGCGACTGAGCACCACCAATCGCTCCAGCAGCGACCAAGGGAGCGTGTAGGGCGCATGGGGTGCTAGGGCCCAATCCCAGCTCAACGGCACGCCGGAGATCTCCTCACGGGAATCGTTCGCGGCGATCTTCTTTTGTTGGCACCAGCTTTCGGCCCAAGACCATGCAGCGGCTTCGCGTTCCGCAACCGGACAAAGAATCTCCGCCGCACCGATCCAATGAAGACCAACACCGATCGCCCTGGCCAGCGATTGGTCCGCGTCCTTTTGGATGGCAAGCCGCAGCGCCTCCGCGATCTCGTAAGGCCACCGAAAGTCCCAAGGGGGAGTGATGTTATCGACCAACCAACCGGTACCGCTTTCGATCGACTCCCTAACCCCGCGTCGCAGGCTGGCCTGACGCATCTGGTGAAGACTCTCCTCGCTCTGGGAACTGGATGCCAGCCGCCTGCGTTCCACTAGCGACTCGACCCATCTGGAAAAACCACCCTCGGCGGAGATCGTTTGCTCCAAATCCGAAAACTCTAGGTGGGTATGGGCGTTGACTAGGCGAGGCACCAAAATAGCGTCGCCGAGATCCAAGTCGCAGCCGCCAGGCTTCTGGACCAACCCTACCACGCGTCCCTGATGCAGTGCCACTGCGCCCCCTTCCATCGGAAGGTCATCGTGGGTCAGAATCCAACGAGCTCGAATCGTCAATGGCTGCATAGGGTCCTTCACTCGGGATCACGCAATGGAACAACGATGGCTCGAAAACCACCCGACGGTCCGCGCAGCTCGGCAACTGCTGGGAAAGCTGCTGGTCCGACAGACCGATCAGGGACGCTGCTCGGGATGGATCGTCGAAGTGGAAGCGTACCTGGACCAGGGAGATGACGCCAGTCACAGTCAGTGCGGCCCAACTCCCCGCAATCGCAGCATGTTCCTCGAAGGGGGATGCTTTTATGTCTATCAGATCCACCAGCAGCATTGTTTGAACTGGGTTACCTGCCCAGCCGGTATCGGCTCAGCGGTCCTGATTCGCGCTCTCCAGCCTCGCGAGGGTATCGACTGGATGGCGCTGCGCCGCGGCACATCCGACCCCCGCCGTTTGACCACCGGCCCCGGTCGACTCTGCCAAGCCCTGGCGATCGATCGGACTCTGGACGGGCTGGTTGCCTCCTCGGGAGGATCCTTATGGATTGAATCTTCCGCGATCCAATCACAGCCCGGATGGAATATCCGCGCCACGCCTCGGATCGGAATCTCTCGATCGAAAGATCTACAGCTTCGCTTTTTTATCGATGGCAATCGCTATGTCAGTGGCTGCGCCAGGGACCATTCCCGCCCTCGGCACGATATCCTTCAGGAGTCGTCGGAATCGGATTCTCTTCCCAATGGACCATCGCACTCCAGGTGATCGCCCGTGCATCGACCCAAATGCTTTTTTCACCCAAGGATAACCGCGATCCTTCTGATGGCCATCCTGCCTGGGGGCTGGCTGACCCCTTGCTTGCCGTCTTGTATCGGTCAGCAAAACCTGGAGGTGCTGGAGAAGTGGACGATCGGCGATGAAAGAATTCATGAAAGCAGTGGACTGTCCGCAAGCCGCGATGGATCGCAGGACCTCTGGACCCATAACGACTCAGGCGACACCGCTCGTCTGTTCCGCCTAAGTCCCCAAGGCAAGACCCTGGGAACACTCCAAGTAGGCCAGGCCCGCGCAGTCGACTGGGAAGATATCGCATCGGGTGCTTTTCAAGGTCGCCGGCTGATCTGGATCGGGGATCTGGGAGGCAACAGCAAACCGCGAAAGCAATTTGAAATCTACGCCGTGGAAGAACCAGAGATCGACAAGGAAGGGACGCCACCCTTCACCTGGAAACGCGACTGCCTCTGGACCCTCCGCGTGGAGTTCCCAGAAGCGGGTCTGGACTTCGAAAGTCTTGCCTTCGATCCCGTTGATGGATGCCTTCTACTGGCCAGCAAGTCTCCGCTGGGTGGATCGTTCTATCGGGTCACGATTCCAACACAACCAGGGACTCACGCACTGGAGCCGCAGCGGATCGCTCCCCATCGCATCCCGATGGCCACCTCGGCCGACCTTTCCCAAGACGGAAAACACCTGCTGGTCCTCTCCTATATCGGCGTCTTCCGATATCAACGGATGGAAGACAGCCAGGGACGACTGGAGTCGTGGAACGAATGCCTGAACCGACCACCCGAGATCCTCCAGTTTCCTCGCTTGCGTCAAGCGGAAGCGATTTCGTGGGATGCCGCCGGGAAAGATCTTTGGGTCTCCAGTGAGCAGCCTGAAAATGCCCCCCTTTGGAAGCTTCGGATCCCCGACCAGCCAACGCCATGAACAACGGACGGTTCGATGAAGCTTGCATGAAGCAACGAACGCGATTCTTGGAAGCCTCTCGGCCATCGGCTACGATTTGGGGCGTTCCGAGATCTAGATGGCCTCGTGATTGCTGGCCGCTAGCCTCCCCTCCCCGACTGCTCCTCCAGTCCACTTGAAAAGGTGACTTATGGCCGCCATCCAGAATCATCCTCGTTTCCGTCGCTGGCTGGCTGCCTCCTCCGATCGCCGACAGTTTCTCAGCCAGCTGCTTGCCGGATCGGTTGCTTCGCTGGTCCACCGCCATGCTCATGCCTCTCCACGGCGCCCATCGGCCATCGACCGCGATCCCTTCCAACTGGGAGTCGCCTCGGGAGAGCCATCGCCCGACGGGTTTGTCCTCTGGACTCGCCTGGCCCCCAGACCTCTGGAAGGAGGCGGCATGGATCCAATCCCGTTGGAGGTGCGGTACGAAGTCTTTGCGGATGAATCACTAAAGGACCTGGTCCGACAGGGGACCGCGATCGCTAGCCCGGAACTGGCTCATAGCATCCATGTCGAACTGGAGGGGCTGTCACCGGATCGATGGTACTGGTATCGGTTCCACGTCGCCGACGCCACCAGTCCAGTCGGAAGAACTCGCACGACCCCCGCTAAAGAGTCCAACCCCGAATCGCTCCGATTCGCCTTCGCCTCCTGCCAGCACTTTGAAACCGGTTACTACCATGCCTACCACGACATGGTCCAGCAACCGCTAGATGCGATCGTGCATCTGGGAGATTACATCTATGAGGGAGCTGGGGTCAGCGGAAGACTGCGCCAGCATCAGGGAGGTGAACCGAAGAACCTCTCCGACTATCGCAACCGCCACGCACAGTACAAGACCGACATCAACCTTCAGGCGGCTCACGCCCACTGCCCATGGCTGGTGACTTGGGACGATCATGAATTCGACAATAACTATGCAGGAAACATCTCCGAGGAATCTTCGGTGGATGTCGAGCAATTTCTGCAGCGGCGCGCAGCGGCCTACCAAGCCTACTACGAGCATATGCCGTTGCGTCGGCGAATGATTCCGCGGGGGCCCGACATGGATCTCTATCGCGCCATTCCCTTCGGCCATCTGGCCTGCTTTCAGGTGCTCGATACGCGCCAGTATCGCACCGACCAACCTTGCGGCGACGGCAACAAACCACCATGCCCTGAAACATTCTCCCCCGACGCAACGTTGCTGGGAGACAAGCAGGAACAGTGGCTCCTCCAGTCGCTTCAGGACCATCCGGCAACGTGGAATATCTTGGCACAACAAGTGATGATGGCTCGCGTCGATCGCATCCCGGGGGAAAAGGTTGGCTGGAGCATGGATCAGTGGAGCGGCTACGATACCGCTCGCAAACGACTACTACAGCAGCTGAAAGATCGTCAGATCGCAAACCCCACCGTGCTGACTGGGGACATCCATAACAACTGGGTCAATGACCTGCATGTCGACTTCGATCGCCCGGACGCCCCGCCGATCGCTACCGAATGGGTCGGCACCTCCATCAGTTCTGGCGGGGACGGGAAAGAAGCTGCCAAGGACCGCGAATCGGTCATGACGGAAAACCCTTTCGTGAAGTTTTACAATGCCGAACGAGGGTATGTCCTGTGCGAAGTGACCAGCAAGCAGTGGCGGTCAGACTACCGCGTCGTCCCCAAGGTGACCGCCCCCGATCCGGAATGCCTTTCCCGCGCCCAGTTCCTCGTCTCCTCGGGTCGCCCGGGTGCCCAGCGAGTCGACTGAGCCCCCTCGAAAGCGATCGTCAGCCACGGGAAGACGCAGTTTGCGATCGGGTTGCCAACTTCCCGATGGATCCGTCCCCCGCTGTCCCAAAAGTGCAACCGACTCTTCAAACACCGTTGAAGCATGCGACGATCTCCGTCATCGTCAGGAAGCGATCGCCTGATGGAGCCGAATGGCTGGGATATACTTAGCTTTTGGAATCATCGCCATTTCCGCCGCAGTCGGCAGGTTTTCAGATCGAGAGGCACTGATGCCGTATAAGGATGCCGTAGCGCCTCTAGTGGTCAGTCGCACGCTGGGCTATGTCTTCGCGCTGGCTCTGATGATGGGAATCTACAGCTTGTTACCGATGGTCAAGGAACAGTCCCCCTATCGGACCTTTGGAGATGTCCCCTCTTCCTTCCATGCCTCGCTGTCGCTGGTCCTGGGATGGTTGCTGGTCTTTCGAACCAATTCCGCCTACGCTCGGTGGTGGGAAGCGCGGACCTTGTGGGGATCTCTGGTCAACACATCTCGAAATCTCGCACTGAAACTGACCTGCATCCCTAAACTAACGCCGGCCGATGCCAGCTATCTGGAACAGCGGATTGCCGAGTTTCCCGTCCGGCTAAAACTCCATCTAAGGCGCGAAACCAATGAGACCGACGATTTTCTGACTCAAGCACCCCACTTCGATTCCGTCAGCTCGGTCGATCATCCGACCATCCCCTGGTCGCACTCCCCCGCCTCGATCGTCCAGCAGCTTTATCGCTGGCTTGCTTATGCCCACGATCACCGACAACTCGACGGCGACCAGATGCGCATCATCGATCTGGAACTGGCCAGATACATGGAAATCTGTGGGGCGTGCGAGCGGATCGCCAGGACACCGATCGTTCGATCCTACCGGACCTTCGCTAGACAGTGCATTTGGCTATTCCTTCTGACGCTTCCGTGGGGGATCGCCAACGAGTTTCAGTGGTGGACGATTCCACTGACGATCCTAGTCAGCTATTTCATGCTGGGACTGGAGATCGTCGCCGAACAGGTGGAAGAACCCTTTGGTACCGACGAGGACGATCTGGACCTGGATGGGCTATGCGAGACGATTCGAAACTCTGTGCAGGAGATCTTCAGGCATCAACCTGCTTCGCGTCGAGCGGTCGAGGAAGGGGCGAGATCGGATTGAATACCCCAAAAGGCTCCTTGTCGCCCAGGATCCGGGCGACGACACTGATACACTTTCGGCGCGATAAATCGCCGAATGATCATCGACAACCGGCAGAAGGCGCGCTGCGGTGGAAGAGTTCCTGAAGATCAAGCAGTTTTTTCGTGAGACTTGGTGGCTGTGGACGATCTACTTAGTGGTCTGTCTGGCGGCCACGTTGTACATCAGCTGGATTTTTTTGTCCGCTCTCCCGATGCTGGTCTCGATCTTCTTCTACTTCGCCATCATCCGCGGTCCCGAAAGACGCCCCTGGGAAGAAACCTCTTCCTCCGATCGGCAGGACCGAACCGACTTAGGATCCTCCGATCGACCCTAGTCGCCATCGCCTCGCAAGCCTCTGGATGGTGCTTCGGCGGTGGGCATCCGAGCCGGTTCGATCCTCAGATGCTTCCAAACCGCTTCCAGTCCAATTCCCAGCCTCCGCTCGGGTCGAATCCGCAAAACGACGGCTTGGCATCCCTCCAAAGGCAGATCGATCGACTGCGGATCGCCTTCGCAACCCTGCGGTGCCAACTCTCGAAGCCACTCCAGCTTCCCTGCCCGCACTACCCCCACTGCGGCGGAAAGCTGGGATTGGGTCGCCAGCTGCGGATCGGCAGAAGCCGCAACCATCCACTGGCCTCGCAGTAGCGCAGCCGAACCATCATGTCGAAAAGCAATCTGCGAACTTGCATGTTGCCGAACGCTCCATCCCGCCAGACGATCCCCCAGGGAAACCAGCGGTGCCAGACCTTCGCTTCCCACCGGAGTCCTGGATTCGCCGATCGCGCCAAATCGAGACTCTTGCTGACCGACGGGATTTTCCCGAGCCAACCATCGCACGCCAGGGACTAACCCCTCGACGCCCACCAGACGCGACGCCCAACGAACCGAATCGACCTTCGCTTCCCATTGCCAAGGTATCGTGCCCTTGGGAACCCATCGCCCCTGATCGGTAACTTGCCATCCTTCAACCAGAATTCTCATCCCGTCGTCGAAGGCAAGCCACCATCGGTCGGCGTTTGGGGCCGACGCATCCTGCGGCGGCGACAAAAGTCGACTCAGACGAAGCGACTCCAATGTCGCCAGAAGAATCGATGCTTCCTGCGACTTCGGGTTGAGCACCTGAAGCCAGCGCTGCCGCCCCGCTGGACTTTCCTTCCACTCCATCTGCAATACCGCTCCCTGCACCCAGGGCCGGTTCGGCTCCTTCCAGCCATCCTCCGCCCCTCCGCCATCGAGGAGATCACGACGCTGAGCCAGCCAGCGGTGGGGATCGCGCGTCGGCCGAAAGACCACTCCACGCACCCACGAGCGTTCCACCTGCAGTGACTGGGCGCTCTCGTGCGACCAGACCACGCGCCTCGGATCCATATCGATGAGCTTCCCGGGAATGGTCGATCCATCGACCAGCACCAACGTCGCCTGGGCTCGCGGCAATGCAATCGCTCCCCATGCCAGTGGCTGCCCTGGATCGTTCATTGCGATGGTCTGCTGCTGGGAATTGATCCATCGTCCCTGATCGGAAAACTCCCTGGGTTGGGACATCGACATCTCTTGCGCCGCGATCGAACCGATCGCGTGCAAGCAGACCAAAAGCAGCAAAGCACCACGTTCCAAGGACCAATTGAATCCCATCGCCCACACCTCCTTCATCGCTGAAAGATCGGAAGGACGGTCCTGGGTACCTGCAGGATCAGCAACGCCATCGCAGTACCGTACTCCGTGCTGAAGGGGTCCTCCCAAGCGCCACTTTCTCGTTGCAGCGGCAGGATCAAATTGCGCAGACGCGTGTAGGTATCACTCCATGCCTGGCCACCCCGATGCCAGTATGCCTGGACAGCGTAGTAGTAGGCATAGAAGAAATAGTTGGCTGCTGGTCGATTTCTCGCGATAGCCAGATCGAGATACTGAAACCCTTGTTCGATTTCCTCCCCTTCGGTGATCCCAAGGTTGTAGAGCGATACTAGCGCCGCCGCAGTCAACGCCATGCGACTTTCCGATTCCCTCCACTGGTACATGAATCCACCATCGGGGTTCTGGCTGCGGCGCACGTAATCGGTCGCTCGATCGATCGTCTCTCTGGGTACCCCAATCCCTGCATTTCTGGCAGCTCGCAGCGCCATGATCTGGCATACGGTGACCGAAAGGTCGGCATCCTTAGGCCGCGGTTCGTAACGCCATCCCCCTTGATCATTTTGCGTGCGCACCAGCAAATCGACGGCGGCCTGAAGCGATGGGCGCAGCGACGCAAGCTGTGGTGCCATTCCATAAAGCTCGGCCAGAAACAGCGTCGCAAAGCCATGTTCGTACATCGGCCCATGGCTGGTCTTGAGCGGGCTGGGCAAATACCCCGATGGCTCGGCCTGCGCCAACAGATACTCTCCAATCTGAGAAATCCAATCCCCTACCAGTCCATCCCCTGGACGGTAACCACGGCTCATCAACGCCATTCCGGCAATCCCGCAGACTCCGACATTGCGGCCCCACCCTTGGGTCTGAAAACCTCCTTGTTCGGCCCGGCGACTTGCCAGATACCTCAGACCTCGGTCAATCGCTCGCTCCACCTGCGGTGTGTAGAGTTCATCGAAATCATTCCGCGACGCAGCCTGCCATTGCCGATCCCAACCTTCGCCCTCTGTCGCGGCCAGGATGCTTGAGATCGGGAGTCCACGCGTCTGAAGAAGGCTCCATGCACCCACACCCAGCACCGACTGGCCCCAATGGCGGCGGTTGGCTTCTCTCATCGTTTCGCCTCGCTCAGCCGTCGATAGTACGCTTCGATTGCCTTGCGGTGACTTGGCAGAAACTCCGTGCTGGGGGCTGCCAGCATCTGCTGGTGAACCTGCTGGGGCAAATGCCCCCAGACTCCACGTCGCAATCGACTTGGATCATTCCAGGCCGCCTGGTCGATGCCATCCGGTCCCCTAGACGACTCTCCCAACTTCCCTTGGAACGCACCGTCTCCACCAGGCCCTGCCGCCAATCGGCCTGATTGTCCCTTGCCGTCCCCTTCTCCCGGTCTTCCTGCCTTGCCCCCACTACTACCGTCGGGAGATTGCGCCGATGGATCGCCACCCTGCGTTTGGGCGCTTTCGGAAGATCGGGGTTGCTGACCTTGCGATGCCCCATCCCGATCGGCGTTTTGTTTTTCCCCACCCTGCCCTCCTGCGGTTGGTTGCTCCGTCGCATCCGAAGCTCCCGCCGCTCGATTGTCTCCCGAAGGAGCCATCGCCGGCGCACTGGAATCACCCCCCGATTCCGTCCGCTGGCCATCGGGCGAATCCCCACCCGCCCCATCGGGCTGAGAACCCTCAGCCGCTCCTCCACCTTCATCCTGCTGCGGCGGCCGCGTGCCTTTTTCCCCAGACTCATTTGCCGGATCCCCAGTCCCCTCACCCGGATCCGTCGGCACTTCCTGGCTATCCCCACCGGCATCCATTGATCGCTCTTTCGATCCGCTCTGACCTTCTTTCCCGGCATTCGCCGCGTCGGATGGATTCCCGGAATCGGTCGCCTGCGAACCGTCCTCCCCTTTGCTTCCGGCCTCTGAAGGACGCTTTTCTCCGGAGGGAGATTCGCCCCCGGCCGATCCATTCGCGGCGGTGGAATCGGTGGCAGCGGGAGCATCGAACGACGGAAACCATTGGTCCAGCCATTGCAATATCGAGCGCTGTCGCTGCAGCGTGTCCGGCGCCAACGATCCGGTCCGCAGCGAACCGGCGACCGAGCGCATCAAATCCACCACCGCCTGCGCTTCGCTGGGAGGGCGCTGTGGATCCTCCGCCTCCGCTGGCTGCGATTCCGTTCGAGTTGCCTTGGACCCATCCGCTTCGATACCCAGATCGCGAAGCAACTGAGCTTCCCATTGGTCTGGTTCAGTCGAATTGCCGGTCGCCCCCGTTGGCTCCCCAGAGATCGGCTCCTTCGGCCCCGGCGGCTCCTTCGGCAATGTGTCGGGTGGCTGGGGACTTTGTGCGACAAGGCTGGCAAGGTGCAGGAGGGTCGCCCCGCAAAACCACCCGGTAAGGACTAGCGTCAAGGAACAGAATCCGAAAAAAGCTTTCATGCGCCGTTTGACGATCATCTTCCTGCCTCCGATTGCTGCAGCCATCGTTCTAGCAGTTTAGCCAGCTCTTCCTGTTGACCAGACAACTCTTGAAGCGTCAGGATCTCACTGGTGGTCAGCGGAGCACCGCTCTGGGACTTCCGATCGATCTCTTCGGTTCTTGCGACGATCGCCTGCTGCGCCGCGCGGATCAAACGCAGCTCCAACGGATCGATCGACGGCTTATCCTGGTTCGGCTCTGGCCCCGCTGAGTCGGTTTGCTCGGACTTCTGGCTTTCAGACTCCTGAGCTTCTGCGGCGGAAGTCTCGCTGCTTGCTTTGTCCTTCTCTTTCGCCTCCGACTCATTCAAGGTCCGTTCGATCGTCTCCAGCATGGCGTAGGCATCGGTCGCCAGCCGCAATCCCGGCTCTTCCAGCTGCCCCCTTTGGAAGGCTAGCTGCGCCCGTTCCATCTGCTGCGTCGTCTTCTCCAGCATCCAGCCTAGGGTCGAGCTATCCGATGGGAACATCTCTCGCCACGGCTCCAGTTCCTTCCGAAGCTCTTGCTGACGGTCAGCCAACGTCCGGCTACGCACCATCAATCCTTCCTCCTCCATCCGCTCGGCATCGTTCTCCGAAACCCACCTGCGATTCTGCAGCACCAGATCCCGTTGCTGGTTGGCCAGTTGTCCAATCGCATTGCCCAGCGACTTGAGCTTCTCGGATGCCGATAGCGACTTCTCCTGCGCTAGCCGATCGTCGCTGGATGACGGGTCTGTTCCAACATCGGCCGCCGAGGATACCTTATCCTCCGCCCCTTGCTCGGCCAGTCGCTGCATCGCCTCCTGCTGTTGGCGGAGCGCTTCATCCCAGCGTTTGCTCTGCAGCGATTCGCTTGCCTGCTGCATCGGCGTGAGCGCCGCGGCCAGAGTGTCTTCCGGTAGCTGTTGCCTCGCCACCTTCTGCAAGCGACTTGCCAACTCCCGCTGCTGGGATGACAACTTCCTGGCCGCATCGATCTCTTCCGTACCCTGGAGCGTCTGAGCCGCTTGGCGCGTCTTGTCGATCAACGTCTCCTGGTCCCGCATCAGCTGCCCGATGATCTGTCCGCTCCTGGCCTGTTGCTGGTTCGCGGAGATCTGATCGCGAATCGACTCCAGTTTTTGCTTCAACCCTTCCTGCTGGGATCGCCATGTATCCAACTGCTTTTTCGGGAAATCTTCCTTGCGATCGGTAGCCCGTTGCCGGCCCAAGTCCCTCTGCGATTGTGCCTGCATTGCCAGATCCTGTTGTGACTGGGTCAATTGGTCCAGCCAATCCTTCCATGGCTCAACCAGCTTCGAATCCTCCATCGCTGCCTCCGCCAGCCTTTGTAGCTGATCCGTCACCACGCCGATCGGCGATTGAGCACCGTTAGCCAAGGCCTGAGAGGTTTGAAGGGCTTCGCGAGCCATCGACTCTAGCTTTTCGGAAGATCGTTCAGGATCGACTAGGTCGGTTGCAGACTGGACCTCCTGCCATGCTTCGGTCGCCTGCTGTAACCTTTGAAGATTCTCTAGCGTTCTATCGACGCCAAGCAGCATCTTCTGCTGCTGACGGTCGAGAGCCAGCTGCCAGCCCTCCTCATCCAGCAGCACCACCGACCGCATGGCCGACTGCACCGAATGACCGCGTCGATCGGAAGCGGTCATCCACCACTGGATCTCTAGCGATCCGTCGGATCGCCGCCACGATGCGAATTCCTCTAGCGTCTTTTCACTCCAGCGGGGACTCTGGATTTCCCAATGCCAGTAGGCTCCTGCTCGGTCCGTTTCCTGGGGTGAACCTGCCGAAGGCAGAGCTCCCGCCAGTACCGACGGCCATTCGCCCGGCTCTGCCACCGACCCTTCTTCCCAATCCAGTTCGGCTCGAGCGCGAGCCACTGCCCCTCCCGCCTCCACTAGTGGTACCCACGTCGTCTTCGATTCATTCCCCTCGCCACGAATCGCTTTCCATGCGAATCGCCATTGGTCGATCGCATGATCGTCGCTTGCCTGGACCCGCCACGCAATGCGGCTGCCCCACGGATACTCCGCAGATTCCTCTGGCGCAACCACCAGCAATTGAGGTGCTTCATCGGGCAGAACACGGACCTCCCAGGCATCCTCCGATTGCGACTCGACCCCTTCCTTCGATCGCCAACCCAGACGAAACCGAAACCCACGCTCGGCCGTAAGCGGCTCGTCTGCGGTACCCCATTGGAACCGTTGCTGCAGAGCATCGGAACGAGGAGGATCGGGAACTGGCGGAAGCGGGCTTTCTTCTGACTGCGGCGCGGTGACAGGTCCGTTTTCCAGCCACTGAAAGTCGATCCAACGAATCGAATCTACGGGACGATCGAATTCGACTTGCCAGAAGTAGCGAGTCCCCTCGGTCCAGCGTTGGAGTTGGCTGGGATCGGGTCCAGGGGGCGGTTCGATGCCGTCAGGTGGCGTGATAGAGAAACTTGCCTGGCGAAGCTTGGCAGCCGCTGCAACCTGGATCGCGCGCCACCCCATGTCGCGATCATCGCCCCCTTCGGCTCGCACTTCGATCGGTGTCTCAAAACCAGAAAGAGTCGCCAACGCCTGCGGCCCGTCCGCCTGCCACGGAACCGTCTGCACGGCGCCTCCGGAGGCACTGCGCCACTGCAGCTTGAGGTCCTCGGGTAAGGGTCCCGACTGATTCTCGATCCGTAGCGACACCGGTGTACTGGGTGGCACCGCCAGCGGCAGATTGCGATACGCCAGATGCACACGACGTGGCCACTGGGGTGCATTCCATGGAAAGAAGACTCGCCTGGCCGCGGTGCTGAACGTCTGAGGCACCAGAATCCACCCCAACCCGATCAGTCCGATCAACACGGCAAGCAACCACCAGCCCCTTCGACTTCGGTCTTCCTTCAAGATCTGCTCTTTACGGACCGATGGCCAGCGATCCAGGAAGCGCCGCACTGCCTCGGCCCTTAGCGCCTCGCTTCCAGACCCGCGCTGCGCTGTGGCCGCCTCGTCCGACGATGCCTCCTGCTGCCATCGCTCGACACTCACCAGCCACCCCGGCTCGATCCCCACCAGCTTTTCGATCTGTCGGAGCAGATGGTCGCGAGGCACACGCCAACGCCTGGATACCAGCAAGTTGCGAATCAGGAGTAGACCGATGGCGCTCCATGCCGCGATCGACTGACACCATCGCAAGGGTGCCGCATGCCATCTCCCCCAGGCTTCCAGTAAGGAAAAAAGGACCAGCACCACCAGCAACCCCAGGGTGATCCGCTGGAGGGTCCGCGCGCGTGCTCTTCGCCGGAGATCCTCTGCGATGGCATCGATCTGACCGGCCAGCGATCGCATCAACATGGGGCTCTGTCCGGCATCCCGACCCCCTGCGTCCATTCCAATCGCTGCCTCCCATCGAAACAGACCGAATCCAGCGCAAGGCCGCTATCGCCTCACTTCCCCGCTTCCAGCACGCCTTCTGGATTATAGACCCCCAAAGGAGATTCTCCCAGAAGAACCATGGTGGCACCCACCGCCATCACTAGACTGGCCGACAATCGCCAACCAAGATGGGTCTCCCGGAACAATTGCCAGCCCAGAAAGACCTGAAGTATTCCGCTGAGCTGGAAGAGCGCCAAAGCCGGACCGATAGGAATCGTGCTGAATAGAAGAACCGTCGATCCCTGAAGGGCTGCGTAGGCAAGCGAGATCCAGGCCAACTTGGGATCCCACGATCCACCAGCGGTGGGTGGCGGTTCTTTCGGCCTCGATAGACCGGTCCTCCGCATCAGCATGTCGATCGACATCGCGACGACCGAACTACCCAGCGCCCACCCCCAGAGCACCTCCAGCCAGGAAGCCCGCAAAAGCGCCTCTTTCAGGAATACACTGGCGAGGGCAGTCAGAACGATCGACGCAAATCGCGCGGCGATCGCATGCAGCGGGGTAGCTCCGCGATCAGTCGATCGACCCTGCGCCAGGCACCAGGTCCCCGACAGAATCACCAACATCCCCCACAGCGACAGACTCGTCGGCCGCTCTCCCAGCCACCACCAAGCACCCAGTAGACCTACCAGCGGTTTATAGCTGTTGATCGGTCCAATCACCGACAGCTCGCCGCGGCCGATCGAGGCCACCAACAGAACATTGCCAACCCCATCCAAGAGGCAAGCCACAGCAAGAGGTAACGCCAAAACAGCCCAGGAATCGCTATCGCCAGGGTGCATCAGAAAGGACCCAATCGCCACAGGAGCCAAGGCGATGGTCATCCACCCGAGCCCTCGGTAGACGATCTCCGTCGGGCGATACCAGTGCGCGAAAAGCTGCTTCTGAAGGACGCTTGCCCAGACGCTGGAAGCGACTCGGATCAAGAGCAGCGCCAGACTCAAAGCGGTCAAGGCTGTCGATCCTCTTTGGGATCGATCGTCCAGTGTTCCGAACTGCTGACGCACTGGCGGGAATCGAACAGGTTCCAGTACGCTACAGTGGCGCCCTCGGGCAACTCCACCTCGACTCGGTTCCGTTCCCGATCCACCCTGCCCTCGACCGCTTCCCACCGTCGGTCCTGCCACGGGCCTTTATCGCAGGTATACGCCAGTTCCACCCGCTCTATCGGCACGTCGCTCTGAAATCTACCCCACGCCGTCCTCCCCTCCATCCCCTGCTCGATCCACCTCCCAGGTGCAGCACCACCACGAAGCCGATAATCGGCGAAAACGCGTATCTCCTCCGGGCCCTCGCCTGCCTCGCCATGGCCATGCGGCATCCGAATCCGAAGCGCGAGGCTACGGGCACCTGTAGGCAATCGATAACTCTTCTGCCAGGAATCCATCGGATAGGCAAAGTCATTGGTTCCATTGACCCACAGCATCGGCATCCTCGCGCGCGACAGATAGACCGACGGATCCCACTGGTCCAGCCACCTTGCGGACTTCTCTGGTCCCATCTGCTGAAGGCGATCACGCCAAACCGAATTGTCCCCCAGGTAACCGCATCCGTAGACCGGCACCGCCATCTGATAGCGGGGATCCACCCCTGCCACGATCGACGTCAGATATCCCCCCCAGCTGATGCCGGTCACTCCAATCCGCTCCGGGTCGATCTTCGGATCACCTCGCAACAGGCTATGCCCCAGCATCGCCGCGCCGACCGCATGGTAGGTCCACTGATCCTCAATCGGTTGATCGATCTGATCGAACGATGCATCCCAACCTGGCGGTCCAGCCCAGGCATGTCGCTTCCAGTTGCCATAGGTCCCGACTGGTACGCATCCGCAAAGATCCATCGCGATCGCTGCATAGCCCCGTTCATTCCATCGCTTCACCCAGAGATCAAAAGCGGTGCCCCCGCCTCCATGCAAAAGCACCATGGCAGGCCATCGCCTGCCTGGCTCTTCAATCGCCTTGGCAGGATACCCCACATAAGCAAACACTCGAGTCGGCTTCCCTTGGTAGGGCAAACCTTCGTAGAAAAATGCCTCCACTCCTTCGGCAATCCCCTCCTCTGCTGGAAATCGCTCAGGCACTCGCGACAACGCCTCCAGTTGCCATGGCTCAGAACCTTCCGGGGCTGGCGCATCCGGCGGATTGATGCCATCACACACCTCGCGAAAGAAAGCGACGATGCGTTCGGTTGCCTCGGCGGGATACTGGTGGCTGCCTCCATGGATCCATTCGATCCAGGGGACTCCCTGCAGCGACTGGTAGCGAATCGACTGCTTGTCCCACGGCGCTCCGCCCGGTTCCACAGCCAGCTGCCGGCGGACCGCTGCCATCGACTGTTCCTGAGCTGCAAAGCGAACCAACTGGTCGTTTCTTCCTGCGATATGGATTGCCGGTTTGGCTACCAGCTGATCTACCTGCCGACAAACCGCGGCGCTGGGAGCAAATCCTGCAAATCGATCAGCCCTTTCGCGCCATAGAAGGTAGGTGAATCCACCTCCATTGGAATGACCCATAGCAAACACTTTCCGATCATCGATCGGATAGCGCTCTTTGAGCTTCTGCAGAAGAAGATCGACAAACTTCAGATCCCGATCTTCATGCTCCCCAGCGGCATGCTGCCATCCGTTGCGTTTGCCCTCGGGATCGGTCAATCGACCGGGTGTCGGAATCCCCTGCAGATAGACCGTGCAAGCTTCTGGCCACACTTCATGGACGTGGAGACTCCTGGCTGCTCGCTGTGCGGTGCCGCCATGGCCGTGAAACACAAGCACCAAGGGTGCTTGTGTTCCCACCTTGTCTGGCTTGTAGACGATCGCCTCCCGCGATCTTCCCTCCACCTCGACCTCCAGCGCTTCCGGCGCCGCCGCATCGACTCCTGCAAGCGCCAGACCAACCAGCCAGACCAACCAGATCCCGATCTTCATCCGCCACCTCCCAAGGTTTCCCATGCCGGCATCGGAAGCTATCCTAACAGATACCCGCAAAGCTACCTGATCCGAGCTGAACGACGTGGTCGCCAGATCCCCCTCAGGCCTTGGTCCCAAGCGTTCCCGATTGGCGTCAGGCGGGCGCTTTCGGATGATCACGATCCACTTCCAACGGCTTTCCCTCCACCTGCGAAGTTCTTCCGATGACAAGACCCTTCCATCGATTCTTTCCTATCCCCGGCGATTGGCCAGCCTGTCTCTGGACGCTCCTGATGCTGTGGCCGTCTGCCCATAGGTCGCTATCGGCGCATGAAGGAGACCATGAGCACCCTGCCAAGCCGGTGGCGGCCGCCGAGGCGCATCGCCCCACACCAATCCCCGATCGTGTCATTCTCTCGATTGGCGATGACCCAACCACCTCCTATGGCATCACGTGGCGCACCAGCAGCGACGTCGCGCACGGTTTCGTGGAATGGGCCGAGGCAACGCATGGGCCGGAGTTTCGATTGAAACCGAATCGAATCAAGGCGACCACCAGTGCGCTGGTCACCGATCTGAATCCCGCTCACTTTCACGCGGCCAAACTCACCGACCTGAAACCAGCAACCCCCTACGTTTATCGCGTCGGCGATGGGGTCAACTGGAGCGAATGGCATCCGTTTGAAACCGCCTCTCAGCAGCCCGAAGCTTTTCAGTTCCTCTATTTCGGCGATGCCCAGAACGACGTCCTCTCGCTCTGGTCGCGCGTCATTCGCGACGCCGCCCGCCAAGCCCCCAAGGCTCGCTTCATGATCCATGCGGGCGACCTGATCAACCGTCCCGAATCGGATGCGGACTGGGGCGAGTGGTTCCGCGCGGGTTCCTTCCTCCATGCGACGATCCCCTCCGTGCCAGTCCCCGGAAACCACGAACAGGCAAAAAACGAAGATGGCAGTCGCAGGCTCTCCCACCACTGGCGCGCTCAGTTCACGCTCCCCGAAAACGGACCGCCCGGACTCGAAGAAACCGCTTACACCTTCACTTACGGAAACTTGCGCGTCATCGGGCTCAACAGCAATGAAAAGATCGACGAGCAAACTAAGTGGCTGGAATCGGTCCTCCAGCAGCACCCAGCCCCTTGGATCGTCTGCACCTTCCACCATCCCATTTTTTCTACTGCCAAGGAGCGGGACAACAAGGCGCTGCGCGATGCCTGGAAACCGCTCTTCGATCGCTATGGAGTCGACTTGGTGCTTCAGGGTCACGATCATACCTACGGCCGGACCGGCCTGATCCACGAAACCATCCCCGAAACGCTCACCAATGTGCCGACCGGCGTCCGCCACGCCGATCCTCAGAGCGGTACCGTCTATGTGGTCTCCGTCAGTGGCCCCAAGATGTACAATCTGGCGCCCGATTCGATCATGGAGCGAAGTGCTGAGGACACGCAGCTCTATCAGATCATCGAGATCGCAGGGGACCAACTGCGGTTCGAGTCACGAACTGCGATTGGTTCACTCTACGATGGCTTTACGCTGACCAAGCTGCCCGACGGGCGGAAACGATTCCAGCCCCGCACCGATGTCATTCCGGAACGCAAGCGCGAGAAGCCTCAGACACAGCTTCCTGAAAGCAAGATCAAGGAAGAACCTGTGCTGCCGGGCAAATAAAATTCAAATCGATCCAATGGATGAGTCTGCCGTCTTGTGTCGGTATCGGTAGACTCTCCAGTGCAATCGATCAGACGCGTTCCGCCAATGCCTTGGTGACCAGTTCCCCGTGGATATCGGTCAAACGGAAATCGCGCCCCTGATAGCGATAGGTCAGCCGTTTGTGATCGATCCCCATCAGGTGGAGGATCGTAGCATTCAGATCGTGCACGTGCACTGGATCTTCGAGGATGTTGTAGCAGTAGTCATCCGTCTGGCCGATCGTGGTGCCCTGAGCCACCCCGGCGCCGGCAAGCAGCACCGTAAAGCATCGCGGGTGATGATCGCGCCCGTAATTGTCGGACGTGATGCCCCCCTGCGAATAGATCGTTCTTCCAAACTCGCCTCCCCAGACGATCAGCGTATCCTCCAGCAGCCCTCTCCGCTCCAGATCGATCAGCAGCGCCGCGGTCGGCTGATCGACATCCTTGCATTGCCCTGCAATCGCTTTGGGAAGATTGAAGTGCTGATCCCATCCCATATGGAACAGCTGCACGAACCGCACATCCCGCTCGGCCAGTCGACGGGCTAGCAGGCAATTGGCTGCATAGGATCCCGGCCGCTTGACGTCGGGGCCATAGAGATCCAGCACCTCCTGAGGTTCATCACTGAGATCGATCAGCCCCGGCACGCTCTGCTGCATTCGAAAGGCCATTTCGTACTGAGCGATGCGAGTCTGAATCTCAGGATCACCCAGCTGCTGATACTGGATCGCGTTGAGCGACCTAAGGCGACTGAGCGTTTCGCGTCGCGCCTCCAGATCCACCCCTGGGGGATCGGAAAGATACAGCACCGGGTCCCCCTGATTGCGAAACTTCACCCCCTGGTGCTGCGACGGAAGAAATCCTGATCCCCAGAGTCGATCGTAGAGCGGTTGGTCGTCGGGACGGCCGCTGCCAAAGGAGGTCAGGACGACGTAAGCCGGTAGATCCTGGTTGACGCTCCCCAAACCATAGCTGGCCCAGGAACCAATGCTGGGGCGACCTGCAAGCTGCGAACCAGTCTGCGAAAAAGTGATCGCCGGATCATGGTTGATCGCTTCGGTGTGCATCGAACGAATCATGCAAAAGCGATCTGCCTGACCGGCCATGTGAGGCAACAGATCACTGAACCACATGCCGCTCTTGCCATGCTGCGCAAAGCGGAAGATCGAAGGAGCCACCGGAAAGGTACTCTGGCCGGAAGTCATCGTCGTCAATCGCTGCCCCTGGCGAATGGAATCCGGGAGATTCTCCCCCCGACGCGCTTCAAGAGTCGGCTTGGGATCAAACAAATCCATCTGCGAGGGAGCGCCCGACTGGAAGAGATAGATGATCCGCTTGGCGCGCTGCACAGGATGCCCAGAGGCCCCAGCCAATGCCGAACCAGGCACGGCAGAGCCGACTTCTGCCGGCATCGATCGTCCCTCTTCGGCCAACAATCTACCGGCCGCCATGGTAGCCAAAGCTGAAGCCGAAAAGCCCAGGCACAGTCGCCGCGACATCTCGCTGGCTACGTTGCCGTCCCGTCGCTGTTCCACTTCGACATCCTCCCTTTGCGCCGGTCCTGATGGGGACTAGCGAGTCACCACTTCGTCCAAATTCAACAGCACCCGTCCCAGCAAGGAGTACGCCACTAGGTCGCGAGCGTCGATCGCGGCGTCGACCGGCGACTTGCCTACCTTCAGCAATCCATCGGAAGGAAGCGATCCAGCCGCCAGTCGCTGGCGATCCGCCGAAAGAGCCTCCAGCAGAATCGACGTCTCCTGTTCGCTGGGCCACCGACCGACAGCCAGCCGGAAACCATACCGGACCCGATCCCGATCCTGCTGTCCCCCCTCCCGAATCATCCGCTCTCCCAGCTTCCTGGCTGCTTCGACGAACGTCGCTTCGTTGAGCAGCGCCAAGGCCTGCAACGGAGTGTTGGTATTCGATCGACGGACAGTGCAGGTTTCGCGATTGGGCGCATCAAACAGGAGCAACGTTGGAGGCGCTGCGGTTCGCTTCCAGATGGTGTAGAGCGTCCGTCGCACCCGTGCCGTACCCTCATCTTCCTGGTAGTTGCGGAGGTCTCCATAAACGCTCGTCTCATCCCACACTCCAGCCGGCATGAACGGGCGGACGCTGGGCCCTCCGATCGTCCGGTCCAGCAGGCCACTGATCGCTAGCGCCTGGTCCCGCACCAACTCGGCAGGAAGTCGAAATCGAGGCCCCCTCGCAAGCCATCGATTCTCGGGATCGCGCTGCCAGGACTCAGGCTCCGCAGCAGCCGTCTGTCGGTACGCACGGCTCATCACGATCGCCTTGTGGATCGCTTTCATATCCCAGGGATGCGCCGCCGATCCATCGATCGCAGGAAGCTGACTGCCGCTTTGAAACTGGCTGGCCAACCAATCCAGCAGCTTGGGATGACTTGGGAAGTCGGTCTGCGAACCAAGATTCTCAGTCGACTTGACCAGCCCATGCCCAAAAAAGTGCTCCCAGGCTCGGTTCACCCAGACCCTTGCGGTCAAGGGATTGGATCGATCGACGATCCAAGTAGCCAACCCCAGCCGATTCATCGGGGCCCCCGGCGGCATGGGTGGCAGCGCCGCCGGTAGCCCCGCCTCCACCTGCTCGCCCGGCTGATCGTATTGCCCTCGCACTAGCAAATGGCTGGGGCGCTTCGGCCCCTCGCGCATCACCATCACCGTCGGAAATGCCGCTCGCAGCGATTCGATCTGCTTGTCGACTCTCGCTAGCTCCCCCTGCGCCTTGGCGATGGGCGTATCGGGCTGCATGCGATAGAGCCCCTCCAGCGCCTTCCATTGATCTTCGCTTCGCGCCGCAGGCTCCACCGCAACCGCTTCTCGCATGGCCGCTGTCCAGATCGATCCTTCAAAGGGAAGCTGGCCTGCGGCACTTCCGGTCCAGTGGATGCGGAATCGACCGATGTTGTGCTGGCTGAGGATGTCCTGATGCAGCTGCACCACCAACCGCGCCCCCGCAGGCAGTTCGATCGGCTGATCCAGCAAAAACATCGCGCGACTAGCTTCCTTGCGAGTCGGTCCATCGACCGCCCAGCCGCGGCCTGGCGTCCGAGCGACAACGTTCTGAATATCCCAATCCTTCTGCGAATAGGTCGCCTCCGCCCGCGTGAAAACAAGCTCCTTCGGTTCCGACCACCCCGGCGCCTCCAGCTTCGCTTCCACTCGACCTAAGACAAAATTCCCATTTGCATAGCGCCCGACACTTTGCTGAGGCAGCGACGGGTCGGGAAGGCACTCTAGCAACAGCCCGCGAAATGCGTTGCCACCCAAAGAACCGGTCAACGCATAGAGATCATGGGTGGGATTTTCTCCTCCGGCCAGATAGCTGCCATCCTGCTGAAGGGTCAGAGAAGAACCTTTCCGGGAGACCGCTTCCTCCACACCCCAGGGCAACCAGACCGAATTGTTCTCGGCAGCCAGCTGCTGCAGCTGTGGTTCCCAGGCCACCAGTCGCTCCCGCAGGCGACGCTCCTCGGCCGCTACCAGATCGTTCGATTGCCGGCGCAACTGCTCCAACCTGTCGAGTTCCTCCTTTTGTGCCGCCGTCGGTACCGCCATCACCGGCTCGGTGTTGCGAGACTCCCCCTGCAGCGTCCCCGCTTCCGGCACGTTATTGAAAAAGGCGAAGAACTGATAAAACTCTTTCTGCGAAATCGGATCGTACTTGTGGTCGTGGCAGCGACAACAGTTGAACGTCAGTCCCAGCCACGCCAGCCCCGTCGTCTCCACGCGATCGATCACCGTTTCGGCCCGCCATTCCTCGGCGATGATCCCACCTTCTCCATTGAGCCGATGATTGCGGTGAAAACCAGTCGCCACTATCTGCTCGGTTGTCGCGTCAGGCAACAGATCCCCGGCCAACTGTTCGATCGTGAACTGGTCGAACGGCTGGTTCCGATTGAGCGACTGGATCAACCAGTCGCGCCAGGGCCACTGGTAACGACTGCTGTCGATCTGATAGCCGTTGCTGTCGGCGTAGCGCGCTAGATCCAACCAGCGGATCGCCATCCGTTCTCCATAATGCGGGGAGGCAAGCAGCGAGTCGACTACCTTCTCGTAGGCAGCCGGAGATCGATCCGACAAGAACCGATCAATCTGCTCGGGCGTGGGTGGTAACCCCGTCAGGTCCAGACTCAATCGCCGCAACAACGTTTCGCGATCCGCTTCGGGCGACATCCGCAGGCCCTGCTCGGTCATCGCTTCGACAAGGAACCTATCGATCGCTGTAAGCGAGTCAGCTGTTGCCCCTGGGACGGCATCCGGCGCCACCTCTGGGATCGCTGGCTCAGCGATAGGCTGGAATCCCCAGTGCCCCGCATAGGTTGCCCCATCCGAAATCCAGCGCTCAAGGATCTCCTTTTGCGCTTCAGTCAGTTCCTTTCCCGAATCGGGCGGCGGCATGATCAGGGAGGGATCGGTGCTGCGAATCCGCTCCACCAAACCACTTGCTTTCAGGTCGCGAGGGACCACCGCCCGTTGACCGCTGTCCAGTTGAGCGGTCGCGCTTCCCTCCAGATCCAATCTCAGTCCCGCCTGACGCTGCTCCTGGTCGGGACCATGGCACTGAAAGCAATGGTCCGACAGGATCGGCCGGACCTCCCGCAAAAACCGCTCCGACGCCACCGGCTGCCCAGCCATCAGCACATTGGCTGCAGCCAAGGAGAACAAGCAGCAGCCAAGCAACCAAAAGGTGTCGAACCAACGCATGGACAGATCCTGTCGCTTCCAATTTTCCTCGTCAGCCGGTGCTTCCAAATCATGGAAGACTACTGGCCACCCTTCTTCTCTTTCAACTTCTCGGCGATGAAGTCGGAAAGCTTTTCACCACGCAGTTCTTGGGAAGTCCCGAGAATCTGCCCCGAGTCGCCGTCGACGAGAAGAACGAATGGAATCCCGCTGACATCGTACTGCGCACCCAGCTTGGTATCCCAACCCTTCCCTTCATAGACCTGCGTCCAAGGAAGCTCGCGATCCTTCAAGAACTCGCGGACCTTCTCTTCCTGGCCCTCCTGATCAAAACTGATCCCAAGGATTTCGAACCCCTCTTCGTGCCAATCGTCATAAGCCTTCTTGACATTCGGCAGCTCGGCAATGCATGGACCACACCAAGTAGCCCAAAAATCCAGCATCACCAGCTTGCCCGCATACTGCTTGGGAAACTCGATCGCCTGCCCATCCAGATCGGTCGCGCTGAAGGGGAGCGCCGACTTGCCCAGCCGCAGATCGGGAGGCAGCGGCAGTTGTGGTAGTTCTTCGTCGGCCTTCCGCAGTGACAGCTTCCCTTCCTTGAGCTCCAGGAGCATCGTGGATCCAGTGAAGTTGAAGGGCTTACCAATCGCCACCATCTCGTAGTTGCGGCTGACCTCGCCATTGCCGTCGCGGTCGATCGGCAGCATCGAGTCCGACTCGATCGCCCCGGCCGAGAATGTCTGTAGTTTCTGTCCATCGATCTCGAAGGCATACTCGTAGCCGAAGTCGGCATACCAGAGCAACGTATTGGCCAAGGGAGCCCGACGAGGGTCCTTTGGATCGAATCGGTAGCAGTTGATCTTCCCAAGATCTCCACCCCCCAGATCGATCTTGGAACCACCGCTGTACATCGTCAGTTCCCCCTGCTCCCGTGGCTCCCAAGTCGCCTGGGGGTCATTCGTCAGATCGCCGTCGCCGTTGGTGTCGATCCACAAACGATTTGGCCCTTCCTCGGGCTGATCGATCACAAAAGCCCAAGACTTATCCCCCAGGGTCAATTTTCCATAGCCCGGCTTGACCAAACCTTCAGGTGCTACCTGGACGATCGATGCTTCCTGATCCATCTCCGCGCGAATCGGGCGATAACCCCCAACCCTCGCCGTCACCCCCTCCCCAAGGAACTTCTGTTCCACTTCACCAGCCGAGACCGCATTCAGGGTACTACCCATCAAAGCGATCGCTACCGGGACTCGACGCAGGAGTTTTGCATGGACTGTCTTCATGGCTACCTTTCGGAAAGAAGAGTTCGCTCTGGAATTACCCCGCTGGGAATTCCCCGTGGCAGCGCAACCGATGCTTCGTCAGCTGCTTGGAGTTCCTGGCAATTCACACGGAGATTTGGTTCGACAAGTGTCTCACTCTAACGAAAGGAACCGCCAGTGGCAATTTTACGAGAGCGGTGGGTTGGGCCCCGAGAAGGCGCCATGGAGACCTCCCAGCCCGCTTCTTTTCACTCTTTTTCCCGTTTTGTCCCTAACGGTTTTTGATGTCATCGGTACGATGGGGACCACCTGACCGGCAAAGCTCGCTCTTCGCCGGCGGTTGTCAGAGGCCGGCGATCGTCGATTTGGCCGTTTGGATTGATTCGAGAAAAGGGATTAGAGTTCTGCATGTCGGAAAAGGACGAATCGAACGAGTTGCCACAGGAGTCAGTTCTGGAGCAAGAGCCCAATCGGCCGCAGGCGGATTCGGAGATCCCGCAGGAAGTTTCGCATCTGCCCGAGGGAGATTCGGAGTTCCCACAGGACATCGACCTGACAGAGTCTGAGTTGGTAGAGTCAGAAACAATGCAGTCGGAACCGACGCAGACCACCGCTCCACCCATCGCTGCTTCGGCAGGTAATTCGTTTGGCGATTTTGGTCTGGACCCCCGTTTGGTCCGGGCCGTAGAAGCGGCCGGCTACACGCAGCCCACTCCGATTCAGGCCAAAACGATTCCTCATCTGATCAAGGGCCGCGACGTTCTGGGGCAGGCGCAGACTGGCACCGGCAAGACCGCCGCGTTTGCTCTTCCCTCCCTCCACCGGCTCGACCCCGAAATCCCGACGGTTCAGGTCTTGGTCCTGACGCCGACTCGCGAACTGGCGATTCAGGTCGCCGACTCCTACACGAAATATGCCTCCCAGATGCGGCGCGTTCCAATCGCCTGCATCTATGGCGGTCAGGACTACCAGATCCAGTTTCGGCAACTGGACAGCGGCGCCCAGATTGTCGTCGGTACCCCTGGTCGCATCATGGACCACATGCGGCGAGGCTCTTTGGTGCTGGACGCCCTCCAATGCCTAGTACTCGATGAAGCCGACGAAATGCTGAAAATGGGTTTCGCCGATGACGTCGAATGGATCTTGAATCAGACCCCTGGCAGCCATCAGACCGCACTGTTCTCTGCGACGATGCCAGAACCGATCCGGCGGATCGCCAGTCAGCACCTCAAGGATCCCGCTCACGTCAAAATCGCTCAGCAGTCGGCCACCGCTGATACGGTGCGCCAACGCTACGTCGTGGTCACCCACGAGGATCGTCCCGCCGTCCTAGCTAGATTGCTGGAGGCAGAGCCGACCGATGGAGTGCTGGTTTTCGTCCGTACCAAGATGGCCTGCGAACCGCTGGCCGATTACCTGCGGGAACGTGGTTTTCGCGTCGCTGCTCTGCATGGCGAAGTCGCCCAGCGTCAGCGCGAACGAGTCATCGATGGTCTGAAGAACCACCGGATTCAGGTCGTTGTCGCCACCGACGTGGCTGCCCGAGGACTCGATGTGCAGCGAATCAGTCATGTGATCAACTACGATCCACCTAATGACAGCGAAGTCTATATCCATCGAATCGGCCGAACCGGCCGAGCAGGAAGAAGCGGCGAAGCCATCCTGATGGTCAGCCCCCGCGAACGCGGCCGATTGCGGCTGATCGAGAAAGAAACGCGGCAGACGATCCAGCCGATGGAGGTCCCCAGCAACCGACAGATCAACAAGAAGCGGGTGCAGCAGTTCCACGACCAGATCGACCAGGCAAGAGAGCATGCCGACGTCGAATCGTACAAGTCGATTCTGGAACAGTACCAGCGAAGCCATGAAGGAGTTCCCTTGGAGGAAATCGCCGCTGCCATGGCGGTTCTGGCACAGCAAGGCAAGCCTCTGCTGGAACGCGACACCATCCCCACCCTGGAATTTTCGAGGGAACGGCCTGGCAAGGAAAACCTCCGAGGCAATCGAGCTACCGACCGACCTCGCGACTCCCGTCGCGGTCCTCCCGTCGCCGAAGGAATGGAAAGCTATCGAGTCGATGTTGGCCGACGGCATGGCGCTACCGTGGCGAAGCTGGCCGAAACGCTGGCCAGTAGCTGCGGCATCAGTATCGAAGATGTTGGAAGAATCCATATCGAAGACGATTCCAGCACCGTCCAAATGCCTGAAGGACTTCCACCCGATCTCCTAAGGTTGCTACAACAGCAACAGTTTCAAGGCCAACCACTTCGGATGCGGCGCTGTTTCGAAGGCCAACAGTCCGCCGGTCGCGGTGCCCCAGGCTTCCGACGATCCTTCAGCGGACCTCGCGCCGGTGGACCTCGTTCCTCAGGCCCAAGAAGCGGTGGTCCTCGCGAAGGCGGTCCTCGCTCGGGTGGCCCTCGTCCCAGCGGGCCTCGATCTGGCGGACCTCGTCCAGCTCGAGGGCCCGGTCGCTTTGACGACCGACCACCCCGCCGCAGTCCCCGCCCTGGCTCCGACGGTCCCCAGGGGCCCCGTCCGCCAAGAAAACCCCGAAACGGCTGATCCTGTCTGCCAACAGACACCTGATTGCCTTTCTCCTGTCGCGCAACGATGCCCGTTACAATAAACCGAAGGCCAAACGGTCGATCGATCCGTAAGCCATTGCACCTGGAGATCGACTACCCTCAGGATCTCGTCTCTTGGCGGCTTGAATCTTCGTGACTCCGACTCCATCCCCCACCCGAAATGCGCTGCTGGAAGTCTGCGTCGATACCGTCGCAGCTGCTGTTGCCGCCTGTCAGGCAGGGGCCGACAGGATCGAGCTAAGCCAGGGACTGGAATTGGGAGGCCTAACTCCTTCGATCCATCTAACCATGGAAACACGCCGCGCCATCGATCGACCACTGGTGGTCCTGGTGCGATGCCGAGGTGGAGGATTTCAATACGATGAAGTTTCCCTGCGAGTGATGCGCGACGATTGCCGCCGTCTGATCGACCTGGGGATCGACGGCCTGGTTGTCGGTGCCCTGGATCGCTCCGGCTCTTCTTTGGATTGGCGCTGGATGGAATCGCTCCCCGAACTAGCACCGCCTCCGTTTCAGTGGGTGGTGCATCGCGCATTCGATGCGGTCGCCAAGCCGCTGGAGGAAGCGCAACGACTGGCCAATTGTGGCTACCAAAGAATACTGACCAGCGGAGGACCCCCAACCGCTTATGAAGGAATCGAACCGCTTCGATTGCTTCAGTACCACTGTGGCCACCAGATCGAAGTCTTGCCGGCAGGAGGTATCCGCGCCTTCAATGCCGTGGAATTGATTCAAGCGATCGGCTGCCGACAACTGCATGGATCGTTTCGGTCGGCTACCGATCCCCACCAAGTCGATGGCGATGAAATCCAAAAAGCGCGCCAAGCGATCGACTCGCTGACTTAGCAAGGGAAAGGTGGTAGCGGAAACCAGGCGGGTAAACCGTAGGGTGTGTGAGCCGGCCGTTGCAGAGAGCACCTCATGGCGTTCGGTGATGGAAGCTTGGTTTTACGGTTCCTGGCAGGCACTACCCGACCGCGAACACACCAGAACCAAACGTCCATCGCCGCATCATGGTGTGTTCCGCCGTCGCGGCCAAAGTCATGGGGCACCTAACCTTCCACAGCCATCGAACTCTCGGAACGCCCCTCAAACTACCGACGGCCTCTCACACCCTACCGCACTTGTCGTCCTCTTGCTCGACTACTCGATGCAACGCGAGCCACACGCTGCTAGACAGGTGTAGAAGGAAGAGACCAGTCGGTAGCGGAATGATGCAAAATCACAGGATGCGGTGGTGCTAGTGAAAAAAGCGAAACGCTGCTCACTGTCCGAGAATGGCCGACCTTCGCATTGAGGAATTCAGGGCGATACCGCGACGCTTGGAATCGGAGCCAACAGGGGTTCGGGGATGTCGAATGCCATGAAAAGACTCTCCTTGGCCGCTTCAAAGTCGTTATCAAAACTGACGATCAAGGTGCGAATCGTCGGATTGGAACTGGGATGCCAAGCCAGCCCTTCCGGTTTTTCGGGAGCCTTTGACCCGCTGAAGCCGTAGATGGGATCCAGCAGATCGACCACCAGTCGCTTGCTGGCGATCTGGATCGATTCCGGCTTGGTCCAAGGATCTAGTCGCTCGATCGACTGGGCAGGCGAAGCACTGGAGAAATCAGCTAAATAGATCCGCTTGTACTTCGCTTCGGCCCCCGCCTCCCCATCCCGCTCCAGAATCAAAAAGCGATCCTCATCCACCGCAAGAATCTCACTGATTCCGCAGGACCGATCTTCCAGTGGATAGAGCTGCTGGACTGGGAGCGCATCGGGCTGTTGGAGATTCCAGTGCAGGACGCGGACGAATCGCCCATAGCGTTTATCTTTCACTGGCTGGCTGTCCTGGACCAACGGACCCTGCATGATCGCCGTCAAGCGATTCCCATCGGCCGAGACCGCCAAGCCCTCCAAACCACGATTGGGGACAGTCCCTTCCTTCGCGGATGCCAGGTCATCACCACGATAAAGTGGAAAACCAGGGGGAATCGGGAGGCTGGCGACCCAGCGCCCCTCTCCATCAAATCGATCGACCGAAGGACCATACTCCTCGGAGACCCAAAGCGATTGCTGAGGTCCGATGCGAAGACCTTCGGGGTCGAGCGCTTGGCCACGCAAAGTGCCTGGTGGAGTGAGGGCCTGCAACGCACCGAGGCACGGCTTTCCTTCCCTCGTCAAGGGAAGCGTTTCGATCACACTGGCTGTCAGTTGCCCATTCTGGCGATCTAACTGCAATCGCAACTGGTGGACACGGCAGGGATAACTGGCGGCACCATCGGCAGGCCCCCGATCTGAAAGTACCCAGTAACTCGCGTCTCCCGACAAGCCTTCCGAACCCGGGATCCGTTCGATCGCGGAAAAGCCACCCAGCTGTCCAATCGGCGTTCCTTCTTCCAGGGTTCCCTCCCATCCCGTCCGGTCGCGGGTATCGCCGGGAAGTGAGGCGGTGGCGACCAGAGAAGGCTTGGGCATCTGCTGCGCTTCAGCCACTCCATACTGGCCGGGCAAACAGACCGCCACCAAGATCGATCCAAAACATCTGGTGCTGTGCATCATGGTCCCCGCTAACTCCCATCGTAGAGCCAACCGCTGCATTCCTCTTTGGGGCACTCCTTGTCATCCTGACCGATCGCCCACAGCTCAACCTGTGCCAATCCAGAAACTCAAAGAGCCGCTCGATTTCCTCGAACGGCTCTCCAAGTCCATGAGCTGCCCACAACCAAGCTTACTGCTCGATCGTCGCAATATCGGCAAAGTCTCTGGTGCAAAGCGCGACCAGCGACTTAGGATCGATCGACGCAGCATAGAACTGCACCGATCCGTCTGCCATCAGGAAGTTGGCTCCACCGGTATGGAACGCATAGATTTCACTGTCGTTGGTGCAGTTCATCGTGCAGGTTCCTTGCATGGTGACATTGCCAGAGCTGGAGGTGCTGTTGGCGATACCAAGCCGGCTGGATCCGTCGATGCTGAATCCACCGTTGATATCAGCCCATCCCCACCCGTCTTCGGTGAAGACCGTTCCTTGAGCGATGCTGCCAGGACGTGGATTGGTCGCTTTTCGGCCACCGATGTAGATGTTGGGGCGACCTGCATCTTCGGAAGCCAACGCGGTGTTGGAGAGACCATCGGTGATGAAGGCCAGCTTCACCCCCTGTGGTCCACGTCCCAGAGCGCCTGGCACTTCACGAGTTCCCAAAGATGGCAACCCCGCAACAGTGAACATCGCGTTGCGGACCGCATTGATCGAACCGTAATCGCTGTAACCCCAGCGAGGCTGGTCGCTGCGGAGATTGCGAGTCACGTTCGCATAAAGATTCGAAGCTGGAACCGCTCGTTCTCCAGGAGCCGATGGGCAGAGATAGGTAGCGATCTTGGTGGTGGTGAATGGATCGTTGACTGGGGCAAACCACGGGAGCCCCATCTGGTAACCATTGGCCACGTTGGTCTGCTCGATGTAAGGCAGAATCATCGACAGCCAGGACTGCTGGAAGATCTGTGGGCTGCTGTAGTCGATACGGCTAGGAGGAAAGACCTTGAAGGCGCTCTCATAGTTATGCAGCGCTAGCCCAAGTTGCTTCAGGTTGTTGCTGCACTGCATGCGGCGGGCGGCTTCGCGAGCAGCCTGGACTGCAGGCAGCAGCAGACCGACAAGAATTCCGATGATCGCGATCACCACCAGCAACTCCACCAGCGTGAACGCACTTCGCTTCGACCTCAGGTTTCGCATCGTATCCCCCATGTTCGGTTTGGACATCCCAGTTGCTCGCCAAAGCCAGGCCGCCTGCCTGCCCCAGCCCCATCTGGCTCAACTACCTACGACGCAAAAGAGTGTCGCCACGAGTTCCTTCACTGAACATAGTGAATCCCGTTAAGAGACGATGAAGATTGCCAGAGGCAGGACAATCCGGCGATCGTGCGTCACAATGGGTAAAGAGGTCTCTCGATGACGGCAGCGTTGATGAAGTTTTCATGAAGAAAAGTGCACCGCCATGGTAACGACGTCATCCACTGCCCGTGCATTTCGCTCTGGACCTCCCGTACGTCCCAGCGATGAATACCATCGCGATCCTTTTGGAGGTCGAACATGAAGCTGATCATTGCAATCATCCAGCCCGACAGGCTGGAGGCGGTCAAACAGGCGCTGACGGAGGTGGAAGTCTTTCGCATGACCGTCTTCGATTGCCAGGGGTATGGCCAGCAGATGGGCCAGTTGGGGACCCATCGCCCGCACGATCTTGGAGCAGCATTTCTGCGGAAGGTGCAACTCCAGATCGCCGTCAATGAGCCCTTTGTCGAACCGACCATCGCCGCCATCGCCCGCGGCGCCCGCTCCGCCGGACGAGGACGTCAAGGCGATGGAAAGATCTTCGTCCTGCCACTGGATGACTGCATCCGCATTCGGACAGGAGAACGGGGAGAAGAAGCGATCTAAAAGCAGGTGAAACGACGTGGCAGCTTGTCACCGAGCGTCGTAGCCCTGAGTCCCAAGGGCCGATCCTCGCGGTAAGTATTTGCAGAGCAAGATACCCAGGAAATAAAGCCCTACCAAAGGAACCAGCATGCCGACCATGCTGGTAATCTCTGCAGGGGTCAGCACCATCGAGATGAAGGCGATCACCAGGACTGCCGTGCGCCACTGCTTCAAATAAATCTCGACCGAAAAAACTCCTAATCGCTCTAGCACCAGCATCGCCAGCGGCAACTGGAAAGCGACTCCAAAACCTAGCGGCAGCATCAAGGCGAAGGTCATGTAATCGGTAAGTCGCGGGGCAGCATCGATCCCCAGCGACTCATTGAAGGTCAGCAGGAATCGCAAGACCAGCTCAAAGATGAAGAAGAACGCCAGTGCTGCGCCACCCAAAAAGAGAAACAGACTGACCGGCAGGAAAAAATAAACATACCGCCGCTCATGGGGATACAGTCCCGAGGCGATAAAGCCCCACAGGTACCAGAAGATCCCGGGACTAGCCAGAACCAGACCAGCGGCCAGACCTGCCTTCAAGTAGATCATGAACGGTTCGGTCACCTGCAACGCATCGGTGTTGGTCGAAATGCGGCTGAACAAACGCAGCGGCACCAGATCCTTCGCCTGCAGGGCGCTCCCACCGCGCCATCCTTCCAGACCCGTTGCTTCGACGCTCCCTTTGCCTTTCCCCAACCCGGAAACCTGCATAGGAGTTGGTGGCGAAGGAGCCTCATCGGGGGTCTTCGAGACGGGTGGCACCACGTCAGGGGTCTTAGATGATGGAACTGCAGGTTCGGTCGTGGGGAGCGCCGAAGGGATCGAATCCGAGGGAGTCTCCAGTGCGGCAGGGGACGTCGCCGAGCCCGATGTCTCCTGAGCAGGCGGCTGGGTTGGATCCAGCCCGGGCACAGTTACCTGAACGCCCTGAAGCGAGCCCATCAGTTCACGGGGATCGACGTAGACCACCTCGGGTGTGTATTTCTGCTCGGCCATCCACTCCTGCAGCGTCGGATCCATCTTCGATCCGTTGGCCTTCTCCCACTGAGCCCCAGCCTTGCGGAGGTAGAACTCCTCCAGCGATTTTTTTAGCGGCGTCTGGACGTAACGCACGATGCGGTCGGCGAACAGCAGGGAAATACCCATTCCGACCGCCAGGCAGATCAACGCCTTGGTGAGCGATACCCGGAGTTCCTCCAGGTGCTCGCCAAAGGTCATCGTGCTGCTTTCGAACAAGTCGTCGCTTTTACTGGTTTTCACCACCCGCCCCCGAACTTCCAAATCGCTTCCAAACCATCGCCTCCGAATTCCCCTCTGGAATACAATGGGACGTTCTCGAAGCGGTGCAACGCCCGGGCCTTCCGTCGCCATGGCAAAGACGCTGCGATCCTTATCATATCTTGAGCCACCATGTTTCCCCAATCCCCGCTGCGATTCCATCCTCTTTTTCGCCCTTATCTGTGGGGCGGAGAACGCCTTGGCAGGTTGATGGGAAAATCGCTGCCCGGCCCCGGTCCCTGGGCCGAAAGCTGGGAAGTCGTCGACCACGGGGCCGACCAGAGCGTCGTTGCGGATGGCCCCTGGGAAGGCTGGACTCTTCGCAACCTGATCGATGCGTTTCCAGATGAAGTCCTGGGAAATCAGCAGTCGAAGCCCTTCCCACTGCTCCTGAAGTACCTCGATTGCCACCAGGTGCTCAGCGTCCAGGTCCATCCAGACGATCCGTACGCTTCGCGGATGGATCCACCTGATCTGGGAAAAACGGAAGCCTGGTACGTAGTCCATGCAGAACCAGGGGCCAAGATCTACGCAGGACTGCAACAGGGCATCGACCGGGCTCAACTGGCACATGCCATCGCCACGGGGCGGACCGAGCAGGCCCTTCAGGTACTCCATCCCAATTCAGGTGACTGCGTCTTCATCCCTGCAGGGACCGTCCATGCCCTTGGATCTGGACTCCTGGTAGTGGAGATCCAGCAGTCCAGCGACAGCACCTTCCGCCTCTACGATTGGAATCGGGTCGATGCCCATGGCAACTCGAGACCGCTCCACGTCGAACAGGCGCTGGAGGTCATCAACTTCGAAGCTCCCACGGTGCAGTTCGCCCGCCCGGAACCTTTGTCCCAGCCATCCGGACAAAGGTTGGTCTGCTGCCAACACTTCGAGTGGCTCCGTTGGCATGGACACTGCTCGATCTCCCTGGAAGCCGAAGGCCGCTTCCGACTACTGACTCTCCCAGAAGGCCAAGCCCATCTCCACTGGATGGCCGGTTCCCTGTCGCTCGATGTAGGACAGTCGGTTCTGCTCCCCGCCTGCCATCTTCCAACCCAGATCGAACTGGCCCCCGATTCCACCCTCCTGCTGGCTCAAACACCCAACGACCCCTCCGGTTATGACGCCTTTGCCTAGGCTAGCAATTCCTCTGAAAAAGTCCCCATTGGACAACCGAATCACAACCCAGGGGAGGAACTGATCTGGCGGTCGGTCTTGGAAAGCAGGACAATTCCGCCGCGACGGCAACCCTGGGTGTCGTGAAGATACCCTCACCCCGTTCAAGGATCGGACAGGCCGGCAGGAAGGGAATCCTCAACATGCGTCGCACTCTGTTGCTCTGTGCCCTCTTGCTACTGGTAGGTTGCAAGCAGTCGCCCTGGAATCTTGGCCGTTGGGGATCCAGCCAGTTTGGACAGGGAAGCATCGACCGTCAGAAGAATCGCGCGGTTGTCATCGACCCCTACCCTCTCAACGACATCGGTCCCGAAGTGGTCGGTGGGCGGCCACGAGAGTTCATCAATCCCTTGCCGGAAGCTAGCCGCAACGAATTGACCTCCCGAGGAGGCTACTATGGTCCCGGTGGCATGGTCAGCGGTTACTGATCTGCTCACAGGACGCCTCAGAAGCTACCGCTAGCAGGAGACGAATCACTCGTCAGCCACCGATCGATTTCCTCCAGGCGATCGATCAGGTAGGGACCCGGCCGACTGAATCCGCGATTGCCATCGAGGAATAGAACGTTTCCTCTCCTCACCGCGCCCAGCTGCGACCACTCCCCCGGCTCGGAAATCCTCTGAAACTCTTTCTCGGCGCGGTAGGCATCCAGGCCACAGCAGGCGACCAGCAGGCAATCCGGATCGACCTCCATCAGCCGATCCCAATCGATCGGAAGGGACTTCGCTCCCGCCTGCCCCAACTGCTCGACCAGCCCGACATTTTCCAGCAGTTCGACTGTCCAGTGCCCTATCCCGTAGAGCGGCTCCAACCACTCCAGCCCAACCGATCTCAGCAGGGGACGCTGCGTGGAGTGATCGATCAGTTGCTGCCTTCTCTCCTCGAGCCCTCGAAGGAGCGATTCGGCTTGCCGGGGTTGATCGAGACACTGACCGATTCGATCGATCGACTCCAGGATTTCGCTCCAACTGCCAGGGGACAGCGCCAACGATTTCACCTCAGGATGGCTCTCCAGCACTAGGCGCAGATGATCTGGGATGATGCCGCAGGCACCGCAAAGATCCTGAACCAAAAGCAAATCTGGACGCAGCGCCGCGATCGCCTCCGCATCATGGAGTACCACCGGAGTCCCCGACGACTGGTGCTGCTTGACCTGCTCATCGATCTGAAGGGAGTCCAGCGATCGATCGATCGAACAGCGGGTGACCCGTGGCAGTTCGATCCCTTCCGGTAGATCGCATTGATGCGTGACACCCACCAGCCACGATTCCAACCCCAGGGCGATCATCATGTCGGTCCCAGCGGGGTCGAGGGATAGAACTCGCTGCATCTGGATCGCCTCGGTTGCCTTTCTCGATCAGCGACCTTGCCTAGCGCGATCCAGAATCTCGCGCAAGGGATCGGGATTAGCGACCGGACTAGCAGGCATCTGGATGCGACGTACGCCGCCCGGGTTGTTCGCCTGACGCGCCTGCCCAAAAACATCGATCGAAGCCCGCTCCGGCAATCGCTCACCGGCCGGCACCACAAAACGACCGACGCTCTTGGGCTGGTAGTTGATATCCTCAATCTTGTTGGGGCTCTTCCCCGTGCGATCGATGGCGATCGACTGTAGGAATTTCTCATAGACGCTGATGTCGTATCGTTCAGCCGCTGGAATCGGATTGCTGTATTCCTGGCGCGTCACGTTCCCCAACGAGTCCACCCATTCATGCGTTTCGACCACTGTGGAACCGGAGTCGCGTTCGAACTGCCTTTCCAACCGCTGCCCTGCAGGAATCTCCACTACCTCGGAAGCTCCTGTCAGCAAGTCGTCGATCCGCAGTACGACCGCTTCCGAATGGACGTTGGTCAGTTGCACTAGCGCCGGTGGAAGAGGTTGGTTGGGGATCACCTGCTGCTGGACGATGCGGTAGGTGGGCGCTGGGGCTACCGCAGCCGAAGGCGCTGCAATCGCCAGGGGTAGCGGATACCACAACTGCTGGGGCTGGAAGGAAAGGGGGAACAGCCCCAGCTGTCGATAATCCCAGCCCAGCGCCAATCCCGGAAACGCCACGCACTCCAGCGCCATCGATTCGCCATAACCCGGAATCATCCGCCAAAGGGAAAAGGCATCTCCGCGAGCCGGTATCAGACGTACGGATCGGCCTCCCGGATCGCCTGCTAGCGCATACCACTGCCCGCCGCGTACCACCTGCAGCCGAACCAAGTTGTCCTGCACCGGAACAACCATCCAGTCAACCAGTACGTTGCCAATGGCGTTGCCAGGCTGCAGCGTCACACCACCACCGGGCGACGATGCCAGATAGAGATCCCGACCATCGCGCATCGCCAGCCGCCAGTAGGCGTCGCCGCGTGCCACCCCGCCACCTACGGCATTGCCGGGCATGGCAACTCCAGGCGCAGGACGCGCCGGCAGATTCTGCAGCGCCTGAATCTGCATCTGGCTTTCGCGAAAGCGAAGCCGATTGCCGGCATCGGGCGATCCAATCTGCACGGGACCTCGTGAATTGCTCGGCCAACGCACCACCTGCCCCGTGGCTGGATTGCGAAAGGCCAGCCAGAAACCATCGCTGCTGTCCCAGGCAGCCAGTCGATCGTATCGCGTCAAACGGCCTGCGCTATCCCGGATCTCCAGCCGATTGGCCGAAACGCTCGCTTCCGAATAGGCCGATCCGTCCGGAACCATCAGCTGGTAGGTCTGCTGCGCAGTAACCGAATTCGCAACGATCCCACAAGCCAACAACGCCAAGGACAAACTGCAAGCACGCATGCGAGTGCCCCACCGCTTCGCTTTCATCATGAGCCGATTCCCCCCTCACCAGATTCTATGCGACGGAAGGCAGCCGACAGCACCACACCGGCAGACTCCCCTCGAAAGTTTTCTGCCGGCAGCCCGACGGGGTCGATCTCCTGAAACCCCTCGCGACGATGGCAACCCGGAAGGTCCAATGGCTTGGAATCTTCAGGGAGATCCAAGCGATTCCCGCATCGCGGTGAAGGCAGCTGCCATCTTGCGCGATGCATCCCTGGCCTCCTGGATATCGCGATCCTCCGCCGCATGTTCCAGGTCCTCCAGCGACGCCTGAAAAGCATCGACTCGCTGCAGCTGAAGGTCGCTCAGCGGATTCCAACGCATGCGGCTGCTGACGCGCAGCTTGTGCGCCCAGTCTTCCTGCTGGGGAATCCAGAATTCGATCGTCTCCCATTCCTTCGAGTTGGCCGCCGCGAAAATCTCGGCGTTGATTGCAACCATCTCCTTGCGAATCTCGGCCACAGGTGGATAGTACAGATAACATCCGCCGATGCTGGCCAGCACCAATCCTGCCAGCGCGGCGGCAGCAACCACCTTGGGCGGCAGGATCACATCGCGCGCCAGGGGAGGAGCCCCCTCCATCAGCCGATCGGTGATGCGATCCGTTGGATCGATCCAGCGCAGCAACCCTCCCACACAGAGAATGACCGCCGCCATCATCGAGGCGACAAGGTCGTAGGGTGCCGCACTCTCCAGAATCAGCCGGCGACTGTCCGCTGGCAGATTGGTTGCACCCTGGAGGAACGGATTGCAGTACATGTCGAAGGCATGGGTGTGGTCGGCCGGCTGCACTCCCTCCGGGGAAAGCGGTCGATCGATCAAGTAACCTGCCGCGATCGCAAGACCTCCCAGGAGTCCAGCCCAAACCAGCAGGGGACGAAGGCCATAATGGCGTCCCACCCAGGCCAACAACCCAAGATTCACTCCGGTTCCCAGCACCAGCAAGACAAACGCCGCGCCGATCGAATTGCCATGCTGAAACATCGATGCCACCTGGACGATCGCCACCATGGGGGTGACATAGGCCAGTGTAGCGACCGCCGCCATCGTCAAAGGTGCCAGGGAGTCATTCTGGTTGGCGGCCTTCTGCAAGACGCCCGGTGGCAAAGCTGCCGCCAGCACCCCAACCCCCACGAGCGCCAGCACGACATAAAAAAGCGAGCTATCGGCTGCCTGTCTGGCCATCGAAACCGCCACCGCTCCAATCCGCCGAACGCCATAAGGCGTCGGCGGCAGCGGCTCGGGTTCGATCCAGTTTCTGGGAAACAGGGCATCCCAGAGGGTCCCCAGCAGGGTGACGATCGTCAGCGTGGCGATGCAAAAGACGAAAATGGCAAAGGGGTCCGAAAGGGTTAGGCCATAGAGCACCGAGATCGGATTGAAGAGGGGTGCAGTCATGCCGAAGGCGAGGATCGTCCCACCGCTCAGCCCACTCTTGCGCATCTGCCGCAAGACGGGGATGACCCCCAGAGAACAAACAGGAAGCAGCATACCGATCAGCCACGCCTGAGGCAGCTGACGCCAAGAATGCCCTCCGAACAACTTGAAGGTTCCCTCGCGTCCCAGCAAGCGTTCCATCAGAGCAGCGATCAGCCAACCCACCAGCAGCGTCGGACCGCACGCCAGCAGTGCCTGACCGATTCGCACCAGCGCCCCCCACCATGCAGTCTCCATCTTTGGCTCCCTATCGTTTCCCTGCACGCATCGGAACGGGCACCTGCTGCAGCACCCCTTCGATCGCTCGCTTCGCCTGATCGAAGGGACCAGGCAAACGAACCGACAACACGGGAACCGCCACCTCCTGCACATCATCCGGGACGACGAAATCGCGTCCCCGAAGCAGCGCCCGCGCTTGCGCCACACGCTGCCAGACCAGCAACCCTCGAGGGCTCAAGCCGAGGGGAAAAGCAGCATGACCACGGGTGGCTGCCGCCAGATCGACTAGGTACTCTCGCAACATCCCTTCGACATGCACCTGCGAAAGCGCCTCCTGGAGGGTCGCCAAATCCCCAAGCCCCAACACCGGCTCCGCCTTCCGATCCTCCATCGATCGCTCCGCCGATGCCAGCAACTCCAGCTCGCTCTTGCGATCCGGATATCCGATATGCAGCTTCATGGCAAAGCGATCCAGCTGCGCTTCGGGTAGCGGATAGGCCCCCAAGCTCTCGACCGGATTCTGCGTCGCCAGGACCAGAAACTGGGGGCTCAGTTGATGAGTCACCCCATCGATCGTCACTTGCCTTTCAGCCATCGCTTCAAACAGCGCGCTTTGCGTCCTAGGGGTCGCTCGATTGATCTCATCGGCCAGCAACACATCGGCGAAGACCGGCCCGGGACGGAATTCAAACTCCCGCGTCTTGGGATTGAGAATCGGAAATCCGGTGATGTCGCTGGGAAGCAGATCAGGGGTACACTGGACGCGGCTGAGCCGTCCGCCGATGGCGGTGGCGAGGGCTTTTGCAAGCGTGGTTTTTCCAAGCCCCGGAAGATCATCAAAGAGGACGTGCCCTCGCGCCAGCACGCTGGCCAGCAGGTGCTCCACCACCTCCGTTTTGCCCAGCAGCACCCGGTTCAGTTGGGCCCTCAGCCCGTCCAGCAACTGACCCACCGAACGCCCAGTTGCCCCCTTCGCTTCCGTGGCCTGACCTTCATTCAGCGATCCTGTGGTGCTCATCCGCGTCAGCCCTTCGCATGCTTGATTGGCGAGAAAAAGATCGTTCGACAGATCGACTCTAGCGGTTCGGCGCTCTCCTGCAACCATTCCCCTAAACGACTAGGAGGTGCATAGTGAAACCGATCGACCGCTTCAGTAAATAGCTCCCTCTGGGATCGGTCCAGCAGAGGGGAACGGCGTTCCAGCTGTTCGGCCAGCCAACGGGCCAGCGGGGTCGAGGCAGTACGCGGCGCATTTTCCAACCAGGCCCGCAGCGCCATCAGCCGCACCGTGGAAGCCAGCCGCCATCGGGTGCTACCGGTCCCCATCAACCACAAAAGGCAACTGGCCAAAAAATCGATCCAGATTCTTCGGGTCCATACGGCTAGACCTGTGGCCAACACCGAGACCGCGATCGATCCCCGATGCTCGCCGATCCACCGACTGGCTCGCCAACCCATCTCCGCCAGCCACTGCCCCCAAGTTCGATGCTCCTGCGGCCGGGCGTAGCCGGGAGTCGGTTCGATTGGAATCCAGCGCCCCTGAACGAGAATCTCCGGCCATGTATGGAGATCCTCACGGAGGACATGCGTCTGCCCCGCCCGACGATCGTACCGCTCAGGCCTAGCATAAAACCCCTGTGCCAATCGAGCCGGAATGTTCAGGCTCCGCGCCATCATGGCGGCAGCGGTTGCAAAGTGATAATCGTCGCCTCGTGGATCTTCCAGAAACCGCCAGGCGACATCCTCCAGGTCCCCTTCCCACTCCCTACCCCGCTCCAGCCTCCCATGGCTCTTCAACCACTCCACCGCCGTCTCTAGCTTGCGGAATTCACTCCATCCTTCCCATGCTTCTCCCAACTGGCGCCGCATCCAAAGCCGATATCGCTCCCCACCTCCCGGCACCTCCAGCATCGACGAAAGCCCAGACGCTTCGGCGGACTTGGGATCGATGGCGACTCCTGCCCAGCCAGGAGCCCCCAAGCGGGCCTCATGCAGTGAGGGAATCCGAACCATCTCATGAAGAACCGTCAGTTGCGGCACCTGATCGCGATCGACCATTCGCCACTGGCCATCGGCATCGCGTCCGAAGAAATCGAGGCGATCGATTCGGTCGATATGCACCGCTTCCAGATTGGCGGGAGAGAGCAATCGCGCCGACTGCAGGCCGATCACTTTGATGGCCAATCGATCGGCCATCGGATGAAACAGTTGCTGATGGAGATCCTCCAGAACCACCCATGGCTTACCGGCTCGCGTTTCCAGTCGCTTGGGTTCCCCCGCACCCCCTGCTTCCCCGGGCAATTCCGATCTCCAGTCCAGTCCGTCAAATCGCTCCAGCGTATCCAGACGCAGATGGATGGGCGTCCTGCCGATCAGGTAGCAGACCGCCCGGCTGGACGTTCCCGCCAGTGGCTCACCCGGCGGTTGCCGGCGCGCGGTCCTGAGGGCACTGAACTCTCGGCCACTTTTCCGCGATTCGCTCCCCTCACGCTCGGTCTCCCGAACTTCGCTCTGCAGTGCCACCGCCCGCTGGTAACGACGTACCTTGGGGATCGCTTCTCCATAGATCTCGCTGGCGACATCGTACAGCGAGGGCATCTGCGATTCGAGAAAAAGTTCGCTCTCCACCGGACCAAAGGTCGTCGCCTCCTGGGTCGCTCCCACCAACTGGTCTCCATCCCCTACCCCGCGCCGCGCCGATGGGTCTCCACCCTGGCGGCCACCAGAGGTCGGGAGGAATCCATCCAGCGTGCGGGGACTGATGGGACTGCGCGAAACGATCCATCCGATCGGCGCCAGCAGACCAAGCAGCAGCGCCAAAGCAGCCACGCGCAGGCGCACCAGCGGAATTGTCTCGTGAGCCACAAACCCCTTGGCGATTCGATCCCAGTAACTGGACATCATCCACCAAGCAACCAGAATTCCATACACCGCAGCCAGCGCCAGCGACCATCGATTCTCCGATGTCGCTAAAACGAAAAGGACCAGAAAGCTGTTGGCCACTAGCGCCAACGATCGCTCCCGCAAACTGCACGCCTTCGCCGCCAACCACCAGGCTCCCATCTGAAGCATTGCAATCCAGCAAAGCTCCAATGCCTCCCCCTGCAACCCCATCCATTGCCGCTGGATGATCCGGCTGAGCAGTGGCCAGACCACCAGGGCCGAGGGAAGAGCGATCGAGCGCAGCAGGAGATGGTCCACCCATCCGGCCCACCCTGAGGTGGTTCCTAGGGAGTCTACCGAAGAGCCACCTTTTGCCGTCGAACGCCAGCGCAACCCCAGGAGAATCGTTCCCACTACCACCAGCTCGGCAACCAACCACCCCCACAGTTCGCTCCCTTGCGATCGCAAAGCGGTGGTCATCGCAGCGGCAAGGGTCGCCATGGCAAAGAGAACCCACAGCCCCTCCTGGACCAACTCCCGTGACTCCCTGCTTGCTGCATGCATTGCGCAAGCGCCATCGGCCTGGGCCCTTCCGCGCCAGGAGATCAACCCACGCAGCGCCATGCCAGAGCTCCTTCCTGCGCAGGCTCGCGAACGATCCTCTGCCATTGATCCAGTAGCGTCTGATCCCTCCAGCTCCAATGGCCAAATCCCTTTTCCGACTCCTGCCCCTCGTCCTCTGACTCGGGCAGCACCAGCACATCCCGATCGATCGGCAGGTATGCCTGCCGCTGGTCCGAGTCCGGCTCACGATCGGTCAAAACGATGCGCCATGCACCAGGGACTGCCAGCGTGGCAACTTCATGCGGATCCTCCGAGCCATTTCGCAAGGAACCCATCGGCAGCGCGGCCAAAGCATCCATCCAACTGTTCCATGATCGACCGCCCGGATGCAGGTGGACTGCCGTCGAACCGACGATGCACCGCACGCTCCAAGAATGCGTCAGAAGGTGCTTGGCCAGCGATGCCATGGCACGCAGCAGGCGGTCGCCTTGCACTCCCTCACATCGATCCAACACCCGCGCATCCAGCTCCACCACCACTTCCCGACGCGAAGGTGCCTGACGCTCGCATACCACCCACTGATCGCGACGTGCCGAAAGAGCCCAGTGGATCGATCGCAGCGGGTCTCCTTCCCGATAGGGACGCACTCCCGTCCAATCCCCTTCGTTGCCGGTTCTCTGGGAGGTCGCGCCAAATGCCGCCGATGCAGCACCCGACTGCTCCGGCATCTCCGGAAGCGAAAAGGTCTTCGGCCAGACGATCAAGGGCTGAGGCACCTCCAGGTCGCGGCCGCTGCGATAGATGCCAAACGGAAAGGCGGTCGTCAGTCGCGGCCTAGCCGTCGGATAGACTCCCCGCGCCGACGGCTGGCAATCCCATCGAAAACGGCTGATGCTCCACGGGGAGACGCGGCACAGCGCTATGGCCGCCTCCGGGCGATCCCCTCTGGCTACCGCCGCCTGCTCGACCTCCAGAACCAGCCCCCAAACCGGCCAAGGCCAGCGGTTGACCACCTCCAGAACCGCTTCCACCTGCTGCCCTTCCTCACATCGCGGTACGTTCCACCGCAACGATCCGGAGATCCCCCACATCGCCAATTTGGGCCAGGCAATCCCCAGCGCCATCAGTCCAGCAAGCGCTGCCGCGGCATAGATCGCCGGCTGCGCGACAAAGCAGCCCAGCAGCAGGGAGCTTGCCATCGCCAGAAACAACCACCCCACCGGTCGCTTCAACCAATAGACATACCGATTGCAACCTGGACAAAAATCGTAGTTCAGCAGCGACTGCAAATCACGCCAACGACGCTTCCGACCAACGCCTGTCGAATTCGATGACTCGGTCTGACTCATCCCTCCAACCTCTCTGTACCTTTTTCCCGGTGCGCAAGTCTTTCGGACAAAGGTTGGGCATGGATCGCAGAATTCGTATGCAGCTTTTGATCGAATGCAGCATGGCTGGAATCAACCCTTCGGGTCGGTGATCCCAGCATCGGTGGCTTTCCCGATCTAGGGAAATCACACGCGCTTTTCGCCTCTGCAAAACTCCACTGAGAAGGCCCGGATCGACACCGGGACTCCCTCCATGCCAGACGACTGCTTTAGAGAGTCGCCGGAGGACCACGTACCGAGCAACCACCAGCGACGCGGTTCAAAGAGACCGATCGGTAAGGAATGATGCGAACTTCGGCCAGTTTCGCTTCCGCGAAAACCGGATCGATCGTTGCAAGCACCGGTGCCGCAAGAAGGCGGCAGATCGAACAATCCTCATCGGATGATGGGTCCAGTTGCGGCTCATCCCCATCCGTATCGCTGCGCGACTTTGGAGAATTCGCCCGAGCCACTTTCGCGGAAGAATGATCATGGCCGGAACAACCTGAGGCATGATCGTCCAAGTGATTGTGGGGGTCGGTTGTGGAGTCTGCCTCGGACCATCCGACCGCCACGTGCGAATGCCCATGATGGGAGCAACCGGGCAACGCATGGAGTGCGTCACCGAGCGAAAAAACGAACGCATAGATGCTTAGCAGCATCCACCCGATTGTTCGTTTTCCCCGGGCCAAACCCATCATGCCTGGAAACCCTTCCCGCTGGTTGCCATCGCGCCAAACGCTGGATATCCCTCAGACCGAGGTCGTCGAAATACCGCATCCCATTCGTATCGGCACTGGAAATGAGCACCGAAACCAAGATCCTGACCGTTTATGATTCTTGACACCAGCCCCCAGGGCAATACGAACCACCCGAAAAAAGCCAAACATCATTCGCTTTCCTGTTGGTACGCGTTCCACCCCAGACGGTTCAATCGCCCGAAGGTGGCGACAGCAGGCCTCCGATGGCTAGGGATTGTGTGGAAAATCTCTTGGTCCAACCTACCCTTGGGCAGTCGCTCCTTGACTTGCATGGAAACCTCTTGCAAAAATGAGGGGGAAGAGATGGAGAGGCCAAACGGTCGGTTTTGAACCTCGTTGGTCGCGTGCGATGTTCCAGAAATGGTTCACCGCTGCAGCGACAAGCGATTCTCCCGCGCAGCGATGACGATGCGCATCTCGCTTCATCAATTCCTATTTTCTCGAAGAGGATGAAACTATGTTGCATCGGTTGCTGGCTGTTTTGGCGTTGGTGGGCTCGGTCTCGTTGGCTGTCGGTTGCTCCGGGGCTAAGGAAACTGGCGAAGCCAAGACCGACACCCAGGTCAAGCAAGAAAACAACGATTACATGCAGAAGATGATGCAAGCGCAGCAGCAGCAGGAAGCTCAGAAGTCGGGCGGCACCGGCCAGTAATCGCCAACTCACTCCCACCTTGGTTTTATCGATAAACGCAAAGCGGCAGTTCAAGCTGACTTGAACTGCCGCTTTTTTCTTTGGTAGCAGTCGGTGTCGATCGATTCGACATGCGGTAGGATCGATTCGGTTGGCAGGCTGGAGATCTTCTAGGGCTCAAGCAGACCAACTGCCAAGCGACAGTCGGTTCCCTTCCTTTTACTCATCCTCCTGCTCTTTTGGCCGATCGCCGGAAACAAAGGACCCACCATGGATCGCAGACAATGGCTTCGCTTGGTTTCCGCCACCTCCTGCGCAGCAACCCTGGCCACCCGGCAGTCGCTGGCCAGCCCCAAGGCTTACCAGCATGGAGTGGTGATCGCCACCTGGCCTTTTGGCCTGGAAGCATGCCAGAAGTCGTATGAAACTCTCGTCGATCCGGCCAGAAAGGGAAAGCCGCAGCGATTGCTGGATGCGGTCGAAGCGGGCATTCGGGTGACGGAGTCGGATCCAGGCAATCGTTGGGTTGGGATTGGGGGCTACCCAAACGCCGATGGTGTTCTGCAGCTGGATGCCTGCATCATGGATGGTCAGCGCCCGCGCCAACGAAGCGGTTCGGTCGCAGGACTGGTCGGATATGGACACCCCATCAGCGTGGCACGCAAGGTGATGGAAGAAACACCTCACGCGATTCTCGTCGGAGAAGATGCAGCGCGATTCGCCAAAGCCCAAGGCTGCGAAACAGCCCAGACGCCTCTCCCCGAAGCGCTCCAGGCTTGGAAGGAGTGGAAGGCAAAACAGTCTGAAGGAAAAGAAGCACCGAAGGTTCCAGGTCAGGATCACGACACGATCACGTTGCTGGCTTGGAGCCCCACGCACGAGATCGCTGGCGGTTGCTCCACCAGTGGCCTGGCGTTCAAAATGCCGGGCCGTGTCGGCGACAGCCCCATCGTCGGCGGTGGTCTTTATGTCGATCCTAAAGTGGGGGCGGCAGGAGCCACCGGCACGGGAGAAAACATTCTTCGGTATTGCGGCAGCTTTCTGGCGGTCGAAAAGATGCGGCAGGGAGCAACTCCCGAACAAGCATTGCGGGAGGTGATCGCGCGAATTGCCGAAGGGGAGCAACGGCCACCATCCGAGTTGAGCATCAATTTCCTGGCGATCGATCAGCAAGGAAATTTCGCTGCCGTCGGTACGGACGCCGACTACCAGATCAGCGTGGTGATCGATGGCGAAGGCTCCCGTCAGCCCGCCATCCGAATCGTCTAACAGACCTCTTTCACCGGCGCGAAAGCAACAGGACAGCTCGATGGACTCATCCAAATCGATGCATCAGGCCGATCAAGCGATTGCGATGTGGCTGAGCAAAATCAAACCGCTGGAGGACAAGGAGCGACTGCCGTGGGATCAAGCCTCCGGCAGGATCCTTGCCGACGCGATCACTGCCGATCGCGACAGCCCTGCCTGCGATGTCTCCGCAATGGACGGCTACGCTTTGCGACTGGAACAAATGGAGCCACCTGGGGATAGTCCATCACCGGGCGCTCAGGATCCATGGGGTCGACCGATCGACGTCAGTGGCACGGTCCGTGCCGGCTCCCCTGCCCCTCCACTTCCTAGTGGCCAAGCGATGCGCGTTTTCACCGGCGCCCCGGTCCCGAAAGGAGCGCAGTGGGTTGTGCGGCGCGAGGATACTCTGGAATCGCAAACCACCATTCGGCTCAGTCGCCACCTCCGGACCCCACGCCTCCACGAGAACATCCGACTCCAGGGTGAGAACCTGCAGAAGGGTGGGCTGCTGGTCGAGGCAGGGAAAGTACTAGATGCGGCCTGCCTCGCATCGGCTGCCGGCGCCGGGAAAGAGGAGTTGTCGGTGATCCGGCGCGTGCGACTGGCGATCCTGAACACCGGTGATGAACTGTTGCCGATCGATGCCATACCTGAACCCTGGCAAATCCGCGACTCCAACGGCCCCTTCCTGCATCAGGCAACCAGGCGGCATGCGTGGATGGAACTGGTTCAGCGACAGACGGTGATCGATCAACGCGATCGACTGGCCGATGCCATCGCTTCATCGCTCCAACATGCCGATGCCCTGATCCTCACCGGAGGCGTTTCCATGGGGGATACCGATCATGTGCCCCAGGCTCTCATCGACGCCGGTGGAGAAGTGGTGTTCCATCGTATCCCGATCCGCCCCGGCAAACCGATGCTGGGGGGACTGGGTAGGTGTGGGCAACCGGTATTCGGGCTTCCGGGCAACCCAGTAAGCGTCGCGGTCACCTTTCGACGGTTCGCTCTGACAGTCCTGCGACATCTGGCCGGCATGGCCCAGCCTTGGGAGTCTGCCGCATGGATGCAGCTAGAAGGAACATGCCAGCCTCTGGAGAAACTGATCTCGCTGCGACTGGTGCGCCGCGTCTCCAATGGAACGGTCCAGCTATGCGACTCGAAAGGATCGGGCGACTGGGTCTCTCTGGGAAAAAGCGATGGCTTTGTCGAACTGCCGATGGGTCAATCGGGACCCGGCCCATGGCCCTTTTACCCCTGGGACTGCTGAACTTCTCAGCGCCCAATAGCCGCGCCCCAGAGAAAACCGCCCTTGGGCGTGTCCGAAAAAATCACCAGAGTCCCTTACGCAACTCGTCGCAGCGACACTTCCGATTTCGGTTCGGTCCACTTGCGGCCCTGGTAGCGAGCCAGCAGCCATAACTTTCCGAGGCTGGTGCGGCGGCTGTGCCGGTCGAAGACGCGACCCAAAGGTCCAGCGAGAATCGCTGGCAGCAGGACCAGTTCCGCTACCACACCGGCGATAAGAATCGTCAGCATCAACCATCCAAACCGCTGGGTGGGAGTGAAGGTGCTGAACGCGAAGACCGAAAGCCCCAGTCCCGAGATGACCGCCGCCTGGAGAGTCGGAATCGCGCAGCGCTGGTAGGCTGCGAGAATCGCTTTGTGACGATCCTTCAGCTTGTCCAGGTCGCCACGGAACCAGGAAAGGAAATGGATCGTGTCGTCGACGGCCACCCCAAGAGCGATGGAGGCGGTCATCATCGATCCGATGTCGATGGCGATCCCCAACCACCCCATCGCACCGAAGATCGCCACCACCGGTAACAGGTTCGGGATCATCGCCACCATCCCAGCGCGCAAGCTGCGTGAAACCAGCATCATCAGCGGCGTGATCGTAGCGAACGACCAGAAGGTCGATTCGATGAGGCTTTCCAGGAGCGCTCGTTGCGCTTTGTAGACGATCGGCACCACCCCGGTGTAGACGGCTGACAACCAGGGCTGGTCCTCGCTGGACGCCTCAGCCACCATCTGCTTTTTCGGAGGGGTTGGAGGTGCGACATAAATCGCCGACGGGAGGGCAAAGCGGATGTCCTCCAGTTGGTCCTTGGTGAAGTCCCCAACAAGGATCACCTGATCCAGCTGATTGAGCAGCTGCATCTTGGTATGTGGAATTTCCGAAGGGTTCTTCTGACTGCGCGAAACGCGAAGCCTCGCCTTGGTCAGCAGTGAATCAAGCGCATCGATCATCGCATGATGCTGGTCGATCCGCATTGTCGCCTCACGCGCCAGCGTTCCCTCTTCATAGCCAGCCGGATCGGGCGAATCCCACAAAAACACCTTGCGTCCGCTGATGTGCTTGTCTTCGCTGCCGTTGGCCATGTGACTGAGGATCTCCACGCGGTAGCGGTGGGCTTCCATGATCGGTTGGATCGTCGCGCGCAGTTCATGAACGAACTGCCCGTAATCGACACCCTGAAAAGCTGCTACACGAAGACTCACTCGCCACAGCTCGCTACCGTCGGTCGGATCGGTTCTCAGATACCCGCTCTTGATGAATTCCTCACGGCTTTCCTCCAGCCGGCTGTTGTAGGCCGCGCGGTTGGCAAACGAAATCAACCCACCATTCTGCGCGGGCATCGAGGGAGCAAAGGTAGCTGCTGAGATACTGCGGCCGACGATACCCTGTCCGGTTTGGCCAAACTCCTTCTCGATCGTCTCCTGAATCAGTGCCGTCGTCTCCAGTCGCTCCAGGAATGTCAACCTGAATAGATCTTCGGTGGTCGAGTCATTCGTACGCTCACCCTGCGCCTGGCTTTCGGGCGAGAAGCGCACGACGATTTCCAGAGGAACCAACATCCCCAGCCGATTTTCGATCCAGCGATAGTCTTTGAGAATGCGTGCCTGGGAGTCGAACAGTTCAAGAAGATTGATCGACGTTTTGGCTCGGCCAAGCCCCAGGCCGATCAAGCAGATCAATGCAACTCCCCCTGCAAAAACGGCCGCATGGTTGCGAATCATCAGGGAACCGAAGGTGTTCCAAAATTTGGCAAACGGAGTCATCTTGGAAGTATCCAGCACCGACTCAGGATCCGGCTCGGCATCCTCGTCAGGACGGATGTGCAACCAGATTCGTCCGATCTTCCAAAGCTCCAGCGCCGAGGGAATCAGGAGGAAGATAACTCCCTGGGTAAGGATCACGCCGATGGCGGCGTAGAGACCGAACTTACGGATCGGAGTCAATTCGCTGGCATAGAGCGAAATCAGGCCCAGGGCGGTGGTGGTGGTGCACAGAGCGGCCGGCTTGAAGGCGTGCCAGGCACCCCTTTCGGCAGCCCCCTCAAGACCTCCCTCAATCACCGCATCACGGTAGTAGTTGATCAGGTGAACCGCGCCCGAGATCGCCAGCACATAGACCAGGGATGGCATCGAAAGGACGATCGCATCGACCGTTTGACCACTGTAATAAATCGCCGCCAGCGACAATGCGGCGCTCAAGACGGCACAAAAGAAGACAATCATCGTCATCCCGATGTGCCGCAACGACCACCATGCGAGAAAGATCCCAAGCAAGCCGGAAATACCCGCTAGGCGAGCCAGAGTTTTTTCCCCTTCCTCGTCGATGCTGATATTGTCGACAGGGGGTCCACCAAGCCTCAGGATCTGGTCGTTGATCCCGCATTTGGTCAATTGACGACGAAGCACTCCCGGAGGCACCGAAGGGCGAAAAATGCGGTACTGCCCACGACCAAGGACCTTTTTCAATTCCCTCGTTGCGTCCTCGGTGAGCCCCAACAGCAGACAGGTTTGACGTCCGTCGGGTCCCAGCAACGACCCCTGCAATCGCTCCACCGCCTCCGCGTGAGGCAGGCTCTGGGGATTCGAAATCAGTTGATCCAGCAACATCCTTCCAGTGGTCACCGACTTGAAATACCTGCGGCAAAGAGCGGCATCCTCGTCCTGACCCGTCGGATCGTCGCCTCGCAACGCTTCTGCCACCAAAGCAATTCTCGGATCATCTTCCTGCAAAGGAAAAATCTCCGGATCGCCAGCCAGTTTGCATCCCTCCCAGGTCAGGAGGATAAACTGGTCGGTTGGGAAATGCTGACGAAACCAACCAAGCTCCCCGGTCTCACGGAAACTCTTGGGAAGCCAGTCTTCTATTTTGTTGACGTTGCTCTGTACCGCCTGTCCCGCACCGTAAAAGGCAAACGGCACCAAAGAGCCAAGGACAAGAAGCAATGCCCAGCTCCAACGAGCGTAGAACCCCGGTTTGGACTGGCGTGCTTCCATCAAAATGGTCTCTTCGATTCTTTCTTCGGGTGCCGAGAGAGGAGGGTAGAAAGAAACGATCAGTCAAGCTCAGAGAACAGATCAGGGCTCCCCTGTCTACCGATATTCTTTCCCGACAGTCTCAAGGTGCTGAGCAACTGGGCTGCAAGGCAACTGGGCTGCAAGACATCGGCACCGTAAGACATCGGCACCGTGTCGACTGTTTCCCTCGCACTGGCAATGCTGGGTAGCCAATCAAGCCACCGACCGAGCGTTCCCCCGGGCCCTGAAAAAACCCAAGCCGTCGAAGTCGACTGGTTTGCGATCTATCACAAATCCCCTGGCATCGTCCGACAAGTCTATTTTCGGCCAGCAAACCGACTCAGGCCAAGACTATTTTCTATTCGTCGCTAGTTCCCTTGGCAATGCCCGCCACCGCGGGGACCTCCACCTCTCCCAACGGCAACGCCATCCATCCTCCCCACAAACCCCAGAAGTCCCAAACCACCCAAGCTTTCATCCAGTTCGCACTACCCCTCAATTGCCCCCACCTTATAGGTCGTTTTCCCAATCGGTGCCACCCACCTTTCCAATCGGTGCCACCCACCTTTCCAATCGGTGCCACCCACCTTTTGGATTCACCGCCTATTTCTCCAGAAAAGCCGAAAACCCCCAAATCACCCACACCACCAATCATGCTCGGCAGCCATTATCCATCAACTCTCGGCACGCCTCTAACTTCAGGACAATTTTCCAATCGGTGCCACCCACCTTTTGGAAGGAATGGAAGGCTTTTGTTTTTTCTCAGGTTTTGTTGTCATAATTTGATCGGCGATTCGGTTGATTTCTGGGTTGTCGATTGCTACAGTTAATTTGCTTGAGATTGAGTCTCAAGTACAGAAGCGGGGTTCGATCGACTTCGGTTTTTTGATCGGAACGATGGCTTCGATTTTGCACGGTGACAAGTTTGACTGGGAGAAGGTGGTTGCGATGATCCATCCGGATTCCGATGCAATGGTCCTCGACTCCATACCAATCGATTTTCTCCAAGCTGGCGAAGTTGCAACCGTCGTACATTTGGATGGTGACGCTTGCTGTGTCCAGAGGCTTCAGGAGATCGGCCTTCTTCCCGGAGCCAAATTGCAGATGTTGCAACCGGGTTCCCCCTGCATCATCGCGATGGAAGGAAGACGTCTTTCCCTCCGAATCGACTGCCACACTTCCATTCTCTTGCTCCCGTCGCGTGAATCGCTCCCTCCAAGTTTTTCTGACGGACCGATCTTGCCGGTCGATTGCTGAACTTCCGGAATTCACTGTCGATCGCCAGTGCATGCAGGAAAGCCCTGAGAGTGCACTCGAAGCCTTCTGGAAAACCTCGACAAAAGTAGTTTCTCCGTGATAACGCTCGATCAGCTACCGCTCGGCCAAAGTGGGATCGTCCTCCAGGTGGCCGGCGACGACGCGATTTCGCTCAGGCTGATGGAGATGGGGGTTGTGGAGGGAACGGCCGTGGAGCGGGTTGGACAAGCCCCCTTGGGAGATCCACTTGAATTCGCCGTGTCAGGTTATCGACTGATGCTTCGACGCTCGGAGGCTCAGCGCGTGTTCGTCACGGTGCAACAATGACTGGCTCTGCTACAAGCTCCAGAGATGTCGGCGACTCATCGATCACGATCGCCCTGGTAGGCAATCCCAACACCGGCAAGAGTTCGCTCTTCAATGCCCTTTGTGGACTCAACGCGCGCGTCGGAAATTACCCCGGTGTGACGGTCGAAAAGAAAATCGGCAGCTATGACGATGGAGAAGGTCTGGTTCAGGTGATCGACCTTCCTGGAACCTACAGCCTCTCGGCTCGTTCCCCGGACGAACGCGTCTCGGTGGACGTGCTACTGGGTCACCAGTCGGATGTCCCTCCGCTGTCGGCCATCGTGGTCATCGTGGATGCTTCCAACATCGAACGGAACCTCTACCTATTCAGTCAGGTTCGGGAACTGGGTTTGCCGATCGTTCTGGTATTGAATATGTGGGATCGAGTCACCGATAGTGGAATCGCAATCGACCTGCCCCATCTGGAAGCACGACTGGGTGTCCCTCTGGTGACTACCTCCGCCAATCGGCGGCTGGGTATCGATCAGCTCAAGCAAACCATCCGCCGGGCGATCGCGGCTCCTCCGGCCGATCCCCCCGAACTTTTCCCAGACTCCTACGTTGCCGCACGAGAAGCTCTCCAGCGATCCATCACCCACCGACTGGGGTCCCCACCACCCCGCTTCCTTGCCGATCGACTGCTTCTGGACATCAGCGGCCAGACTGAATCCTTCTGGGTGCAGCAAGGCCTTCCCGATCTCCCGCAGCAACTGGCACAGGCACGCCAGGAGCTTGCAGCATCCTCTATCCGATTGCCAGCCATCGAAACCCAGGTTCGTTACGGCTGGATTCGAAAGCAGCTGCAACAGGTTGTCTCGCGCGACGCTCAACCGCGAACCACGTTAAGCGATCGAATCGACCGCTGGATCACCCATCGCTTCTGGGGTTTGGTTGCGTTCGCCGGCATCATGTTTCTCATCTTTCAGGCAATCGCCTCCTGGGCTGCTCCACTAACTGATGGGATCGAGGCGATTCAGGAGTCGATCGGGGCTTCGATCCAAAACACCATGCCTCCCGGCCCGCTGCGAAGCCTGCTGATCGACGGTGTGGTTGGCGGGGTCGGTTCGGTTCTGGTCTTCCTTCCGCAGATCCTGATCCTTTTCCTGTTCATCGGTCTGCTGGAGGATTGCGGCTACATGGCCCGCGCCGCATTCGTCATGGACAAATTGATGACCCGGCTGGGACTGAGCGGCAAGTCCTTTCTACCGCTGATGTCCTCCTTCGCCTGTGCCGTTCCGGGCATCATGGCGACGCGCGTGATTGAAAACTCCCGAGACCGTCTGCTGACAATCCTGGTGGCACCATTGATGAGCTGCTCAGCCAGACTGCCGGTCTACCTGCTGATGGTCTCTGCGTTCGTCCCCGACTCGCACTGGCTGGGGGGCTGGGTTCGCCTTCAAGCCGTCGTCCTGTTGCTGTTCCAGGCATTGGGCGCCCTCGTAGCAATCCCGGTCGCCTGGGTGATCCGACGTTGGCTACTCCCTGGTGATCCACCCCCTTTCGTCATGGAACTCCCACGCTACACCATCCCGTCGCTGCGCGTGGTCGCTGCACGTGTTTGGGAACGTGCAGTTGCGTTTGTTCAGCGAGCCGGCACGCTGATCTTTGCGACCTCGGTGCTCATCTGGGCCGCTGCCTACTTCCCCGCCACCAACCCCAAAGTCCACCAACTGGAAGCGAAAATCGAACAGCTGGAAAGCCAACCCAAGGATGCTAGCGAGGCCGAAGTCCAGACGCTGATGGAAGAAAAGCAGCGACTGCAGGCTGACCAAATCCGGAACAGTTTCCTCGGAAGGCTCGGCCAGTCAATCGAACCGGCCATCCGGCCCCTAGGATGGGACTGGCGGATCGGCGTTGGAGTCCTCGCCTCCTTCCCGGCTCGCGAAGTGATCGTCGCCACGCTCGGCACGATCTACAGCCTGGGTGGCGATGTCGACTCGGAAAACCAACCCTTGCAGGCGACCCTTCAACAGGCCCGATGGCCCGATGGACGCCCAGTCTACACGCTGCCAGTGGCCCTTTCGATCATGGTCTTCTTCGCCCTGTGCGCTCAGTGTGCCGCAACCCTTCTGGTCATCCGTCGTGAAACCAACTCCTGGCGCTGGCCTCTCTTTACCTTCCTTTACATGACCACACTGGCCTACATCGGAGCCTGGCTGACCTACCAATTAGGCACCGCCTGGCTGGGAACCTGAACTCCCTCACCAACCTGCTGGCCTCCGAAGGAAATCGTCACACACGAGAGCCATCATGGACTACCAACTCCCCATCGCTCTTTCGATCGTCGCTCTCTCTCTGTGGATCGTGGCCAGGCCCTGGATCACTGGAAAGAAACGTCAAGGATCCTGCGGCGGATGCAGGCAATGCCCGAACTCAATGGAACCCACCAAACCATCCGCCGAGCTGACCCAGATCCAGATTCCGGATCGCGTTTCCCAGGCCAAGTAGTCGGCTCCCCAGCTTAGTCGCCTGTCGGTTACCGACCTTCCAAAACGCGATACAAATCCGCTCGGTCCGATTCCAGCGGCCAGTCGACCCGCTCCACCACCCCCTGCTCCACCAACTGGTCCATCAACCGCCGATCGATGAGCGGGCTGAAACCATAGTTCCCTGGACTCCGATACCGCTCGATCTCTCCCCAATCGACTGCCACATACCCGATCCCGCGCCGCCAAAGCAACTCCACTCGCTCTTTCGGATCGACCAACCGAGCCACCTCCTCCAGCATCGACCGATCAAAACAAGAACTCGATGCGATCGGCACGCGAAGATCAAAGACCCTCGAATCTCCCACCATCAGCACGCGCTCCCCTTCCTTCAATCGGCCATCCCGCAGGTGGCTGTTGATCCATCGCTGATGTGCCGGCACGCGTTCCAGCATCGCTTCCCGTTCCTCACCACCCGGAACCTCCCGCTGGCTGTCCCATTGATCGGCCCGCAAATCGTGAAGCGAAACGCCGATCCGGTTGTCGACATACGGCCAATCCGACTCCAGCAATACCCCATACAGACCATGAAGCCCCAGTGCCAGCGCCACCGGCCACCCTTGCAAGGAATCTCTCCAGCGTCCAATCCCCCAACCCGCCGCAACGACAAGCAGCGGCACCAAAGGTAGCCAAAACCGCTCCAAGCGATGACTGGCCAGCCACCAGATCGCAACCCCGAGCAACCACCAGACCATCGCCCACCGCGCCGAGCGAACCGCCAGCCCCGCCAGCGCCATCGGCAGCAGCATCCAACCGACGTAAGCCGACCGATAGGAGACCGTCTGAACCGCTTCGATCATCGCCGTCGCGCTCAAGTCGGCCACCGCCGGTTGATCCTTGCGACGCGGCACCTCGTGCGCTCGATGCCATTGGCGATGCTGATCCGCCGACCAATCGCCTCCACCAAGCCAACCTCCAGCCAAAGGAAAAACTGGATTCCCACCCAGCACTCCGTTTTTCAGATACCAGCCGCTACCCCCCAGAAACATCCCTGCTACCAAAATCCAAACGACTCGCGGCAACCAGCCCTGAGCCTTTTGCCTCATGCGATCTTCTGTCTGGTTCCACCACCGCTCTCCAAGCCGACTGTGCCATCCAATCGCCAGCAACAACACGGGAGCGACGACGAACGGAATCGCGGTGTACTTGCACGCCGCCGCAGCGCCCGCAAAGATCCCTAGCAGAAACCAACCACCGTGCTGATCAACCCTCAAGACAATCAGCCGATGGATCACCACCCAGCAGGCAGCCAGATAAGCTGCCAGAACCCCTTCGATCAGACCCAACCGCGACACTTCAGCGATTCCCGGGGTCCCCAGCCACAGCAGCCCGGCCCCCATACCGCTGAGTCGACCTGCCAGGCGCGTCAGATGCCCCGCCAGCAAAAGAGCTGCCAGCACGGCATGAGCGGCGATCACTCCTTTGCCGATCAGCGCCCCCCAGTACCATCCATCCTCTCCACCCCACAGCACCATCCACCCCAGCGCATGCATCTCCGCACCCAGTGGCATGTTGGCGTAGACATTGTGGTCCACCCACCCAATCGCTCCCCGCTGAAAAAACTCCTTGGGAGCCTGCAGATGGTACGCACGCACGTCAAACTCGATCGGCGGCATCAGCGATCCCCAAACAATCAACACCGAAAGAAACGCGATCACCATCCAGCCTAGCTGCACCCATCGCCGCTCCCATCCGCTGGACTGGCTCTCTTGCACTTCGTTTTCAAGATCTCGCTCCATCGGCAGCCGACGTCCGCATCTCCACGCTGCCAGCAACGCCAAAACTAGCCCGCACACCAGGGGCCAGCGCGTGCCAATCCCCCCCAGCAGTCCCAAGGCCAACAACCCGTGGGAGATCAGCGCCAAACCCAATAGCGCCTCCAGACCCCATCGCTCCATCCCATGCATCCCGGTCACCCACCGACGCCCCCGGGCATCGCAAGCCCAACCCGCGACGGCCCAACCCATCACGGCTCTTCCAATCCACCAGCCGGATGCAATCCAGCATGCCACTCCCACCAGCAGCGGAAGGCGATCGGCCATCGCCAGCCCCATCCGACCTCCCGCCGTCCAGCTTTGCAAAATCCCATCCGGATAAGTCAGACGCACCAGCAATGCCTGCCATCGTGCCAAGTAATTGACCTGCCCGTCCGCATCCAACGTCGGCAGCAGCGGCGCGCCAAGAAAAAAAACCGAATAGCCCCCCACCAAGGCGACCGCCATCAACATCGACAGCCAACCCGGTACCCAATGTGACGACTGCGCCGGAGTTTGACGGTTATTCCGAGCCATCGGGAGGTAGCTTTCAGGAAGTCCGGGGAGACTGGGAAGAAAGTAGGGGAAACTGAGTCTAAAATATCGGAGGTTGCCGGACGAGCCATGTTGGCGCAGATTCGCTCCGCGAACAGCCGGCCACCACCTAGTTCACTCACCCTACTTCCCCAGTTGCTGTCCCTTCGAGACTGATTCATCCCATGTCTAGCAAAAGCCCCCTGGCAGGTATCTTCACGCCCAACATCGTCCCGCTCGATCGCCGTGGGGAAATCGACGAACCCCAACTGCGAGGCTACATCGACTGGCTGATCGAAAAAGGGGTCCATGGGCTTTACCCCAACGGAAGCACCGGAGAATTCCTTCGCTTCACCCCCGAAGAACGCCGCCAGATCATCCGCATCGTCGTCGATCAGACCGCCGGCCGCGTTCCCATCCTGGCCGGTGCCGCCGAAGCGAACGTCAAGGAAACGATCGACGCATGCGACACCTATGGAGCTCTCGGCTGCCGCGCGGTGGCGATCGTCGCTCCGTTCTACTACCGTTTGGCCCCCGAAGGAGTCTACGCCTACTTCAAGGAAATCGCCGATCGCGTCACCGTCGATGTCACGCTCTACAACATCCCTCTATTCGCTTCTCCCATCGACGTCCCCACCGTCAAGCGGCTTGCCCTCGAATGCCCTCGCATCGTCGGCATCAAAGACAGCTCGGGGGATATCCCCCACATGATGCGCATGATCGCCGAAGTCCGGCCCCATCGCCCCGACTTCTTCTTCCTGACCGGTTGGGATGCTGCCCTGGTCCCCATGCTGATGGTCGGATGCGATGGCGGCACCAACGCCACCAGTGGCGTCGTTCCCGAATTGACCAAAGCGATCTACGAAGCCGCTAGGCACGAGCGATGGCATGAGGCGATGCAGCTACAGTATCGACTGCTTCCTCTGTTCGATGCCATGCTGGCCACCGCCGAGTTCCCGGAAGGTTTCCGTCGCGGCGCTCTGATCCGAGGATGGGACCTGGGCAAATCGCGCCAGCCCCTATCCACCATCCAGCAGTCGGCCGCCGACAAAATCCAGTCAAAGCTATCGGAACTAATGGAAAGCTTCCGGCTGGATGTCGCCAAGCCCTCCGTCCGCCCCAGCTCACGCAGCGAAGGAATTGGCAACGACATGATCGACCGTATCGTCCGTCAAGTCCTCGAACAACTCGGCTCGGCCCGCTGATCGGAGTTCTGTGGATCAGCGGGTCGGAAGACACCCACGGTTACACCACCAAGCCGTACGACATCTGAGGCCAGTTCCTAGCGGTACGCCGCGAGCCGTCCGGTGACTTTCCATGGGCAATTCCTCGGACGAAGGGAAGGCTCTTCACCCACAATCATCTCTGATCGACCTTTCATTTGGTCACTGGAATAGATCGATGTCCAGTTCGCTCAGATCGGAAAGTTTCTGCTGCACTGGAAGCGAATCGCCGCTATCCCTTATCGAGACGGAAATAGATCCACCCCTGAAATCAACCATCGCTAGATCACCGTTACTCCTCCTCCCATAGATCGATACGGAAGTCGAACGCCCCAGTCGCTGCAAACCTTTCCAGTCTTCCCAGCTTTCAACCGATTCTTCACTCAGATCGATCTGCTCCAGGGATGGATGGCTTTCCAATCGCGCCAAATCGCGTCCAGGAACCCTGTTGCCCTGCAGACACAACCTCCTCAGCGAGGGCATTCGCTGGATGCTTTCAACGCAGTCACCAGTCAATTGATTCTGAATCAAGTGCAGCTCGACGATATTTTCGGAGCAACGCAGACTCTGTAGGGATCGATCATCGAGCTTGCAGTAATTGATGTAGACCCTATGCAATCTGTCGCTCGACAAGCGACCCAGAAATTCACACCGAATTGGAAGCTCGGAAAGGATCAGCGTCTCCAAAGATTTTGCTTCTTCCATCGCAACCATGTCGCGATCCGAAATCAGTGGTAATCGATGCAATTGAATGTTTGTCAGATACTTGGTTGTTCTTTGTAGAGTGTTCTGCAACTCCAAAGGCCGAATGTAGACCGGAACTTCTTCATCGATTATCAGGGTTGCAGATATCGACTGTCCATAATGGTGATTAATTCCAAAGAACTTCGGGATATATGGAGGTATCCATAAGTGGAAGCGAATGTTGGTCGAGTTCACTTGGGGGACCAAAACATGTTCCAGCCACATTCGCTCCATCTGATAAGGAACATACGACGAAACGATCGCGACGATGGAGCAGTAATGAAACAGTCGTTGCAAGCCGAAGGTCGGAAGGAGAGGAGTCATCACAAACCCCCTTGTCTACCAGAGTCCCTGCCGTGCGAAACAATCGTCTGCCAGCAGACGCCTATTTCGGCAATGTAGCGTGAAGAATCGGCGATGGCAAATCAACTGCCACTCCGCCAATTATCCCTGCGTCAGAGCCTCCAAAGCGTCTGAAAAAATCCGGAACTCCTATCGAGCGACCAAGTCAGCCAGACACTCGAAGATGGCCAGTCCGACCATCTTGAATAGAAGAAATAGAGCCGACCCATTACGAACCGATCCAGTCGGTCAAACCTTAGCGAAGCGTGCGCTGTCGATCGCAATCGGCGCTCCGTTCGACTGGGCCGACTGCCAGCAGGCATCTAGAATCTGTTGCGTGGCCAGTGTCATCTGACCCCACGAAGGGTCGTGGTCGCGATCGAGCACCAGTTGACTGAACCTCTGAAAGAGGCTCACCTCCTGAGCTGTCGGTCGCCCACTGGAATACTCTGGCACGGCATGGCGCTTCGTGTGTCGCTCCATATGGAAGTCGCAGCCATCGGTCATGAAGTGGTGCTGGCTGACATGAAAATCGACTTCGGTCCCATGGAAGGGAAGGACAAAATCCTCGATCGATGCAAACCCCCGGTCGCCGCTGATGTGACACCACTGCTGGTGGTGGGTCAGAAAAGAACAAAAGAAGCTCGCGCTAAGCCCCTGATCGTAGAAAAGTTCACCGGAAAACGATGCGGGCACCGGTGATGGACTCCCCTTGCCTTGAATGGTTGCCAGCGTATGAGCGATAACCTGACGGGGTGGCTGCCACTTGAGCGTCCAGAGGATCATCCGCAGGCAGTACCATCCCAGATCCCCCAGGCATCCATGCGGCTCTGATTGACTCATCGATCGAATGTTCTCCGTTCGGAACGTTTCGTCGCCACAGAAGCTGAACTGCGTGGAAACACGGCGGATCGCACCGATCGTACTCCCTTCGTCCAGCACCTGACGCAGATGAAGCAGTCGCCCCGAGTGCATGAACATGACACCGTCCATGTACTGTACCCCCTTGGCCTTGGCGGCCGCGAGAATCTCCTCGACGTCCCCCGCATGCACCCCCGCCGGCTTTTCACCCAGCACATGCTTTCCTGCAGCAATCGCCTTGAGCGTCCATTCTTTGCGCAGAGCGGTCGGTAGCGGATTGTAGATGGCATCGATGTCAGGCCGGTCGATCAGTTCCTGATAGCCTTCGACCGCCTGGGGCTCCGGCCCAAATGGCTCCCACTGCTGGCACTCGTCGATGAACCCCTGTGCTGACGATCGCTTGCGACTGGCTACCGCCACCACCTGACCGTTTCCACTGCGACGGATCGCTCGCCAGTTCTTCTTCCCAATTCCTGCGGTCGACAAAAATCCCCAGCGGCACACCTGATTCATCGCATTCGTCCTTTGCTCTGAGCACCAACACATATCCAATGGTTCCCTACCCTGCACCCCAATCGATCGCAGTGCAAAAACCGTGGCAAGTCCACTCAGTATAAGATGGCTTCTTCCCGACGACGACCTCCATCGCCCCCCTACCCTGGCATGCCCTCCCTCTCGACACCAGGAGTTTTCAACCATGCTCCCCCGTGCGCTTCGAACTGCCTCCCGTTTTTTCACTGCATGGCTTCTAGTAGGTTTCACCATCCTGGCGCATCCCCTTCTCGCGGCTGACCCGGCTGAAGAACCTCCCAATGTCGTTCTGCTGTTCGTCGATGACCTGGGATACGCCGATGTAGGGTGCTTTGGAGGCGACTCCGATCTGACACCCAACCTCGACCAGATGGCGCGCGAGGGAAGACGATTCACCGACTTTGTTGTCTCCTCCCCCGTCTGCAGCGCCTCGCGAGCTGCCCTGATGACCGGATGCATCCACGAACGGATCGGCATCTTCGGCGCATTGGGACCGCAGTCGAAGATCGGTATAAACGACGGTGAGACGACGATGGCCGAACTGCTCAAGGGGCGAGGCTATCGGACGGCATGCATCGGCAAATGGCATCTCGGGCATCATCCCCAATTCCTCCCGACTCGCCACGGCTTCGATTCCTACTTCGGCCTTCCTTACTCGAACGACATGTGGCCATTTCACCCTGATGTGGTGAATCTCCCGCCTGATGCCCCTCAGCGTCGGAACGGATTTCCGCCGCTGCCTCTCTTCGAAAATGAAACCGTGGTCGATGCCGATGTCACCGCCGAGGACCAAGTGTCGCTCACCGAGCAGTACACCCAGCGCGCTGAAGCCTTTCTGGAGGCAAGTGCGGGGAAAGGACCCTTCTTCCTCTACGTTCCCTACACCATGGTCCACGTGCCGCTGTTTGCCGGCAAACCATTTCAGGGAACCAGTCCGCGCGGCCCCTTCGGCGATGTGCTGCGCGAAGTCGATGCTTCGGTGGGACGCATCCTCCAGAAGCTAAAAGATCTCCACGTGGACGACAACACGCTGGTCTTTTTCACCAGCGACAACGGACCTTGGCTGAGCTATGGTTCGCATGCGGGATCGGCAGGAGTATTCCGGGAGGGCAAGGGCACCTGCTGGGAAGGTGGCATGCGCGTCCCCCTGATCGCGCGATGGCCACGCCAAATCCCTGCCGACACCACCTGCGATCGACTCGCCTCCACCATCGACCTGTTCCCTACGATCGCCACCCTGACTGGTACCCAGGTTCCAAATCTTCCCATCGACGGGAAGCCTCTCGGCTCTCTGCTGTCCGGCGATGCCAACGGCCCGTCGCCTCACACCAGCCTCCCCTACTACTTTTTGAACAACGAACTGCATGCGGTGCGCACCGAACGATGGAAACTGGTGTTACCCCATCGCTACCGATCTCTCCAAGGACGACAAGGTCGCGACGACGGCATGCCGATCGCCTACGACACCCTGGAAGCACCTCTTTCACTTTTTGACCTGGAACAGGATCCTTCCGAGACAACCAATTGCATCGCGGATTACCCCGAGGTGGCCCAGTTGCTACAGGAAGAAGTTGCCCGATGGCGAAGCGCACTGGGGGATTCGCTGACCAAAACCAGCGGCAGGCAGCGCCGGGCCGCTGGGCAACTGGTAGCTCCCTAATCGATGAGGGGTTTATGAGCCGGCTTCGGTGCGAAGCGATCGGTAGCATCGCTCGCTCCTCGTCGTAATCGAACTCAGGCCGGAACGCCGAAGGCGACTTGCCGGTACTCGTACTCGACGCCTGGATGAAAACTCGGCGTCCGATTCGCGCATTACGAGCACGAGGAAGAGGAAGAACGGGCGGCGGGGAACTTAGGGCATGAGGGCAGGCTTAAGCACTTGCTGGGGTATTGCTACTGGGATTTCCTTCAGCATTTGATCGACAGCGGCCACGACGATGTCGGCGGGCAGAGCGTAACTGGAGACGCGACCGGCTCGAGCGATATTCAGCCCCACTGCCTTCCCTTCGAGATCAACCAAAGGACCGCCGCATTGATTGGGCGACAAAACGGTATCGTGCTGGAAGACCGATGGAAACCCACTGGCTCTAGCGCTCACCTTTCCGTTGACCTCCATTTCTGCTGGATCCAGCAGGTTGCTGCTGAGATCCATCAGTCGGACTCGCACATGATCGACGGTGTCCGATCGCTGGAACTCCACCTCGACCCATTCCCCGGCCTTCATCGATGCCACGCGTTCCAGCAGATGCTGGCGAGAGGTCAGCGTGATGCCATCGATCTTCAGAAGTAGATCCCCGTCCAGCATCCCCGCCTGGTCGGCGCCGCTACCGGAGAGCACTTTGGTGATGACATTCCCTTCACCCGTCCAATCGAACGAAATTCCCATCACCGCGCGTTCGGGCTGGATTGGCCTGGGGGCGACACTGATCACTCCAATCGACATCGGCATGGCGCGCACATCGGTGGAAGCAGTCCAGCTACCGATGACCGGGACGGTACTGCCGGTCCACTCCACCACCGGCAGGCCCGTGCGTTCGATCTTCAGCAGCGCGAGATCCAGATCGCTTCGAACTGCCCGGCGGCTGGCCTTCACCCTTGTCCCATCGTACAGACGGCACTCCAGCAGATCCCCCGCCAGTTCGCTGGCCTTGGTGACCACAAACCCATCCTCGCGAACGATCGCACCCATGGCGATCGGCTGCCCAGATCCCAGCACACGGACCGTCGCCATCCACTGGTTGCCAACAGCTTCCTTGAACGCTTGCAGCACGTTGTAATGCATCTTCTGGTAGCGCGTCGGCGAGGGCATCAGACCTTCTAGCAAACTGGGTCCCCCCAGCGGTTGCTGAATCCACTGCACCAGTTCCCGGACCGAACCCAGATTGCCGTCCACCGTATCGGCTTTCGGCTCCTTCCGCTGCGACTCGGTCTTGTACCTGTCGCTCGATCCGCCATTCCCTGCTGTTCTTTCGGCCAGAGAAGTCTTTTCGGCCAGAGAAGTTCTTTCGGCCAGAGCCTTCGCTTGGTCTAGCCAAGCGGTCCCCTGCATCCGCCACCAGGAATGAAGGCTGGAAAGGGCTGGACCAGGGTGTTGGGTGCGGTAGGTCAGCCATCCGATGGCCACCACCAGCAGGACTCCTCTTAAGAGCATGAACGAAAGTGCCTTCACTCCATCACCCCGCGATCTATCAAGAATCTCGCTCGACGGTTGCTAGGCGAAGAGTTCATGGATGATGAACTCCCACGATGATCGTCACCTCCATTACCCGATCGCCTCGCAGGAGTTCAACGCGCACTCGGTCTCCCGGCATGGTGCCCTCGACTGCCAGGATCAGATCCTGAAACGTTTCGATCGCAGCCCCTTGGAACTTGCGAATGCGATCTCCAGCCTCAAGTCCTGCCTTTTCGGCTGGACTTCCCTCGACCACCGTCTCGATGATTGGAGCGGGATCGTCTTTTTTCCCGAGCACTCCAATCACCGGCTTGTATCCGGGGAGTGTGCCCCACGCATCCCCGTCGGCCATGCGATCCCAATGATCGCGGTAGATATCGATCGGAACATGCATGTTGTCCTGAATATCGGAACCGATTCGGCTATGAATCCCGATCAGCTTTCCTTCGAGGTCGAACAAAGGACCTCCGCTGTCTCCACCGATCAATGGGCAATCGGTGATCAGCGTCGTGGAGAGATTCTCAAGCAGCCTGCCGACGCGAATGACCGGTGGTCGATTGGATTGCCACCCGCCTGGATGCCCGGCTGCGATGCACCACTGTCCTTCACGCAGATCAGTGGAACTGCCCAGTGAGGCGTGAGGCAAACCGGCGAAATCGACAATCTTGACCAGTCCCGCATCCATATGGCGGTTCATCCCCAAGGTTCTGGCTCGCAGGCGCTTTCCGTCCGAAAGCGTCACCCAGGCATCGCGCATCGGTTTGCCCGCGACGTGCGCGGCAGTTAGGACATATCCATCGGCCGTCACCAGAACTCCACTTCCCTGCGCCATTCCTTGCTGGACGTTGACGGTGACCTTTTGAATCTTCTCCGCCACCTTGGCTTGTTGCTTCTGCAGCGCCATCAACTCCCCGACCGACCTCGGCTCCTGCCCTTGGAAAAGGCGATCCAATCCATTTTCCAGTGGCAAGAAGGTGCTGCCAGGCGGCCGCTTGGGTAGGGTGGCGCTGGCTGCCTGAACTGCTGCGGGACTGGAGACATCCGGAGAAGCCGGCGACAAACGAATCACCTCGGCGGTGGCATCGACAAACGGGGTTTCCGAACTGCGATCGGCGGTTGTCTTGGAGGAGCTCTGTGGAACAGTCACCGTCTGGGACCACGCCCACTGCGATCCCAATAAGAGGCTCCAGACCAGCCAGAGCCCGAGGCCCACCGCCAGCTTGCTCCAAATCGGATCGATCCCGGCGAGCAGGGTCCATGGCCTGGGACCAAACGTCGTGTGCAACTCCCACCAACTGGCAGGTCGCTTGGCCATACGAGGTCCGCGAACCGGGGACGGGTTGTCGATGCGAATCTCGCGATTCGCCAGTTGGCGTTTCAAATGTGCCACTGCTTCCTCCCCGACCTGTCGATCCAGACCGGCCAACCAACAAGGCTCGACAGCCGATCGATGTGAGCGATATCGAAGGTCTACCAAACACCGTTGGCACTGCGGCGCCGACGGCTGGTTCGCCTCACCCTTCCACACGAGCCTCATTGTAAACCGCTTGACTTGAGAATTCCCGCGCCGGATTTGAGGATTTCCCGACTCCCCAGGCCCCTATCCCCTACAACCGGCCAAACCGGCAACCGTGGTACGATTGACTGCAACCTACGATTCTTGCATCGGAGTCAACCAAAAGGTGGTGCTTTGCCTGTCGCGGCTGGACACTTGGGTGGCACTTGGCATCGACGGAGCGGAACTCCCTGTGACCGACAATCCTCATCTTCTTGTTCTGGGCTGCGGCTACGTCGGACAGGCTGTCGCCAGAGAAGCGTTGGCAAACCACTGGCGCGTCACCGCAACCACACGGTCGGAAGGCTCAGCCCAACGCCTGGAATCCTCGGGAGTCAGAGCGATTGTCTACGACTGGAACCGGGATCCGGTCCCTTCCGTCGACTCCCCTGTCGACGCGGTTCTGATCGCCGTCAGCCATCACGTCGCACCGGGGCAAAATGCCCAGCAGGTCCATCCTGAAGGACTCGCTCGTAGCCTCCCATCCCTCGCTCGCTCCGCCCGCCGCTGCATCTATCTGTCGACGACGGGCGTCTATGGGCAAAAAGATCTCCGATCGGCCACCAGCTCTTCCAGTGCACATCCCTGGGTTGATGAATCGTCCCCGATTGCTCCTGATCGCCCTGGCGCGATCAATGCCGCAGCGGGTGAAAAGTGGATACGGGAAAGCATGTACTCCAAGCGATCGACGATCCTTCGACTGGCGGGAATCTACGGCCCCAATCGAACACCGAATCTCCAGAAGCTGCGTGCTGGAGAAGCACTCGAAGTGCATCCTGAAGGATTCCTGAACCTGATCCATCGCGATGACATCGCTCGCATCGTCCTGGATCTGCTACGACATCCCTCCCCGAAACCACTTTACTGCGTTAGCGACGGCCATCCGGTGACGAGATCCGATTACTATCGATGGATCGCTGATCAACAAGGACTTCCCTCTCCCGTTTTCGCACCACCCCGGGATCCACCATCGGAACCTTCCCGAAGGTTGGGGAGCAAACGGATTGATCCTCGCCTTTTGATGGAGGATACGGGAAGAGAGTTTCGATTCCCAAGCTATCGTGAAGGATTGCTGCATTCGTGGCGTGAAGAAGTGGTGGAAAACAACCGTTCTGAGGCTCGGCCAGAATGATCGGCCGTCCCTCACCCAACGGCGCACGAACCCCACTTGTCAACCCCGCCCCTTTTGGGATCGACGGGAACGTGTCACAATCGTTCGACGGGGTGCTCAGCCCCTGCTTTTCTCAGCATTCTGATTCCCAAGGCTCAACCGGATCATGCTCGCTCGCAAACCGATCTTCCCCAACGTCCTCGAAATGAATGTTCAGGCCGGCCAACTGATCGGCTGCAACGTCTATCTGATCCACGATGGCGACGAATGGGCACTAATCGATATCGGTTACCAGGATGGCGTGGAAGAGATTATCGAGCTGATTCGCCAGATGGACTTCCCCCTGTCCAAGTGCAAAACTCTGATCGCCACGCACGCCGATGTCGATCACGGGCAAGGGTTTGCCGCCGCCAAACAGATTCTCAAAACCTCCCTGACGGCTCACCCGAAGGCTGCTCGTTTGCTGGCCGAGGGGGATCGATTGCAGACCTTCGCCGAAGTCGAAGCCCAAGGCATCTCGATGGAAATGCCCAAGGTGACGTGCGAGCATTTGGTTCAGGACGGCGATGTCATCAAGATCGGCAGCTTGGAACTGGAAGTCTGGAGCACTCCGGGGCACGCCGACAGCCAACTGGCCTTTCGGCTAGGGGATCTGCTGTTCAGCGGGGACAACATCTATCGGGATGGCTGCGTCGGTGCCATCGATGCACACCACGGCAGCAATATTCCCCACTTCATCGAATCCCTGGAGCGGATTCGCGACAGCGATGTGACTTGGCTGCTACCTTCCCACGGGCCTTACTTCCGTCGCGATCCGGCGATGATCAATCGCACGATCGATCGCCTCAAAGGCTATCTGCACATGGCCGATTTTGGCACCTGCGCCATCGACTGGCCGCTGATCGATCAGTGGGAAGAAATGGTGCGAGATGGCAAGTTGCCGAAGTAAACCAAAGCGATGGATCCCCTCCCTGGACTCCACCTGCATGACGCATCACCGATGCGGCTTTCTTTATCTCCAGCATCCGAAGTCGCCACCATCTGCCGCATTCATGCCTGCATACCAGCCTGAACGGCACCAAGCGTCGCTTGAGAAATCGCTGCCAACAAGCGATGCCCCCCTGCGATCAGGAGATCAACTCTCGGATCGGCTCACCAAAGGGGAGAATCGGCATCGGCCTGCCCTGGTGATCCAAAAAGCTCTCTTCGTAGTTGATCCCGAGAAATCGATAGACGGTGGCCCACAGATCGTTTGGAGATAGCGGCCTTTCTACCGGATGCTCCCCTCGAGCGTTGGTCGCTCCTATGACCTGTCCGGTCCGGATACCGCCACCACTGATCAGCATCGACATCGCATCGGGCCAGTGATCGCGGCCCGGTTGCATCACTCCCGTTTGCGACCCCTTCGTTTCATTGATCCGGGGCGTACGGCCAAATTCACCCGTAGCGATCAGGAGTACATCACGATCCAGTCCCCTCTGGTACAGATCTTCGATTAGCGCCGTCAGCGCTTGATCGTAATACGGAAAACGCCAACGCGAATCAGCAAACAGATCGCAATTGACCGCGTGCGAGTCCCAATTGTAGGTGCAGTTTTTTGGCATTCCCCTGGGATCATTTGGATTCTCCCAGACCATCGTCACAAAACGGGACCCCGCCTCCACCAACCGTCGCGCAAGCAACCCCCGCTGACCGTATGTGTGCCTGCCATAGCGATCGCGGACGGCATCCGGTTCGCGAGTCAGATCGAACGCATCGCGAACCTGCTGCGATGTCAGCATCGTCAAGGCTCGCTGGCCGAAGGAATCCATCGCCTCCATGATGCCACTGGAATCGATTTCTCGACGAAACCGATCCAGCCCCTGTAGCAACTCCAGACGATCGGCCAAACGGTGCTCCATCTCCGGAGTGATGCCGATGTTTCGGACCTGGAAATCCGCTGCATTGGGGTCGGCGTCGACAATGAAGGGAATATGAGCCGGTCCCAGGTAGGCCGAACCAAAGGAGAACGTGTCGACGCCCCCACGGCCTCCGTCGACACCGGCGATGCAGGCGGGTAACGGTTCTCTAGGTCGGCTCAGCATTTTCTGCGCGACGCTGAGCACCGATGGCGAATCGTTCACGAAGTCGACAGGACTGGCCGGAATGCGACCAGTCAGAAATCGCTTGTGGCCCCCACCATGATCAGAAAACTGGTGATGGCAACTTCGGATGATCGTGTACTTGTCAGCGCACCGCGCATGCATCGGTAGCAATTCACAGAGATCGATTCCGCTGACGTTCGTCTTGATCGGCCTGAAAAGCCCTCGGTACTCTACCGGCGCGCCAGGCTTCATGTCGTAGGTCTCCATGTGCGGAGGACCACCAGGAAGCCAGATGAAAATGACCGCTCGATCTTTCAACGGCTTCCCTGCGTCTCTAGAAGCATCTTGGGCCCTAAGCAGATCGGCCAGGCCCAGTCCGCCGATCCCAAGCCCTCCTAACTCCAGGAACGTACGACGCCGCATCGGCCCGCGACAGCTTCGCATGGCGTCGGATGGCTCGATTTCCTGCATGCGCTTGCCGGTCATCGCCGGATCTCCAACCGAGGCAACGGAAAGGGAATGGACGGAGGTGCAACTTCACCTCACTTTATCTCCAACCAACCGACGACTGCAATGTTTCTATCGAAGACAACCTGCCATCGTTCGAACTATTCCCACCTCAGCAACGGCAGTTCAGGGGAATCCATCACCGCCACTTTGCTGTCCCACCGGTCGCCTCATCGGGAAACAGAAACACAAAAAAACTGGCCGGGTCGCTGATACGACGCCGGCCAGAAGAGTTTTCTTTTTCTCAAGAGCAAGCCAACTTAGATGCGCCCGTTGGTTCGTCGACGACCCAGTTGCTGGAACCACCGATCGAGCGCCACCGCGTCTAGCGAGTCGCCGGAGGAGTTGATCGACGGAGCCGATGTGGTCCCACTGGCACCCAGGCCCGGGGCGCTAACACCAGATGCCGGCCGACTGGATTCCCCTTCTGGAATCAAACCAGCCTTCACCAATCCAGCGGAAGCACCCTGGACCGCGCGGCCGGTCGAGACATTCATCGATCCGACACCAGGTGCCGCCTGAGTGAATCCCAGACCCCCCGGAGGCAGCGATGGGGTGACTAGTGGCATCGCGTAGTCTTCCACTTCCCCGTCGGCCGCAAACCCTGCATAGCCATAACCGGCAAGCGTGGTCAATCGGAACCGTCCAAAGACATTGCCGGCGGCAAGCCCCGAAGGAATGACCAGCGACACAAAGTTGTTGCCATCGAAGACCGGCAGGTTCTCAGCAATCCGTTCACCCGCGTCATCCCAATCGCCGTCGCGATTGAAATCGACCCATGCATTGAGATGAGCGCGCGTCTCTGGTGGTGCCTTGACCGCCACCGTCAGGTTGACCGTAGTCCCGATCGTCAACCGTGGCAATGTCACCCCATCCTCGTCGGCACCATCCCCGGTCGCCGTGCTGTTGGGCCGTCCATCGGTTTCGGCATCGATCGTGTTGCCCAGACGCAAAGACTCCGTCACCACATTGCGGGCACCATTCCGCGCCAACCGGACGGGGTACTTCGTCGCGGTCGTCTCGGGAGCGTCGCCGAAATCCAGCGGCAGGACCGGCAAGCCGGTTGGGTTCAGAAATGCGTTGACAAACGATACGTCCGCACTGGTAACCCTGCCATCGCCGTTGGCGTCAGCTGGCCGGTACGCCAGCCCAGGAGCGTTGTTCTGGCTGGTTTCCACCAGGCGCGTGTCGGTGCTGTTGACCTTCCGGTCCCCGTTGACATCGCCTCGCAGTCGATGGAACGATCCGGCGAGGATGCCTCCCACCACCGCTCCTTCCGGACTGGTTACCTGATCCCCGGACAGTTCGTAGGTGTACCAACCGTTGGGCATCGATAGGTAAGGCACTTCAGCAAAATTCCAAGTCAGATAAGGCGTCCCGTTGCCGGTGAGCGATACGCGATCCATCGGTACCATCTGACCGGTGGTGCGATTGATCACTCGCAGCACGCTCTTATCGGGCACCACCACCGGCTGGTTGTAACGGAACTGCACGGTGCTGATCCCCGACCGGTTCGGGTTGGTGAACGAGCCGTTGATGACCACGGAGTCATTCAGTGGTGCAGGCGGCAGCGCACGAACGGTCACCACGTAATCCTCAACTTCCCCGTTGGCCGCCAAACCGGTTGGAGTGTTGCCCTGTCCGGCTCCTCCCGTCAGACGGTATCGAATGAACGTCGCTCCTTCTCTAGCCGTCTGGGGCACCAGTACCGACAGTTCGTTGACGCCTGGATCGAGCGCTACCTCCTGCAACAAATGCTCAGACGGTTCGAAGATGCCGTTTCGGTTGAAATCGAACCAGGCATTCAGTACCCCTCCTTCAAACGCAAAGACTCTCTGGTTGAGCGGTTTGTTGAAGAGCGGTGCCGATGTGAAGATGACACCATCTTCATCATCCAGCGAGTTGGCATCATCACCAAGCGCGTTGGTGCTTGGGAAAGCATCCTTCTCGGTATCCCGCTTCTCACCAAGAATCGGCTTCCGCTTCTCATGTCGCGCTCCATCGACTTCCAGGCTGGTCCCATAACTGTTGGGCGCATCGCCATAATCCTTCGGCAGCCCGAGGACTCCAACGATGTTGTCCACCGCACCCTGGGCATCGATTAATCCCCATCCGGTATCGTTATCGAAGCCAGGAGACAGCATATCGATCGATGACTGAACTAGGCTGGTTCGAATCTGCGCTGGAGTTGCCACTCCAGGACCACCCACCACTTCCATCATCAGCGCCGCTACCGCCGCAGCATGGGGGGCGGCGGCTGAAGTCCCGAAGAAGTTCGGGAATCCATCGCCTTCGACGTCCTCGCCGAAAAATGTCGTGTTGGTTCCATCGACAGCAGTGAAATCGGGAGTCGACCGCGTCTGGGGGCGGAAGTATCGACTTCCATCGGGCCGCATCAGAATCGAAATCCCACCGGCAGACGTGAAGGGCTCTGGAAGCGGTGGACTCTGCCCATACTCTGGGGTGTCGCCGTAAAACGCAGCCCCCACCGCCAACGCCGATGACGCATTGGCATGACCGTACGCGCTGCCGCTCCTGGTATCAAATTCTTCGATCTGCAGTGCGTCGGTAAAGTAAACGTACTTCACCAATCCCGGGAGATTGATCGTCTCGGGAATGAACGATCCAATCCCGATCTGGAAATATTCGTCAGGCAATCCATCCAGATCGAAATCGTTTGTGCCGTCATTGAAAAACTCCAGAATCTCCAGTGGATCAGCGGCCACATTGAAATCCCAAGAAACCGAGATCATCGAACTCAAATCCGGCTGCGCGACGTCGCCAAAGACCATGAAATCGAGGTCCGCATCCGCTCCCGGACTAGCTGCATCAATCGACGCAAACGGGTCATCCCACTGAAGCACAAAGATTCCATAGGAGTTCACCGGTACATAGATACGCTGGTAAAGATCGGTGTCGGGACCTCGGTCAAAGTCAACGAATTGCCAGTTCGTCATGTCGGCGTTTTCATCGACCACCCAGTCGGTTCCCTGACCCTCCCAGCTGTTTCGACCGTTGTTGCCAGCGCTGGAAAAGTAGGGAACGCCACGACCAACTACTTCGTCGACAGCCTGAGCAATCGGTCCGTCCTGGAAGAATGGCTCATCAAGATAAATAATGTCGTCGACGATCACATCTGACCCGGCGTTGGCCAGATCGACGATCCCCTCCGCAAAGGAGGCAGCACCATCAAAGGCCGTGTGAAACTGTAGTGCCGAACCTGGCGCCAGGTCGTGGATCAACTGCAGCATCGCCCGCCCTTCGTCGATCCCCTCGGAATCGGATTCATCAAGCACCTGAACGCCTGCGGCGGGAAGGTCGCGCGTGGCGATATCCAGGGCGGCCGACGAAAAGGGGTTGCCATCAAAGTCGTAGCTGTCCGAAAGCACTCCAATAGTGACCCCGGCACCATCGATCTCGTAGGCAGCCCGCGCAGTGTCTACATGCATGGCGATATCGGCTTGCGAAGTGGTAGCCCCTACGTTGGTGCGCGCCATCGAAGGGCGCGCCTGATCGAGTGAGGGGGTTTGAGCCAACTGCGTCAGTTTCGCGATCGGAACCCATGCCGATACCTGGTTGCCAGCAGATCCGGTGACACGTCCTCCCAGCGCCTGAATATCGTTCTGCAATTGAAGCAGGTTGCCATTGCTCGAAGCATGGATCAGCACCTGACCATCCTTCACGCGAAACAGATCCTTGGACGACTCGGCCTGCTCCACCAGTCGAGTTTCTGCTCGAGTCAGTCCACCTGCAGGCTGCTGGCTGAGGTACAGTCCAGAAAGGAGGCCGCCAATTTTGGTCGCTGCTGCCTGCTTCATTTCCACTGGCGAATCACCGGGAACGGGAACTCCGCCTATCGGATCGCTCGCAATGCTCCCTCCCAAAGCACCTGCCAGGTCGGTCGCCATCAATCGTCGCGCCTCCAAAGCCTGCACTTCTAGCTTTCTGACTCGGGTCCGCTGTCGACGACGTCTGGCCAGATCCCAACCCCAACTTTTGCTCGCCATGAAATCACCTGCTGAAGAAAAAATGAAAAGCAATAACTGCTTCGATCACCGATCCATCAACCAACGGATCCGTTCCTGCAATCCACTGGCGTCTGAAAAACATGCCTCAATCGGGCGCCCTGTTCCCTGGCCACTAGGTGGTTATCGCATCAGCCGCAAAGGGCGCACCTTGATCCCTCAAAGGCGTTCCTTTGGTTTTATGAGGGATTCCGGTTAATCTCAACCGTTTTCTCTTTTTTGAGCGTGAAAACGAAAATTTGAACCTGAGTACCGGTCTCATCCAAAGCGATCGCCTAATCGTCAAATCTTCGGCATCTTTCAGGACATATCGCTCGACAGCCTCGGTCGGAAAACAACTTTTCCACAGGTGTGCGTTTTGACTTCACTCGTTCACCGCGCATACTGCCAGAGGAAAAATGCTATTTTTCTGGCTATTGGTTCCTGGGAACTCCGTCCCCAGATTTCCTCCCATCCCTCGGGTCGGACAGATGCACGCTCGCCACCGGCGATCGCGCACCTCGCGTTGCGCCCCACCTCTCGATTCCTTGTTAGGGTGATAGTTCATGATGGATCCCACCGCCAACACCAACCGCTCGGCCATCCGCTGGAAGCTCTTTCTAATGATGGTGCTCCAGTTCTTCATCTGGGGCGCCTGGTTGCCGCTGATCTTCGGCTACCTTCCTGCTCTCGGCTTTTCCTCTTCTCAGCAGTCGTGGATCCTGAATGCCTTCCCGATCGCAGCGATCATCGGGATGTTTTTCAGCAACCAATTCGCCGACCGCAATTTCGCAGCGGAGAAGTTTTTAGCATTCAGCCATCTGATCGGGGGCCTCGCGATCCTCGCCTGCGGCTTCACTCGTGACTTCTGGCCTTTCTTCCTCTTCATGCTGATCCACTGCCTGCTGTACGTCCCCACGATATCGATCACCAACTCGATCGCCTTCGCCAACATGACCGATACGGCGAAGGAATTTGGTTTGGTGCGGATGGGTGGTACCATCGGCTGGATTTTGGCCGCCTGGCCATTCACCTTCATCCTGGTCGACTGGGCCAAGGTGAAAGCTGCCAACCCGCAGGGCTTTGTCAGCTGGCTGGGTACGGTGCTGGGAAGCGGTCTTCAAGGAAGCGCACTGACCGATGCGACGAAGTGGACCTTCGTCGTCGCCGGTATCGCCTCGTTGCTTTTGGCCGCCTTCAGCCTGACTCTCCCGCACACCCCTCCCAAGAAATCGAACAACCCAGAAGAAGGCCTCGCCTGGATGGAAGCAGTCAAACTGCTCAAGCACCCCTTCGTGCTGGTACTGTGGCTGGTGACCTTCCTGGATGCCTTCGTCCACAACTGCTACTTCAATTGGACCGGTCAGTTCCTCTCAGCCACCAAGGAAGCTGGTGGCGTCGGAATTCCCGGCAACTGGGTGATGCCGGTGATGAGCGTCGGTCAGATCGCGGAAATCCTGACGATGTTTGTTCTTGGGGTGACGCTGAAGAATCTCGGCTGGCGCTGGACGATGATCGTTGGGGTGCTGGGTCATGCGATTCGATTCCTGGTCTACGCACTCTTCCCGCAGAACCCGGGGCTGATCATCCTGATCCAGATCTTGCATGGCGTCTGCTATGCCTTCTTCTTTGCCACGGTTTACATCTTCGTCGATGCCTACTTCCCCAAGAATGTCCGTAGCAGCGCTCAAGGGCTATTCAATGTGATGATCCTGGGAGTCGGCGCTCTGGTGGCCAATTCGCTGTGCCCATGGCTGCTGCAGAATGTCTTCACCACGACGGAAGGCAAAGTCGATTACCGAAACATGTTCCTCTTCCCAACAGCGGTCGCGACCTTGGCGGCTATCGCCCTGGCCGTCTTCTTCCATCCCCCCAAGGTCGACACATCGATCGAAGGAGGCAGCGCCCCGGCGCATTGAACGCACTCTCGGTATCGATCCAGCCATTCCACAGCCGGCCTCCCAGGCCGGCTGTTTTTTTGTTCCCTCTGGGATTCGGCGTAGCCGTGGGTTGCCATCAGCCCAAAGAATTGCCAGATGGCCCTGCCTTTATGATTCCACCTATTCGTAGATCGGAAAGAATCGACCGAATGCTTTCTCGCAGAAGTCCCCGGGGTCGTTGAACCGCTGGTTGCGATCGAGCCCACTGATCGCCTCCATTTGGGACTGGCTGAGCGAGAAGTCGTCGATCGCCAAATTCTCCCGCAGGCGATCGATGGAATTGGTCTTTGGGATCACCGCCGTCCCGCGCTGAACGCCCCAGCGCAACACGACCTGAGCCGCAGTGCGGTCGCAGGCCTGCGCGATCGCGTGCACGATGGGATCCTCCAGCACCGACTGGCTTGCCGTCGCCATCCCCAGCGGTACATAAGATCCGGCCCCAAGCGGAGAAAACGCAGTCATGGCGATCTGCTCCTGCTGGCAATAGCGCAGCAGCTTGGACTGCACCAGATAGGGATGCGATTCCACCTGCAGCACCGCCGGCCGAATCGTCGCCTGCGAAAGAAGATCTCGAATCAGCGAGACCCCGAAATTGCTGACCCCGATGTAGCGCGTCAGCCCCCGCTCCACCAATCGCTCCATCGCCCCCCATGTCTCGGCGATCGGCACCCCATCGGGTTCCATCCTCGGCTCCTTCGCGTCCGGATCATGCACCCAGCCCGGGGGATACCGCGTCTCTGGATCGACGTAACGCAGCGCGATCGGAAAGTGGATGAGGTAGAGATCTAGCGATTCGAGCTGCAGGTCGCGCAGCGTCCGCTCGATCGCTCCCCGCACATGCTCGGGTCGATGGTAGGTATTCCATAGCTTGCTGGTGACCCAGAGTTTCTCGCGGGCCACCTGACCACCCCGCAATACCCTTCCTATCCCCTCCCCTACCTCGCTTTCATTCCCATAGTCGCAGGCGCCATCCAGATGGCGATAACCACACGCGACCGCATCGACAACGCGCTGCGCGGTATCCTTTCGATCGATCTTCCAAAGCCCCAGTCCTACTGCGGGCATCGCTGCGCCATCGGCCAGCGGTATCTGCAACGCCATCGATCTTCTCCTGCCTAGCTTTTAGACTTTATCTTCGATCCGACGCCTCTCCAGCGAGCGATCGATTCGGTCGACGTCGATATCGACTAAGGAACGTCCACCACTTCGATCTGCCGATTGGCCGAACTGCCGATCAGTTCGGGAGCGTACATGGCGCTGACGCGAGCTGGAAGCGAGGTGAACTCTCCCGGTGCTTCAGCCCGCACACGATATCGCAGCGAATGGACGCCGCGATCGATCGTTCTCAGGAAAAAGACCACTTGCTGGTCGCGCAGCTCCCGATAAGCAAACAGCCCGTCGGTCTGCACGTACCCACTCTGCAAATCGATCGGCTCCAAAGCGGCCGGCTTGCGATCCTCGATCATCAGGTACTCGTAGTCGTTCTTGCTCTCAACAATCAGCTCCACTTCCACTTGGCTTCCGCTTGGCAGCTGCCTTGCCTGCTCCAGATCAATCCGCTCCCAACCCAACTGCTGCGCCGCCTCGACACCCCCTTTTTCATTGGCCAGTGTCAAATCCTTCGCCTTGGGTTTCAGCAGGTAGTAATTCCGGCGGATCTTCAGCTCCAAACCTGCCTCCGGCATCTGGTCTTCCTGGGTGAAGTAGGTGGCATAAGCATTCCAATAGATCGGACCATCCCCGGTGCGCACCAGTGTCAGTTCTTGATCTCCTCCGGGAACCGCATCCCCCTCGATCTCGATCGTGTTGGGTGCAGTCCAAAGTGTCTTGGGGGTGAACGCGAGCGAACCGAGGCGTTTTCCTCCCAGCAGGACCTCCACCTGGCTAGACTGCGCTGTCTCGCCTGTCGCCTCCAGATAATCTGCAAAGGCTTCCACCACCAGCGCCGTATCCCGAGTGCTGGACCAGTACGAGTCGGCTTTGCGCTGATTGAGCAGATACTTGACCAGACGCGGTGCGGTCGGTCCCTTCGGATCGATTCGCGTGAGCAGTTTCAGATAGGTTGCCGCTCCTTCGATCGGGTTTCCATACCAGTACCAGTAGGGACTGCCATCACGCAGAAAAGCTGTTTCGTTTTCCTCATCCTGCACCAGCAGTTGCTCGATGTTCCTCCGCAGCATGGCGGTCTGCTCCTGACTGCCGGCACGATGCGTCACCATCGCCAGCAACGCCTTGCCGTAGACATTCAGCGACTGCCGTCGATCGTAGAGGATCTCCACCATCTGCGGGTCGATCTGGCCCGCTTCCGCCAGCACATGGCAGATCAGCGCATCGAGATTATCCGGCGTTCGAAACTGGATCGCTTCCTTCCGTTTGTCTTCGGGAAGGTCTAAACCCAGCAGCCGGTTTTTCTCCTTCGCTTGGTATTGAGCCAACCACGCTAGGCCGCGGTCGACTAGATCGGGAACCACCGGGACATCGGCATCGCGAGCCGCAAGTAGACCACGCACGACGACAGCGGTCGTGTGAGGGTAACTCTGCTCTCCTACCCCGCTGAACCAACCCCAGCCACCATCCGAATTCTGCATGTCCGCCAACCGCCGCAGCCCCGTCTTCAGCATGTCGTCGACAATCGCCTCATCGTAGACCGCCTCCCTAGGCCATCGCTTCCATTGCTTGGCTCGATCCGCCGCGTTGCCGATCTCCTGGGCATTCAGATTGGCCCGTTCCTTCGCTAGAGATGCCAGATCGACCTGCATCTGCTGCAGCGTCTTGCGGGTGATAACCGTCGGAAGGAAACGGTTCAGCGTCTGTTCGGTGCAGCCGTAGGGATAATCGGCTAGGTACGGCAGCGCATCGACCATCGCAGCAGCCAAGCTGGGCGACACACGAACCACTAGGCGCGATTGATCGGAACGCCGTTTTTCCGGAACCACCAGCTTTGCCTTCCCCTCACGCTGCTGGCCTCGCAACGTTCCAGCAAAACTGTCAGTCAACAAAAATCCTCGCACCAGCACCGGCAACGACAGCTCGGTGGCATCCTGCCCGTCGGCTGCCGTGGCAAAGACACGCACCTTCGGAGTCCCCTCCGCTAGCGCGCGGCAGAGGAAGTCGATCCGCTCCTGACCACCAGCTGCCACTTTCACTTTGCGGACCGCTGTTTCCCCTTCGGCTAGGTCCAGCTGGGTCTGGCCATCGATCTCCAGCCGCACCTCCACTTCCTGATCTTTCGAAAGATCGTTCTGGACGATCGCGGCGATCGCAACGCGATCCCGTTCCACCAAGAATCGCGGCGCCTGCAGCCGTACTAGAAGTGGCTTGCGCGTCACGGCCTGCGTCTGCGCCGATCCAACCGCCAACCTCGGACCGACAGCCCAAGTCTTCAGCTTCCAGCTGGTGAGATTTTCCGGCATCTTGAAACGGATCGTTCCTTTGCCACGGGCATCAAACGGCACGGCTGCGATCCAGAGGGCCGAATCAGCAAAGTCCTTCCTCACCGCCACAGCAGGCGTCTCCTGTCCAGGTGCAGGTGCTGACCCGTCCGCCATCGCTCCCGATGCCTCGGCCATCTTGCCCATCGCCCCTGCCATGGGAGCTGCCGGCGCCGCCATCATGGCGTCGGCGACCATCGCTCCCCCGCCACCAAAGCCACCCATGCGTCCCGCCATTCCCCCAGGTCCATTGATGCCCCGCATCATGGAAGTACGGCGCGGCACCATCCCACCTAGCATGGGAGCACCGCTGGACGCTGCCTGCTCGTCGATTTGCCAACCGAAGATTCCTAGCGGCGTCCACTGCACTGGCCCGATCGGGATCGGCCAGGTCTGCCATGCGAGGTTATCCGCCCGGTCGCTCCAGTGATTGCGTCGCCACTTCCAGAAATACTCCCGAATGTCGCCGGGCAGCACATCGCCGGCGATCGCCTCCAGCGATCGGTCGTAGACGGCGATGACCGTATTGCCTTCGACCGGCTGGCCTTTGGCATCCAATAGCTGGAGTTCGGCAACCGCTTCGCCCCCTGGCAGGTACTCCACTCGATCCAGCTTGACCTGAAGATCGAGCATGCGCTGTTCGGGCGGGACAAGAATTTCGCGGGTTACCTCTAGCACCTGGCCATCATGAACCGTGAAGGCATCGACGAAGAAATTCGGCTGATCCCCCGGCTCGATCTTCACCTCCACGACCGCCGTCTTCTCCTTCAGATCGACCCACTGGGGTTTCGGAGATGCTCCATTTCCAGCGCGCACAAAGAGCGCCACGCGTGCATCGGACCGGTCGGAGTTGATCTGCAGCCGCATCGTTTCCCCCGGCTGATAATGGGTCTTGTCGGGAATCAGTTGCAGACCTTCAAAACGGAAATCGTCAGCGCGATCCCCAGGGCCTCGGATGGTCAAGAGAGAAGCTCCCTCTTCCTCCTGCCCCTTGTTGCTCTTGAGCACTAGGCGAATGCGATACTGACCCCCCGCCTCGGCTTCCAACTTCTGTTCGACCTTCCCCTGCTCGTCGGTCTTCACCGGCCAGCTTTGGACCAGTTTCTCCGATGGTTTGCGATCAGCCCCATAGGTGACTCGCAGCAACTCCACCGTTCCTTCTCCCTGCACCGGGGATCCGTCGCTGGTGCGGGCCTGAAAATGAGCGACGATCGGGTCGCCGACGCGGTAATGGCCGCGGTCCAGCCAGGTGTAGATGCGGAATGGACGTCGCGCTGCGATCACCTGCCCGCTGGCGTCGATCGTGCGCCGCGAGGCATCGGTGACTTCGGCGGTGATGCGGTAGCGATGATCGTGAGTCGCCAGCATCTGCTTGGCGGTGGCCGTATCGATTTCGAGGATCGCTTCCCCACTGGCATCCAGCGTCACTTCCCGGTCGATCACCAGTTCTTCCGGTTCGAATTGCTGCCTGGGAATCCACCAGGGGTAAGGGGAGAGGCATCCTCGCCATCGATCCCATCCGGGGTACCAGGGCGCATCGTAGGGCAACCACCAGGCGCCGGGTCCGTAGCACCAGTCAAATGGATGAATCGGAAAGAAGTTCTCGACCATCGCGCTGCGATGGACGCGAAGCACCGCCTTGGCATCGGCGACGGGACCGCCATAGTAGTAGGTCGCCTTGACTTTCGCGCGAATCGTCTCCCCGAGGGCCACCGGCTCCTGCGGTGCGGTGATGGCCACTTCGAATTCCGGTTTTCTGTATTCCTCGACGCGCAGCCGAAGATTGCATTCCAGAAACTCGTTGGGACTCCGCTCGATCTGGAACTGATAGGCGCCCAGCCCCGCGTTGCGGCCCAGCGTCACTTTGGCGTCGACACCGCCCCATCGGTCGGTGGTCGCACTCTGCTCCCAGACACGATTCCCCTGGCCATCGATCAGTCGCACGGTGACCTGGGTGCCTGCCAGCAGACTGGTGTTCTGAGCCGGATCGTAGCTGGCCATCCCTAGCCACAACCTAGCGGAGATCGTATCGCCGGGCCGGTACATGGGACGATCGCTGACACCGAATGCCTTGATCGCCGTCCAGTTTTGGTAGTCGATCCCTCGATTCCAAAGCCCTTCCAGTCCCAGGGTGGCAAAGCGACCCTCTGGACCGCGCGCGATGACCATCCACTGGTTGGCCGGTGGTTTGGGCCTGGAGGGATCCAGAAGATAGGTCCCCTCGCGATTGGTCTTTCCCGCTTCTTGGATCACATCAAAGATCCGTTCACCCCGCTTGGCTTCGACAGGTCGGTACTGAATCCCCAGCAGTTCCAGTTGCACCCCTTCGAGGGGCTTTCCTGTCGCGGCATCGGCGACATAGTAGAGGAACTGGTTTTCCAGCGTCTTTCTCACGATCGCCATGTCCTGGATCCACAGCAGCGTCCGCAACGTCCGCTTACCACCATCCAGCTGCGCGGTGACCACATAAAGCCCCGCTTTCGTCAGCGGCGTCTCCAGTTCTTCGCGCTGATCCCAGTGATTCTCCAGCGGCTTCAGATCCGTATCCCATCGCACCGGCTCGCCGCGCACAAAGCGGTCGATCTGTTCCGACTGGAACAGTTGCTGCAATCCCTGAAAGTCTGGCGGTCCCTGATTGGGAACTCCACCGAACTGGGATGAGTTTCCATGGGTCGCTTCCCGGTAGAACTTTTTGGTTTCCGCAAAAATCGCCTCCAGATCGACCGACCTGGCTTCGAACGAAATGTTCGTTGCGTTCCGGAAGACCAGATCAAGCGATGCCTTCTCGCCAGCCAGCTGCGTAGGAGCGTTTTCGAATCGGCCCTGTGGTCCGATGATTTGATCCAGTTGCAGTTCCTTCCAGCGATCCGGGCCAGGTCCAAATCGTTCGATCGATTCCTTCCAGATAGCTGCTGCTTTGGAATGCTGACGGCGATTGAGGTAGATGTTGGCCAGGGCATGCAGGGCGCTTTCGGCGTGGGCTCGCGAACCTTCTTTGGCGACTTGCTGATAGATGGCGATCGGATTGTGCTCCTGCGGCCATGCGAAGCGTTTGATTCCGCTGGCAAGCCTTGCGATCGTTTCGTCGTCGTTCAGCGTGTGGATCGATAGGATGCCTTCGGCGAGTTCCTTCGGGTCGGAACTGCTGGCTGGGCGAGCGAACCAGGCGGTGTAATCGCTGAGCGTGTCGACGCCCATCTGGCCGTTGAGGAACGCAGCCCAGCGCACCATCGCCTCCCATCCCATCTCCTTGTCCAGCTCGACCGCTTCCTGCAGCGCCCATCGAATCCTCTCTCCATCGTTGACAGCCGCCTCCCAGCTCGCTGGCAAAGCATGGAAGATGGGGTTGCCCTGATCGTCGACGCTGGCATAGCGCGAGACGAACTGATCTTGCCGGTCGCGATCGAGATAATCGACCGGCGGCTCCAAATCGGTTTTCTCCAACAGTCGCCAGGCCTGCCTCCCATCGCGGGACTGCCAAAGGGCGCTGGCAAGATAGAGATACGCCCGTGCCGCTTCCGCTCGATCGTTCTCCCGATCCAGCAGCGGAATCGCCTGAACCATCCAGCGCAATGCCTGCTTCCGATCCAGCTCGGCCGTCTCCACCCAGGTCCCGGTATTGTCCTGTGGGGCACGCTGGAATTTCTCCTCCGAGATCATTCCATAATGGGGGCTGGAAAGAAGCAGATTGGCGGCGTGCACCAGGACACGCCATTGCTCGGGGTTCGCTTCCACTGCCCCTTGCAGCAATCGATCCAGTTCCGGCCACTGTCCGATGTTCGGCAGGCACTCGTAGGCCGCCTGAAGGTCGCCTCCTGCCAGCTTGCCATCCTCCTGAGGGGTGGTGGCCAGTTGACGGAATAGCTTCCAAGCTTCAAGAAAATTGCCATCGCGGCGCAGTTGCTGGGCCCTTGTCCGCTGCTGTTCGATCGTCTCTTCCTCCATCGCCCACCCCCTCCCTAGGAACAACAGGATCAGCATCAAACCCAGAAGCATCAGGGCGCTAGAGAATCGTCGTCGCATGTTTCGTTCCTAAGAAGATCGTATGCCCCGGTCCGAAAAGGAATCGCGTTCTGAGCCCATCGACGCCATCAGGTGAAGCCCGGTTCCCGAATCGGCTGGACCGATATCCTAGCTCCGCCCGATCGACGAATCCGGCGATCCACCATGCGACCGGAAGCATTACATCGCCTCCCGCCACTGCGGTACACTGACTTCCTGCTCAAATCGTCCCAAGGCTTTCTCGGCCGACAGGTTCGGACGACGGCAGCTCGGGCGAACCGTCCCGAGTTATTTCCTCCCGAAGGCATGTTCATTGTAAGAGGTTCACGGAAATGAAGTGGAGCGGATCGGTCTGGGGTCGCATCAAACGGGGAATCGTACTGGGGGCCATGGTATTGGCCGGTCCGTCGCAACTGGCGATGGCCGATGTGACACTCCCCAACATCTTCAGCGACCATATGGTGTTGCAGCGGGATCAGAAGAACAAGGTCTGGGGCAAGGCGGATGCCGGAGAAGCGGTCACCGTTTCGATCGCTGGGCAGAAGCACGAGGCGACGGCCAATGCCGACGGAATGTGGCACGTCCATCTGGATCCACTTCCTGCGGGCGGACCGCATGAATTGAAGGTGCAGGGAAAGAATGCGATCACCCTGGCCGATGTTTTGGTCGGTGAGGTCTGGATCTGCTCGGGGCAGTCCAACATGCAATGGTCGATCAACGCATCGAACGATCCCGACCTGGAAAGACTGGCATCGAAGAACGATCAGATTCGGATGATCAACTTTCCGCAGGTTGGCCGCCAGGAGCCGATCTGGACGCACGATCGCAAGTGGCAGGTATCGGGACCGGAGACCGTCGGCAACTTTTCTGCCGTCGGCTACTTCTTCGCTCGTCAGCTGCAACAGACGCTTGGTGTTCCGGTCGGCATGATCAACAACGCCTGGGGCGGATCGGCCTGCGAGGCATGGATCCGGAGAGATCTGCTGGAAAAAGATTCGCAGTATCAACCGCTGGTCGACCGCTGGACGCAGCTGGAAAAAACGTTTGCCGCGCTGGAGGCCAAGACCGATCGCACTGAAGAAGAGACCAAGCAGCTCAACAACATGCGCGGTCAGATGGGTGGCAACAGCCGTCCGGGCAACATCTACAACGGCGTGCTCAAATCGCACCTGGGATATGGCATCCGCGGCGCCATCTGGTATCAGGGGGAATCGAATGCGGGCCGAGCCTATCAGTACCGAGAACTGTTTCCGCTGATGATCCAGTCGTGGCGAGATGAGTGGGGCCAGGGGGCATTTCCATTCTACTGGGTGCAACTGGCCGACTTCATGGAAGAAAAGAGTGAGCCGGGAGATAGCGCCTGGGCCGAACTGCGAGAAGCGCAGACGATGACGATGGATCGCCTTGCACATACCGGTCAGGCGGTGATCATCGATATCGGAGAGGGGAAAGATATCCATCCGAAGAACAAGGTCGACGTAGCTCGACGCCTAGCCCGCTGGGCTCTCGCCAAAGACTACGGCGTCCAGATCGCTCACCAAAGCCCCCGCTACAAGGAAATGACCACTGAGGGGAACAAAGCGATCCTCACCTTCGATGCGCTGGGCAATGGATGGCGTCCCTTCGATGTCAACCAGCCTCGTGGCTTTACCATCGCTGGTGAAGATCACAAGTTCCATCCAGCGACCGCCAACATCCTCAAGGATGGACGGATCGAAGTCTTCAGCGATCAGGTCGCCAGCCCCAAGTCGGTCCGTTATGGCTGGGCTGACAACCCGATCGTCAACATGTACAGCCAGGATGGACTGCCGCTGACCCCCTTCCGCACCGACGACTGGCCCGGAACGACGGTCAACAACAAGTGATCCGACTACTGACGACATTCTAATCTGCTTTAGAATGTCTTTGACTCGATGCGTCGACGGTCTGCTCGGGCCGTCGACGCGCCGGCCAATGCCACTCGACCCGATGGCTCAATGGTGCTGGATGCTCAATGGTGCTGAATGGTCTGCGCGACCAAGCGCTGGCGAGTCACCAGACCGATCCATTTGCCCGACTCATCGAGCACCTTGGCCAGATCGCAGTTCTGGCGCACCATGTCGGTGAGCACCGAGACCTGGGGAGTCTGCTGGATGTAGCTGGGGATGGGATGCAGAGGTGGTAACGTCTGCAGTTGGTACAGTTCGGCGACGCGGTAGTAGCCGACGGGTCGTTCGGTTCTGGCATGCAGCACCGGCACCAGCGCCTGCCCCAGTCGCTCGGCCATCCTTCTGACCTCCTCGTATGGCGCCTCGTGCGTCACCGTCCGCAGAGCGCGGATCGGCATGCAAAGCTGGCCGATCGGCTGTCCGCCAAAAGCAAAGAGATTCTGCGCCACGTCGCGCTGCCGCGGTGTCAAAAGCCCCGCCTCCTGCCCCTCCAGCAGCACCTGCTGAAGTTCTTTGCGAGCTAGTTCAGGCCGAACCTTCAGTGGCATTTGGCCCACCAGCTGTTGGATGAATCGGCTGATGCCATAGAGGAGGGCCGACAGGGGCGACAGGAGAATGGTGACCAGGAGGAAAAACGGGCCCGTCCAGCGCAGCAGCCGATTGGGGGCCAGAAAGAACAGTTGCTTGGGAAGCAGCTCACCATAAATGAAAAGAATTGGCGTGCTGATCAGCGTGACCAGCAGGTCTCTCGCGTTGGCCGCAATGCCGGGCGCCAACCGCTCCGATAGCAGCACGAATCCCAGAGAAACCAGGTAGTTGGCGATGTTGTTGCCGATCAGCGCGGTGCTGACAAAGAGAGCCGGGTGGTTGGTCAGCCACAACAAACCGCGTGCGATCCGCGACCCGCGCAGGCCATCGATCACCAAGCGGACTCGCGTCACCCTGTAGAATCCAGTTTCCGTTCCGCTGAACGTCGCGCTCAGCATGCCGCCAACAACGATCAAAATCAGCCCCAGGGTCATGACGCATCCTCCGGGGACTCCAGCTGCGTCAGTTCGATCTGGACATCGCCACCTGCCACCGACTCCATGACCCGCAGCTGATATCCCTCCCAGAGGATCACATCACCCGGAACGGCATCGCGGCGCAACTGGTCGTGCAGCAGTCCGCTGAAGGTGAGAAATCGGGATTTGGGGAACCGCACTCCCAGGTGGCGTTCGATCCGCTTGAGCGACACTCCGCCAGAGACCACCCAGCGCGTCGGCGGTGGTTCGGCACCTTCCACCAGGGAGCTGCTGACCAAGGGCTCTTGAGGCAAGGGGATCTCAAACATCGCGTCGATCAGATCCTCCCACGTGATCACGCCGACGATCTCGCCATACTCATTGACCACCACCGCAACCTGACGAGCCTGCTGCGACATCTGCTGCTGGACAGCCGACAGCTGCGCGCACCAAGGCACCACCAGCACCGGCTGCTTCGCCCGCTCCCATTCGGAAAGCTGCTTGTAGCTGAGATCGGCCAAAGGCACGGATGCGACGATATCGGTTCCGGAATGATCGGCGATCAGCAGGTATTTTTCCTGAGCGTTGCCCTGAAGCGACCAGGACTTCTGGGTCGATGGTCTCTGGATGGGGTAATGGCTGAGCGGCTTCATCCATTCCTCGGCCCTCAGATCGCTCAGCTGAATCACCTGCCGAAGCACCGTCTTTTCCTGCGTCACCAACGCGCTATCTTCCGAGGACAGCTCGATCGCCTGCTCCAAGTCACTGGTCGCCAAATAGCTCTCCGCTTCGATCCCGGGCATCAGCAGCCGTCGCGACATTTCGCTGAACCATCGCAAGGTGGAAGCGACCGGATCGATCAGTCGCAGAGCGATCGACAGCGGCAGCGAAACCCAGCGGCTGATCGGAAGAGGTGCCAGCACCGCCAGGCTCTTGGGCAAAAGCTCTCCGAAAAGAATCACCATCGCCATAGCGCCCAGGGAGGTGACAGCCGCCCACCACTGGCCCCCTTCCTGCCTAGCCAACCGAGTCGACAGCCCACCGACCAAGGCGAAAAAGAGCATATTGACCGACAGATTCCAAAGCAGCACTCCCGACAGAAGCCGATCGGCATTGGCCAGCAGCGACTGAATCCTCTCGTCGCTGGCCCGCTGTGGATTGAGCTTCTTCCTTTGCACCCAGCTCAGTGAAAACAGCGCCGCCTCGCTGGCGCTGCAAAAGGCACTGGCCGCCAGCAGGGCTACCAAAACGGGCAGCTGTGCCAGGATCTGAGGAATCACCGACGTTGTGGAGGAGTCCATGGAATCGCCGCTAGGCGGCATCCTCTTCCTGCAGCCGCGTGCGGCCTGTCGCAAAGTCAAATTCGCTGATCGCGGGAATCAGCATCGCCGCCGTCGCAAAAGCGTACGTCGTCGTCACCACCGAAAAGACCGTCAACTCCTGATTGCGCAGGATGAAGCTGGTGATCGCAAAGAAGGTCAAAAACGGCAGGCCAAAGGTGGCCAACGCGATGGCCGGCGACGGATTGCGGTGCCCCAATGCCATGAAGAGCCCCGTGCCACCTCCCAGGATGATCGCTAGAAATGGCGCCAGCTGGCGACCAAACGAACCGCGAAAACTGATCATGATCAGCATGCAGGTGATGATCCCAAGGAATAGGAAAAAGACCGTCCCCAAACTGACCCCGATGGCGGTGCGGCTACGGCTGTAGATCATGCCGCAGTGAATCCCCAGCATGATCACAAAGACCACCATCACCAGCCACCCGCCCAGGGTGAACCAAAGATTCTCTGTCGACATGCCGCCCTTCCACCACAGCCACCCCACCAGCGCCATCGGCAAAAGAATCATCTCCTTGGCGACATAGAACGCCCCCAGCATCTTGCTGAGGATGAACTCCCAAGGAGTGATCTCGGTCATCAGGAGAAAGTCGAGCGCCTGACCATCCCGTTCGTTGGTGATCGAATTGACCGCCAGGGCGTTGATCATCACCAGGGAGAGGATGCCCAGGGGAGCCAGCGGTCCGGCAGCGGCGGGGATGAGCGAATCGGATAGGCGGCTTCGGCCCAGCGCGGTCCCATCCTGGATCAGCTGCTGGAGGGCGACGGCCGTCAGCGCGAACAGGAGCAAGTAAGCCAGTCGCACGATCAGCACCTTACGGCCGTAGGCCCAGGTGCGCACCTCGCGCCAAAGGATCGGCCAGTTCCACACCGCTCGGGCTCGCCGCGCCTTCCAAGCAAGAACCCGATTCGGCTTACCCGCCGCCTCCGCCTCCGCTTGCTCGGTGGCCGCCAGGGCCGACGCATCATCCTGAGCGGCTACGGGTCGCGCCTGGCGCGATGGATTCCAGATGCGGAGGAACAACCAGGAGATCGCGGTCATCGCTGCCGCCTGAATCAGCAGCAACAGCGTGGCCGGCGCCCCGGCTCCCAGCCACTCCAGCGACTTCCAAGGACCTGCCTCAGGCATCGGCTGGCAAAGACTCCAGATCGCCCTGGCAGGGCTCAGCCACCTAGCTGCCTCAGCCGGTATCAGCGCAATCCAACCTCCCGCCACCACCTCCCCCAGCGCCAGCCACAGGACAATCACCAAGAGTGTCAACGCAATGGCCTGAAACGTTTTCTCGCGCCAGAAGGCCATCGTCGCCCCAAGAGCACCGCTGGCCAGGATCGCCGCCGCCGTCAACAACTGGCACTGCACCACCTGCTCGACCGTTGCCCCTCCCAACAATGGCACCAGCATCGCTACCGGGAGTCCCGAGAAAAACCAGTTCCACACTGGCATCAATCCCCCAGCGATTTTTCCGAGTACCACCTGAGCGTTGCTCAGCGAGGTAAGAAGCAGCAGATCCATGGTGCGGCGATCCTTCTCATGGGCCACCACATTGGCAGCAGCGATCGCGGCCATGAAGGAAAGCACCAGAAGTTGGAGCGGCGCGAGGAACTGAAAGATCAAGGTTCCAAACCGCGCGAAGTCCCCGACGTTGCGAACCGGCTGGATCCCGGTCAGCAGCAGCCATGCAGTGCAGATCAGCGAAAACAGCGCGATGGCATACACCCATCGTCCGAAGAAGTGCTTGGCACGCCGTGGCAGTACCACCACCTCGCGTTCAAAAATCGGTCCCAGCATCCGAAGTGATGCCCCCTCCCCTGAGAAACCATCTGGCCTTGAGAAGCGAATCGGCGCCTGTCCCTTCCGTTCGAAGAGGGCACCGCGTCCAGCATTTTATTGTAATGAGCCAGACAGGACAGCGGCGCGCTGCTGGGGTTCCCGCACCACCCGCCAGGTAGAAAGCCTCATATTTGCTCGGAAAGTTCATCCTCATAGGGTGGCGAGAGCCCCGCCAATTCGCTCAGCATCCCCTGCAGCCGCTCCCGAAGCGTTGCCAGGATCGGATCTTCTTCCCCCTTGGCGCCGCGTTCGGTCGATACCTCGATCGCCTCCCCAACCTGGATCACCACCTCCAGAGAACGATGCAACGTCGCGCGATCGGTCAAATCCTCCTCCAAACGTTCCAGTGTCTCCAGAACACGCATCTGGGTGGTGGGAGGGGAAAGGTAATCGACTGGGTAGGAGGCGATTTGCTGAGCCAGGTAGAGGTGGCTGAGCTGCTTCCAGAGGATCTTGCGATCGTGCTGTCCGACCCCCTGGAGCAGTTCGGGGACGATCTTCATCCGAATCGACTTGATCCGAGGAATGATCGATCCTTCCTGAGTCCTCCCTAGCCATCGCGTTTCTAGAGGATGCAGCAACCCGTCGATCAGCCGCTGCTGTCGCTCCAGAAAGCTCCCCTCCTGCACCTGCCCCAGATGTTCGATTTCCTTCAGCCCCAGAAGGGCCTGGGTGATGCGCTGGATCCGCAGCCGGCTGGACCAGTGACTTTGAGGCTCCCACGTCAACCGTTGCTCGATCCGATCCAGCACAGGACGCATCGACTGCTGGAGATCGCCATGGAACAGATACTTCAGCGCCACCGGATGGATGACCACACCCGCCTGATGATTCGCCTTCTGACGTTTTTTGGCCGCCGCGCGGGCCATGAAGGAAACGCCATCCAGGAGACTTTGCAGTTGGTCGTTGGTGCGGAAGACAGCTCCCTCCGGGAAGACCAGCAGCGGTCGCTCACCGGTCGCCAAAATCTCGATCGCCAGATCCAGCGATGCGCGGTCGATCCCTTCGCGATAGACGCTGAAGCCGCCCAGGGCCTGCAGCGCCCAGCGCCGTAGCGTACCTCCCTGAAACAGATGCCAGCTTGCCATCCCATACAGCGGCACCTTGGCGGCTCGCGCTACCCAGCCCATGACAAACGGATCGGAGTAACGGCAATGATTGGGGGCCAGCAGCACGCTGTGACCCCGCCGAAGACTTTCTCGCAAATGATCGATCCCGATCAGCTGATAGCGATCGACCCCCTCGTAGCGGTTCAGATACCAATCGGCTAGGTGCAGCTTCTGAGCCGTCCACTGGAACCACCGCGAGCGCCAGGGAGGCACCATGCGGTAGGGTTTTTCCACAATGATCTCTTGCAAGTTCGCCTCGCGCTGGAGTGGGTTTTTGGACTTTTTCCCCCCGCCATCGAATCATCCGCTATGGAATCATCTACCTGGCGACTCGCTTCGGTCATCGTAGCCCCGGGGATGCCGCGCGTGCCAATTCCAGGCGCTGCGAACGATCGTCTCCAGATCGCTGCTGGCCGGTCTCCATCCCAAGACCGACTTCGCCAGCTCGATATCGGCGACCAGGTGGGGAGGATCGCCAGGCCGACGGGACCCCATCTGCGTAGGAATCGGATGCCCAGTGACTCGGCGCGCCATCTCCACCACCTCGCGCACGCTGCTGCCGGTACCGCTTCCCAGATTGAAGGCCTGAAACTGAGATGGCTTCAGTTGTTCGATCGCCAACAGATGCGCCGACGCCAGATCATCGACGTGCGTGTAATCGCGCACGCAGGTACCGTCCTCTGTGGGATAGTCATCGCCGAAGATCGTCATGTGCGGCCGTTGCCCCAGAGCGACCTGCAGCAGTATCGGAATCAGATGCGTCTCGGGATGATGGTCCTCGCCGATGTCATGCCGCAAACAGGCTCCTGCGGCATTGAAGTAGCGTAGCGCCACGGAAGCCAGTCCATAGGCGTGACCATAGTCGCGAAGCATCTGCTCGACGATCCGCTTGCTGCGACCGTAGGGATTGATCGGATCCTGTGGCGTTGTCTCTACAATGGGACTTGTCTTCGGCTCGCCATAAGTCGCCGTGGTACTTGAAAAAATGAACCGCTGCACAGCCGCAGCCCGCATCGCTTCCAGAAGTTGCCAGGTGGCGACGACGTTGTTCCCGTAGTAGATCGATGGATCGACGACCGATTCTCCTACAGCGGCAAAGGCGGCGAAATGCATCACCAGTTCGATCCTGTGCGCGCGCAGAATCGCCTCCACGCGGGATCGATCCATCAGATCACACACCTCCAGAGGGAATCCCTCGGCTGCGCCTCGATGCCCCAGGCACAGATTGTCCAGCACCACAGGGTGATGGCCCCCTTCGGCCAGCGCCCGCACGGCATGCGATCCGATATAACCAGCACCACCCACCACCAGAACGTTCAAGCGATCCTCCCTTCGCGCGACGCGCGGGTAACGATTTTGTTGGAAATATGAGGATAGATCCCTGGCCAATCCCACGCCACCCCGCTGGATTCTTCCCCTAGGCTTCGGATCGCTGCATCCACCCGCGCAAGTTGCTCTTTCAGGGGCAGACGCATCGTCCCGGTTTTCGGGGTATAGTTCTTCGAAACCTTTAGAAGGAGCGGCGATAGGGTTTCGCAGATCACCCCGGAAAATGGGGAGAGCCCAAGCCGTCCCGACCCCGGTCGCCCGCATTCCTGGAGAAAGGATTCTTTGATGGCCCGGATCAGCAAGCTCAAACAGCAGATGCTCCAGGCGGCTCCCCAAACCAAAGCCGCCCAGCGGCAGGCCGACAGCGATTACCTGAAGCGATTCGCGGACTACCTGAAGCGCGAGTGCCAATTGGCTCACAACACGGTACTTGCCTACCACCGCGACATGAAGCGGTTTTATCTTTGGCTGGATGGTCGAGATCCACGGACGCTGAAGCTTCAGCAGCTGACTGATTTTCTCGGATTTCTCCGTCGCGAGCAGCTGGCGGCCCCCTCGTCCGCTCGGCATCTGGTGGCGCTGCGAATGTTCTACAAGTTCCTCCAGCTGGAAGGACTGGTCGCAGAGAATCCGGCCGAGCTGCTGGAGTCGCAGAAGCTATGGCAACGTGTTCCTCATGTGATTCCGCAGCGCGACATCGATCGCTTTCTCCGTTCCCCCAGACCGCACCAAGCGATGGGCCTGCGCGATCGCGCGATCTTGGAACTGATGTATGCAACGGGTTGCCGCGTTTCGGAGGTTTCCGACATGCTGCTGGCCAACGTCCATCTGGAGCTGGGACAATGCATCGCGCATGGCAAGGGGAACAAGCAGCGCATTGTCCCTTTGGGAGCTCCGGCTAGGGAAGCGATCGAAGCGTACCTCAAACACCAGCGCCCTGACCTAGTGGCTCACCTTGGCGACCAGCAGGTTCCATGGCTGATTGTTTCGCGCACTGGAAAGCGGCTGCGGCGCGAGGCGATCTGGCAGCTGATCAAACGGTACGCCCTCCATGCGGGCATCGACCCGGAGGTCACTCCCCACACTTTGCGTCACTCCTTCGCCACCCACCTGCTGCAAGGGGGTGCCGACCTGCGTCAAATCCAGGAAATGCTCGGCCATGCCAGCATCCAGACCACTCAGATCTATACCCAGGTAGATACCAGCAAACTGAAGAAAATCCACCAGCAGTTTCATCCGCGCAGCTGACCGGCCGCTCCCTCGGCCACGCGCCAGACCGCTCCTACCTCAGTCCAATTCCTGAAACCTGCGGTACACTCAAGATAGGGATGGATGATCGGCAATCAGGTCTACGTCGATTTTTCGGCGACTGGAAGAGAATCGGATGCTGGGCAATCAGGAAGAGAACGAAGAGCTTGCACGGCGGCTGCTGGAGCATCTGTCTGGGTTCCCGGATTGTCTGGTCGCTTTCTCGGGCGGCGTCGATTCGGCTGTCGTGGCAGCGGCCGCTCACCAAGCACTGGGGGATCGCGCCTTGGCCGCCATCGGGATCGGTCCGGCGGTCAGCCAGCGGGACCGCGACGATGCTCATGCCACCGCAGCGCGCATCGGAATCCGGCTGGTGGAACTCCCCACGTTGGAAATCCAAAATGTCGACTACCGCGCCAACGATGGTCGACGATGCTTTCACTGCAAAAATGAACTCTATGGCGTGCTGGGTCGCTACGCAAAAGACCATGGCTGGTTGCGCATCGCCAACGGGACCAATCTGGACGACCTGGGGGATTACCGTCCGGGGCTGCAGGCGGCCACCGAACATCAAGTGACCTCACCACTGGTCGACTGCCAGATGGGCAAGGCCCAGGTTCGGCAACTGGCCAGTTTCTGGAACCTACCGATCTCCAGCAAGCCGGCTAGCCCCTGCCTTGCCAGCCGCATCGCCTACGGGCAAGAGGTCACGCCGGAACGGCTGCGGCAGATTGAAGAGGCAGAGACATGGCTCAGGCAGACTCTGCAAGTCGATGACCTGCGAGTCCGCTGGCATCCCGGCCCGCTGGCTCGCATCGAAGCCCCTGACCGCGTTTGGCCCCAAATGGTCGACCCGGAGCTAGCTCATCGACTGGTGACCAAGCTCAAGAGCCTGGGATTCCTGTTCGTCACCTTCGACCTGGGCGGACGCAAGACCGGAAGCTTGAATCAGATGTTGCCGGTCCTTCCTTCTCCCGACGGCTCTTGATCCTCCTGGCCGCAATGGCACGTCTCACCCATTGCCAGCCGATGGTGGAAGCCAAGTGGCAGTCACGATCCTCTTGCATGGCCGAGCCGGCCATGCCACAGCTTGATCGCTTTCAAAAGGTGCCACCCAACTTTCGTTACTTGCCGATTAAGACGTAGTCCTGAATCAATCGCGACGAAGGTGCCTTCGCACAGAAAACGGGAACCTTCGCCTTTTTGCGGTGTTGGAAGGGGCACCAATTTCAATCAAAAAAACACAAGGTGAGTGAGTTCGAGCGGTCAGGATTATCAGCAATCGGGTGCGGGCACGCAAGCGTCGCTTGCGGCTGCGGCCCCCGATGCAAAAATGGGGCCAAGACTTTTCGGTGGACCAAACATTTAGTACGAGTACTTATCTCTGGTTGGTGCTGATGAGTGGTTTTGCTCAGCCTGTCTTTCCTAGAGACCGCAGCGATTCGTACAATCCTGCCGGGCCGAGGAGGATGGCAAGCAGCTCTTCCTGCTTGGCGTCCGACTGCAGCGCCTGAGTGCTCATTGTGGTGTGAGCGTCGAGCGCGGCCATGATCGCTTCCTTGAGGCAGGTTCGCAGGTCGGGCGAGACGGAAAACTGCTCCTTGGAATTGCTTGACGCCTGCTGCACCAAGGTCTCCGATTCCAGCAGCTTCCCCTTAATCACGTCGTTGACGTAAACCAGCTTGTCGCCGTCCGACAGTTCCCCCTCGAACAACTCGTTTACCCGGCGGATGATCTCCCGCAGATAGGCCTTTCCCTTTTCCCGCACCTGCCCCCCGCCTAGTTCGCCGAGCGGGTCGAGCTGCGGATATTCCTCCTCGCCCAGCCGCATCGCCTGCTTCCCCTGCGGCTTGAGGTTGTGATGGGTCAGGCGGACTTGAGAGAGGTCAACTCCCTCTCGCTCCTGCCCGTACTTGAGCAGCTTGACCAACATCCGAAAGAAGATGGCTCGCTTCTCGACTTCCACGCTGCCGAAGTCGACCATCTGCGAAAGAAACGTATAAACCCGGACAAAAGTCCCAATGTCGGTCCGGAACAGCAGCAAGGCATCCATCTCGGCCTTTGCCTTTTCTGCTTTCGCGGTATCCCCACCCTGTAAAGCCGCCTGATTGTCCTGTTTCGCCTGCTTGAATCGGTGCAGTAGTCGCTCGGCAACCGGCTGGATTGCCTTTTCCAAGTCCTGCTGCCGGTAATTCTCGCCCGACACGACGGTGACGACGCGATCGACCTCGTACTGGTCGTAGTAGCCCTGCTGGTCGAGCTTCGCCTTCAGTTCCAGCACCACGTTCGGATCGCTTACGCCCGAAAGCTCGGCAGTCCGGTAATAGGTCTGGAACGCTTCCAGCACGTCGGCGCCTTCGTTCACAAAGTCGACTACGTAGGTGGTGTCCTTGCCCGGCGCGGCCCGGTTCAATCGCGAGAGCGTCTGCACCGCCTGTATCCCGGCCAGCCGCTTGTCGACGTACATCCCGCACAGCAGCGGCTGGTCAAAGCCCGTCTGAAACTTGTTGGCGGCCAGCAGAATCTGGAACTCGGGTGTGTTGAACGCTTCCTTGATGCTCCGCCCCTTCAGGCCCGGATTCAGCGTCGCGCTTCCCTCGGTGAATGCGTCAGGCCCCGACTCCGGGTCTGAGACTTCCCCCGAAAACGCCACCAGCGTGTGGATGGGATAGCCCTTAGACCGGATGTATTTTTCAATCGCCAACTGCCATCGAACTGCCTCGACGCGGCTGCTGACCACAACCATCGCCTTCGCCTTGCCGCCCAGCAGCGGGGCGACGTGCTCGCGGTAGTGCTCGACGACGATCTGCACCTTCTGCGAAATGTTGTAGGGATGCAGCCGCACCCAGCCCATGATCCCCTTCATCGCCGCCGCCCGCTCGACCTCGCGGTCGTCCAGCTCCTTGCCGTTGTGGGCCAGCTTGAAAGCCAGCTTGTACGTCACGTAGTTCTGCAACACGTCGAGGATAAAGCCCTCTTCAATCGCCTGCTGCATCGAGTAGACGTGAAAGGCCCGGGGGATGTTGTCGGGGGCCGGTTTGCGGCTGGGGTCGGGCCGCGTGCCGAACAGCTCCAGCGTCTTCGCCTTGGGCGTCGCGGTGAAGGCGACATACGTAACGCCGTCTTCCTTGGCCCGTTCTTCCATTTGAGCCGCCAGCAAATCCTCGGTGCTGAACTCGCCCCCATCGGCCAATTCCTCGACCTCCTCCGGCGAGAGCACCCGCTTCAGCTTGGCCGCCGCTTCGCCCGCCTGCGAGCTGTGCGCTTCGTCGGCGATCACCGCGAACCGCTTTCCCTCGGTCGCCGCCAGTTCCCGCACCGCCTTGATCGCGAAGGGAAACGTCTGAATCGTGCAGACGATGATTTTCTTGCCGCCGGAAAGCGCCGTGGCCAGCTCGCCGCTCTTACTCCCCCCTTCGCCCTTGATCGTCGCCACCACGCCCGTGGTCCGCTCAAAGCTGAAGATCGCGTCCTGCAACTGGGTATCGATCACGTTCCGGTCGGAAATCACCAGCACCGAGTCGAAGACCTTGCGATTGCCAGCGTCGTGCAGGTCGGCCAGAAAATGGGCTGACCAAGCAATCGAGTTCGTCTTCCCCGAGCCGGCCGAGTGCTGGATTAGGTAGCGGCTGCCCGGGCCATCGTGCAGCACCGCCGCGACCAGTTTGCGGGTCGCATCGAGCTGGTGAAAGCGGGGGAAGATCAGTCCCGTCAGTTGTTTCTTGTCATTCCGCTCGCCAACCATGTACCGGCCGAGGATTTCCAGCCAGCTGTCGCGCTGCAAGATTTGTTCCCAGAGATAGCTGGTCCGGTAGCCGGCTGGATTCGGCGGATTACCCGCCGCGCCGTCATTGCCGAGATTGAACGGGAGGAATCTGGTCGCCTCTCCTTCCAGCTTGGTCGTCATCCGGACTTCGCTGCTGCTGACCGCAAAGTGGACCACCGCTCCGCCGGGAAAGGCGAGCAGCGGCTCCGTACTGCCTTTCCCTTTCACGGTAGGCAGGCGGTCAAAGCGATACTGGTCAACCGCATCGTCGATGCTCTGGGTGAAGTCGGTTTTCAGCTCGGCCGTCGCGACCGGGATGCCATTGAGCAGCAGGACGAGGTCGAGGCTGTTTTGATGGTGCGGCGAATAGTGGACCTGCCGCATCACCCGCAGCCGGTTGGCCGCGTAGCGGGCCGTGATCTCCGGGTTGACGTTCAGCGCCGGGCGAAACTGGGCGGCGAGCAGCGGCTTGCGGTGGCCGATCACATCAAAGCCAAAGCGGAGCACGTCGAGCGTCCCGCTGCTGTTCAGCGCACTCCGCACCGCCTTGAGCACCATCGCCTCGGCCCGGTTGCCGTGGTCCTTAACCAGCGTCTCCCACGCCTTGGGCTGGGTCTCTTTGAGCCACGCCAGCAGGTCCGGCGGGTAGAGCCCCAGTTCGCGGTCAAAGCCCGTATCGTCGGGCGAATAGAGCCAGCCGCTGGCGGCCAGATGCTCGCCGATGTCGTTCTCAAAGTGGACTTCGCGGTGAAGGTTCATGCGGCCTCCTTGGGTGCCAAACCACGTACGTCAATTTGGCCGGTAACGGCGGCGGAAATCAGGGCAGAGCGGCGTTCTTGGAGGAGAGAAATGGCCTCGTTTGCAGCTAAAATCAAATTGCCATACTGCTCTGACTTCCTCTCGATTTCGTCGATAATCGCATGCTGCTCTGCGGCCGCAGGAACTGTTACTGGAAAATTCATAAACATTGGGCGTCGTAGAGAATCAACAGTCGATTTCGCCGCACCTTCAAGCGCAACTTTGTAAAAGTTTTCCCGGAGATAGTGAAAAAGAAATCGGCCAGTAATTTGGCGGAAGTTATTCATCATGTAAACGCGCTGGTGAAAGTTAAATGGCCCTACGTGATAGTGAAAAACTTTCCCGACACCTACGCCATCCCCGGCGGTCAGCACGGCTTCGCAGTCAAAGGCCATTGAATCGATGCGTTCAACAGTTTGCGAGCGAACAAAAAACGGAAACTCGCCCCCTTCGACGGCGTTTTCCGTGTCTTTCTCGCCGGTTTGGACATCGCAAAGGAACTTAAGACGTTCCACCTCCCAATGCGCCGGCACTTCGCCCAGCCATTCGATACCGGAGTCTTTCATCGGGGCGTCGGGATTGAGCCCCTTGGTGACGGCGTGGGAGATGACGGCTTGCCGCTTCTCTTGCAGCAGCTCGATCAGCCGCTGCTGCTCGGCGATAAGCGCATCAATCTTCGCCGTCTCGCGGTCAAGGAAGGAGGCGATGGCGTGTTGCTCGCGATTCGTGGGTACTGGAACGATTAAATTCCCGGCCTCATTCCAGCGAAATTCAGTGGACCTTTCGCGAATCCCTTTCGCAAGGGAATTTATGTAACCGCTTAACGCAACATGTCGGAGCAAGCGGCCAAAATAGTGAACGACCGTGCTTTCATCGCGCCTTCGGCAAACTGAATAAACAGGCGTGGATTTCCCGGCAGAGTCACTAACTCCAATCGCCCCCGCAAATGCGTCCATCGCATGAATGACCAAATCATTGGGAAGAACCCTTTGGTAACCGTGTTCCTGAATTGCATTCGTGAATCCATCAACTCGACGGTTTACCCGTAGCGTGACCTGTCCGTCGCGGAATGCCGTGACAATCTCGTCACCTTCAACCGGAGTTCGCTTCATTAGCTCAAAAAGATTTTTCAAGCGAGTTGCCTCCCAATGCGCCGGCACCTCGCCCAGCCATTCAACACCACTGTCCTTGTACTTCGGATACCGGGGGAAACTCATTTCGACAGTCCCCCGATCATTTGCAGAATCCGGTCGGTGACGGTCTTCAGCTCGGCGTCAATCTCGGCCAGCGGGCGGGGTGGCTGGAAGACGTAGAAGTGGCGGTTAAACGGAATCTCGTAACCGACCTTGGTTTTGTCCTCGTCGATCCACGCATCGGGCGCATGCGGCAGCACCTCGCGCTGGAAATAGGCTTCGACCTCTTCGCTCAGCGGTACGTTCTCGGTATCGCGCAGGCTGGTGTCGGGTTTGGGCTGGCCTTTGCGTTTCCCCTTAGTTTCTTTGACGATGTTCCCCTTGGCGTCGCGCTCGGGCCGCTCGACGGTGATCGTTCGGTAGCCGAAGTCGGTGGTCTTGAAGATGCGGCTGAGCGGCGTTCCCTTTGCGCCGGCCTTGAGCGACTTGGCGCTGAGCGGCTTGCCGTCGGCATCGAGATAAACTTCCTTCGCCTCGCCGAACAGCCGGGTGATCGTGGCGATGTGATCGTCGCCCAGCTCTTTCCGCTTGCTGCCGAGGCTCTTTCGCATTTTCTGGAACAGGCTGCTGGCGTCGATCAGCTGGACCTTACCCTTCCGCCCGTCCGGCTTGCGGTTGGAAAGTATCCAGACGTAGGTGCTGATCCCCGTGTTGTAGAACATGTCGGTTGGCAGGGCGACAATCGCCTCGACCAGATCGTTCTCCAGCACATAGCGGCGGATTTCGCTTTCCCCGCTCCCCGCCCCGCCGGTAAACAGCGGCGAGCCGTTGAGGACGATCCCGATGCGGCTGCCGCCATCCTTGACCGGCCGCATCTTGGAGAGTAGGTGCAGCAGGAAAAGCAGCGACCCGTCGCTGACCCGGGGCAGCCCGGGACCGAAGCGGCCGTTGAAGCCGAGCTGTTCGTGTTCTTTTTCGACCTCCTTCTGGATTTTCTTCCATTCGACCCCAAACGGTGGATTGGAGAGCATGTAGTCAAACTGCTTCCCCGGCAGCCCATCATCGGAAAGCGTGTTACCGAGAATGATGTTACCAACGTCCTGCCCCTTGATCAGCATGTCGGCCTTGCAAATCGCGTAGGACTCGTTGTTCAGCTCTTGGCCGTACATCACCAGCCGGGCGTTGGGGTTGAGGCTGCGGAGGTGTTCCTCGGCCACCGAGAGCATCCCGCCGGTGCCGGCGGTCGGGTCATACAGCGAGCGGACCACGCCGGGCTTGGCCAGCGCGTCGTCGTCCTCGATGAACAGCAGGTTGACCATCAGGCGGATGACTTCGCGCGGGGTGAAGTGCTCTCCGGCCGTTTCGTTGGAAAGTTCAGCGAACTTCCGAATCAGCTCCTCGAAGACCAGCCCCATCTGGGCATTGCTGACCGTGTCGGGGTGGAGGTCGATCCCGGCAAACTTCTCGGTGATCAGGTAGAGCAGTTTGGCTTTGTGCAGCCGGTCAATTTGGGTGTAGAAGTCAAAGCACTCGAAAATGTCGGCGACCGAGGGGGAGAAGCCTTGCAGGTAGAGGTAGAGGTTCTCCTTGATGTGGTCCTGATCGCCCATCAGCCGCTTCATGTCCATGGGCGCGGTGTTGTAGAACAACTGGCCCGACTTGCGGAGCAGAAAAGGCTCAGGGGGAATCCCCGCCTTTTCCCTGGCGGCCTTTTCCTTGAGGACTGCCTCCTTGGTTGGCTCCAAGACACAATCCAGCCGTCGGAGCACGGTGAACGGCAGGATGACCCGGCCGTATTCGCTTTGCTTGTAATCGCCACGGAGCAGGTCGGCGACCGACCAGATGAACGAAGAGAGTTCGGGTTGGTTCATAAGCGGTTGGGTAGGGGGTACGAACTAATAGCTGCCCGTCAAGGCGGGCAAACCCCCAATATAAGCCACCGACCCGGCGGGGAGAACCAATCTGATTTGAAACGAATAAAAGGTGTCGGTACTTGGTTGCCGGACGCCGCCTTGTCGTTGTATTCGAGCAACTCCGGGATATCGGAAAGGCGAGTCCCTTTCTGAAGGCGTATGGTCGGGATAATCCAAATGACAACGGGGTAACTGAGAATCGCGAGCGATTTGCTGCGTTGGGGTTTAGATGGAAGACCTGATAAGCCGGTCAAGCCTGCCACTTACCGGTGAACCAACACAGCACGCGATGGATTGACCTGTAAGAGAATGTCCTCCCCGCTCGTTCCCGCGACCCTCCCATGGGGATGGTGAGTATCAAAACGGTACCTGACACGAATGGCACTGCCGGTTGGTATCAAAGGACTTAGGTCAGGCAGCAGTGATAGGGTTCAGCTTCGCTTGCGAGCGGGGCTTAGTCAACAAGGCGAGTAGCTTCGGCCTGCGCTTGTTGGCCCTTGGTTCAACTCGGTCAAGTCGATTGCCAACCAATTCGCTAGCGCTGGTTTGCTGTCCAATCTCGATTAACTCAACAGTCAACATTACGCTTCCCAGTAGCCAGTTGTTGGCGAGCAATTGCTGAGTCGTTGTGAAGCTCAAAGTACGTGGCATCCGACCATTGACCGAACAACTCTGCAACATCTTCTTTCGAATCAAGTTGTAAGCCAACAGACATGACCAGATTTCCGTCTGCACCATCTCTGGCGTCTTCGCTCGTATGATGTCCATGCCCAATGAGCACTTGATCGATCTGATGTCGAGTTCAACCAGCCAGCGACTGCGGTAAACATTCGTGATCCAGTCGCGAGTGAAGACTGCCGTATCCAAGATCGTAGTGACCATCGTGTATTTTTCTGAGCGAAAGCCGGGTTGCTGAATGATTGTATCCACCAGACGAATTTCAATTTTCTCAGGGCACGCGGCATACTCGTCTTCGCTCATCCAGTCCGGACGCTTAGGCCGAAGCCAGGCGGTGGTTCGCTGATGCTTATCGATTCGATGGGCTCCAAATGGATCGTCATCGCGTTTGTCATGGTTTTTCATCACGATATTGACGCCTTTCCTTTTGCAAGCCGCCACAATCCAGTAGGTACAGTAAAAGCAATCGGCGACCAGCGTATCACCTGGCTTAAGTCGCCCAAGCATCTGCCATAGCAACGCCGTTTCGCCGCTTTGTTTCCCAGCGTACGGGCCAAGTACTAGGTCAACCAACAATCCCGTTACCATTGAGATCAAGCTGACACCACGAATCAGAGGAAACCCAAGCCCTTCCTTTTGCGATGGGTTTTTAGGAAACACTCTCTGGTTCTCGGGCGTGTCGGCCGCAGTTACGGTGAAGCCATCGACGAGTAGGATACGACCCTCTGTTGGTGCAGACTGGGCATGGGCCACCACATCGTGCCGTTTGAGTTCAGCGTCAAGGTCATCTGCATCGTACTTCGCTTCGGTGGCTTGAGCGATTTGGCAACAGATGTCGCGAACGGCTTTCCAAGAGATCTTGGCTCGCGCGCGACAGTAGGCTCCCGTGTTGGTGCCGCAAACGACTTTGCCAAGTGTTGCCCACAGACTGGCCACGCGTCCTACGGCCGCTTTGCAACTGCGCATCTCGCCTTTGAAGAACACTTGAGAGATCAGAGCCCATAGCGTGATCGCTGGCGTGTAGATCGCATCTTCGTCGTTGCCAAAGTCGATTTGATGAGCATCGAAAATTTCTTGCCAATGGTTGCAGTCCAGAACCTCAGCCAATGGGAGTTCGGTTGATTGCAGCATGCTGTCCTTGATCAGGGCAAAACTGCGGATGCATGGAAGGGGAGAATTTGATACAGATGCAGCCATGAAAAAACCCTCCTTGGCTTTTCACTGGCGAGTGAACCAAGGAGGGCTTCAATTTAGTACCAAGGCTGGCTTATTACCGAAAGATCACCTTGGCTGGGCGAAGTTTACAAAAACTCTCGCGTCAGTCCAAGGTCAACCTGCGCGCCGATAAAATCACGGCAGTGCCATTCGTACCTGACACCTTTTCCACGCTCCACATCTACGGTGCAGGACATACGCGTTCGTTGTGGTACGCGATGTATTTAGGATCAATGTAGTGTCCCTCAATGATGCGTAGATTGTCGACTACGAGTTTCATTGCACCGTAGTCGCACATCGCGTGGTGATTTGGGCAAAGCACAATTAGGTTTTCAACGCAATCGGGGCCACAATGTGGCCGACCAAGCGGACGAATATGGTGAGCTTCAGCATAACGCGAACCGTCGGGGAATTCAATTGAATGGCCACATACTTGACAGCAGTATCGATAGTCTCGTTTCAGTTGCTTAGCAAGTTCAGTGTCACGGAGAATTCGATATACCGTGGAGGTAATCCTTTGTGTTGCAGGTGGTTCAAGATCTATAGCATCCGAAGAAGAAACCGCCGAAGTGACGTTCTTGATTTCGATCGGAAGTGGAAGCCTAAAGTACTGCGACGCATCGACGCTGTATTCGTTGTGTGATACGCGGAGTATGTGATCATTTAAAGTGACGTTCCAACGAGTAGTTCCGTTGATCTCGGAGTGCGTCAGAGAGTTGGTAGTGAGTAGATTCGGCAATACGGAAATGGGAATCACATGGTGATCGCGATCGTCGCCCGATCTCGTCCGGTAAACGATCAAATGCGATTCGCGGTTATTCCGAGCAGCGATTTGCTCAAATTCAGCGAGTTTGTCCGGGAATACAGCGAACCAATTCACGTTTGCCCGAGTGACGTAGTCGCCGAGTGCTTCAAGTTGCTTTCGATTTGTTTCGACGACGCTCATACGGGGTACTTGGATGCATAACGACACGGATCACGCGGGCGGCCTCACAGACCCAACCATCACCCCGGACGCGATGGCCGCCTCGCGTGCATCCGCTGGTTAGGCGGCTGGTTCATCGGGAAAGTACGCCGCCATCATTCCTTGAACCACGGCGACCCACGGAATGACATTCCCGCATAGATCATCGCAGAGTTCAGGACGATTAAGGATTTTCGAGACAGCGTGGCCTAGTCCTTTCTCGCCTATCGAGACCAAGTTCCAAGGAGCCGAGTCTGGCTTCGCGTGCATCAAGCTGTTCATGGATGCGGTCAGGTCACGGCCCCGAACCGCCGGGTCGCGTTGTTGCTTCGCTTGAATCGCGTCGAACATCTTCGCGAGCCCGGGCGCATCCTGTTGGTGCCAGCCGCGGTTCCATCGCTCGATGTCTTCCGGGTGAAGATGAAGATAGAGCAGGATAGCCGCACGCTCCACCAAAGCCCTCACGAGGACGTGTGCACCGAACAGATACCCCTGCCGAATAAGTTCCCGGATGGACAGCGTGATGCTGAGCGCCTGAGGGATTACCTGGCAGGCCATTCGCTGGTGGTCGGTGAGCTGGCGACCATGAGAGGTGGGTGCTGTGAGTGCATTCTGTTCCATCGCAGAGCTGATGATCTGATCGAAGTGGAATAGAAGGGTGCGCCCCAGATACGGCTCGTTGTCGGGGGTAAAAACAACCGGCATTGTTTCAGTCTCCATCACTGATCCCTCTGACCGCCTAACGACTAGGTTAACCGGGTTGCCGCCAGTCAACTTGCCAAGTGTGAAACCGTGATCGGCAACTCCGGTTCAACCTTTTGTTCGTCGCAATTCTGTGGTGGGTTCAGTTCATGTTCATGGCATTACGAACCACCAAGCGGTCATAAATGCGACCGGAAACAACAGCGCCGGTAAAAAACCACACAACGAAGTCAGCCAATAGACCCCAACATTGGATACGAGCCCTTTTGTTTTCGCTCTCCGATGAAGAATAAGACTTGCCCACACTGCCCCAACAATTCCGATAAGAATCAAAACCGCAATTCCAATTCCGAGATACGGTATCCAAGTCATCGCAGCCTTGAATTGTTCGGGCGCAATTGGTGCTTTGCCAATTTCCTTGTCTTTTGTAATTAGAACGGCGTATCCGGCGAACAGCAACGATTGCGAGCCGAGCAACCAAGTGAGTCGGTGGTTGATTAAATCATCTTCGTGATGCGTAAACTTGTAGTACTCGTCCTCATTTTTCGGGGGACAGTGCGACGTCGGCGATGATTGTGTAGTGATTGACATAGGAATCCTTCAGCGACGAACGTTTGCGATCACCCAGCCCGAGCAAGGTGACTCAACGCAAGTCAAAAGGGCCGATCGAGGGCTTGGCGTGCATCGCTTGGTTATCCCCTTTTCAAAGATCCAAATCAGATTTGTAGGAATCTTCGAGAGCGGGGATGAACAGCGGAATCTGGCGGCCATCGTCCAGCCACAATGTCCCTTGAGGTTCACCACCGGGCGTAATTGACAACAAAGTCATTGTAGCATTTTGTTTTGAAGCCTTGATCAAAAAACCATGTCCAAGACCCTCGTTGGTCTTGTGCTTTACTTCCAATATTTCACCCAGCTCAGCTTTAGCCGCATAGGATTCCGACAACGTCTTTTGCGCAAATTCTAGTGGAGAAACAACTCCGTTAGGCTTCTGATCACAGCCTGCAAATGCGAGAAGCAGGGCGATCAACCAGATCGGGTTCTGCAGTTTGTACGTCGTGGTGACTTCTTGCATATTTCTCTCTTTGTGATCAATTGATCTTTGGTGTCGAGGTGCGACGATAGCTTACGCGGTAGCGAAGGAAGCCCTAACTTCATTCCAGTTCCTTCAGTATCACGACTTGTCGATCACCAAACTTTAGGTTCTTGTTGGGGACCTGAATCATCGGGAGAACAGCGGTTGGTAAAGTCCGGCTTCGACCAAGTGAGGCATAAAATTTGTCCATTGTTGCAACCGCCATAGTGGACGTTGAATTGAGTGCGATTTGTTTAATCTCAGTACCACTCAACCACAGATTTGTTCTTGCTGTGTCCAGTTTTTTGGCATCACCGACAGTCAATATCAATAAATCGATCTTCTCATTCTGTTTAGTAGGGATAAATCCCTGATCAGAGACCAAATCGAGGGAGGCAACGAGAATATTGAGTTCCTTACCCTGTATACGTATTCCGGCTCTCTTGTTGCCAATCATCACTGATTCAATTAACACCCCGTCTGTCGGGGAGCCGTCGTTTCTTTCCTCGCGGCGTGATATTAGTTCTCCAGTCCAACTGACCATTTTCGGCTCAAATTCGTCGCCAAGGATCAGTTCCTGCTTCGGCTGTAACTTCGCTGGAGACTTGGTTGTCTTGCTTGGCAAAATTACAACATCCAATCCCTTATCAGTCTGAACGCGAATCAACCCGCCGGAAATTTGACGGACTTCCGGCGTTTGAGCGTACGTATCGCTAACGAACAACTTCATCGCGATAGCAAGGGACAGGTACTTTAATGTGATAGCGTTTACCATGATCAGTCAGCTCATTGGGGATGATGAAGTGGGACCCTTGATGGGATAACATTTATTATGCAGATTCAGAAAGGGTGCTAGGTCTGCATAACGCCGGGCAACTGCCGGTTGCCCAATTGACAGGCAGTCGGGAAGGTATTAATTTGTACACTAAGTGAATTCTTAGACGCCTTGGGAAAGCCGCTGGGCGAGCGTTATGCAGATTCCTTTTCTACCGATTGGAATTCTACAGGAGGTTGCGACCCCCGCAAGAAAATTCCCCCCCTCCACCCCATCCAAAGAGCCCAAACTGCTCGATCAACTCCGCCACAAAATGCGGGTTCGTCACGTCGCCAAACTAGCTTTTAAAAAATGCCAACCAACTTCCGTCCGCTTGCGATTAGGGGCGGGGTCGATGGGATCATGATCGCATGGCCGGGACGGCCATGCCACGAAAGAACTGGCGGTCGGTTCGGTTCGCTAGGGGAAGCGGACGGATGGGCTCTCGCCCACGCTCAACTGGTCGAACCAGCCAGCGTCTGCGTCTGGCGAGCTAGGTCGCTCAGCAACTGCCATGCTCTTCCCGATTCGATGGCTTGGCGTGCCACCATGACCCCATCGCGAAGCGATTCGGCAGCGCCCGCCACCCAAAGCGCGGCGGCAGCGTTGGCTTCGACGATGCTCCTGGGGGGCCCTTCCCTACCTTCCAGAATCTGACGGATGATCTGCGCGCTATGATCGGGATCGGAGGCAAAGAGACTCTGCGGGTCGACCAGCGTCATCCCAAAGTCGGAAGGTGTCCAACTCAAACGTTCGATCGATCGACCGGTGATCTGCCAAACTTCCGTCGGTGCCATCAGCGAGACTTCATCCAGACCATCTTCTCCGCGCACCACAATGGCTCGTTCCACTGGCAGGTGCCTCAGCGCCTCCGCCATCTTCTCCGCCAAAGCGCGCTGGCCCACACCTAGCAACTGAAAGGGAGCGCTGGCAGGATTGCAGAGGGGTCCCAGCGCATTGAAGATCGTCGGAAACCCTAAGCTACGCCGTACCCCGGAAACCTGCTTCATCGCCGGATGCAATCGAGGCGCGAAGCAGAATCCGATTCCCGACTGATCGATGCATCGACCTACCGCTTCGGCCGAAAGGTCGACTTCGATCCCCAGCGCCTGCAGCACATCGGCCGATCCGGTGCTGCTGGTGATCTTGCGGTTTCCATGCTTGGCGACCGGCACTCCGCAAGCCGCCACCACCAGCGCGGTGGCGGTGGAGATATTGAACGTACGGGAGCCATCGCCACCGGTGCCGCAGGTATCCAGCAGTCCCGACCGATGACTGACGACGGGGACCATGTGAGCGCGCATCGCCTGCGCCGCGCCCAACAGCATCTCCCAGCTCTCCCCGACACGACGGATCTCCGTCAGCCACCGGCTCATCAACGCCGGATCGACCTCCCCCTCCAACATCCGCTCGATGCACCCTCGCGTCTGGTCGACCGAAAGCGTCTGGTCCCGCCCCAGTTGCTCCAACGACTGCTCGATCTCCATCAACACCCTGCTTTCCAGGCACACCCTGCGGTCCACTTCCTTCACCCGTCGACTCGGCCTTCCCACGCACAGCCAGTATAAAAGGAGGATCCACCTTCCAGCCAGCGACTTCTGGCTCACCAACCGACACGGCAACTCGTCCACGATAGCTCCATCCGCATCCCATCCCCGACGAAAGAGATCGCATGCACTACCGCAAACTTGGCAGAACTCCCTGGAATGTCTCGGAAATCAGCTTTGGCGCCTGGGCGATCGGTTCCGCTTGGGGTTCAGTCGATGATCGTCAGTCGATGGCAGCTCTCCACCGCGCCGTCGACCTAGGGGTCAACTTCATCGATACCGCAGATGTCTATGGCGATGGCCACAGCGAACGGCTGATCGCTAGGCTGCGCAAGGAGCGACCCGGGGAATCGATCGTGGTGGCGACCAAAGCTGGCCGTCGACTACCCGCTCAGACACCGCAGGGCTACACGCGCGAAAACCTCCAGCAATGGATCGATCGCAGCCTGGAAAACCTTCAAACCGATCGGCTGGATCTAGTCCAGCTCCACTGCCCTCCCAACGAGGTCTATTACATGCCGGAGGTTTTCGGCATGCTGGACGATCTCTGCCGCGAAGGCAAAATCCTGCATTACGGCGTCAGCGTGGAGAAGGTGGAACAGGCGATCAAGGCGATCGAATACCCGAATGTCCAAAGCGTGCAGATCATCTTCAATCTCTTCCGCCAGCGACCGGCAAACCTCTTCCTGGAACTAGCCCAAAAGGCTCAGGTCGGCATCCTCGCCCGCGTCCCACTCGCCTCCGGGCTGCTGACCGGCAAATTCCATCGCGATTCGATCTTCAGCCAAGACGATCACCGGCAATTCAATCGCCACGGCGAACAGTTCGATCGAGGAGAAACCTTTTCCGGGGTCGATCTGGAGGCGGGGCTGGAAGCGGTCGAAACGATCCGAAGTCTTCTCCCCAAAGACGTCTCGATGCCCCAGTTGGCCCTGCGCTGGATCCTGATGCACCCAGCCATCTCCTGCGCCATACCAGGGGCCAAGCGACCCGATCAGGTCGACCAAAACCTCTCCGCCTCCGATCTGCCACCCCTATCCGACGCGCTCATGGAACAGCTCAGGCGACTCTACCAAGACCAAATCGCCCCTTTAGTCCACCATCGTTGGTGAGCCGACGATGGAAGAGCTGATCCCGCGCAAGCAGGAAGTCCTTTTCCCTCTTTGGGAACGCCTGTCCATCCCTAGGGCACACCGATCTGTCCATGCGATCAGTGGATCGAAAAAAAGCCTTCAAAACCTAGCTTTTTCGCGACAGACTGAGCCAACTTGGGGAGTTCTCCCAACAGGCCCCTTTTGCGCGTTCATGACTGCGTTTTTCTGACGAACTTCAAAGAGCCACCGATGGAAGATCGGGAACAGATCGCCTTTCTCCGCGACTACTCCCTACACGAACCGGCGATCCGCGCCTTTGTCCGATCGCTGATTCCTGGCAGAGACGATGTTCAGGAGGTGATGCAGGAAGTGGCCGTCGATCTCTGGAAAAAGTATTCCCAGCGCCCTGAAGGAGTCGACTTTCGACACTGGGCTCTTCGCGTGGCGCGGATCGAAGTGCTGACGTTCTACCGAAATCGCAGTCGCGATCGAATGCTCCTGGACCCGACCCTGGTGGAACTACTTGCCGACCACGCTTACGGCAAGGTCGATACCTGGGAACGCCAGAGGGAATGGCTGGAGCGATGTCTGGAGAAACTCCATCCAGCCCATCGGGAACTGCTGAGCCGATGCTACCAAAGGGAATCGACCCTGGAGGCGATTGCAGGTGAACTGGGAAAAACACCAGCAGCCCTTCACAAGTCGCTTCAACGCATCCGCGCAGCGCTGATCGACTGCACGCAGCGGCTCAAATTGGGAGAAGCTTCCTGATGAACCGATGGGATGAGGAAGGAAGCTACCCGGATCAGGAATTCTGGGACGCCGTGCTGCGATATGGTCGCGGCGAAGCATCGCCTGAGGACCTTCAGAGGGTCACCCGAGCCATCCGCGAAAACCCCAACCTTCGCGATGCGATGCTGGATGCCCTCGCCATGGATGCGATGCTTCGCGAATACCACGACTGCCGCCAAGTCGACCCGTCCATCGTCGATCCGAAGTTGCTGGACACCTCCCCAGAAGAATCGATTGTTCCCCGGTCCTTTCAGCCAAACCCTAGCCTATCCTCCTGGCCACGCCTTGTCCCATGGTTCGCTACGGCTGCGATTCTCGCTGCCTCCCTGATGCTGGGATGGCGTTGGCTTGTGCCAGCCAATCCCAACCTCACCTCCCAGCGCACCATGGCGAAGGGGACCGACTCCGATGCTGCGGAGAAGCTGGATCTATTGCCACCTCCCCAACTGCAAAAGGTGTGGGTCGAGATTCTGGCCGCCACCGGCCAGTCCCCAGAGGAACAGCAGCCCTGGCAGCGCGGCGATCGCTTCCATCTGGATCGACTCGATTGGCGAGGCGATCTTGCGCAGGTCAAGCTAGATTCGGGTGTCGTGTTGACGCTGCATGGGCCCACGCGGGCCAGTTTCGAGAGCGCCATGGCGATGCGCCTGCACGAGGGCCAGATGACCGCCGAGGTCTCGCAGGATGCTCAGGGATTTCAGGTGCTCACCGAGTCGACTGAGGTGGTCGACTTCGGACAGCGGTTCGGGATGCGCACCGATTCCAGTGGCCAGACCGATGTCGTGGTGCTGGATGGCCCCCTGCAGATCCGACCGGCAAAGAAAGCCTCTGGCGCAAACCGTCCCGCCCGAAACGCTACCGCCCGATCGAATGGAAGTCCGACAGGGCACGAACGAACTGATCGATGGACCCATTTGCAAAGTGGCGATGCGGTTCGCATGCAGGCGCGACGGGAGGGAATGGAACGACTAGCCCGACTGCGCGTCTCGAGGGATGCCAAAAGCTGGCAGTTGATGACGGCCGATGCCACCGATCGAATCGCTGACGTCGACGACAACATGGGAAAAGATCAGACCCATCGCTTCTATGGGATCGTCCGCGGAGGGATGGAAGAAGGAAGCCGGCCCTTTTCCGATCGCCCCGGCGTCATTTTCACCTCCACACCAGGACAACGATTCCCCGAATGCCTAGAAGGAGCCGATCTGGTCAAAACATTCTGGACCGAACGCGGCAACCGCGATTTCGAGATCCGCCTGCAGCTGCGCCAGCCCTCCACTATCTACCTGCTGGTCGACCAGCGCCGCACCCAGCTTGATTGGCTACGGCGCGATTTCCGCGATACCGGACACCGCCTTCAACTAACACCGCTGGCTCAGTGGCGCTCGATCGAAAACAACCCGAGCCGCCCTGTCGTCGTCTATGAAGTCTGGAGCCGCCGGGTGGAGCGCGCGGGAGTGGTGGTGCTGGGACCACCGATGCAGCGCGGGTTCAAAGGTGGCGCGCCCATGTACGGAATTGCCGTCGGACCACTCGATCCCTTCATCCAGAAGGTCACTTCGAACCAATCACTCAAGCCTCTCTTCGCCCAGTGGCCCCTGCCACTGGCTCACCTAATGACGGAACCACAACGATGAAAAATCAATCCGCCAAAGAATCGCTCTGCCAGCAACAGGCACCCCTGGTGGGACGCCGCCAGTGGCTGGTTCAGCATGGCCTGGGAATCGGCAGTCTGGGTCTGGCCTGCCTGATGCAGACCCAATCGACTCGGGCCGGTGAGTCCCAAGCCTCGCCGCTGGCCCCCAAGACGCCACATTTTGAGCCGAAGGTCAAACGGGTGGTGCACCTGTTTCTCTCCGGCGGCCCCTCGCATCTGGATCTGTTTGATCCCAAGCCAGAGCTGGTCCGCCAGGATGGCAAACCACATCAGGAAATGCGCGGCCTGCTCTACGGATCCCCCTTCGCCTTCACGCCGTCGGGTGAAAGCGGATTGGAGATGAGCGAACTGCTGAAGAAGACCTCGGCGCACGCCGACAAGCTGTGCGTCATCCGGTCGATGAAGACCGATGTCCCCGCACACCCGGTCGCTAGCCGCATGCTGAGCACCGGGCATGGCCAGCTGGCGCGGCCTTCGTTCGGTTCGTGGATCCTCTACGGTCTGGGGGCTGAGACAGAGAACCTGCCGGCGTTTGTCGTTCTGGGACGTGGCGGCAATCCACCGTCGTCTGCGTTTCTGCCACCGGTTTACCAAGGCACCACGCTGAGCATGGACCGCGGCGAAGTGATGGCCGACCTCCGCAATCCGGCGCTGGAAAGCAAGCAGCAGCGAAAACAACTCGATGCCCTGGCGAAGCTCAATCGCCAGTTCCAGCAAATGGCACCCCATGAAGCCGATCTGGAAGCGAGGATTCAGTCGTTTGAACTGGCATACCAGATGCAGTCGGCGGCGCCCGAAGCGTTCGATTTGTCGGGAGAATCCCAGTCGGCGATGGAACTCTACGGCACGCAGATGCCGCTGGCCAAGTCGCTTCTTGCGACGCGCCGCCTGCTGGAACGCGGGGTGCGCGTCGTGCAGGTCTTCGATGGCGGTTGGGATCATCACCAGGGCTTGGTCACTCGAATCCGAGAGAAGTCGGCCCCACTGGATCATGCCCTCAGCGCCTTCCTGACCGACCTCCAGAGAACTGGGCTGCTGGAAGATACGCTGGTGATCGTCGCCGGCGAGTTCGGTCGCACCCCCACTCGCCAAGCCGGGTCGGAAGGGGAAGGCGCCGGTCGCGATCACAACCACCGCGGCTTCTCTGTCCTGCTGGCCGGTGGCGGTATCCGTGGTGGCCACGCGCATGGATCCACCGACGACTTCGGTCGATCGGCCGAAGTCGATCCTGTCCACGTGCACGACCTCCACGCCACCATGCTTCATCTGCTGGGCTTCGATCACACCCGCCTGACCTACCCCTTCAACGGCCGCGACTATCGGTTGACCGATGTCTACGGCCGTGTGGTGAAGGAGATCCTTTCGTGATCGACCTGGAACCCAACTGGGGAGAAGCCATTTCTATCATGAGACGCATCATGAAACGGACCGCATTTCTGTCGCTAGGCTTTCTGACGTTTGGTCTTCTTCCATCAGCCTGGAGCACCGCGCAGGAACCCCCAGCTGCCGAATCAAAGCCGGTTGGGGAGGCAGCGGCCGACGAGGCAGCCGCGGAGGCGATCGCCTTTTTCGAGGATGAAGTGCTGTCGATTCTTCAGTCGCGCTGCTACGGCTGTCACAGCCACCAGTCGGGCCAAGCCAAAGGAGGCTTGGTGCTCGATTCCAAAGCTGGCTGGGAACGTGGCGGCAGCTCCGGACCCGCTGTCCTACCGAATGATTCGACCAACAGTCTGTTGATGCAGGCGATCCTTCGCGATGACTCAGTCAGTCCGATGCCACCCGATGACCCGATGCCCGAATCGGAGGTGGCGATCCTGCGGCGCTGGATCGAGATGGGGGCGGTCGACCCACGCATCCCGGTCGCCGCTCTCCCGTCGCTCGATCAGCTCTGGGAGAAAGCCAAAGAGCACTGGGCCTTTCAAACGCTGCGCGGGACTCGTCCTTTGGACGGGTCTCAGGAGATCGATCAGGAAATCGATCAGCGGCTGGCTGCCGAGGGGCTACAAAGAGCCCCGCGAGCGACCCCCGAGCAGTTGATACGTCGCGCGTCGTTCGACCTGATCGGTCTTCCGCCATCGGTCGAGGAGATCGAGCAGTTTGTGGCTCAATGGCAGAACTCTCCCGATGCCGCGATGGAAACGCTGGTCGATCGCTTGCTGGCATCTCCCCACTACGGCGAACGCTGGGCGCGGCACTGGATGGATGTGGCGCGCTACTCCGATGTCTCAGGAGGACTCCGCAACCAGGGACGCGATGACCGTCTCCCCTTCGCCTTTGCCTACCGCGACTACCTGATCCGCGCCTTCAACAACGACAAGCCCTACGACCGCTTCATCCAGGAGCAGATCGCTGCCGACTTGATGACGCTAGAGGATCCTCGCGACCTGGCAGCCACCACCTTTGTCGCCATCGGTTCGACGCAGGGGACCGAAGAGGAACGGCTGGCCGAACGGATCGATACGGTGATGCAGACCTTTCAGGGGCTGACGGTTGGCTGCGCACGCTGCCATGATCACAAATTCGATCCGATCCCGACCGAGGACTACTACGCGCTGCGCGGGGTGATGGTCAGCAGCGAGGAACTGGGTACCTCCGCCCGCGCCGAGCGTGTCGACAACGATCTGTGCCCAATCATCGAAGAGCCTTCCAGTCCAGAGCAGCGAGCCGCTTGGCAGCAGCAGGTGGCCGAAGCGGAAAAGGCGCTCCAGGACTACGAGGAGAAACTCTGGTCTCCCCAGGAAGCCAAATGGCGCAGCCAAGTCGGCAAGTATCTGGATGTCATGGCGATGACCAATGAAGAGCGCGGCGGTTTGGCCGCGCGCGATTACGTCCGCCGGCGACTGGATCTCTCCGTCTTCAACGATTGGGATCAGTTGATTCGCCGCGCCACGCGGAAACACGACCCGCTATGGCAGCCCTGGGTCGTGCTGGCTCGACTCTCCTCCGATGCCTTTGCTAAGCGAGCCCCGATCGAGATCGCCGATCTGAAAGATCATCCCAAGGGGATCAACCAACTGGTGATCGAAGCGCTGGAAGCCGAGCCGCCTCAGACGATGCGAGATGTCGCCAAGGTGTATGCCGACCTCTTTGCCCGCATCGATGCTCAGTGGCAGGAACGCCTGGCAGAGGCTGCCTCCGGCAGCCAGCCGCCCCAGCCATTCCAGAACCCCGACAAGGAATCGCTTCGATCGGTCCTCTACGATCCGGGCATGCCACCGGTGCGAGCCGACAGGAAGCTGCGGGATGCCTTCGGCAACAACGGAGACAAGAAGCGAAACGAACTGGCGGCCAAAGTGCGCCAACTCAAGTACCACGATCCAATGGCCCCGGTCCGCGCCATGGGGCTTAGAGAGGCTGGCAAGATCCAGGACTCCCCGGTGTTTGTTCGGGGCGAGCCGCAGCAGGCGGGCGATCCCGTTCCGCGACGCTATGTGTCGGTGCTGGCTGGTAAGGATCCGCCCCCCTTCACCGATGGGTCGGGCCGCAAGCAGTGGGCCGAGGCGATCGTGCACCCCGACAACCCACTGACGGCGCGCGTGCTGGTCAACCGCCTGTGGCTGCACCACTTCGGCAAAGGCTTGGTCCAGGCTTCTGGCGACTTTGGACTCCAGACCCCCGAACCGATTCACCGAACGCTGCTCGATCGACTCAGCGCCACCCTGCAGGCGGAAGGCTGGTCGATCAAGAAGCTGCATCGCATCATCCTGCTGTCGCAAACCTGGCAGCAGTCGAGCGTCGAGCATCCACAGTATGCGTTGGCACAGGAAAAAGATCCGGAAAACCGATGGCTGTGGCGCCAGCAAACGCAACGACTGGAGTTTGAGCCGCTGCGCGACCGCATCCTGAGCGCATCGGGGCGATTGGACCGGACTGTTTTTGGGCGCAGTGAGCCGCTTTTGAGCCAGGCCGATTCGACTCGGCGCACCCTCTATGCCACCATCGACCGCACCGCGCCGCCAGTGATCCTCTCCAACTTCGATGTCCCCAATCCCAGTCTCACTCAAGGGGAGCGGTTCGTATCGACCATTTCCCCGCAAGCGCTCTTCCTGATGAACAATCCCTTCGTGCTGACCAATGTGCGAGCGATCGCGGAGGGGATGAAGCAGGCAGATCTACAGGACGACTCGCAGCGGATGGAATGGGTCTTTCGGAAAGTCCTTCAGCGATCGCCCACCCCGGAGGAGGTTGACGCGTTGATGATTCTTCTGGAACCGACACCCCAGGAAATCGAAGCCGATCGAATGAAGAAGGAAATCGCTGATCTGGAAGCTGACACGCTGCAGGCCGATCCAAAGACCAAACGAGCTCGCAAGCAGCAGGCCCAGCAGCGGCGCAAGATGCTGGCGCAACTGGAAGCAAAAAGAAAAAATGCCGCTCGCACCCAGCCGATGAACGGATGGGAGCAGGTGATCCACGCGTTGATGATGTCGCATGAGTTCTGCTACGTGTTGTGATCGGTTGCTCCTGGTTGCTCCAGGGCTTACCATCGATCGACGACGCCAGGTTCCTTCCTCTCTTTCGATCCAGGAGTTTTTTCATGGTTTCCATCGCTGGTTTTCGCAGCTTGGTGGCTGTTCTTTCGATTGGCGTTGTGCTGAGCGGTCCGGCGTTTTCTCAAGGGACCAAAGCTCCCGGAGGACGCGCGGCAGCCGATCCCGCCAAGGGGATGATCGAGCAATTTACGAAGAATCTTGGACCCGCTTCGTTGACCCAGGAGCAGTCGTCCAAGATCGATGCGATCTTTGGCAAGGCGGCGCGGGAGATAGTTGCCAAACGGCAGGAAGCGGGGATGACCCCCAAGATGCTGCGAGACCGACAGCAGGCGCGCAAGAAAGCGACCGACGAAGGCAAAAAAGGGAAGGAACTTGCGTCCGCCGTCGATGCTGCCGTACCGCTGACCGACAGCCAGAAGAAAGTCCTCGAAGAGACCGAACTGCAACTGGCCAAAGCCCGCTATGAGTTCAGCAAGCTGCTATCGGCCGATCAGATCGCCAAGCTGCAGGATCCGTTCAAGAAGAATCTGACGACCGAACCTAAGGAAAAGAAAGGTCGTCCAGGCAAGTGATACGGCCCTGCCCTTTCACTGCCAAGCCACCACAACGCTGGCCGAAGTCCTGGCTGCCCACATTCCTTCTGGGGATCGTGGCGGCCAGCCGTCTTGGGATCGCTCAGACTCCCCTTGCGATCGAAGACCAGGTGCGACTGCATCAACTGCAGTGGATCGGCACCCATAACTCCTACCACATCGCACCTCATCCCCGCCTGGAGAAGTGGATCGCCTTGGCCGGCAAGTCGATCCTCGAAGGAATCCAGTACACGCACCGGCCGCTGCAGGAACAGCTAAGCAAGCTTCAGATCCGACAACTGGAACTGGATGTTTACGCCGATCCCAAAGGGGGACTTTTTAGCAAGCCGATCGGGGCCGCCATGGCAGGCGCATCCAGCGATGCACCCGATCTGGATCCCAACGCCGACGGCGCGATGGATCAGCCCGGCTTCAAGATCCTCCATGCCCCTGGCTTTGACTACCTGACGCGTGTTGCGACGCTCGGCGATGCGTTCGAGCAGATCCGGGAGTGGTCCGATCGATCGCCTGGTCATCTGCCGGTGCTGGTGATGATCGAGCTGAAGGAATCCTCCCCAGCCTCTGCCGGGGTCTCCCTGGTGCCGTTCGATCGGCAGCTCCTTCAGCAACTGGATGCACTGATCCATGCTTCGTTCCCTCGGCAGCAACTGCTGCTGCCAATCGACCTGAAGCCGGAGGGTGTGGAAACGATCCGCGATGCAGTACTCCAACAGGGCTGGCCGACGCTGGCACAGGCGCGCGGCAAGCTGATCTTCGCGCTCGACAACGAAGGGTCCTGGGTCGATCGGTACCTGGATGCTCAGGAAGATGATCCTCAGGAAGCCACCCTCTTCGTCTCGGTGGAACCCACCCATCCGATGGCTGCTTGGATGAAACGGAACGATCCGGTTGGGCAGTTCGAGGAAATCCAGTCGCTAGTTCGCAGGAACTTCATGGTGCGGACCCGAGCCGATGCGGATACCCGCCAAGCTCGCTCAGGCGATACCTCCCGGCGCGATTCCGCCTGGGCCAGCGGGGCGCAATGGATCAGCACCGATTTTCCCGAACCCGACCCGCGGTGGCCCGACTACTGGGTCGCTTGGCCAGATCGCCAGGTCGCTCGCTGGAATCCTCTCCACCCACCCGCGCATCGATCACCCATCCGCTGGGAGCCAAAGATCGAATGGTCTGGGGCAAGCAAAGACGCGACGGAGACTCTGGGTCGCTGAAGACACCCACTTTTCCCCGAAGCAATCATCGGATCGTATCGGGGGGGGAATCGTTCTGCCGCGCTGACCTAGTGGGCTGCTGCCAGGTGCTGGCTGGTCGCACTGCCGAAGCTTCGGGCTGGATCACCGGCCACTGGAAATATGCAGCCAGCTCGGACTGCCGCTGGAAAAGCATGGCCGAACGAGCCCAAATCGAACGATCGGAGGAAGCAGATGCCATGGCGTCAGCTTCCTGGAGATCCTTCGGAGGTAGCGTGCTGCTGGCGATCCAACCAATCATCTGAGGAAGCGGCTGATGGGGTTGCTGCGCTTCCATCAACAGCGTCTGCTCGCCCGCCGTCAGCCAAGCCATGCCAACCCCTGCCAGATGCTTTTCTGGGGGTGGTACCTGCCCGCGTATTCGGCAGATGCCATCGCGCACCTCGAACGCCACCTGTAGCTGGTCGTAGCCGACCCACTCTGGCGCTTCCTTTAGTGTGTCGTAGGCCCGAGTCTCCATCCACCGGCAGGCCTGCAGTAGGACATCGCGACGGATGCGACCCCCTGCTTCCCCTCGCAACGTTCCTGCCGCTTCCTTCCATCCCCCGTTCTCCCATTCCCCTTGCTCCAGAATCAACGTCGCCAACCCGTCGCAGCACGAAAGCTTGCCGGGAAGGAACGCATCGATCGGCACCTTCGCGAAGGTGCCTCGGGGCGTCCAGCGCACCGCATCGTCCGACCACTCCAGCTCCATGCCTCCCTGGAAAGTTGTTGTCTGCGGGGTTTTGGGCAAGTCGGGATGAAGTGACGTGAGCCAATCCAGCTGGAGAGGATGGGAAGCGGAGTCGATGGCAAGACGACTGGAAGGAGGGGAACTAGTGTGCTGTCGAATCCAACCCAGCGACACTGGGGAACGATCCTCCAGCGACAATCGCCACTGGGCTTCAGCCTGAAAGACCTCCTGCCCCAGGTCCAAGGTCATTTCCAAGCGATGCCAGGGCCAAGGTCGCCCAGCCTCGACCCATTCCAGCCGCTCGCACTCCAGGAGCACCCGCTGAGGTATACCCTGCACGCTTTGCGCCACACGCTCCTGGATCGATCGCCACAATCCAGGCCACTGGGATCGTTCGATCGCGCCCCCGGCAATCCGGACGCGCCATCCCTCGGCTTCCTGATGGCACTCGATCCAGTCGAATCGCGCCGCCTGCTGACGCGTCTCCGGATGGCTTAGCGACACCCGCTCCCAACGCTTGACCCCGGGCCGGGGAGTCGACTGGTCTCCTACCGAAACCTGCAGACCCAACCACCGTTCCAAATGCTCTTCCACCCTCGCCCTTCGGGCTTCATGCTGCCAAGGTGACTGCTGCCATCCGATCCAGGCCAAGTGCAACAGCGTCGGCAATAATATCCAATAGACGAACAATCCCCGCGCCACCCGACGCTGGGTTCGCTCTGAAAAAAACCGGCGCAGCCGCAAGGGGCGAGGTAGCATCCGTGCCGCTCGAATCTGGGTCACCAAAACCGTTGGAAAAAAAGTCCCGCTCCCTCCCCTGGAAGCGACGGGAATTCAATGGGACAGTACGTCATTGGACCGCCGATCGGTAGATCGGTTTTCCGAATTTCGACAAAATGAGCAAGCAAGGAAGTCTGGGTAGATGATGAACGCTCGCACCCTGGTAGTCATACCTGCCCGTCTGGCCTCGACCCGACTTCCGGAAAAGCTGCTTCTAAAGGAATCGGGAAAAAGTGTTCTGGAGCACACCTATGAGGCGGCCAGGAGGGCAGAGATTCCCTCGGCCGTCTGGGTCGCAACCGACCACCCTCGGATCGCTCAGGAGGTGGCCGGGTTTGGAGGAGTGGCCAAGATGACCAGTCCCCAGGCGAGCAGTGGCACCGACCGATTGGCGGAATTGGCCTCCCTGCATCCGGAGTACGATCTCTGGATCAACGTGCAAGGGGATGAACCGGAAATCGCACCTGCATCGATCGACCGGGTGGCCAGGCTGCTGGTCGAACACCCCCAGGCCTCGGTTGCCACTCTGGCAACGCCGATCCGCAGGGAATCGGATTACCGCGATCCCAGTTGTGTCAAGGTGGTGCGCGATATCCATGGAGGGGCGCTCTACTTCAGCCGCAGCCCCATTCCCTGGGATCGCGATGGCCTCCTGGCCTGGCCGCCACCGGAGGACACCCCGCCGCAGTGCCTGCAGCACCTGGGGATCTACGCCTACAAGCGAGATTTTCTGCTGCAACTGAACCAGCTTCCGCCCAGTCGCCTGGAATCGACCGAGAAGTTGGAGCAGCTAAGATTTCTGGAAGCAGGCCACCGCATCGTCGTCGACGTCATCGACCAAGCTCCTCGCGGGATCGACACACGCGACGATTACGAGGCCTTTCTCAGTCGACAGCGCAACGGTTAGAATTGCGTTTTCCGATCGAGCGCCAGGAAGAGAAAGTACAGGATCATGGCGAAGCATCTGTTTGTGACCGGCGGGGTAGTCAGTTCGATCGGAAAGGGGCTCACCAGCGCCTCGATCGGAATGCTTCTGGAAGCGCGTGGCCTGCGCGTGCGGATGCAGAAGCTGGATCCCTACATCAATGTCGATCCGGGGACGATGAGCCCCTATCAGCACGGCGAAGTCTATGTGCTGGATGATGGCAGCGAAACCGACCTCGATCTGGGGCATTACGAACGTTTCACCAACAGCCCCCTGACGCGGCATTCCAACTACACCACCGGCCAGATCTACCTGTCGGTGATCGAAAAGGAACGCTCGGGCGATTTCCTCGGCAAGACAGTCCAGGTCATCCCCCATATCACCAACGAGATCAAGGCGGCGATCGATCGGGTAGCCGAGGCGGATACCGACATCGTCATCACCGAAATCGGTGGGACGGTTGGCGACATTGAAAGCCTTCCATTCCTCGAAGCGATCCGCCAGTACGCTCAGGACGTCGGCAAGGAAAACTGCCTGTTCATCCATCTGACGCTGGTCCCCTACCTGAAGGCGGCGGCCGAACTGAAGACCAAACCGACTCAGCATTCGGTCGGCCAGCTGCGCCAGATCGGTATCCAGCCCGACATCCTGATCTGCCGATGCGAGCAATCGATATCCGAAGAGGAGCGGCAAAAGATCTCCCTCTTCTGCAATCTGCCGCTGGACGCGGTCATCGAAGAGAAGGACAAAGACTTTTCTATCTACGAGGTGCCGCTGAGCCTTCGGGAACGAAAATTGGACGAACTGATACTCAAACGGCTGAATCTAGTCGTTCCGCCGATCAACCTAGAACCCTGGCAGAAGATCCTTCATGCCCAGCGCAACCCGCAGCATGAAATCAGCATCGCGGTGGTTGGCAAATACGCTGAACACAAAGATGCCTACAAATCGATCTACGAATCGCTAGACCACGGCGGTATCGAATGCCGTGCTCAGGTGCGCATCAGCGGCATTCTCAGCAGCGACATCGAAGAGGAGGGAGCCGAACGTCTGCTGGCCGGCTATGACGGGATCCTGGTTCCCGGTGGCTTTGGCGAACGAGGTGTCGAAGGAAAGGTGCAGGCGATTCGGTTCGCTCGCGAACGACAGGTTCCGTTCTTCGGAATCTGCCTGGGAATGCAATGCGCGGTGATCGAATTCGCGCGGAACGTCATCGGTCTGGAAAAGGCTCACTCCACCGAATTCGATAAGGACACCAAGCACCCGGTCATCTGCCTCCTGAATGAACAGCGACAGATCACCCAGATGGGAGGCACTATGCGGCTGGGAGCTCAACCTGCCCAGCTGCTGGCCGGTTCGCTGGCGGCACAGGCCTACCGAACCCAGAACATCACCGAACGCCATCGGCACCGCTACGAGTTCAACAACAACTACCGAGAAAAGTTTCTCGAGTCGGGGATGATCTTTTCCGGACTCCATCCGGAACGGCAACTCGTCGAAATCATCGAACTGACCAACCACCCCTGGTTCGTCGCCGTGCAGTTCCATCCGGAGTTCAAGAGCAAGCCGACTTCGGCGCATCCACTCTTTGCTGCCTTCATCAAAGCGGCCGTCCAGCGACGGGAACGACGTTCGGGCGATCCAGCCCCAGCCACCTCCTGATCGCCTTCGCCGTCCCCTGATAGAACGCCTCACCCATCCGCATGCCGATGCAGGCAGCGGATTGGGAAGGTCGCCTTCATGCCGATGGTCTTCAGGTGGCGCTGCACCCGCTTCGGCGTGGCCCTCCGCGCATGCTTCGACTTCATGTAGCGCCAGCTACATTTCACCGGAAGCATCACTCTCTTCGGGAATCGACCACCCTCGCCGTCCCATCTGGGCTGTTCGCAGGGATCCGAAAGAGAAGGAAACCAAAACTTTTTCCCATTCGCATTCAGTCCAATTGAGGGGTGTCTAAAAATAGTCGACCTGGCAAACCCGCGCCCCTAAATCTTGTTCAGTCCGAAACTTAGACCAAAACCCCCCAAACTACCAGGTTTTTACACACCCTCCGAAGGTGCTGCCGACCCCCCAAAGGTGGTCATAGCCAGGGCATTCCGAGCGGCTAACTTTTCGACCAGACATGCATGTGGTTTGGGGGCTGAGACAGGCTCACCCCGATGATAGAGCGACGGTTAGATCGATTTCTTGGGCCCAGGAAGGTCGATCCAAATGGCCGTCGCCAAGGATTCTCAGAAGGAGCTTCGGATGAAGCGAATGGTTTTGAGTCTAGGTTTGTTGGCTCTAGGAGCCATGCCTGGTTACTGCCAAACGGGGGCGTACGAGTATGCCCAGCAGATGAATCGCAGTGGCGCGTTCCGTCACGACCCCGGTTTCCGGGGGGCGGAGGTGATCTACCGATCCAGCGGCATGGCCACTCCTGAGGCAGCTCGAGCCGCTTGGCTACAGAGCCGTGCGGGACATCGCGAGCTGTTGCTCAGCGGTGCCATCACCGACATCCAGTGCGTTGGGAATGTCTGTGTGGGTCGAGGCGGTGGTTCGGTGGCTCCGGCTTCGTACACCATGTCGACAGGAAACGCTGAGGGATCGCAGGTGGCCGTTTCCAATGCGGCTCCGACGACCACTTCCCGAACCTATTCGACGCGCAGGCGCTGGTTCCGCCGCTAGGTGATAGCGCCCAGGTAGGGTTGACCGATCCCCCGGAGCATTGCCCCGGGGGGTCCACCATGGGTGCATGCGTCACACAAAACATGCGACGCATGCACGCCGAAAGGTGTGTGGATAGAAACCATCGCCCCAGGTGTATCATCTGGGGGTTTCATCTGGGGGTTTCATCAAGCATCCCCAGGGCGTTGCCCTGGGCTATCTCATGCCGTGCCTTTGGCACTTGAAGATCGATCTCGTGACGGGATATCGATGGCGTGCATACCCAGAGCGTTCCAACAGTTCCCTCAAACGATTTCCGGCACTTCGTAGGGGGCTCGATAATCGCGTTTCCACCAGCGGTTGCCTTCTTCTGCATGTTCTCCGGTGAATCGGCCGGTGGCCGGATCCAGTTCCATCCAGCGGCTCATCCGCAAACTCGGGTGATCGATTGGGACTTGGTGAGCTGTCAGATGCTGGTGGATCTCTTCCACCAGACCGCTCCAACCCGGGTGATCTTTTCCTAGCTCCATCACCTGCGGCACCAGATCGGCCGATCCGCTTTGGTAGCAGATATTGGCCAGGTTGCACCAGCCGGTCGAGTCGTGTCCCACCTGCACCTCCGCCTTCAGCAACTTGGGGTCGCGCTGCCGGACTGCGTCGATGAAATTGGCTTGGTGCCCTGCCCCGCTGTTGCCTCGGAATTCCCGGATCACTTTCCCTTCGGAATCGAAGGCCTTGGCACCCCCTCGCTGCCCTTCTAATCGTCCACCTTCTGCGTAGACCACATAACCACTAGAGGGACCTGGAACATCGGGGCTTTTGCTCTGCCCCGGCTGCCCTGGCAGATTGCTAAGCCCGATGACGACCGGAAGGGTCCCGGTATCGAAGGCCACGCAGTGGACGTTGGGGGTTTGGCCTGCATCATCCCAGACGACGCGGCCACCTGCACCCAGGATGCGTCTTGGTGCGGCAACTGAATCGCGGAAGACGACATTGCGGACATCATCCAGGACATGGACGCCCCAGTTCCCCATCTCCCCCGATCCGGTGTTCCAATCCCAATGCCAATCGTAGTGCAGTTGATTTCGGTAGATCGGCAGATCGGCTGCGGGTCCTAGCCAAAGATCCCTGTTGATATTGGGGTCTGCTGGTAGCGGTTCGGTTCGTTTGCCGATAGAGCCGCGAACGCCGTAGCGATTGACGCGGACGCGCTGCAACGGACCAATCCCTTTTTCCTCATGCAGGAACGCTTTGATCTGATCCTGCATGGGGTCGGACCGCTGCTGGGTACCGACTTGGCAGATGCGATTGTATTTGCGCGCGGCGGCGACGGTCTGCTCCCCTTCCCATTGCGAGTGGGACAGTGGTTTTTCCACGTAGACATCTTTGCCTGCCTGCATCGCCCAGATGGCGGCCAGACAGTGCCAGTGATTGCAGGTTGCGACGACCACGGCATCGATCTGGTCGTCATCGATCAGCGTGCGAAGATCCGTTGAGGTTTTGGCCTCGGGGAAGCGCATCTTCGCTTTGGAGACGCGCGCCGGATCCGGATCGCACAGCCCAACCACCTGGACCCCAGGAACTTTTTCAAACGCCCCCATCAGTTCGTTTGCACGTCCGCCGCAACTGAGAAATGCAAGCCGGATTTGATCGTTTACCAGCATGGGCGAAGCGGCGCGTCCGAAACGTGGCCGGAGTGTTAGGGCAGCGGCGGCCGTCGATCCCGACATCTGAAGAAAACGTCGGCGGTTGGAAGAGCGAGTCATTGCTTCTTTCCTTCATTCGTTTCCCAGGCTGTTGCCTGGACTATCACGCATTGCCGTGCCTTCGGCACGCGAAGAGGACACCCTTACAGAATACGAAGGCAGACCACACAATCACAACACCGGATTGCGGTTTCCCCCAACTCCAGCACGCAATGGACGCGCAACAACGCTCTGAGCATACCGAAGGTGTGCGATGAGAAAGCCCAGGGAAGCGCCCTGTGGGGGAGGGTCGAACGACATGGCGTACCGGTGCGGCCAGGATGGGGTCGAACGGTACGTTGTACCCATGTCGCCTCTTCAGAGCGGAGGCATCGGCGCTGGCACCGGATGCGACAACCTACTTTGCAAGGGAAAAAACCCTGACGAAGAAACCCCCGAAGGTATATCGATACTCAGGGCAACACCCTTTGGGGTAGGTTCGAATGACTGGGCTTACCGACACGCCCGGGGCGTCGCCCCGGGCGTTCGATTTGTCTATCGGCATCCGTGTCAGTGACGCGGATCAGGTCCCGAATTCTGGACGTCGGCGTCCCAGTTGCTTCTGCAGACGCTGGACGATGCTGGTGTGCATCTGGCTGACTCGCGACTCGCTGAGATCCAACGTGGCGCCAATCTCCTTCATCGTCAGCTCTTCGTAGTAGTAGAGAATGATGATGAGCCGCTCGTTGCGGTTGAGCCCCTTGGTGACCAGACGCATCAGGTCGCTCTTGAGCAGACGCCGGGTGGGATCTTCTCCCTTCTTATCTTCCAGGATGTCGATTTCTCGCACATCCTTGTAGCTGTCGGTCTCGTACCACTTCTTATTGAGCGACACGAGGTTCACCGCGCTAGAATCGGACTTCAGTTTGTCGAGGTCTTCGATGCTGATTCCCATGTACTCCGACAGTTCGTTGTCGGTGGGATAGCGTCCGTAGCGCGTCTCCAGCTGCTTGATCGCTTCGGCCAGCTTGCTGGCTTTGCTGCGAACCAGTCGCGGGACCCAGTCCATCGTGCGAAGTTCGTCCAGCATGGCGCCACGGATTCGGGGCACGCAGTAGGTCTCAAATTTAACCCCGCGTTCCATGTCGAATGCGTCGATGGCATCCATCAGGCCGAAGATGCCTGCGCTGACCAGATCGTCCAGCTCGACTCCTTCCGGCAACCTCGCCCGAATCCGCTCACCGTTGTAGCGAACCAGCGGCATGTAGTTCTCCACGAGACGATTGCGGAGTTCCACATTGTTAGGATCTTGTTTGAAGAGCTTCCAGACCTCAGGGATCTCGATGTCTCGGTACGTCGAGGTTGCCATCCAATCCTCCATGAAACGCTATGGCAATGCTTGCACGGGCTGCGATCCTTCGCATCGACCCGAGCGGGACTGTAGCGAGTTCCTTCGAGCGGATCCAGTTCATTCCAACCAGATTTGACTCGGGAACTTTTCGACGCTGGCCACCGATGATCGCTTTGGAAACAAGCCAACTTTGCGACGCGCAAGATGCATGCTGCATGGCCAGCAGTCGAGGCGGACGGGGCCGTGTGGCGCCCGAAGCAATCGTCCTGTCTGGTCCTGGTGCGAGGCTTCCGGGGTCGGTTCCAAAAAACGGCCATTGGGGCGTATCTGTTGTTATCGGCCCTGTGGGCGGTCCGACTGAAGGGAAAGCCCGAGACCCGAATGAAAAATCCGAAGGTCGCCCGCATTTCTGGCGCGACTGCACCTAAGTTCCGAAAGCAACCAAAGACAATCAGGCGGCGCGGGTGGCGGTGCGCGGCGAACCTGGGCTGGGCAAGCGGATCGTATCCCACGGCAAGACCTTGGTCTGTGGCGCCAGTTCGGCATAACTCAGCACGCGCATGGGAGGGATCTCCCAATGGACCAGATCGCGGACGAACGACCGCAATCTGGGAGCCACCACCAGAACCACCGGCAGATGCTGATCGGCCATCGCCGTCGCGTGGCGGCGCAGTTGCTGCAGCAGGCGATCGATCCAGGCAGGGTCTTGGTGCATGGTGGCCTGCGCACCTTGCTGAAGGCTTGCCAGCACCGATTCCACTTCCGGCGAAAGCACCACGCATCGCAGGCGATGCTCGGCATCGCAGAAGCGAGCGGAGATGGTGCGAGCCAGTCGGGAGCGGACCAGTTCCAGCCATCGGTCTTCAGGCATTCCCGAAGCCGCTTCTCCAATCGCCTCGAGGATCGCTGGGAGCGGCCGAATCGGGATTCCCTCTTGCAGCAGTTGGCGCAGCACCTGCTGAATCTGCCACAGCTTGACTCCCCCATCCAGCAGTTCATCGACCAGAACCGGATGGCTTTTCTTCAGCTGATCCAACAGTCCCTTGACCGCCTCGCGCGTCAGCAACTCCGATGCGTACTGTTCTGCGATCTGCTTCAAATGCATCGCGACCACCGTAGCCGAGTCGCGCAGCTGGTATCCTTGCGACTCCGCCTGGACTTGATCGGCCGGATCGATCCAGGACGCCGGTTGACCGGTCGCCGGATCGGTGGCTTGCCTTCCAGCCCAGCGCGGCGCGCCGGGCGGAGGAACCGCCAGAAAGCGAAGGGGGTCGACGCGTCCCTGCGCGATCGGAAGCCCATCCAGCAGGATTTCGTATCCATCCTCAGGAAGGCTCAATCGATCCTTCACCCGCACCATTGGAAGGAGGATCCCCCACTGGCCGTTCATCTGCGATCGAACCTCTCCAATCTGCGGCATCAGCATCCCACCGCGGTCTGGATCGGCCAGGCCCAACAGATGCGACCCCAACTGGATTCGCAGCGACTCCACCTGAATGACTTCTTCCCCATGCCGCGCCGATGTCGACTCGGGTGGCGTCCCAGCCACCGCTTCACCAGCAGCAGCCTGACGGGTGGATCGCCCGATCCAGTAGCTGGTTGCAAGGAAGCTGGCTGCCAGGATCGCAATGGGAAACTTAGGCAGCGAGGTAGCCAGTAGCAGTAGCATCGCCAGCCCTGTCCAGCGAAGCACGGTAGGACTGCCGAAAACCTGCTTGGTCGCCTCCGTCGATAGCTCCGTCGGCGTGGCAACCGATCCCCGCGTGACCATCAGGGCAGCAGCAATCGAAAGGATCAGCGCTGGAATCTGGCTGACCAGGCCGTCCCCGATCGTCAGCTTGGTGAAAATCGAAAACGTCTCGCTGAGCGGCAACTGTGCGTAACGCGTCCCGACATAGATTCCCCCCAATAGATTGATCCCCAGGATCAATAGGGAAGCGATCGCGTCGCCGCGGATGAATTTTCCCGCTCCATCCATCGCGCCATAGAATTCCGTCAGCCGCACCAGGTCGGCGCGCTGCTGTTCTGCCTGCCGCGCCGTGATAGTTCCCTGAGCCAGATCAGCATCGATCGCCATCTGGCGACCAGGAAGACCATCCAGTGCGAATCGGGCAGCCACTTCGCTGATGCGATTGGATCCCTTGGTGATCACCACCAGCTGCACCAGAAAAAGGATCACGAAGATCAGCAGTCCCACCTCTAGGCGATCCCCAGCGACGTACTCGCCGAACATCCGCACCACCTTGCCCGCCGACTCCAGTCCCGCCTGATCGCTGGTGGTCAGAATTAGACGAGTGGTGGCCAGATTCAGCACCAGCCTTGCCATCGTGGCCAAAAGCAATACCGACGGAAAGGTGCTCAATTGCAATGGCGATCGAATCGTGATCGTCTGGAAAAGAATCAGGATTGCCAGGGCGAAATTGCCGCAGAGCAGCAGATCGATCAGCCAGGTGGGCATCGGGACCAGAACCACCACCAGAGCGGCCACCAGAGCCGCTGGCAGAAGTCCTTCACGCAGCCGGTGAACCAGCGATCCCATCCCCATCTCCCATGTGGTGCCGGCGATCCAGATGCCAGCAAACAATCTTGCGACCGGCATCTCATCAGCCCGCCGCTTTGCCCTACAGCCCTTGGCGGTGAGGGATAATCGATCCCGCAGCACGATGCCAGATCGTTTTTCCTTCGGGTCGATCGCGATCCTAAGGCACGTTGGTTCCCGATCGAAACGGACGTAGCGAAAATTGGCCTTGCGCCCGATCCGCGCCGATTGCTATAGAGTGGAGGGGAATTCCACGCCCCCGAGTGGTCCCCACCGTCGCCCGGCGTCGGAACCCGGTTGCTACGTCAATCAGGTTCCAAGCAAGTGTCAGGATGATGGCTCTGAAGTTCATCGCACTTTCAGAAAGATAGCTTTTGGTGCTCCAACTGCCTCCCGAGACAAAGCCACAATACCCTTGGTACTGCCCGCGCTTCTGGCATGGCATGCCGTCGCGAGTGTGGTGGCCGCTGTTGATGGAACATCGGTTTTCTGTCTCCTGGGGACGCCTGCATCATCTGCTTGGGGTGACATTGACCACCCCGTTTTCCGACACGATGGCACTGCTGCAGCAGGTGATGCATCGTCGACAGATCCAGGAAGCGACGATCGAACAGCCGCTGGTGTTCATCATCGGTCATTGGCGCAGCGGCACGACGCTGCTGCATGAGCTGATGGTGCTGGATGACCAGTTTGCCTACCCGAATACCTACCAGTGCTTTGCACCTTGGCATTTCCTCCTGACTGAGGGGGCGATGAAGCGCTTCGGCAAGGGATTGATCCCCTCCAATCGGCCGATGGACAACATGAGTTCGGGCTGGAATTTGCCCCAGGAAGATGAATTCGCGCTGCTGAATCTGGGGCTGCCCTCCTTCTACCGGCGGCTTGCCTTTCCGCGTTCCAACGGCCAGCGGATCGAGGCGCTGGACATTGAATCGCTCCCCGAGCAGCAGAGGCAGACCTGGATCGACGGTTTTCGCTGGTTCCTCCAGGCGCTCAGCTATCACCATCAAAAGCCACTGGTGCTCAAAAGCCCCACCCATACGGCACGCATCAGACTCCTCATGCAGCTCTTTCCCGAAGCGCGGTTCGTCCACATCTGTCGACATCCCGAAAAGCTATTCCCGTCCACGGTGCGCCTATGGCGCGTGTTGGAACAAGTGCAATCACTTCAGACGCCGTCCGAGAAGGAATCGATCGAGCAGCTGGTGCTGGATTGCCTGCCGATCCTCTATCAAAACTTCGAACGGGACCGAGCCATGTTGCCCGATCACCGGTGGATGGAAGTGAAGTACGAACAGCTGGTAGTGAAGCCGGTGGAGACGATGCGCGGCGTCTACCAGCAGCTAGAGCTGGATTGGAGCGCCCGCATGGAAGAGAAGGTGACCCGCTACATGGCCGACAAGAGTGCCTATTCGGCCAATGTTTTTCATCAAGACCCGGTCAACCAAAAACGGGTCCAGGCCGAGTGGCGCGCCTACGGCGTCAGGCATGGATACTATTAGCCACCTTCCGAAGATGGCCTACCTCGAACCACGACTCGCCAAACCACCAACAGAACCCCCAGCGGCTCACACAAATCATCCAGGGTTTCCTGGTCCGAGTTTAAGTCGCGTTCTTGCGATCCTTCGGCCATTTGAAACGCTTCAACGGGTTACGATCGAGGCGTGGGCTGGCGACTGCGTCGCATCAGCCAAAGACCCAGCAGGACTAGTATCCCTCCGATCAACGGCTGCACCTGCCAGGCTTCCTTCAGCCACCACCAACTGACCGCCACCGCTACCAAAGTAACGACGTTCTGGTAAGCCGATGCATGCGCGCTGCCCAACTTCTGGACTCCATAATTCCACGTCGCATAGGCGATCCCGGTCGCCAGCATGCCGGTGAAAAAGACAGGCCCCATCGATCGCCAGTCCATCCCTGCTTCGGCCGAGGTCGATTCTGCCCAACCCCATTCTGCCCAACCCCATCGCCAAGCCAGAAGGCCCAGTGCCACGTGGATCGGCGTCGTCGCCAGACTGCTGATCAATGTCAGTCGCACCGGCGCGACCGAGGCAAACAGAGGGCGACTGACGACGGTCGCCAAAGCCCAAAGTACAGCCGCCAGGAGGATTCCAAGATTGCCGAGGAGATAGCGTTGATCCCAGGCAATCGGGCCCCGCGACTGCACCACCACCATCGCGCCACTGAAGGTCACCAGCAATCCCAGCCAACCCAATCGCGAAAGCTGTTCCCCGGCCAGCCACCATGCCAGCATCGCTGCCCAGACCGGCATCGACGCCATGATCATGGCGGTGTTGGTGGAGGTCGTATGGTCGATCGACAAGGTGATCGCCAGCGGGTAGGCCAAGCCGCTCAGCAGCGAAAAGATCGCGATCCGCCGCCACGGTAGCTTGGTCGACCAGGGACCATCGACTCGCCAACGCCACACCACCAATCCGATCAAAGTCACCAAGGAAACAACCATGCGGGCTGCGTTGAAAAGCAGTGGTGTCCACTGCTCAGTCCCCGCCTTGACCACCGGGATGTTGATCCCCCAAATGATCGCGGTTCCCAGCAGGCACCATTCGGCCGCCAGCGATCTGGCAGCAGCTCGATTCTCCTCCTGTTTCATCCCGAAATCATCCAAATGCTGGCTGAGCCTTCAAACTTCCGACGATGTGAAGAGGACATCCTAATGGGGCAATCCACCAGACCGCTACCCAGGCGCCGCCGCAATCGAACGAGGAACTTCCCCGAGCCACAGCGGACGGTTGTTCCTCTCCAAAACTGCGACGCCAGCGGCTCCGGTGAGATGCCTTGTTGGCTCCTACTTGGATCTCACAGAGGGGCTGAGCCACAGAGAAAGACCTTCGACTCCCTGACCGCCTAGAGCTACTTGCTTTCCTAGCTGGACGGGCAAATTCTTTCGTATCTCCACTCGGGTAGGCCGGAACCGATATGCCCGTATCTCAAGACCAAGTAGGACACGAACCAGAGGCCACTGATTTTTCCTCTCCTTCCCCGTCCCTTGGTGGCTCTTGGAGATCATCCGCCTAGAAGCAATTAACCCACAAAGATCAGAGACCTTGATATTCTAAAGTTCATTAGAATATCAAGACCCCAGAAGCGATCACCAAACGGAAGCCCATGCCGAAGTCTTGCTTGCCGCTCCCAGCTTGGTCCTACGCTTGGCTAGGTGGAACGTGGTTGCGATGGCCATTTTCGAAAGGCAGTCCAACCACCCGTTCGGTCCTCACCCCCAAAACCGGAGGCTGGCCCGCCCGCCGTCCCCGTTCGGCCTTTGGGTCCCCACCGCGACTCCCCCAGAGAGAAACTTTCTGGTTCCAAGGGGCCGTTGGTGGAGGAACGAGCCAGCGGCGCGATTGGGGTTGGGCGCGATGGAACGAAATGCTTGCAAACACGTTCCAGCGCCGCACCTGAGGTCCGAAAATAGCTTTTCAGCAAGCCACGCAATCGATCTTTCATGGCGGTCGTGCGGGGGCGATCGGGAGACGCATGTTGGAACGACAGCGATGTCATGCCTTTTAGGCATGGACCAACGAAGAGACGATTGGACCGGGGCCACTTGAGAAAGAGCGATTTCTGTTCGTGGAAAACCTGTTGATGTCCTGATGCTGCGTCGGCAGCAGGGATGGAAAATGCCTTGGTGATCGTTGAGGCTCCGGGCGTTTCCTCCGAGAAAACGATCCGACCGGGTGATGCGAAAAATCTTTTTTCGGGCAGATCCGGAAGCGCCCCCACACCTCACCCCCTACAGCCGCTGCAAAAGTTGTTCTTTACGCAACTTGCCACTTCATAGACAATCAAGGGGAACGGGAAGATCGTTCGATATCACGCAATCCTGGCGATGGAACGATCGGTCCCAGACGGTCACTCGACCCACCGATCCTGTCGGCTCGGTAATTGACTGAAAGATCACGAGGTAGATTGATGTCCGATGCAAAAAGCGTAGGGGAAGCCGATCCTGAGGTAGTGCCATTGTCCGGGCAGTTGGTCCAACCGGTCGACACCGATCCGGCGGAAACCAGCGATTGGCTTGGATCCCTCGACTATGTAGCCAAGAGCAAGGGGGCCGATCGGGTCAAATTCCTCATCTCCGCTCTGGTGCAGCGAGCCCGCCGGGAAGGGGTGCCGATCCCTTTCGAAACCAACACACCCTACATCAATTCGATCCCTGCATCCCAGCAACCGGTCTATCCTGGCAACCGGGAGATTGAGCGACGGATCAAGAGCATCATTCGCTGGAATGCGATGGCGATGGTGGTCCGGGCCAACAAGAAAAACGACGGCCAGGGTGGCCACATCAGCACCTTTGCCAGCAGCGCGACGCTTTACGAAGTCGGATTCAATCATTTCTTTAGCGGACGCGGCGAAGACGGCTACAGTGGCGACCTCATTTACTTCCAGGGCCACGCCTCGCCTGGGATGTACGCGCGAGCTTTTCTGGAGGGACGACTCTCGGAAGCACAGCTCGATAACTTTCGCCGGGAACTACAGCCTGAAGGGGGTTTGAGCAGCTATCCGCACCCCTGGCTGATGCCATCCTTCTGGGAATATCCCACCGTCTCGATGGGCCTTGGCCCCATCATGGCCATCTACCAAGCTCGCTTCAACAAGTACCTGAAAGATCGCGGTCTGAAGGACACCGAAGGCCGGCGCGTTTGGGCATTCCTTGGGGATGGCGAGTGTGACGAACCAGAATCGCTGGGCGCGATCACGCTGGCGGCCCGCGAGAAGCTCGACAACTTGGTCTTCGTCATCAACTGCAACCTCCAGCGCCTAGATGGCCCGGTGCGCGGCAACGGCAAGATCATCCAGGAACTGGAAGCGGTCTTCCGCGGTGCGGGATGGAACGTGATCAAAGTGGTCTGGGGCGGCGACTGGGATCCACTCCTGGAAAAAGACGATTCCGGCATGCTGGTGCAGCGGATGAACGAGATCGTCGATGGCCAGTACCAGAAGTACACCGGCATGCCCGGATCGTACATCCGCGATCACTTCTTCGGCAAGTATCCAGAGGTAGCCAAACTGGTCGCCAATTACTCCGATGAAAAGCTGGAGAAGATGAGGCGGGGTGGTCACGATCCTGAAAAAGTTTTTGCAGCCTACAAGGCGGCGGTCGAGCATCGCGGCCAACCGACGGTGATCCTCGCCAAGACGATCAAAGGATACGGACTTGGAGAAGCTGGCGAGGGGCGCAATGTCGCGCACAACCAGAAGAAGATGAACGAAAAGGAACTTTTGGAGTTCCGCAGTCGCTTCGGGATCCCGATCTCCGATGAGGAGGTAGGGAGCGCTCCGTTCTACAAGCCGCCCGAGAGCAGCATGGAGATGAAGTACCTCCGCGAGCGTCGAGCGGCTTTGGGTGGCCCCGTCCCTAGTCGCCCGGTCAACCCTCCCAAGACGGAAACTCCCACGTTAGAGGAGTACTCCCGTTTTCTGGAAGGAACGGTCGAAGGGAAGGAGATGAGCACGACGATGGGCTTTGTGCGGCTCCTGGGGCGCCTAGTCAAAGACAAGAAAGTCGGTCGCAATATCGTTCCGATCGTCCCCGACGAATCCCGCACTTTCGGGATGGAAGGGATGTTCCGAGAAGTCGGTATCTACGCCCACACTGGCCAGCTCTACGAACCGGTCGATTCCGATCAGATCGCTTACTACAAGGAAGCGAAGGATGGTCAGATCCTCGAAGAAGGGATCACCGAAGCGGGATCGATGAGCAGCTTCAATGCGGCGGGTACCGCCTACTCGTCGCACGGCATCAACATGATCCCCTTCTACATCTACTACTCGATGTTTGGATTCCAGCGGATCGGCGATCTGATCTGGGCGGCATCCGACATGCGGGCCAAAGGATTTCTGATCGGTGGAACTGCCGGCCGCACAACGCTAAACGGCGAAGGCCTGCAGCACCAGGACGGCCACAGCCACTTGAACGCGATCGCCTTCCCGTTCGTGCGGGCATACGATCCTGCGTACGCTTACGAAACCACCGTGATCGTGATCGACGGCATGCGTCGGCTGTATCAGGAAGGGGAAACCGCGATCTACTACATCACGGTCGGCAATGAGAACTACGACATGCCGTCGATGCCCGCAGGGGTCGAACAAGGCATTCTCAAGGGGCTCTACAAGTTCAAGAGCAACGACGTGCCCAAGGCGCGAGGACGCGTTCAGCTGTTCGGCAGCGGATCGATTCTCCGATGCGCCTTGGAGGCCCAGCAGATGTTGGCCGATCGCTTCCAGGTGGCCAGCGATGTCTGGAGCGTCACTAGCTACACGCAGTTGCGACGTGAGGCTCAGGACTGCGAACGCTGGAACCGCCTGAATCCAACTCAGGCCCCCCGCGTCAGCTATCTCGAACAGACCCTTCAAGGGGTCGAGGGCCCGATCATTTCAGCCAGCGACAACGTGCGGGCCGTCGGGGAGCAGCTGATGCCGTATCTGTCGCAGGACTACTTTGTCCTGGGGACCGATGGCATGGGACGCAGCGAAACCCGCGCCGCCTTGCGGCGTCATTTCGAGGTCGATTCGGCCAGCATCACGCTGGCGGCGCTCGATCGGTTGATGCGCCAGGGCAAGTTCCGCAAGGAAGAAGTCGCCAAGGCAATCCAGGATCTCGATTACGATCCCAACAAACCCAACCCCTACTTCGCCTGACCGCTCTTCGACATCCAGCGTCAGCTCACTGCCACTTGCTGCAGCGCTGATGCTTTCATCCACAACCAACTGCTTCGGCATCAGATCGATACGGGAATCAACCAGCATGGCAACTGAGGTCAAACTTCCCTCGCTTGGCGAAGGGGTCGCATCGGGAGACGTTTTGGAGGTGCTGGTGAAGGTGGGAGACACCGTCACCAAGGAACAGGGACTTTTGGAGCTGGAAACCGACAAGGCAACGGTGACCGTCCCCAGCCCGATCGCCGGCAAAGTAGTCGCCGTCCTAGTGAAGGAGCGGGAGACGGTGGCGGTAGGTGCTGCGATCGTCCAGATTGAAGCATCTGCCGGCAGCTCTGCAGCCCCGGCGGCTCCTGCAGCCGCTCCCTCCGCCCCCGCCACACCACCTCCACCACCTGCTGCGCCGGTAGCTCCCTCCGTTCCGCCTGCGGCACCTGCCGCAACCGCCCCCAAACCGACTCCGGTCGCGCCTCCGCCGGCGCCTGTGGCCCCAACCCCAGTTCCGCCTCCTCCTGCCCCTGTCACCACCGCCCCGGTTGCCCCGGTATCCACTGGCGCAGCGGCCACCGCCGAATCCTCCGATGCGATTGCCGCTGGTCCAGCCATCCGCCGGTTCGCGCGCGAAGTGGGGGTCGATTTGACCCACGTCGTCGGTACCGGCGAAGGGGGCCGAATCACTCGGGAAGATGTATTGGCGGTGGTCCGTCAAAGCCATTCGTTGGCCAAGGCCGCGACCGCGCCCGCTGCGGCAACTACCTCTCCCTCCACCGGCTCTGCCTCCCCTGCCAGCCACTCCAAATCCCCCGTCCATTCGGCCGGGACTCCCTCGCAGGACGATCATGGTCCGATCCGCGTCGAACGGATGGCCAAGATTCGAAAAACCATCGCAGCCCAGATGCACCGCAGTTGGTCGAACGTCCCGCGCGTCGTCAATTTCGATGATGCCGATGTGACGGAACTGGAAGCGTTTCGGCAATCGAGCAAAGACGATTACGCATCGCGCGGTATCAAGCTGACTACCATGCCGTTCCTGATCAAGGCGGTCGCCACGGCGCTGCGCCATCATCCGCTGATCAATGCATCGATCGATATGGACAACGAGCAGATCATCTACAAGGACTACATCAATATCGGTATCGCCGTCGATACCGAACGCGGCTTGGTCGTCCCGACGCTCAAGCAGGCCGATCGGATGTCGATCCCCGATATCGCCTATGCCCTGGGAGATCTTTCCAGCAAGGTGCGTTCAGGTGATTTCTCTGTGGCCGATCTGCGTGGCGGTACGTTCACGATCAGCAATTTGGGAGCGATCGGAGGCACTTACTCGACGCCGATCGTCAATTATCCGGAAGTCGCCATCCTTCTGGTCGGCCGGACGCGCAAGCTACCGGTCGTCATGGATGACGATTCGATCAAGCCACGATTGATGATGCCACTGAGCCTCGCGTATGACCATCGGCTGGTCGACGGTGCCACCGCCGCGAGATTCCTCAACGACGTCATCGCCTATCTGGAAGCCCCAAGCCGCTTGCTGCTGGCGCTGTAGGCTAGTGGCAGGCGATCACCGGAAGATCCAGATGCGATCCAAGCACCTGGCGGAATCGAAAAGCCGCTTGGTGCTGCAGGCGGCTCGACCGGGTATCCCCAGCCGCTATCGACTCCATCCTCTGCGTCATTCCTAACAGCCAATCGGTTTACGGCGCGGGGGTCATTTGGTCCCGGTGGACCAGTTCCTCGTAGGGGCAATGCCCCAACCGCTCGGCGATCCGGTCGCTTTGCAGCCCGACAATCTTTCGTACCTCCTGGGCATCGTAATTGACCAGACCTCGCGCCACCTCCCGACCATCGGGACCGACCATCGAGACAGCATCGCCCTTGCGGAACTCGCCGATCACCTCCACCACCCCAACCGGTAGCAGACTGCTTCCTTTGGAGCGGACGGCGTGAGCGGCACCGGTGTCCAGCCGCAGCGTACCGGCGCATTGGACGGAAAAGCCGATCCAGCGTTTTCGGGAAGAGAGGCCTTTGGGGTGTGGCAGGAAGACCGTTCCTTCCATCTCCCCGCGAGCCAGTCGCAGCAGCACATCCTCCTGCCGACCCCATGCGATGCAGGCGGGATCGCCACTTTGCGTGACGAACCTGGCGGCCGCCAGCTTGCTGGCCATCCCGCCCTTGCTCACCCCCGTCGCGCGATCGCGAACCAGCCCCTCCACCGTGTCATCGATCCTGGGAACCACCGAAAGCACCTGCGCGGCCGGGTCGATGGGATCACGATCGTAAAGCCCCCGGACATCGCTGAGGATCACCAGCAGCGATTCGGGAAAGAGGCTTGCCACCATCGCCGCCAATCGATCATTATCCCCGAATGTCGTCTTCAGTTCATCGACCGCTACCGTGTCATTCTCATTGATGATCGGAATGGTCTTCAGCTCCAGGAGTCGACTGAGCGTATTTCGGACGTTCAGGTAACGGGCTCGATCGTCCAGATCTTCGGCCGTGAGCAAGACCTGTGCAGCATGCGTGCCGTGGCTGGAGAATTCCTCTTCGTAAGCCTGGATCAGCGCCGCCTGGCCGACCGCTGCGACCGCCTGCAGCGTCGCGAGATCTTTGGGGCGAGCCGGCAGGCCCAATCGACCTACCCCCGAGGCCACGGCGCCGCTGCTAACTAGCACCACCTGCTTGCCCAAGTCGCGCAATCCCGCCAACTGCTTGGCTAGGCGAGCGATTTGCGGTCGGTCCAGCCGTCCTTGATGGTCGGTCAGCACGCGAGAACCCACCTTGACCACCCAGACCCGATCTCCTGTCACACAGGCCAGCCGTTCCTCCACGATCGATTCTCCCTCTGGGTTGTCCGTCGTTCCATCGGTCCCCGCATTGACCGTTCCGGTCAAATCGGTCGATTCTATCAGGCAAACAAGCTGTCTGGATGAGGCCGGCGGATTGGCAATCCTGAAGGAATCGCGAATATCGGTTCGCTGTGCCGAAGTCGACTTCGCCGTCGCACCGTTGCCAGAGGATCGCCGTCGGATACACTGAAGCGGGTTTCACTACCTCGGAAGCGAGCCAACGAATCGACCGGAAGGCAGAGCGGCAACGATGAGCGAACTTCATCATGAATGCGGCGTCGCCGCGATCTACCATCTGCCCGGACGCGGCGAAAGCCGGCTTTGCCCCGAAGAAGGGCCCGATCAGATCTCCCGACTCCTGCCAAGGATGCTGCAGGACATCCAGAATCGGGGCCAGCTGGCAGCCGGGATGACCAGCTTCAATCCCAACCGCTCCCAATTGCTCGACACCCACAAGGATATCGGACCGGTCAGCGAGGTATTTCAGCTTTCGCACCGCAGCCGCAGCGAATCGCTGATGCAGGAGTACTCCGGCCGCGCGGCTATCGGCCATGTGCGCTACGCCACCTGCGGCAAGGATGATCGCAGTTACGCACAGCCGTTCGAGCGGCAGCATATCCACAAGCACAAGTGGTTCAGCTTCTGCTTCAATGGCCAACTGGCCAACTGGTCGCAACTGAAAGACAAATTGCTTCGGGATGGCGAGCATCATTTGGCGCGCGATACCGATACCGAAATCATCATGCATGAGCTGGGGCGGGAGCTGTCGCAGGCACCAGCCGACCGATCGCTGATCGAACTGTTCTCCAAAGTGGCGCAAGGCTTTGATGGCGCCTATTCCCTCGCGTTGCTCAACGCCAAAGGCGAAATGCTGCTGGCTCGCGATCCACTGGGGATCAAGCCGCTTTGCTATGCCATCGAAGGACCGCTCTTTGCCGCTGCCAGCGAGAGTGTGGCGCTACTGAATCTCCAGTTCGACAGGCAGTCGATCCAGTCGCTGCCTCCCGGACATGCGATTCTGGTCACCCCTGAGGGGATTCGAATCGAACGGTTCGCCGAAGCGCGTTCGCCTGCTCACTGTTTCTTCGAATGGATCTACTTCGCCAATGTCGCCAGCACGCTGGATGATCGCAGCGTCTATCTGTCTCGAACGAGGCTTGGGGAGCAATTGGCCAGCCTGGAAAAGCAGCGGGCCACCGTTCCGATCGATGAAGATACGATCGTCGTGCCGGTGCCGGACACCAGCAAGGCGGCTGCCGATGCCATGGCGTTCCATCTGGGAATTCCCTGCCGCGAAGGATTGATTCGCAATCGCTACAGCGGACGCACCTTCATCGAAGGAGGTCGCGCCCGCAAACTGAAAGCCTCCAGCAAGTACACACCGCTACGGGAAGTGCTGGAAGGCAAACGGGTCTTTCTGGTGGAGGATTCCATCGTCCGCTCCACCACCATGAAAGTGCTGCTCAGCCGTATCCGAGAATTGGGAGGCGCTAAAGAGATCCATGTTCGCGTCGCCTGCCCTCCCATCATCGCCCCCTGCTTCTATGGCATCGACATGTCGACGATCGGCGAGCTATTTGCTCCCAAGTTCCTCGAAGATGGCCTGCTGACCCAGGCGGGTCAGGAGGCGATGGCAAGGCAACTGGGCTGTGATTCGCTTCAGTATCTACCAGTATCGGCCATTTCCCGAGCGATCGACTTGCCTCCGGATCATCTTTGCCAAGCGTGCATCACCGGTGTCTACCCGACCCCCTGCGGCCAGGGTCTTTACCAGATCGCCAGGGAGAACGAGCAGAGTGGTTGCCAGGTGGCTCGCACCTACGAAACCACCACCAGCTCGGGGATTTCCTGACGCGACCGGATGCAATGGAACCTAGTCGGCCTCAGCCGATCCGCGTGGCTTTGGTGACCTTTGCGGGGCCTTGCGGGCTTTTCCCCAACCTCCCAATCTCCTCAGCCCTCCTGGGACATCGGCCCCATCCCGCCTCGGATCGGCTCCTTTTGCCGTCGCTGGCAGGTTGCCAGTTATCTCGCAACTACTTGCTGCGCAAAGGTTTCCACCTTCCCGGAAGAAATGGATTGGGGGTCTTTGTGGCGAAGCTATTGCCAAACTAGGCGGCTTGCGGCTAACGTTGAGCCTGTTGGAGAATCGAGAGGAGGAAAAGGAGGGGAATCGGGCCCGGGAACGGGCTGGTGGATACCCCGACGTTTCCTTCGCCCTGCACTGCTGCAAGGCTCACGTCTCCGACGACACGGTTGGAACCCTTTCGGTATGGATTCGGCCTCATCTAGGCGGCAAACGACGATCGAGCGTCTGCGGCAATGCCGCCCGGCGATTTTGCCTTCGTTGCTGCTCTGCGACTTCACCAATCTCCAGCGGCAGATCGCGCAGCTGGAAGATGCTGGCTATCAGGCGCTCCATCTGGACGTGATGGATGGTCGCTTCGTCCCGAACTTCACCTATGGGATGACGATTGTCGAAGCGGTGCGACGGTGCACCAAGCTTCCGCTGGATGTCCATCTGATGATGGTGGACCCCGGCTCCTTCATCCCAGCCTTTGTCGATGCGGGAGCCGATGTGCTGACAGTGCACATCGAAGCGATTCAGGCAGGCGATACCGCTGGGTCTCCCCAGGAGACTCTCCAGGAGATTGCCCGTCGCGATTGTGGAGTGGGGATCGCGATCAATCCTTCGACCCCTTTCGAGTCGATCGACGAGTGCCTAGGGCTGGTGGATCTGGTGTTGGTGATGAGCGTTCAGGCGGGGTTTGGGGGTCAGGCATTTCAGCCGGTGGCCCTCGACCGGTTGGCAGCGCTCCGCCGCCGACTGGGATCGGAGATCCTGCTGGAGGTCGATGGCGGGGTGCATGGAGCCACAGCGGGGCCTTGCGTTCAAGCAGGGGCTGATCTGCTGGTGGCTGGTTCGGCGATTTTTCGCCAGACCGATTACGAGACGGCTCATGAGCAGTTGCAGCGTGCAATGGCGGTTGTCTCGTAGACTTTTCGGCAAGAGATCATGTTTCGCATTGTATTGGTTCGACCCGGCGCCACGTCCTTGGACGAACAGCGCCGCATCAAAGGTTCACTCGATATTCCACTCAGCCCAATCGGTTCTGACCAGGCAAAAAAACTGGCGGATGACTTGGCGGGAATGCAATTCGATGTCGTATACAGCGCACCGTGCGAATCGGCGGTGCAGACGGCCAGGATGCTGGCCGAACGGAGCAAGTCGAAGGTGCGTGTCGTCGACGCACTTCGAAATCTCGATCACGGCCTCTGGCAAGGCAAGCTGATCGACGAAGTCCGCAAGCACCAGCCGAAAGTCTATCGGCAGTTCCAGGACGATCCGGAATCGATCTGTCCCCCAGGTGGGGAAACGGTCGAACAGGCCAAGCAGCGAGTCCGGAAGACGCTCAATCGCTGGATCCACAAGCACGACGCCAGCATCGTAGCCATCGTCGTCCCCGAACCGCTGGCCAGCATCATCAAGGAAATGCTCGGTTGCGATGAAATCGGCGACCTCTGGCAGGCCGAATGCGATCGTGGTCAGTGGGAAATCGTCCAGGGCGACCCACACGTCCTGGATACGCAGGCCGCCACCTGAACGCCTTAGTTTTTTTCCGATCGGGATCATCTGTGCCATGACAACCACCTCCACCAACTCCGACTCAAAAAATGCTGATAGCGGTGCCAAACGAGGCATCCCCGAGGGGCTGTGGATCAAATGCCCCGGTTGCAGCGAGATGATCTATCGCAAGCAGGCCGAACAGCAACTGAACGTCTGCCCTCTTTGCCGATACCATCTCTACGTCTCAGCCCCGATGCGCATCGCTCAGTTGCTGGACGAAGGCACCTTCGAACCGCTCAACGAACACCTCCTTCCTGCTGACCCACTTTCCTTCTCCGACAGCAAGCGGTACGCCGAGCGTCTGGTGAGCGAGCAGAAGAGGACGGGCCTGACCGATGCGGCGCTCACGGGTACCGGCATGATTCGGGCTCGGCGCGTCGCCATCGGCGTCACCGACTCGGCCTTCATCATGGGAAGTATGGGATCCGTCGTTGGCGAACGGTTGACGCGGCTGATCGAAGTGGCGATCCAGCAGGATCTGCCGCTGATCATCGTCAGCGGATCGGGAGGCGGCGCGCGAATGCACGAAGGGATCCTATCGCTGATGCAGATGGCCAAAGTCTCAGCAGCCCTGGCAAGGTACCACTCCCAGGGCGGCCTGTTCATCAGCGTCCTGACCAATCCCACCATGGGTGGCGTCGCTGCCAGTTTTGCGTCGCTGGGAGATCTGGTGTTTGCCGAACCTCGGGCGCTGATCGGGTTTGCCGGTCCACGAACGATCAAAGCGACGATCAAGATGGAACTGCCTGCTGGGTTCCAGACCAGCGAGTTTCTCCTGGAGCATGGCTACATCGATCGGATTGTCGACCGCAGCAAACTGAAATCCGAAATCGCGCAGGCCATCGATTACTGCGGCAAGCTCTAACCGCCTCGGAACGGTCCAACTGTCCGTTTCTGCCGTTCGAGCCTTTTCATCGCTCCATCGCCACTAGGTCGGCCGTTTTCAATTTCCAAATCGCTCCTCTTCAGCGATAATGGGGGGGTGGAAGGAATGGTTCGGCCTTCATGCTTCAATTCCAATAGGCCGCAGCAGGTTGGACGGTGGACTGATGGGAATCTTCGACGCATTTCGAAAAATGTTTGGCGGATCCCAGACGCGGGTCGACGTCGAGCAGCGTTTTGAGCTGCTACGGTCCGCGGTGTCGGGAACGATGAGCAATTTTTTTGCGGCGAGAGACCGGGCCAACGGCGGAAAGATTGTCGGCGTCAAGCTGTGCGATGTCGAGAAGGTCGAATTCTTCGAAGGGCGATTCAAAGGGCTCAACAAGCCCAGCGAGGGCGAGATCGCCATCAAGATGAAGCATCCCAATGTGGTGGTCACCTACGAGCATGGGCTAACCACCAAGGACCAGCCCTACTTGGTGATGGAGTTCATCGATGGCCCTGGATTGCAGCAGGTGATCTACGCCCGCGAGGAGAAGCGGCTGCAAGGAAAGCGATTGTCGCTGATCCGGCAGATGGCCGATGCACTAGCCTACGTCCACAAATCCGGCTACATCCACCGCGATATCTGCCCCCGCAATTTCATCTGCAACGAATCGCTGGAACTGATCAAGCTGATCGACTTTGGATTGACGCTTCCTGCCACCAAGGAATTCATGCAGCCAGGCAACCGAACCGGCACGCCCCTCTACATGGCACCCGAGGTGATTCGTCGTCGTCCCACGGACCAGAGAGTCGACATCTTTTCCTTTGGCGTGACCTGCTACCAATTGCTGAGCTTCGAGCTGCCGTGGCCGGTCGCTGAAACCACCGGCATGGCAGCGCTCCATCACGATACCTCCGCCCCCACCGACATCTTCAAGTACCGCCCCAATCTCCATCCCCAGTTGGCCGCAACCGTCATGCAGGCAATGCAGCCCAATCCGGCTCAACGGACCCCCGACATGGAAACCATGGTGCGCCAGTTGCGCCAGATTCCCTCCGAAGAGGCCTGAAAAATCAACTCGATAGGGCTTTTCCCATCGCCAGCATTTGGAATCTTGCGCCCAGTCATCTGCTCGATCCTGGCTTCCCTTTGAACAAACGCTCATCCACCAAAAAGGACAGAAGAAGCCATGGGACTCTTGATCCGATCCGTTATCCTTCTCGCGTTCTTATCGATCGTAGGCTGTGACCAACTTGCATCCTCTCCATCGGTGATCGCCGACGTCAACCGATTGACCTCTAGCGGTTATCGACTGGAACGTGTGTTCCATCCGCTGAAGATCGCTCTTCCCGTCGAAGTGACTCATGCCGGGGACGGTAGCGATCGTCTATTCATCGTCGATCAAAAAGGGATCATCCATGTCTCTGAGACCGACGGGTCGGTGACGAAAGCAGATGTTTTTTTGGATATCTCGGACCGAGTTCATTACGAAGCCAGCTACAACGAACAAGGGCTACTTGGGCTGGCTTTCCATCCCAAGTTTGATGAGAACGGCCTGCTTTTTGTTTATTACATCGCGATGAGAAACAAGGATCGCACAACTGTCGTTTCGCGCTTTCGGTGCAGCGATTCCCGAAACCTCGTCGTGGATCCGAAAAGCGAGAAGGAGATATGGACCGAAAAGCAACCCTACTGGAACCACAACGGAGGCTCTATGGTGTTTGGTCCCGATGGATACCTCTATATTGGCATGGGCGATGGTGGGGGACAGGGAGATCCCGATCAGAATGCACAGAATCTTGCTTCCTCCTTCGGCAAAATTCTGCGTATCGATGTGGATCACTCCGACACCGACAAAAGTTATCTCGTTCCGAAGGACAATCCCTTCGCCAACACTCCCGGAGCGATGCCTGACGTCTTCGCATATGGGCTTCGCAACCCTTGGAGAATCTCCTTCGATAAGCAAACAGGGAAGCTCTGGGTAGCGGATGTCGGACAGGACAAATGGGAGGAAGTTAACCAAATCACCAAAGGAGGAAATTTCGGCTGGAGCACTATGGAAGGAATTCAGTCTTTTCGCAAAGGATCTGGCGATTCCGGTGTACACCAAGTCCCAAGATGGACCTATCCCCACGACGAAAACTGGGGCAAATCCATCACAGGAGGATTTGTCTATCGCGGGACGGCATTGCCAAAGATCCAGGGCTGCTATCTTTGCGGAGACTATATCTCAGGGAAACTCTGGGCTCTTCGGTTGGACAATCTGGATCGCGTCACCGAAGTCCACTCGATTGAATTCCAGCAGAATCTTCCGATCGTCTCCATTGGACAGGATGAACAGGGCGAACCGATCATCACCACCTTCACCAGCGGCGGAATGTTTTTTCGGATTGTCGATCAACCAGCCGTGACGATGGAATCGGACGCTGGAAATCCAGAAACGATACCGACCTCTCAACTCAAGCGAACCGGCACAGGGTCTTAAGGACAGAGACTCTCTAGACGACCGCCTGGTCGTTGTAACAACTGCTAGCCCTCCCCGAACCGATACAGAAACAGTTTCGACATATCACGACATGGAATTCCAACCGATGATCCACAAGAACTTTGATCAGTACTCCGTCCAGTACCTAAGCGATGGTGGTGGTTCCCAGGAGAACCCCTTAGCCCGCATCGCCTGCTACCAGTCGGGGGCGCCGGTGGGAGAACTTCTCTTTTACCGTGGACAGGTCCCTGGCTCGGCCAACGCCCTCTCCCCGGAAGGGATCCTCCAGCTTCGTTACACGCTGGACCGATTCCGCGACGTCTTGGCGTTGATCCAGTTTGAAAAGCCTCTGCAGCTGCTCTTTCACCCGGAGACCAAACAGGGATCGGTCGCCAGCTGCCTTCTGGAACCAGTGGGGGAACAGGAAGGGAAAACCTTCTGAAACCGGGGCCCTATCCCTTTCCGAAACCACCGCACCGTTGATAACCCTCCACTGGACGGAACGAAAGAAATGGCATCGGCAAGTACCACGCGCCTGGGGACTCCCCGACTGGAAGGATTGATCGCCGCCACGCACACACCGATGGATGCCCAGGGGAATCTGGAGCTCGATGGGGTACCACGGCAGCTGGAGCATTTGCTAGGGATGCCGATCACGGCGGCCTTCATCTCCGGTAGCACTGGAGAAGGCCAGTCGCTTTCGATCGACGAACGGCATCGATTGACCGCGCGGTGGTGTCAGGCAGCCAAAGGGACACCCTTGCGCGTCGTCGCCCATGTCGGCACCAACAGCATCACCGAGGCAGCCAGCTTGGCCGCCGAAGCACAAAAACAGGGGGTCAGCGCGATCGCAGCGCTTTCTCCCAGCTACTTTAAGCCCCGCTCGATCGAGGATCTGGTCGATGCCATGGCAATGGTAGCGGCTGCTGCACCCGCGACGCCGTTCTACTTTTATGACATCCCTTCGATGACAGGGGTCCAGCTGTCGATGCCGGCCTTTCTGGAACAGGCATCCCGGAAGATACCCAATCTGGTCGGTATGAAATTCACCAACATGGACCTAGCCAGCTACACCCAGTGCCTTCAGCAACACGATGGACTTTGGGATCTTCCCTTTGGTTGCGACGAAGCTTTGTTGCCGGCCCTGGCCCTGGGAGCCAGGGGAGCTGTCGGGAGCGGATACAACTTTGTCGGTGAGCATTACAGCCGTCTGATCGAAGCATGGAAACAGGGCGATCTGATGCTGGCACGCCGTCTCCAGTGCCAGGGGATTCAGTTGGTGCAACGGATGGCTCCATTTGGTTACCTGCCGGCCGCCAAGGTGGTCATGGAATGGCTTGGGGTTCCGGTGGGGCCAACGCGGTTGCCACTGCGGCCGCTCAACGAACCTCAGCGCCACCAGCTCCGCGAGGGTCTGGAGTCGGATGGGTGGCGTTTCGGTCACAGCCTGGTACGGGACGCATGAAAGAGATCGAACCTATTGTGTCGCATGCTTCGGGGCTTCGTCCGGATGGGGATCTGAGGAGCCATGCCGGAAGGCAGAGACTAGCTCAGTGGCATCTCCGCCAACTGCTCGACAATCTGGTCCCTTTCTGGTTCCCCCGCGCGGTCGACGATGCATCGGGTGGATTCCTCCATTGCTTCGATCGAGATGGAAGCTTGGTCGATTCCGACAAGTCGGTCTGGGCGCAAGGCCGAATGGCCTGGATGCTGCTTAGGATGCATCAGCAGATCGACGCCAATCCCCATTGGTTGCGATGGGCTACGCAGGCGATCGATTTTCTTGATCGCTTTGGATTTGATTCCGATGGCCGGATGTTTTTTCATCTGACGCAACAAGGGGATCCGATTCGCAAGCGGCGTTATGCCTACAGCGAAGCGTTTGCGGCGATCGCCTGGTCCGCCCTCTATCGTTCCACCGGCGACTCTCAGCACTCCCGCAAAGCATTGCAACTGTTTCAGCAGTTCGTCGACTGGAATTTCCTTCCAGGACGAATGCCGCCCAAGGAAACAGCAACCAGACCGACGATCGGCCTGGCGCCCCGCATGATCACCCTGGTGACCGCACAGGAATTACGGGCGGATCTCGGGGAGCTGCCGCTCCTGACCCAGTGGATCGATCGCTGCATCGGCGAAATCGTCGATCGCTTTTGTCGGCCCGACCTGGAGGTGGTGCTGGAGACGGTCGGCGTCGACGGCCAGCTGATCGATCACTTCGACGGAAGATTGCTCAATCCTGGACATGCCCTGGAGGGCGCCTGGTTTTTGATGCGGGAAGGATTGCACCGCAAGCGCGACGACTGGCAGGACTTGGGGGTTCAGATGAGCCGCTGGATGCTGAGGCGCGGTTGGGATCCGCAACATGGCGGGCTTTTTTACTTCCGCGACCTGCACGACAAACCGATCCAGGAGTACTGGCACGCGATGAAATTCTGGTGGCCGCACAATGAAGCGGTCCTCGCAGCGATGCTGGCCTACCGCATCTGCGGAGAAGACTCCTTCGCTCATTGGCACGACGCAGTGCTTCACTGGTCGATCGATCATTTTGCCGATCCCCAGCATGGCGAATGGTATGGATACCTCCACCGCGATGGATCCCCCAGCAGCTCGCTGAAGGGTAGTCTCTGGAAGAGTTTCTTTCATCTGCCCAGGATGCACTTCCAGGCGTATCGATGGCTGAAGGAATGGCCCGACGATGGCGCGGGGCATGTCTCGTGACCGATCCCCCGCGATCTCCCGCGCCTAACCACCAAGCAGTAGGTCACGAGTAGGGCTGAGGTCGATTTCTCCCGCGTCCTAGGCGACGCCTACCACGCCTCAAGAGCCGCCATCAGCTCGGAGGCCAGAAAGAATGATCCAGCGACACAGATCAAATCGTCCGGGCCGGCGAGGGAACGTGCCAGAGCCAGCGATTCGAGGGGAGTCGGGGCATCGTGCCAACGACAGCCGGACTTCCCGATCCGCTCCTGAGCTACCTGCCGGAGGATATCTAAAGAAACAGCTCGCGGATTACAGGTGAACCGGGTGAGGATCACCTCATCGAAGGCCTCTCCGGCCAGCTCCAGCATCTTCCCGTAATCTTTGTCGCGACTGGAGGAGAACAGAAGAATTTTTCGACATGGAGGAAAATGGAGATCCAAGGCTTCGATCATCGCACGAAGGGATGCCTCGTTGTGCGCGGTATCCAGAACCCTCCAGGGTTGGCTGCCGATGGTTTGCAATCGAGCGGGGACCTGGGTGGTGGCAAGGGACTCCCGCAATGCCGCTTCCGGGATTTGCCATCCCAGCGACCGCAATCGGTCGACGGCAGCAATCACTAGGGCACCGTTGTTTGCCTGGTGGCGTCCCAGCATCCCCAGCGGGTACTCGATTCGACAGGGGGTAGGAAACGACCGTGGCGATTTCCAGAAGAAGGTAAAACTTCCTTTGCGTAGCGACTGCTTCTCTTCCTTGCCGATGGCTTGGGCGGCACCAGGAGGGTTCCAAACCGCATCGAAATCGGGACCGATAGAATCGATCGGAGCGCGATGGGCCGCCGCAATCTGCTCGATCATCATGGCGGCATCCGGTTCCGAGGCTCCGCAAATCAAAGGAATCGAATCCTTGATGATGCCTGCTTTTTCGCTGGCGATCCGGGCAAGGGTATTGCCCAGTTGCTGGCGATGATCGTAACTGATGCTGGTGATCACCGTCAGTTCCGGATGGCAGACATTGGTGCTATCTAGCCGCCCTCCCAGCCCCACCTCCATCACGGCTGCCTCGACACCCTGGTTGCGGAAATGCAGCCAAGCCATCGCCGTCGTCATCTCGAAGAAGGTTGGCCGCTCCTCGCCACTGCCCGCCATCTGGTCGCAAACGGATCGAATGGCATCGACCAATCCGACCAGCTGGCTGGGACTACAACGCCTGCCATCGACCATCCAACGCTCCTCCAACCGGGTCAGATGGGGCGAGGTATAAAGCCCCACCTTCATTCCACTGCGTTGCAGAGTGTCGGCAAGAAGCCAGCAGACCGATCCCTTCCCTTTGGTTCCCGCTACATGAACGACCCGCATGGACAGGTGGGGGTTTCCGAGCCGATCCAGGAGCTGCTGCATCCTGGAAAGTCGAAAATGCTGCCGATCGTACGGCACATCCACCACTCGCTCGTAATTGATCTGGCCGTAGAGATATTCGAGCGATTCATGGTAGCCGGTTGCATCAGGCAACTCGTCATGCGGCATGGAGGATTCCCATCTCTGAACACCGATCGGAAAGCGATCCCATCGCTTCATGGTAACTGAGAGTTCTCGCCCCAAAAGCCATCCCAAAGGTCCGACGACAAGCAACCCCGAAAGGATCCCGGGGGTTCCGCCGGCAGATCCGGCAAATCCTCCCTTTTCAGTTGGCCCCATCCGGAATCCCCTGAAAAAGCTGAAAGGCGGCTTGGTACTTGCCGCAATCCGTGAGCAGCGGGGAGGGTTCGAAGTCACCGGAAAGTTCGATTCCGGAGCGAAAATGAACCCCAATAGAGGGAATCACGTAGTACCACCGAGAGGTTTTCGCGTTCCGATTCGATCGATTTCCTTGTCTTTTCGGAGTTTCCGGCATGAGCCCAGCAACCCCAACCGCACCCCAAAGTCAGGGGAATCCCTCCGCGGCCACAGCCGAAGGGCCTGTGATCGAAACGCGAGGTCTCAGCAAGATCTACCGGGACTTCTGGGGTCGCAAAAAGGTCCAGGCGCTCAAGCCTCTGGACATCGAAGTGCAGCAGGGAGAGATCTTCGGTCTTCTTGGCCCCAACGGCTCCGGCAAGTCGACCACGATCAAACTGATTCTGGGACTGCTTTTCCCCACCTCTGGGCGCGCTTTCGTCTTCGGGAAGGAAGCGGGGGATGTCACCAAGAACGAAAGAGTCGGCTACCTCCCTGAAGAGTCCTACCTCTACAAGTTTTTGAACGCTGAAGAAACGCTTGATTTCTACGGACGGCTGTTCGACATGCCTGCCTCCGTTCGCCAGCAGCGGGCCGACGAGCTGATCAAGATGGTGGGATTGGATCGAGCCAGGAGGCGACAGCTTCGCGAATACTCCAAGGGGATGACACGCCGAATCGGTTTGGCACAGGCGCTGATCAACGAACCCGACCTGCTGGTTCTCGACGAACCGACGACCGGTTTGGACCCGCTGGGTTCACGCGACATGAAGGATTTGATCCTTCGGCTGCGCGATCAGGGCAAGACGATTCTTATGTGCTCGCACCAACTGGCCGACGTGCAGGACGTCTGCGATCGGATCGCGATTTTGCACCAGGGCGAACTGAAGGAACTGGGACGCGTCGAAAGCCTTCTGAAGGTACGTGATGTCACCGAAGTGCATGCCAAGGGTCTCTCAGAAGCGGCCAAGAAAGAGATCGCGGAAGTGATCCAGAAGCATGGCGGCAATTTGATGCAGATGGACAATCCGACGACGACGATGGAAGAGTTGTTTCTGGATATCGTTCGCGAGAGCGAACAGAGACCAGGGCATCGCGGCTCGGCCAGCTGACCCGTCGACTAGTACGGCGCCGCAAGCGCTATCGGAACAGTCGGCCAGTCCCACATCGGTTGGCCATACATCCTTGCCCTCACCACAGTCTGCCCTTGAGATTCCGACACCATGCGACTCGAGAAGAATCAATTCTGGACCTACTCGCAGTGGCTTTTTGAAAACCAAGCCCTGCTCAACGGGTTCCTCCTGGCGATCGCGCTGTCGATCGTCGGCTTTCTGGTCAGCTACCTGATCGCTTTGGCCAGGAGCGGTCCTGGGGAAGGCTTTTTTGCCGTCGCCAAGACGATCGGTGATTTCGTTCGGGTCGACCTACCTGGTTCGTCGCTGCGGCGTATCTGGGCGATCGCTAGGCTTGCGTTCAAGGAAGCTCTCCGCCGCAAAGTTCTGGCGGTCGTCGGCCTTTTCATCGTCGGGATCATGTTTGCCGGATGGTATCTGGACCCCGAAGCCGACCAGCCAGCTAGGCTTTATCTGAGCTTCGTTTTGGGGGGAACCAACCTTCTGGTGCTCCTCCTGGGGCTCTTCCTCAGCTCCTTCAGTCTCCCTGCCGACATCAAGAACAAGACGATTTATACGATCGTCACCAAACCGGTGCGTCCGACGGAAATCGTAATCGGACGAATCGTTGGCTTTGGTTTGATCGGCTCTCTGATCCTGCTGGCCCTTGGACTGCTCAGCTATCTGTTTGTGGTTCGCGGCGTTCGGCATGAGCATCGCGTGGAGACAGTTTCCCAGAGTGGTTTGACCGGCATCACCGATAAGGAAGCCGAGCACCGTCATGAGTTCACACTGGGAGCCGATGGGATTGGCGTGACGGATGAACAGAAAGGGCACCGCCATCAGGTGACTCGCAAACCAGGTCCCAACGGCCAGGACACCTACGAGATCGGCCCACCGGTGGGCGGGTTGGTCGCTCGCGTTCCCGTCTACGGGTCGCTGCGCTACACCGATCGCGACGGGAAGGAAGCTGAGGGGATCAACGTCGGTTACGAATCGGAGTATCAGAAGTACATCGAAGGCAACACCCTCTCCAGCGCCATCTGGGCCTTCGATGGCGTCTCCTCCAACCGCTTCCCGAAAGGTCTCGACCTGGAGATGACGCTGGCTGCGTTCCGAACCTACAAGGGAGATATCGAGTCGGGAGTTCAAGGCTCCATCGTTCTTCGAAACCCTGACGGATCGGCCGAAACCGAACGGACTCAGTTCACGGTTCGGGAGTTCCAAGTCGACCAGAAACGAATCCCGGTCAAGATGAAGGGATTCAAAAACAACCAGCCTGCAGAAGTTGATCTTTTTCAAGATATCGCCCCTAACGGCCGGGTGGAGGTGGTCATCCGATGCCTGGACCAGGGGCAGTACCTCGGGATGAACGTCGCGGATGTCTATCTGCGAGCCGGCGAGGTGCCATTCTGGTGGAACTTCGCGAAGGGGTACATCAGCATGTGGCTGCAGATGATGATCGTCATCTGCTTTGGAGTCATGTTCTCCACCTTCCTCACCGGACCGGTGGCGATGGTCGCAACGCTCTCCTGCCTAGTTCTTGGCTTTTTCGGATCGATCGCCGGAGAGATCCTGTCAGGAAAGCGGGAGGGAGGGGGACCGATCGAATCGCTGGTGCGTATTCCACTGCAGCTGGGGGTGGTTTCTGAACTGGACCTGGGCAATACGATGGTCGAGTCGGCGATTCGGGCCGTCGACCGTCCCATCCTATGGTTCCTCAGTACTGTCACCTCGGCCATGCCCGATTTCCGCCAACTGGGAACATCGGATTTCGTCGCCTATGGAGTCAATATCTTCGGCGATCTGTTGGGTAGGCATCTGACAATCGCGTTTGGGTATTTCCTTTTGACTTCGCTGATCGGATACTTCTTCCTGAAAACTAGGGAGATCGCAGCGTGAACGTACAAGCTTTCCGTCGGAAGATGATTTATATCGGCTTGATGGTACTGCTCCTGGTACCTCTGTATGTGCTTGGTCAGCCCAAGACACAGCGGGGGGGCAAGGAAGTCAGTCCGGGCGGCACGCTGGCCCAACTGCGGGATCAGCACAACATCGGACAGGCGGCCCTCGGGAAGATCGATCCGGCCAGCGAGAGCATGCGCCTGGCGACGCTCGGGATGCGCGGCATCGCTTCCACCATCCTCTGGCAGCAGGCCGACTACTACAAGCGTGAGAAATTCTGGGATCGTTACGCCGCGACGCTCAAGCAGATCGCTCTGCTACAGCCCCACTTCGTCAACGTCTGGGATCACCAGGCTCACAATCTTACCTACAACATCTCGGTTGAATTCGACGGATACAAACAGCGATACGAATGGGTCAAGAAGGGGATCGACTTCCTGGTCGACGGGACTCGATTCAACGCACGACAACCGATCCTTCAGTGGTTTCTGGGGATCTACACCGGTCAAAAGATCGGGGTGGCCGACGAGAAAAAGCAGTATCGGGAACTCTTCCGCAATGACAACGACTACCACGATCGGCTGACCAGCCAAGGGATCGATGCGCGGCAAAGCGACGTGCTGGGCAGCGACGGGAAGCCAGACCACTGGCTGGTCGGTCGCCAGTGGTTCCTGCAGTCCTACGATCTGGTGAAGGCGGGTGCCTATTGCAAGAAGAGCCCGCACATTTACTACAGCGATTCCCCCAAATGCCGTCTCCGTTATTCGGAAGCAATCGAAGAAGAAGGGGTCCTGGATGATCGAGCCAAGTTCTCGTGGAACAAAGCCGGAGACGAATGGAAGGAATTCGGCGATCGGGACATCCTGACGACCTGGGGACATACCATCAAAATGAATGGTCTCCTTTCGGCCAGGGAAAGCCTCAAGGCCTCCCTGGAAGCCTTCAATGAGGAAGTCGGCGATGCCGGGGAAAGACTGACTGAAAAGATCCGCTCGGAACTACCTTCGGAAGAGAAGCAGGCACTGGACACCCCCGAAGACCAACGATCCACCGCCCAGCAAAAGCTCGCCTACGAAGCCGGTCAGAAACTGAAGCCTTCGGTCATGCAGATCGCGGAATTCGCGGGGCCGGGAAAGAGCCGCTCGGCGGTCGATCTGGCGACACGAGTACGTGAAGCAAACGAATATGTCAGTCACGTTGAGGCCTACCGCAACCAGGTCAACTACCAGTATTGGGAAACGCGAGCCATCGCCGAACAGCGCGATGTCACGGTCGCGGCGCGACGGCAGATGTTCGAAGCCGATGCGCTGCTCCAGGAAGCGAAGTTGGACGAAGCGATCACCAAATACGATGAAGCCTGGGCCAACTGGTATCAGGTCTTCCGTCGCTACCCCGTCCTAATGACCGACGACATCGCCTCGGATGTCATCAAGTCGATTCGACGATACAAACGAATCCTCGACAGCGATCTGCCAGAGGATTTTCCGCTCGCCGAATTCGTCAAGTTCAAAGAAATGTACGACAAGGGTGGCATGGACTGGCAGGTCGAGAACATCCTCTCGCGCTGGACCTCCGATGCTTCCAAACTCGACCCCGAAGCAGACATCTTCGAGACCGATCTAATCAAGAAGGATCTGCTGATCGATGAGGGCTCAGGAGTCATGTTGCCGAAAAAGGAGCTGAAGGAAGGAGAAGTCCCAGCCAAGGATCCAGCACCGACTCTGGAGCCATCCGATGCGGGACAGCCACCGGAACCCACGCCGGCCAAAGAGCTGCCAGCAGAAAGTTCTTCAGACAACCCCAGCACGACGCGATCGCCCAACGAGCCACCTTCGGTGCGGCCTCCCACCCTGGAGAATCCTTCCCAGGAAGACGGCTTGAATTGATCGCTGGCACGGATGCAGCGAAACGCTTGCGTTCGCTGTGGCCAGACAGTCCCATGATCGGCCCTCGGACCATCGGTCCTTGGGTCGATGCGATAGATGCCAATTCAGAGGTCGCCGAAGCTCCATGGGGATATACGATCGCCCTTACTACCCAGAACCGGTCCCAGGCGGACTGGCCCCATCGTGGGATGGTAGATCGGCAATTTCGCAGATCATCATCGTCAACGTCGTTGTTTTTGCCGCCAATGCGATTTTTTCAGGTCGCGATGACAGCCTGACCAACTTCCTATCGCTGCACGCTGGCGATCTGTTTCAGCCCTGGATGTGGTGGCGGCTACTGACCTACGGCTTTGCCCACGATCCCGCCAATATCTTCCACCTGTTCTGGAATATGCTCAGCCTTTGGATGCTGGGCCGCGCCGTCGAAGATCGGTATGGGAAAGCAGAGTTTCTGAGGATTTATCTGACGGCGATCGTCGGGGCTGGATTGGTGTGGCTGATCCGCCACTCGCTTTGGAAAGATGACGCGTCGCTGGTCCTAGGTGCTTCAGGCGCCGTCACCTGCGTCGTGATGCTTTTTGTCTTCCTCTACCCGAAGGTTCAAGTCTATTTCTGGGGTGTCCTCCCTGTCCCAGCCTGGGCGTTGGGAGTGATTCTGGTGCTGGGGGACCTCATGGCAGGTTCAGGATCGAATGTCGCCTACGATGTCCACCTTGCCGGGGCCGCCTGGGCTGCGATCTATTTTTTCCGAGGAATCCACCTGCGATGGATGGAGCAACCCTGGAACCGACTGGCGACGATCTTCCGAGGATGGTTCCGGCCCGATGTGCGGCTTCATGATCCCGAGGCAACAGCCAAGGAAGATGCCGAGGCCGATCGGATCCTCGACAAAATCCATCGACAAGGACAATCCTCACTGACTAGCTCCGAACGCCGCTTCATGGAAAAATACTCCCGCCGTGTGAGACAGCGCCGACAAAGCTGAGGGAGATGGGAAACCACCACCAACCTTCTGCCTTTTGGTGCGGTACCATGGCGAGGCACAAGTGCGGAGCACCATGACGAAGCACTGAGAATTCCACTCCAGATGCTTCGAATCCCCCCGCCATCTTTCCCTCAACGCCGCTTTGGAATTGTCACCCCGAGCGACCAACGTTTGCAGTTCCATTCCTTTCAGGATGCACGGATGACCACGATCGCCCCCCCCTTCCCCACCACCCGACAGGACATCGCAGGGGTTGCAGTCGCCGACCTGGCAGCTCGCTACGGCACCCCCACCTACGTCTATGACACCGCTTTGATCGATCAGCGGATCGCCGACCTGAAGGCTTTTGATACGATCCGATATGCCCAGAAAGCCTGCAACAACATCGCCATCCTCGATCGGATGCGAAAGCAGGGAGTCGTTGTCGATGCCGTCACCAGCGGGGAGGTGCAGCGAGCCCTGGCGGCTGGATTTGCGCCGCACGGAGATCCTCATCCGATCGTCTACACCGCCGACTTGCTGGATGCTCAAGGATTGGAAACGATCCGTCGTTATGGCCTGCACGTCAATTGCGGATCGCCGGACATGGTGGCGCAACTGGCTCAAGCCATTCCAGGATGCAACGTCACACTGCGAGTCAACCCAGGCTTCGGCCATGGCCACAGCCAGAAAACCAACACGGGTGGACCACAGTCCAAGCATGGTATCTGGCACGAATCGCTGGAGCAGGTGCTGCGACTGGCAGACCACCATGGCGCGATGGTCACGGGGGTCCACATGCACATCGGTAGCGGTACCGACCTGGAACACCTGCAGCAGGTCTGCGGTGCGATGGAGCGCGTCGTGCAGCAGGTGGGACGCAGCGTCACCACCATCAGCGCCGGGGGCGGACTGCCGGTTCCTTACCGCGAAGGCCAGCAGCGCATCGATCTGGATCGCTATTTCCAGCTTTGGAATCAAACCCGAAACCGACTGCAAGATCGCTTCGGACATCCCATCCGACTGGAAATTGAACCGGGAAGGTATCTGGTTGCCGAAAGTGGCTACCTGGTCACCGAAATCCGCGCCGTCAAGAAAATGGGAGACAATCTCTTCTACCTCGTCGATGCCGGATTCAATGACCTGGCTCGCCCCATCCTCTATGGTGCCCATCACCCTATCTCGGTCGCTCATCGCAGGGCCAAATCGAACCCGCCTCTGGTCGATGCCGTCGTCGGTGGACCGCTGTGTGAGTCAGGCGATATCTTCACTCAGGAAGAAGGTGGGCTGGTGTCGCCTCGGAAGCTGCCGCTGGCCGAGGTCGGAGACTGGCTGGTCCTGGAGGTAGCCGGAGCCTACGGTTTCGTCATGGCCAGCAATTACAACGGGCGTTACCGAGCCGAAGAGGTGTGGATCGAAAATGGAAAGACGGAGTCGATCCGCAAGCGGGAGACTTTTGAGGATCTGGTTCGGGGCGAGCGGATTCCGGGGTGATCGATTCGATCGCAGATGCCTTCAGGCATTTGTCACAACGGACAACGCGACAAAAAACAAGGGAATCTTTCCTCTCCCTGCTATCCTGCCGATCGCGACGGAGAGATACTTGTGGCTGGTCTTCAGTGACCGATGGATGTTTCCTGGTTGTTCCAAAAGGAGTTCTGCTAATGATTCGATCGGGTGCCCTTTGGGCTGTAGCGCTGGTGGTGTCCCTAGCTTCTTCCAACACTTTTGCTCAGCAGCCTCTGAAGCTGAACAAGGAAAAGTCGAAGATCGATTTCCTTGGCAAGAAGACCGACGGACAGCACGCCGGCGGTTTCAAGGAATTCACAGTCGACGCCAAGGCAGATTTTGAAACCCCTGCCAACAGCTCCCTGCAGATCACCATCGACGCGACTAGCCTGTGGTCCGATGATGCCAAACTCACCGACCATCTGAAGAATCCCGACTTCTTCGATGTCCGCAAGTACCCAAAAATCACCTTCCAGTCGACCAAGATCGAAAGCGAAGGAGAAGGCAAGGCGGTCATCCACGGCAAGATGAAGATGCTGGACAAAGAAGTTGAAGTGAAGGTGCCTTGCGACGTAGAGATGAATGAAGACAGCATCACGCTGAAGGGCAAATGGAAGCTGGATCGATCCAAGTTTGGCATGACCTACGGCGCTGGCAAGATCGACAACGACGTCGAAATCACCTCGAACCTTGTCTTCGGACTGTAGGCGTTCCATGCCCTTTGATGCACAGCTGCTGATCGACATCCTGGCTATCCCTTCGGGGGTAGCCTTGATCGGTGCGCTGATCGCCTTGGCGACTTCCAAAAAGTTACCGACTTGGTTTGGCGCTGGCCTGACAGCGATCGCTTGGCTAGCGGGAATTATCATCGCTCAGTACAAGACCCTCATTCCCTGGGAATGGTGGTCGGAAGAGTGTTGGCAGCGACTGTTCTGGCCGATGGGTGTCGCAGCCCTAGTGCTTGGCACAAGCAGTCTTTGCTGTGGCAACGCCAACTGGCGCCTGATGATGATGTCGTTGGTGGCATGGGCTACCGCGTGGCTGTCGATTCCTCGATCCAGCGGATGGCGCGATATCGATTCCCTCGAAGGAATCTGGATGCTGGCGATTGGCGTCAGCACTCTGCTGAATGGATGGCTTGTCGAAAGGTGGATCTCTACCAAAGCGCCGCGCTGGGGAATTTGGGTGCTGATCGGAGGGCTTGGACCACCGCTGCTGCTGGCCGCCAGCGCCTACGGCACAATGGCTCAATGGGTCGTCTCCGTCGTGGCTGCCACACTGGGTGTAGCGATCGTCGCGCTCTTCTCACCACAGGGGCTAGCCGCCTCGATCGCCGCTCCTCTGGCAGTGGTGATCAGTGCCATGGTTGCATGGGGTCGATTCCGAAGTAGCACGCCCAGCATCTCCTGGGATAATCTGCCGGCACTGTTTGCTCCTGGAATCATCGCCCTGGTGGATACCGCGTTTGCCGGTCGCATCCCCACCTGGGCTCGGATCCTTCTGGCAGGGCTACTTTCGGCCGGGGTCATCGGTTTTCTCTACTGGCGATCGATGGACGGCGCGGCTGCCGAAACTTGATAAACCGCTAAGAGAAGCAATCGATCCCACAGGCTGAAGGCCCTCAGCGCATTGGAAGCACCAACAGAATCAACCGCGATCCTTCTTTGTCGCTAGTCCCACTGACCAGATGCGGTTGCCCCAAGGTGACTCGAGCTACCGTCTTGGTCTGCAGGGTGTGGGTCGGCGGAGTCACCTCCGCGTCCCCTACCGGTTTGTTCAGCGGAATACGGCTCGATTCATAATCCAGTTCCACCACCACCCCTCGCTCCTGCGACGTCGCACGAATCTCGGCGCGCGTCCCTACCTGACGATTCTCCATATTTCGGACTTTGCCTCCTTGCGGCGTCTGCATCATCCCTACCTGCACGGCCATGGTGCGCCCGACCTGCAGGGTGGTGGAGACTCCATCCAGACAGCTGACCTGGAACAGTTCGTGCCATTCCAGATTGTCTCCTTTCAGCAGCTCCTTGATCGCCGGCAGCGGCTGCTCTTCGTTCCAGCCAGGATCGGATCCTGGTTTCCACTGAAACTCCAGCAGCATCACCCGATACTGAGGCGCGGTGGAGGCGGGAGGATTTGGCGCCACCTGCGCGATCGCTTCACGCTCCAGGAACCCCGGCATGGTCAGGAGAAGAGCTAAACCAAACAGCGGGAGAAATCGGTTCATCGACGCGTTCTCCAGAGAACAGGTTTTTGGGCAGGCATTCCCATCGGGACGAAGAGAAGGAAAGCCGCATCGCTACAAATAGCTGCGATGCGGCTGGCGTTAGCATCAGGATCGATCAACCAACTCGCGGGATCTCAAATCCAGCGCGAGGCGTCCTGGCGAAGAAGCTTTGGGCCTGTTCATCGCCGACGATCTTCTCGGCTTTCGGATCCCAGCGGATGATGCGATTGAGCCGTGCGGCGATGGCCGCCAGGTGGCAGACATTCATCGACTGAACATGGCTGAATACATCGGACACTGGCAACCCACCCTCGCGGATGCAGCGGAAGAAGTTCTCCTTGTGCCCTTCAAATGGCTTGTCGTGATACAGATTCTTCAGTTCCGCCTCGCCATAGGCATCCTTGTCCCAGTTCTCTTCGATCGGTGTCCCGGTGATCTTGCCACGGTTGACGAAGATTTTTCCCTTCGTCCCTTCGAAGAGAATCCCGTTGTCACCCCGACTGGTGATATCCAGAACCGCCTTGTTGGCCAGAGTTGCCTTGACCGAGTAGTCGTGGGCGGTGTTGTAGCTGTCGTCGATCGTTGGATAGCCATCCTTGAAATCGACAGGATGCTTGGCATCGGTACCATCGAACTCGATCGGTCCGGTGCCTTCCTTGTCCAATCCCAGGGCCCACAGCGCGATATCGATGTGGTGAGCCCCCCAGTCGGTGAATTTTCCACCGGAGTATTCGTACCACCATCGGAACTGGTAGTGGCAACGTTTGTCGATGTAGTCGACCTTGGGGGCCTGCCCCAGCCAGAAGTCCCAGTCCAACGTCTCGGGCGGAGTCGACTTATTGAAGGGACCGCCGACATCGCCTCCGTTGATGCCGATAGTCACCTTCTCGATGTCCCCCAGCATCCCCTTTTGCACTAGGTTGACGGCTCGCAGAAATCGATCCCGGTCACTGCGTTGCTGGGTGCCGACGATGAAGACGCGATCGTTGTACTTGCGGCAGGCGTTGCGGATCAGCTGGTTTTCTTCCAACGTCAGTGTCAGTGGCTTTGGCAGAAGACATGCTTGCCGGCCTGGAGGGCTTCGATAGCGATTTTCACGTGCCAGTGATCTGGCGTGACGATGCTGACCACATCGATATCATTCCGCTCTAGCACCTTTCGGTAATCTTTATACGCATCGGCTTTTCCTTTGCCGATTTCATTGTCGTTGCGAGCCTGATCGGCATGCTTGGAATCGACATCGCAAACCGCGAGGATATCGCCAAAGCGGTTGTGGCCCTTGGCATCCCCCTGGCCCATGCTCCCCACGCCGATGCAACCGATGCGGGGTCGATCGTTGGCCGAGCCATTGGCGAAGGCTTTTTGAGTCCAGGGGATGTAGGGGACACTAGCGGCCAGAGCGGCGGCGGAGGTTCCTTGCTGCAAGAAGCGACGACGCGACGCGCGGGAGTTGGCAGAAGGCATACTGAGCGAATCCTTGTGGTGGTGAGAGGGACCGAAAGGGGCGGTTGGGAAAGATCTTTTCCCAAGATCTAAGATCGACAAGCGACCTCTCCCCAACCCCTGACAGTGTACTAAATCACCACTGGCTTTCCAAATTCCGACTTCTTCAGCACCAACTTGTACTTTAGGGATCCCTTGAGATCCTCGCTGAAGCCACTTCCGTCAGTCGACTCAGACATCTCGTCGCCGTTGCGGTGCACATCGGGTGTTGCATCTAGGGGGTTTTTGGGTAGTGATCGTTCTCACTGCATCAAGATGCAATCGCCCCTGAAAGATTGCCCGAAAGTTCGCATCGCACCGTCAGAATCTTCCAATAGTAGTGGAAGGGTGCAAATCCTCCGGTATGCGTCTGTTGGCATGAAAGAACCGGTTAGCACGCGCCGTACCGCTAGCATTGGGTCGCAACTCCAGCATGGCGAGGTTGTGTAGTAGTGGGTGACCGTTGGACTACAGAATTGCTGGATTAACCGTTTGTTTTACTTGGTGAATCCGCCACTCGCCCCGTCACTTCTAGATTCGAGCGAATCGACAAAACCTGAAAAGAAACCGATGCAAATAGCCGTGTCGTTTTGGCCTCTAGTTCCAGTCGCTACCACCGGTTACTTCGAAGATGGTGACTCGGTGGCAGGCGCAGGTGAAACCTTCACGTCCGGCAGTATCACTTGAATATCCTCTTGCGTATTTGTTTCCCCGCGCCACCACTGCTTGAAGTCGTACCAGAATGTTCTGACGTTGTCCCTGAAACCATCAATGTTTTGGATATCATCATCAGGAATAAACCCTTTCGAATCCTTTCGTTGGTTCATTTTCTTGGATCCCTGCTGCGACGGTTGCGCCGCCGCGATCATCAGGAGCAACATCGCGCTCAGCGGAACAAGAAGGCACAGCCAGAGAAGGCAAGATGATTTCCATCGATTTCGCTGTGGCGTCTCCATGGATGGCTCCCTTTCCATGCGACGAGGCGACCAAGGTCTTCGATCCATGCCCGTTGATCGAAGGAAGTCCGGTTCGCTTGGTAGACCTGCGTCAGAAAGGGAATCACCGCCGAGAGTCGGCGTTTCTCAAGAAAAGCCAGTCAATTTTGAAAAAGTCGATGAGAAGGATTTAGCCTCATCGGATGCTGGAAAAAGAATCGTGACTGCTATCCATCCGTATGAACTAACCATCAATGGAGGGCCAATTGACATCCAACCGCGAATCGATTCGATGCATAAAACCAGTCCATCTGGGATTCTGGTGAGCGGTGATCCAAGACAGCCAACGAAAGGCTTGTCACTTGGCAACTAGGCAGGGGAGCTTTCGCCACCAGATGGCCTTTCGTTAGGGTATAGGAGTCGGTTGGTCTCACGCGAAGACGCCAAGACGCGAAGGACGACAAGAGGCAGATCGTTCGTCAGCACACGACGCCGCGTTCCGTCCGCCATTCAACCTGTCGATTCGATTGGCAACGAAAGGTTACCTCTCACAGGAAAAATCGACTGGATACCCAGGCAGGAATTGCAAATGGGACTGGGGTCTCTATCCCTTCGCGGCTTCGCGTGAGCCGAAAACTGCGTTGCAACAAGTCACCAGGGCGAAAAACCTGGTCCATCTAGGATTTTTCCTCATTACGATGGAATTCGAGGTGTCGCGATCGAGCTACCATTTGCAGGTCATCCGATGGGATGTTCTGTGACACGGGAACCAGGCTGCACTGGTCTTTTGGCAACCTTTGAAAGCAGTGGCGATTGCAGACCAAGAGAACCAAGCGGAATCCATGGGACACTTCCCTTCGCGCTTTCTGGAAACCGTGTTGTTCCATATCCCTTCTATTTCCTGAGGGGAATTACAACATCGGAATCAGAAGGCATCCGTCCAAGGGATCATGATTGACGTTAGCGCGCCACACGCCGAAGCGCTAGAAACGCCAACGAAACCATTCGATGGCTTTATTCAGCCCCATGACCACGGGAGCTTCACTCACCATTCCACCAAATGGAAAGATCGTACTTCAGCGTCTCAACAGCGTCCTATATCGAATTCATCTCAACAATTGATGGATGATCGATCCTCTTCTTTCGTCCACTCCCTTTTGGATCTTTTGCACCATCTTCCTAGATGACTCCCGATGGCGTCCTGGAATACGGACGAGGTCTTGGAGTCATCATTTCTGCAATCAGCAGCAGAACAATAACCAGCACTGGCACCATCAGGCAGAAACCAATCGGGCAGGACGCTTTCAAGCAACTACTTTTTCTCTTATCCATTTGGACACCCTTCCGAGTGGCCACCTAATAGTTCCTAGCGCTGGTTCGATTGCTTTTCAATCTGAAAAACTCGCCAGGCTATTGTGGCCTGAGGAAGGAATCACTAAATCTGTCGGATCATTCTCAAAAAAATCCTCCGTTCCAAAACTATTTTTGCATCAATGCCGAAGCCTACGTGGGAACCTCGTGGATAGAAGGCGGGCGCAAAGCCTGATTTCAGACTGAGATCCTGAATAGATCGAAGGAATAACGATTCGTGTCAGCGGTCGATGGTGGCTCGCCTTGAACTGAAAGCGCTGCTTAAAGTCATTCCAAAATGCCCGCAGAAAACGCCCCATCGACTCAGAGGTCGCGCTTTGGCGAGCCCTTTCCGATTCATCGCCGACCTCTATATCAACCGCCTCGTTAATCTCTAAGTCAGCGCTCACCAATAGCAGAGTGGCGGTTGCAGGAACTCCGAGACAAATGACAAGAAAGAAATATTTTGACCAACATCGCACGTCTGACATTCTCTTTCGTGTCTCCTGCCCGCTGTGGATGGATCGCCACCATAGTGCATTCGAGTCTGCATATCGGTCCTTCATCTTCGATAGCTCACTTCGCGATACGCGCTGGAACCTTCCGGGCGCAACCACTCATTGGACGATATCTTCAGGACGAAAATCACCACATCGCGCGCTTGCTCTGATGAAATTCGTTTATGGCTTCGATAGACGTTCGTCTTTTCGAACTCCAGGAAAAACCGGAGTCACATTGGGAACAGGATCTGGTGGAAAGATGTCAAAGTAAAAGGTTCTCAGGACATCGACCCACGAGTTGATTTTGATGCTTACCGGGGCTTTTTCGAACTTTTTTTGTTGGGAACGAGAGGCAATTGTGAGACTTGAGTGAGACCTTAAGTCTCTACCCCTTCCACTGCTACTCCGATCCATCTCCATCGCTGCTGCCCCCAGCAGCAGGGCGATTGCCAGGAGTGGGACTGCCAGACAAGCTACGATTGCGAGTAATGTTATCCAGCGACTTCGGTTCCGACCGATCATATGGAAACCCTTCTGATTGGCCTATCCGGGTCTCTAGCGTCCAGGTTCGATCCACTGTTCAACCTGGAGAAACCGCCAAGCCCCATTGGCCTCAGGAAGGGAATCACCGATCTAAAGTGGCGATTCTCAAAAAAATGAAAAAAGAAGTTGATGGAGGCAGAGACCTCAAGAGATTTAGCGGTTTGCCGCAATCTCTGGCATCGAATCGGGGTTCATAACAACTCGAAGGCCAACAAAACCATTTCGAGAGGTACTCATATATCCAGTTCGGCTTGCCGAACGGCAAATCGATGGCATCGTATTGATTGCCCCACCGCGACAGACCCGCTCTAAGACACTGCCTGCGGACCCGTTTGTCCATTCCTGAACGTTGCCATGAATGTCAAACAGTCCACCGACACTTGGCCGTAGCATCGCGACTGGCTGGATAAGATTGTCAGATTGTTCCAAGCACCATCCAAATCCCTCAATCAAATCATCGCTTCGGCCAAACGAATACGGCGTCATCATCCCCGAGCGTGCGACGATATCCCATTCCATCTCATTTGGTAAACGGAACCCTCGGCGATTCGGGATAACAGGCCAGTCCGTATTCGGTTCGGGAGAAAACCACCCGACGATTGAAAATGCTTGGTCGCGCTTTTCGTAACTCTGCTCCTCTTCCTTCCACTCTGCAACGTTGCTCAGCCAGCGGCAGAAAAAAATCGCCTCAAACCAGTTGATCCCAAAGACAGGAGTGTCGGGAGAGATCACATGAGCCACTTCACCCTGCCAAAACATTCTTCGGAAACCGAGATCAAGCGGACTGTATTGCCTCCATGTGATCTCGCGATCCGAAACCGCCAGGGTTTTTTCCAAGCCGATCATTCCTGTTTCGTTCGTCACGCCTATCCCTGGGAAGCCAGCGGGAAACACCATCATGGTTATCCAGATCGGATCGGTAGGGGAGAAATCGGGTATCTGGCTGACCTCTTCCATCAATTCAGGTCTCAGTACTGGCGGACCTATTGGCATGACAAACCATTCCCGTTGCCCGCTTCGATCGTAGGGAACTTCCGTCTTCTCTACTCGCAGAGCCGCTTCCTCTTGTCCCCATCGCCGAAGCAGCCAGCCACTGGCAGAATGAACCGCTCGACTTGGATGTTGCGCATACAACAGGAGAATCTTGTCGATCCATCGATCGCGAACGTTCTCCGGAATACCATCTGGTCCAAAGGATCCAAGTCCCAGCAGCAAAGCGTAGATGCGAAGATAATGCTGCTGGCGAATCGGTTGGTTTTGTGGACTGGCCTTCTCTGTCAATTCCTCTAGACCTTGCAGTAGCACCATGGGATCCCGCAATCGCCCTTCAACAGCGCAGACAAATTGAGACAGTGCCTCGGCGTCCATATCCACCGTCAGAAATTCGTAGACCGGTTTCAGTATCCCAAAGCGCACTAAGGAAACCGCCGCTTTCGCCTGCCGTCTGACTTTCGGTAACTGGCCCCGCTCGGAAGCTTCGCGTCGGTTTGCATCGGTATCCACGCCAACGGTTTTGGCTATCTCCTCCCCTGCCTGCTGGTAACCTTTCTTCATGGTTCTGCCAAAGCTCTGAAACGCACCGTTGAAGAGCGATCTTATCGATGGTTGTTTTATTTCGCCGATCGGCAATTCGAAAGGCATCTCAAACTTCTTCGCCACTTCAGTGCTCAGGCGCTCGATCGCCTGAGCGCGAAACCGTTCATACTCATCGAAGCACTGTGAGAATTGCCAAGGCTGGCCTTCGAGAATGATCTGGTGCAGTGTTTCGAAATCGTCGGCAGCGTAGCGTTCCAACGCCTTGGTCGCTGCCGCTCTTCGATCCGGTTGGCCACTTCCAGGTTGGCCCAGACCAATCGGCAGCAAATGAGCTACCAACTGCTTGTTCACCGAATCCAGGTAGGGCAACCATTCCCCTAAGACATCCTGATCTTGCGACGCAAGCGCTTCGCTGACGCTTGCTGCGATCCCTATCCAGCGTGGGCTATCGGATGCGAATCTCGCTAACGCAGCAGCAGCCTGCAGCAAGGTCTGCGGGTCGCCTTTCTCCGCTTCCTTCCATAGCAAATCTTCGATCTGACTGGCGTGTGGCTGCAGTGCGTCCAACAGCACTCCGGTGCGCTTCACATCAGACCTCAGCAACTGGTTTGCCACATCGCCTGCCAGCTCTGGTTCGCTAGGAAGCATCGCCAGGGTCAGACGGAGCCGTTCTTCGGAACCGTTGTCGCTGGCCTGGATGGCCTGCTGGAGCAATGGATCGACGGCGGGACGCATCGCATCCAGACGTTCCATAGCAAGCGGTAGTTGCTGAAAAGGAACCCTCGTCACATCGGCGACCGCTTCTCTCACCGAGCGATCCGACTCCTTTCGGACTATCCATGCCATCACCAAGCACGTTGCCACCAGCGCAGCTCCTAGTGCCCCCATGGTCCAGCGCTGAAGGCGTCGGGGCGGGTGCGCCCACTGCGCTAATTCCCTTGCCACTTCCTCACCCGACTGGTAGCGGTCGGTTGGATCTTTTCGAAGCAGTTTCCAGCAGATCTGGTCCAGGCGAGGTGGCACATCCGGACCGATGCGCTGCAGCATCGGTGGTTCGGTCTCTAGGATTTCCAGGGCAACCTCTTCCCTGGTCTTTCCGTTGAAAGGAAGTCTGCCGGTCAGCAGTTGGTACATCACCACACCGAGCGAAAACAAGTCGCTTCGACCATCCAGCTGGTGACCATCGCCACGCAACTGTTCGGGGCTCATGTACGCTGGGGATCCCGCTAGTTCCGCTGCCAACGCCGGATCTTCCGCTCGAATCGATAGCCCAAAGTCCGTCACGTACGGCTCGCCAGAATCTCCATCGATCAATATGTTGGCCGGCTTGATGTCGCGATGGATCAGTTTTCGGCTGTGGGCGTGATGCAGCGCGTCTGCGACTTTGGATAGAATCTGTGCGATTGTGCGATCCGTCGGCTTGTGCTGCCGCATGTAGTCTGCCAGCGACACCCCTTCCACCAGCTTCGAAACAATGTAAACCGATCCATCAATCGCTCGGCCCACATCGTAGACCGGGACGATATTGGGATGATCCAGCGACGCCGCCATCTGGGCTTCGCGAAGATATAGATCCACGTCGCTCAGTCGGGCTAAGGCTTCGGTACGAGGCACTTTCAGAGCGACGTGGCGCTGCAGATCGTCGTCGACGCCAAGATAAACCGATCCGAAACTCCCTTCCCCCATTTTGCGCAACAGTCGATAACGGCCATTGCGAAAGTCCCCCACGGCGCGGCGTGAAACAAAGCTGCCAGAAAGATCCTGGCGGGATTCGGTAGGGCCGGTGCCGGGATGAAATGATAAGACGGTCGCGTTGGCTTCTCCCTGGTTCATCTGCCGACTAGCGATCCTCTGGATCCAATCAGCTTCTTCAGGAAAACGCGCTAGATAATCTTGCCAATCGATCGATTCGTCTTTCTGCTGGCGATGGTAGGTTTCGATCGAAAGAAGGTGACAAAGCAGTTCATGGCGGGTCGGTTCAGGAACCATTCCCACGTACTGCTCGATCACCGGACGGCAGCCAGTGAGAAACTGCTCTTCAAATTGATCGCAAATCTGATCCAACTGGCTGGCATCGATCGGCTGCTGCATCCACTGCTGCACTTGCTGCCTGATATCCGCCTCCAAATCGGGAGCCAGATGGGGATGGCGCGCCAGATATCGTCGCTGCAGTTCCTCCGCCGGCTGGCTCCCTAGCCGACGTTGAAAGTCGCTGACCACCAGCGTTCTTTGCGTCGCAAAATCGTCGGCCAGCCACGGGAAAAGCGTCCGATAGAGATCGACGTCGATCTGCGTCCCATCTCGAATGCAACGGCGAACATCTGCCTCCAGAAGTTGCTTTTGTTCGTCCGAACTCAACTCCGGGTGGTCAGAAATCAGCTCCCCTAAAAGGAGTTCTTTTGATTCAATCGCCCTGATCCAATCTGGTTCCAAAGGCATCTTTCGTTCATCCAAGTCAGATTGGCACCCAAATGGAGTCTGATCGCTTTCCTACAGGATAGTGAACACTTGCGGGTGACTCAAGCGAGCCATCCCACCGTGCGTTGGAGTACCACCCAAGGGTGCCCCGTTGGACCACCGAAATTTCGTCGCCAATTCGTCGAACAATTTGAAATTGCCGCCGCTTGGCAGAGGGGAGATGCGCCCAGCGCTGGATAAGGCACCCCTGTGAAAGCACCGACGATTGCTGTGGCGACGATTCGATCCCTTGCAATTCGCTAGGACGATCGTTCCCACCGAATTCGAAAACGGTTACTTTCAAAGAGTCTTTGGCCTATTAAGAAAGTCAGCTCCCTTTTCTACTTCAAGAAGTCATGATGAACCGAGCGATTCTCTTTTCTTTTCTTCTGGGAATTCTTCACGCCGATGAATCGCAAACAATCGAGTACCCGTACAAAACTCCCGAGCCTCAGAAGGTGGGCTGGCCTCTGACCGTTGAGGAACGGGCCTATGTGGTGGGAAAGCCCGAGCACGAGCGCCGACCTGGCCGAGAGTCAAATCAGCATCTTCCCAAGCTGTGGCCAGTCGTACCCAGCGCAGGACACTTTGGAGATGACTCCTGGCTAAAGCTTCATGAAGCGCATGTCCAGACCGTGCTGGCCAACCCTGGCCCTGTGGATGTCCTTTTGGTCGGCGACAGCATCACGATCCAATGGGGTGAATCGTGGCAAAAACATTTCCCCGACACCAAAGCGATCAATATCGGCATCGGTGGCGACAAGACCCAGAATGTGCTCTGGCGACTAGACCACGGTGGGGTTGAGGGAATCGATCCCAAGGCGATCGTGCTGATGATCGGCAACAACAACATGTTCTTCACATCAGAGACGGGTATCCAAGCTGTGGCGGATGGGATTGCAATGTGTGTCAAGAATCTTCGGCACAGGTTCCCAAAGTCCTTCCTGATCGTCGCGAAGATCCTCCCCGCCCACGCTCCTGGCCATCGCTTTTATGAAGATATCCGCAAAACCAACAGTGCCTTGGACCTGTTGAAACTGGAACAGGATCCCAACCTCGCCATCTTGGATTTGACCAGCGACTTCACTCAGTCGGATGGTACGCTGAAGAAGAACCTCTATACGGCGGACAGCATCCACCTTTCGATGGAAGGCTATGCGGTGTATGCCGAACGATTGAAACCATTACTGCTTCGGTTCAAAAACCCGACGCAGTGATTCTTCTATCGGCAAAGATCACGATTGAAAATCGATGAGTTGCTGAATACAACGGCTTTCTTCTCCTCCGCCAACCTTCATGAACCTGTCAGTTCGAAAATCGCTTCGATTTCGACGGCGATCCCCGAAGGCAGGGTATTGGTTCCAAGGGCACTTCGCGTTCCGATGCCGCGATCGTCTCCCCAGAGGTCGGCAAAGAGTTGGCTGCAGCCGTTGACCACGGCGGGCTGTTGGAAGAAGTCATCCGTGGATCGCACCAACGCCAGTACCTTGATGACGCGGTGGATACGATCGAGCGATCCGAGGCCGGCGCGCAGGGTAGCCAGCATCGCCAGGCCTACCTGACGCGCCGCGATCTGCCCTTCCTCCAGCGTCATGTCCCCGCCTACGGTACCGGTGATCAGAGTCCCATCCGGCTTCAATGGGCCATGCCCCGAGAGGTAAACCAAGCGATCGACGATCAACATCGGCTTGTAGAGCCCTACAGGCTTTGGAGCCGGAGGCAGCGTCAAACCAAGTTCAGCAAGTTTCTTTTCAGCCGACATCGATCGTTTCCTTATCGAAACCAGTGGTTGTGTGCGATCGTACCCCGGCTAACACGAATTTCTTTCCGGCCGTCCGCCGTGGCGTGATTCAATTATGTTCGAGAAACAGCGATACACCAAGAGCCGATGAGGACGAGTCGTTTTTGATCGCTTGCCTCTGCGCCACGATTTGGCGACACTGACTGGCAGGATTATGGAAATTGACGAACCAAGGAAAGCGACCGAGAATCGGTGCAGGCCGCAAGGTAGGTAGATTGAAGCGACGGCTTCGAGGGATCAAGGATGACATCCAGGAAGCGTGTCCGAGTGTCGGTGGTACCGAGAGCAGCACAGCGCATCCAGATGGTGGGCCTGTTGCTTCTGTCGGCAAGCCTTCTCCTGGCATTGATTCTTCCGGCGGCCGGAATCGAGACGCTGGATCTGGGGGCTAAGGCAGATACCGTGATCTTGTCCGACTCCCCAACCGTATCGAATTCCAACGATCCTCATGGCCAACGGCACACGATCCACGTCTACATTCTGCTGGCCGTCAGCGGCATGGCAGGACTGGCGATGTGGCTGATCGCCGATCATCTAGGACGAAGCTCTGTACGACGAGCGACAGGGTCAAGAAGACGGAGTGGATGATCGGATCTTCGATGGAAGCATCGCTACCATGCAGCAGACGGCAGAAAAAGGATTACCCTGGAACCAAGAGTGAAATCCGACAGAGTCCCCGGCCAATCCTTCCGGATATCATCCTATGACCGATTCTGAATCGATGACTGGTTCGATTACCCTTCTGCTTCGAAAGGTGGAGACTGGGGACCAGAAGGTGCTTCAGGACCTTTTTGATTACTACTTCCGCGGACTTGCCGCACGCGCAAAAAAACTGATCGACATCCATGGTGGCGCGCGCGTATCCGATGAGGAAGATCTTGTCATGATGGTCATGACCGCGTTTCTGAACGACCTCACTGCCGGTGAGCTTCAGGGGATTCGAGATCGGCACGATGTCTGGCGTCTGCTCTACCGACGCATCCAACTCCGCTCCATCAATCTGGTGCGGGATGAGAGGAGGAGCAAAAAGAAGGAAGTAGGTGAATCCCATCTAGAAGGAGCTTCCGGTTCGGATGCTCCCTTAGCGATGCAGATGCAGCCTGGAAGAAACATCGAATGCCTGTTGGAGTATCAGGACGAGCTGATCGAGCAATTGAAGCAGCCGGTGGAAACGCAGATCGCACAGCTTCTTTTTGAGGGGAGGGATGTTTCCGAAATCAGCCAATTGCTGGGGAAATCACCCGCTACCATCTACCGAAAGATCGATCGAATTCGCAGTCGCTGGACCTCCGATTCCAGCTCCATCTGATCGATTCGATCGAGAGTTCGGCGATCGCCATCGACTTGGGACGAATCCATCCGGTTGGAATCGCTAATGGATAGCTCACCGGACGGCTTGCGACGTACCGCTAGGATGAGGCCACAATGGCTTTGTCGTCGTGGTTGGCTTTATCCCACTGACCTACGGAATTGTCGGATCGACCTAAAAACAGCTTTATCGCGTCAACGGTTCTGCGGAGGCTGGATTCGATCGTATTTCGTCTGATACTTCCGATAGAGTTCTGTGTGGTGGTTGGTCAGATCGACCGGCTTTCCACGAATCCAGGCGGCGGTTACCTGAGTCGGAATCTCAAGAATATCTCCATCTGCAACAAACAGGCTGGCTTCTTTGCCAACTTCGATCGAACCGACGCGATCCGCGACCCCTAGCACCTCCGCTGCCGATAGCGTGATCGCCCGCAGCGCTTCTTCGGAAGTCAGACCGTGGGCACTGGCCATGGCGGCGTGATAAGGAAGATTGCGCACGTTGGCGGCGCTGAATCGGCCAGATCCAGAAATGCAAAAGCGGATTCCCTGGTCTCGCAGTCGCGCTGGCAGCGTGTACGCTTCGTCATAAGGTTTTCCAGTCCTCGGGACTCGATAGACTCCTCCGATGATCACAGGTGTCTGGGTTTCCTTAAGCAACGGTGCGCACTGGTCGGCGTCCAGCCCACCATAGAGGATCAGTTTCAGACGATTGGCGCGGGCGAAGGAGATGGCGGATTGGATCTGGGCCGCGTCAGCGGCATCAACGATCATGGGAATCCTTCCCTCGACCAGTTCCAGCATCCCTTCCAGTCTGGCGTCGTAGGGGATCGATCCAGGCGCATCGATTTTCGCCTTGCCGTAGAGGCGACTCTTGTCGATCCAATCCTGAAGTTCCTCCAGTCGTTTTTCTGGAGCAAGATCGCCACCTGCCCCGCCGCCACCCCGACCGCGTCGACTGATCGGTGGAGCGCTGAAGCGGGGCCATTGGAGATGCATAGCAAGGGTCGGAACTAAAGCCATATCTTCGTAGGTCCAACCGTCTAGACGCATCAACGAACTTTTTCCAGCCAGCCAACCACCGGAAGGAACGGTCAGTGCCAGAAGAACTCCGTTGGCGCGTGCTACAGGGATCGCTTCGCTGTCCGGATTGAATGCAACTTGAGTTCGGACATTGGAATTGATCTCGCCCGTCTCTGCGGTATCGATCGTCGCACGAACCGATTCGATTTCGATCAAACCGATCTGCGAAAACGATTCGATCAATCCAGGATAGAGATGCTTGCCGTCCAGATCGACCCTCATCGCTCCTGGGGCTTCTGGCGGCTCCCCTGCCCCAACCCATCGGATGATGCCCTCTTCGATGAGAACCGATCCGCCTTCGATCACAGGTCCCGAGACGGGGTGGACCTTGGCATTCCGAAGGATCACGGGCTGTCTCGGATCAGCCCCTGGAATCTGATCGCTGCCCAGCGCGACCGCAGAGCCTGCGGAGGCCAGAAGAAGCATTGCAACGCGATTCAAAAGGTTCTGCAGCTTCATTCTTCTTCTCCTTCGAAGTGGTCTTCCTCACCATGCTTGTGGTGGCAGTATTCGTCGTGGCGCGGCCACAGCATCGATTCATCCAGTGGTCGCCGCCCAGCTTCAGCCATCGGCACTTCCTCGCGAAGAATTCTCTGCACCAGTTTCTGATGCAGCACTTGGTTTTCCTGTCGGCGCTGGATGTCTTCCTGGCGATCGAAGAACTTCGCTCCTTCAATCCAAGTCTGTTCACACCGCGCTCTGGTGGACAGGGGCGAGCCGTTCCAGAGGACGAAGTCAGCGTGCTTTCCAGGTTCTAGCGATCCCACCCAACGGTCGATGCGAAGCTGTTTGGCGGGGTTCAGCGTGACAAACTGGAGCGCTGTGTGGGGGTCGAGTCCCCCATACTTGACGGCTTTGGCCGCTTCGTGATTTAGATGCGTCCCCAGTTCGTTGTCATCGCTGTTGAACGAAACGACGATTCCCATGCGGTGCATTAGCGCGCCATTGAATGGAATCGCGTCGATCACTTCAAACTTGTAGCCCCACCAGTCGGAGAAACTGGATCCCATCGCACCATGACGCGCCATCGCTTCGGCCACCTTATACCCTTCGAGGATATGCTGCAGGGAGCCGATCGTGACTTGGTAATCTTCTAGGGTGCGCAGCATTGCCAGAATCTCGTCCTGGCGATAGCTATGGCAATGAATCCATCGCTTCCCCTGAAGGATTTCCGAAAGCGCCTCCAGCTCCAGGTCGCGGCGGGGAGGTATCCCATTGGCACTTGTGCGCCATGCATCCCATCGATTTTGATATTCCTTGGCTGCCTGGAGGCGATCTCGAATAATCTGCTCGACCCCCATCCGCGTCTGTGGATACCGGGATGGTCCCTCTCCCGGTGATCGATTGCTCTGTTTGACGTTCTCTCCCAAAGCAAACTTGATCCCTGCAGGAGCCTCCTTCATCTTGAGCGACTCGGCGTCCTCTCCCCACCGCAACTTGATCACCTGGTTCTGGCCACCGATCGGGTTGGCAGAACCATGCAGGATATTGGAAGCGGTGACTCCTCCAGCCAACTGGTAATAGATCGTGTCGTCCGTTGCATCGATGAAGTCACCGATTCGCACTTCCGCCGTCACCGACTGGCCTACTTCGTTCACACCCCCATCGGTCGCCATGTGGGAGTGGCAGTCGATGATTCCGGGTGATACATGCTTGCCCGTGGCATCGATCACTAGGGCTCCCTCGGGAGCTTCAATCGCTCGCCCCACCCGCTCGATCTTTCCATCGCGACAAAGAAGATCCGCTCCTTCCAGAATCCCTTCTGGACCTCCAGTCCAGATCGTCGCGTTCTTGATCAGCAGCAGTTGTACGGGTTCTGCGTTTTTCTTTCTTCCGAAGGCGCTCCACGGATGCACTCGATCCGAAAGGAGTGTGGGGGTCTTCCCTTCCTTGGCGACTTTTGGAGTTTTCTTGTCTTTCTTCTCGCTATCTCCTTGGGAAGTTTCGCCGACCTCCCGACGTTCGGCGGTCAAAGCGACGATCGAACCATCTGGCCAGCGGAGGTTCCCATAAGCGCGATCCGGATAATCGATACTCTCCAGCTTGGTCAGGCTCCATTGGCCCCGGCCCAATTGATAAGGTTCCAGGCTGCTGCTTTCAAAACTTCCAGCAAGCCGTTCCTTGCTACGTTGCAACTGATCCAGTTGGGCGGATGGCAGATCACGGGATGCCGATGGAATTCCCTTCGAAGCACTATCCGGAGCGGCTGGGGCGGCAGGAGCTGGCGAAGAGCCTTCTTCTGGCGCGGCGACGAGGAGGGACGAACTTTCCGGCGAAGATCCTTTGTCCCACCAGGAGATCGTCGACTTGCCAGACTCCTCCACTTCCAAGAGGTACTTTTGCAATCCGCGAACCGGATGGTTCCACTGAACCACCCACGAACCCTTCCACGAATTGTCCGGGGTGTTCTCCCACTGGAAACGTTCCCCCTGTACCCATGTCTCCATCAACTTGCTCTTGCGGTCCAGCAACGGACCATCGGTGATCAAAAGATCGGCGGAGAATCCGCGAGCGATCTGACCATGCGTCTTTTCGATACCGAGGAGCTTTGCCGGAATTTCTGTCAGTGCATCGAACGCCACCTCGGCTGGCAGCCCATGTTCGATCGCTGTCATGACCCGCGACCGCAGTTCCTTGGGATCTTCCAGGCCATGGCTGGTCAATGCAAAAAGGACTTGTGCCTGATGAAGCAGAGCTGGGTTTCGCGGTGCCCACTCCCAGTGCATTAGATCCTGAACTGGCACCAGAGAGGCCGATTCGGCAGAAGCAACGTTGGGAGCTTTGGGGAAGTCGACCGGTAGTACGATCGGTCTTTGCAGCGACGCGACTTTTTCCAGAAGTCGGTACTCGCGGCCCGAGCCGCGAAGAATCAGCGGTAATTGGAACTCTCTGGCAAACCGATCAGCCCGCATCGCATGCTGCTCGTTGGTGGTATCGATAACGACCGGAACTCCAGATTCTGTTTGTTCCATCAGCGCCTGAAGGGACGCCTGAAAGTCAGGAGCCGCAATCTGTGGACTTGCCAAAGCGGTGTCGAGAGCGGATCGGTACCACTGAGCATCTAGCAGCGTCTGCCGAGCCACAGCGACGGCACCCATCGGACTTGTTGGATAACCCCCTGCCCCTCCAAAACTGGTTGTCAAACGTAGATGCTGAGCGAAGATCTCCTTGAGCATCCGCTGGCCCGGCTTTCCTGAGGCTGTTGCTACCACGCAACTGGTCCCCTTGATGATTCCCTGTTGAGGTGCGGCTACGATCGCGGTGATCCCCGCTTGCCGGTATTTCTTCAGACGCTCTTCGTCCCCTGTGTAAAGGTCGGCGATCCTTCTTTGTGGTGTGATACGGCGGTTCCAATGCCCGGCGGGCGGTTCTCCCGATTCCACCAAGTCCCATTCCGAGTAGGCATCGATCCATCCCGGATAAATCTCCTTTCCCGGATACCGGAGGATCTCTGTTCCTGGCGGAATCTCAATCGATTGGCCAACCTCCACGATCCGACCATCGCGGATCAGGATGGTGCCCTTCTCCAGAACGCGGCCATCGGAAAGATGGATCTTGTCTGCCTCGAGAGCAACCAAGGGAATCCCGGTCTGGCGGATGCCATCTATCGGATCGATCGATGTCTGTCCGAAGAGAGGATGCTGCCAGATCTGGATCCAGGCAAGCATGAGCCACAGAAGGTGGCGGGATCGTTGGAGGTGGCGCAGAGACGTTTCGATGACGCAGCAAACCATCTGGCAGGTGCTCCTGACACGGGAATCCAGCCTGGAAGGACTCCACCGTCACCGAGTCGCTGTCATGGTGGAAAACACCAGGGTTCTTTCTAAGATAGTTGCCTCCCAGCGCGTGCTCAATGAAAAGTCCGGCGATCCCTTGCAGTTGTTTGCCAGTGGGACCCAAAAAAAGAAGTCGATCCACATCGATCGACGATTCACTGCACTCGAAACAATCTCTTAGAGTGCCAACTTCAAGACCGAAGCTTGGGATCGCGTCGCTTCCGCTAGCTGCGCCATCTTTCAGCCGATCACTGCCCTAGAACGTAGGCGAAGATCAAAGGAGCCACAATCGTCGCATCGCTTTGGATCATGTACTTCGGAGTTGCTTTCGCAAGCTTCTTCCAGGTGATTTTCTCATTGGGAACAGCACCGCTGTAGCCGCCGTAACTGGTAACCGCATCGCTGATCTGCGCGAAGTAGCCCCACAGACGCGTCTGGTCTTCTTCCATATCCTGCAAGAGAAGAGGAACGACACAGATTGCGAAATCGCCAGCGATCCCTCCGCCGATCTGGAAAAAGCCGATCGATCGTTGCTGACTGCTGTCGCGATACCAGTGCGCGAGCTTCTCCAGTTGTTCGGTACCGCTTCGAAGAGCGCGATGGGAATCGACGGTGCCATCCATGACTCGCGCGGTGAACATGTTGCCCAAGGTGCTGTCTTCGATACCCGGGGTGAAGATCGGAAGGTTTTTCTCTTTTGCAGCCAGCATCCAACTGTGTTCCGGTGGAATTTGGTAGTGCTTTTTCAGATCCTTCTCATCCAGCAACTTGTAGAAGTACTCATAGGGAAAAAGTCCTTGGCCTCGCTTCCCTTCCTCAACCCAGTATTTGGTCAATCGATCCTGCATGTGCATCATCACCGTTTCTGGGATGCAGGTATCGGTGACGCGATTGAAGCCACTTTGCAGCAGCTCCACTTCATCATCAGCCGACAATGCCCGCCAGTTTTCGATGACACGGTAATCGTTGTGCGCGAAAAGATTGAAGACGTCTTCTTCCAGGTTGGCCGCGGTGCAACTGATTGCATGGACCTTGTTCTGACGGATCATTTCAGCCAGGGAAATCCCTATTTCCGCGGTGCTCATGGCACCCGCCAAAGACACCATCATCAGGTTTCCGTCTTCGACAAACTGCTTGTAGCCTTTCGCAGCGGCCAATGTCTCTCGCGCGTTGAAATGACGAAAGTGCTTTTCCAAAAAGGCGCTTACCGACATCAAATCATCTCCAGAACAGCAGTCTATTTACGGAACACCCGAAGGTGGATTTCACTGATCCCGAGCCATCGGCATGACGACGTAAATCATGCCGTCCTCGGTGCGAAAGAGCGCTGGATCCGATGCCGACTGGATGTCCAGTTGGAAGGTCATGTCGGGATCCAGAACCCGACAGAAATCAGAGACGTAGCGGTGGTCCATCATCACATGGACCGTTTCTCCCGTGTAGGGAATCGGTAGCTCGATGCGGGACTGCCCTACGTCGGCCGTGCGGGATCCCACCACCATCGAACCATGACCAAACTTGAAATCGATCCCACGGCTTTCCGGATCGGCAACTACCGCCGCTTGACGGACCGAGCTAAAAAAGGGACCGACGTTGCTTTCGATGATGATGCTGGAAGTGCGATTGGGAATCACCTGACGCCAGTTTGGAAAACGCCCCTCCACCAGACTCGACTGAATCGTCGCTCGAGGCGTCCTAAGCACCACATCGTTTGCTCTTGCCGCCAAGTGCACCACTTCGTCTTTGTCCCCGATCGATCGTTCCATCAGCGTCAAGGTCTTCGTCGGAATGATCGTCGTCGGTCCATTGGTCTTGTGACCCTGCACCGGTTTGCAGCTACCGGTCATCCTCACCAGTCGCCTGCCATCGGTCGCCACGGCAGTGATTTCTTCTCCGGCGATCTCGAATAGGACACCACCGAGAGCGAAGCGGCTGTTTTCGGTGTCCGTAGCGAAGGTGGTACGACGTACCATCTCGCGAAAAAGTCGCGCTGGCACTTCGCAATAACTCGATTCCGAGAACTCTGCCACTACCGGATACTCGTCCGGATTGGCGCTCGGAAGGTGAAACTCCGAATGCTCCCCTCGCAGGGTGATCCCGCTATCGGTTGTTTCCAGCTCCAGTTGCGAATCATTCAGTTCGCGAAGGATGTTTCCGACTCGGACCACGTTGAGCAGGCAGGATCCGGGTACTTGCACATCGACCTGTTCCACCTGGATTCGAATCGAAGATTCTAAATCCGTGGCCGTCAGCAAGACCTCCTCGTCCTTCGCCTCCAGCTTGATCGAGTTGAGGATCTCTTTGGGGCTGCGATTGGGTGCCACCGTGGAGGCCAACTGGAACGCGTGATGCAGCTTTTCGCGATTGCAGGAAAGTTTCATGGCGGACGAACGATGCAAAAGGAACCAGGACTTGAAAGATCATTCCGAACGAATTCTTTGTTGTATGCCCTTCCAGCCTGCTCCGCTACTCCCATTGACCGCTTTGCCTATGGTCCTGGATTCCACCCCTTTCGGAACTCCTATGGCTTACTTTCTTTATGAAAATCTTGTAGGAAGTAGGAAGGGGAGCAGTCCAGTTGTCGAAAGGTTCCCTGATCGATGCCAATCTACTGGTTGAGAGACGTTTTTCCATGACCAGTCAGGGGTGGAAAAGATGTTGATCGACTGGCGAAAACGCTGTCGCAAATGGGTCCGTATGTTGGTCAGCTAGCGGGTGAGGAGATCCGTAGACGATTCAGCTACCAAAGCATGCCAGGCAAGCGACCGATTCCTGACAACAATTCCACTCAGGCGGCGACATCAGGATGTGTAGGATTCAAGTAAACCTTGCCGATTAGGGAAACTCGGGGGCAATGAAACTCCAGTCACTTCCTCTCCATGTCGACCTAGAATCGACTCTTCCTGACCCGATCTCTCGTTGGGTTCAGATCGCTGATGAGCGGATGCAGCAATTCTGGGATAGCTTTTCCAAGAGACCGATCGAACAGTACGTTGCCTGCGATTTTGATTATGTCGCCAAGGCGCTCTATGAAATCGATCGTCAGAAGTTGTTGGATGGGAACCGGTTCTGCGAATGGGGCTGTGGCTTTGGAATTGTGGCTGGAATTGCCTCCCTCTTGGGCTGGGATGCAGTGGGGATCGAAGCAGAGCCCTTTCTGGTGCAGCAGGGGAAGGTGCTACTGGAACGCCATGGGGTGTCTGCCGAACTGTATGAAGGCAATTTCCTTCCAAGGCAGGCCAAAAGATGGGTCCCCAACAGCTCCCAACTGGTATCGCTTTTTCAACACATCCCACCAGCCTACGAGGAAATGGGGATGGAGATCGATGATTTTGCCATCATTTTTGCCTACCCCTGGCCTGGCGAGGAGTACTTCTTCCAAGAGGTCTTCCGTCAGGCTGCACGGGAAGGGGCGCTGTGCCTACTTTTTCGGGGCCCCTACCAGCTGGAACTGTACCGCAAGCTTGGAAGTGGTCCCAGGAAGTAGTTGTTCCACTGAAGCGAGATCTCTGGAAATCAATCATTTTTCGGAAAGATCGCGGCGCAATTGAATCAATCGACAGAAAGCTAGCTTCCCACTGCCGAATTGCTTCGCGCAGAAAATTTAAATTGGCTCCCATTTGATTCTCTTCGTCCGGGATGCCGATGTTCTCAGAGCGGCTGTGGTGGATCGCAGCATTCAGGATAAGGGAATGTTCGTATGGTTGTTGGCCCTCCAAGGCGCGGCAAGGCACCCTACTGGTTGCTGATCTTTCCTGCAGTCGCGGGAGTCGCAGCGATTGGTTGGGCTTTTGCAGCACCGCAGGAACCACGGCCCGGTCGCATCCTGCAAAAAGGTGAGGATAGTGTCGCCAAACCAGCTCGCCTGGTCCGCGATTTTGCTACTCCTTCCACTCTGGCACCAGCTTTGGAGGCTCGCCGTCTAGCCGATCGGAAGACAGACAGCAGTGAACCGCTGGAACGGGTTGTGCGTCGGGCTTTAGAGGCCCCATCGATCCCGCTGGAAAATCCTGCCAACGCGGTTATCGCGTTAACGGCCCCTCAGATGGATCCCCCAGCGCTTTCCAATCCTTCTTCTCTTGCTGTGACGCAAGGTTCAGGACTTTCAGAAGAAAGCAACGATGGGACGACTGCCAATCTGGTTTCCAATCCCCAGAAACAGAATCCGAACTCTGGAATCCCATCCGAAACTCCACTTTGGAACGATCCGTCATCTGGTGCATGGCCCATCCCACAAACTTTGGTCCGTGACCTAGAAGAGTTGCGTGACTTGGGAACACAGTCGCCAGAATTGGTTCACTGGGTCGATCAGGTCATCGATCTTTTGAACCAATGGGGTCGCCTGCAGTCGATGGGAGACACCAGCGGTGCACCGATCCTGGCTCAATTGCAGCAGGCACTCCAGTCGATGCCCAGTGAGTCGATCGCAGACGCGGACCAGCCCGAGTCGATCCCATTGCGACGATCGGCGGCGAGAGCCAACTACGCTCTTGCCCGACGTTTGGAAATTTGGGATCCCATTTATCGCAATGCATCTCAGACCTCTGCTCATCTGGTGGCGACCGCATCCAGCGACGCAACGCAGTCGATCGATCGCAGGGAACTGGTTTTGCTGATTGAAGAGGCGAATAAGGCCATTGCTGGTACTGGCGATCAGGAAGGTTGGAATCGATGGTTCATGATGGACCAACTGCAAGCGATCGCCGGTGGGGAACTATCGGACAGTGAAGTGATCCGCCAGATCAGCAAACGGCTGAAAGATCGTTCCCGATCGGCAACTCTTCAGGGACCGCAGAAGCAGCTACTTTCTAATCCACCGGTCGCCAATCTGCTGTCCCAGGTGGCAAGATGGTCGACCGAGCCTGTCGATTACCGTCAGTTGATCGAAACGCTGGAGGTAATCGAACGGGATTCGACGCATCGGTATCGCAGTGTGCTGGCGCAGCAGTTGGATTCGTTGCGGGATGCGGAACAGACGTTGCCGCGAGAAATCGCACAGTCGCTGGACAAGCATTACCGTAATGCCAACCTTCGGGTTTCCGTCAGCCAGGAAATGCTGCAGCGATTTGTCCCCGAAAACCCTCCGCTGGAACGTCCGGTCAGGCAACGGCTGCTGGGAGCTGATACCTCGGGAGCCAGCCGCATTGCCACGAAGCTGAAGGTGCTGCTGCGTCCAGCCAAAGAGGCATGGCAATTGGATCTGCAATTGGTGGGTAACGTTGTTTCCGACACCTCCAGTCGCCGACCCAGCGCCACGTTCTACAACAACTCCGAAGCGATTGTTGACGCCCAGCGAAAGATTCGAATCGATGCGGAAGGGGTGCGAGTCAGCGGTTCGGAAGCGATTGTCGATAGCGAAGAGCAATTGCGAGGATTCGAAACCTCCTTTGATTCCATTCCTCTGTTTGGAAATCTCTATCGCTCCTTCATGCTAGATCAATTCGATTCCCGACGTCCGATCGCCCAAAGAATCATGCGCCGGACGATCGCATCCCAAACAGACAGTGAGTTTGACCGGGTATTGGGAGAGAGGATTGAGCGGGCGGAAACTCTTCTGCGAGGCAAATGGATGACTCCTACGCAGAATCTGAATCTACATACCGACGTCGTTTCCCTGGAGACCACGGAAAACCGATTGATTGGGCGCCTGCGGGTTGCATCGTCTCAACAGCTTGCGGCCTTTACACCCCGGCCATTGGCTCCAAGCGATGCGCTGGTCAGTTTGCAGCTTCATGAATCAGCGATGAACAATGCGCTGGAAGGACTTGGTCTAACGGGGAAAACCTGGAAGCTGGAAGATCTTGGGGCCCATTTGGCGAAGTTGTTCCAGCAGGAGGATTGGATTCCTCCAGAGGATATGCCAAAGGATGTAGAAGTTCGTTTTACTTCCCAGAGGCCGATGTCCGTTCAGTTTGTCGATGGCCAGATGCAGGCGACGATGCGATTCAGTGAGCTCAAGCAGGGCAATAGGCTTCGCATCGAGAACTTTTTGATCCGTGTCGCCTACAAGCCTCAGATACGGGGTCTTGGCCTGACGCTGGAGCGGGACAGCACGATTAGCGTCGACGGACCGCGTATTGGGATGCGAGATCGATTGCCACTGCGGGTGATCTTCGAGCGGGCTTTTGCTGATCGCGAGCGATTGGAATTGATTCCTGAATCTTCTGGTTCGGACAAGCGACTGGTGGATTTGGCGGTATCCCAGTGCGAAGTCCGCGACGGATGGCTTGCGATGGCTATCAGCCCTAAACGCTCACCTCATGTCTCTTGGCTGCAGGCGCACTTCCCGATTCTTCATCGGTAGCATTCAGCAAATTCGGTGGCACCGATCAGAAGGCGATTGAAGTTCAATCGGTTTCTCGGATCGGTTCGGCTCCCGCCTTCGTCGCGAGCGCTCGATAGGTCGATTCGTCGATGTTGTTGTTTAGGATGCGGGTGGACCCGTCTCCCATGACGAAGTGTGCTCCGATGACATGGTAGCTGCCGAAGTCCTCGAAATGCCCTGCTGGGTGATTGGGCGGGTGATCTGTCGTACCGACGATTCGGGCTTCTGCTTCTGCCGCTTCTGGAATCACTCCATGCCAGATGGTGCCTCCCATCCGCGTCGATCGCTCACCCACCATCAGCGTATTGGAAAGTCCATCGCTGACATCGCGGAATCGGACGCGACTGTTGCCGTGGAACATCCCATCGGAAATATAGGGGTCAGCCTCGATTTCCTGGGTACCAAAAACTGCTGAGTAATTGCTCTTGGAAATCTTGAACAGAGGGGTGCCATGATCGATGCCGGTTGAAAAAGAGCGGAGGTGATGGCCGTGGCCTGAACCTTCGCCGATCATGAAGGGGTTGCCGCCGACATCGGAGGGACAGAGGAAGATCGGGATGACGTGAAGCCGAACGGCTTCGTGTTTGTCGTCTTCGATGGGAAGATTCTGGTCGATCTGGTTGAGGATGTTGTTCTGTTCGATGAATGGCAGAATAGCGACCGACCATCCCCAGCCAGGTTCACCGCTGCGATCGGGCGAAATCCAGCCGCTCGGTAGCCTCTGAAATGTCGACTCGTACTGCTGCAGTGCCAGCCCGATTTGCCTCAGGTGATTGGTGCACTGGGTGCGGCGCGAGGCCTCGCGGGCGGCCTGGACTGCCGGCAGAAGCAATCCCACCAGCACGCCGATGATGGCGATCACCACCAACAATTCCACCAGCGTGAAGCCTTGTTTGCGAGTCATGTGGAGCACCATGGAGAAGATTTTTTGTTGTGAAGAGGAGTCAGGCAACTAGCAAATGGCCAATTCAGGGAAGGGAGTCGTTTTTTGCGGGGGGCGTCCCGTTTCTGGCGGGCCATCCCATCTCTTCCCGCAGGCGTCCGATCACGTCCCCGCCAGCCCCCAGGGTTGGATCACAAAATCCTGCTTCGCAGTTCCCGAAAACCGGGTCGTTTGCCGATTTCTTAGAGGAAGCCGTCGAAAGTGAGGGAGGTTGCGATCCGAGTCCAGCCCATCGCGCTGCGGCGGGACCGATGACTGCTAGCGACCAGATCGCCAAGATGGCCAGCGAAGTGCGCACCGGATTGGCCACTGCGGAAACTCCCTTTGTGTTTATCTTATGCATCTGCACTTTCTGTCATGTTAGGTGCTGTCCTTTCGTTAGGTCAATCGAAATCCGTGCGTCACGATCGTACTTTTCAGGAAATGACTGGGGTTGGCCTGGGCAAAGCCCCGATCCATAACCAGAATTGGCGCTTCCCTGAGGCCGACAGGCGGGGGATTTTCCCGGAGTGAAAGGTTCGCCATGAACGATGCTGCCCCAGCCACCAGTTCCGCGCCGCTCCTGCTGCTGGCCTGCTACAGCGTGGCGATCAGTGCGGCAGCATTGCTAGGAGGCTGGTTGCCTTCTTTGATCCGCTTCACCCACGTGCGGATGCAGATGATCATCAGCTACGTCGGTGGATTGATGCTTGGAATCGCGGTCTTCCATCTGCTGCCCCATGCGCTGGTGGAGATAGGTCCTCAGCGGATCGATGAGATCTCCTGGGCGATGATGATCGGGATGATGGTGATGTTCTTCCTTCTGAGGGCCTTTCATTTTCACCATCATGGCGAAGGGGATTTCGCCGACGCATCCCTGGGTGAACCTCACGGGCATGGATGTCATGGAGACCATCACCACCACGATGGTCACCACCATGCAGCAGACCATCGCCATGAAACCACTCCTACGACTCCTTGCAGCCAAAAGGATCAGTGTGATCTAGGTCGGATATGCAAGGAGAAGGTTGGGGATGACGGGGGCGAACCAACGGCTCTGGTGGGCAAAGTGCCACCAGGCGCTGGGCAATGGAACTGGTTGGGAGTTCTTACCGGCCTGGGATTTCATACCCTGCTGGATGGAGTGGCGCTGGCCGCGGCGGTCGAATCAGATTTTCATGGGGAACCGGGGTGGTCGCTGTGGGGTGTGGGTGTCTTTCTCGCCATCCTGCTGCACAAACCACTGGATGCTATCTCCATCGCTTCGCTAATGCGTTCTGCTGGTTGGTCGGCATCCTCCAGATTTCTGGTCATCTTCGGATTCTCTCTGATGATTCCTCTGGGAATCCTTCTGGCTAATCTTGGTTGGATCGGATCTGGTCAAAAACATGGATCGATGGTCGCCTGGGGACTTGGATTTTCCGCCGGTGTATTTTTCTGCATCGCGTTATCCGATCTTCTTCCCGAGATGGAGTTCCATTCGCACAACCGCATCCGGCTGACGATCGCGCTGATTCTTGGAATCGCGACCGCCGTCGGGATCGGGTATCTGGAGCCCAAGCATGCGCACGCGCCGCGAGAGGCAGGGGAGTTGCATCACCACGACGAGGACGGCCACCATCACTCGCACTGATACCGCCGGCAATGCGCACCTGACGTGGCTTGCCGGAGAGAGCTTCATTCGCTTACACTAGTGGGGCTTACCAACTTCTTTTCCCTGAGGCGGGCATGAGGATGGACAGCGTCCATGCAATCACAGTCTTCCTCCTCCGTATCGATCGATACGGCTGCGCGGCCAACGTTTGATCGGTATGAACTGGACGGCTTCTACGATGAAGCTGTCGATCCCAAAGGGCAATTCCGGACTTCTTCCGCGCTGCTTTTGCAGCGTGTCGAGGAACTGCCACAGGGAGAATTGTTGCGAAGGCAGCAGGCTGCCGAGCAGCTTCTTTTCCGGATGGGGATCACCTTCAACGTCTACGGTGATTCCCAAGGTGCAGAGAAGATCTTTCCATTCGATATCATTCCGCGCACGATCGATGCCCAGGAGTGGGAGCGGATCGAGTCGGGGTTGAAGCAGCGTATCAAGGCGCTCAATTGCTTCATCCACGACGTCTACCACGATCAGGAGATTGTGCGAGCTGGTGTGGTGCCGGCCTTTGTGCTAGAGACTTGCAAGGCGATTCGGGAGCCCTGCCGCGGTTTGAATCCGCCGCGAGGCGTCTGGTGCCATATCACCGGGACCGATTTGATCCGGGGAGCCGACGGGACCATCTACGTGCTGGAGGACAATCTCCGCTGCCCATCTGGGGTCTCTTACGTGCTCCAGAATCGTTTCGTGATGAAACGCAGCTTCCCTTCCCTCTTCGATCTCTCTCACGTCCGTCCGGTAGATGACTACCCGAGCCGTCTCTTTTCGCTCCTTCAGAAAATGGCCCCGTCGGCCATTTCCAATCCAACGGTCGTCGTGCTGACTCCCGGCGTATTCAACAGCGCCTACTACGAGCACAGTTTTTTGGCGCAGCAGATGGGGGTCGAGCTAGTGGAGGGACGTGACCTGGTGGTGCGCGATGACACCGTCTTCATGCGAACCACGCGTGGCTTCCGGCGGGTTGATGTCATCTACCGCCGCATCGATGATGATTTCCTCGACCCCAAAGTCTTCCGCTCCGATTCCCTTCTGGGTGTCCCGGGACTGATCGATGCCTACCGCAGCGGTCGTGTTGCACTGGCCAATGCACCTGGTACTGGGGTCGCTGACGACAAGGCGATCTATGCCTTTGTGGAGGCGATGATCGAGTTCTACCTTGGAGAGAAGGCCATTCTGCCGAACGTGCCTACCTACCTGTGTTATCGCCAGGATGACCTCAAGTATGTCCTAAATCATCTGGATGAGCTGGTGGTCAAGGCGGTTGGGGAGTCGGGTGGGTATGGAATGCTGGTGGGGCCACAGTCGACAGCCGAAGAACGTCGCGCTTTCGCGGATAAAATCGTCTCCCAACCGCGCAATTACATCGCACAGCCAACGATTCAACTATCGCGCGTTCCCACACTGATTGGCGATCATTTCGAAGGCCGGCACGTCGACCTCAGACCTTACATTCTCTACGACGGTCAGGAAGTTTTCGTCCTGCCAGGGGGCCTGACGCGCGTGGCGCTTCGCAAGGGATCCCTGGTCGTCAACTCGTCTCAAGGGGGTGGCAGTAAAGACACCTGGGTGATCGCTGCCCCGGCGCGAAAGGGAACAGGTTCATGAAAAACATGTTGCTTTCTTTCTTCCCGCTGCGTCCGGTGGCGCCTTCCAAGGAGGGCCTCCGGTCATGTTGAGCCGCGTTGCTGATTCGATCTACTGGATGTGTCGTTACATCGAACGAGCCGAGAATCTGGCGCGCTTTATCGAGGTGACGTTTTCAACCCTGCTGGGGACGGCAGCGAATGAGAAGCAATCGTGGAGCCCCCTGATCAGCACCACTGGTGATCTGCAATGGTTCCAAAGCAGATATGGAGAGGCAACCCGGGAACAGGTAGTCTATTTTCTTACTTTCGATCCAGAGTATCCCAATTCGATTCTCTCGTGTGTCACCGCGGCAAGAGAGAATGGACGCAGCATCCGTGAAGCTCTTCCGACCCAGGTCTGGGAACAGCTCAATCAGTTCTATCAGCGCACCATGCAACTTTCTCGCCAGCCTGAGACGCTGTGGCAGAGCCCGCTCGATTTCTACCACGAAATCAAACTCTCCAGCCACCTCTTCAAAGGGCTGATGGATGGCTCGATGAGCCATGGAGAGGGTTGGCATTTCGCAAGGATGGGGCGCTACCTGGAGCAGGCGGATAAGACGACGCGCATGGTCGATGTTCAGTACTATCGCCTGCAGCCGATTCGCGATGCCATGGGATCCCCAGTCGATGACCTCCAATGGTCCGCGCTGCTGCATAGCCTCAGCGGTCTGGAGATGTATCGGCAGAAGTACCATCAGATCCTACCGGTGCGAGTCGTCGATTTCCTGATGCTCGATCGCGCCTTCCCCAGCTCGGTGATGCACTGCATCGATCAAGCGAACATCTCGCTGCATGCCATCAGCGGTTGCCCGGTCGATTCGTTCTGCAACCTGGCGGAGCAGCGGCTGGGTCGCCTGCGAAGCCAACTGGCATTCATGCGGGTGGACGAGATCCTGCAGCAGGGACTGCACGCATTCATCGCCGAACTCCAGAACCGGATCAATGCGGTCGATGACGCGCTCTTTCAGGATTTCATCGCGATCAGTGGCGCTCCCGCTGCCGACGAAACGCCCCAGATGGAAGCGAAGATGCGAGCCGCCACCTCCTGAGGCACCTTGCGTCCAGATCCGCCCGCTTGGACCGGTCCGATCAGTAGACTCGCAGCCAGAGACTCTTGAGATACTCCGACTGCGGGCAATGACTGGCGACCGGGTGGTCCGGTGGCGCTCCGGTGCGGCTGACGATCTGCACGCGCCTGGGGGGTTGCCATACCCCATCGGCATCCCAGCCCCCTGCCCTGGCCGCTTTGCTGACCAGATCGTAGAACTCGTCCCAACTCAACAGACCCGCGCAGCTGCACGTCAGCATCCAACCGCCGGTTTTGACCAGCTGGATGGCCAGCCGATTCAAATCGAAGTGCTTCTTCGCCCCTTCCTCGTGCTCGTCTCGATTTCGAATCAACTTGGGAGGATCGAGAACGACGATATCGAATTGCTTGCCGGTGCGGAGCAGATCTCGCAGATACGCGAAGGCATCCGACTGAGAGTAGCGAACGCGCACCTGGTTGACATCGGCATTCTTTTTCGCCAACTGAAGCGGTGCTTCATCCAGATCGACTCCAATCACCTCGGAGGCACCCCCCAGCGCCGCTTGAACGGAAAACCCTCCGGTGTAGCAGCACAGATCCAGTACGCTGCGACCGGGGCTGAGCTCTTTCAGCCGCAATCGGTTGTCCCTCTGATCGCAGAAGAAACCCGTCTTGTGACCGGATTCAAATTGGATGCGAAACTTTGCCTCTGCCTCGCGGACCTGGACCCACTTGGGAAGCTCCCCCGAATCGAATGCCGGGACATCGTACCCTTCCTGGCGATGAAACAATGGGCTTGGCTGCACCAGCCAGTGGCGAGTGCCAAGACGTCGCGAAAGCCCTTCCATTACACTTCGACAGCGCAGGTACATCGCCATCGAAAAAACCTCGGCGCTCAAGATATCGCCGTAGCGATCGACGGCCAGCCCTGGGAATCCATCCGCCTCCGCATGGATCACCCGATAGGCATCCGTCAGCTTGGGCAATCCCAACCACTGGTGGCGCAGTTCCACGGCCTGATCCAATAGACGATCCCAATAGGCCTCATCAGGCCGCTGGCCCCACCAGCTAGCAAGACGCACAGGGATCTCAGATCGTTCGTTATACAGTCCGTAGGCAAAAACCTTCGCTTCCGGTTGCTCCAAATGGCAGACGCGGACCCAGTCGCCCGTCGCCATCGTTCCCTCCACCCGCTCAATCCTCTTGCGAAACACGTTCGGCTGCATCGTCGCACGCCCCAGATAAACCGTCGCCATCGATTCGTCCGATGGACAACCCAAGGGTTGCTGGTCGAGGCAAAGAGGGACCGATCGACCCCGCGCTGGCAGGCCAGAGGTCGGCGGCCGATCGGATGGCATGTACCGTTCGGTGGGCATCGGAAGATCGGACTGCGTCCTGGATCGATCGAAGTTTTCGGCATCCGAATCGCTACCCGATCCAGGCCGACCCGGTCGGTCCCCCTGGGGTCCACGACGATAGGGATTTGGCCTCTTGGCTGGTGGCCCATACTTGGATGGCCGATTCGGGCCCTGCCCTTTGGGGCCAGGTTTTCGGGGTGGTCGGTCGCCGGACATGTGGCGATCCTTTATCTGGAAGTGTTGGCCAACGGGAGCGGTCAGGAGGAGGCAGCAATGGGCCTTTGTGTTTGGTTCCGGTCCAGTCGCCAAGCGACTGCTGCGCTGGCGATCGCCTTAACCAGAATCTCGCCAGCCACCAGGCTGAGCAGAACCTTCCAGGGGAAAACTCCCGCGAACGCGATGGCGTTGAAAATCATGCTGTCCAGCGGGATGCTGAGGGCATTGGAACTTGCCACGCGCATCCACCACGATCGGTGCAGCAGGCGATGATAGATCTCAGTATCAGCCGTTTCGCTCAGCACAATTGCCACCAGCGAAGCCAGGACGATACGAAGCGGTACCTGAAGAAACAGATTTTGAAGAACCATTCCCAGCGCTGCGACGGCGATCATCGCGTACACCCAGCGTTTGCCTTGATGATGCACCCGATCCCGCAGCGTGAAGGTCGCACCAAAAACCAGCGTCCCGGCTGCCACCATTCCAATTCCGGGAATCGGAAGAAAAACAGTCGCCAGAAGATTGGCAACCCAAACCGCAATGCAATACAGAACCGATGCAGCCACGCGACGAAACAACCCAGGGAAACTCCAGATCCAACCCTCCGCCACTCCATCAGAATGACCCTGAGCCGCTGGTGTTGCAATGCCAAACTTCAGCTGGCCCAGCGAACGCCCTGGCATCCGTCCTGGTTTTTCTCTCGACGTCGACCGGTTTTGCGATTGAAGATCATTCGGAGGCAGCCGTAGGGAATGGCTGGTTTCCGAATGCTTCCTTCGGCGGATCAGATCGATCATCCATCTGCGTCCTCAAACCTTCCAGCCGCTCCTTCAGCTCCTGGACGACGTCGGCATATTGCGGATCTTCGTAAAAGCTGCGCGTTTCTTCTGGATTGGCCAACCGATCGAGCAGCTCCCAGGAATCCCCATCGGTGTAGTAATGGACCAGCTTGTACCGTTCGGTGATCACTCCCCGGTGCGGCTGGACTCGATGGGGTGCTGGGTACTCGTAGTAGTGGTAGTAGAGTGCATCGCGCCAGGCAGTACCCTGTGGATCGGCAAGCAAAGGCCGTAGGCTGGTTCCCTGCATCGGCTGAGGCGGCTTCACACCGGCGGCATCGAGAAACGTCGGCGCAAAATCGATCAGGGAAACGATCCTGTCGGAGTGGGATCCCGGGCGAGTCACTCCGGGCCAGCGCACCAGAAGGGGCGTGCGCGCCGATTCCTCGAAGATCCACCGCTTGTCAAACCAGCCATGCTCGCCAAGGAAAAATCCCTGATCCGACGTGCAGACAACCAAGGTGTTTTCCGCAAGTCCATGCTGGTCGAGATATTCCAGGACTCGGCCTACGCATTCATCGACCGCTTTGACGCAGCCCAGATAATCGTGCATGTAGCGTTGGTAGCGCCACTTGATCAGTTCCTTCCCCTGAAGATTCTTTTCGATGAACGCCTGATTCCTCGAAGCATAGTACGCATTCCATTCCTCCAGTTCCTTGGGGCGCATGCCGGTGGGAGTGCGCAACTTCGCATCCAGATCGGTGAACGTCCTGTCGATTCCCATGTCGTGATCCTTGACGGCGCGCTGTCGCCCCTCCAGATCGTCGAACAGTGTTGGTGGTTCGGCGAAAGGTTGATCCCCATTGAATCCCAGGTGGCGAATCGGTGGCGCCCATTCGCGATGGGGAGCCTTGTGCTGCAACATCAGAAGGAATGGCTTGTCGGGGTCGCGCTGATCCAGCCACTCAAGACCCAGGTCGGTGATCCGGTCGGTGACATAACCTACCTCAGTCAACTTCTCTCCCATCCGATTCATCGGTGGGTTGTAGTAGATCCCCTGACCCGGAAGAATCTGCCAGTGATCAAATCCGGTCGGTTCCGAGACCAGATGCCATTTGCCGATCAGTGCCGTCTGGTAGCCAGCCTTCTGCAGCAGCTTGGGAAATGTCTGCTGCTGCGCATCGAAGCGACTGTTCGTGTTGTTGAAAAAGCCATTCTTGTGAGAGTACAAGCCCGTCAGCACCGTCGCTCGACTAGGTCCGCAGATCGAGTTGGTGACCATGCAGCGATCGAATCGCATCCCCTCGCGTGCGATGCGATCCATGTGAGGGGTTTGCAGAAGTTTACGAGCTTCCCCGTAGGCGCTGATCGCCTGGCAGGTCAGGTCATCCGAAAAAATGAAAACGATGTTGGGGCGCTTCAAGTCAGGTTGAGCACCAGAAGGCTGGTCGGCCAGGAGCATCGGGATGGGGAGCGACAACAGCAGCAGCGTGATGCAGAGCAGGCAATGGGCCAGAGGGCTTTGCCGGCAGCAGCCTGGGAGTCGATCGAACATCGCGCAACCTTTCTGATTTACATGTTTCGTGCAAGACAACCCACTGGCGGCATGGACCAGCAGCAGGAATCTTTCCGCCAATTTAGCCTAACAGATCTGCCGGATCGAATTTCACGATGGAACCCCCACTGGAGGCTCTGCGTTCGTTGCGATCGGACTGTTCGCGTTATTCGGCATTCTCCCGCGTCGATTTCGGACTATTCTGACATCGTAGGTGATGTGGCGCAGGGTGACAGACGATGCTCCGGTCGAAGCGGTGTGCAAGTCATTCGGCGCACGCTTGCGCTTCCAGGCGGTATGGATGGGTGGTGGAGGCAGGGCGATTTTGTGCGGTAGCCAGTCGTTGGATTGGGCGGGCTGGGGATCCATGGGAATCGAGGTGGGAGCAGGCAAGATGGCCGCCTCCGCTCGAAAATGAAAGTCGAAATGGATGGGAGAGAGTCCTTCGCGCAGCGGCGTTTTTGATTCGGGTACAGACCAGCGTCTGGCGCGCTTCAGTGAAAGCATCAGCCAGGATCACCGGCTGGCCCCCCACGATCTGCGTGGCTCGATCGCCCATGCGCTGATGCTCGCCCGCCAAGGTATTCTCACCGAATCGGAAGCTGCCCAGATCGTCACGGCCCTGGAGGAGATCGGCGGCAGGATCGAACGAGGGGAACTGCAGCATCGGATCGAACTGGAAGATATCCACATGCATGTGGAGCAGGCGTTGATCGACCAGTTGGGAGATGTGGGACGGAAACTACACACAGGCAGGTCCCGCAATGACCAAGTCTCGACCGACCTGCGGCTCTGGACGCGCGATGCGATCGATCGCGTGGTCCGTTTGTTGACCGATCTGCAGCGAGCCTTCCTGGACCGATGCCAGATCGATGAAGGCACTGTGCTTCCCGCCTACACCCATCTGCAGCGCGCCCAGCCGGTGTTGGCGGCTCATTACTGGCTGGCCTACATCGAGAAGCTGGAGCGGGATCGCCAGAGGCTTCTGGACGCGCGAAGGCGAGTCAATCAGTGTCCCCTGGGAGGGGCCGCCGTCGCTGGCACCAGCCTACCGATCGATCGCCACTGGGTTGCCAGGGAACTGGGGTTCGAGGGGGTCGCCGCGAATAGCATCGATATCAGCAGCGATCGGGATTTCGCTATCGAGTCGACCTTCGCTTTGTCGCTGATCGCGGCGCACTTGAGCGGCTGGGCGGAGGAGTGGATTTTGTGGTCGACCGTCGAATACGGATTCCTCAAGCTGCCCCATCGCTTCTGCACCGGCAGTTCGATCATGCCTCAGAAAATCAATCCGGACACCTTGGAGCTGACCCGTGGCAAGTCGGCGCGAGTGATCGGACATCTCCAGACGCTGTTGGTGCTGATCAAGGGACTCCCGTTGGCTTACAACCGAGATTTGCAGGAAGACAAGTTTCCGCTTTTCGATTCCTTCGACACGGTCGAAGCCTGCCTGGAGCTGGCGATACCAATCGTCCAGCAGTCGACGCTCCAGAAACCGGCGATCCAGGCTCGGCTGGAGCACGGGTATTTGGATGCCACGACGGTCATGGAGAAACTGATCGTCCTGGGAATGCCTCAGCGCACCGCTCATCACATTGTGGGCGCTTTGGTGCACGCCGCAATGCAGCGCAACGTTCCGCTAGCGGAACTGCCGCCCGATGCGATCGGTGCGATTGATCCAAGGCTGGGCGATGCCACATGGCAACAGGCGCTCCGCGCGGCGATGGGCGCCGATGCTGCAGTCCACGCCTACCAAAGCTACGGGTCCAGTCACCCTCAGCAGGTAGCCCATCAGATCGCCGCCTGGACCGCCCGCTTGGATGCTCGACCCAACGATGCCAATCCCGAAAAACTTGGGACGCTCCAGAACTGAAAGCAGTCAGACCCAAGAGATTCTCTAGAGAGATTTTTCTGATCATGCTGAAACAACTTTACAGGTCGCTTCCGGGCTTCCCAATCCCTCCGGCGGTTCGATGCAACACCACGCGATGCCGTAGTCGTTTTTATGCGATCTTGGGATGGCGTCTGCTGGCCATCCCCCTGACGCTTCATGCCACAGGGGTGATACAGGCGCAGGAGGATCCATTTGGAGAGCCGGCAGCTAACGCAGCAGAAGACCCGTTTGGGGCGCCGGCAACGGCTACGGGCACGGCTGCACCGCAGGGAGCTGCCGGGAATCGAGCCTCGCTGCCAGGCGAAGCGGAGTGGTCTCCTGATCCAGTCATTCGAAATCTTCGCCAGCAACCGGCACGCAATCACCGTGAACTGGCACGGGGGGTGCTTTACCTCAGTCGCCTTCAGGCGTGGGAGGATCTGGCCAATTGGATTGCCCCATGGATCGATCGGCCCCTGACCCCCGACCAAGCGGCCGACATGGTATCGGAGATTGGAGCCGATGGCTGGCTGGCGACTGGCCGCGTCGCCGGATCGTCGCTTTCAGAGGAGCAGCGACGATGGATCGATGGCGTCCTCGAGCAGGCCAGCCTGTCGGCGCGGGATCCAAAGAAGCTGAAGCAGCAGTGGGACAAACTTTCGGATAGCCGATTGGTCACCCGGAAGGAAGGAGCCCTCGGGCTGATGTCGGCTGGATCGACGGGACTGGCGTACCTGTTGCAACAGTCGATGACCGAGCCCAAGGTGCCGATTCAGGCAGTGGGTGGGACGCTTCGGGAATTCCAATCAGAGGGAGTCGCTGCGGCCAAGGCGGCCCATGCGCTGGCCATCCCCGAAGCCCGCCAGCGTCTTCTTCCAATCCTCGCCGCGATGCCTGGGGCCAGTTATCTTCCCGAACTGGTCTCGGGGATCTACGATGCCCAACTGGATCCCCCGACGCGCAGTTACCTGGCCAGTGTGATGGAATCGCGGCTTGGCCATCTTCCCGGCCAGACGGAAACGCTCAACTGGCTAGGGCAGCAGTTGAAGGATCAGTTTCACACCTGGAAGATCGCTTCGCAAACCGATGTCCCAGCCGACCGAACTGTCTGGCGGATCGATGGAGGCAAGTTGCAGGATGTGGTGGGTGATGAGCGGCAGTTGGCGGCTGGTCAGACGTTGCAGACTGCGTTGATGATGCTTCGCAGCGCCGATCTTCCAGAAGACATTGCCGCACTGCCGATGGCACTTGCACTCGAAGCGCTGGCGCAATTCCCTCCGGCCTCGCAATCCGACCCCATCGTCGCACTCAAGTCGCTGGTGCCCCACGACCGATGGAACTCGGTGACCCTCTGGCCGCAGGTCTATCAGGCGGCTGGCGATTCGGTTCTGCCACGGGCTGCCTACCAGGCGCTGCGCCAGATGGAGTCGCTCCAGAGCAACGATCAGGTCCCCTCGGATGCCATTGCCGGAAGTCTAGTCGATGCCGCGCGGCATGGCGCGATGGCGCTCCGCTATGCGGCCACCAGTCAATTGGCTCCACGCTGGCTTGCGGGTGCTGGAACGGTGGCGGGAGCCAGCCAGTCGATCGCCGACAATCTCCAGGAGATGTCGAGGTTGGAAGGGGCGCCACTGGTGCTGATCGCCGGTCGCGATGCGTCGCTGCGAAGCATCGCAACAAGAGCTCTGAAGCCACTGGGAATTCGCACCGCCGAAGTGAACGATGCTCGTGAACTCCTGCGATGGGTGGAACAGCCAAATCCGGTGGAAGCGATCCTTGCGGTCGATCGAATCGGAATTGGGGATCTGAGCGAAGCGCAGTGGGTTCAGAAACTGAGGGCTCATCGAAGGACGCGCGATATCCCGATCGGGTTGCTGTCGAACGATATTCCCGAGGCGCAAGACTGGGTGCTGGCCGAAACACCTCGACTTTTTCGAGCCCCCATGCCTGGTTCGATTGAAGCGATGGATCAGATCTGGCAGCAGTGTCAGCGGCTTGCCGGGGGGGCTCCCGTCGACGCCGCGCAGCGATGGCAGTGGAAGTCAGTCGCCGACCGCATTTTGGCCGAAGTGGCCAGAAAGCCCCCCAATCAGCGTCCGGCGGGCACCGACCGCTGGCCGCTGGAACCCTGGGATGGACGGGTTGAATGGGAACCCAATCAACTGGATCATGACAAGAAGATCCTTCCGGTCTCCCAGACATCGAAGAACACCTCCAACTGACACAGGCCCCTTTCGCTCATGGTGCGCTACGGTTCGAATGCCTACCCCGAGGATGGACCGCCGCTGGCGGGGATCATCGGCGCCGGGCCTGCCATGCAGGCGGTCTTCGAGAAAACGCGTCGCGTGGCGCAAAGCAACGCTTCGGTGCTGCTCTTAGGCGAAACTGGCACCGGGAAAGAACTGATTGCGACGGCGATCCATCGGCTGAGCCGACGGGCTTCGGCACCTTTTGTGAAAGTCAACTGCGGGGCGCTCAGCGAAAGCCTTCTGGAGAGCGAGTTATTCGGTCACGTGCGTGGTTCGTTCACCGGAGCGGTCAACAATCGCACTGGAAGATTCGAAGCCGCGCATACGGGAAGTATCTTTCTCGACGAAATCAACAGCACCTCCCTGCTGCTGCAGGTGAAGCTTCTACGCGTTTTGCAGGAACGGGAATTTGAACGTGTCGGGGATACCCAGACGATCACCGTCGACACGCGCGTGATTGCGGCCAGCAATCGCAACCTAGCCGATGAGGTCGCCGCAGGACGTTTTCGCGAAGACCTTTACTGGCGTCTAAACGTCGTGCCAATCGATATCCCTCCATTGCGCGATCGGCGCGAGGATATCCCCGATCTGGTCGCTTTTTTTCTTCGACACTACAACCAAGCCAACGACCGAAAGATCGAGGAGGTGGATCCCGAGGCGCTGAATGCTCTTCAGGCCTATCACTGGCCAGGCAATGTGCGCGAGCTGCAGAACTACATCGAACGGGCGGTGGTGATGGCGCAGTCGGATAGGCTGTCGATCGATCTGCTGCCGGAGTATCTGGCTGGCTCCAAAGCGAATCCGACGGGGGACGCCGCATGGTTGGCAGGAGCTGATTTCGAGCAATTGGTGCCTTTGGTGGTTCGGCGTGGTTTGGAGGAAGCACCCGGCGATGCCGAGGATCTCCATGCAAAGGTGGTCGACCGCATCGAGAAGGAACTGATCGCGCAGGTGCTGGATGCATGCCAGCAGGTACAGACAAAGACGGCGACGCGACTGGGAATCAACAGAAATACATTGCATAAGAAAATGAAGGATTACTCGCTTGGTGATTCGGATTCCCCCTGACCAGACTGGATCTGGTTTCGGTTCGAGGCCGCACCGCCGTCGCGATCGATTTCCTTAGGTCGTCTACTTCGGTTGAAGTGGTCAGGTTGATCGGGAGCTGCTCCAAAAGCCGACAGGAAGATCGCCTGGAACCATTGGTATGCAGGGGCGATCTGGGAAAACTTTGTTGGCATCATCCATGCAAAGGTCGAATGGAGAGCCATGAGACGCTATGTGGTAACAGGCGGCGCAGGATTCATCGGGTCCAACCTCGTCCGGTACTTAATCGGACTGGGGCATCATGTCCTCAATATCGATGCATTGACGTATGCCGGTAACCTGCAGTCGCTAAGCGACATTCAGGAGCATCCGAGCTATCGGTTTGTGCGTCTAGATCTTCGCTCCAGCGATGGACTCTTCGATCTTCTGCATGGCTTTCAGCCTGATGCGGTCGTGCACCTGGCGGCAGAAAGTCATGTCGATCGATCGATCGAAGGTCCCGCCCCGTTCATTCATACCAACATCGTCGGGACGTTTCATCTGCTGCACGCCAGCGCCCGGTATCTCGCACAGGCCGACCGTTCCAAAGCCGATGCGTTTCGTTTTCTCCATGTCTCTACCGACGAAGTCTTTGGCACACTGGGCGCTACGGGGTTGTTTTCGGAGCGGTCTCCTTACGATCCTAGGTCGCCCTACTCGGCCACCAAAGCTGCCTCCGACCATCTGGTCAGAGCGTGGCATTGCACCTACGGTTTACCCACCCTCATCACCAATTGTTCCAATAACTACGGTCCCTATCAGTTTCCTGAAAAACTGATACCGACCGTGATTCTCAAGTGCCTTCGAAGAGAATCGATTCCCATCTACGGTCAAGGCGACAACGTGCGCGATTGGCTTTATGTTCTCGATCACTGCAAGGCGATCGAAAGAATTGTCGAAAGGGGACGCATCGGTGAGACCTACCTCGTAGGAGGCAACAACGAGATGACCAATCTGGCGCTGGCCAGGAAGATTTGCGGGATCATGGATCAATTGAGGCCGATAGCGGATGGAAGCAGGCACGATGCGCTCATCACCTTCGTGCCCGATCGTCCAGGTCATGATCATCGCTATGCGGTGGACGCCAGCAAGCTGAAAGCCGAACTCGACTGGCAACCCGATTCAAATCACCATGGACTGCTGAAGGAAACGGTGCAATGGTACCTGGACCACCAGGAGTGGTGGCAGGCGATCCTGTCAGGACAGTACTCTCTGGAACGCCAGGGATTGCAGTTGCGATGGGAGGGATGACAGATGGTTCAAAACACACAGTCGAACTGCTTTCTGGCTGCAGGCGATGAAGCGACTGGATTTCCAGTTGGTTGCGACAGGGAAGATCGATGGACTCCCGCGATCGAAATGAGGAACGGATGAACGAGTCAAAGAAGGGAAGTCCTGGCGTCCAGCGAGTCGGCATCATCCTGGCAGGTGGAAGCGGAACGCGGCTTCATCCGGTCACCATGGCTGTCTCCAAGCAGCTGCTGCCGATCTATGACAAGCCGATGATCTACTACCCAATGTCGGTGCTAATGCTGGCAGGGATTCGAGAGATCCTCATCATCACCACCCCGCATGACCAAGCCGCCTTTCAAAGGTTGCTGGGGGATGGAAGTCAGTTCGGGATCCAATTGTCCTGGTGCGTGCAGCCGAAGCCCGAGGGGCTGGCACAGGCATTCACGCTGGGTGAACCGTTCATCGATGGTCGGCAATCCTGCCTGATTTTGGGGGATAACCTCTTTTATGGTGAAGGATTCAATCAGCTGCTTCAGTCGGTGAGTCGAAGCACGGACGAGGGGGCGACGATCTTTGCCTATCCCGTACGCGACCCCGAACGTTATGGCGTGGTCCAATACGATCCGGCTACCGGAGTGGTCCAATCCCTTGAGGAAAAGCCGAAGAGACCCAAGAGTAGTTTCGCGGTTCCAGGGCTCTATTTCTATGACCACCGCGTCTGTCAGTTTGCGAACTCTCTTCGCCCTTCGCCCCGAGGGGAACTGGAAATCACCGATCTGAATCGGATCTACATGGAGCTGGGTCAGTTGAAGGTCCGTGAGCTTGGCCGTGGGTTTGCATGGCTGGACACCGGAACCCACCGCAGTCTCATCGAGGCCAGCAATTTCGTGGAAGCGCTTCAGGAGAGGCAAGGATTGCAAATCGCCTGCCTGGAAGAGATCGCATGGGATAACCGGTGGATCACCGACCAACAACTGCAAACCGCTGCTCAGGCGATGGGAAAAAGCAAATACGCGGAGTACCTGAACCAACTGACGGAAAAGCGAAGCGCCAACTGACGCGACAGGAATATCTGACAACCGTAGGAGGTTCGCGCGACGCGATGCCTAACAGTCGATCGGCAGATGCTTCGATCAGAAAATCGACTCGACCACCTTGCCGCCACCGGCGAAGTGAGGACGACCTTCGCGATCGTAGAGTGTCTGGGTCGGTTCAATTCCCAGAGCATGCAGCATCGTGGTGGCGAAGTCGAGCGGGCTGACCGGATACTCTTTGGGGTAAGCCCCATGTCGGTCGCTGGCGCCATAGACGACTCCACCGCGCACCGGCCCACCGGCTAGGATGCCACTGTAACAGTAGGGCCAATGCTCGCGGCCCGCGTTGGCTGCTGTGATCTGTGGTCGCCGACCGAACTCCCCTACCCAGGCAACCAGCGTATCTTCCAGCATCCCTCGCTCCCTCAGATCGCTCAGCAAAGCCGTGAACGCCAAATCCGCCGGCGGCGCTAACTCGTTCTTCAATCGATTGAAGTTGTCTCCGTGGGTATCCCAGAAGTTCTTTCCGTCGTTGTGCCAGTTCACTGAAACCAGTGGCACTTCATGTTCGATCAATCTTCGGGCCAGCAGAACCGACTGGCCATGAATGTTCCTACCATAGCGATCCCGCGTCGCTTCCGATTCGCGACTCAAATCAAACGCCTCGCGCGCACGCGACGATCCCAGGATCGCCAAAGCCTGTTGCTGGTGATTCTGCAGGCTGGACTGCGAGGCAGCCTGCTGATCCATGCGGCGCTGAGCTGAAGATAGCAACTGATGGAGCTGGGCGCGCGACTGGAGGCGATCCAGCGACAAGTTGTCAGGTAGGGAGATGCCAGGGGGCTTCCATTGAGGCTGACTGGGGTCCCCCGTTAGCAACATCCCGTCGTGCGCCGAACCCAACCAACCTCCATGCTGTCCAGGGGCCTGACCGCCAGGAGCTGCAGGATGGTACGCCTTCCAAGGGAGCGACACCCAGGAGGGCATGTCCACCGCTCCTGGACGCAAGGAACTGAACAGCGCTCCCAAATGAGGCGAATCCTTCGGGCCCGGCGGAACATCATCACTCTTGACGACTGGCGCCCACTGGCCGGTCAATGTCGCATGTCCGCTGGATAGGTGAGCGGGATCGCCGTGCGACATCGATCGGATCAAGGCGAACTGGTCGTTGACCTGCGCCATGCGAGGCAGAATCTCGCTGAATCGTATCCCTGGAAGCTTCGTGGCGATCGTCCGAAAATGACCCCGTATCTCGTCCGGCGCCTCCGGCTTGGGATCCAGCGTATCGAGGTGGCTAGGACCACCCCAGAGAAAGATAAAGATGCATCGTTTGGCGCGACCGAAGCCATCAGAAGCCCCCAGGCTGGAGGCCCGACTTCGCGCCAGCAGCCAATCGGACATCGACAGACCGAGCGCCGATAGCCCGCCAGCCTGCAGTAGCGACCGACGGCTATGGCGTTGAGCTTGCTGGAAGGAGCGACATCCGCGCGATGCATCCATGGCGAGGCGCCTGAGCGGAAATGGGGGGAGGCAGGTGATGGTGGGAGATTCAACCTGTTCTATAGTATGGTCGAGAGGTTTTGGGAAGGGAAGTTCCGAAACGCTCACTCCCGATGGCTGCCAAAACCACAGCACCACCGGCTCCAACCTCCCAAACAAAAGATCCAGCCATCGACGAACGAACGGATCTTCAGATCAAAGGAGCCCGGAAAAAAAAAGGAATCCAGCCGGCTCATCCATCATCTCTTGGTAGGCACCACTTCTTCGTAGCCACCGCGGCCACGCGGTGGATGGCACCGAACGTCCACCATGCAGCTGGTCCACCATCTGGCGATGGTGGCTACAATGCAAAATCGAATTTTGGTTTTCCACCATGGAGGAAGGCTACTCCGTGGAATCCAGCTTTGGGCCTTCGTTTCAAATTCGCTGGTTTCGAGGGAAGCCGGAGTTTTTGCGATTCCCACAGGTCCTTGTTCCAAGGAAGAAAGCGGCATGGTACTCCATGAGTTGGAATTTAGATGGCCTGCCAGTGACGATCTGGCGATGCCAGAAGTGCGGTTACCTGGAGCACTACGCGGATGGCCGATCTGAAGAATCCTAGGCTGCTTTATCTGAAGGGATGTTTGATGCTGGCTACCGGTCTTCTGGCCGGTGCATTGCTGCTGTTGAAGCATCCCAAGTGGAGCACTGCGTTTCTTCTGGCGATCGCTATTTGGGGTTGCTGTCGCGCGTACTATTTTGCCTTTTACGTGATCGAACACTACATCGATAGCGGCTTTCGTTACGCCGGTCTGATCGATTTTCTCCAGCGCCTGCAGCGAGGAGACTTGCCGCCACGAAAGCGCGAAGACTGACGTCGACGGAACACTCCACCGCCTCGCGGCGGCAGCTACGAGGAGAAGATGGCTACGTGAAGATTGTGGAGGCGAGGAAATATCGGTGACGAAAAGTCGTGCGGGAAAAAGATCTCCCACGCGCTTCCCGTAACCATCCATCGCCAGATGGTGGATGAGCGGGGCAGACGAATTGGGTAGCTGCATCAGGGAAGTGTTTGGTCCTGAGTGGTAGCATCCTCAAACCAGATATTTCGGTGGGCGAACCATTCGTAGGTTGCCTGCATCCCAAAGAGACCGGCCCATCCAACTGCCATCCAAGGAAGATATTTGGGAAGCATCGCTTCTGGCGCTAGAAAGTATGCGAGGATCGCTAGGTAGAGGATCGATCGACCGGCGACATGAAGGAGAAAACGACGGACGGGTCGCACCGCTCGATGAGAAGCCCATAAGGTTGCGGGGTAGGCCGAAAACAGCGCCGTGAAAATCCAAGTCCACAAGAACCATCCGCGTTCTAGTGCGGCTTGTTGAGGCACTTTCGGGTTGTAGTGGACCGGAATTCTTTCCCCCTTTTGATACCAGTGCCCGCGACCGCTGGAAACGAAATAGCGGTGCATCCACCCAGCCATTTTTTGTCGAGATTCGTACGTCCGGGAACCGACCTCATACGAAAATGCCACGTCGACCCGACCAATTCCATTCCGATTTTTTGATCGGGTTCCAGGCCAGAAATGAACCTCTGAAATGACTGCATCGGTTGTGGCTCTCAACTGAAGTAGCTCGATCGTCTCCAGGAAAAGAACTCCAGGAAAAAAAAGAAATCCAATCCAGGCGAACCCCAACCGCAAAATGCGCCCCATCGATGGCTCCTCATTGGAAGAATCAACAAACATCAATTCTTTGATGGCCGATTTTTATTGGAAGAATAAAAAAGCAATGTCGTCCCAACAGGCCGGCGACGATGCCAACGCAGGATCCCAACTATTGCTCCCAAGTTAAACTATCGAAGGGGTCTGCCTGTCTGCCATCGGTGCGAGATTCCTTTCGGGGAGAAAAAAGCTATGTTCGAACTGGACCGCTTGCAGCAGATCGCTCAACGTCATGGGGTCGCCTGGGATCAGGTCCAGCCCCGGTCGCTGGAAGAGAGGGTTCGGGATCTTTCCGACACGCTGCAAAGAATGGACGTTCCTTTCCCAATCGATCCCAGTCGGGGTCGTCTTTACCTAGCTGCAGCCAAAGCGGGAAGGCCTTTTGAGCAGGGGACTTTGGGAGAGGATTTGGTAGATCTTGGCGAGTATCACAACCAGCAGCATTACGATCGCTACACGGTGGAAGAGCATTTGAGCTGGGCGGTGCTGGTGGCCGAGCAGCAGAAGACGAAGCATCAGTACGCTTGCAGAGAGTATTTGGACGGGGAGCATACTTTTGCCATCGGTGGCAGTGTGATTCCCGATTACTACCTGCTGAATGCACGCATTTACCAGCAGACGGGATGGCAACTGGCGACCGTCAGTACGATCATTCCTGCGGAACTGTTCTTCACTTGCCACAGCAAGCGATTTTTTCCTGTGACGACATTCATGCGACCGTTGGAGCAGGATTATCTGCAGGAGCCCGACATCGGACATGATGTCGCAGGCCATGTATCGACCTTTACGATTCCTGTGGTGGCTCATGTGATGCAGCATCATGGCGTGGCGCGCAATCTGATTTATGCGGAGCGCAATGAGCGATGGGAGCTGGAAACCGATCCGAAAATTCGAGCTGCGATCCAGAAGCGGGCGGATGAACTGCTGCTCTATGCTGAACGAATTTATTGGTTCACGGTCGAATTCGGCCTAGTGATGCAGCATGGCCAGTGCCGTGCCTTTGGCGCTGGAATTCTCTCGTCGCCCGGGGAAACCACCTTCAGCATCGACTCGCCCATCCCCAATCGGATCCTCATCGACCCCAGTCAGGACAAGGAGCTGCTGCGTCTGGCGACAACCGATTACCTGATCAGCGAATTTCAAAAGAGCTATTTCGTGACCGAGCGGTTTGATCTTCTGGAGTCGCTGACTCCGGAGCGCATTGTGGCGGCTGCCAAAGCAGCAGCCAAGCTACCTCATTTTTCCTGGCGCGATCTGGTGCCAGGGGATCGAGTGCTGCAGGTAGGGCAGACAGCCGTATCAACCAATGAAAAATACCTGAGGCTTTTAGCCGATGCCCGCTGCGACGACTGCCTGACGCGGACCGCTATAAGGAACCTCCAATGGCTGATCAAGCATCCAAGCGACGGTTCCGAATTGGATCGGGTATGGAACGGCCCGGTCGCAGCGGTACCCAAACAGGTTTTGGAGTGGTTTCAAAACCATGCTAATGATCCCGCGATGAGCATTCCGCTGCGACCGTTGAGCGACTGACCGACCGATGCAGTCGATCCAGTAGGTTGCTTTCCAGGGTCACTCGCCGCCTACCCAGGTTGTCGCCTCGGAGAAGGGTTGAACCCCCGTCATTTTTGAAAAAGTCCTTTTCATTCAACGACTGCTCGTCGCCACATTCTTCTGTAGCCATTTCCTCTGTAGCCACCTCTTCTGTAGCCACCGCGGCCACGCGGTGGATGACTTCGAACGACGTCCATCCCGCTCATCCACCATCTGGCGATGGTGGCTACCTAGAAAATGCATGCCACCTCTTCTGTAGCCATTTCTACTGTAGCCACCGCGGCCACGCGGTGGATGGCTTCGAACGATCTCCAACCCGCTCATCCACCATCTGGCGATGGATGGCTACGAGAAGAAAGCAGCTATCTCCTCTGTAGCCATTTCCTCTGTAGCCACCGCGGCCACGCGGTGGATGACTTCGAACGATCTCCAACCCGCTCATCCACCATCTGGCGATGGTGGCTACATAGAATGCATGCCACCTCTTCTGTAGCCATTTCCTCTG
>JBEISR010000050.1:0-15486 GCA_040375295.1 Planctomycetaceae bacterium
AAATCCAGAGCAACGTCATCGACGTGCCAAGAAGAATCCAGGCCAAGCAAGACGCGGTAGTGTTCGTTGAGTGTTGTCATCCCTACACGATACAAGATCACAGGAATTCAGGCGACAAGCCACTAAATTCCCCGAAGAACCAACGACTCAAGACCAATCTTGAACCGTCAAGCCAGAAACTCTTGAGAACTCCGAGACATTCTTAGTCACCAGTACAAAACGGTGGCGAAGGCAGATCGCAGCAATTTGGAGATCGTAGGGACCGATGACTTGCCCTTGAAGTTCCAGGTCATGTCGAATGGATGCATAGAACGATGCATCGACTTCGTCGAAGGGCAAACAGGGGAACAGGGCTAGCAAGGACTGGATGATGCCGACGCGCTGGAGACGGTTTCCATACTTCTCGGCACCGTGCAGCAGTTCAGAGAGGACAATGGAGCAGGTCACCACTTGCTGTGGGGAAATCGTGGTCAGCTTCGCTCGAATATTTGAATCCGGATTTTTCAGGTAGACAATCCACGCATTCGTATCGAGCAGGTACTGCATTACCAGTTTCCTCGATTAGGTAACGATCCTTGCTTGGGTCGTTCGAAGGGTTCGTTTTCAAACGCTCCGGCAGTCGATTCGAAGTAGCCGTCAGGCCAACCATCTTTTTTGTGGATGACTCGGGGCTCAAATTCGACTTCTGCGTTTTCGGGGAGATCGACCGGACTGACAGGCCGGAAAACGCCATTCTCAAAGACGGCATGAATAGTTTTCGCCATGATTTCAAAGCTCAACTTGTCCGTTGTGTTGCTAAATACCCTGCGTTTCATAGTCACATCGGGCCGCAAGAGAGTCAAGTTGCAGCCCTGTCCCCCTCCAGAGATTCAGCAATCCGAATTCGGTTCCGAAATCTCTGCTCTCCCTCCGTGTCCCCCGTGCCTCCGTGAGAGTCCAACGGATCTGCCCCGACCACGGAAGGATCTCACATAGGCACAGGGTCACAGAGATGAAGAAATCAGAAATCAGAAATTGGCTCTGACAATCCCCAGCCTCTCCCTCCGTGTCCCCCGTGCCTCCGTGAGAGTCCAACGATCTCCCCCGTCCCGGAAGGATCTCACAGAGGCACAGAGTCACAGAGATGTAGAAATCAGAAATCAGAAATTCGCTCTGACAATCCCCAGCCTCTCCCTCCGTGTCCCCCGTGCCTCCGTGAGAGCCCAACGATCTCCCCCGATCTTTGGATTCTCACCACTCCCGGTTACACTGGATCGTCTTGATGCCTAGCGTGGTTGGTCTGTTCCAACCGCTGCTTGGTACGGGAAGTGCCTTTTGGCGATGGGAGTCGAATCGATGCGTGGTTCTGGTTGGCGTTGGATGGTGGGAATGGTAGCCGTGGGTGGCATCGCGGTCAGTCATGCGATGGCGGAAGACAAACCCGAAGCGCTCGTCGGTTGGGCCAAACAAGCTGCGGCCGAAGGACCCAGCATCCAGGTGGGCGATGCCTTCATGGTCCCCTACACCTACACGATCCCAGGGACCGACATCGCCTGCGAGATGATCCCGGTGCCCGGCGGCACCGTGAAGATGGGAAGCCCCGATTCGGAAGCAGGGCGAGCCGCCGATGAAGGGCCGCTGGTGGAAGTCGAAGTGGCTCCCTTCTGGATGGCCAAGGTGGAAGTCCGCTGGGCCGAGTACCGGCAGTTCATGAGGCTCTACAAGATCTTCAAGGCGCTGCAAAGCCAAAAGATCCGCCGCGTCACCGATGACAACCGCGTCGATGCCATCACCGTCCCCACGCCGCTGTACGAACCCGACCACACCTTCGAGTTCGGGGATGATCCCGATCAGCCTGCGGTGACGATGACGCAGTACGCTGCCAAGCAATACAGCAAATGGCTCTCCGGAATGACCGGCCAACAACTGCGCCTGCCCACCGCCGCCGAATGGGAGCATGCCGCGCGAGCTGGCACGCAGACCCCTTACAGCTTTGGTGACGCGGCCGACCAGTTGGACCAGTATGCCTACCATGCAGGCAACAGCCCCGACGGGCCCGGTAAGGTCGGCACCAAGATGCCCAACCCCTGGGGCCTTCACGACATGCACGGCAATGTCTGGGAATGGGTGATCGATGGCTATTCCCCCGAAGGGTACACCGCACTTGCCGGGCAGAAGCGATCGCTGCTGGAAGCGATCCAGAAACCCAGCAAGCCGTCGCCGCGCACGGTTCGCGGCGGTGGCTGGCAAGACCCGCCCGAACGACTCCGCAGCGCCGCTCGCCTAGGTTCCGATGACGAAGAATGGAAGTCGGAAGACCCGAACATCCCCAACAGCCCCTGGTGGTTCACCACCGACCCGTCGCGGCAAGTCGGCTTCCGTCTGGTCCGATCGGCCCAGCCGCTGGATGCCGAGACGATGAAGCTGTTCTGGGAGATCGATCACGAGGATATCCAGCTGGATGTGCAGCTGCGACTGGAAGAAGGGCGCGGGGCGGAAGGACTTCCGGTGCCCGAGCTGGCGGAAGAGCTGCAGAAGAACCAGTAACCTTCTTCCTGCGGCGTTTATCCCCCGCGCACCCGAAGGGAGTTCCCTGTCGCTCATGGACCCAACCCGTCGCCACAAGTCGTCCGCCTTACGATCCTGGGCTCGGTTGGTGCGCATCCCCAACACCCCCACCGCCATCGCCGATGGCCTCGCCGGGATGGCGCTGGCCAGCGGTACGATCTGGTGGCATCCGGCCACGCTGCTGCTGGTACTGGCCAGTGTTGCTTTCTACTGGGCTGGCATGACGCTCAATGATCTTTTTGACCTTCAAGAAGACCGCCAGGCGAGTCGGCCTCGCCCCCTGGTCGACGGCTCCCTGACGGTCCGCCAAGCTGCCGGGGCAGGGTGGGGGCTGTGGTGTTTGGGGCTGCTGCTGGTGGTCGCCGCCTCGACCCTCGCGGCTTTCTATTCCGCGAAACCATTCCACTGGACCACCCTGGCGATTGGAAGTCTCTTGGCACTGGCGATCCTCGCCTACAACGGGTGGCTAAAGCAGACCTCTTGGGCACCGGCGATGATGGGGGTTTGCCGAGCTTGCAACCTACTGCTGGGGGCTGCGCTGGTGCGGCAGGCGATGGCCGGCGGATCAATCCCAACGGTGGCCTGGATCGCTGCGCTGGGGCACTTGGTGTTCGTCACCGGTTTTACGATTGCAGCACGCCAGGAAGAGAAAACCAGTCAGCGATTGACGCTGGGGACCGGCTGGCTAGTGGCGGCAGCGGGGCTGGCGATTTGGAGTGCAACTCCCTGGTTCCTCGATGCCTCAGCTAAACTGGCGCTGCGCGATCGGTGGGTCTTTCCGATGCTGATCCTGTTGGTCAGCTTGCCTCTGGTGCGCCGCGCTTTGGGGAGTCTTCAGGACCCGACTCCAAAGAAGGTTCAGGGGTCGATCAAGCAGGCGATCGGCACCCTGCTGATGCTCGACGCCTCGGCCGCCTTGGCTTTCTCGGGTCCCTTCGATGGCCTGATGATCTGCTCCCTTTTCATCCCCTGGATCTTGCTGGGGCGATGGTACGCATCCACCTGAGGACTAGGTGGATGCAGGCACGCTCTGGAGGCGACGGAACATGCTACCACTGGGTGCAGGGGAATCGGCCGCACTGTTCTTGTTGATTCTTGGGATAGCCGGCGTTCTTGCAGCCGGCTTGGTCGGTGTCGCCGTCGGAGTGGCGATCGGGTGGTGGCTAGCGCGGCGCTACGCGGAGGTGGCAAGTAAGCCGGAGGGTCTAGTAGAGGGGCCATTGGCGGGGTCTATGGATGGGGCAGCGGAGATAGACCGCCGAGCCAGGACGGATGCGTTGACGGGTGCGGCTAGTCGTTGGGAACTGGAGTATCAGCTGAGTCGTTGGGGGGAGCGATCTTTGGAGGATCGGCAGCGATGGTCGCTGGTGATGTTGGACCTGGATCGGTTCAAGGAGGTGAACGATCGCGCGGGGCATTTGGCGGGGGACCAGTTGCTGCGAGATTTGGTAGCGTTTTTTCACGAGCAGCGGGCGTCGGGTGGGCCGGCGTGGATAGGCCGGTATGGCGGGGACGAGTGGGTGTTGTTGTGGGAGGCGCGGCCGGAGCTGGTGGTGGAGCGGCTGGAGGAGTGTTTGGTGCGATGGCGTGGCGATCCGCGGTCGCGGATACCGGGCAGTGATGACCGGGTGCGATGGAGTGCCGGAGTTGTCTCGTTGGCCGAGGGTCAGGGTGCAACCGGTTGGCTACAGCTAGCCGACCAGCGGATGTACCAAAAAAAGCTGTCAGGACACATTTCCTGAATCGAGCGATCTTTCCTCGCGCTCATCCCTCTTCTCTCTCCTCTCTCCTCTCTCCGTGTCCCCCGTGCCCCCGTGAGAGCCCTCTTTCCTCCCTCCGTGTCCCCCGTGCCTCCGTGAGAGCCTAGCGATCTGCCTCGGACCGGAAGGATCTCACAGAGGCACAGAGTCACAGAGATTTGAAACCCGATTTTTTTCTAAAAATCGCGAACCTTTCTTGGGTTAGTTGTGTCTCCGGGAGGGCGCAGAAAGGGAGAGTTCAGTCGGCTTATTGGATTGGAGGCACGCAAATGCATGAGAACGAGATTGGCACATCGATTGTCGACAGTGCAATTCATCTGCATCAGGACTTGGGACCTGGGTTGCTGGAGACGGTGTATGAGGTGACCATGGCTGCCAGGTTACGGAAGCGGGGTTTTGCGGTAGCGCGACAGGTTCCGGTATCGATTGAATACGAGGGGCAGAAGTTGGATGAAGGATTTCGAGCCGATTTGATTGTGGAGGGGAAGGTGATCTTGGAGCTGAAGTCAGTGGAAAAGTTGCATCCTGCGCACAAGAAGCAGTTGCTGACCTATCTTCGGTTGACGGGGATGAAGCTGGGGTACCTGTTGAACTTCGGCGAAGAGCTAATGAAGGATGGACTTACGCGAATCATCAACGGCCGGCTTTGACCCTCCCTCCGTGTCCCCCGTGCCTCCGTGAGAGCCCAACGATCTGCATTGGACCGGAAGGATCTCACAGAGGCACAGAGCCACAGAGATTGAGAAGCTAGAAATTGGTTCTCACAATCCCCTCTCTTCTTCCCCTCCGTGTCCCCCGTGCCTCCGTGAGAGCCACCTGAGCCAAAAACGAGTGTGCGGAGAGGTTGTCCCGCAAGCGAAATGCTTGAACTTGATGTACGGCTGCTCTACATTGCCGAAGGACTTGTACGCCTCTCAACCGGTACAGCCTATTGCGGCAAGCAATCTTTTTGCACTCGATCGCCAGTCATCTCTAGGGAGGTATACCTATGTCTGCGGAACAGCCTGATGAGATCTCTCGGCGATCGGCCCTAAAACAGGCTGCTCTTGGCGGCGCAGGGCTTATTGCAACATCGGTCCTCCCTGTCGGTGGCAGCAACCAGGCCCGCGCGGAGGTGGAGCTGGTGGTCGCCAAGGACCGATGGCTCACCGAACGTGCTTCGTGCGTCAGCGGCAACAGGCTTCTCACGGCGATCGTCGGTGAACCGGTCCGGACGAAAGCTCGCCAGATCTATCGTCCAAGCTCCGCCGGGGAAATTGCTGAACTCATTCGTTCCCTCCCGGCCGGCACGCCCGTGGCAACCGTCTGCGGTGGTCACGAGTCGTCGAATGCCGCTGCCGTCGCGGGGGAGGCTGCGGTGATCTTCGACATGATGCGGCTGAAGTCAATCGACTTTTACGAAGAAGCGGGGCGCAAGCTGGTGACCGTCGGGGGCGGCGTCGTCTTCCGCGAACTGGTCCAAGCGGTGCGAGACCACAAGGCGGCGCTGCCGGTGGGGACGGGGCCTGGAGTCGGCGTGGTGGGGTATCTGGTCAACGGCGGACTGAGCGGCTATTTCTCGCGTCGACTGGGACTGCTTGGGCAGCGGGTGACGAAGTTGACCTTAGTGACGGCCGCAGGGGAGATCCGTGTGGTCACCCCGGAAGATGAGCTGTTCACGGCGATGCTTGGGGCGGGGAGCGCCCTGGCGGTTGTTGCCGACGTCACGTTTGAACTGGCGCCAGAGAATGTCGTGAAGGGGGCCCAGCAGCGAGTGATTGCCTTTAAGACGCGGGAGGAGGCGGTGACCTTTGCCCGCGAGGCGGTTCGAATGCAGCGGGATCAGGTTCTCGGCGACGATTCGGTGTCGATGGAACTGGTTGTCGCCGGCACGAAGGTGCTTGTGGCGACGGTGGTGTTCTACGATTCCTTCCAGGGGAACATGAATGATTTCGTCAGCCCGCTGGAAAAGCTGGCGGCCCGATTGGACCTTCCGGTCGTCGCGGCGGCTCACTTCGGATCGTGGTACGAGACGGCCGCCGCGCTCTGGCCGGTGATCGACGGGATGAAGGGAAGCCCGTTGGCGATGCTACAGCATTGCCTGGGCACCCTGGGAGCCCCTGCAGATGCGATCCTCGATGCGGTGTGCGATGTGGTGGTTGCCCACGCGCCGCTGGACGAAGCGCCGCTTTCGATCGTCGAGATCCGGACGCTTGGCGGGGCGGCGCTATCGATGCGGCCGCTGCCGACCGGCAATTGCCGTCATCGTTTCTTCGTCGACCTGATTACGATGTACGACGCCAAAGACAAGACGGCGGAAGAGCGGCGGGAGATCGCCGATCGCACTCACAGCGTCGTCGAGAAGGCGCGGGGCGTGGAAGGGTTGGCGATCGATTTCAGCGGGACGCACTCCCAGCCGGACGACCCGGGGATGGATGTTTCTCCAGAGCTGATTTTTGGCACCGAGGCGATGGCCGATCTGGTTCGGGCGCAGAAGAAGCGTGTCGATCCCGACAATCGCTTCCGCTACCATCCTTTCGCCAAGTTTCTCTGAAACACGCAGGACTTGCGGCCCAAGATGAGCGGCACGGCGCAAGCCGTCCGGTTCTTTTGTGCAGCAGACGCACACCAGAGAGATCGCATCCTTCCGCAAGTATTGAAAGTTTCCTGACGGTGCGACGCGAACGGTCGGATAACCTTTTGGGGAGCGATTGCATCCTGATGCAGTAAAACGATCCCAATTGAGAAGCAGCCCGGACGGACCCAAGAGAGTGGTACTGCGCGGCAGACCGCGGTCGCGGTTTCCACAGGAAGCCTTTTCCAAAAGCGAACAGGAGCATGCCGATGTCGGAGATTCTAGCTCGATTTTCTGCCGCGCTCGCAGCCGGCTCGGTGAAGGTGGTCGACCTGACGCAGGTGCTGTCGGAGGATTTTCCTACGCTAGTTTTGCCGGAACCTTACGGCCAAGTGAAGCCATTCCGGATCGAACCGATTTCTCGGTACGACGAGTCGGGGCCGGGTTGGTATTGGAACAACTTTTCGTGTGGGGAGCATGTTGGCACTCACTTCGACGCCCCGGCCCACTGGGTGACTGGCCGCGACTTGCCGCAGAACACCGTCGATACGATTGCCCCGGAGAGATTTCTGGCGCCCGCCGTGGTGGTGGATGCCAGTGCGGAGGTGGCGGGTGATGACGACTGGCTGTTGACGGTCGATTATCTCAAGGCTTGGGAGGAACGGCATGGGCGCATCCCAGCGGGAGCATGGCTTGCGTTCCGCACCGACTGGTCGAAGCGGCTGACCGATCCTGCGTCGTATGTGAACATGAAGGACGACGGGGTTCATACTCCTGGTCCGACGCAGGAGGCGGTGGAGTGGCTGATTCACGAGCGGCAGGTGCTGGGGTTTGCCTCGGAGACGATCAACACGGACGCTGGTCAGGCGTGGCGTTGGCCGCTTCCATATCCATGCCATACGCTGATGCACGGCGCGGGTCGCTATGGACTGCAGTGTCTATGCAATCTGGATCGACTACCATCCACCGGTGTTCTTTTCATCGCAGCGCCGCTGAAGATTCAGGAGGGATCTGGTAGTCCCACGCGAGTGCTGGCGCTCTACTGATCTGATTGCTGTAGCAGTTTGTTTCCAGCAGCAAGCGATCATCCACGCGCATCCCTTCACCCCTTCTGCGCGGTTTGCTACCCGACCGGATGATCTCACGGAGGCACAGAGTCACAGAGATTCAGAACTCTGAAATTGGTCCTCACAATCCCTTCTCTTCTTCCTCCGTGTCCCCCGTGCCTCCGTGAGAGCCCCAACGATCGACCGCAGGTGAGTTCATCTCACCGAGGCAAAGAGTCACAGAGAGTCCGCCAACCATTCTTAACTCAGGCAATTGCCAATCTTCTGCTTCGTGCCCTTGGTGCCTCCGTGAGTTGCTAAAAGAGTGTCGTCACCCTAACCCTATTGTGCCGGCTGGATTTGACTTGGAGCTGTTCCCTTGCGACACTGGAGCTACGGTCTGACCCGGAGAACGCAAAATGAGAAGTGCGGGTGGTTTTCGAGGCAAGTCATTCTCCACGAGGATCCTAGAAAAGCTGGCACCCTATGACTTACTGGACAGACCTATTTACGCCTGAAACCTACGAGGCGTTTTCTCGCTCCAACCGCAACATCTCAGGTTTCCGCGAGTCACAGAAGGGGATGGCAGAGAAGGTTCGAGTGGGGGACAAGTTCCTCTGCTACATGGTGCGAATGTCTCGCTGGATCGGCGTCCTGGAAGTGCTCGAAGGACCGTTCGTCGACGACTCGCCAGTAAAGCGAGATATTCGCGGAGAACAAAGGTGAAAGCAACCGAAGCCAAACTCCTGGAGTTCCTGAAGAAGGCGGCTCAGCTCGTCATTCCGATCTACCAACGCACGTATAGTTGGGGCGAGAAGGAATGCCAGCAGCTTTGGGACGACATCATCCGGGCTGGAAAGAACGAAGAGGTTCCAGCCCATTTCGTTGGCTCGATCGTCTACGTAGAAAAAGGACTTTATCAGGTATCTAGCCAATCTCCGCTCCTCGTAATCGATGGCCAGCAGCGTCTGACGACAGTGACGCTATTGATCGAGGCACTTGCTAGAGCCCTCGGAAGTACAGAGCCAATGGAGGGTTTTTCTGCCAAAAAACTGCGGAATTATTACCTCCTAAATAATTTGGAGGACGGCGAGAAACGGTTCAAGTTGATCCTGTCCCAGACGGACAAGGAATCGTTGATGGCCATCCTCGGGCAACTACCCAAGCCCAAGGATCACTCCCTTCGCGTCCAGGACAACTTCGATTTCTTCGAGAGGCAGTTGACCTCGAAACCCGAAGACGTAGAGGCCTTGTGCAAGGGATTGGCGAAGCTCATCGTCGTCGATATCTCGCTCAACCGGGACCAGGACAACCCGCAGCTGATTTTCGAGAGTTTGAACTCCACTGGCTTGGAGCTCAGCCAGGCCGACTTGATTCGCAACTTCATCCTGATGGGGCTGGAGACGCAACTTCAGTCGCGGCTTTACGAACAATACTGGCGACCGATGGAGGTGAACTTCGGGCAGGAAGCTTACGCCAGTCAATTCGACAGCTTTATGCGGCACTACCTCACGGTGAAGTCCGGCGAGATTCCGACCGTCCGGGCGGTTTACGATGCGTTCAAACAATACTCGCGGTCAGGCCAGGTGAAGTCCACGGAAGAGTTGGTGGCCGACATTCGGACCTTTGCGGGTTACTACTGTGCGATGGCTCTGGGCACCGAACCCGACCCCGAGTTGAAGACTGCCTTTCACGACATCCGTGAACTGCGGGTGGACGTGGCCTACCCGTTCTTCCTGGAGCTTTACCACGACTACACGAACGGAACACTCCCGAAGGCTCAGTTCCTTAAGGCCGTGCGGCTGGTGGAAAGTTACGTCTTCCGAAGATCGGTTTGCGGCATCCCCACGAACTCGATGAACAAGACGTTCGCAACTTTTTCCAGGTCCTTGAAAAAGGACAAGTACCTCGAGAGCATCGAAGCGCACTTCATGCTGCTTCCTTCCTATCGTCGGTTTCCGTCCGATGATGAGTTCAAGCGAGAGATCCAGGTCAAAGACCTCTACCACTTCCGGAGTCGTTCGTTCTGGCTTCGGCGACTCGAAAACCACGACCGCAAGGAGCGGGTTCATGTGGACGAGTACACCATCGAACACATCATGCCTCAGAACGAGAATCTTTCCGAGGAGTGGAAGACCGAACTGGGTGCCGATTGGGAGCAGACCCACGCCACGCTGCTGCACACGCTGGGGAACCTGACGCTGACCGGCTACAACCCAGAATTGAGCGACCGGCCGTTCTCGGAGAAGAAGACTATCAAGGGCGGATTTGCAGAAAGTCCCCTTCGGTTGAACCAGGGTATCGCGGCGGTATCCAAGTGGGACAGGACCGCCATCCAGGATCGAGCCGGAACACTGGCAACATTAGCTTCGACGGTGTGGATTGCACCCAAGGTTCAGTCCGAGGTGCTGGACACCTACCGAACGAAACCGTCCCCGACGAGCACCGTCTACACGATCAAAGATCATCCGCACCTGGAATCGGGGCAGATGCGCCACCTCTTTGATGAGTTCCGCAAACAGGTGATGGCCCTGGACCCTTGTGTGACCGAGGAGTTCCTAAAGCTCTACGTGGCGTACAAAGCAGAAACGAACTTCGTCGATGTTGTTCCCCAGGCCAAACGCCTTCGTCTGAGTTTGAACCTTGCATTCCCGGAGATCAACGACCCGAAGGGAATCTGCAAGGACGTGACCGGCCTCGGACGCTGGGGCAACGGCGACGTAGAAGTCGGCCTCTCGTCTTTAGAAGAAATCCCATATGTGCTTGGCCTAGTTCGACAGGCCTACGAGAAGCAAATGGGAGAGGAATAACGGAGATGAATGAAAAATTGCCGTCGCCGGTTCCTCTTGGCTTTCCACCTAGTACCAGCAACCCACAGAAGAAACTAGCGGCTAGCGCGGTCCATCTAAACCGGACCGCACCCGAGTCCCAATTCGCCTTTCTCCTCCGTGTCCCCCGGTGCAATTGTGAGAGCCTGATCCTTCAATCCCATGCATTGCGCAGGAGATGTTCACTACCGCAAACCTTAGCGGCAAGAAGTTGTCGTCTGAAATGCTTCAAGCCCGTTGCACTTCGCTTTATGAGAAATCGAAACATCGAGGGACCTAACGCAAATTGGCAAAGTCGCGAGGCTTTGGTAACGTTTGCATATTCAAGGCAATCTTTGTCGACTGGAGACCGTCCTGAAAAAATTTAGCGACTTCGTGAAAATCGCTTCTGCAGCGGAATATATCAGTGTTTCCCCAAGGACTTTCAAAATTTGGGAATCGCTGCGGAAACTTATCGCCCATCACGAATACCCGATCTTTGGCAACGCACTGGATAAGCTATCGGGACTTTCCTGATCAGGCAATCTATCCGATATTCAGCAATCGATATAAGTATTTTAATTTACCTGGAATCTTTAAAACTATGCCTACTCCCAAGACAACTGCGGTCGAGCATGAATTGCGAGATAAAATCAAGTCGTTTGAATCGGAGTTTACGAAGTTCGCTGCGGATGTCGCGAAGCTTGCGAAAGCTTTGAAAGACGCAAAGACATCGAAATCTCTGTGGCCAATGAAATCGCTGGCTCAGATCGATCGTGCATTAAAATCATATATCCAGTACCGCAATGCACCAAGTGCGGAAAGCTTTGCGAATGCATTGCATTTAATTGAAGGTGACTACAAGCGATTGTTTCACACGGAATTCGGTAAGGATCTAAATGAGCAAGCAGCGGCAGCAAGCCTAGGCTTCAAACTGCATGACGACTTCTACACCATCGGTCCCTTCGAAGTTGTGCCGAATCTTAGTAGGGAGACGGTCAGTGCGCACTTCGCGAAGGCCGTCGTGTTGAGGGATATTCCTCTCGATGCAAAGAATGTCATCCAAGCGATTGTTAGTATGTCGAAAGAATTGCTGGAAGCAAAGCAAAACGTTCGCAATATAGCCGCTGATTTCGAAGTTGCCGTGCGGGTCTGCGTTGCTCGCGGAGGATTGGTTAAGCACGGGACGCTTCGTGCCGAGTTGCCTCAGTTACTGGAAGAAATGACGGTCATTCGAGAAAGGTCGAAAAGTGGGGGAACACTGCCCTATGGTCGTCCCCGGTTCGTGGTCGAATTGGTTACACTCGTCAAATCAAGCGAAAACATTGAGGGAAAACTTGGCAAAGAGTTTCGGTTGGAAACCGCCGTCATTGAAAACAGTCGGAACGACTCAAAGTCTGTTTTTGTACCTGATCGCTTGCAGAATGGAAGTGGCGAAGGTAAGTACTATCAAGCAATTAACATGATATACGCCTGATACGGAGCGAGAGATGTCGGGAATTAATACACAGCAAATTAAATTGGTCCTGAAAAGCTTGGAAACTACTGGGCAACCGCCTAAGTGGGGAGCAAGCCTGATAAATGTCGGAACGGATCAGTTTCTAGAAGAAATCGATGAGGAGTTTCTACAAGACCACCTCTTACCGATTGACGGTATGGACGGAGGTGGTGCGTGTAAATGGATCGAAGCGGATTATGGCAATGGAAAGACTCAGTTTCTACGCTGTGTGCAGGAGATGGCTTGGAATCATGATTTCGTAACTGCGTTCGTTGAACTGTCGCAAGACGAATGCCCGCTGGATAGGATCGATCGAATATTTAATTCTATTGCTAAGTCGATTCAGCCCCCTCCGAAAAAGTTGGTGGATATTGACCGTAGCAAAGGATTGGACATTACCATTCTTGAACTCGTGGACCGAAAGTTCGATGGGGCTATCTCGGCGGGAATCGAGTCGCCTTTGCTTCTGAAATGGGTGGGACAACTGGTTGCGATTCCGGTAGAAAGCAGTTCGATTCCAACTGCTGCGGCGTGTCTCATTCGATCTGTACTTAGTGGAGACGAAAAACAAGAAGCACTCGCGAGGGCGTTCTTGCGAGGCGATGTAATACCATCCGCCGAACTGCGCGAGATTGGCGTCCACGAAAAACTGGATAAGTCGAGTGGTTTTCGTTTGCTACGAACGGTTTGCCAATTCCTACAGAGATCGGGGTTGGCTAAAGGGGTGATCCTGTTGTTCGACGAAGCTCGACGTTCGCTTAGTTTGATGGCGAATAGGGCTCAAAAGACAGCCTGCGAAAACCTTCTGAGCATCATTAACAAATGCAACAGCGGGGATCTGCCGGGGACTCTGTTCCTGTACGCCGTAATGCCCGAGTTTTTCACCGACTTTGCCACGAACTACCCGGCGTTGCAGCAACGATGTAGTCCAAAGACCCGGGTCCCATTGAATTCATTGTCCACGAACGAACACGATTTGTTGGTGGAGATTGGTGAGAAAATAGCCTGCCTGTTTTGCCATGGATTTAATACGAAGTTCGATGATCGCACATTGAAGAGGAACTTAGCGCAATTGGCATCGGCTTCTATAAGGGCAGCAATGGGAAGTGGTACGCGACGCCAAATGGTTCAGGCGACGGTCGGAATGTTGAGTCAGGCGAAACGAGACGAAGGGCTGACGGAGTTCAGTTCGGACCAAGCAGATGCCTGCATAGAAGGAGTCGTAAAGGAGCGTACGGAAGCGAGGAAACAGGAAGTCGATGACGAAGGTGAATAGGGGTGCTCCGTGAGTCTACCTTCGAGAATAAAGCTACCATGTAATTTGCGACACAATCTACTGGGTGACTGCACGTTGGTGCGGATCGAAGGGGTGCATTGGATCGTCGCATTCGGGGCCATGGAACTGAGAGTGCCGCCGTCTCAATTTGCTGCTTACAGAATATTAGGCCCGGTCGCGGATGCGGCGACTGAGGAAATTGAACTGAATCTACCGGTAGTTCGACGAAATCCATTGGCCAATCCTCTTGTCGGCACCGCGTTGGTATGTGCTGCGTCAGGGGAATTGGGCGAGCAATCAGGCACATCCAATCTGCCGAACGCTGGAGGGCCCCCGGGTGCGGAGCAGGCTATTTCACCGTGCGCGCAAAACGTGCGTGTGAGATTACGCCGCGCGATTCGGTCCTTGGCTACTGGATTATCGCCAGAGGATCCAGAAATGACTTTATCACTTTCAGTGGGGCTCGAGGCGCCGTTCGAGGCTTTGGATCGTTTCTACCAGGACGTGAGCGCGCATGGTGCAGCGATGGTGGTTCGCGGTGCTTACGGTTGTGGTAAGACATTGACGTTACAGTCTGCCAAAGCGAAAGCACTAGAAAAGAACTTCGTTTGTTCGGAAACCGAAATTGACAGTTCTGAGGTTCGGTTAGACCGAGCGCCAGCGGTATACGCAACACTGATCAGAAATCTCTGCTTTCCTGATGGCGGACGAGGCTTAGGGCATTTGCTGGACCTGTTTGAAAAGTGGTTAGTTGCAGCGCGTGCACCTCAAGGCCCCGCTCAGTTGTATAATTGGTTAGAAAGTAGGATCGAATGTAGCTATTTGTCTTAGATATTAGCTGTGAGGGATTTGCGTCAATCAGCAGAATTGATTGAGGCGCTAAAGGGTGCCCCTATTCCGCTTTCGAGTTTGCGTGCCGCGCATCCTTTGCCGAATGAACCAGGGAGATGGCAATACTTCAAATTCGGTACGCAGGGCGACGTGGGAAGTTATCTAATCAGTGGTGTTGCGAGGCTTGTGAATCTACTTGGTTTTAGCGGCTTGATAATGGCATTAGATGAAATGGAGAAATGGCAGGATCTAGACTGGAGGAATCAAGAGAGAGCCAGCAATCTACTTGGTGGTTTGATTTGGGGAGCGACTGCATCCGTAGGTAACCGAGTGTGCACGTACCGCGGAAACAGATGGGATTGTTCGCATTCTCAACTGATGAATCACAGTGCATTTAATCGTGGGAGCCAGTTTTCGACGCCGTCGCCTTGTCATCTTGGAGTTCTGATCGCCATGACACCACGCGGCGAAGAAGCGCCGGAATACGTGTGGCAAAATTATGGAGAGCTGAAGATGATTGATTTACCTAGGTATACGCGAGCTTCGTTCGACAATCATTTCGACAAGATCACGAAAATCTTTGAGCAAGTATACGAACTTGTAGTCCCGGCAAGTGAGGTGCGTGCGGTAGCTGAAGCGAACTGGAGAGGTAGTAGTGATCGCTCTGCCCGCAGCGCGTCGCTGGCCATTACAGATGCACTCGAGAATTGGCGCGTAAAAAATGGTTGAGAACCCCAAAGAGTACGCTGATGCCGAAAGGTTGACTCTTGAGTTGGAGCAGCATCGGATTATTCGCAATTTGCTTCCTAGTTCGTGGAACGCATTCTTTGCAAAGCACCGACGACTTCGGGATATCCAACTCAAGGTGATTCCCGAAATACTGAGTGGCGCTGATGTCTTGGTCTCGGCCCCGACTGCCGGCGGAAAAACCGATGCAGTAATGGCTCCCGTATGCGAATTGATTAAGAACCTATCCGAAAACCCCTGATCTAGCATAGGTAAGATAGGCACATGCAAGATGCAGGCAAGCGATATGATTTTGTAATTTCTTGTCCCACCTTATGAGGATGCCTCGGAAGCGATTGAGCCAGCCATGGGTGCGCTCGACGACCCAGCGCCTGGCCTTTTTTCGACGACTCCGTTTGGCGTCTCTGGATTCGTCACCCC
>JBEISR010000009.1:0-167565 GCA_040375295.1 Planctomycetaceae bacterium
CATGCCAGCATTCCAAGAGGTGCCACCCACCGAATGGACGCTACCCGATTCAGGCATTTGCTGCAGGATAGTTCGCTCACGATTCCAATCGGTGCCACCCACCGATCTCATGCCAGCATTCCAATTGCTGTCAATCGGTGCCACCATCGCTATCCAGCACGGGCGGGACGCCCGTGCCACGAGGTGACGTCTCCGCGCCCAACTGACCACGAGCAAGGGTGCTGTCAATCGGTGCCACCCACCAATCTCATGCCAGCATTCCAATAGGTGCCACCCACCAATCTCATGCCAGCATTCCAATTGCTGTCAATCGGTGCCACCTTCGCTATCCAGCACGGGCGGGACGCCCGTGCCACGAGGGGACGTCTCCGCGCCCAACTGACCACGAGGATTCCCATCTTCGGTGTCGACGACTATTCACGAAGTTTCCAAGCGACAATGGCGGTTCCGTCGGGTGATCGACCGCGCCCGTTCCCGCTGGGAGCCCGATAGTTCATCGCCCACCTCGTCGAAAAGAAAAGGTTCATCCGACAGTGGTTTGGGTCCACTGACCGAGAGCCAGCCACAGCGACACTGCGTTACCGACAGACAAGTGCAGCCGAATCCTAGTGTTAAGGCGCAAACCTTCCAGTCCTTCTGACCTATCTAGCAGCACACCGGAGGACTCACGCCCTCACGCTACCATCTGGAAGATCCCTAGCGTCGCCGAGCGCAATCGGGTCTGCGACCTCTATCTGGGGCCTTCCCACCTGATGCAATGAATTCGCCATCCGTCCACAAGAATCTCAGATGGCTCAAAGAAATGGAGCCAACGATACAGAATGCGTCTCCTGTCCCTAGGACTTCGCACTCACCCTCATCGATTGAAGTACGCCAAGACGCTAGAGCTCAGTACGGTTTAGAAACCCAGGCACTGCTGCCCCGATCGCCCACCCGACATCTGACTCGACGCATTCGCTACCCAATCACGAAAACCGGTCGCGTGGGGCCGCCAGGTGGGGCCAACTTCGCCAAGGGTCAAAACAGTAGCAAGCGGCTACTTTCCAAACGATGCCCCGGTATCAGCCGATGGGCGCATTTCTTCGCTTCCGCAACTCCACCTGAATCGCCTCGAAAACGGATTCAGGATCTTGCATCCCATCGATCGGCACTAGCAGATTCTTTTTGCGATAGTAGTCGATCAACGGCATGGTCTGATGGTTAAAAACGTCCAATCGGGCCTGGATCGTCTCATAGGTGTCATCACGCCGCCCTTCTTTCGCGGCACGACGTACCAATCGATCGATGAGTGCAGACTCCTGAACCACCAACTGAAGGACCAAGTCAAGCCCCTGATCGTGTTGCTCGAAGTACTCATCCAGCAATTGCGCTTGGACCAACGTTCTGGGAAATCCATCGAAGAGGACTCCCGGCATGCAATCAGGTTTCTGGAGCCGAAGTGTGACGATCCGCATCACGAGATGATCGGGGGCTAGTTGCCCAGAATCCAGGTAGGATCCGACCAATCTCCCCAACGCCGTATCCTGCTCGCGCACAGTACGAAGCATATCCCCAGTCGAGAGATGAGGGATGCCCAGAAGGTCGATCAGTTTTTTGCATTGGGTCCCCTTGCCGGCTCCTGGGGGCCCGATGAACACAATGCGCATGGGTTTTTCCCTTGGAATGGCCTATTTGGGTCTATCCCTTTTTCCCAACCCAACCGGCTGATCGGCAGCGCACCAGATCAATCCGAAAAAGTCAGGGGGCCACGCCTTTCAGTCAGGCAAAGTCCGATTACGACTCCAACAGTCCCTTGTAATTCCTCATCAGCAGGTGATTATCGATCTTTTGAATCAAATCAAAAGCGACGCTGACTGCAATCAACAGCCCGGTTCCGCCGTAAAACGCGGCGACGTTGTAGGGAACTCCCACTTGCGAGGACACCATGGTCGGGATGATTGCGATTGCTGCCAAAAAGGCCGCACCGACGTAAGTGATCCGAACCATCACTTTTTCGAGGTAGTCCGCCGTCCGCTTACCAGGTCGATAGCCTGGGATGAAGGTGCCGTGGTCTTTCAGATTGTCCGACATTTCCTTCGGATTGAAGGTGATCGATGTCCAGAAGTAGCAAAAGAAAAAGATCAACGCGATAAAGAGCAAATTGTACATGAACGAAGTTCCACCCTGAAACATCGACGCCAAGCCACTGAAGAGGGCGGTCCACCAATCTGAACGTCCAGCTACCAAAGCCGCCAGTGCTCCGAAAAGAACACCTGGAATCATAAGCAAGCTGCTTGCAAAAATGATCGGCATCACACCCGACTGGTTGAGACGCAAAGGGAGGTATTGTTTGGTACCGCCATAGACGCGGCGACCTCGTACGTGCTTGGCACTTTGCGTCGGAATGCGACGTTGCGCCAAGGTGATGAAAACCACGGCAAAAACCACAGCAACGAAAAGCACGGCGAGCACCAGCAAGACATCCGGGCCGATCTTTCCTTGCGTCAGACCGGATAGAGACGACTGCATATTCTGCCGGATGTCCCAAATCGCCTTGGGCATCTGTGCCACAATCCCCGCCATGATTAGGAGGCTGATTCCGTTTCCGATTCCATACTCATCGATCTGCTCGCCAAGCCACATCAGAAAAACGGTGCCGCAGGTCATGATGGCCACTGCCGCAATTTGCCATCCAAAGGAAAGCGTCTGCGTCCCATCGGCGAAAAACTGCTCAGCCACCCGCCCAGTCTGGCCGTCCATTCCCATGTATCTCAAATACACCCAGCTCTGGATCACACAGATGAGCACCGTGAGGTACCGAGTGTACTCGTTGATCTTCTTCCGACCCGCTTCCCCTTCTTTCCGCAATCGCTCGATCGGCGGCCAGAAAGTACCCAGCAACTGAAAAATGATCGATGCCGAGATATAGGGCATGATCCCCAGCCCAAATATGGTCAGCGATCGCAGATCTGTTGCCGCAAAGACCGAAACTTTTTCCAGAAAGGAGTTCAGGTCGCTTGCCGACTGCTGGAACGTGTTTTTGACTACCGGTAAACGAATCTGATAGCCGATGCGGTACACACCCAGCAGAAGCAGCGTCAAAAGGATTTTCTGCCGCAACTCGGGTATGGTGAAAACAACACGTAGTTTTTCCAACATGCTGGCGATCCTTCTAGCATCCCACGATCGCATCGCGGGGGAGTATCGACAAAAAAAATCCCGGACCACTGACTAGCGGCCCGGGCAATACTAGGCTACCGACTCTGGTCGGACTTATTCTCGCCATATCGAGGCTGGTTGTCCATATTGAACGACCACCCTCACTCAATCAACCTTGCCCGGCTTGCAACGCCTCGACCCGCTCGTCAGGGGTGCGGCGTGCCGCTACGACAGTTACCGTCCCACCCGCCTTCTCGATTTTCTCTCGAGCGGACTGGCTGATATGGTTGGCAACCACCTGCAACTTCTTGGTGACATCCCCTTCCCCGAGGACCTTGATTTCGTCGCAAACGACTTTGACCACGCCACTGGACCGTAACAGCTCCGGAGTGATGGGCTGTGTCCCATCAAAGCGTCGGTTCAATTCACCAACGTTGATGGCGTAGACGGTACGAGCGAATCGGTTATTGAATCCTCGCTTAGGCACACGGCGAACCATCGGCAAGTTCCCACCTTCGAACGTGGGGTGCCTCGAGTAACCGTTGCGGGACTTCTGACCCTTACTTCCGCGGCCGGATGTCTTGCCCAGACCAGATCCTAAACCCCGCCCGAGGCGCTTCCGCTTCCGGTTGGTCTGAATACCTTCATTGACTTCATGGAGTCCCATCAGACGCTCACTCCTCGCAAACGCGCTACGTCTTCACGAGTCCGCAATTTGCGGAGTGCATCGAAGGTAGCTTTGATCAAAACCGTTGGATTGTTCGAACTGAAGCTCTTGGTCAGGATGTCATGAATACCGCTTGCTTCACAAACAGCACGCACCGCCTGCCCTGCGATGATGCCTGTACCGGGGCTGGCAGGCATTAGAAGAACTCTAGCGGCCCCGTAATGACCCCAGACCGCGTGCGGGATGGTTCCATCCACAACGGGCACATCAACCATATCCCTCATCGCCTGCTTCTGAGCCTTCGCGACGCTGGGGGGTACTTCGTTGGCCTTGCCGTAGCCGTAGCCCACACGTCCCTTGCCATCGCCTACGACGACCAAGGCAGCAAACGAGAAACGCCGGCCCCCTTTGACGACCGCTGCGCACCGCTTGATCTTCAGCACCCGATCAATCAAATCACCCTGCTGTGTGCCGGTCTCAGTAGTCTTTGACACGCTATGCTCCACTCACTACAAAATGTTTGGGCGATGCCCTGTGTCTTGTTCCGAATCAGAAATCCAGTCCAGCCTCGCGTGCCGCATCTGCAAATGCAGCGACGCGCCCGTGATAACGGCAGTGTCCACGATCGAACGCAACCCGCTCGATCCCCGCCGCCTTCGCACGCTCCGCCACCACCTTTCCAAGTTTCGCAGCAGCGGCGCAATTACCGCCGTAGCCGATCGACCCTCGCAAGTCTTTCTCGCGGGTCGACCCGGAGACCAAAGTCTTCCCCGCCAGGTCATCGATTAGTTGCGCGGAGAATCCAGTCAATGTCCGGTGGACTGTAAGCCGTGGACGATCGGCAGTTCCGCGGATCTTGTTGCGAACTCGATACTTCCTTCGAAGCCGCTGTCCGTTGACAATCTTTCGAATCTTCACAGTCCCACACTCTCTCTCTTGTCGCCTGGACCACCACGCCCAATCGGATCGAACGCAGATCACCTGGAACGGTCACCTTAGTTCGCGCTCTTACCTGCCTTGATCTTGACCACTTCGCCCTGATAGCGAATCCCCTTGCCCTTGTACGGTTCCGGCTTTCGCAACGACCGAACTGCTGCAGCAAATTGACCGACCTGCTGCTTGTCACAACCCTTAATCACCACGTGGGTCTGGTCGGGGCAAGTCACATCCAGCCCGTCGGGAATGTCCACCTGCAACTCGTTGGCGAATCCAACGCGCAACTGCAATACCTTCCCCTTGATGGCGGCAAGGTATCCAACCCCTTGAATCTCAAGACGCTTTTCGTACCCGTTCTTGACGCCAACAACCATGTTGCTGATCAGAGCCCTGGTCAGGCCATGCAACGAACGACTCATTCGCTCGTCATCCTGGCGATTGACCGAAACGCTCTTTCCGTCGCCGGACACTTCGACTGTCAACTCCGGCCGATGCTCCAGCGCCAGTTTCCCCTTGGGACCTTCGACGCTGACCGTACGGCCAGCGACGCTGACCTTGACGCCATCGAGCACAGAGACCGGTTTTCTACCAATGCGTGACATGTTGCTACCAGTCCACTAACAAACTTCACAAAGGATTTCGCCACCGAGATTCTGCTGCCTCGCTTCGCGATCGCTGAGCACGCCTCGGCTGGTGCTGACAATGGAGATTCCCAGGCCGTTGAGGACCGGACGCAACTCCTTGCTTTTGGCGTAAACGCGTCGTCCAGGCTTGCTGACTCGCTTGATGTTTTGAATCAATCGCTCGCCGTTGGGCCCGTACTTCAACTCCAGCCGCAGCTGCTTAAACGTTTCGCCATCGACTTCCGTGACATCCCAGATGTATCCTTCGCGCTTCAGCACTTCGGCCAAACCGCGTCGAACACTCGACAAGGGCATCTCCACAAACGGTCGCTCAACGCGCACCGCATTGCGAATTCGGGTCAACATATCGGCGATTGGGTCGGTCATCATGGTGTGCTATCCCCTCCTTACCAACTCGCCTTGCGGACACCAGGAATCAAGCCCTGGTCCGCCAGTTTACGAAAACAAATGCGACAGATTCCAAACTTGCGGAAAACGGCGCGGGGGCGTCCGCACAACTTGCAGCGGTTCTCCCGCCGCGTCGAAAATTTCGGTTCGCGATTTGCCTTCGCGATCTTGCTTTTGCTTGCCACAGCTTACGCTTCCAATTCAAAAACCAGGAACCTGTCGTTCATTGACACTTCAATTGGCTAATCTCTCAGGTGCCTTTCGGCTTCCGTGGAGCACGGAAAGGCATCCCCAGCAACTCCAGCAACTGGAATGCTTCTTCGTTCGTCGCAGCACTCGTCACAACGGTGATGTTCATCCCTTGGGGCTTGGTGAATTTGTCCGGATTCAGCTCCGGGAAAACCAACTGTTCGGAAAGCCCAAGCGAATAGTTCCCATTGCCATCGAACGCCGTTCGACTGACGCCGCGAAAGTCGCGAACACGCGGGAGAACAATACTGATCAGTCGATCCAGGAACTCGTACATCCTTGCCCGCCGCAGCGTCACCTTGGCACCGATCGGAACCCCTTCTCGCAGACGAAACCCCGCGATCGACGCGCGACTCTTCGTGAGCACTGGCCGTTGTCCAGCAATCTCCGTCAGTGCGTCGGCCGCAATGTCCAGGTTCTTCTTATCCTGCATCGCAGATCCGACGCCCATGTTGATGATGACCTTCTCAAGACGAGGGACCGCCATCACATTGGAAATCTCCAGCCGCTTCGCCAATTCCGGAGCGATCTCCTGCTGGTACTTCAGTTGCAATCGAGGAGCCATCGGGTTACTCATTTCCCTCTAATAATTCAGGTCTCGTCTGCCACGATTTACCAGGCTATCGTGATCCCAGGTTGAAGACCTACTGCGATACCGTACGTTGACTTGAACTCAGGAACGACTGGCTGGAGAAATTTCCCCAAGCGACACACCACTCTTCTTAGCAAATCGCTCCTTCGCCCCCGACGCGGTCAATCGAACACCGACGCGCGTCCTCTTCCCGGTCTGCGGGCAGACTAGCATCACGTTCGACGCGTCGATGTAGGACTCCTTGGAAAGCCTACCCCCCTGTGGATTGCGCTGGGACTTGCGAACATGCTTGTAAACACGCTGCATCCCTTCCACAACGACGCGGTTCCCTTCCCGATCGATCTTCAGGACCTTCCCGCGCTGTCCGCGGTCGCGACCAGAGATCACTTCCACCATGTCATTGATTCGAATCCACATCAGACCACCTCGCTCGCCAAACTGACGATTTTCATGAAATTCAAATCCCGCAATTCTCGCGCTACAGCGCCGAAAATACGAGTCCCGCGAGGATTCGAATCTTTGTCGATGATCACCACCGCGTTGCTGTCAAAGCGAATGTAGCTACCATCGGGCCGGCGGCTCGGCTGCTTGCAACGCACCACTACGGCACGCACCACCGCCTTTTTCTTGATTTCGCTGCCAGGAATCACACTCTTCACCGAGCAAATGATCACATCTCCGATCCCGGCGAATCGGCGTCGCGATCCTCCAAGCACCTTGATGCACATCACTTCCTTGGCGCCGGTGTTATCTGCCACCTGCAATCTGGTTTCCTGCTGGATCATCGCTGCTTTACTCCCCTACGACCGCCGTCAGCTCATCGCTGGCAGCCGCCTCGCTACGCCTTGCCTTCATCGAGGCGAGGTCGACTTCTCTGTTCTTTTCCACCACGCGGACCACCCGCCAACGCTTCAGTTTCGACATGGGAGGAGTCTCTTCGATTTCCACCCGGTCGCCGATGGACGATACGTTGTCGGCATCGTGCGCGTGACAGACCGTCCGATTCCGGATGATCTTCTTGTACTTCTTGTGTCGAACAAGCCGTTCAATTTCAATCCGCCGCAATTGCGACACGCGATCCGACTTGACGACACCCACCAACACGCGCCTTGGCATCTTGACTGTTCCCGATTGATCCAGTTGCGTTGTCTGCCTGCCTCAATTCACACCTGCTAGAAACCGCCGCAACGAAGGGCAGCGTCCAGCAACCCTAGCTGCTCTTGCCCGCTCGCTCCCGTTGAAGCGTTCGAACCTGAGCTATCAAGCGACGGTTGCTACGAACCACGCTGGGCTTTGTCACCCGCTCGGTCTGCGCCTGGATTCGTACCCGAAAGAGCGTCTCAGCCGCCTCTTTCGCAGTCAGCTCCAATTGCTCGTCGCTCATCTCGCGAAGCTCTGCTATCTTCATCATCAATTCCCTTACCTATTTGCGATTCGCATCCCGTCGGGGAATCACCTGAGGCCCCCCGCAAGACCGACAGCTAGCTACGCTGGCCGTCTGCGAACTAATCTCACCTTGACTGGCATCTTGGCAGCCAAACGAGCGAAACAAACCTTCGCCTGTTGCTCGCTTACCCCCGCCAGTTCGTAAAGGACTGTTCCCGGTTTCACGACGGCCACCCAGTACTCCGGTTCTCCCTTCCCCTTACCCATACGGGTCTCAAGTGGTTTCGATGAAACCGGCTTGTCTGGGAAAATCCGAATGTAAAGGCGACCTTCGCCACGGACATACTGGTTAGCTGCGATACGACCGGCTTCGATCGTCTGGGCTCGGATCCAACCAGGCTGAACGCACTGTAGTCCGAAATCGCCGAAGACGACCTTATTGCCGCGCGTCGCATTACCTTTTATGCGTCCTCTTTGGCTTTTTCGGTGCTTGACCCGCTTGGGCATCAGCGCCATCGCTACCATCTCCCGCGTAAGTACCCTGATTGATCCAAACCTGAATTCCGATATTGCCTTGCGGCGTCGATGCTTCGGCGAAACCGTAGTCGATCTTCGCCTGCAGGGTGCTCAAAGGCAGCGCCCCAGCATTGGCTTTTTCGCGTCGTGCCATTTCCGCACCACCGAGTCGTCCTGCCATCTGGATCTTGATCCCTTTGGCACCCGCCTCCATCGTTTGCTCGATAGCACGCTTCATCGTCCGTCGAAAACTGGCCCGCTTAGCGATCTGCTGGGCCAGATCTTCTGCAACCAACTGCGCCTGAATCTCCGGACGACTTACTTCTTCAATCTTCAAATTGACCCGACGGCCGATCAGGTTCTGCAGTTCTTCCTGCAATACCTCGACATCCTGGCCCTTTTTCCCGATGATCAACCCAGGATGAGCGACGTGCAACAAAACACGTACCTCGTCGCGGGTCCGCTCAATTTCAATGCGGTCGATCCCTGCAGCACGGTACTGCGTCTTGGTGGGATGCTTCTTAATGAAGTTACGGATCTTCTGATCTTCGACCAGAAGCTCGGCGTACTCCTTCTTACTCGCATACCACCGGCTTTTCCAGCCAATGACAATGCCAGTTCGAAACGCGACCGGATTAACCTTTTGTCCCATGGTGCACCACTACAGATCCGAGATCCGCTCCAATTCGACGGTGATATGAGCTGTCCTCTTGAGAATGCCGAAGGCCTGTCCACGAGACATCGGGCGGATCCGCTTGAAGGTCGGCCCCCCGTCGATCTTCGCCTCCACCACCACCAATTCTTCCGGACCAATCGACTGGCCCTGATTCTGATCGGGGTCGCGAGCGCTGCCGACCGCACTCTGCAACACGGCCTCCAGCAAACGGGCCCCTCGAGCCGGCTGGTACCGCAGGATTTCCAGCGCCTCGTCGGCAAATTTGCCGCGGACCATATCCGCCAGCGGCCGCACCTTTCGGGCGCTGATGCGAGCGTACTTATGGACTGCTCGGTATGACATCTTGGATGTTCCTGACTTCCTGACCAAACCTCAGCCTACTTCTTTCCCTTGCCGCCGTGACCACGGAATGTCCGCGTCGGTGCAAACTCGCCCAGCTTGTGCCCAACCATGTCTTCGGTGACGAAGACTTTGATGTGCGTTTTGCCATTGTGCACCATGAAGGTAGCACCGACAAACTCCGGAACAATCGTGCAACGTCTTGCCCAAGTCGTAATCGGTGCGCTAGCTCCCGACTCCCGACCTTTCATCACCTTGGCAAAGACCTTGGGGTCGACAAACGGCCCCTTTTTAGTTGACCTTCCCATAACCGATGCACCTGTTCCTTCAACTTTCGTCGATTCGTCTACCGAGCCGCTAACCTGCCCAATTTACCGGTCAGAGTAGCACCCCCATCCGCTTTCATCGATCCATTACTTCAACTTCAACTGCCCGTACCGCACCGACCGCCGTCGCCGGACAATCGCTGTGTTGGAGGGCTTGCGAGGCCTACGTGTGGAACCACCCTTAGCCAACTTGCCGGTAGGGCTCACTGGATGACGACCACCCTTCGTTCGGCCTTCACCACCACCGTGAGGGTGATCGTGCGGATTCATCGCAGTTCCGCGGACGTAAGGACGAATCCCTTTCCAGCGGTTGCGACCAGCTTTTCCAATAAGGATCGCATCGTGGTCGGTGTTGCTGATCTTCCCGATCGTCGCCCGGCAACGATTCGGTACACGCCGCACTTCCCCGCTGGGCAGCTGCAACTGGGCCCAGGTCCCCTCGCGAGCCATCAGGATCGCCGACACACCAGCCGATCGACACAAGGCAGCTCCACGCCCCGGAGTCATCTCCACGCAACATACTTCCGTTCCAGGCGGAATGTTCTTCATCGGAAGGCAGTTGCCCATTACAGGCGGAGCGTCCGATCCATTCTGAATCACTTGCCCCGCCTTCATCCCGTCTGGCGCTATGATGTACCGCTTATCGCCATCCTGATAGTGCACCAGGGCAATACGAGCCGAGCGATTCGGATCGTACTGTACTGAATCGACACGCCCTAAAACGCCATCTTTGGTGCGATGGAAGTCAATGACTCGATACAATCGCTTGTGTCCGCCGCCGCGGTGCCGAGCCGTGATGAAGCCTTGGTTGTTTCTTCCACCAGGCCTGCGCAACCGCAACATCAATGACTTCTCAGGGGTGTAACCCTCGGTCAACTCGGCGAAATCACTCACCGAAGCGTTGCGACGCCCAGCGGATGTTGGCTTGTAAACTCGAATCCCCATCTTCTTCTCTTCCCCAGTGGTTTCGAAGTCCCACTTGACTGAGTTGTCGTTGTCAGGTTGCGTGGCTTAGAAGAAATCGAGACGATGCTCACTGTGCAACGTCACAATCGCCTTTTTCCAGGGCCGAGCCGGTGTGACTCGGTTACGGAAGCGACGACTCTTCCCGTGCTTGTTCTGAGTGGCAACACGAATGACCTTCACATTGAAAAGCTCTTCAATGGCCGATCGCACATCATCCTTTGTCGCGTTCGGATGGATCTCGAACGCGTACTGATTGTTGCGCGATGCGCGGTGTATTCCCTTTTCGGTCAGCAACGGCCGCACCACGACTTGATGGGCCTGCAACTGAATTCCGAATGGCTTTTGCTTTGCATTTGCTTGCTTGGTCGTCATCTTCCCAGTACCCTTTCCGCCTTCCGCGTCATTCAACCAAACGCTATGAACGCGATGGATGACCTACAGCCCCTTCATCATCGATCAGGCCGACACCTTGGCTTTCGACTTCGATGCCACCCACTCGATCGCTTCCCTAGTCATCACCAAGGTCTTTGGCGCGAGAATCGAAAGAGCATTCAGGTCAGTGACTGGCGAGACCGACAGACCCGCAATGTTCCTACCGCTCAGGTAAGCATTGCGATCCACCGAGGCGGTCGCCAGAGTTGCCGTCTTCCCCTCCAACCCCATCTTGCGAAGCGTCTCCGCCATCACCTTCGTCTTGGGTGCGTCGATCTGCAACCGATCAAGCACCACCACCGAACCGTGCTGCAGTTTGTGTGCTAGCGCCATGCGTGTGGCGAGTTGTACTGCTTTCCGATTGAGTCGATAGTACCAAGAGCGGGGCTGACGCGAGTTCGCGTGTCCGCCACCACGCCTCTGGGGCGTTCGCTTGGAACCCATACGCGCCCGGCCAGTACCCTTCTGCTTGTACATCTTCTTCGTGGAACCAGAAACCTCGCCTCGGGATTTGGTCTTCACCGAACCCTGCCGACGATTGGCCAGGTACATCACGACGGCGTCGTGCAACAACTGCTTGTTGACCGTTGGCGCGATCTCGCTGGGGTTGATCTCGTACTCCCCAACCTTCTCGCCACTCTGGCTGTAAACCGGCAACTTCACCGATGACATCTCACAATTCCTTCAAGGACTGGCAGACAAATCGTCCCGTGCAAGCTTTCTAGCCCAACTTGTTCGTCTCGCGGATGATCACGAACGCACCCGCTGGACCGGGTACCGCCCCGCGAACCAGAAGCAGGTGGTTGTCAGCGTCAACACGCACCACCTTCAAATTTCTCATCGTGACACGATCGCTTCCATAGCGACCAGCCATCTTCTTTCCCTTGATCGTGTTCCCTGGGTAGGTACCAGCACCGGTACCCCCGGGATGACGATACACCTTCTTGACACCGTGCGTCGCACGCTGCCCCTTGAATCCGTGCTTCTTCATCGTCCCCTGGAAACCACACCCCTTGGTGATCCCAGTGACATCGACAGCTGCAACACCATCAAGAATGTTGACCGTCACAGAACCACCCACGGCCAATTCGACCGGGAACTGAGCCGACTCAGCAAGCCGGAACTCTCGAACGAATCGCTTCGGCTCGCAACCCGCTCGATCCCCTACAGGAATCCCAGCAGCGGCCTGCTTTTTGCTACGAATACTGCCGATGGGAGCAACATGCCCCCTTTCAGAACGCCGGGCAAGGCGACGAGGCTTGTCCGAGAATCCAAGTTGGACAGCCGAATAGCCATCGCGATCCAGGGTGCGAACTTGAGTGATCGAACAGGGGCCGGCTTCTAGCACCGTCACCGGTACTGCCGTTCCATCCTGCTGAAATACCGTCGTCATTCCGACCTTGCGGCCGAGTATACCTTTAGTCATCGCATTATCCCGTGTGAATCGCGCTTGCCATGGAGGAGATGCCGCAATCGCCGAACTGCTCTCAGTCGTCCGACTCGACAAATTACCTCAATGGCCTCCGTTTCATTTCGCTAGCACCCAAACATCAGGTCCTGGAAACCCAGTAATCGACACTATCGAGCAGTCGCCTTGATCTTGATATCGACCCCAGCGGGAAGACTCAATTTATTGAGCGCCTCAATCGTGCGTGCAGTTGCCTGCTTGATATCGATCAAACGCTTGTGAGTCCGAATCTCGAACTGCTGGCGTGCCTTCTTGTCGATATTCGGTCCCGAAAGAACGGTGTACCGCTCCACCCGGGTCGGCAGTGGAATTGGACCGTGCACCTCAGAATGGGTTCGCTTGGCCGTCTCTACGATCTCCATGGCGCTCTGGTCGAGCACAGCATGGTCATAAGCTTCCATTCGAATCCGAATGACTTCATGCGATCCAGTTGACACGTTCAAGCACCCCAAAGGAAGGCTATTGCCCAAAAACCCAATGTTTTTCCGTCCGCAGACCCCGTTCAGCCATCTTTTTGGACGTCCGCCGGGTCAGGGAAGGTAAGAAGATATCGATCGACGTGCAACATCGTCAATCGCAAATCAAAGTCGCTAGTTCTTTTTTCTTTCGCTCCACCACCTCTGTCTCCCCATCCGCCCGCTGGGCGACCAAGAACTCGCCGGAAACCACCCCCCTCAGGGGAGGGTCTTCCGCTGTCAGGGAGCCGCGGATTCAGTCTTTCGTCTTTTTTGCGGCCTGGATCGCTTCGATTACCTCTTGATCATGGCCTTCGACCTGCACTTTCTTCCAAACCTGGACTACCTTCTGGTCGGGGCCGATTAGGTAGGTCGAGCGTTGGATTCCCATCGATTTCTTCCCGTACATGTTTTTCTCGCGCCACGCCCCAAAAGCTTCCGCGATCGCATGGTCTTCGTCGGCCAGCAGCGGGAAGTTCAGCTCAAATTTTTTCTGAAATTTCTGGTGCGATGCGACCGAATCGGTGCTGACGCCAAGTACCGATGCACCAAGCTTCGAAAATTCCTTCGATTGATCTCGGAAGGCGCATGCCTCTTTGGTGCATCCGGGGGTGTCATCGCGAGGATAAAAATAGAGAACCAAGAACTGTCCAGCGTAGTCTTTCAGCTTAGCTACCTTGCCTTGATCGGTCGGTGCTGAAAACGCAGGGGCCTTTTGACCCGGTTCAATCCAATCTGCCATGAGGGAAACTCCTAGGGATTTGGTGGTAAAAAGATTTAGTCAGGGGACTGGCTGCTGAGAGCCAGCCGAGATCGATCGTCTATCTTTGGGCCGTCGCGATAGCCAACCTCGCTAGGCGGATCGCTCGAGAAAGCTTCTCGGCCTGGGGGCTGTTCGGGTATGATGACCAGAGGTCAATTGATGCGAGGGCGATAGATCGCAAAGATTTGGGACGGTCCGACTCCTTCGATACGGCAGCGACAAGACCTTGCGTCGCCTCCGTGAAAAAGATTCCTAAACGCAGAAGATTCAGAGGTTTATTGGTTGCATGAGTAATACGCAGGGGGATGAGGGTCGGGAGGGAATTCCCGCTGAGGCCGGTTCCAGGGGAGCGGCGTCGCAGGCCCCCAGCTTGGCCGAGCAGCGGGAGGCCAGTCGCCGAGTCGCGATGGCGGCGGCGCGGATTGCAGCCGAGTTTCGTGGTCAGCAGATCGTCGTTCTGGATGTCTCCGAGCAGACGCCCATTTTCGATTGTTTTGTGATCGCTACGGGGACTTCCCGTCGACAACTGGTCGCCATCAGCGAAGAGATCGACCGAATGCTCCGCAAGGAACTTGGGGAGCGGCGGCTTGGACTCTCCGGGGTCGAGGATGGGCGCTGGATTGTGCTCGATTACGGTGGAGTCGTGGTTCACTTGTTCGACGAGGAGAGCCGAGCCTTTTACGACCTGGAAGGGCTTTGGGACGACGCAAAACGGCTCGACCTTTCCCTTGCACTGCGCAGCACGGGAGCGTTGCAGGAGAGCGATCTTTCCTGACGAACTTGCATGTCTGTCGTAGCACCAACAGCCGCTGCCAATCGAGTGTCACCGCCTGAGTCATTCTCCATCCAACGGGATTGAGGTGATTCGAAGGTGAGGTTCAAGGAGCCGATCGATGTCGATCACGATGAGTCCCAGTTACATGTTCTGGTACCTGCCGCTGGTGGTGGCTATCTCCCTGGTCATCGCAGCGACGCGGCACGAACGACGGGATTTAATCCTTCGCTACGCTTGGCAGACCGGGGTATGGATCACCGGCTTCATGGTCGGTATCGGTGTGTTGCTAGGACTGGCCAGTCTCTGGATCTAGAGGCGATTGCCTGGTGCGGCATCGGATCTCTGCCAGGAGCTCTTGAGTGGAATGACAATCGTCTCCAGGTGGGACGCACTGTTTCAGGGCGGAAATGGGGAGGTGAGATTGTCGATGGAGCCACTTGGAGACCAGGACGACTCTTGGCAAAAACTCCAGGTCGCCTACCGACCTCCATCAGGAGAGTTTGATGAGCTTGGGGTGCAAACTGAGAGGGCATCAAGTCCCTGGCAGCGATTTCTGGAGCACCCCGAAGTCCGGCAGTTGAAGTGGTCGGAAGCGGTTCGAAGAATCGAACGATTGGTCCGGGATCATGGCACGATCTCCTGGATGGCGACCGGTTCGGGCGATGCTGCACGGCCATGGAAAGTCGATCCAGTGGTTTGGCCATGGAGCCAGGAGGCATGGGAGAGCCTGGCCATCGGGCTTCGCCAGCGCGCCCGATTGCTCAATCGACTGATCCTCGATCTTTACGGTCGTCAGCGTTCACTGGCCGAGGGGTTGATCCCGCCCGAACTGCTTTTCGCGCATCCGGGCTACCTTCCTTCCTTTCATGGCCTGCTGCATGAGGGAACCACAGCGCTGCATTTCTACAGCGCCGAATTGGCTCGCGACCGCCGGGGACATTGGCACGTGGTCGCCGACAGGACCGATGCGCCTTTGGGAATGGGCTATGCCTTGGAGAATCGCGTCGTCCTGTCGCGAGTCTACCCTCAGGCGTTCCAGGACTGTCATGTCCAGCGGCACGCCCCCTTCTTCATTGCGATGCGGCGTCTTTTGGCAGACCAGTCCCCCTGGTCGGCCCCCAATCCTCGCATCGCCATCTGGACTCAGGGCCCCAATACACCCGGCTACTTCGAAGATGTCTACTTGGCTCGCTACCTTGGCTACGCGTTGGTTGAGAGCGCTGACCTGACGGTGCGCAACCGCCGAGTGATGCTCAAGACGCTTGGAGGTCTACTTCCTGTCGACGTGCTGGTGCGGCGATTCAGCGATCAGTTCTGCGATCCGCTGGAACTGCAGAGCGACCCGCGATGGGGAGTGGCGGGTCTGATCGAAGCGGTGCGAGGCGGGAACGTGCGTGTGATCAACTCGCTGGGCAGTTCCTTAGTGGAGTCGGCGGCCCTCTCTCCCTTCCTCGATTCGATCTGCCAAGCCTGGACCGGGACGCCACTGGCCCTTCCTTCGATTCCTACCCAATGGCTGGATCGACCGAAGCCGCTGATCCACTGGGATTCGACGCCTCCTAAAATCGCCAGCGCCTACCGCGTCGGGAGAGTCCGCGCGGCCGCCAGCCCCGAGTTGGAATCGTGGGATCAGGTCGAGCAATTGGCTCGCCAAATGCCTCGCAAGTACGTCGCTCAACAGAAAATCTCTCGTTCGGTCATCCCCAGTTGTCGCGAGGGGTTGATTGAAGCGATGCCCGTAGCGCTGCGGGTCTTTCTGGTGGCCGACGGCCAGGGAGATTACCTCGTCATGCCAGGAGGATTGGCGCGGGTTGCAGGGAGCCTGGAGTTGCTGGAGCGGGACAGCCTGGGGGGAGAGATCAGCAAGGATGTCTGGGTTTGTGCCCAGACGCCTCAACCACCCGTCACGTTGCTTTCAGCGACGCTTCCCTCGGAGACTTCACGCCGTCGCGCCGGAAGCGAATTGACCAGCCGAGTCGCCGACAACCTGCTGTGGCTTGGTCGCTATGTAGAGCGGATTGATGGCGGTGCCAGGCTGCTGAGGACAACCATCCAGCGATCCTTGGGTGAAGCCAATGCGTCGGAGGTACCCGAGTGGCGGGGGCTAATCCGCCAGCTGGCCAATCGCGGCCTGGTGGACCCCGGTTATGCCGTTCCCGAACTGGCCGCTTCGCTCCCGTTGCTGGCACCGATACTCAATCAGTTCCAAGCCGACCAGCTTCCGTGGCAACCGCTGCTGTCGGACATCGCCAACATCCGTAGGCTCGCATCCATGCTTCGGGATCGCCTCTCATTGGACGCCTGGCACACGCTAGGGCGACTCGATAGATCCGCGCGTGCCGATCATCACCCCGACCCGGTAGCGCGCGACAGCATCGATCGACTCAACGCTATCGTCCATGACGTTTCGGCCTTCTTCGGGATGGTTGCCGAAAGCATGACGCGCACGCTGGCTTGGCGCAGCCTGGATCTGGGACGGCGACTGGAGCGTGCGGTCGGCATGGCGGCCGTGGTCCATCAACTGACCGCTCAGGAACTGCCAATCCCTGCCGAATGGGAAGCGATGATCGACGCCAGCGATTGCCTGCTGACGTACCGAGCCCGCTACTTGGCGGCATGGTCGTTCGAGGGAGTGCTGGATTTGCTGGTCACCGACGACACCAATCCGCGAAGCATCGCCTACCAGTTAGAATGGATCGTGGAGCATGTCAGGCACCTAGCCGAAGCGTGTGAATTGCCCGACGAGGAAGAGGGGGTGCAGTTGGCTGAAGCGATGCACCGTGAGCTCCAAAGCCTGACCCCTCACCAACTGGCGCATGCCGATCGATCCTGGCAGCACGGTTCGCTGCACCTGTGGTCTGGATCGCTGATGTCGAGACTGCACCAGCTGTTCCACCTGATCAACGCTCAGTACTTGATTCATGCCCAGGCCACCCGACCTCAGGGGACCTGAGCGGCCATGGACCGACCCAACGATTTGTGCAGGATCGAAGCGAAGTTGCCCACCACCTACCGCATCGAACACCGAACCTATTACGAGTACACCTCCCCGGTCTCTTACTCGCAGAACCAACTCCGGCTGACTCCCCGGTCCGATGCGTCCCAGAAACTTCTGGAACACTCCATCCTCAGCGATCCCAAACCACAGCACTGGTTTCACCGTCACGACTGGTTTGGGAATGAAGTCTCCTATTTCGAGCTTCTGCAGCCGCATCAGTCGCTCGAGATCCTGCATCGGGCCTTAGTCCAAATCGACCGAATTCCCGTGCCGAACGATATCATCGAGAACAGCCCACCCTGGGAAACCGCCGCCTTCCGCTCGGGCTCCTACGGATTCACTGGTGATCAGGTCACTGGTGATCAGCCCCTTTGGCAATTTGCGTTTGCATCTCGATATGTGCCTTTGATCGATGAGCTGAGGGAGATTTCGCAAGAAGTTTTCACACCAGGTCGCCCCATCCTTTCTGCCATCGTGGCGCTTTATGAGCTGATTCATGGATCGTTTGAGTATCGGCCACAGTCGACCGCCATCGACACGCCACTGGTCGAGGTGCTCCAGCAGCGGCGGGGGGTTTGCCAAGACTTTGCCCATGTCGCCATCGGCTGTGCCCGCATCGCAGGCCTAGCGGCCCGCTACGTCAGCGGTTATCTGAAGACCTATCCACCGGAAGGAGCGCGTGCACTGATCGGTGCCGACGCATCCCACGCATGGCTTTCCATCCACGCTGGTCCACTGGGATGGATCGATCTAGACCCCACCAATCGCACCCTGGTCGGTCACGAACATGTGACACTTGCCTGGGGGCGGGATTTTCGAGACGTCACCCCCATCAACGGGCTTTACCTGGGGGGACAGCTGAAGCAGATGCAGGTTGCCGTGAGGGTAGACCCCATCGATTCGCCAACCCAATTGGACCAACCCTACCAAGCCGAAACCACCACTTGGCGACATCCCGGTGAGGATCCGGCAACTGGCAATCCCCCTGGTTTCCTTTGAAATAAGAGACGCGAAATCCATGCAAGCGCTGCAACTGGAAAGCCCCAGAACGTTCCGTTACATCGATATTCCCTCTCCAGGCCCACCAGGCCCCGGTGAGGCATTGGTGCGGGTGCACCGTGTGGGGGTTTGCGGCACCGACATCGGAGGCTATCTCGGGAAGATGCCTTTCTTCAGTTACCCCCGAATTCCTGGCCATGAACTGGGGGTAGAAATCCTCGCCCTGGGGGAAGGTGTATCGAACCATGCCGTCGGTGACAGGTGCGCGGTCGAACCGTACCTCAACTGCCAGCGATGCTATTCGTGCCAACGGGGCCTGACCAACTGCTGCGAGCATCACAAGACGCTGGGAGTCATGTGCGATGGAGGGCTGACCGAGACGATTCTTCTGCCAGCCAGGAAACTCCATCCTTCCAAGATTCTGACGATGGAACAGCTGGCGTTAGTAGAAACCCTGGCGATCGGCAAGCATGCAGTCGATCGAAGTGGCTGCCGCTCACAAGAATCGCTCCTGCTGATCGGTGCAGGTCCGATCGGCCTTTCGGTCCTGGAGTTCGCCAAACTCGCTCAGGCCCGTATCGCGGTCCTGGATCTAAGCCAAGATCGTCTTTGCTTCGTCCAAGAACGGATGGGGATCGACACCGTCATTCGGCTCGATCCGTCCCAACCACAGCAGGCGATCGATCACGTTCGAAAGTGGACCGACGGCCGGATGGCCGATGTGGTGATCGATGCCACGGGAAGTGCGGCCAGCATGTCGACGGCGATGGAGTACTGCGCCTTCGGTGGAAGGCTGGTTTATGTCGGAATCACCCAGGCCAATCTGGAGTTCCCGCATGCTGCTGTCATGCACCGTCGCGAGCTGACGCTGATGGCAAGCCGCAATGCGCGATCAAGCGATTTTCCGGAGATCTTGAGAGCGATCGAGGCGGGGAAGATCGACACGGTCCCCTGGATCACGCACCAGGCGACATTCCGTGAGGCAGCCGATCGGTTTCCCGAGTGGGTCGACCCGGCAAGCAAGGTGATCAAGGCGATCATCGCCATGACGTAAACGACGCATCGCGAAGCCCCACGCCAGGTCCCTAGCCGCTGTGGATCGCGACGGCGATGAGCCGCCTTATATCGACTTACTTTTCGCTGCCGGTATCCAAAACCGCCATGAAGGCTTTCTGGGGGATGTCGACCGAACCGATCGACTTCATCCGTTTCTTTCCTTCACGCTGTTTGGCCCAAAGCTTTCGCTTGCGTGTGATATCGCCACCGTAGCATTTGGCGGTAACGTTCTTTCTCATGGCCGGGACAGTTTCACGGGCGATGACCCGCGAACCGATCGCCGCCTGCACGGCGATCTCGAACATGTGTCGATCGATTTCCTCTTTGAGCTTCTTGACTACCGCTCGACCGCGACGGTCCGCGTCCTTGCGGTCGCAGATGATGCTCAACGCATCAACCCGCTTGGCGTTGACCAGAATGTCCATACGGACCAGATCGGCTGGTTGGTACCCGATCAGTTCGTAGTCCATTGTTCCGTAGCCGCGCGTCGAGCTTTTGAGTTTGTCGTGGAGGTCATAGATCACCTCGGCCAGCGGCAATTCATAACTGACCAGGGCTCGCGTAGGAGACAGGTAATCATTCGCCTTGAGCACTCCACGGCGGTCCTGGCAGAGCGTCATGACGGTGCCGATGTACTCGGTGGGCAAGACGAAATTGACTCGCACAATCGGCTGGCGGAACTCTTCGATGTCTCCCGAGTCTGGCACCTCCTGCGGACGGTGGATCTCCAGCCGTTCGCCACCTCGGCGAATGATTTCGTAGGTGACGTTGGGCGCGGTCTGCACCAAATCGAGGTCGCACTCCCCCTCCAGCCGCTGCTGGATGATCTCCATGTGCAACAGCCCTAGAAAACCGCAGCGAAAACCAAATCCCAGCGCCTCGCTGGTCTCCGGCTGAAACTCAAAACTGGGATCGTTGATCGATAGTCGCTCCAGAGCATCCCGCAGCTCCGTAAAGTCCTGGCCGTCACTGGGATACAGTCCACAGTAGACCATCCGCTTGGGAGGCTGATAGCCGGGGAGTGGCTGGGCGGCATGGTCTCCCGGGACGCTCACCGTATCCCCGATGCGCACATCCTGTAGCGACTTGATGTTGCAGATCAGGTAGCCCACCTGGCCAGCTTGCAGCGAAGAGGCCGGCTTGCGTTCCGGCGCAAAATGCCCAAGTTCCAGCAAATCGTAGGTGGCACCCACCCTCAGAAATCGCACCTTCTGCTGTTTGCTGACCGACCCGTGCATGACCCGTACGTAGGTGATCGCACCACGATAATCGTCGTAGTGGGAATCAAAAACCATCGCCTGCAGCGGCCCCTTGGGATCGCCCGACGGCGCCGGCACCCGCTCGATGATCGCAGCAATCAGGTCGTCCACCCCCACTCCTGTCTTGCCGCTGCATTTGATGATCTCGTTGGGATCGATCCCTAGAATCTGCTCCATCTCCTCCGTCACTTCATCGACTCGGGCGTGATTCAGATCGATCTTGTTGATCACCGGGATGATCTTCAGGTCATGCTCCATCGCCGCGTAGGCGTTGGCGACCGTCTGCGCCTCTACCCCCTGAAACGCATCGACCAATAGCAGCGCGCCTTCGCAGCAGGTGAGTGACCTCGAAACTTCATACTGGAAGTCGACGTGCCCAGGCGTGTCGATCAAGTTCAGTTCGTATTCCTGACCACCCAGTCGATGCCGCAGCGTCACCGCCTTGGCCTTGATCGTGATCCCCCGCTGACGCTCCAAATCCATTCCGTCCAGCAACTGCTCCTTCATCTTCCGGACTTCCACCGTCCCAGTCCGCTCCAACAGCCGATCGGCCAGCGTGCTCTTGCCGTGATCGATGTGCGCGATAATGCAGAAGTTGCGAATGTTGGAAATGGGAATGTCGGCCATCAATGAAAATCCTCGGCCCAAGAGAGCCAAGCTTTCCCCTGGGCGAGGGGGAGAGCCATCCTTTCCGACCAGGGAAAGCGGCTCACCACGGGAGCCTCTGTCACCTGTCCTACAGGCTCATATTATCCTGCTTGCCCCGACGTGGGTACCGCTCCTGATGCCGAGCGATCCCGGCGGCTCCCAGGAAACCGGCATCCGACCCAAGTTTTGCAAAGGCGATCGTGGTCCCCGCGAAAACATGATCAAAGCTGCGTTGGCGGAACGAGGCAACCGTGTCCTGCAGGAACCTGACCCCGATGGGGGACTGAGTACCCCCAAAATCCATCGCGCCTCCCAGGACCACCAGCCCGGGATCGACCATGTGAACGATCGAAGCGATACCAATCCCCAGCCAGTAGGCCGTCTGGGCAATTCGTTCCATCGCAAATGCATCGCCTTTCACCGCCGCTTGGAAAATCTTCTTGGCGGTCACCGAGCCGCGATGGGCATGCAGGAGACTTGTCGGATGACCATCCAGAAGCTCTTCGGTAATCGCCGACACGGCGCTGGCACTGCAGTAGGCCTCCAGGTGCCCCTTGCCACCACCCCAGACACAGTTTCTAGCCCCTGGCGTCCCGTCGACGATGACGTGCCCGCATTCGGAACCAAAACTGTTCTCCCCAACCACCAGTTGATGATCGGTGATGATGCCGCCTCCAACGCCTGTTCCCAGCGTCAGCAGCACCATACTGTCGCGCCCCTTCCCCAGCCCCAACCAGAATTCTCCATAGGCCGCCGCATTGGCATCGTTGGCGAAGTGAACGCGTTTGCCCACCTGCTGGCTGAGGCATTCGACGATGCCAAATTGGTGCCAGTGAGGATGGTTGGGAGGTTCGATCAGCCACCCTCGAGCGATATCCTGGCTGCCTGGAGTCCCCAAGCCCACGGCGACAATCGATTCCCACGGAATGCTCTTCCGGGCTGCAAGAGATCGAAGCGTCTCAGCCGAACGCTGCATCGCATCGGCCGGCCCCTTGGGTTCCTCGGTATCGATCTGCGTTTCGGCGAGGATGGAACCATCATCGGCCACAAGGCCCAGCTTAATACTGGTGCCCCCCACATCGATACCTGCCCAGACGCTGGAGTATCCCGAGGTCCCTTTTGGCGACTGGTTTTGCATCGTCATCCCGGACTCCCCCTTACTCTCGTCACCCCGTCGTGGCCGCAGCTGCGGAACATCATCGGCCCGTGGCCTGCTGCCAGAAGCCTATCGAATCAGATCAGCTTCCAGCCGGGACGATACTCTCGCTTCAGAAAAGGTTCGGCGCGGTTGGTGTTGGTGACCCGCATCGCAGCGCTGTCCCACTCAATCTTCTCCCCGACGCGATGTGCCACATTTCCAAGATGGTTTGCTTCGGTCAGCCATCCGGAATACTGGAAATCGCAAGTGGTCGGATCCCCTGTCTTGCAGGCATGCAACCATTCGGCGTAATGGCCGATCGATTTTGGCAGATAGGGATCAGGACGCTTGGCATCTCGAAACTGCTCTTCAGGCAGCACGACATGCTTGTCGTAATCGGCCAGCACCATCCTTCCTTCGGTCCCCACGAACAGGACACCGCTTCCCCATTGAGGGATCTTTTGGTCTTTCCAAAGCTGTGGTTTGTCCTCCCCCTGATACCACGTTACCTGCACGGGAGGCAGATCCCCGCGCGCCCCGTACTGGTAGACGACGCTCATCGACGCAGGAGCCAATTCCGGATGGGGTGGTGGACCAAAGGCCTCAACCGAAAGAGGGGCATGTAGCTGCAGAGCCCAGAAGGCCAGATCGTTCCAGTGGGATCCCAGATCGCTCATCGTCCCATTGCCGAAATCCCACCAGCGATACCATTTGGGGCCAGGGTAATAGACCTCATGAAAAGGGCGATAGGGAGCCGGACCAAGCCAGAGATCCCAATCGAGCCCCGCCGGGACAGGACTTTCCCCCTCCGGTCGCTCCTGGACCTTCACCAGGTCCCCATTCCGCTCGGCCGCCTCAGTCGACTGCCTTCCCCAAGCGCGCCCCACCCAGACATGCGCTTCGCGGACCGGTCCGATGAATCCACTTTGCACCAGTTCCACCACGCGCCGATAATTCTCACCGGCATGGATCTGGATCCCCATCTGCGTCGCAACGCCAGCGGTGGCTGCCGCTTCCCGGATGACACGAGTCTCCCAGACGTTGTAGGCCAACGGCTTTTCGCAAAAGGTATGCTTCTTCAGTTGCAGGGCAGGGAGGGTGGCAAAGGCGTGTGTGTGTTCGGGCGTGCTAACGACCACGGCGTCGAACAGATCGGCTTGGTCGTACAGCTTGCGGTAGTCGGTGAACTTCTTTGCTTCGGGGAATTTCGATCCCGCGCTGCCCAGCGCATTTTCCGAAACATCACAAAGGCAGGCGATCTGCTCGGTCTGGCTCATCTGATCCATCTTGAATCCACCGGCTCCCCCTACGCCGATGATCGCTAGCCGGAGCTTCTCATTCAGATTGCGCCCCCTTACGATGGCTGGCGCGCAAAGGATCGCACTGGCTGCTACCAGTCCTTTGCCAAAGGCTCGGCGATCGACAGATCCAACCGGTTCGCGCAATGCCTGTTGGGTGCCATCGCTAGAATGCCCTCGTTGTGGGCTCCCTGCATCGCCCCGAAAACCTGCTGCGCGCATCCTTTTGCCATCGGCCATGAGAATCGTCTCCTTCTGAGTGACGCCACCGGTCACAGCTTCTCTCGAAAGGGAGGTCGATGGACCTTCGCTGGGATCCCTCCTAAGGATCCAGCTACCTGGAATCGCCTCCCTCAATATGCGTCACCAGCTTCGCAGATTTGCAAGCAACTGTCGACAAAAAAAGACTCCACAACCGCTTGAGTCATGGAGTCTTGTTTGGGTAAAAACGCAAGCGTTTCTTTGCGATCAGGGCCGCCGAAGATCGTAGCAGTAAATCTTGTCCTGCTCCCGCAGAATCAACTTGCCATCGACGATCGCCATGTGCGCCCAACTGGGTCGCTCGCTGCTGTTAGGGATCTTGAACGATCCCACTTCGGTGTAATCGCCTGGGTCGGCTTTCGCCAGAGCCAGCGTGCCGTCGGAGAAACGGACATAGATGTGCCCATCCGCCGCTGTGAACGCCGCAGAGCCACGCCCCGATCCCCGTTTCTTCCAGATCACCTTGCCCGTCATCAGTTCGGCACAAAATGGGATTCCCTGATCGTCGGAATCGCCATAGAGATAATCCCCCACCAGCACGATACCACCATGTTTGTTGGCCAGCTCGGTCTTCAGTCCGTAGACCTCTTCCACCTTCACCCCATCTCCATCCTTGGCCTGCTTCAGCAAAGCGCCTCCGCGCTTGTATCCGGCCGAGAAGAAAACTAGGTCTTCCCGAACGATCGGGGTTGGAATAACTGCGGTCGTCTGATCGATCGGGTATTCCCAAAGCAGCTTGCCACTGGCAGCATCGACCCCAAGAGCTCCGCTGGCGGTCGTCTGGACGTAGACGCGACGTCCCGCCGGTTCGGAGATCACGATCGACGCATGACCTGCACCTCGGTCCCCTGCTCGCGAGCATTTCCAGACCAGCTCACCGGTTCGCTTATCGAGCGCCACCATGGTGGCTTCCTCGCCTCCCGGAGTGCAGATCAGTCGATTGCCGTCGATCAACACCGACTCGCTGTAGCCCCAGGAGTCTCCCTTTTTGCCGCCGTAGGTCCCCTTCAAGTCGACGCGAAACTTCTCCTTACCATCCTCTGTGTTGCAGCAGAGCAGGACACCGAACGGGGTGATCACATAGACCCGATCTCCATCGACCGTTGGCGTGCCTCGCGAACTTTGCCAGGATGGCTGGCCTTCGGTCCATGGACTTCCCGTTTTGGCAATCCATAGCCGCTTGCCCGACTGCAGATCGAAACAGCTCAGGTATTCTTCCGCATCCGGCGCATCCGATAGACCATCGCCCAGAGTGAACAGCTTTCCATCGGCCACGGCAACGCTGGCATACCCACGGCCGGCTCCGGTTCCCTCCCAGATCATCGCCGGTCCCTCGGCCGGCCACTGTTCCAGCAGATTCTTGTCGGCCGCTACGCCCGATCGATCGGCGCCGCGAAAGCTGGGCCAGTCGTCGGCAGGTGCCATCGGAGCCAAGGTGGCAGAGGTGAGCAATCCCAGTGCCGCCCAGCTCCATCGGTTTGTTCGCTTCATTGTTGGATCTCCCTCATTGATTCCACTTGCTGGACCGCATGTGGCCAGTTCCGTGACCACCTCGGCGAGTCGGAAATCAACCGCTCGCCGAACTGCTTAGTATGGTAGCCGAAAACCGGATCGCCGTGGTTGTCCGTGGCAAAGGTGGTCAGCCGCTTCCACCCGAGAACGTCATCAGCCGTTGCGGCGGAAAAGCCAAAGGGGGAGAAAGAACCCGACCAGCGCCGCGACCACCCCCCCCACTGCCGGATCAAAAGCCAGCTCTGCTACCATCGAATGCCCAAGGGTGGGTGCCGCCAACCAATACGATTTCCATCCGACATCCGGGCCCCACTGCAAGGAAGCCCAGACCCAGATCCCCGCTGCCATCGACCCAGAGGCAGCTTGGCGTGGGAGCGGGTTTTTCAGATAGAGCGCTGCGACAAACGGGACGAAGGAACCCACTAGCCCCATCGAATAGCTGCTCTCCAGCAGCTCGTAGATCGTCTCGCTACCACATGCCACCCAAGCGCTCATCCACGCCATCGCGACAATCGCCACCCGCTGAAATGCTACACCGACACGCTCCTCCATCGGTCTCTTGAAAAATCGCTCCCAGAGGGGCTGAGCAAGATTGCAACCCAGAAGACTAGCGGGAGCCAGGATGGCACCGATCAACGTCGATGTCACCGTGGCGACAATCGCCATCAGGAAAATGACCTGCGCGATCGGATGGAGCAGTCGATCGCTGAGCTGCGTGAGCCGATCGGTAGCGGAGGAGGCGTCGATCGCCAACAGGTCGTTGGAAAGCTCCCCAAGCAGCATCGGTATGCTGCCGATTGCCATGTACCCTCCAGCCGCCATCAGGCAGGCCGTCTGAGCGACGCGGGGGGAACGGGCTGCAGCGATCCTCTGCACCAGATCCTGCATCGGCAGATTGCCTAACGCCCCGGCCAAAAGTGCCGCCACGGCAGGTGCAATCCCCTCAGTCCAACCGCTGCGGTGAAACGGAATACCTTGCGAAAAGACCTCTCCTCCAGCATGGCCCAATGCACTGGCCAACAGCACCAATAGGCCGACAAAAATGACCCCCAACTGAAAGGCGTTGCTTCCCTCCTGCGACCGAAGCCCTCCGATCGCTGCCAGCAAAGCTGCCAGCAGCGCAAGGGCAAAGACGGAAACGAACCTTGGGGCTCCAAAAACCACTTCGGCCAGTGTCGCAAAAGCGACCAACTGCGCAGCAATCCAGCCCAGGTAACTGACGGCAAGCACCCAGGAGCCGACCATTTCTACGGAACGACCGTAGGCCTGGCGAAAGAGGTCACCCGCCGTCAGCAGACCGCGTTCCCAGATCCTTGGAGCAATCGTCGCGGCCGCCAAAACCAAGCAGACCGAAAATCCGACGGGGTCCAGCATCGCGCCGGACCATCCCTGCTGCGCCACTTGATTGGCCGTCGACATCAACGACTCGGCACCAAACCAGACGGCAATCATCGCACCCGCCGACGTCCATGGCCCGAACGTCCTGCCCGCAACCACAAACTGCTCCACCGTTTCCAAGCGGCTTCGGTCACGCCATGTCAGACGGATCAGATTGCCAAAAAAGAGAATCAGACAGATCCCTAGTCCCCAAGCCACTGGATCGGCCATCTTGGCACCTCTTCCGTCACCATGACGACCGGATGATCGTTTTGCCAGTGGAACAGGGTACGACGTCCGCCGACGAAGTCGGATCGATGCTTTAGAACCAAGACTGCGTGATCGGCTTGATGACTATCTCCGGGATGTGAACCCGAGACGGCAGGCGGATGATCGATAGAATCATCGACGCGACATCCTCGGGACGCAGAATCCGTGCCCGATGCTCGGCAGTGATCGGCGTCGGACGATGCTCCAGAATCGGCGTGTCCACCTCTCCCGGATAGACATTGGTGACCCGCACCCCCGCCTCCAGACACTCGTTGGCTACACAGGTCCCCAGAGCCGTCATGGCGAATTTGCTGGCGCAGTAGGCAACGCCACCAAGGGCCAAAGCCCGCTTTCCGGTGACGCTGGAGATCAGAATCACTGTCCCCTCCCGACGCCCTTTCATCTCTGGCAGCACCTCGCGGAGGCAGTTGTAGGGGCCCGTGGCATTGATCGCCATCACCTCATCCCACTGCTCCGGCCTCATCGCATCCATGCTGCGATTGGGAATGTTGACCCCCGCTGCATGGACCAAAATATCGATCTGCCCCAGGTCGCTACGTGCCCGCTGAAAAAACTCCGCAACCGACTGGCGATCGGCCACATCGACAGGATGACCAATGAGAGATGTACCGCCCCACTCGGTCACCTCATCCAGCTTGTTGGCGCTGCGACCTCCGATCAGTACCCGAGCCCCATCGGCCACCAGCGCTTTGGCCACTGCCAAGCCGATTCCGGACGCTCCCCCTGTTACCACCGCATTTCTGCCCGCCAGCATGCCTTCCCTCCCATCTCCTCGATCGTCCTGCCAAGCCAACGCTCGGAACTAGTTTATACCGCGCAGCAACTGGTTACACCGGGACCAACTGGGAACAATGCCGGCATGGAAGAGCGATCCACAGGGAAACAGACTCGATCGATTCTCCGATTCTGAGGCGTCACAGCGGATCGCTTCCATCGCATGCTCTTCCGGTGGATGGACCCTCTAGCCAGACCTCAGGTGCCCTGACGACCTGCGGCACTCTCGTCCCCAGACAACGCCAACCACCAACGCCAACCGGAACAGTGCTGAAAGAGTCCTGAAATCCCCTATCGACCGGGTTTCAGTAGTGTGGCGGTTTCTCGTCGCGTGGATCTCTCGATCGCTCCGTCGCCTCCCGCCGCATCTCCCGCACCGTGTTTTCAATCCGCGCTAGCAGTCGTTCGATCTTCAGCATTGCCTTGGTATGGTCGACGACCACCTCGTTCATCGTCTCCAGCGTTTTCTGCTGGTGCGCGACCAGAATCTCCAGCTTCGTCAGCCGCTCGGCCATCTTCACGTCGATCGGCTCTTTCCCCTCCACCGCTCGGCCCATCCCTTCTCTTGCGGATTGCTATCGGCAGGACATCCATCGATCGCCCCGCACCCATCGCCCCCAATCCATAACGGCTGGACCGATTCAGCCCGTGCGACGCATCGGGATCGTTTCGGTTCGTCCCCCCGTCACTTTGCGGATGGCAAAGGGACGGCGATGGTTGCGGCTGTAGTATAGCCGCGTGGAGGCTTCGCCAAGCAGTCCGATGCTGAGCGCCTGAATGCTCATCAACCCCGTCATCACTCCCAGCAACAGTAGCGGATTGCCCGTCATGTCGACGCTCCCCAGCACTTTCATGCCGATCACGACTGCGATGGCAGCCATCGCGAAAGCGACCAATGCCACGGCGATACGCCCGAAGAACTTCATCGGGCTGGTGGAGTAATCGAGCAGGTATTTGACGGTGATCAGATCCAGCAGGACGCGAAGGGTGCGCGAAAGTCCGTACTTCGTTTTGCCATGAATGCGAGGCCGATGATGGGTCTCCACCTCAACGCATCGCGCCCCGCGACCATGTGCAAGGATCGGAATGAATCGATGCATCTCCCCGTAAAGCTCCAACTCATCGGCGATCTCCCGACGCATCGCTTTCAAGGTGCACCCGAGATCGTGGATCGGGAATCGCGTCACGGCACTGATCAACCGATTGGCGATCATCGACGGCAGACGTCGAGTCCAGAACGTATCCTGACGCTCCTTGCGCCAGCCATGCACCAAGTCATACCCCTGGTCCAACTTCTGGAGCATCATCGGGATATCCTGTGGATCATTCTGGAGATCCCCATCGAGCGTCACTAGGTAAGCTCCACGAGCCTGCTCCAGGCCAGCCTGCATCGCGGCCGTCTGCCCATAATTGCGACGGAACTGGACGACGACCACGCGGCGATCGCGCGCTACAATCCCCTGGAGGCGCTCTGGCGTGGCATCGGTCGATCCGTCATCGACAATCACCAGCTCCACGTCACCCATCTGATCCATCACCGGTCGCAGTTGCTGGTAAAGTGGCTCGATGTTGTCCTGCTCGTTGAACACCGGAACGATCAAGGTGACCGAGGGAGACATGCGGGGTTCCTTCCGACCTGCGGGGATCTCTATCAATGGGGCGTCGACCAAGCCCTTCGCTTTCAGCGCCCTAGACGGACCGCCCAAGGATGCGAAGATGTGTCTGTGGACCACGCCCGCTCCACGACGCGGGAGTGTAGGGGAGCCAGTCGACGGGAGGCAATGGGATTTTTCCATGGATCCACTCCAAGATTACGATGCTAGCAATCCGCTCGATCCCCGTTTCCGCCGGCAGACGGCGTTCGCGGGACTTGGAACCTCTGGGCAAAGAAGGCTTCTGGATTCGCGCGTCGCCATCGTCGGACTGGGGGCCCTAGGCTCGTCGGTGGCGATGCAACTGACCCGCTGCGGCGTGGGCCATATCAAACTGATCGATCGCGACTGGGTAGAGACCGACAATCTCCCTCGACAAGTCCTCTACACCGACTCCGACGCCCGACAAAGACTCCCTAAGGCGGTGGCTGCTTCTACCCACTTGAAGGCGATCTGGAACGATCTGAAGACCGAGGTGGAGGTCGCTGATCTGACTTGGCGGAACGCGCAGGAACTGCTCGGAGATTGCCATCTGGTGATCGATGGAACCGATAACTTCCTGACACGCTACGTCATCAACGAGTGCCAATTGGAAACGGGAGTCCCCTGGGTTCATGCAGGCGTCGTCGGTGCATCCGGGCAGGTCATCTTCCTGAATCCGGGGAAAACTCCCTGCTTCCGCTGCTTGGTCCCTGAACCACCCCGCCCCGAAGACCAGCCAACCTGTGACACGGCAGGAGTCCTACTGCCCGCCGTCCAGATGATCACCGCGCACCAGGCGATGCTGGCCATTCAGTATCTCGCTGATCCCGATCACCCGATGCCGATGGACATGCTGCTGATCGATGGCTGGCGACACCTCTTCCGGTCCATCGCCACCGATCGACTACGGTCGGTGGGCTGTCCCAGTTGCCGGGGCAGTCGCGATTTCCTTCGGGGCAGATCCGGTGGGGATGTGGCGGTTCTGTGTGGCCGCAACGCCGTCCAGATCACCCCGACCCATCCCCAGGAAACCGATCTGGGAAAAATCGCCAAGCGATGGGAGGGCCAAGGGCTGGAGCGGTGCAATCCCTTCCTGGTCCGCTGGCAACAAGGAGAGTGGAGCATCACGCTGTTTCGGGACGGAAGGGCCGTGGTCGGCGGCACCGAAGATCCAGCCGTCGCCCGCTCCCTGCTCGCCCGCTGGGTCGGCAGCTGACAAGGTGGGAAGCAATCCCTGAACGATCGAAAAAGCAGACTCCAACTTCTCAGGCCCAATCCCTCGAATCCCTGCCTGCCACCGTTCGATCAGTCGTATCCCAAGACCACAATCTGCATCTGCTGACGGTCCTTCCAGAGACAAGCGAACTCCAGGAAGAGCATCCAGATGAAGTCCCATTCGACCCGTACTTGCCTGCTGTCGGGAATCGCAAGCGCCCACACTTGCTCTGCCTCGTCCCGGACCTGCTGCAACCACCCTTCGACCGCCTGCAGTTGCTCACGGGAGGGTGCCTCCGTCCAAGTCGCATCACTCAAGCAAGCATCGATACGATCTTCCAACTGGCGATGGGAGATCGGCTGGTACCACTCCTCGCTCATCGCAGCATGAAGACAGGGACCATGACGCCCGATCGGCTCACCCCAAGGTCCAGGCGAGCAGAAAGACCTTTGAAAGATAGGATCACGGACCAAAGCATCGAGAAGTGCCTCGGCTCCCAATGGCTGCGAACCGCTTTCGATCGCAAAGAAAGTACGATCCAGCCAGCCAAAATCCCATAGGGAGCTAGACTGGGTTTCGACAACTCGAAAGGCGATTGCCATCAAAAAGCCTCGCGTTTCGGCTCCTAAACAACTCGAAACGTCTGGCTAGTTGCCATTTCCTCCCGCTGCGCCCTGGCCGGGATCGCCGTCTTTTTTGCCATCCCCTGGCTGCCCCTGGTCCCCTGGCTGCCCCTGGTCCCCTGGCTGCTGGCTACCCTGTTGCTCGCCGGCAGGCGGCTGTTCGCCACCGGCAGCACCTTCGGCAGGAGCCTCGCCTCCCTCTGCAGGTGCGGAAGCATCACCACCGGCCGCAGTATTCTCCCGACCGGCATTCCCTTCCGGCGCCTCAGGCGCGTCGGCCGGTGCGGCTGAATCTTCCTCGACGGGCTGCTCATCACCGACCAGTTCCTCGACTCCTGGATACTCTGCCGCCATCTTTCCGAAGTTTCGGATCTTCGTTTCGGTCGCTTTGCGCAGCGACTCCATATCCTTGATCTTGTCGCTGTTGACCGCTTCCTGAAGCTCCGCGATCCGCTGAAGAACTTCCTGGGCCTGCGCCTTGGTCTCGTGGTCTTTGAGCGCTGCAAGGAAGCCACTGGCAGGCGATTCCTCCCCTTCCCCCTTGGGCTTGCCATCCATCCCAAGGTGGACGAACTCTAGGATTTGATTCAGTTGTCGCCGCAGAATGCGTACTTCGGGCGGCTGGGTATCGATGGGATACTCTTTCTTGCTCGATCCACCATCCCCTCCCCGACCTCCTCCACCCGCCATACCATCGTAGCCTCCGCCGCCACCATCCAGGCCGGCGGATCCCCCACCACCGATACCAGGACCTCCCAGCCCAGGCCCTCCAAGGCCACCCATGCCGCCCATACCGCCAAGACTTCCTTCACCAGGCTTCTGCAACTGGGATTTGACCGCTGCTATCCACTGCCTTGTCTGCGACCAAGTCAACTCCACAGCCCCAGACATTCCCTTGGATGCCTGATCGGTATCGATCGGCATGTCTCCAAATGAGTTGCTGATCAGCTTCACGCAAGCCAGCCTCAGCATCGGATCGGCTTTCGGGTCGGTGGTCGCATTGAGCACAAAGTCCTTCGCTGCAGCATGTTCGGGGGAGCTGTAATGCGATAAAAGCTGAAGGCACTTTCTTTGGATGTAGCTGTGTGCTGCGACCGAACGACGAGCGGGTGGTTGCGATGTCAGCACCTTGACAATCACGTTGCTCATGTTGCTTCGAGTGCGATCATCCCATCGTACGGCACTGACCGAAGCGTGCCGCTCCAACCCCTGCAGCGCGGCTACCAGAAGGCCGTCGGAGGGTGGATTCTGCACCAGTCGTACCAGGGGTCCCAATGCTGCCCGGTAAGGCACCGGTGGCGTCTTGGTAGTCGCAAACTCACTGTCCAGGCTTCCCAGGATCAGTGCCGCATTGACTTTTGCCGCCGGATGAAAGTTGCCTCGCTCGATAATCCCAGTCATCAAGTCGGCCACCATTTTCACGTGGACCGCCCTGTCTTCAGCACGAGTCTGAGGAGTCCGCATCTGGAAGAGATCATCAAAAATCTCTGCCCGAACCAAATTGATCTCTTCCGGATGATCGACCTGGACCATCTTGGGAAACAGATACTGCTGATAGTACTGCCGAATCTGATCGGCATTGAATTCCCCCTCGCCGCGCAGCATCTCCTTCTTCGTCTTCTGGAAGTCGCGAACGGCTCGTTCGTTCTGGAATGCTTCACCGATCGGCCGAGTATCGTAGGCCGGTTGGGCGGCGGCGGCTGGAGCCTCGCTTTGCGCCTCCTCCTGGGCATTCAGCTGCAGCGGGCTGGCCATCAAACCAATGCACGCGACTCCACTTGCCAGGGACCAGCGCTTCCAAAAGGCTGCCAATCGCAAAGGATCCATCATTCCACCGACTCCCGCTGATACACGAGAAATGCAACTGTTGGCGTCCCCAAACGATGAGCGGCCCAATGGTGCAGCCCGGGACGACGGGGAGTTCATCGAAGGTTCCAAGCAGCTCTTCAACAAGCCCATTCCAGGCCGATGGATCGATCTGTCAGTCGCCGCGGCTCCCCTATTCAGAATAGGATCTCCGGGAAAGATCTGTCAACGATTTTCCGCAATCCCTCGCAGGAATCCCCGGTTTCCAGCCTCCCCAACCCGTGCGCCCCAAAGATCTGGTGACGTGCCGATCCGCTACGGCACATCCCGGGGCAGAAGGTTGTCAGCGATCCGGTGCTGATCGCACGATCAGCAATGCGTAGGCGACCGGATTCAGCGCTTCAGAAAGCACCTCTCCGACCTTGCGGCGCTGTGCCAGAAGACGCCTCTGAGCAGCAGTCTGCGGCTTCGCCCGACGCTCCACGCCAACAAACTGACTGAAGGCATCCGATCCTCCAGGAGCCGGTGGTAGGAATGGGCGAGCCACCCCGTCGGCGCGTTCGTCCTTTGACCCTAGACCAGGCTCGAACTCACCAAACTCCTCGATCGATTTCAATTCCTTCAGCGCCACCATCGCAGGTGGATCGATCGCCATATCGAACGAAGCCTCCGGGAAATCTTCATGACGATCCCAGACTTCCCCCATCGCACGATCCAACCGCTCGGCCCTCGCCTTGACGAAGATCAGACCAACCGACTCGCTAGACTGAGGCTTTCCAGGACCAATCACTTTCAACGTCTTCAGGAGATCCACATCCTCGGAATCGACCTTCACCGGATCTTCATAGGCAATGTCGTTCCGCTCAAAAATCTCCTCCAAAGCATTCGAATCGATCGCCTGATCGTCGACAGAAATGTCATAGACCAGAAGGAACTCGCTTCCCTGGTGCAGCCCAAGGTCCGGCGGGATCACATCCGGTTCCGTCAACCGGACATCTGGCGCCACGGCCACCCCTTCGATCGGTGGCATCTTACCAGTACCCTCCGGATCCACCGCCGACCGCTCGACGCGATCCGTCATGGCGATCTCCCCCTTGGAGGTCCCCGACAACGCAGGTGACTCCTTCGGAAGCGTGGAATTCAGCAACTCGTTGGGGCCAGCCTGCGCCGAGCCTTTGGCTATCGATTCCACAGATGGCCGCCTGAGGGTGTCACCTGAAGTCGTCGAATCCGAAGGCCGCAAATCGGCGGAACCAACAACCCCGAGCTGGCCTTTCAACGGCGATTCCGTTCGCCACCGGACCGCCACAAACGCCAACGTCGCAGCAGTGGCAATCATCGAGCCCCAAACCCAGCCTGGAATCGATCGACCTGAAGGGATAGACCCTGGACGCACCGAAGGCGATGGAGGATCGATCTGACGAATCTCTCCAACTCCCCCTTCGACCTCTGAGAGTCGCTTGGCCAAGATGTCCTGAAAGTCCGTCGGCAATCGACGAACTGGGACCCTCTTCAAGGCCTGCCGCTGTGCCCGAATCGCCTTCCAAAAATCACTCGCAACCGGATCCTCGGCAATCAATCGCTCCAGGGACTCCCGCTGCGACTGAGGCAACCGGCCATCCAACAGGTCGCAAAGCGACTGCTGAACGCTTTCAGGTGGCAAAGGTTTAGCGGACATGATGGAACCAAGACTACCAGGATGCGACCAGGTTCTGATCGCTGTGCAAAGTGAAGCTCTTGTGACTGTGGCCTCTCGGCCATCCCGCCGGGAATCTCCCGGCACGCCAATCGGACGACCGATCTGGCCAAGAAGTTCCCCGTTTCTTCAAGAGAATAGGGACTCCCAAGCTTCGTGACTAGCATTTCCCAAGACTTTTTCGGATTTCCAGGCCACTCACAGCATCCCAAACCGACTCTCTTGGAACCGGAACCATGCCCCAAAAACCCCTCCAAAGGGCTGCTCCCTGGCACCGTGCAGCCCCATCGAAAATCCTCCAACCAGCCACTCCCTCGCGTGATGAATTTCCCTCCAAGGTAAGCCGACTCCTTCAGTTGGCTGCTCCCCTCCCGTCCCGCCAACCGGCGACCACCTCACACCGCAACCGTTCCCCGTTTGGCTGAAACCAAAGAAGCCGCTTCCAATCCAGGCAGCAAGCGACCGACTCCCCAGCCACATGGTCGTCCTCCTCCAACTCGATCCGCCAACAGCTTTGGCCCCCAGGTGTTTCCCATCGTCGCCACAGTCGACTGTCGACCCACCGCCGCTCCATCGGTTTCATCCAAATCGATACGCCAGACTGCTCCGCTCCGTCTGTTATCCCTCGCAGAGGGGCCCAAGCCTCCAAGGGGACGATCAGGTCCAACGGGAGGCCATCCGTTGAGGTCGAGTAGGACTCGGCAATCCGCAGGGAGAGGCTCCATTCCGGCAGTTCTCGGCTGCAACGATCATCTCCCGGCGGCAATTGAAAAAACAGCGAAGACATCCGACTCATCCACCTAGCCACCTCCAGATGCTGCGGATCCTCCCGAAGCGATTTGGGTGCTCCCTGCTGCAGGACTTTCCCCTGGTCCAGAAAGACCATCCGATCCGCCACCATCTGCGCCTCCAATGGGTCGTGCGTGACGTGGAGAAGTCCGATCTTTCGGTCTTTCTGCAATCTTCCCACTCGCTCACGCATCGTGTACCGCAAAGGAGGATCCAATGGACTGAACGGTTCATCCAGCAGCAGGAATGCAGGAGACTTGACCAGCGCTCTTGCCAGTGCCAAAAGCCGTTGCTGCCCACCGGATAATTCCTCGGGTCGACGTCGCAGCAATGGCAACAAATCAGGAATGTCGCGAGAGACCACCTCCCTCCACGGTTCGATCCGTCTAGTCGATACCGACTGGAACTGTTGAGCCAGCCGGAGGTTCTCTTCGACCGTGCACTGTGGATAGAACCCCTCCTGCTGAGGAACCCACGCTAGCGTCCCTTGACGCGCCAAGTCGGCCACGTCGGCAGGGACTCCCTTCCAAAGGATCTTTCCGCTGCGGATCGACTGAAGTCCCATCAAGGCGCGCAGCAGGGTCGACTTACCACTTCCCGTCGCCCCAAGCAAAGCGACTGTCTCCCCCGGCTGAAGCGAAAAGGAGATCTCCCGCAGAATCGGGGACTTCCCAAAGTTCACCGAAACCCCTTGGGCTTCCAGCATGATGAAAATTCCAGACGGAAGCGAAGATGAACGACAGCAATGAGAAACTTTACCGATTCTAGCGGTCCCAAGGGTCGTACCGGTCATTCCGTTCCCCCGTCGGGCAGGAACGCTGATGATCTCCCCTGCGACGAATCGATGTAAAGACGACGACCTGCCGCCAGACTCAAGGCATTGAGAATCGCTGGCGATGTCGATCGGGATAGAAACCCCAGGAGGCGAACATGCGACTTGATGCCCCAGCGAACCTCATTCGCTCGATCCTTTCCCCATCCCTGCTCGGTGCTATGGCATGGCTAGCCATCTCCCTGACCGCATGCGGCCAGAGTTCTCCGGTCGACCTGCCGGTCGTGGCACCGCGATCTGCAACATCCCAACCACCCGCAACATCCCAGGACCCTGTGGCCACGAAGGGAACTACGGGAACCATCGAGCCCCAGGCCTCTGCGGCTCGCCCGAGTCCGAACCCTGGCGTGGCAGCTCTGGCGGAAGGAAAAGTGAGATCCCTTCCGGAATTGCGAGCCCCCGACCTGTCGACCAGCAAGGTAGGAACGGGCAAAACGCCTAAAGACGAAGCGCGTTCGACAGCTCCCCAGCCCGAAACACTCCCGTGGGGTCCCTCCCGAGACGTGCCGCCAGTCCCCACCACGAAGCTCTGGGTGCCCACAGCCATCTGCCATAATCCGCTCTACTTTGAGGATGCGATGCTAGAGCGTCATGGGCACGAGCGGTTTCCATGCATCCAGCCCTTTGCCAGCGGCGTCCGATTTGTCGCGACCACGGTGACCCTTCCCTACCTCATCACGCTGCATCCCCCCTGCGAGGATGTCTACGCCCTTGGCCATTGGCGACCCGGCTCGCAGGCACCATGCTTAGTGGAACGAGCCCCCTACGATCACCACGCGCTGAAGACTATGGTCCTGACCAGTGGGGCTGCTGCTGTCGCAATTCCCTGAGGAACTCGATTCCCCGGAACCGTTTAGGGGAAGCGGCAAGCCAACCGCAAGGATCGGAACGCCTGATTTTCTGCGCGAATCGTCCCCGGAAAAAAGGGCTCGCCACTGGAACAAAACGCCGGGATCCCCTACCCTGAAGGGACGTTTGGTGGAGCCCGGCATCGCTCGAGCGACACCGGCGAGGATCGGGAGCGGGTTGCTGGATTTTCATCCGGCTGATCGAGCGGATGGGTGTCGAGAAAACGGTTGAGAAGGCTGGGGAACACTGATGGACAATCGAAGCGGGTGGGTGTGGGCCTTGGTGCTTTCAGCCGTGGCGATCGCTGTGCGATTTTTGCCTGTCGAGACCAATCTTGGTTGCTTTGGTGCACTAAGCCTTTTCTGCGGCGCGGTCATCAAAACCCCTTTGGGACTGATGCTGCCGTTGGCTGCCTTGGCGATTAGCGATCTGGTGGGCCATTGGTTTCAGGTTTCCGACATGGGCCTCTATGACTACCGCACCATGGGCATGGTTTACTTGGCCTACTTGGCCACGGCCATGTTGGGGCGTTGGATTCAATCCCACAAGCCGGCGCAAGTCGCCATGGGAGCAATCGCTGGCTCCGTGGTCTTCTTCCTGGTCAGCAATTTCGGAGCATGGCTGGATCCGCGTATGGGTTACGCGCCGACCGTGCAAGGCTTGGCCGATTGCTACCTGATGGGCATTCCCTTTTATCGCGCGACGTTCCTCAGCGATCTACTGATGAGCGGGCTGTTCTTTGGTGCCTTCGCCCTAGCAACTCGAAACGCCACTTCCAACGCTTCGCAGACCCGCGCCCTCTAAAAGCGGCTTCTAGCAGAACCAACGATCGGTACGGGTGAATACCAAACTGTGGCGTGAAGTCTCTTGCTACTTCGCGTCCTTTGATCTCCCCGTGCCCCCGCCATAGGTCCCGATCGAACATCTTCCCCCTGCCATTTCACACGGCAAGAGTCTGTCTACCGGGGAAGCTGCAATGCTGGCATTTCGAAGATGGAATCTCCCCGCGTTCGGCTGGTGGGGGGGAATCTCCATTGAGACGCTGTCGGGGCCTTCCTATACTCCGCCCGCCCCGCGCGATGGCTGTTGCACCGGGGTTGCGGTATGCTCCCAGGATCAGCCAACCACTTCCAGCACGGGATCGCTCGATTGCGCTGTTGGCTTTCCACCAACAAGATGGCTGAGTCGCGATGCTGCGCACACGCATCGCCGGTTCACGGTGCGCACACAGAGCGAGCGCAAGCTCCTGAGGAACCCAGTTCGACGCAGAGAGTTTCGGATGGGCTCGGTGCACTTCTTGAGCGAATAGTTAGAAAAACTACGGCCTGCTGCAATTGGTGGCCGTTGCTCACCTCGATCCTCTTGATTCTTGCGGTGTTTGGGAGTGCCCCCGCTCTCCAAGGCCAACATCCTTCGATTTCGTTCCCTCAAGAAGGCCAAGGGGAGACGATTCGGGTGCGCGCCGATTCGATGACCGAGTACCGACGCGGCGCTTACCACGTCGTTCATTTGGAGGGAGGCGTCCGGATCGAGCAGCAGCCGTTCTTTGCCAAATCGAACGAGGCGGTGCTGTGGATCGAACCGGGGAAGATCGATTCCACCGAACCCAAACCAGCCCAGATCACCCTATACCTCGACGGCAATGTGGCAGCCCAGTGGAGTGCGACGCAGCGGATTGAAGACCAGCACTGGGTCCATCGGCTAAGCACCTTGGACGATTTGGAAATTCACACCGATGGGAAGACGACACGGATCCCCACGCTCGAATCACGTACAGGTCAGTGGCTGCAGCCCAGCTTGCTTCCCAAGCCGCCTTCCCTATCCAGTCCCTACCCACTGACCTTGCCACCACCACCAAGCTCTCTGGTGTCGCCCGCTCAGTTTCAGCAGAACGCGTCTTCGCCGCCCGAAGTTCTCTCAACGCCGGTAGATTCATCGCAGCGACTACCACTGGAAACGCAGAGTCCGTATGGCGGCTGGGAGATCGGCGAACAGGGAGAACTGAAAGGGGCGGCGAAGCCATCGGATGGGGCGACGGGCACCACCATTCCACCTCAGGCAGGACAGGCCGTTTCCGTATTGCAACCCCCGAGCGACCCTCTGCTGCCAGGCGGTCCTGATGGCGGAACCAAAGTGCAGGCCCAGTCATTCCAGATCACCGGCCGATCCAGCCTCAACCCCAATATCCGCTTCGCCCCAGGCCAGCAACCGGGTCGAACAGCAGCGACCGTGACCGGGGGCTTGCGCATTCGCATTGGTGGAATCCAGGTCACCGAATCGGACGGATCGGTCACCGACTGGGGTTCGATCCTCCTGGAAGCCGATCGCGCGGTGCTTTGGACAAGCGACTTCAGCTCGATCGTTTCCAACGGGATCACCAACGAACCGCTCGAAATCTATCTCGAAGGAAACATTGTTTTTCAGCAAGGCCAGCGGGTCATCTACGCCAACCGGATGTACTACAACGTCAAAGACCGTTATGGCATGGTGCTGGATGCCGAGATGCTGACTCCGGTTCCGCAGTACGAAGGGTTGCTGCGATTGAAAGCCGACATGATTCAGCAGCATTCCGAGCGCCATTTCGTCGCTCACGACGCTGCCATCACCAGCAGTCGACTCGGGATCCCTCGCTACTGGCTTCAGTCGGGGAAAGTGGTTTTCCAAGATGACCGACAACCGACTCGGGATCCACTGACCGGAGCCCCGATGACGATTGCCACCCCAGGTGGCACCAACATGGAGGCCGACGCCCGAAGCAACTTTGTCTACCTAGCGGGGGTCCCAGTCTTCTATTGGCCGATCATGAATTCGAACATCGAGCGTCCTAGTTTTTATCTGACAGGAATCAAATTCCGTCAGGACAGCATCTTCGGCACCCAAGCGATGCTCGACTGGGACCTGTTCCAAATTCTAGGAATGGAAGGCCCGAATGGAACCGACTGGATTCTGTCGACCGATTACCTCAGCGAGCGGGGGTTCGCAGTAGGAACTAATTTCACCTACGATCTTCCAGGTGGGCTTTTCCCTGGCCCCACCGCGGGTCTGGTCGATTTCTGGGGGATTCAGGACGAAGGGCTCGATCGCCTGGGTAGCGACCGTTGGGACATGACCCCAGAGGAATCGACTCGTGGCCGACTCTTCTTTCGCCAGCGCAAATACCTTTCCCAGCAGTGGGAGGTTCTGGCCGAAGCAGGGTGGATCAGCGATCGAAACTTTCTGGAGCAGTACTTTGAGAGGGAGTGGGATCTGGAAAAGGATCTGGCGACGGCTCTCCGCTTCCGGCGCTATCGCGAAAACCAGATGCTCGACCTGTGGGGGCAGGTGCAGCTGAACGATTTCTTCACCGAGACTTCGTGGTTGCCCCGGGCCGATCATTATTGGTTGGGCCAGCCGATCCTCGGAGGATGGCTGACCTGGTACAGCCATACCCATGCAGGTTATGGAATCCAGCGAGCGGCATCGACACCCACCGATCCGGCCGATGCGGCGAAATTCCAACTGCAACCTTGGGAAGTCGACGCCGAAGGAATCCGCGCTGCGACGCGCCACGAGATCGATCTGCCGATCGCTGCCGGCCCCAGCAAGATCGTTCCCTACCTCAGTGGCGAAGTCGCCTACTGGGGAGAGGACATCGGCAACGACGACCTGACAAGGTTCCTGGGGCAGGGGGGGATTCGTACTTCTCTGCCGATGTGGGCACTCTATCCGCAGGCGCAAAGTCGCCTGTTCAACGTGCAGGGAATCGCCCACAAGGTGACCTTTGAAAGCGATCTGTTCTATGCCGACGCCAGTGAGAATCTGGATCGACTGCCGCTCTACGATCCCCTCGATGACAACGCCCAGGAGCATTTCCGGCGCCGCTTGGTGTTCAACACCTTTGAAGGGACTCTTCCACCCCAATTCGACAATCGCTTCTTCGCGGTCCGATCGGGCATGCAGCGGTATGTGACCGCGACCAGCACCGAAGTGGCAGAGGATCTGATGCAGGCGAGACTCGGGATCAATCAGCGTTGGCAGACCAAACGGGGTAGGCCAGGACGGGAGAGAATCACCGACCTGATGGAACTGGATCTGGAGATGCTGGTTTTCCCCAACGCCGATCGCGACAACTTTGGCGAGGAAACAGGAGGTTTCCAGTACGATTACCGGTACCACATCGGCGATCGCCTAACCTTCCTCAGCGACGGCTATTTCGATGTCTTCAGCCAGGGACTCAAACTGGTCAGCATCGGGGCGATGGCCAGTCGACCGGGGCGAGGCGAATGGTACGTTGGTCTGACTTCGCTGGAAGGGCCGATCAGCAGCCTCATCGCCTCCACCACGCTGAACTACCGCATGAACGATAAATGGATCGCCACCGGTGGGATCGCAGTCGACTTGGGCGATGTCGGCAATGTCGGAGAGTCGCTGGCGGTCACTCGCATCGGCGAATCGTTCTTGACCCGCTTTGGCATCCAGGTCGACAGCGGCCGCGATAACGTCTCGTTCCAGTTCAACCTGGAGCCACGATTCCTGCCAACCAAACGGCTGGGGGCTGTCGGTGGGCAGCTGATTCCTCCGGCAGGGCTTTACGGTCTGGAGTGATTTCCAGAAGCTCCCAGGCCAATCGGCTGACGCTGCGAGGCAGGCTCATTGCGAAGCAGCCTTGCCATCTCCATCACCGCCAAAGATGCCTCCTGGCCTTTGTTCCCAACCGCCCCGCCAGCTCTCTGCAGCGCCTGCTCTAAATTCTGCACCGTCAGCAATCCGAATCCTACTGGCTTTCCACTACCCAACGATAGCTCCATCAAGCCCTGGCTGACCGCTCGGTTGATGTGCTGATCATGGGACGTTTCTCCCTGGATGACTGCCCCTAAAGCAACCACACCAACGACCCTCGGATCACTGAAGGCATGCTGCACCCCCAGCGGTAGCTCCCATGCTCCCGGCACCCAGTGCACATCGATCTGCTCGCTGGAGACTCCCTCCATGCCGAGCGTTTCTAGGGCCCCTTCCAACAAACGACGGGTGATCGATTCGTTGTAGCGAGAGACCACCACCGCCACTTTCGCTCCCTTGGCAAGCCCCGACTCCTTGGTGCCACTCATCAGGTTTCCTCGTTTCCAGTCGCCTCGCCCGATCTCTCAGGCCATTTCGACATCTCATGGGTTCCGAATGCTCATCAGAAACTCAGCGTTGGTCCGCGTTTTACCAAGACGCTGCAGCAGCATCTCCATCCCGTCGGCGGGACTCATCTCACTGAGCGTCCTGCGGAGGATCGTCATGCGGCGATACTCTTCAGGATCCAGCAGCATTTCCTCTCGACGGGTGCCCGATCGACTGATGTCGATCGCAGGCCAGATCCGTTTATCGACCAAACCTCGATCGAGCACGATTTCGAGGTTTCCAGTCCCTTTGAACTCTTCAAAAATCACTTCATCCATTTTGCTGCCCGTATCGATCAGCGCGGTTGCCAAGATGGTCAGGGAACCACCTTCCTCCACTTTCCTAGCCGACCCGAAGAAGGCCTTGGGCCGCTGCAGCGCGTTGGCATCCAGCCCGCCAGTCAGCAGCTTGCCAGACTGTGGGCATTCGCTGTTCCATGCCCTGGCCAGTCGCGTGATCGAATCGAGGAAGATCACCACATCGGTTCCGTACTCCACCAACCGCTTGGCTTTTTCCAGCACCATGGTGCTCACCTGAATGTGCCTTGCCGCCGGCTCATCAAAGGTGCTGCTAATCACCTCGCAGTGCTCCCCTTTGACCTCCCGCTCCATGTCGGTCACTTCCTCAGGCCGCTCATCGATCAGCAACATGATGACGAAGGCCTTGGGGTAGTTCTTCAGAAGCGCTTTGGCCATCTTTTGCATCAGCACGGTCTTGCCAGCGCGTGGCGGACTGACGATCAGCCCCCGCTGACCAAACCCGATCGGTGTCACCAGATCCAGCACTCGGGTTTCGATCACTTTGGGATCGGTTTCCAGAATGATCCTCTGGTCTGGATGCAGCGGCGTCAATTGCTCAAAGCCCCGTCGTTGCGATCGCATCGAGGGATCCTCGCGATTGATCGCTTCCACCCGAAGCAATGCAAAATACCGCTCATTCTCCTTCGGTGGACGAATCTGCCCGGCCACCGTGTCTCCATTGTGGAGCCCAAAGCGACGGATCTGCGATGGTGAGACGTAGATATCGTCGGGGCAGGTCAGGTAATGATGCAGTGGACTGCGAAGAAATCCAAAGCCATCGGGGAGAACTTCCAGCGTTCCTTCTCCGAACATCAGCCCGTTGGATTTCAGTCGCTCCTTGAGGATTCGAATCACCAGATCGGACTTCTCCAGCGATTCGTAGCCGTCCAGACGGTCGGCTCTGGCGATCTCTCGGAGCTCCTCCAGCGACAAACGCTGCAGAACCCCCATCGGCATCTCAGCAAGCGACGGAGGAATCTCTTGCGACGACGCCCCCGTCTCCCCGCTGCGTCGATGCTCCCTGGCGATCTCTTCTGCCAGAGACAATGGCTCTACCTGCGAGTCCAATTGGCGTATTCGCTCTTCCACCCCCTCCTCTCCAGAAGAGGGCCGCCGAGTGAACGACTTGCCAAAGCGCCGCAACGGCCGGTCCGACCGTGGTCGTTGGCTTCTTGGATCGTCGCTCATGCAGATGTCCTGATTCTCTCAGAATGTTGAGGAACATTCCGAGCCCTCTTCAAGAGTGCCACGACCGACTTGGTTGCGCAAGTAGCTTTCCGCGATCCTCCCGACGGATCGACAACGCTAGCGCGGTGCACCGACAGCGCACACAAGAGAAGCAAAGTCTCACCCCCAAAGGACAAGACCAACCCCTCGGCCATCGCTGCCGGGACAAGTCGCCATGGAACGAATTTTTCGGTGGAGTCACCAGTTCTTGACTCAGGTGGCATTATAGGCGTCCGACAAATCGAAAGACAGCCTAACCCAAAAGGACTAGATTCTCTCGGCTCGATTAGGATGGCTAGCGGACCGAACTTCAACCGTCGATGACGTACATCTGCAGCGACCGACAGCCGTGTGCGCCGATCACCAGCGACTGCTCGATATCGGCAGTCTTGGATGGTCCCGAGACGAAGCAGCCAAATCCTGGAAGAGGACGCTGAAGAAGGATTCGGTAGGCGTCGTGCATGGTGGCGACGATGCGGGAGCGTGGGATAACAAAAACCAAGTATTGGTTGATAAAGTAAACAACCCGATGCTTCGGTTGCTGATCGGTCACCCAGACCGCGCCATTTTCCGCAACGGCGATCTCCCCGGAACTGATGAGGAAATCGACATCTTCCAGAAGATGTGGGTCCGCCGTATGAGCCAGATCAACGTTGCCCGGGATTCCGTCAACCAGACTGACCACCCTCTGGGCGCTCTGCACTTCCGGGAAACTCTGCAATCGCTGCCAGACATCCTGGACAGTTGGAAGCTGTTGAAAAGAGCCACCGACGGAAGTCACCATCCGTCCCAGTTGTTCCACTAAATCCGGATAGCGGATCCAGTCGCCATCCAGAGTTTCAGGAAGCGAGCAGGCGGTAGGCAACCGCCGACGCAACTGCTGCAGGATCTGCTGGCGCGACGCATCGCTCATGATCGTCTCGCCCCTTCCGACCGACTGGAGTTTGGCTGGCCGCTGGCGCTGCTGCGCTTGCGCCACTGAGCCCGGAAGCTCTCCGCGGGAGGCACGGGCAATTCGCGCCCCATCCCCCACGCATTGCCGCGGTGGTAGATCATCCAACGCGGCATCCAGCGAAGGGCCTTTCGCCCCATCCATCCGGCTAGAGCATAAAGTCGTGGATGACGAAGCAACCAGCCCAGACCATACATCGCATATTTCTTGGTGGCAGGAAGTAGTCGCCGCTGAGAAATCTCTTTGCGCCAGGCAAGAAGCTGATGGTGCAGATCAATCTTCACCGGGCAGACGTCCGTACAAGAGCCGCACAGGGTGCAGGCGAAGGGGAGACTTTGATGCTCCTTGGCGTCCCTCGCTGGTGCCAAGATACTTCCGATCGGGCCGGGTACTGTGGTCTGGTAGCTGTGCCCGCCGCTCCGTCGATAGACGGGGCATGTATTCATGCACGCCCCACACCGGATGCAATGAAGCGATCGATGGAACTCCTCGCTTTCCCGGATTGCCGTCCGACCGTTGTCGACAAGGATTAGATGCAACTGGCCGCCAGCCATCGGACCGTGAAAGTGCGATGTGTAGGTGGTGATCGGCTGACCGGTGGCACTCCTGGCCAAAAGCCGAGTGAAGACCGCTAGGTCCGAGAAGCGGGGAAGCAACTTCTCGATCCCCATGCAGGCGATGTGGATTGGGGGTAGGCTGGTCCCGAGGTCGGCGTTGCCCTCATTGGTACAGATAACGATTCCACCCGTTTCGGCGATGGCGAAGTTGACGCCGGTGATGCCAGCCTGCGCGCCCAGGAACTGCTGCCGCAGATGCCCCCTGGCTGCTCGTGTCAGAAATGTCGGGTCGGCGTTCCCCTTGGGTGTTCCAATATGCTGATGGAACGTCTCCCCGACCTCTTCTTTTTTGATGTGGATGGCAGGCAGGACGATATGGCTAGGTGGTTCATTGCGCAGCTGCACAATCCACTCCCCAAGATCGGTATCGACCACCTGAAGCCCCGCCTGCTCCAGGTGATGATTCAAGTGGCACTCCTCCGTCAGCATCGATTTGCTTTTGACGACGCGCTGCACGTTGTTGCTTTGCAGGATGTCTAGCACGATCCGATTGTGCTCCTGAGCATCGGCGGCCCAGTGCACCACCGCACCCGCCTGCGTCGCCGCCCGCTCGAACTGCTCAAGCAGATCTGCCAGATTCTCCAACGTGTAGGCTTTGATCTGATGAGCCATCTCCCGGAGCGATTCCCACTCGGGCAGGGCGGCTGCTTGGCGATCCCGCTTCTGCCGGATGAACCACAGCGCTCCGTCATGCCATCGCGCCCTTGCTTCATCGGCAGTGAAAGTGTCGGCAAGCTGAGCATGCCCTTTGGCTTTGGCGATCATGAATCGATCTCTCCGTGGTCCCGGCAGTAGTCACCGGGACGTTTCACTTCCTCAACTCCGCAACCTTCGAGGCCGATGGCAGGGAGCGACCGGCAAGGATCTGAGCGACATGCAGAAAGGGAACTTGGTTGCCCAGACGTCTGGCAAGTCCTTCCAGGTGCATCAAACAGCTCATGTCGGTCGCCGTGATCACCTGGGCCCCCTGCTTGGCGTGGTCTTCCAGCCGATCCTTCCCCATAAGAATCGACACCCCCAGTTCTTGGACCGCAAAAGTTCCGCCGAAGCCACAGCATTCATCGGGACGGTCCAGCGTCACCAACTGCAACCCCTCCACCCTCCTGAGCAGGGACTCGACCTTCGAAGGCATCGCGTCCATCCGCTCAGAACACCCATCGAGCCTCAATTCCCGCAGCCCGTGGCAGCTTCGATGCAGCCCCACGCGATAAGGGAAACTCACATCGAAATGATCCACCTTCAGCACGTCCGTGAGAAACTCACACAGTTCCCAGACCCTGCCTTTGAACGCTTCCCAACGCGGCCCGCAATGGTAGTCCTCGTAGTGGTTGCGTACCATCGAAACGCAACTGCCCGAAGGACAAACCACATGGTCATAAGATTCGAAGATCTCGACAAACATCTTGGCCAAAGGGGCGGTCGCCGTGGTGACCCCGGTATTGGCCATCGGCTGCCCACAGCAGCTTTGCCCCTCCGGAAACTCCACTTGGCATCCGAACCGCTCCAGCAACTCCGCCGTCGCCATCCCGACATCCGGATAAAACTGGTCGATGTAACAAGGGATGAACAATCCAACTCGCATCAGGTGGCTTCCGCAGTGGGGAGCAAAAAGCAGGTCGACATCCCAACAAGGAGGTCGGGAGGATGACTCTAGTGTAGGTGCATCAGGCCGGCTTTCGTAGCCCAATAGGCCAGAGTCGAAACTTTGGATGGAATCAAAAAAAGCCTTGGATCGGTGTCGATCCAAGGCTTTCTCAGTTGCAGCAGGTAGTTGGCGTATTGGGGCCCTTCGACCAAGCAGCGGACCTTAGTTTCCGCCGAAAGGGTCATCCGATCCCGCGTTTTCCTTTTTGGCAGGCGGTTCCGCAAAGGGATCGTCGGCTGGCTTCGCATCGCCGCCAAATGGATCGGCTGCCGGTTCGGTCGCAGGTACTGGCACTTCTTCAACCTTCGGATCAATCGATGGCTTAGGAGGCTCAGCGGCAGGCATCCTGCGTGGCTCCCCTTCGATCAGCCCGTTGGCAAATGGATCGGCGATCACCCCTTCACCTGGGGTCGGAGGAAGCGGCGTCAGCCCGCTCTGCTGAGCTGCTTCGATCCGCGCTCTCTGGATCATTTCCTGCTGCGCTCTGGCCTGGATACGAGCGTTCCGGCGGTACTTTTCAATCTCCAGTCGCTGGCATCCCTGGATCTTCTCCAAGGCCCTACCGACGTTGACGACGCGGGTCGCATTGGCTTCTAGTTCAGCTCCTCGCTGCAGGTCATCCGAGCCAGCTCCTGGCCCCTGCAACGCGTTGGTCGCCAGCCCTCGGAAAAAATAGACCCGCGGATCCTGGGAACCACTGCCAATCGCAGAGGACAGCAGGTCGTACGCACACTGGTACTGACCTTTGTTGTAGGCATGCACCGCCTGGCCAAACATCTCGTCCAGGGCATCCTGGGCAAAGAGAGATGGGCTCGAACATCCAATGGCAAACGCCAAGATCCAGCTTCCAGACCGTCTCATCACAAATGATCCTCTGACCAGCGAACAGGATTTAAGCGAGGAAGATTCCAAACAGGAAAAAGCCCCGGCCGCTTTGACTTCCCGGCACTTTCCCTGTCCGATTCAATGTAATTGCGGCCGGTCGTTCCGCAACTTTTTTCTACCCATCCCGTTTCGTCTGCGGCCACCTTCAAGCAACAGGGCGGCTTCAGGAACCGAGCGAAAATGGATTGTGCGCTGCTGTTACGACCCGAAGAAACGCTAGAAGCGTCATGCCAGCGACCTGGAAAAACAACCATAGAAGACTGGAGGGGCCACCAATTCAGCCGGTGCAGGACCGTGGGTCGGTCGAGTCAGCCCAGGGGAAATGAGGCAGCGAACGCCGCTGCATGGTGCCAGCCTGTCGGCCCGCCCGCCGCACCGATTCCTCTCTGGAGATCGGAAGGGGGTAATTTCCACCGAAACGTCGCGGTGGCCGCGGGCTGCATTGACTCTCTCCCTTGCCTCGGCGGGGGAAGCAATCCTGGCTTCCCACCCATCCCTCTTGCCGCTGGCTGGCAAAGGTTGGATCAGCTATCAGTTGCCTGGGGAGGACTCCAGAGACGGCCCGCCCCCTCCAAAGTCCCCCGGCGGAACGATCTGGGGTGCCGGATCGACCAACTCTTCTACCACCTCGCCCGCAGCAGGCGACTGGGACGATAGCTCGGCAGCAACCCCTTCCCCCCCCACCAGCGATGGATCGAATGTGCCTCGGCTGATCGGCGCCGGCACCTGGGCCGGGACATCCGCCGGTCGGAAGAAGCGACCTCGCTGGTAGGCATCGCCGTAGGCATCCGATGGCCACCCCGCTTCGCTCAACTGCACCTGGTGGTATCCGAGAAGCGAACCTTTTTGTCGATGGAAGTCCTTGAGCGCGATCTGGTAATCCACCAGGGCGCGGTAATAGCTGCTTTGACTTTGCGCCAACTGCTGCTGGGCCTGGAGGAGGAAGTTGATGTCATCCAGTTGCGACTCAAATCGGGCTCGCAAGGCCTCCACCTGCCGCTTGTCGGCTTCCACGCGATTGAAATTGTTCTGCACCTGCTGGTAGGACCGATCAATTTGGCGAGATGAATTGCTCAGATCGTGGCTGATCCGCAACTCCTGCTCGTTGAGCAAGGCGACTTCGCGAGCCAGATTCAGCTGGGCGAAACGAGCCGCAGCGCTTGCCTGGCGAAGGCCAACTGGCAGATTCAGCTCCATCCCCGCAGCCCATTCTTGGAAATCCCCTTCGAAGATGCTCTGGTAAAGCGACTCGAACGAATTATCCGGATCGCGGCCTCCGATGAGATGGTCTCCAAGGCCCCGCCATCGGTAGGTCGTCACGGCATCCAGTCTTGGGCGTCGATTGAGTCGGGCTGCAATCAGTTCCAATTCCCTTCGCTTGATCTGCCATTTCTGACGTCGTACTTCGACTCTCTGAGTCAGAGCATCTCCAACAGCCTGTTCCCAGTCCAGCATCACTTCGGCCTGCGTCGGATGTTCGATGGGGCGGATCAGACGACCATCGTTGGGGGGAAGTCCCAGCATGTACCGAAGTCGCTGCTCGGCGGCATAGAGCCCCTGTGTGGCAGCCAGAGCATCATTGACCTGCACTTCGAAAAGGAAGTACTGGGATCGCACCTGAGCTTCCTGGTCCGCGCGGCCACCACGTGCTCCCAGCTCAAACTTGGCATTGACCAACTGCCAGGTACGCAAGGCGTTGTCTCGCCCCGATACCTGCGCCTCCAGGGAACGGTAGGCAAAATAAAGTTCCCAGTAAGCGTCCTCGACATCGTCTAGCAGGTTGATCACCCCATTCTCGAAGTCCGCCAGCGATACGTCGTTGTTGATCCGTGCGATCAGGACGCCGTTGTAGTTTCCGGGCTGTTGCGTCGGGCCAGCGATCCGGTTATAGGTGGTGCCGGCGCCTTGAAGCAACGGCTGACGCATCTCGGCTTCCATGAAACCAACAAAGTCGCTTCGAAACAGTCGAAATGGACTGTTGTTGTTGTCGTAAGCGACATTATGGCGCAGCGCGAATTGTGTTCCGAAGGCAGTGGTCTTGGAGACCGACGATTCGTAGTTGCTTGTCGTCTGCTCGACCGTCGTCGGAAAGAGCAGCAAAAACGAATTGTTGTTGGGGCGGTTGTTTTTCGCCCAGAAAAGCCGAGTTCCCAATTGGGTATCGAAGGCCGCTAAGGCTCCCTCCACACCGGTGAAAGGATTGGAGTCGGCCAACGCCGGGTCCAGCACGGTCGCCGTTCCCTGGGGAGCCTGCACCACCGCACCACCAAGACTGCGAAGAACCTCGCTCGATTGCAAAGCCATCTGCGTCGCCTCGGCGAGCGTCAAATCCCAGGTCGGCAACTCCGACGGATTCTCCACGCTCCAGGGCTTGGCAGCCTGCTGGATCTCTCCCTGCACATGGGTCGCCACGTCAGGATATTCCAGGCTAGTGGCGCGATTCTGGTAGTAAGACAAATCCGATTCGGATTTCCATGCCTTGAAACGAGCCGCCGGGGCGCAGCCCGCCAGCACTGCCCCTCCCAGCCCCATTCCGACCATCCATCGCCACCAACGATGTTGCCACTGCATCGTATCCGATCCCTCAGGTTTCGCTGACCGTCGGCCAAGACCAAGGAAAAACCGGTGCATCTTGCCCAGGCGATTCCATCCCTTCCTTCGGTATCGGCATCGCAACCAGATAATCTGGAACGGAAAAGCAATCTGCAGGGTGCGGCGGGAGTTTTCTCACCAGCTTCCCAAGAATTCTTTATTGGCCAGCATTCTCTCCCCCACTTCCAATTCCACGTTGGCAAGGAAGAAAAGCGATTCTTGCCATCTTGGTTTTGTGGAAGCATGGATGCGACGGAATTGGCATTCACCACAATCGGTTCCACCCACCTTTCGCACCAGGTTTGCTGGCATTCACCACAATCGGTGCCACCCACCTTTTGGCGATTTTGCTGGCTTTCTTTCCGGTAGCGATCTGCATCAACGAATCACAATCGGTGCCACCCACCTTTTGCACCATTGGCACCACAATCGGTGCCACCCACCTTTTGCACCAGGTTTGCTGGCATTTACCACAATCGGTGCCACCCACCTTTTGGCGATTTTGCTGGCTTTCTTTCCGGCAGCGATCTGCATCAACGAATTGCTGGCACCACAATTGGTGCCACCCACCTTTCGCATCCATCTTTCGGCAAATTTGCTGCCATTGGTGCGGGCGGCGATCGGCCACAAACAAACGCTTCGTATCGCATCGCCTTCATTAGCGGCAGGATAGCGACGTGGGCCCCGCACAAAGGAAGGTGACATGAGTCCCTTCATTCGGCGACAGTCGACAGTGTTTCATCAGAAGCGATGGCGATGAGCACGCCAACAGTCCCTGCTTGCCTATTACCATCCCGACGAGACTGTCGACTGAAGAAAGAATGCACACGCTTGATGGCACTGCCACAGCCATCCTAAGATCCGACGGCTGCGACCTGCAGCATCCGTGGCGCATGCTAGATCTGCTCGATCCTCAAGCGATTGCAGGTGAAAGCAGTCCACTACCTTTTCGGCCGCACGCCTTCCATCTCGGCGGTAGCCAAGGAGCAACTCGATCGCCTTTTGGCCACCGCTTAGGCGATGATCTTCTGAATTGGTTCCACCGGTTCGACTCCCACCAGTTTCTGATCGAGCCCTGAGTGGAAATAGGCGAGTCGATTGGGGTCGATTCCCAATTGATGCAGGATGGTGGCATGAAGCCGTTTGACATGAAAAGGGTCTTCGACCGCCGCCGATCCTAACTCGTCGGTGGTCCCGACACTGACCCCACCGCGAATCCCACCACCCGCCATCCACATGGTGAAACCGTACGAATTGTGGTCGCGGCCGGTTCCTTCCGCATACTCAGCGGTCGGCTGTCTCCCAAATTCGCCCCCCCAGACCACCAGAGTTTCCTTCAGCAGATCGCGTCGCTTCAAGTCGGTGAGAAGTGCTGCGATCGGCTGATCGGTATTGAACGCATGGTAGTTGTGATTCTTTTCCAGATCCGAGTGGGCATCCCAGTTGTCGTCATTGTGAGCCCCGCCTGAATAGATCTGAATGAACCGCACCCCACGCTCCACCAACCTTCTGGCAAGCAGGCACTTGGTCCCAAAATCGCGAGTTCTATCCCCATCCAAGCCATAGAGTTTGTGGGTCTCTTCGGTTTCCTGAGAGATATCGACTGCTTCGGGTGCATGTTCCTGCATCCGGAAAGCCAGTTCGTAGCTTGCAATTCGAGCCGCCAGATCCGAATCGCCCTGCCTAACCGCCAAATGCTCTTCGTTCTGCGCCTTGAGCGCATCGAGCAGCAGACGCTGCTGCTGCCGCGAAACCCCTTCACGGGCCTTCAGATCGAGTATCGGAGTCCCTTGCGACCGGAAGATGGTCCCCTGGAAATTGGCTGGCATGTAGCCACTCGACCAATTCTTTGCACCTGAGATCGGCCCTCCCTTGGGGTCTAGCATCACAACGAAGCCTGGCAGATTGGAGTTCACGGATCCAAGCCCATAGTTCACCCAAGACCCCAGGCACGGATGCCCGCTCTGCACGCGGCCGGAATTCATCATCAGCATCGCCGACCCATGGATCGGGGAATCGGCGGTCATCGAGTGAATGAACGCGATATCATCGACGCACTGACCGACGTGGGGAAAAAGTTCGCTGACCAACTTGCCGCACTCGCCATAAGGACGAAATCCCCATCGCGGCTCGACGATCCGTCCGGTGTTGCGATGCCCACCGCGCCCGAACGTCTTGACTTCCACCGTCTGGTTGTCGCGTCCCTTCATCTGAGGCTTGTGATCGAAGGTATCGATATGGCTTGGACCACCATACATGAAGAGGAAGATGACGCTCTTGGCCTTGGGAGCAAAATGTGGCTGGGGCAACTCCCCTTCCAGTTGAGAGGCCAAAGCACGCTTCGCAAAGAAGCCATCTCCTTCCAGCAGCCCGGCCAGCGCCGTCCCTGCGAATCCTCCGCCTGCCTGCCAGAGAAATTCGCGACGTGTTCTGCCACAAAAGTTGCGTTGCATGACTTCCCCACTGGATGGTTCGGTACCCGGCTTTCCCTTCTCGGGAGAGATCCGCAGGCGACCGATTCGATCAATCGATATACATGAATTCGTTGCTGTTGCAAATCATCAGGCAGTACTGCTGTAGCGACTGAGCTGCCGTGAGTTGGTGCTGCTCTCTCAGTGCCGCCATCAAGTCGATACCGCGTTGAATTTCCTTGTCCGTAGCTGGTCTCAATAAAGCCAACTCCACGGCGCGCCCTGCCTGGCGCGCCGGGTCGTCCCCCACTTCCTCGCTCACCCGTCCAGCCAGTCGCTCCGCCTGCTCATTCAGAAAGTCCCCGTTGAGCATCCCAAGGGCCTGGCCCGGCTGAGTAGTGACGAACCTTGCCTCACAACTGGTATCGGGTTCGGGAAAATCAAAGCTTGCCATTAGCGGCACCATCAGCGATCGCTTGATATGAATGTAAATACTCCGTCTCGCCCGATCCTTCTCGCTCGATTGCTCCCACCCCGCTCCAGGAACCGATTGTCCGGCGAGCACCTCACGAGAAATCTCCGGAAAAATGCTTGGGCCGTACATCGCAAGGTTCAACTGCCCACTGGTGGCCAGCAGTCCGTCCCTCAGTTCTTCCGCACTCAATCGCCTCCGGTTGAAGTGGCTGAAGGTGTCATTGGCAGGGTCGATTCGCCTTGCTTCGTCGCTGGCGATAGAACTCTGCTGGTAGGTCTGCGACATCACCATCAGCTTGTGCAAGGACTTCAACCGCCACTTTTGGTCGATCAGTTGCCCGGCAAGCCAGTCGAGCAATTGCGGGTGCGTGGGAGGATCTCCAAGCTGCCCAAAATTGTTGGCCGACCGCACGATGCCCCGGCCGAAGTGATGCTGCCAGAGGCGATTGACGATGACCCGACTGGTCAGTGGGTTTGCGGGAGAAGCAATCCAGCGAGCTAGCGCCAAACGCCGACCGGAGGTCTGCCTTTGAGGATCGGGAACAATCTCTGGAACCTCGCCCCCCAGAATCGAAAGCACTCCAGGTTCGACTTTCTCCCCCTTCGCTTGCGGTAGCCCGCGGGTCAAAATGAACGTTTCCGGGGCATTGGTCCCCGACTCGCTGACGCATAGTCCGTACTCTTCCCAGGGCTTCTTCCGCTTCGCCTCCTCAAGCTCCTTGCGGACCTGCTTGTAGCGAGCCACCATCTGGGGATCCAGCGTCTCTTGTTGATCGGACTGCAAGAGCTGATTGAAATCGACATTCTTGGACTTATCCTCCACCGACAAGCTGCGACGCTTGAAACCGGGGCCAGACCAACTGATCTGCAGACCTTTCCCAAATCGACCCTGGAAGTAATCGACACGCAAGGGATGACGTCCCGCCTTCAGAGTCGCCGACGTGCGCTGTGGGCGTCCCACGCCATGGATGCCGTCATATTCGATGAGCTTCTTGCCATCCAAAGACAATCTCGATCCATCGTCGGAATCGAGCGCAAAGATATACTCGCCATCCTCCGGAACGATCAAAGTGCCTGTGAAAACAAAACCAAAGTGGTCTTCCCGGGTCGCCAGGCCGATATCCAATTTCCTTGCCGGAACCGGACCGACAGTCTCCGGCTTCAACTGGTCGAAGTCCGGAAGCTTCTCAAAGGTGTCTCGATAGAAACGAAATTCCAGATCATCCAAATCTTGCACGTCGGCTTCCTGCGACGTGGCAGCGGTGAACTGGTCTCGCAGCACTTTCTCCAGCTGATTGATCTCCCCCTGCAGGCGGTCGACTAGTTCGCGGATCTCCTTCTCCCGCTGTTGAAACAATTGACGGTCGGCATCACTGGCCACCAGAGGCCGCTCGGTGTACGGCCCGTTTCCATTGGGGGTGATATTGCGGATGAAGGCAAGCAGTTTGTAGTAATCCGCCGCCGGGATTGGGTCGATCTTGTGGTCGTGACAGCGACTGCAATTGACCGTCAGCCCCAGCATCCCCTGACCGACGGTCGTCAGGATGTCGTCCAAGCCGTCGTACATCGCCAGCTCCCTGTCAGCCGGCTCATCGTCCCAAATTCCAAGCCGATAAAAACCCGTCGCGACCAGAGAATCCCGAGTCGTCTCGGGGAGTTCATCCCCCGCCAACTGCTCGACCAGGAACTGATCGTACGGCTTATCCTCATTGAAAGACCGGATCACGTAATCTCGGTATCGCCAGGCATGGGGCTTTCGGCCATCGCGTTCAAAGCTGTTGGTCTCGGCATACCGCACCACATCCAGCCAATGCCTCGCCCATCGCTCGCCAAACCGTTCGCTGGCAAGCAATCGATCGACCACCGATTCGTACGCAGCATCAAATCCCAACTCCACCACCTGCTGATCAAACTCGACCGTCTGCTCCAGCGTCGGTGGCAATCCGATGAGATCCTGGTAGAGTCGCCTTAAAAGCTGTGGATTGGTGGCTCGCGGTGCTCGCTGCAAACCCGCATCCTGCAACTTCTGATCGATGAAGGCATCGATCGGATGATCTGACTGGCTTCCCGCCGGCCGTGCAGGCACCTCCACTCGACCAACCTGCTCGAACGCCCAGTGCCGCTGCCAGACCGCCCCCTGCTCAATCCACTTGGCTATCGACTGCCGCTCCTGCTCTCCAAGTGGCTTCCCTTCCGGTGGCATCCTCAGCGACTCATCCTCCGATACGATCCGCTCCAGTAAATGGCTCTTCGACAGGTCTCCCGGAACGATCGCTCGGCTGCCCGATTCCAGCAAGGCGGTCGCCGACGCAGGATCATCCAGTCGCAACCCCGCTTCGGCATGGTCGGGACCATGGCAGGCAAAACAGCGTCTCGCCAGGATGGCTTGGACGTTCCGCGCCAGCGTCAGGTCGGCCTTCTCCTGCCCCTGCAGGCAAGCGGAGAAGAAGGGAAAGATCACCAGCCCGAAGGTGGCAGCCCGAAGGGTCTTCCAGCAACGCATCATGGTCGGCTACGGGGTGGGAGGGTGGGGAGTGGATTCCGTGGAGACTGCGGGGCAGTGGTTGCGTCAAAACCCAACCGGCGACCGCTTTCTCATTATCGCCACTCTACCACCTTCCGCCACTCCCTGAAAAAACTTCTCCCGCCATTTTGCCTCGCCCCCACAACCCATCCGGTTGGAAACCGCGAGTGCTCAGGCAATCGCCTGGTCCCCATCTATCGACCCAGGAGAGGAAGCAGGTTGGATGCATCGTTGAGGATGACGAAGGCCATTAGCGCCAGCAGGCACAGCACCCCGGCGATCGTCAGCCTAGCTTGCCACTGTTCATCGACCGGCTTACCACGAATCCACTCCGCCAGCAGGAACACCATGTGCCCACCGTCGAGCGCTGGGATCGGCAGAAAATTGAGCACCGCCAGATTGGCGCTCAGCATGGTCAAAAACATCAGCAGCTTGCTGATGCCCTCAGAAGCCGCCGAGGATGCTTGGTAGAAGATCATGCCAGGACCACCAACCGCTTTTCGGGAGACCTTACCGGTGGTTAGCAGCTTCAGAAAGTCGACCACCCCGAGCATCCTCTTCCAGGTTTCCTTGACACCCAGGCTGAGCGACTCGGACCAGGATTGTGAGGTGTGCATTTTGCTTGCTGGCTCTAGATTGAGCCCACGCGAGGACCAATGCCAATTGGAATCCTCGGTGACCTCGACCATCGCTTCCCGCACCGTCTGATCGCGCAAGTAATGCACTTTGACCGGCGTCCCGACCGGTACGACCTGCAGCAATTCATGCAGCCAGATGGGACTGTACATGGCATCGATCGCCCGAGGCTGAAACGATTCCTCGGTGAACCAATCTTTCATCGCCTCGCGCTGCTTCTCACTGGGAAGCAATTGGATCTGCTGAATCTGATCACCGGGAAGCAATCCCACCTTCATCGCACTCGATTCCGCGACAACGCTAGAGACAACTGGCTTGATGTCGAAGGTCATGCCGCTGCCAAGCAGTTCATAGCCGACGGGATTCAGCTGCGGACCGATCTCCTGGACCTGAACCATGTCAGGTACGCGCCAGCGAAAATCGACCTTCTGCCCCGCTTCCCGTTCCAGCGTCAGGACCACCTCGGTCCCTTTGGCATCCATTACCATCAGCGGCAATCGGGTTGCGTCTTCAATCGGCTTGCCCTGAAAGGCAACCAGACGGTCCCCTTCCCGCACCCCAGCATCGTGGGCCAGTCCGCGGTCGGCCACTGCCGACACCGAGCCGACCTGGAATCCAATTCCTAGATATCGAACCGCTCTGGCGGGCAGCTGGATCGACAGTTCCTTCGTGGGCGAATTCGCTTTGCGGGAATTCTCCGCACGCTGCACAGTCAGCGTGACCGGCTGGTGAATCTTCGCATGAATCGCTCGCATCAACTCGATTTCGGTCGGTTGCCCCAATCGTTCGTCGGAAGGCAAGGGCTGGCCATCGACCGCGATGATCCGATCGCCCGCCTGAAGGGTCGACTCGTTTGACTCCTCTGCAGGCCCCATCCCTGGGGGATCGAGAAAAGGCAATTTGCGATCGAGTTGGCTGAGGCTGACCGGCCTGACGCCAATCATGCTCCGAAAGCGGTCGGGGTCGTGGCGCTGCGTCCCGACCACCTGAAACGTTTCGATTTTTCCATCGCGTCGCACCACCACCGGGTAGGGAGTGTCGGGTTGCTTAAGCCCACTAACCATGACCTGCTCGGCAAGGTCCATGAACTGCAGATGCTCTTCTGGTTCCTTTATCGATCCGATCTGCAGGACTTGATCGCCCGTTTGAATCCCCGCCTTCCAGGCTGGGTCTCCCGGAGTCGTCCCGGCGAGAATCAGCGGCTGGTAGGGGACACCACTTCGGAAGGCGTAGGCGGCCATCAAGACGCCGAACAAAAGATTCATCAGAACGCCTGCGCTGATGATCACCATCCGCGCGTAGACAGGTTTGGCGGGAAACGATCGGGGATCCAACACCGGAGGGGTCATCGGATCTTGGTCGTTGTCCACCCGAATTCTCTCCGCCTCCTGCTCTGCCTTTCGGGGATCATCCTCCTGCCCGAGCATCTTCACGTAGCCGCCAAGCGGAATAGCGCCGATGCCATACTCGGTCTCACCCCACTGAAACTTTGCCAGCGAACCAGGGATCCGAATCGGCCCCAGTCGGATCGGCACGTCAAAGCCGACATAGAACTTCTCGCATTTGACGCCAAAGAATTTGGCGGCCAGAAAGTGGCCCAACTCATGGACGAAGATGACAAACCCCAGCCCCAGCAACACCTGGATGATCGACCTGAGATTGCCAAACAATCCTTGAAGAAAAGAGACAGGATCTCCCTGTGCTGCCAGGAGACCGTCCCATGGAGATGTGATCAACGATCCGATGAGCATTGCCTTTGTGTCCAATCAAGTACCTCCTGCCTGGCCCAGCGATCCAATCGGATCAACTCCTCCAGCGAAGGATTGGGGTCGTAATGGTGGTGATCGAGTGCCTTTCGGCACGCTTCGACAATTCTTGGAAAGGTGATTCTTCCAGCAAGAAACTGTTCTACGGCGACTTCATTGGCGGCGTTCAGCACCACGCCTGTGGTGCCTCCGCGCCGAGCCACCTCGTAGCCAAGCTCCAGAGCAGGGTACCGCTGCGGATCCAGCGGCCGCCAGTCGAGCGAAAGGGAGGTGGACCAGTCAAAAGCGGCTGCCGGGCAGGCAAAGCGATCGGGGTAGGTCAGCGCCAGCTGGATTGGAAGTCTCATATCCGGTGGGCTCAACTGCGCGACCACCGAGCCGTCGACGAATTCAACCATCGAATGGATGATCGATTGGGGATGGATCACGACGGCGATGTTTTCGGGAGCGATCCCAAAAAGCCACCTTGCTTCGATCACCTCCAGCGCTTTGTTCATCATGGTGGCCGAGTCGACCGTGATTTTTTTGCCCATCTGCCAGTTGGGATGGCGTAGTGCATCTTCGGCTGTCGCGTCGGCCAGTCGGTCGATCGGCCAGTCCCTGAGTGAACCTCCACTGGCGGTTAGTATCAGTCGCCGCACTTGCTCCTTGCCGCGCCCCGCATGCAGCGCCTGAAAAATAGCGCTGTGCTCACTGTCGATGGGTAGCAATTCCCCACCCCGCTCCTCCACCAAACGCGTCAGCAACGGGCCCGCGACCACTAACGCCTCTTTGTTGGCCAGAGCCAGCCTCTTGCCTGACTCGGCCGCCACCAGACAACTCATCAATCCCGCCATGCCGACGATCCCCGCCACGACGATGTCGACATCCGGATGGCGGGCCACCTCCATCATCGCGTCTTCCCCGACTCGTCGCAGTTCCCGCTGAGGCCCCTCCATCCAACCCAATCGCGTTGCGGTGGCCGGGTCGGTGGCGATGGCCAGGCAGGGGGCATGCTGTCGCTGCTGTTCAGAAAGCAGATCCAGCTGCAGGTGAGCGGAGATCGCATGCAACTGCAAACGGTCCTTCAGACCGCTCAATACATCCAGAGTCGCCCGGCCGATGCTTCCGGTCGATCCGAATACTGCCACCTGTCGCCGGTTGTTGGACGCCATCGATTCGCCGGGGGGGTGAAACCGCACTGCTCAAATAGCAAAACTCAAATTGCTCAGCTCAGACTGCACTGGGAAATGCATCAGGGGAATGCCCCGAGCCGGCCGCAGCCCAAAGCTTTCCGCTTGCCCAGCGGAGGTAGCCGAGCGACAATAATCAGGATATCCGGTTTACTTCGGCAACGTCAGCCCGAGCCGGTGTTTTTGGCTTTGGGAAAGCAGCAGGTTGGCCATGCCCGATCGCGGTGATGCGGAACGACGAAACCCCGATGGCAAATCGAAGGGCAATTGGATCTGGTATCTGCTGCTGGGAGGCACTCTGGCCGCTCTTCTGGGAGCCATGGTGATTCAGGGCGCTACCTTCCGGCTTTCCTACCCGGACCTGATCGCACTCCTTCAAAACACCGAGTATTCCCAGCGCGGTGCCACCCAAATGGTCGAAGGCCGCACCGGCAAGATCGTCCTGCCCTCCACTGGATCCAGTGGCCGTCGTGAGGAACTCAGCCAGATTCGCAACGTCCGAGTCGACGACAAGTATGTCTATGGCAAGGCAACTTATCGACTTCTCGATGCCAACGACAAGGTCATCCACCGCACCGAGACGATCGAATTCCGCACCCCCAAAGATGCCAGCGACAACACCGCTTCCGAACTGCGCGGGCTGCTGGATCAGTCCAAAGTCGCCTGGAATCATACCGAAGGTCCCGGCATTCTCTCGCAATACCTACCCCTTATCCTCCCCCTTCTGATCGTGCTGGGAGCGATGGCCTTCATGATGCGGCGATTGGGCGGCGTCGGCTCCCCAATGTCCTTCGGAAGAAGCCGCGGCAAACTGTACGCGCAGGAAGAAGTCGGCATCATGTTTCCCGACGTTGCGGGGATCGATGAGGCGGTCGAGGAAGTCCGAGAAATCGTCGATTTCCTACGTCATCCCGACAAATACCAGCGATTGGGGGGACGCATTCCCAAAGGAGTCCTCCTGGTAGGACCTCCAGGAACCGGCAAAACCCTTCTGGCTAAAGCCATTGCTGGCGAAGCAGGAGTGCCGTTTTTTTCGCTGTCGGGAAGCGACTTTGTGGAAATGTTCGTCGGCGTGGGTGCCGCCCGGGGGCGCGACATGTTCCAGCAGGCAACCGCCAAAGCCCCCTGCATTATCTTCATCGATGAACTGGATGCACTCGGGAAAAGTCGGGCAGGCAATGTCGTCGGCTCCCACGACGAACGCGAACAGACACTCAATGCTCTTCTGGTCGAAATGGACGGATTCGACGCCAACGCGGGAGTCATCGTCGTTGCAGCCACCAATCGCCCGGAAACGCTTGATCCAGCCCTCCTGCGCCCTGGACGATTCGATCGCCATGTCCTGGTCGATCGCCCAGACATTCAAGGCCGCGAAGCGATTCTTCGAGTCCACGTCAAAAACGTGAAACTCGCCGCCGATGTCGATCTTCGCAAAATCTCTGCCATCACCTCTGGATTCGTCGGTGCAGACCTGGCCAACCTCGTCAACGAAGCGGCCCTGCTAGCGGCTCGCAAAGGAAAGAACTCGGTTGGTCAGGAAGAATTCAACGATGGGGTGGAGCGAGTGACGGCAGGTCTTGAGAAGAAGAAACGGGTGATGAACGATGACGAGAAACGCCGCGTCGCCTACCACGAAGCCGGCCACGCTCTGGTCGCCTGCAGCATCCCACATACCGACCCGGTTCACAAAGTCTCCATCATCCCGCGCGGCATCGCCGCCCTGGGGTACACCATGCAGCGACCGGAAGAAGATCGATACCTGATGACGCAGGCCGAACTCGAAGCACAAATCCAGGTACTCCTTGCCGGAACGCTCACCGAAGAAATCGTCTTTCGCGATATCAGCACCGGTGCGCAGAACGACCTGGAACGCGCTACCCACATCGCGCGATCGATGGTCACCGATTATGGGATGAGCCGACTGGGGAGAATCAACTACCGCGAAAGCAATCGTTCACCCTTTCTTGCCGGTGGCGGTGGCGGTGGCGGTGCCGCCCGCGATTACAGCGAACAAACGGCGCAGGAAATCGACCTGGAAGTCAAACGCATCATCGACGACTCGGTCCGCAAAACGATGCAAGTCCTTCGAGAGCGTCGAGCCGCTCTCGAAGCTGTCACCCAGCGCCTGATGGAAAAGGAGGTGATCGACAGCGATGACCTCCAGGAAATCATCGATCGGACCCTCCAAGGGCCGCGCGTCGCCCTGGGCACCCTGCCAGCTGCCCCAGGCCTCCAAAGTCCAGAAGCCGCACCGGGCGGGCAACCAGAGATCAGTCTGGTCGATCCGGAGGACAAACCGAGCATCGGGACCATCTAGAGCTTCCGGTTGGGCTAGAGCTTCCGGTTGGGCCCAGTCAAGCGGACGCATGCCGAACCGGGCGACAAGCGTTGGACCTCCTGCCGAGCCGGCTTAATCGACCGGTCCGTTGTTTTCCGGCAGCCCTTCCTGGTGCCCCACGTTGTGCACAGGGGCAAGAATCCGCAGCACTTCCTCCAACAGCTTCTCGTCGATCGGCAGACTCGCCCACTCCGCCCATTTGCGGACGTTGTTGGGATTAGCGCTTCCGGCAATGGTGGTCGAAATCAGTGGATGCTGAAGGGAGTATTGAAGCGCAAGCTGGGCGATGTCGACGCCGCGCGTTTGACAATGAGCGGCCGCAGCGCGGGCCGCCTGCTGCACCTCCACCGGGTCACGGAACCAGACCGGCAGGGGTGCATTGGTCAATAACCGGGCGCTGAACGGCCCGGCATTCATGATGCCGATCCCCTTGGCATGCAGCATGGGAATCGTTTCGTCTGCAAAACGAGTGTTTTGAAGGGTGTATTGGTTGTAGCTAAGCACGCAATCGACCGAGGTCTGGCGGCAGACTTCATGAAAAATTTTCTGAGGATACCCACTGATCCCGATATAGCGGACCTTCCCTGCCTCCACCTGCCGGCGGAGCGCTGGAATCGTTTCTTGAACGACCTGATCCAGCGGGACAAACTCGATGTCGTGACATAGGACAATATCCAGGTGACCACACCCCAGTCGATGCAGGGAGACATCGATGCTCTCAGCAACTCGCCTCGCAGAGAAATCGAAGTGCTGGACATCGTATCGCCCCAGCTTGGTGCACATCAGGTAGGAATCCCTGGCAACGCCTCGTAGCGCGATCCCCAGCAATACCTCGCTCATGCCGCGTCCATAAAATGGCGAGGTATCGATCAGATTCATCCCCAGTTCCAGTGCGACTCGGATGGAAGCGAATACCTCCTCCAGTCCGACCGATCGAAACTCTGCCCCCAGCGAGGAGGCTCCAAAAGCAAGTACAGGAAGTTCCAGGTCGGTCCTGCCAAGGCGTCTTCGTTCCATCACCCACCCCTGGGTACGATCAAGAAAAAGGTCTGGGCCACTCCGCCAGCGACCCCAAGTCTCTGTGTATCATAGCCGCTCCGGTCCAAGACGCACCGGCCCTGGGAGCCTTCCTGCCCCCTCCCCAAGCCAGCAGTCGACCGATCACTGACAGACCTGGAATGGAACCTCATCATGTCACCGCTCGCCCTGGCATCTGCCCCGATCGATCACTTGGTCCGCCGCTCCCACTTGCTAAGGGAAGCACGCAACTGGTTTCACGGCAGAGGATTTCACGAAGTTCAGACCCCAGTGCTCTCACGAGACTGCATCATCGACCAGCACCTGGATCCGATTGCCTGCACGCCGCCACACCCAGCGCTCGACAGTGCCCCTTCCTGGTTTTTGCAGACCTCGCCCGAACAGCACATGAAGCGCCTCCTGGCCAGCGGAATGCAACGGATCTATCAGATCGGTCCTGTTTTTCGCCGGGGTGAAACGGGAACACTCCATAACCCCGAATTCACCATGCTGGAATGGTATAGTTCCCCAAGTGGACATCAGCAAGGAATCGATGAACTCACCCAACTGGTTGGCCACCTGCTGTCTCGTCCGGAACCGGTTCAAGTCACCTACCGCCAAGCGTTTCTGCAAGCGGTAGGGTTGGATCCGCTGGAAGCTTCTGCGGCGGAACTCGCCAGCCGATCGATCGAAATGGGACATGCCGACAGCCCGACCTGGGCCACCGATCGAGACGACTGGCTGGATCTTCTTTTTTCGATGGCAGTTCAGCCAACCCTTGGGCACTCGGCCCCAACCGTCGTCACCCATTTCCCATCCAGCCAGGCAGCTTTGGCCCGAATCAGCGATCAGGATCGACGAACGGCCGAGCGATACGAACTGTTCATCGACGGAGTAGAACTAGCCAACGGATACCACGAATTGCTCGACCCTTCCGACTTAAGGAGCCGCCAGCAGGCCGCCAATCAGTGGAGAGTAACCCATGGCAAGTCGCCACTTCCCGAACGGAACTGGTTGCTGGATGCGATGGAAATCGGACTTCCAGCCTGCAGCGGCTGTGCCCTGGGATGGGATCGCTTGGTGATGATCGCCTGCGGTGCCGATTCCATCGATCAGGTGGTCGCCTTCCCAATGCACCGCGCCTAATCGGGAGGTCGATTCGTCATGACGTCTTCATTCAGCCAAAGCTGGGCCTAGAGTACAAGATTCCCTCCATACATAATGTCGAGTGATCGGACATGAAGACAACAAGCCTGCGACCGATAGGAAACCGATGGCATCCTCCATGAAGTCTATTCTAGTGATCACCAATCGATGCCCCTATCCTCCAGTCAAAGGGGACAAGATTCATCAGTGGAATCTTCTGAAGTTCCTAAAGAAGGCCGGGTATCAGATCCACCTGGCAACTTTCATCGATGATCCCGAAGACCTGCAGTATCGGGAAGTGCTGGAGAAGGAATTCGCTTCCTGCTTCGCGCCGCAAATCCACCCGAGATCGCGAAAGATCTTCGCCCTCCATGGACTGCTCACTGGAAGTCCGCTGAGCACTGCGTTTTACCGCCATCCAGCATTGCAAAGATGGATCGATGAAAAAATCGACGAAGGGGTCGATGCCATCATCGCCGGCTCCTCGGCAGTTGCCCGTTTCATCATGGGAAAACGAACCTACCCAACTCGCATCATCGGATTTGCCGACATCGATTCCGATAAATGGACTCAGTACTCAAAGAACAGCCGTTTCCCGCTCTCCTGGATCTACGCGCGCGAGGGAAAGCTGCTTTTTGGTTGGGAACGAAAGATCGCTGCCGCCTGCGACATTGGTTACTTTGTAACCCAGGCCGAGACAGCCGAGTTTAGGGCTCGAGCCCCCGAAGTGGCCGATCGAGTGGCGACGATCTCCAACGGCGTCGATTCCGATTACTTCGACCCGGCGATCGAACTGGACAGCCCGTATCCCAAAGATCTTCTTCCGCTCTGCTTCACCGGTGCCATGGATTACAAACCCAACATCGATGCGGTCATCGATTTCGTGAAGAACATCTTTCCTCTGATTCTTCACAAGCACCCGCGCGCTGCTTTCTGGATCGTCGGCTCCAAACCGTCTCCCGAAGTCCAACGCCTTGCCGTCGACAACCAGATCTTCGTCACGGGCCGCGTACCTGACGTCCGGCCCTATTTGAAACACGCCAAAGTCGTCGTCTCGCCGATCCGAATCGCTCGCGGACTCCAAAACAAAGTCCTCGAAGGGATGGCGATGGAAAAAACAGTGGTCGGAACCCCAGAATGCCTCCACGGCATTCATGCCACCCCCGAAAAGCAACTACTACTAGGAGCTAGCTCGAAGGAGTTCGCTGAGCAGTGCGGTCGCGTCATGGAGGGGGTGGATCTTGGAAAGGCAGCACGCCAGTGCGTCCTGGATGGTTACTCCTGGTACGCCTCACTTTCCCCTCTCAGGCGGTGGATTGAAGAGGGGATCGATCGATCGAATCTTCCATGAACCGGCCGTTTGCTCTTTGAGTCGCACAAACAAAAAACCGGAGCCTTTTGGGCTCCGGTTGGTCGGTCATGACAGGTCCTGCAATCCAAGACCAGTCGATCACTTGCTGCTGGAAGTACCGGATGAGGAAGTCCCAGCCGTTGCATCTTCCTGACTTGCCACCTGCTGTTCGATCTGAGAAGACCACCGCATTCCGCCCTGGATTTCGAAGGGCGAGAAGAACAGCTCGATCCCCGTATACTGCGAAATCACGCGAGGCTTGTTGGCCAACTCTTGCCAAGTCAAACCATTGGTGAAGTGCCAAGCCACCGCCTGAGCCAAATTCTGATTGACCCGGTTGTAACCCAACTGGCGGCAGACCTCACCCACTCGTGGATCGTTCGAGAACTCTTCCAAGCGAATCAGTTTGTATTTGACACGGGGTGTTGGGTCCTTCTTGCCATGCTCCAAACAGACCGTGGCAACCTTCATCTTTCGAGGCTGATCGGGTTCGACGCGGAACATCCCGCCGCCCATGCCACCCATCCCGCCACCGCCCATGCCACCCATACCACCCATACCGCCGCCGCCCATACCACCACCACCCATGCCACCGCCCATGCCCTGATTTCCACCCATGCCGCCGCCGCCCATACCTCCGCCACCCATGCCGCCACCACCCATGCCGCCCATACCACCCATACCTCCCATGCCGCCCATGCCTTGCCCCAGGGCAGGAACTGCAGCGAACGTCTCGGGAAGTTTCAGGTGGATCGGCTTGCCGGTCTTGTTGCGGAAAATGAGGTTCGCTTCGGTAGCATCTTTGGCGATGAAATCGACCGTCACCAGTTCGCGGTCCATGGCGTCAAACAATTCCACCTGCTCGACTGGTTCCGCATTTTTGGCAACCTTGCCCTTGGGCGAGGGTTGCTTCCCTTCGGCTGGTTCCTTGCCGACGGTGGTAAGACCACCCAGTCCAAGAGCAACGGAACAGAGGAAGGGGAGAACTCGGCGGCGGATCGACTCGATTGAAACATTCATCATCAGGTCCTTTCGGCGACGGCAGAAATGCGATGAAAGGGACGGGCGCAACAGGGGGAGAAGGGCCCGTCGTTGTGCCATTATGCTCCACCGCCAGCGTGCGATGCAGCAAAATCTTGCAACGGCCGGGGCATTCGTGCCCCGAAGTCCGATAACAGCAGATCTCATGCCAATCGCTTATCCTATGTACCATCGAAACCATGGGACAGAATAATCGAACCCTTCCAGAAAAAACAGCTTTCTACCGGTATTTCCGAAGAAACGGCCAGCACGATCGCTTCCTTCGGCAGCGCCTACTGATCTCCCGGCGCTCCGGTGGAAGGCCTTAATTTTCCTAGGGCGGCTTATCCTGTCGTTGCATTGGCTGGCAACTTTGGTAGGCTTTTTCAACAGTCAGGTCGATTGTCAGCCTGGAACTTTGAACGTTCGGCAGAGAGCAAACAGGATAGCACGCGATGAGCATGTACATTGGTGAAGCATTGGTGGGCGACGGGAACGAAATTGCACACATTGACCTGCTGATCGGTGACAAAAATGGTCCGGTCGGTACGGCTTTCGCCAACGCCCTGGCGACCCAGAGTGCTGGTCACACGAATCTTTTGGCGGTGCTGGAACCGAATCTGGCGGTCAAGCCTGCCACGGTGATGATCACCAAGGTGACGATCAAAGGGATGAAGCAAGCGGTCCAGATGTTTGGCCCCGCCCAGTTCGCCGTCGCCAAAGCCGTTGCCGACTCGGTGGCCGATAATGTGATCCCCACCGATCAGGCCGAAAACCTGGTGATCGTTTGCGGTGTCTTCATCCATCCCCAGGCCGAAGACGACAAGAAGATCTACCAGTACAACTACGAAGCAACCAAACTGGCGATCAAGAATGCCATGGGCAACAAGCCGGCAGCCAGCGAAATGGTCGCCAAGAAGGATGCAGCCTCCCACCCCTTCAAAGGTTTCTAGGGACGACTGCAAAGAGTTTTCGACCAGGCAGAGTTGCAAGACTCTGCCTTTTTTTTTCGATCGATCGGCTTGCCCCCTTCCCAATCTGTTGTTCGCCCCAATTCCCAGGAAATCGCTATGAGCCAAAAGAAGAGCGTGCTGCTGCAGTTGGACCCGGACATTCAGGCCAGTAGCTTCGATGCTCTGGTCGCCATCGATGCCGGAGTCGATGTGCTGCTCTCTCGAAGTGGCGTCCAGGAAAGCCATGTGGCTTCGCTGGTCCATGGCATGATCTTCACACGGGGAATTCCAGATCTCAATCGCTCTGGGATTTTCATCGGTGGATCGAACTTAGATCAGGGTGAAAGGCTGGCCGATTTGGTTCGCCAGACCTTCTTTGGTCCGATGCGCGTCTCGGTGCTTCTGGACTCCAACGGCGCCAACTCCACTGCCGCGGCCGCAGTACTCTGCTGCTCAAACCACCTTCCTCTGCAGGGCGCTGTGGTGGCAGTGCTGGGGGCTACAGGTCCGGTTGGTCAGCGTGTAGCTAGACTCTTGTTGGGGCAAGGAGCTTCGGTGATCCTCCAGTCCCGATCGGTGGAGCGAGGTCGAGCCGTCCAGCAGTCGCTAGCGGATCGAGGCTTTGATGTCGATCGCATCGAGGTGGCAGGCCCCTGGGATCAATGGCAACCGGCTTCGCTGGAACGCATTCAGGGAGTGATCGCCTGCGGCGCTGCTGGTGCGGTACTGGCCACATCCCAGCAACTGAACCACCTAGCCCGGCTCCAAGTGGCCATTGACCTGAATGCAGTCCCTCCTCTGGGGCTGGAACCGATCGGGGTCATGGACCAGGGAAAAATTCGAGGTGCACGGCATGACTATGGCGCCATCGGTGTTGGTGGGCTCAAGATGAAAATCCATAAGGCCGCCATCCGGCAGCTTTTTGAACGCGCCGACCAGTTTCTCGATGCCGAAGAGCTATTCCAGATCGGCCAACAAATTCAGTCTGCCAGCAGCGGTGGACCGCGATCCGAACCGCTCGCTGGTAGATAATTCGCCATCCCCGTCTGTCGATCGATCACAGATCCTGTCGGTAGAGATAGACGCAGCACATCGTCAGCATCACCGCTACAAATGCCGCATTGCTCCAAAGCGGCTGCCAGGGATCCCCCATCTGCTCCGTCTGCCCCAGCAGGGCTGGATCGAGCGAAAGTTTGTTGTCGTTGCCCAACTTCAAGCAGTAGAGAATCGTTGCGTCGACCGACGATGGCTTGGGAAAGCCCCAGTAGATCGGGTGGACCAGCCATTCGTAAATCCACTCCACTCGTTTCGGCTTTGCCGTCACCATGGGTGTGAGCTGGCCGTTGGAAAGATCGAGCGATGAGACATTCTGTATATGGTGCGCCACCCACACAAGGGACTGGTTACCTGGAGTCACGCTGACCACCTTCCCTTGAATGTCCCAGGTTGGTTGCAAGCACGACTGATTTGCCGGATCGATCATCCAGAGATATCCCTTGGAGTCGACCATAGCGAAACGCCCATCGGAAAGAGCCGTCAGGGAGCGGGGTGGGTGGTCGACCGGTGCGTTCCAGACAAGCGGATCGGATTCCCCTCCATCCCCCATGGCTGCGTCGGTGCCGCCAGGGGCGGTCTTCGGGGCAGGGCACCATGTCCACCGATTCCCTTGCGCGGGAACCACAAGGCATCCCGCAGGACTGGCGGCGATCAATGCAACCGATTCTTCATCATCGATCACCTCCCGCTGCACCACCGGCTTCCACAGATCCCCCTCGGGCCGAAGCCCCATCAGCTTTCCCTTGGAGTAGACCCAAAGTGTGGCTTCATCGGCGCTAAGCGCCAGGTCAGCTGGAGGCGCGACTTGCCAATCTTCCGGCGTCAATCGACGATAACTTTCTCGCGACTGGCTCCCCAATTGCCCCATCGCATTTTGCAGCATTCCCGCAAGCCCCTTCTTCGGCTTGCTGCGAGCCAATGCGGCCGACCGATCGAATGCGTAGACCCCCAGATCGGTCAGCACCAGAAAGGTGCCCATACCACCGATGGCGCGCCGAGTCCGCGGCAACAGATTCTCCAGCGACTCCAGCCTCTGCCCGCTGAACCAACTCTCCCCAGCCGGCTTGCTGGACGCTGCCGATGACGCGGGCGGGGAATCGGGCTGCGACGATCCGGTCGATGATGGACTGGAACTGGAGGCTGTGGCGAACTCCGGAAGATTGGCGTAGCCCAACCGCACCCCATCGCTGTTGATCCCAAAAGGCGCCACAAAGGCTCGGCCAAAGTACAGCTCACCATACCGAGGCAACCAGAAAGGCCCGAGTATCTTCCGGTTTCCTCCCCTTGTGTCGAACGCCTGCTGCCACTGGCTGGCCTTCGGATCCCACGCGACCAACGCACCATCCTGCCGAGCGGCAAGGAGTTGATCCCCCAGCGCCTGAACGTGTGTCACTTCGGGCTGGATTCGGACGATCGGCTGCATCACCGTCTCCACCAGCCCCAATGCGAAACAGATCGCCCAAAAGACACCTGTTACCACCACCGATACGATCGCGTTCTTCCAGACCAGCCCCGCTAAGGCCGAAACGCTGTAGAAGATCATGAAGACAAAGAGGAAAAGGGGAATGCAAAGAAAAAGACCTTCGTTCCAGATCCCCAGCCGCCATCCAGCGATCAGGTAGAGTCCGCTGAGCAGGAACGCGATATGGATCAGCACAAAAATGGTCCCACCCGCAAATTTCGATAGGAACAACCACGTACGGGAGATGGGTTTGCTGAGCAGGAGATGGAGGGAACCGGCCTGAAATGTGTCGGGAATCATCGGGCTGGTGACGATGATGGCAACAAACATCGCCACCACGCCCAAGCCGATTTTGATCAAGCCCTGCAGGACAAACAGCTCCAAAAATGCACGCGCCTGGTTGATCGATACCGGAAGCGGCTCACCCACCTTCAAACCTGCATAACCAACCCAAGCCTGGCTCGAGGATAGGGGTGCCAGTTGTCCGGGGAACGACCATTCCAGGAGGAGGCGATTGAGCTGCTGAACCTCTTCTTCGGAACGGAGCTTGGGATCCTTCTCGCTGATCTGCTTCCACTCGGCACGAGAGGCGACGCGAGGCCATAGCTGGGGATCATAGAGGGACCGAGAGCGACCGGCCTCATTGAGCCAGTCCGATAGTCGGCCACTGGTGAATCTCTTCGGATCGTCCTCCGACTGCTCAGTCAACAGCTCCCGAGCCGACTCGGGCAACGCGGCAACGACGGCTAGCTGGGTAGGCTTCCCCTTTCCACGGGCTGCCTGCTGTAGCTGTTCCAGAAGCTGCGAGCGCTGCAGGATATCACCGCTGCGCAGCTGATACGACTTCTCTTCGATAAACCCAAACGGTGCAATCGCTGCCAGCAGTAGCACCCATGCCGCCAGCAGCACCCAGAGCACACGCGACTGAATCGCCTCCAGGAACGCATCGTAAAGAATCGCAAGATACGGTCTCATCGCATTCCTCCTTCCCCTTCGTCATGCATCGTTTCGAGTGGGGATTCAGGGACGGAGGACCGATCGACCGTCTGCATGAAAACATCTTCCAGGCGAGGCTTCTTCCGCTCGACTGCGACGATCGATATCGAATGGCTCCTGAGCAAATCGATCCAGCGGTCCAGCGACGGCTGACTTCCGTCGGACAGCTCCAACGTCAACTCCCCATCCGTCCCGCCTGTTAGGGGCAAGACGCGGACTGGCGGGGCCTCAGGACTACCGCTTGTCCGAATCGCTGCCACCTGCTCAGGACTGGCCATCACTCGCAGTATCGTCAATGCCCCTGCTTCGCTACCCGAGACCTCCGTCAACTCAGCGACCGTTCCCAGGCGGCGAAGCTTTCCTTTGGCCATGATGGCGACTCGATCGCAAACCAGTTCGACTTCTTGCAGAATGTGGCTATTGAGAAAGACGGTCTTGCCCATCTCACGCAACCGTTCGATCACTTCGCGGATCTGCGATCGGCCCACGGGGTCCAGCCCGTCGGTCGGTTCGTCCATGATCAGGATGTCGGGCTGATGGATCATCGCCTGAGCCAATCCCAGGCGCTGTCGCATCCCCTTGGAGTACTTTCGAACCAGTTCCCCTTCACGCCCCCTAAGACCGACCATCTCCAGCAACTCCGGCTCGCGCTGGCGAATCACTTCTTCCGAAAGGCCATTGAGCCGACCGTAGAACTGGAGGGCGGAGTGGCCGGTGTGGTGTCGGGGGAAAACCATGTTTTCTGGGAGATAGCCAATGCGGCGTCTAGCATCGAGGCTTCCCGCCGGCTGCCCCAAGACCGTCGCCTTGCCACCTGAGGGATGGAGAATTCCTAGAAGAATTTTGATCAGCGTCGTCTTCCCCGCGCCATTGGGCCCCAGCAGACCAAAAATTTCGCGGGGACGCACCTCCAGGTCCACCCCTCGAAGCGCCTGATAGGCTCGCCGCCTGAACCAACCCTCCTGGTAGGTTTTCACCAGGCCCGCCGTCCGGATCACCGCGTCTTGGGACATGATGGCTTCCGCCACGCCTCCGTGAAACTCTTGCTATCTCGATTGACCGGAACTTGGGGGGGCGGAAGTTGGCCGCCGCTTCCATCGGCCAGATCGAAAGGGAAATGACCAGACGCCCCTCTCATATCACGGCTTCATGCCGAGACCGTCTGCCTAGCGGCAATCGATCGAACGATCCATCCTTTTCCGATCGTCCGTGATCATACCATGGGCTGGCAAGGGACGGTACGCTACGACGAGAGCACCAACCTCAGGTAACTTTGTTTTATGGGGTGGATTCCAGAAGTCGCCCGATGGCGGCTACCGCCAACTGAAGCGACCGAGATGCCATGCGAAAATTGGTGTGTCCAGAAACCTCAGGTTGGATCTGGACAAACGTCTCCATGGCCCCTTTCAATTTGCTCCACTTCTTTCTTGCAAGCTTCAGGTACTGCGCGACATCCTCTGCCTCATACGCTGGACCAAGCGCCAGCATGAAGTCATAGAGTGCACGGTGCACCTCCGCCAACTCCTCGTCTTCCGCCGCCTCGTCGGAATGCTTCAGAAAGGTACGCACCATCCAGACATGGGCCAGCTGCTGGTCGATTGCCTGCATTACGTCGCGAGAATCGATGGGTTGAGGAAGATTCATGAAACCACTCCGTGTGGCAACTGCTGCAGGAACTACGAATCCTGATGCGGCTGGTCTAGCGATGAATCATCGAGGGAACCCAGCAACACCAAAGAGAATCCAAGGTGATCGGAGCTTCCGAAAAGATTCAGATTCCTGCATGATACATCAATGTGGTGGTTCGGGGAGCCGAACTTGGATCGCAGGCGAAGGAGCGATGGAAGGGCATGGCAGACTTGATCGCGCAGGGGCCTCAACCCCAGGATCGTTGGAGAAAAAGGCTGACAGCTTCTCAGATCCCCTTGGAACTGGGACGTGGGGAATGCCGTTTCAGCACTCCCTGGGACGACCGCATCAGTCGTCGGCATGCCCTGCTGCGATGGGATGGTCGAACTCTAGTGGTAGAACGGCTTGCGGATGCACGGAATCCAATTTTCTGGCGTGGCGGTCGAGCCGATCAGCTGAAGCTACAGGTTGGTGATCATTTCGTTATCGGCCAGACCACCTTTAGCCTGGTAGAGCAGCGGGTCAGGGTGGTCGCGCCCGAATCGATTCACGCGGCAGAACACAGCTTTGAACCTTCGACGCTCAAGCAAATCCGATATCGGGATGCCGACCGACGCATCGATGTGCTCGCTAGGCTACCCGATCTGATCCGCGGGGCTACTAGCGATCAGGAGCTGCTCAGTCGCCTGGTGAATCTGCTGATGATCGGAATCGAACCGGCCCGCTTCATCGCCATCATTCGATCGTCGATGGATGGCCCTGCCAACTCCACCGATACGATCCGCATCGAGGATCAGACTCCAACGGCCAGCGACGGGAAATCGCTGGGGATCGATATCCTGCACTGGGACTCCCGACTCCTGACCGGTGTTCAGTTCTCCCCCTCCGCGTCGCTGATCCGCCAAGCGATTGAGTCGGAGCAAAGCATTCTCCATGTTTGGGGCATGCCCATCGAGCAACTCGAAAGCCACAGCACTCAGAGCGAGCAGGTCGATTGGGCATTCTGCACGCCAATCGCCAGTGACGCCTGCCCGGGATGGGCTGTCTATGTCGCAGGTGATTATGGAGTGATCCCTGGCGCTCTCCCATCCGAATCCACCTCCCGCATCGCGCGAGAATTGCAGGAGGAGCTGAAGTTTGCCGAGCTGGTGGCGACGACGCTGGCGGCTTTGCGGCAGAACCGCTACCTGCAACGGCAGCAAGACTGCCTGCGATCGTTCTTCTCGCCGGTGGTGATGGATGCCCTGGCAGGCAGCGACCCAGAAGTGGTTCTGGCCCCTAAGGAATCTTGTGTTTCTATTCTTTTTTGCGACCTGCGCGGATTCAGCCGGGAGAGCGAACAGGCGACGGGGCGGCTACGGGAACTCCTAGAGCGGGTCAGCGAAGCCCTTGGGGTCATGACCCGCCATATCCTGAGAACCGGTGGGGTGATTGGCGATTTTCATGGAGATGCAGCCATGGGTTTCTGGGGCTGGCCGCTGGCCACTTCACAGGATGCACTGCGGGCTCTGGAAGCAGCCTTGGCGATCGCCGGAGACTTTCACGGCGATGCGATGAAAGACTCTCGTATGCATGGATTCCAGGTTGGTATCGGCATCGCGTCGGGCAACGCGGTCGCAGGACGCATTGGATCGTCCGACCAAGTGAAAGTCACCGCCTTTGGCCCCGTCGTCAATCGCGCCGCCAGGCTGGAAGGAATTACCAAGATGATCCCAGCTCCCATGCTGATCGATCACGCCACCGCAGAAGCGGTCGCTCCCTTTCAGACTCCGATGGGCTTCCGATTGCGGGAGATCGCCAGCGTACTCCCTTATGGAATGTCGCAACCCATTCAGGCCTTCGAAGTGATCCCGACGGCGCAGCAGGATATCGACCATCTGCACAGCGACCTGCTTGCCTACGCGAGGGGCCGAGACGCGTTTCAACAAGGTCGATGGAAGGAGGCCAGGGATTGGTTGGAACCTCTTCAAGGACGCGACCGCGCCGCAGGGTTCCTCCTTCGGCACCTCGGCGATCAAGCTGCCTCCCGCCCCTGGGACGGAATCATCCGCCTCGACAAAAAATAGGGAAACCAACCTACCCGAAAGTAACTCTAGAGCGCAAGCGAAATCCAACTGCCCGAGACCAGTTCTGGAATTAGCTGCCCCTCGCGTTGAGTCACTCCTCTTCTACCTGCGGTAACTCGTCCAGGGAACTCAGCCCAAACAGTTCCAACAGCCTCTGGGTAGGAAAGTAGCTTCCCGATCCAACCGGCCCCTCGGGATCCATCCGGAGCTCCAGTAGACTGCGTCGCACCAGCATAGCCAGGGTATTGGCTGTCGCCTGAGGATACTGTTCCTGCAACTGCAGACGCGTCAGCCCCGGTTGGTAGCTGACCAGCGCCAGGCAGTCGATCGCAACCTGCGGCAACTTGAACGGCTTGGCTTCCCCCGCAAGCAACCGCTTGATGCGATGCAGCGACGGATGCAACTGCATCCGGTACCCACCGCTGGCCGAAGCGATCTCCATCGCATAGCCGCGTTGCCGGTACATTTGGTTTAGCTCCAGAACCCACTGATCGATCTCGGCCGGACGGACGCCGCGCATCAATCCAGCGATCCTTTCCGGGGTGATCGGCTGGTTCTCCGGATGCCCCACGAACAGGACCGCCTCAAGAATGCTCCAGGGAGTTACAGGGCAAGCCTGGAGTGACTCTTCGATCTGCTCGGTTTCGCCAGGGTCAGGAAAAAGTTCCGGTACCACCGTGCTGGGCGGCGCTGGACTGACAGGAATCCCGGCAGATGACTCACTGGAAGCAAGCAACTTGGCATACGCCTCGCTCAACTGCTCCAGAGACAATCCCTCCTCGGGATCGTCCCAATCCATCGACGGGAATGAATCTTCACCCGGCCCTTGAAAGCTCATCCCCCCAAGCCTCCTTGGGAGGCGTCGGAAGCAGCGGGAAACAAAGGGCCTGACCTAATGGTGGCCGGAGGTTCCTTCCCCTTGGGAACCTGATTGCTTCCCTCCTGGAGGTCGGATGAGTTGCTTGGACCACTGGAAGATTTCGTTGGCGCGGCCTTGGCCGACTCCGACGACTGCTCAAGCCCCGTAGGCGACCGATCGACCACCTCAAGCACCAGCCTGACCGGTGTTCCTTGCTCAGGGATCGCCTCGGTGTTGGCCATGAAGACCAGCCCCGAATTGCTGTCGGCACTGCGAACCGCAAGATCCATCGTCGCCGAAGGAAAGTTGGCAACGCAGATCAAATCCCCTCCCTCTGCCAAATAGCTTTCTGTCCCGGTCTCGGGATCCTTGTAGAAACCGCTTCCCGCAAATACCCAGTCGTAGGTCATCGTCTTGCCGGTGGCGGCATGCTGGATCATCGAACGAGCGTCGACAACCTTTTTCGATCCATCTGGCTGCCGGTAGAGCACATGCACCTGGATCGTGCTTCCTTTAGCCGGTACATAGGGATCAAACCGCGTCGGTGCACCCGGTACTGCGCCGACGGCCAGAAGAGCTGCATGGACCACGGCGGCTTTGCACAATACGGCGACCACCGATTCATGCTCCTTGGTCCCTTGCAGGCAAGCGAACATCTCCAACTGGCCCTTGCGCACAGCGATGTACCCATCGACCACCACCCTGTGGTTTTTTGGGTCGATCCAAACCCGCCCTTTTTCGTCCAGCAGTTTCATCTGCGGGGGAGCCCCAAAGGTAGAAGCGATTTTGGCTTCCAACTCTTGGCTGGAAAGGATCTGCCCCGAAACCTTCTCCATGGGCCAAACTCCGGTCAGCATGGCGCCAGCAAGCAGACTAGCCAGCAAGCAACCCCGAAGCCTTCTTCTAGCCGCCCGCGGCTTTGCCTGGGCAACCAACGATATCGCCACGGAAAATTGCAGCATCCTTCGCCTCCAGTCCCTATCCCAACGATTGTAGCCGACACCGAAAGGCATCCTGCTCGGCCATCGAACGCGACCAACCCGACGGCGACTTCGTCGAATCATACTGAAGAGCGATTGCAGAAGAAAGCAAGTCTTGTCTCTTAACGCCGACTAGGAAGGATCCGACGCCCCTGTAGGGGGAGCTCACGACGCTCCCGATTACGGCTTCCAGATGCTCAGTCGATTGCCAAGTTTGGTCACCTGAAGTCGCTCCACCGTCACCAGTCCATACTCATCTGCCCGAACTCGTCCTTGCTGAACCAACCCATCGGATCCCACGTTGCTCCATTCGAATTCCGTCCCAGGATCGGTGGCGAAAACCTGCAACCGTCGGGGGGTGACATCGACCACACACTGGTCCTGGGGGGCCGCATCGACCAAGCTCAAGGAGATTTCCCAACGATTCGGACGATCGACGATGTCGCTAGTCTGCCATGTCAGATAGAGATTCATTCCTCCCTGCGGATCCCCCTGGGAAGGGTCCCCATCGCCTGGGTCCTGATCCAGGCTACATCGCGTGAAAGCGGGCACGCTGAGATCGACTCGTAAATCCAGAGGCATCACGCTCGGTTGCAGCGAAAGGGGCATCATCAGACTCTGTCTATGCCCGTTCATCCCCCAGGAAAACAGATGGGGACGCTTCGTCTCCTGCAGCACTCTTGCCAAATCCACTGCCTGCTTCCAACCGATATCGTCGTCGTTCCTGCCGTTGGAGACGGTGATGAATGGTGTTTCTTGCCAGGGATACTGCTTCAGGAACCACACATCATCGAAATAGTCCCACACCATGGTGCCGTCTTCGAAAAGAAGGTGCTCTTCCGGCGGACCGTACGACATGCTGTAGTTTTCGGCATAGGTTGGCGATAAGTGCGGCCGGTGGACTCCCACGCGACTGGCTGCCCAGGCGAAAAGCTCGGGACGACGAAACGCAAGCATCGCTGCCCCAGAGCCACCCATCGAGTTGCCAGCTACGAAGCTGCGCCCGGGATCACACCGAAAGCGACGCAATGCCCACTGCACCAACGAGCAGAGTCGGTTCTGTGTGTAAGGAAAAATACGTCCCTCCTTCCAATTGGGCGTAGCTGCTCCCCAATTCCGAACATCCGAATCTTCGTGGTAGCCGGTCCACCAGTCAAACGGGGTCTGATTGGGCGCAAGCAGAATCGATCCTTGCTGGCTGTTGATCCAATGGCCAAACCCACCACGACTGCTCCCCACAGAACTGTGAAGATGGAGCCCCAAAGCTGGTTTGGCCACCACCTTTTTTGGAATGCCGACGATGAACTCCATCGGCAGGTTTTCCCGATTGGCATTGGGCGGCGCCTCCCATCGCACGTACGTCAGGACCGTGGGCCCAAGAGCTGAATTGAAGGCCTGCTTCTCATCCAGGTGCTCTTCCCTCTGCAGCACAGGTTCGCCTTCCCCAGGGGACTCGACAATCGCTGTCGATGTCGAATTGGAATCGGTGATCTCGCTTTCTTCCCGTCTTCCGTTGACCACCGTGACCGCATAATAGGCAGCACCGCGGCGTTGCGGTTGGTGCACGTAGAGACCACGATTTGCAGCCAGGGGAGGCTTCCCTGCTTCGATGACGAAGCGATCTAGTAAATCCCCATCGGAACTCCTTGGTCGCGAGGGATAGCAGTCGTTCCAACAGGAAAGGACATGGGCCTCGCCGATGGGTGTAAGCCCTTGGACGGTACGGATTGGTTCGGATGATCGGTAAATCCGATAGCGTCGACGATTCGACCACTCGGTGGTCAACTGCTTGTACTGCTCGTAAGGGATCTGCTCGTCAGCGGTCAACTCCTCTGTTTCTTTCCACGTCAGGAATGTCTGCCCGTACCGATGCGACACCTGGAGGTCAGCAACTCCTTCAGCACCAACTGGATCCGGGAGCAAGCAGGTCGATACAACGGCACTCCAAACCGCTGCAAGAACCGAGATGGATCGCTTCAGGCTCTCATCTTTTTTCATCGGCCGCACCCCTAACAACGTCGACAGGATGGGCTCTTGCCGCGTTGAACGATCTGCATCGCTGGAAAAACACAAAAGCCTCTGCCCTGCATTTTCTTGGATCTCAGGGCGGGCTTCCTCAACTGCCAACAGGATTACCACACCTGACGGTAGTTTTCCACTCAATCCCTGCTCGCCGTAGGCTTGGAAAAATGGCCCAGGCTTCTCCAAGGAACGGCATGGCAACCGATAACCCCCTCGGTCCTGTTCGGTTCGTCCTTGCATCTGGTGGGGAAGGGACAACAATAGAGTCCTTCTGGAAAAGTGTCGCGGGAGAACGTTGGCGACAACGTCTCCATCACCTTTCGGACATCTTCTCAGCCTGCAGTTCGGAAATTTGGTATGAAGTGGGTCCCCCCCAAATCCAGTCGCAAAAAGGACCGATCGCTTGCCTCCAATCAAGCCGGCGCTTCGGTCGGCTCGGTCGATGATCCATTGGCATGGCTGGAATCGCTAGGCGAAGACCAATTGAAAGTATGGCAGGAAACCCTGCCGGAAGACAACCTTCAGGTGCCGCTCCCCATTCGCAGCGATGGAGCAAGATTTGTTTCCGAACAGCCGTTGAGCTGGGGTCTGGATGGGTTGCAAGTCGATGATCCAGCCGATCGCTGGGTCCTTCTGACGATCCTTCACCACAAAGCACCCAGTCCGGCACAGGAGTCGTTAGTCGTACCGCAGGAGGGGCACGGGGGGAAAACGCGGCGTGGAAAAAGCGGCGAGGAGAAACCTTCAGAGAGTCCGTCGACATCGGACACAGCGGAAACCGTCAGCAAATGGCTCCAGCAGGCACTTCCCGGACGTGGTGACGATCCGATGGTGGCGATGGCCGCCTGCGGATGGATTTATGGACTGGCCCCGTTAGGAGGGTCGCTGAATCCCGCCCAGTGGGTTGGAACCCTGCAATCGATTCTGACCCAAATGGATCGCACTTGGGAATCCGATCCTCCCGAATCATCGCTGGCTTGCTGGTTGCTCTGGTCCTGTGAAGTCCCGTTGGCCCTGGCTCTGCAGGTCGCCAACGTCCGATCCCACCATCGCATGGTGACCGATACATGGGATCGTTTAAATCGGCAATTGCTTCTCTCACTCGAGAATTCCGACCTCTGGTCCGAATCGGGCGGGCAGCACTTGCGCATGATGATCGCATCGGTGCTTCGCTGCCGCTGGGCCGCCGATCGACTCGGGCTTCCCGCCTGGGACCGGAAGGCAAGAAAGGCGCTGGAACGCTTAGCGATTCTTTCTCTTGCCTGCAGCGATCCAGCGGGCCGTCCCCTTCTGATGGACGGTTCGACCACCAGTGCTGAGCCAGATTTTTGGGTCGCGTTGACCAATCAAGTCGCACACCCGACACGCATGGCACGCACTGTCGCTCGATGCATCCCAGAAACCAGAACTCGACTCGACTTGCGAATGCGACGTGAGGGCCGCGCCGTCGAGGTGCCACTTGGACTTTATCAGGAAGCCAACGAGTGGGCGGTGATGCGCAGGGATGACCGAGCGAAATCAAGCCGGGTAGCGGTCGACTTCGCGTGCGACCCCATGTGGCTGGATGTCACCGGTTCCAGTGGAAGGCGTGTGCTGAGCGGCCTATGGGACCTCCGTCTGCACAAAGATGGAAAGCCCCTAGAGATCGATCACGGCTGGACCCACGTCTGCTGGTTCAGCGACAGCGATGTCGACTACCTGGAACTGCAGTGCGAAATCTCCGATCAATGCCGTGTGCAGCGCCAGGTGATGCTGGAACGCGAGGGGGGCTGGTGCTTCCTGGCCGATGCGCTTTTGGCTGATCAGGCCGCCTCCTGGAAGATGGAATCACTGCTGCCGATCGGCGCTGGTATGGAATTCGTCCAGAACAACAAGAATCACGAAGGTTGGATCTCGGAAGTCACCGACGACGGATCGCTTGGACAACCCCGCGGTCTCCTGCTGCCACTGGGCTTGCCGGAATGGAAACGTTCGCCCTCTTCAGGAGAAGTCTTCAAGCGCGGCGATGCCGTCGTACTCTCCCAACAGGCGAACGGTCGAAGACTCTATAACCCAGTTGTCCTGGCCCTCAAGTCGAAGCATCTGCAAGCACCCTACACCTGGCGATCGTTGACGATTGGAGAGGACCTGAAGATCCAGCCACCCCACATCGCCGGCGGCTATCGCCTGCAGCTGGGCGATCAGCAATGGGTCTTCTATCGTTCCCTGGAACAGGTCTGCCGCCGATCGATGCTTGGGCTTCATCTAACAGCTGAGTTCTACGCAGGTCGATTCGATCATGACGAAGGGACATTCGATGCGCTGGTGGAGGTCGAAGCCGAATCGGCATGAGTGAAGATCCGAAAGGGAATACGGATTTCGGCAAACAGATAGCCGATCGATGGCGAGAACTTCAGCAGACAGTCACCTCCATCGCTGCCCAGGCAGGCCGAAGCGCGGAATCGGTCACCATTCTTGGCGTGACCAAATACGTCGATGCCGCTATGGCTCGTCTGCTGGCCGAGGCGGGATGCATGGACTTGGCGGAGAACCGGCCTCAGATGCTATGGGAGAAGGCCGAAGCACTGGAAGATCTGCCGATTCGATGGCACCTGATCGGCCACCTCCAGCGCAACAAGGTCCGCCGCACGCTCCCCCTACTGGCGTGGATTCATTCTGTCGATTCCATCCGACTAATCGATGCCCTCGGCGAAGAGTCAACCCAGCAAGGAATTTCCCTGAATCTCCTGATCGAGGTCAACGCGACCGGCGAACCAGCTAAGACGGGAGCGACCCCGGAGGAAATCCCATCGCTGCTGGAAGCCGCTTTGCGATGGAACTCACTCCGTGTTGGTGGCCTCATGGGAATGGCGCCGTTGGAAGGGGGATCGACCGCCGCAAGTAAAACCTTCGCAGCAATCCGAATGCTCCGCGACGCCATGTCCCAGCGATTTGGATCGGACCTACCGATGCCTCATCTTTCGATGGGAATGAGCGGCGATTTCCGGGAGGCGATTCAGGAGGGCGCTACGATGATCCGTATCGGCTCGGCGCTCTTTCCGTGACCAGGATTCAGGGGGCTGACATGATCTCAGCATGCCAAGCCGATGGAGGGGCAACTGTCCCCAGCGACAGTGCACTCGCAGTATAAGGATCAGGCCTGCGAATCACCTGGCCGAGGCAGGGGAGGTTCCGATCGCTTCGGGACGGCATTTCCAAGCGCACAGATGCCTAGCCCGAAGATCGCACTCCCGCAGTGCATCCTGCAAGCGTGCGATCGATTCGCTATCGGATCCTTTCTGAAAAACTGATGGAGGTAACGGTTTACCAACCACCATCGCCACCGGATGCCATCCCGGCGCCGATCGCCCGCGAGGCAACACGTCGTAGGCTCCAACAATCGCTAAAGGGACCACGGGAACGGCGGCTCGTCGCGCCAACACCAGAAACCCTGGCTTGACTTCCTGCAGGCTGCCATCGGGTGTCCTGGTGCCCTCAGGAAACATCAGCACACTTTGGCCCGCATGGATGGCGCTGAGCGTTTGACGAAGTCCAGCAAGTCCGCCCCCCTCGCGGTCCAAAGGAATCACTCCGTTGTAGTGCAGAAAGGCACCGAAGAAACGATTGCGAAAGAGGCTTTTGCGAGCCAAATAGAGAATTTTGTGGTTGGCGATCAGCCCTACCAGCACGGGATCCAGCAACGACTGGTGCGTCGAGGCAATCATCGCGGGATGAACCAAATGCTCCCTTCCCTCCACCCGCAAATCGAGCGCCCCGATGGCGGCCCAGCGTGCCGTCAGGTGCATCGCTCGGTAGAGCCAACTTTGGCCCCACGTGGGATCGAACCGAACCAAGCCTGCATTGTTCCTGCTCAAAACGGCCCCTGCTCTCTGCGAAACTCTCGATCCTCCATCTCTCTCCCGTCACCACCGGCGGTGGTGATATCGTAATCCCTCGCATCCCGATCGGAAAAGCCACACCTCTCCCTTCCGCTAGCTTCGCCCCCGAAACACCTAACCACCGCCCCATTCACTCGGGCAAAGGCATCCCGCGCGATAGTTCCTGACAGACGATCTGTACCAATTCCTCGACCACTTCCTCCGGGCTCTTTCCATCGGTTGTAACGACGCGCGCATCCCTGGGTTGCACCAGTGGCCCGACCTCTCTCTGTCGGTCATCGTCATCTCGCTTCTGGATCGCCGCGACAATCTCCACCAACCTGGGATCATGTCCGCTTCGACGCAGCTCTTCAAACCTTCTCCGAGCCCGTTCGTCCACCGAAGCGGTGAGGAAAATTTTGCAGGGCGAGTCGGGGAAGACCACCGATCCCTGATCGCGCCCCTCCGATACGACTCGCTTCCCCTCGCACCAAGCTCGCTGCAATACCATCATCGACTCTCGCACCGCGCGATTGGCTGCCACCGCCTGGATGGCCGCCGGCCCCAGGCTTGCATCCGAAAGCTCGGACGCTTCGAACAACTGGCCGTCAATCCTCAGATCGTCACCCTGCCAATCGACCACAACATCCTTCCATCGCCACTCGATCTCCGCAGGGGAAATCCGATGGCGGAGCATCCAGGCAGCGGCAGTACGATACATGCGACCTGTGTTGAGCAATTGGAAGCCCAGCCTCCTGGCAAGTCCAGCGGCTGCGGTGCTCTTTCCGGCGCCAGCCGGTCCATCGATAGTGATCACCATGAAGCTATCAATCCCGTTCGTCATGTCCCATGAGATGCCGACTGGTCGCCAGAGCCCTTCGATGCCTTGAACTGATCCAGCCCCGACCCTATCTGCTGAAGCCAATTGGGCAGCTGTGAGGGAGGAGTTGTCTCCGCAGGAATCGATACACCGTAACGCGCTGTCATGTAGCTGGCAAGGAAGCTGCGCACCGCATCGATGCTGGCAGGACTGACCGATTGACTACGCCACGCATCCAGCACTCGATCGAGCCACTCGGAGAGGGTCTCCGAATCCCCTTTCCTACAGACTTCCCGATCCATCGACTCCATCAGGGGCAGCACTCCTGTGGCCCAGCGAACGCGTTGATCGGAAAGCAGTTGCCTTGCGGGTGGGCCGGTTAGCTTACTCCAGAGCACTCGCGATGCAATCCAGCCCAGCAGCACCAGCCCAGTCGCTGCCGGCACCAGCAGAAACAACGCCCCTACTATTGCTCGATCGATCCAAACCGCTTTCGATCCTCCGCTCATCTTGGGCAGGCTGGATTCCAGCCACTCATGGAGCCGCTGATAGTATTGGCGATATATCCCCTTGGAAGATCGGCTCAGCTCCTCCATCAGCGGCGTCTGATGCGATCGATCCATGTCGATCACATAGCGTTTCCAAAGATGTTCGACGAAATCAAATGTGGCGCGCTGCGGCTCCCGGATCGCCACCCCGGCATTGGAACCAGATCCAGCGGGGGTTGGATCAAATCGGACCCAAGCCCCGGTCAATTCCGCGGGCAATTCCGGATACCGCTCGCTGACCTCCAGTTGCTTCCGGGTGAAAAAACACTCCAGCCACGCATGGGCATGATTCTGTCTCACCAGGAAGTAGTTCCCCACGTCGTTGTATTCATTTGGCCGAAATCCGACCACCACGCGCGTCGGAACCTGAAGCGATCGCATCATCATGGTCATCGCCGAAGCAAAGAACTGGCAATGGCCTTGTTTCTGATGGACGACGAAATCCTCGATCGGATCCAGCAGTGGATCGCGCGGTAGATTCAAATCGATGGTGTATTGGAATTCCCTCCCGGAGCTCAAGTAGCGTTCGATCGCAAAAGCCTGCTCCACGGGACTCGAATCCACCAATTCCTCCAGCTTCAAGATCCGATCCCGGCATTCCAGCACGCCTCGCATCCGGCTGGGGTGGAATCGGGTCAGCTGGCTCCATTGGTGACGTGTGAAAAGCCGGGGGTCCTCGGGTTGCCCCGTGGTTTGTTGCTCCTCATCGAGGAAATACTCATCGCTGTCGGCCATCCATCGCGTCTGCATGCCGCGCTGGAAGGCGGTGGTCCGAAAACTGTAGGTGCGGCGAACCTTCTGATTGAAGCCCGAAATCTGCCGATCGCTCAACTGCCACACCTTGCGCATCATCTCCGACTGCACCGAATCATCGTGCCGAAAGAAGGGCGCGACCACCATCGAATAGGCACCCGTCGATCCGGAATCATGAATCCGCGCTACTACCGGGTCGGCCAGTTCACGAAGCGAATCCCTCACCAGCGAATCCGACGGCAACTGCTTCCCTCGCTGGTCCATCAGGTACTCGCCCATATCACCCTGAAACCAGTACCCGCGGTCGCCGTTGGGCCGATACTCCGACAGGCTGACTCCCCGAAGATAGGGCGGCTCGGTCGGCTCATAGGGTTCGCCTTGAAGCGTCTCAAATTCAATCCGCAGTACCACGGCGTCGTTCTGCAACAGCGATCCGACCTGATCCAACGTCATGGAATCATTGAATCCTATCGATGCATCCCCCATGCCGCGATGGGAATAAAAGCCATGGTTCAGCCTTGGGAAGGCATAAAAATAGAGGACCGAAAAGAGCAAGGTGGCAGCGGCCAGCGGCAACGACTGATCGAACCACCAGCCGGCTGGCATACGGCCTCCCGGCGACTCCCGCAGCGAGGCTCCCGATAGCCGCACCGTCGTCTCTAGCGGCTGTCGCTCCCTACCTGTCCAGCGATTCCATCGCTCCTTCCATCCCCGCGGCTCCACCATCATCCCGACGGCCCTTTCCTGTGCGATCAATTGCGATTGATGCAGCAGCAATGTCACGCTCAGTGCGATCGCCGGAATCAGAAAGATCCCGAAGATCAGCCGTTCATTCAGAAGGCAGGCAACCACCAGTTCCAACAGAACGAAGACTCCGATCTGCTCGAAGGTACGAGAGGATTTGACTTGAAACAGCAGAGGTATCTGCGCGTAGATCAGCAGCTTGGCAACCGACACCAGCTGAAATTGTTCTCCTGCAGTCAGGTACTCGCGAATCGCGAGAATGGCCCCAGCATTCATCAAGACATAGACGAGAAGTTTAGGTAGCCGGATCCACTGGAGGCGATCGGTATAGATCCACGATGCAATGACCGCAACGATCACCTGAAGCGTCAAATCAAAGGCACCAGCCCCCAGCCCCACCAGTACCGCCGCCAGAATCGCCAGCGATCCCATCAGAATCGCCAGACGGAAATGCCGCATGTCGAATGGCTTGCTTGATCCGATTGCCGCATCGCTCATGGCATATATCTCTGAAAGATCGAATGGACGACTGCTCCCGATCCTTGAATCCATACTGCTGGCCGCTGGCCACCCGGCAGTCCTTCCGAAGCAGCCACCGTTCCGCTACCGGGAGTCTGCGGGTGGGGAAGTCCCTGCCCAAGCGAACGCGGACTGATCACCCAGATGCTCGAAGCGGGCACGCCCCGACCGGTAAGCTCCTTCCACCCCGATCTCCATGCCTCGGGATCCGCCCCCTCCACCTCGGCTAGATAAGCCCAGAATCGGTCAAATCCTCTCCCCGCACCTACCGCAAAATGTCGGACCTGTCCCCGGTCGACCAAAACCACCTGGAGCCCAGAAGACCCGACATCCACCAGATGCTTGACCAGCGTCACAGCAAACTCCAATGTCTCATCCAAGACCGCCGCAGGGCTTCCCCCGTCACATAGATCGATCAGAATACCAGCGGGGAACGAATCCTCGCGTTGGAACTGCCGCACCTGCAGCGCCCCCCGCTTGGCAGAACTCCTCCAATGAATCCATTTCCTTGGATCACCCGGCTGAAAATCTCGCAGCCCTGAAGGATCCCCCTCCTGCATCGCGGTCGCCCGGCGCGTACTCCATCCTGTCGCTTGCTCCGCAGCAAGAACCCGCTGCCACCCGCTTCGCACCGTGCCCAAAGGAGGACGCACCGGCAGCTCATCGATTCCGCACCTACGACTTTTAGCGTACAGCAATCCCAGCGGGAAACGCGAATGGATCTCCATCGGTCCCCATCGATAAAGCCCCCGCTCCTCACAGACACACTGCGATGCGATCGGTTCGACTCCCCCACCAACCACTCTGGGTAGGAACATACGCATCGAGACTTCACGCGGCTTGTCACCTCCGGGCTTCTGCGGCGGGATCAATCGGTCGTGAATTTCCAGCATCGATGCCGCAATCCAGCGCCGCGGGTTATGAACTTCCCATCGCACTTCAAAGGGCTTGCGAGCGACCGGGCGAGGCTCCACCCGCCGCTCCATCACCAGCCAAGCAAGGTTCTTCACGCCAAGCCGCCACTGCAGCAGAAAAAACGCAAAGAGGATCCCCGCCAGCACCACCAGCAGATTGACGTCGCGGAGAATCGCTCCCACTAAAATGAAAACCACCAAGGCAGAAAAGTTGAACCCCTCCCTTGTCCACCGAGTGTGCGGAACGCCTACCTCCAATAGTGCATTGCGGTCTTCTTCATCCCGTCGGTCCCGGTCGCTTGCCATTGCATCACCCTGAACCTTCGATCCGCCGATCCGATCGATCCCCATCGCCAACATCAGATTCTTCGCCGCAGTCCTCGCCGACGACTCCATGAGATGCCTCTACCGGAAACCACTTCGAGGCATCCATCGCGCCTCAACATCTACACGGGAACTCGAATTCCAGACAGGATCTCTTCGACCATCGATTCGGTAGCGTCTCGCTCTGTCCCCGCGCTGAAACCCTCAGGGATCAAACGATGAGCGATCACTGGCACAGCGAGTTTTTTGATGTCGTCCGGGATCATGTAACTACGTCGCTCCAGCAGGGCAAAGGCCTGACCAGCGCGGTACAGCCCAAGCGCTCCTCGGGTGCTCAACCCCACCGAGATACGGCGGTGGTTGCGAGTTCCCTCGACGATATCCTGCAGGTAATCCAGGACGCTATCGTCCGCATGGATAGCCCGGACAGCTTCCTGAATTTTCAGAACGTCGGCGACCGACGCCACGCTGGGAAGCGCATCGACCGGCTCTCCAGCCTGATGCGATCGGAAGACCTGCCGCTCCACCTCACGCGGTGGATATCCGACTTGGATCCGCAGAAGGAATCGATCAAGCTGGCTTTCGGGAAGCAGGTAGGTCCCCTCGAACTCGTAGGGGTTCTGCGTTGCGATCACCAGGAATGGATCAGGCAACTTGTGCGTTGTCCCATCGACGCTCACCTGCCGCTCACTCATCGCCTCCAGCAGCGCGCTTTGTGTCTTCGGGGGGGCGCGGTTGATTTCATCTCCCAGAACCACATGCGCGAAAATAGGACCAGGGTGGAATCGGAATTCCCCATCCGACGCGTGAAACACGCTGCTTCCAACGATATCGCTGGGAAGCAAATCGGGGGTGAACTGGATGCGATTGAACTTCCCCTCGATGCTCCGCGCCAGGGCCTTCCCCAACAGCGTCTTGCCAACACCCGGCACATCCTCCAGCAGCAAGTGATCTCCAGCCAGCAACGCCACTAGCGTCAGCTTGACCACCTCCGGCTTGCCAAGCACCACCGATTCCATGTTGCTTTGCAAACGCTGGATGGTTTCTTCGATCCCTGGGCTCATGGTCGCTCCGGGCCTGCAAACAGAAAAGAAAAAACGTACACCGCGGCAGCCAAGCTTCCGGCCTTTTGGCGATGCCTCGTCCATCCCCACTCGACCCGGGCCATGGACGAACACCTCCGCTGCTTACGCCGTGACACTAGCCAAAATTGTATCCCATTGCCGAGCCTTAGATTCGTCCGTCGATGAAATCCCTTCAAAAATGCGGGTCGCTTCGGACTAACCTCCCACGGCACGCCGCTAAACTGACAGTTTTGCACGTCGCACGCTTTCCCTCCGACACGCTTCTTCTTAGGAAGACTTTGGCATGCCTGCGCTCCACACGCTGATTCGCTATAAGATTCGACGCCGCGCGTCCCTCCCTACCCGGAAGCTCGATCGCCTAGCCCTCCAAGCTACCCTTGCCCTAGCCGCCTTCCTGCTTCTGGGAGCAAACCACCTTTTGGCCCAACGGTCCTCTCCGATCGATCGCCCTGCCAATCTGTCGGGTAGCACTCCGAAACCTGGAGACCAGGTGCTGAAGATCCAGCAGGCTTTTGATCGCTATGACTTCTGGGACAATCGCGATTCCGATTGGTTTGGTTGGCAAATCCCACTTTTTGAATGCCCCGATCGCGATCTGACGGAGATTTATTACTATCGCTGGGAGCTTGTAACCAAGCATCTAGTCTATGGATCACCACTCGACGGCTACGCATCGACGGAGTTCATCGACCGCCCCTTCTGGTCGGGCACCTACGGAGCGATCAGCTGCCCGGCCGGACATCAGATCCAGGAACTTCGCTGGCTGAGGTCGCCCGAGATCGCTCGCGATTATGCACGCTACTGGTTTCGGACTCCGGGGGCCGAACCACGGAATTACAGTTGCTGGCTGGCGGCCGCCATCTTGGATCTGCACCACATTCATCCCGACCGCGACTTCCTGATCGATTTGCTAGATGATCTTCTGAAGAATCACCAGGGATGGGTCGACCGCCACTGGTCCGAAAGCGAAGGCATGTTCTGGCAGACCGGTCACGACGATGGCATGGAACTGAACATCAACAGCCGGCAGACCCCCGATCCTCTGCGAGGCGCTCCGGGATTCCGCCCTACCCTCAACTCCTATCTCTACGCCGATGCGTTGGCCATTGCCACCGTGTGCGACTGGGCCGGTCGCTCCGATCAGGCAACTGCGTTGCGTCAGCAGGCTGCAAGGGTCCGATCAAATATCCAGCAGCGACTCTGGGATCCAGACCGCTCTTTCTTCCTTCAGAAATTCCTTCGAGACGAAACCCACGAGGGACACACCATCCAGGCCGGTTCCTTGACTCACCAGACAGGCCGCTTTGCCGGAAGCCCCCATGGTCGCGAATTGATCGGCTATGTGCCCTGGCAGTTTTCCATCCCCGAGCCGGGGAAAGGATATGAAGAGGCTTGGCGATTCCTGGTCGACGCGGAATACTTCCAGGCCCCCTTCGGTCCAAGAAGCGTCGAACGCAACGACCCGATGTACCTGCTCTCCAAATCCTGCTGCTTCTGGTCAGGCCAGTCCTGGCCCTACGCCACCGCTCAGACCCTGCAGGCAATGGCCAACGTGCTCCGTCAGTACGATCCTAAAGTGATCGATGCCGAAGACTACCGCACGCTGCTGCGCACCTACGCGAAAACGCATCGAAAAGACGGGAAGCCCTACCTGGCCGAGGCATGCAATCCAGACACTGGATCCTGGGAAGGACATGACGGCTACAACCACAGCGAACATTACTTTCACAGTTGCTATGTCGACCTGATTCTCTCGGATCTCATCGGAATCCTGCCCGAGGACAATGCGATCGTCCTCCATCCACTCGCTGATCCACAGTGGGACTGGTGGGCTGTCGACAACTTGGTAGTTCACGGCAGCCAATGGACGATCCTTTGGGACAGCGACGGAACTCGTTATGGCAAGGGGAAGGGATGGCAGGTCTTCCGCGACGGCAAGCTAGTCCATCGCAGCGACCGCGTGGAACCGATCCGGCTAGATGCCGCAAGCCCTGCTGCAGATGCGAAGGCACCCAAGCCACCTCGTCCGATCAACGTCGCCGTCAACAACTCCCTCAGCCCCTTCCCTGAAATCACCGTCAACAGCTCCGCTCCCGGCACCCGCGCCAACGATCTGAACGATGGCAACTCCTGGTACCTGCAGCATCCGCCCAATCGATGGGCAAGCGATCCGGACCAAAAGGACCAGGCCGCTTGGTTGCAGATCGATTTTGGGATGCCCCGAGCCTTCGAGACGGTGGGGCTCTATCTGCTGGACGACGGCCCCGATCAACCGATCCAAGCGCCAGCCGAAGTGCGCGTGGAGATCGAATCTTCGACGGGGCAGTGGCAGGTCGTCGCCACCCAAGTCGCTTCTTCCGATTCCTCCTGGGGCCATCGCCCGCTCTGGATCGAACTGGGAGACCAGCGGGCACAAAAGGTAAAGATTGTGCTGACCCCCAGGCCAGGCCGACAAATCGGCCTCTCGGAGGTGGAGTGCTGGAGCCGCTCCGGGGAAGCGTGGTCCCCCGCCCCCGGTCGCCCAGGCAACCTAGCGGTCCGCGTCGAGGGAGCCGAGTTTCCCAAAATCTCCGCCTCCTTCACCTCCCCCTACGACCGCGCCGACCAGGCGATCGACGGTCTCTATAGCCTCGACGCCAAACCCCACAATCGATGGACCAGCTGGTCTTCCAAGACCCCCAGCGACTGGTTGGAACTCGATTTCGGCACGCCAAACACTATCGCTCGGATGGAGTTCCATTTCTATGACGATCGAGGTGGTGTGCAGCCCCCCGAATCGTTTCTCCTGGAAGGCTGGATCGATGGTGTCTGGCAACCGCTGAAGGAACGCGACCGCAACCCTCGGTCGCCTTCAGGTGGCCGATCCAACCAGGTCCTCCTGGAACCGGTCACCCTTTCCAAGGTCCGCGCCACTTTCCAGCATCGCGGGGAATCCAAAACGGGACTGACCGAATGGGAGATTTGGGGCCCGGAGACGCGCTAAGCCGCCAGCGGTTGGCCAAGGTGAAAAGCAAGACGACCGTCGATTCGTCTTGCCAGAACTCGCCAGGATTGCCATCCTAAGTCGATCCGACTGCAGGGGGCCCTGCAGTCGGACCGGGACTTTCGGCCATCCGTTGCGGCCGACTCGGGATCCCTCGGCCCATCCGCGCAGGAAGCTACGCATGATCGACATCCAACTCCCCGATGGCACTCTAGTCCAACACCCTGACTCGGTTACCGCTTTGGAAGTGGCTGAAACGATCGGCAGTCGACTTGCTAAAGCCGTCGTAGCCGCCAAAGTTGGGGACTTGGTGATCGATCCTAAACGACCCATCGCTTCCTACACCGATCAACGCCCCGTCCCCCTGCGACTGCTGACCGAGAAGGACCCCGAATCGCTCGATGTGCTCCGCCACTCCTGCGCGCACGTGATGGCCAGAGCGATCATGCGGCTGTTCCCCGATGTCTCGCTGGCCTTCGGCCCGACCACTCAGGGTGGCTATTACTACGACTTCGATCTCCCTCGGAAATTGAACGAAGACGACTTCGCCGCGATCGAAAAAGAGATGGCCGATATCGTCGCCAAGGGGGAGCCCTTTGAGTACTTCACGCTAGGACGCGGCGAAGCGGTCCAGCTTTGCCAAGACCTCAGTCAGTCGCTGAAGGTGGAGCATATTCAGACGGGTTTGGCCGAGCACCAGCAGCTGGGATTCTATCGGCAAGGGGAGTTCGTCGACCTGTGCCGCGGCCCCCATGTGCCCGACGCCGGGAAGATCAAAGCCTTTAAAGTGCTCTCGGTGGCGGGAGCCTACTGGAAGGGGGATGCCAAGGGGCGCCAACTGCAGCGTGTCTACGGGACCGCTTTCTTCAGCCCCAAAGATCTCCAGGCCCATCTGGACCAAGTCGAAGAAGCCAAACGTCGCGACCATCGCGTCCTCGGCAAGAAACTGGGGCTCTTTCATATCGCTCCCGAGGTCGGCCAGGGATTCTGCCTTTGGTTACCCAAAGGAGCCCGAGTCCGCGGCATGCTGGAGGACTTTCTGCGAGCCGAGATGCTGAAGCGCGGCTACCAGCCGGTCTACAGCCCGCACATGGGACGCGTGGAACTCTATGAGACTAGCGGGCATTTCCCCTACTACCGCGACAGCCAGTTCCCACCGCTATTTGTCGCCGACGCGGGCGCCTTGGTCGATGCCTGGATCCGAAGACTTCAGTCGGAAGAAGGACTACCCTCCGAAGATGAAAAGAAGCTTCATGAAGCGGCTTTGGTCCTTGGCTGCACGTTGGAAGGGTACCCCTGGGATGGGTCGAAAGAGGATCGAGCTGCCTTCCTCAACGCCTGGCAAAAACAGCAGGAACGGTACCTCGTCAAGCCGATGAACTGCCCCCATCACGCGCAGATCTTCCGATCCCAGCCACGCTCCTACAAGCAACTGCCGCTGCGGCTTTTCGAATTCGGAACGGTTTACCGATTTGAACAGACCGGCGAACTAAACGGCATGCTCCGTGTCCGCGGTTTGACGCAAGATGATGCCCACATCTTCTGCACCGCCGACCAAGTCGAAGAGGAGTTTCGCGCCACGATCGAACTGACCCGCTTCGTCCTGGCCAGCGTCGGCCTGAACGATTACCGAGTCCAGCTGTCGCTTCGCGATCCAGCCAGCGACAAGTATGTCGGTAGCGAAGAGAATTGGCAGATGGCCGAAGCGGCATTGCGCAAGGTACTGGTCGAATCGGGATTGCCGTTTGAAGCAGCCGAAGGCGAAGCTGCGTTCTACGGCCCGAAAGCCGACTTCATGGTGCGCGACTGCATCGGCCGCCAGTGGCAACTGGGAACCGTTCAACTCGATTACAATCTGCCCGAACGCTTCCAACTGGAATACATCGGGTCGGATAATGCGGCGCATCGGCCGGTGATGATCCACCGAGCCCCGTTTGGGTCGATGGAGCGATTCGTTGGCATGCTGATCGAACATTTTGCCGGCGCCTTCCCACTCTGGCTGGCCCCCGAACAGATCCGCATCATGCCGCTCAGCGAGAAAACCAACGACTATGCATTGGAAGTGGAAAAGCGATTGACGGCCGCCGGCTTCCGCGTCACTAGCGACATGCGGGGCGCGAAGGTCCAGGCCAAGATCCGCGACGCCCAGCTAGACCTCATCCCTTACATGATGGTGGTCGGACCCAAGGAAGCCGAAAGCGATTCGGTGGCACTCCGCGACCGATTGGAAGGGGACCTGGGCAGCAAGCCGCTCAGTGAAGCAATCGCCATGCTGACTCAGGAAGTAACCGAAAGAAAGATCCGTCAGATCGCAACCTCCCAGACCCCACCTCCCGAACCGACCAGCAGCTCCTCACATGAATATTGATCGGCGGTAGAGTGGTCCTAACGAATGAAGCCGCCTCGTTTTCTTTCGTGCTGGTGCGCTTTTCCGAAAAAGCCAATCGCACATCCACGCTTGGTTCTGGTGTGTTCGCACTCGAACGAACATGCAACAAACCATTGTGGGGATCGGCTGTCGCTTAACGCCATGCGGTCCATCGCTCAAAGACCGGATCACACACCCTACAAGCCAGGCCGCTGCACCTTCTCTGTGGCTCTGTGCCTCCGTGAGAGACTATTGTGTTCTTCCGACACGGATTGCTACCCCGCGAACATTCTAACAATCTTTAGAATGTTGGGTTCGTCGCCAATCCTGCGCGCAGCACGTTAGCCGAGGATCTCGTGAACCACTCGCGACGGCTCGACTCCGGTGAGGCGGAAATCGAGCCCCTGGGAGCGATAGACGAGGCGCTGATGGTCGATCCCCAAGAGATGCAGCATCGTCGCGTGCAGGTCGTGGACCGACACCGGATCTCGTGCGACGTTGTAGCTGAATTCGTCGGTCGCTCCGTGGGTAATCCCTCCACGAATCCCCCCACCGGCCAACCAGACGGTGAAGCACCGGGGATGGTGGTCCCGACCATATTGCTCTCGCGTCAGCGGCCCCTGGCAATACACCGTCCTTCCAAACTCCCCACCCCAAAGCACCAGCGTCTCCTCAAGCATCCCTCGTTCTTTCAGGTCCCTCAGCAGCGCGGCTTGCGGTTGATCGACATCCTCGCATTGCATCGGCAGGTCCTTAGGAACACTGCCATGATGATCCCAACCACGATGGTAAAGCTGGATGAATCGCACGCCACGTTCCGCCATGCGACGCGCCATCAAGCAGTTGTACGCATAACTTCCTGTCTCGTGCACCCGCGGCCCATACCGCTCCAGCGTCTCTGCGCTCTCGGTTGAAAAATCAGTCAGCTCGGGGACACTCGATTGCATCCGGTACGCCATCTCCATCTGCGCCATCCGCGACTGAACCGACTCATCCTGATAGGTTGCTTGGTCGCTGGCAGCCATCGACTGAAGGGCATCCAGCATCCGACGACGATCCTGTCGCTGTAGCCCAGTTGGATCATTCAGAAAGAGGACCGGGTCGCGCGCCGCTCGGAATTGCACCCCCTGATGCTCGCCGGGCAGAAATCCGGCTCCCCAGAGATGCGAGAAGAGCGCCTGCATCTGCCCCCGACCCTGGCTGATCATCACCACAAAAGCTGGCAGATTCTGGTTCTCGCTCCCCAGCCCATAGGACAACCAGGCACCAATCGATGGCCGCCCAGGAATCGGATGACCCGTCTGCATGAAGGTCACCCCAGGTCCATGATTGATCTGTTCGGTGCTCATCGACCGGATCACACATAAATCTTTTGCCCTCGCACCGGTGTGGCTCAGCAAGCGATTGACCCACAGTCCTTCCTGCTCATTCTCAAACCGCGCAAACTCAAACCGACTGGGTGCAATCGGCAACCTGCCCTGCCCGCTGGTCATCGTCGTCAGCCGCTGCTCACCTCGGATCGATGCAGGCAACTCCTGATCAAACCAGTCGACCAGACCAGGCTTATGATCCCAGGTATCGACCTGGGAAGGTGCCCCTTCCTGATAGAGGTAGATGATCCGCTTGGCCTTGGGAGCGTGATGCGGAATGCCAAGTCGAGCCGCCGGGGCGTCGGTTGCGGCGGACTCTGCCCGTGAAGAATGCAACAACTGGGAAGCAGCCAAGCCCCCGAGGAACCCCAGACCGCCGGCTACCTGACCAAGAATCTGGCGACGATTGATCTGAAGAAGAGGTTCCAAAGGAGTGCCATGCATGGAAGGAATCTCTCTCCACTGTCGATCACGGACGGACCGTGGCGCGATCGGAACCCAGCAACGTGCTAGCCACCATCATCCACGAAGCCAACTCTTTCTCATCGATCGCGGGCCAGTGCAGGGTACCAATCGACACTAGTTTCGTAGCGTCCTGGGGAGCCTGACCGAACCGATGTCGGAAGTGAGCCAGCAGTTCGAGGAGCCTCTGCTCTTCTTCCTTCCCCAGCGGCAGCGACGTGCAGCGGATCGCCATCGACTTCAGCATCTGGGCATCGCGGTCGGGCGCGGGCAGGGAAGAAGCACTCTTCCATTGATCGTAGGCCAGCCCCTTGGCCGCCTCTAGGATCTGTTCATCATTCCAAAGAGCCAGTGCTTGCAGCGGGGTACTGGTCGACGCGCGGCGGGCGACACACTGAGTCCGATCGGGGGCATCGAAAACCGCCAGCCAAGCAGGTGGGCAGGTTCTCTTCCAAAAAGTGTAGATGCTTCGCCGAAAAAGCGACTCCCCCTCGCTTCGCACATACACCCGATTGTCACTCCCCTCGTTGGCTCGTTCTTCCCACAGCCCCTCTGGCTGATACGGATAGACCGGAGGCCCCCCCAGTCGCTCCACCAGCAACCCGGATACTGCCAACGATTGATCTCGCAGCTCCTCGGCCGACAGACGCTGCCGGGGAAACCGGCTCAACCATCGATTCTCTGGGTCCCTCTCGGCTGCCTTCCGGTCGATGACCGCCGATTGACGATAGACCCGGCTGCTGACCATCCGGCGGATCAACCCCTTGAGGCTCCAGGGATGCGACGCTACTTCGGTATGTCCCTCGATCCAGCCCCCCGCCAGCTCATCCAGTAATTCAGGATGCGAAGGATAATCACCCTGCAGTCCGAAATCATCCAGCGACTCCACCAGTCCGCGCCCAAAAATTCGATGCCAGACTCGATTGACCATCACGCGACTGAAAAGGGGATGCTGCGGATTGGTCAGCCAATTGGCCAGCGCCAATCGATCGGGCACAGAGTCCTTCGCCATCCCCAGCGACTCAGGGACGCGCCGCCAGACCGGTCGGTCCTTCATCGGCAAATCGTACTGCCCGCGTCGAAGAACGAATGTCGGCTTCGGTTCGGCTTCCTTCATCACCATCACGGGCAGGGGATCCAGCGAAGGGGTCAGCGGCGATCGCACCACCAGGGTCGGTGCGTACCCGGCTGAATTGTCATGCCGCTCCCCGATCGAATTGAAGTAGCTTTGCAGACTGTAAAAATCTTCCTGGGAGATCGGATCAAACTTGTGGTCGTGGCAGCGGGCGCATTGGAAACTGAGCCCCAGGAAGGCCGTCCCGAAGGTCTGGACACGATCGGAAGCATACTCGTTCAGGAATTCCTCGGGAATCGAACCTCCCTCGGTCGTCAGCAGATGGTTGCGGTTGAAGGAGGTCGCCAGCATCTGCTGTTCGGTCCCCTCCGGCAAAAGGTCTCCCGCCAGCTGCTCTCGCACAAACTGATCGTAGGGAAGATCGCGGTTGAACGCATCGATCACCCAGTCGCGCCAGGGCCAAGCATTGCGTTTCAAATCGTGCAGGTATCCGTTGGTGTCTCCATAGCGCGCCACATCCAGCCACAGAGACGCCCATCTTTCACCAAACCTCGGCGATGCCAACAGCCTTTCGACCTGCTTCTGATAGGCTTGATCTGAGGAGTCGGCGACAAACGCCTGCAGCTCTTCTTCGGTGGGAGGCACCCCGGTCAAATCGATCGTCAGCCGCCGCAGCAACAACCGCGGCTCGGCCGGATCGGATTGCGTCAGCTCTCTTTCCGAAAGAACTTGATCGATCCAATAGTCGATCGAACGCTGCAGACCGCCCGACGGCCGCTGCACCGTTTGGAATGCCCAGTGACTTTCGTACTGAGCCCCCGCAAGAATCCATCGCCTCAGCAGCTCCACCTCCTCGGGTGCCAGTTGCTTATGGCTTTCCGGTGGCGGCATCTTCTGATCGGGTGCATCGGCTGTGATCCGCTGCCACAGGGAACTTTGCTCCAGAATCCCAGGAACAATCGCAGGTTGACCGCTGTCGCCCCCCTTCTCGGCGCTGACCGCATCGTCCAGACGCAGTCCCCCCTGACGCTCCCCTGCGTCAAAACCATGGCAGGAGAAACATCGATCCGATAGAAGAGGTCGAATCTCACGCTGGAACGATGGCGGTTGCTGAGCTTTGATCCTCGTAGGCCAAGGGTCCGCCGGAAGGCTGACGATCACCAGCCCAAGTGCGGCGAGCAAACGAGCAGGGGGGAAGGGCATGGTCAGCGATCGCCATACTCTTTCTTCATCTTCTCACTGAAGACCTTCTTGAACTTGTCGACCTTCGACTTGACTACTGCCTGGCAGTAAGGTTGATCGGGATTGTCGTTGAAATAATTCTGGTGGTAGTCTTCGGCTGGGTAAAACTTTGGTAGCGGACTGATTTCCGTGACGATCGGGTTCTTGAAGATCTTGGCTTCGTCCAGTTTCTTTCTGTAGTGCTCGGCCTTCTCCTTCTGTTCCGGTGAGTGATAGTAGACCACCGACCGATACTGGGTGCCGACGTCGTTGCCCTGGCGATTGAGCGTGGTGGGATCGTGCGTCTGCCAGAAGACTTCTAGGATTTCATCGAAGGAGACAACCGAGGGGTCGTAGGTGATCTGGCATACCTCGGCGTGCCCGGTCAGCCCCGTGCAGACCTGCTTGTAATTGGGATTCTCGGTCTGCCCACCGGCGTAGCCGGAGACCACTTTGGTGACTCCTTCCAGCCGCTGAAAGACCGCCTCGACACACCAGAAACAACCACCGCCGACCGTTGCCAGTTCCATCGGTTTCCCCTCGCTTTTCTTTCCGTCCCCCTGCGGGCTCTGTGACGCTGCTTCCTTTTCGGTTGCCCCAGCCTGCCCCAGGGCCATGCGATGGGTTGATTGCATCGCCACCAAGGCCAACAAGCACCCCATGACGCCCAGGAAAACTCGGCGGCTCCCACCCACTTCGCTGCGACCCAAATACGGAATTCGGCTCATGGCAAATCGACTCCAGAATGCAATGCGGAGACCTTTCGGCTGATTCCACGGCGGCTACGGATCCATTATCAAATTCCAGCAGCCACCGGGCCAGATGTTGGTAGTTTACCCGCCCGAGAAGCCAGAGGGCAGTGGCGGACCCGCTGGATGTCCCGATGCGTTACGATAGGGTGTTCCCAGGGAGAACGAATCTGGAGACGGAGTGATCTGGTGCCGCTACAGTTCAAATCGATCGATTTCCGGGGGGAGATGATCCTGCTGGGAACCGGCACTAGCGTCGGAGTCCCGACGATTGGGTGCGCCTGCGAGGTTTGCGAAAGCAATGATCCACGCAACCGACGCACACGCTGTTCGGTTGTTATCGGCCTGGAACAGGGGAACCTGCTGATCGACACCTCTCCCGACCTGCGCACCCAGTTGCTTCGGGAAGGCATCGGCATCGTCCACGCGGTGCTCTACACCCACGAACATGTCGATCACCTCTACGGACTGGATGACCTGAGGCTGTTTCCCTTCGCGATCGGTGGCCCAGTGCCGCTCTTCTGTGAAGAGAAGGTAGAACGTCGCATCCGTGTTGCATTCGACTACGCATTCAGCGATCGGCCCGCCACGCATCCGGGAGCCGCACCGCAGCTGGATTTGCGGCGGATCACGCTCGATCCTTTCGAGGTCCTCGGTGTCCAGGTTACCCCAATCCGTTTGAACCACGGACCCCATTTTGAAGTGCTGGGCTTTCGCATCGGCCAGACCGCCTACTGCACCGATGTCAGTTCGATCCCCGAAAGCAGCTGGCATCTCCTGGATGGGCTCGACACCCTCATCCTCGATGCCCTTCGCCCGCGACCCCATCCCACTCATCTTTCGGTCGATCAAGCGGTGGAGATCATCGATCGACTGAAGCCCAGGCAGGCATTTCTGACTCATCTGTCGCATGAACTCGATTACGCCGGTACCAACGCGACGCTCCCTCCCAACATCCGACTGGCCTACGATGGCCAGCGGATCCCGGTGCCCGACTTGATTCGGTGATGTCGGGGAACCATTTTCTAAAGAGACTTTTTCTTCTCAGACCTTGAAGGAGATCAACGCGATGGTTTGCAAGGGATTCTCGGCGGTGATCGGATGGCTTCTGCTAGGTGCGGCGGCTATCGCCCAATCGCATCAGGCTGGCGGCAAGCGGGTTTTTCTGGCCGCCGACTACGAGAAGAAAATCGCCGCTCTGGTCGATGGCGAAGACAACATCGTCTGGTCGATCCCCATCCGCGACATCCATGACGCTCAGGCCTTACCCAATGGCCACTGGCTGCTTCAGACTAGTTTTGGCAACGTGATCGAAGTCGACAAGCAGGGCAAAGAGATCTGGAAGTACGAAGCCGGGAAGACCTCCGAAGGTGGACCGATTGAGATCCACGCCTTCCGCCGACTGACCTCGGGAACCACCATGATCGCCGAGAGTGGAGCACGGCGCATCCTAGAGATCGATCGCGACAAGAAGATCCTTCGGTCGATCCCGCTTTCGGTCGACCGACCTGATGCCCACCGCGACACCCGGCTGGTGCGACCCACGCCAGGCCAGACCTACCTAGTCGCGCATGAAGGGGACCGGAAGATTCGCGAATACGCCACCGATGGCAAGGTAATCTGGCAGCATGATGTCGGAACCCAGCTCTACTCCGCCGTTCGTACCGCCACAGGAACGACGCTGATTGGTACCGGGGACGGCCATCGTGTTCTGGAAGTCGACGCCGAAGGGAAAACGGTCTGGGAGGTTGGCGAAAAGGAGCTGCCGGGCATCCGGCTGGCTTGGGTGACGATGGTCGAACGGCTGCCAAATGGCAACACCTGGATCGTCAACTGCCATGCGGGCCCCGACCAGCCTCAAATCATCGAAGTCACCAAAGAGAAGAAGGTGGTCTGGACCTTTCGGGATTTCGATCGCTTCGGAAACGCACTTCCCGTCGCGGTCCACGTCGCTAACCCAGCCACCAGCAACTAATTGCAACGCTTCGGCAAACTGGGGGGAACAACTTGCCCGCCAGTCAAACTTCCCTGGCCAGGGAATCGATCAAAATGGTGCAGACTGGGAAGGGATCAGCTAAGCTGACGATTCCAGGATGTCACTGGTGGATTTCGCGATCCATCGCTCCCTGGCCTCCCCCAAAAACCATCCATTCCTCCACCATCCAGACCGCGTAGATTCGGGAGTTTGTTCATGAGCGAAAAGCAGCAGTGGGGCTCCAAGCTGGGCGTGATCCTTGCAGTCGCGGGATCGGCCGTTGGTCTCGGCAATTTCCTCCGCTTTCCCGGCAAGGCAGCCGAGAACGGCGGCGGTGCGTTCATGATCCCTTACTTCATCGCGCTCCTGCTGGTGGGTATTCCGCTCTGCTGGGCCGAATGGTCGATGGGCCGCTACGGCGGGCGCCACGGCTTCAACTCCGCGCCAGGCATCTTCGCGACCTTATGGCGCCATCCGGCAGCCAAGTATCTGGGGGCCTTGGCCCTCCTGGTGCCAATGACCGTCTACTTCTATTACATCGTGATCGAATCGTGGTGCCTGGGGTATGCCTTCTATTATCTGATGGGCTGGATGAATCATGGAAGCGATCCAGCCAAGTACAAGGCAGTCTTCGAGGCCTTTACCGGTTCTTCGAAAGATGCAGCCATTCTCTCAGGATTGACCGCGCCACTGGTGTTTCTGGTGATCACCTTCGTGGTCAACTTCCTGCTGGTCTACCGCGGGCTCAGTGGGGGGATCGAGAAATTCTGCAACATCGCCATGCCGCTGATGGCGATCTGCGCCATCTGCGTACTGGCTCGAGTGCTGACCCTCCCAGCCAACCCCAATGCGCCCGACCAGAACGTCGTCAACGGCCTAGGGTACATGTGGAACCCAGACTTTTCGGTCCTCGGAAAATCATCGACTTGGCTGGCCGCAGCCGGTCAGATCTTCTTCACGCTTTCGGTCGGCTTTGGGGTGATCATCAACTACGCCAGCTACTGCAAACCCAAGCAAGATATCGCCCTGAGCAGTCTGACCGCCTCCAGCGTCAACGAGTTCTTCGAAGTCTGCCTGGGCGGGTTGATCACCATCCCAGCGGCCTTCATCTTCCTGGGCGCTACCGCGTTGACACAGTTCACCAGCAGCTCGTTCTCCCTCGGCTTCAACGCCCTTCCCAACGTCTTCGCTGCAATGCCTGCCGGAAGCTTCTTCGGTTTCCTCTGGTTCTTCATGCTGTTCCTCGCTGCCATCACCAGCAGCATTTCCATGCTGCAGCCAGTACTGGCCTTCTTCGAAGAAGGACTGGGATGGAACCGCATGCGAGCTACCGCGATCCTGTTTGTACTTTCGATGATCGGGACGGGGTGGATCGTCCTGCGAAGTGGCGAACTGAAGGGACTCTCGGCGATCGACTACTGGAGCGGTGAGATGTTCATCGTGGTCCTGGCGCTGATCCAGGCGATTCTCTACGGCTGGGTCTTCGGGATCGAGAAAGGCAAGGCGGAACTCGACAATGGTGCCCAGCTACAGGTTCCCGCTTTCGTTCAGTTTGTCATTCGCTATGTCTCCCCGCTGTTCCTCATCTGGATCCTTGTCAGCCAACTGATCGCTCGCGACGCCCAAGGTAAGCTGGAACTGGTCAAGAAGTTCGAGGACCCGGTGCTGGCTACCGGATTCGGCATCGTCGCTGGCTGTATGGTGCTTCTCCTGGCCATGGTGTCGTTGGCCAGCAAGCGATGGAAGCAAGAGGGACGATCGATCCTCTAACCATCTCAGATCGCTGTTCCGTGATCCATTTCCTCGATATCGAATCTCCGCAAGGCAACACGATTATGACCACTCTTGGATGGCTCTTTATGACGGTGTCGATCGGCAGTGTATTGTCGCTGGTCTCCTTCTGCATCTCCCGAGTTCTGGCCAATTCGTCCCAAGACGACGAATGATCGATCGCTGCATCCCCCAACGCTGGAAGTTCAGCGTCCGGAAGGCTGCCAAAAAACCTGACGCGATGGAAGGAACAGTACCGATGCATGCCATGCCGTCGATCTCACTCTTGGGACAATCCCTTTGGGTCCGATGCTTGCTGGGCCTGACAGCGATCGTCTGCTCCAGAAGCACCGTGCAGGGCCAGTCCCCCAAGGGCTGGAGCGTGAAGGCCGAGTCTGCCTCGGCCGTAGTCCTGCAGGGAGAGACGCAGGTGGCTAGGTTTGGACATGCGGATGGTCCCAAGCCAATTCTTTGGCCGTTGATCGGCCCGGGCCATTGGCTGGCGACTCGCCAATGGCCGATGTCGGACGGAACTGCCGGAGAAAAACAAGACCATCCCCATCATCGTTCCCTCTGGATGACGCATGGTGCGGTCAACGGAGTCGACTTTTGGTCAGAGTCGCCTGGACATGGATCGATCGGCACGACATCGCTAAGTACCAAGCAGGATCCTCAGGGAGCATGGTGCCAAATCGATTCGACCCATGACTGGCTCGCTCCTTCCGGCAAACGCGTCCTCACCGAGACGCGCACCATGCGATTTTCCGGCGACGATCAGGCGACGGTCATCGACCTGGATATTCGGTTGCATGCGTCGGACGGCCCTATCGAGTTTGGCGACACCAAGGAGGGATCCTTTGGGATACGCGTGGCCGAGTGGATGAAGGTGGATGCCAAACTGGGGGGCAAGATCACATCCTCCCGTGGCAAAATCGATGGGGATGCGTGGGGCCTGCCGGCCGAATGGGTTGACTACACTGGCGATCATCAGGGGGAACGGGTTGGAATCGCCATCCTTTGCCATCCTTCCGGCTATAGGGCTCCCGGACGCTGGCACGTGCGCACTTATGGCCTGTTCGCACATAATCCTTTCGGTCGGACAGATTTTCCTGAGGTGGAGGGAGAAAGCCGGGAGGGGGGTGCGAAGCTGGCCGACGGGGAAACGATGTTGCTCGCCTACCGAGTGATCCTCCATCGCGGAGAGGCTTCCTTGTCGCTCCTGCCGAAATGGTATGAAGATTACGCATCGATGAAGAAAACACTCCTTCCCCAACCTGCTCCCTGATACAGTGAAATCATCCTGGAGGCGGGACCACTGGGAGGCAAACAGCGCTTTTTCGGTGGCAGGAGTCAACGAGATGAGTGACGGATCGACAGGTAGCATTCAGTTCCAGTGTCCCAAGTGCTCGGGCAAACTCTCCGTCCCAGCCGCACAGGCCGGCGCTTCGGTAACCTGCCCGAAGTGCGAAGCGACAATCAAGACGCCTCGCATCGCTACGCTGGATCGCGAGGAAGAATGGATCCAGCTGGATCAGCCAGCCGTCCAGATCGGAATAGAACCACCGAAGCCTACCGACACCACGCGCTACCGATGGCAAAAAAACGAACGCACGGAGCCGCCCAAGGGGAAGGGGCCAGCGACGACTCGCCCTCACACCGCAGCACCAACCACCACCGGTGATTCTCCGGCACCCAAACAGTCCAGTGGCACCAGCAGGCAAGGACAGACCGCATCGGTCGCAAGCCCCCAGGGCACCGCTTCGCGAAGCGGTGCCACCAAGCCACCCTCGTCTCCCCCCTCGGCCATCAGTCCTGATGCGTCCGATGACGACTTGCAACTGGCTCCAGAAGAGCCGCCTAGAAAGTCAAGGGAATCGGCAGAGCAGTTGCTGCAATCGGCCTCATCGCCCTCGCCGAAACCATCGACGAAGAAAACAGTTCCACAACCTCCTCCGAGGGAAGAATCCCAAGAGTATCGGGTTCAGTGCAAGCTTTGTGGCACGCTGATGTACGCGGAACCCCAGCAGGCCGGAAGGATGATTCAGTGCCCCGACTGCCATAGCCAATTTGAAGCCCCACCACCTCCGGTCAAGCGGGCTGCAAAACCGGCCAAACCGGCTGTTGCTGCCGATCCGATGGAGGTGCGGTTCAAGAACGAGACGCCTCCGGTTCGCCCGACATCCACTGGTACCAAGACGACTCAGGACATTCTGGATCGCGCCAAGCAGGAACTGGAAGATGCGCCCGAAGATGGTGGAGAGGCGAACTACGACTTCGACACGCGCGGCTGGTTGATGCGATCCTTTTCTTTCCTTTTCGATCCAGGTCTGATCCTGATCGCCATCGCTTCGGGAGTGTTCTCCGCAGGGCTGCTCCTTGCAGTCTGGTGGTTCGCGCAGCAATCCGAAGCGACGCGTGGCCTAGGAAGTCTACTGGGGATACTGATCGGTGCGGGGCTTGGCATCCCCCTGATGTCGGCTCTTCTGACCAATGGGCTGGCCGTTCTGGAATCCTCAGCGAATCGATTAAAGCGGGTGCAGGAATGGCCGATGTTCAATCCGGTCGAATGGTTCGGGGAGATCACCTGCGTCGTGGTCGCTTTCCTGATGGCCGCACTGCCAGGAAGTCTCCTGGCAGTGCTGGTGCAGTATTTCGGGGGAGGCAAGGTGATGATGCTTGGTGCTTACCTGATATCCGTCTGGCTGTTTTTCCCCCCCTTGCTCTTGTCGATGCTGGACTTGCAGAGCTTCTTTCGGCCCTACTCGAAGGAGGTCTACCAGTCGTTCCAGTCCCGCGGTGAAGCATGGGGCGCCTGCTACATGATGACCGCGCTGGGTTTGGCAACCTTCTATCTGCTTTCGATCATGATTGCCTCGATGGGATGGAAGTATCCAGTCATCCTCGGCATGGCACTGCCGTGGATCCTCTTCTATCTCTTTCAGCAATATGGCGTCCTAGCGTCCCGCATCAGCGACGTCACGAATCTAGGCTTCGAACCGTCGGAGGCCGTCGCAGAAGAGAGTTCTCAGACCGAACTTCCACCCCAGTGATCCGCCCACCACTTCCATGAGGCACTCAGGAGCCGCTGTGATGCCCGATCGCCCTTCCCACTCCCGGTGTTCCCAAGTCCGCTTGCTGCCTCTCTGCCTGATGGTGCTGGCGTGGTGTCAGGGCGTTTCGGTTTGCCTCTCGACCGATGATGCAGGGATGCGAGCGGGGGCCGCCACCAGCAACATCACGCCCGATCTAGGTGGTGAGATCATCGGTGGTTTCCTGCCGATCGCCTCGCGACAGATCCATGACGAACTTTGGGTGCGCTGCATCGTCTTGGAACAAGGCGAGACCAGGGTTGCGCTGGTCGTATGCGACCTTCTGGGAATCCATCGCTCACTGAGCCTGGCAGCTCGGGATGAAATCGCAAGACGCCACGCCATCCCAGCTTCGCACGTCTTGATCTCGGCTACCCACACGCATTCAGCCACCAGTGCCATCGGCAATGCGATGTATCCGCAGGTCTACCAGAGCGACGTTCCGCTGGATGACTACCAGAGGTTTGTGGTGCGTCGCATCGTCGATGCCGTCGGCCGCGCGGTTGCGAATTTGGAGCCAGCCGAAGTCGGCTTTGGCAGCATCGAGGCACCAGAGCATCTGTTCAACCGACGCTGGTTCCTTAAGGAAGGGAAGATGACCCCCAATCCCTTCGGTGCCATCGACAAGGTGCGGATGAACCCTCCGGTGGAAAGCCCTGATCTGGTCGAACCAGCTGGTCCCACCGACCCGGAACTCTCGTTTGTGATCGCCAAGGCTACCGATGGTCGCATCATCGGAATCTATTCCGCCTATTCCCTCCACTATGTCGGCGACGTCGGCCCCGGACATATCTCGGCTGATTACTTCGGTATCTACTGCCAACAGCTTCAGAATCTGCTGTCGCGTCCCAATCAGGATCCGCCGATGGTGGCGATTCTTGCCAATGGAACCAGCGGGGATGTCAATAACGTCCCTTTCCCCAAAGCACGCCCTCCGAAACCGGTCTATGGGCAAATGCGTCACGTCGCGGAAGACCTCGCCAGCAAGGTGTCTGCCACCGCTCCCCAAGCGGAGTTTCGCAACGATCATGCGCTGGACGCGAAGTACCGAGAGTTGGATGTCCAGTGGCGATCGATCGGCCCCGAGCTGATGGCCTGGGCGACGAAGATCCAGCAGAATCCTCCCCCGCCGAACCAGCCACCTGGACTTCCCGACATCTACGCGCGACGCGTGCAACTGCTCGCCAAGGCAAGCCCTCAGACCAAACTGCCAGTGCAGGCCATCCGCATCGGGCCGATGGTGATCGGTACGTCGCCATGCGAAACCTTTGCCGAGACAGGACTGGAGTTCAAGAAACGCTGTGTGGCGCCCCGAGCCATGATGGTGGAACTGGCTCATGGTTACTTCGGCTACCTGCCTACACCACGCCACTTCGCCCTCGGCGGCTATGAAACGTGGCCGGGGACGAACTCCCTGGAACCGCAGGCATCGGTCAAGATCATCGACGCCTTGCTGGAGATGGCACAGGATTGGAAACACTGATCCAACAGCAACTCGAAACCGATCCGGTTGCAAGTCCACACCGACGCTAGGTCGCTGGTAGGATCGTCCTTTAGCCGTAGACCCTCGACATTTCGGGAGGGAACATGCGCCCGCCATGTCCTCCAGCAGTCTACTTGCGTGCCTCGCTAGTGATCGATCGCCCAGTCATTCTAGACGCGCCCCTCCTCCTGCATTCTCAGCCGTTCGGGTACGGGTGCCTCCAGCTGAATGACTCGCCCGTCCACCGGATGGATCAGATGCAGGCGATGCGCATGCAGCCAGTAGCCGCCATCGCCAGGCAACCCCGCCGAATCCGAACGAGGAATTCCACCCGCCTGATAGATCGGATCTTCCACCAAAGGATGGCCCGCCGCAGCGGCATGAATCCGGATCTGATGGGGCCGTCCGGTCAGGAGAATCGCCTCCAACAGCGTCTCCTGGCAACTGCGTCGTTCCAAAACGTGGAACTGTGTTCTTGCACTTTTCCCGGTTGGGGAAGCAGCATGCAGGGTGCCCAGCCTCGCATACGGAATCGGCCCGATCGGCGTCGACTCCATCCAATCCATCCAGGACGGGCTTCCGGTGACCAACGCACGGTAGATCTTACGGTAGTTCGGCCACCCCGCCGCAAGGAGTCGTGCCGAAGTTTCGTTCCTTGCAAACAGCACCACCCCAGAGGTCGCTCGCCCCAGCCGATGCATTGGCCGCGCACCGGGATCTCGCTGGAGCACCCTTCCGAGTAGCGTGTTCTGATAAAAGCCACCGCCTGGCAGCGTCGGCAATCCAGATGGCTTGGCGACGGCAAGGAGGTGCTGGTCCTCGTACAACCAGTCGACCTCCAGGGGAACCGGGGGCTCTTCCCATCCAGGCCGGTGCCAAAGCACCTCCTGCCCGGCTCGCAGCAGCATACCCACCGATGCAGTCCGCCCCTCCACCGTCAGCTCGCCCCCCTCCAGCCGTTCCAGCCACTGCCCCATCGAACTGTGCGTAAACGTCGTCGCCAGATAGCACTCAATCGTTCTTCCGAACCACTGGGGAGCGACAATACTCTTGAAGACATAGCCTGGGTGTTCAGTCACGTCACACCATGGTGCAAGTGATTTTCCATTCGTTTTTGGATTGCAGCCAACGTCTATGGTACACTCCAAGAAGTAGGAAGGGCTTCGGATAGAATCGGTTTGGTTTCGCTCCCTGCGAGGTAGACAAAGATGCTTGCTTGTTGGCTTCGATCCATGATCTTCGTCAGCTTGGTATGGTGCGCTGGATGCTCGAGAGATGAAGAGATTGCTGAGCGAGAGTCGTCCAACCTGAAACCACTGGCAGTCTATTACGGACGATTCATCGGGGCCCATCAAGGCAAGAGTCCCGCCAACGAAACCGAGCTAAAAGAATTCATCCGCAAACAACCGGCGGAGGAACTGGAGGCGATGGGCGTCCGCGATGTGGAATCGCTTTTTGTCTCCTCCCGAGACAAGAAGCCTTATCGCTTCAATTTTTCCCCCAAGGAAACACAACCCGGTCAAATTGTTGTCTTCGCCTGGGAACAGGATGGCATCGAAGGGAAACGCTATGTCGGCGGCACGCTTGGCCAGATCGAAGAGGTAGACGCCACTCGCTTCGGCGAACTGGTTGCCAGTCCTTGATCGAAGTGGTGAACCCCTTCCAACCAATGCTTTCACGTCGCAGCAACAAGCCGAAACCAAAAAATAAAGGTGGACCGCACTTGCGGCCCACCTTTTCTTTTTCCAACTAGCTTTACCTGACTGGAAGGCTCTGCTGTCACTCACCCAAATCCACCGACTCCCCATCGGCGCGATGCCCGAGACGATTGAAGAGCGTCAGATCAATATTGAAGGTGATAAAGCGAACGCTGCCATCAGCCATGGCGGCACCCATGACTGCAGGGTGAGCGCTCCCGAAACGGTAGCCTTCCCAGCCCCCTTGCCTTCCATAGCGGGAATCGGAGTTGGGCTGAAACCCCGTGTAGCGGATCACATCCGGATCCCAACCATCGGCCCATCCGGCGTCATCGTGCCAATCGCCGGTACGATAGGCTAGCGGGTTCAGTTGCTTTTCTGAAATCACCAAAGTGTTGCTGGTGCCGTCCGTCACATCCCCCATCTTGACGCGCGTTCCACGCCACTTGGCATCGGCATCCACGCCACCCCGCGCGATCACACCCTGGTAGATGAATGGTTCCCATGCCATTCCCCAGACGTCTCCATACCAGTATTGATCCCAACTGTTGGGGGAATTGGCCGGCGTCGCCGCTGCGTAGTCCATCAGGTAGCGGTTCCCCTGCGACTGGGTCTTCTTGGAACGGCGCCGCGTCGGACAGAAGAAGAGCGATGGGCCACCACTGTAGCGAAGGATGTCGACGTTGTTGTTCGTATTCAAATTGGACAACGAAATCTGCTCGACAAACGGCAAGATATGAGTCGCCCAGCTTCCGACTCCTCCCCACGGGTTGTAACCCCCAGGAGGAAAATAGCGGAACTGATCGTGGTGCATTTGAATCGCCAATCCCTGCTGCTTGAGATTGTTGGAGCACTGGACGCGACGAGCGGCTTCCCGGGCGGCCTGGACAGCAGGAAGCAACAGCCCCACCAAAATGCCGATGATGGCGATGACCACCAGGAGTTCCACTAACGTGAACCCCTTTCGATGGTTTCGAAAAACTGAATTCTTCATCAGATAAGCCCCGGCAGATAAAGGAATTATGAAGAGCCGACGGAGCTAATCGTACCGTGCGAAAAAGCCGCTTGCAAATTTATTTCCCGCTAAAGGCGGCTAACGGAGCTTTGGATTCCATTAGCCGACCAGGACCCAGCTGCGTTTTCCAGGACTCGCCTAAAAGCCTCGCCAGCGGTTCCAGTCCGAAAGCAACGATCCGATTCGACGGGCACGGGATGGGAGGTTGCAAAAGAAAGACCAAATTCGGCAGGAATGGCCTGGGCAAATTACGACAGGCACCAACAGACTCCCAAGAAGGTGCAGACTGGCCACCGAGCCGATCGCTCAACCCTGCCCAGGCCGGTGGCGATCGATGAATTCGATGATCGGGGTCGAGTCGTCGAGGCCATGCACGTGCCCGATTCCCGGCTTGATGATCACTTCCATTTTCCCCCCAAGTGCCTGATAGGCTTTCTGGATCGCTTCGGTATTCTCCGGCAGGGGGACAATCGAATCGGCATCTCCGCTGACATGGAGAATCGGTATGTGCCGTTGAGCGACCGACTGGAGGCGGTCGATCGGGTTGAGCGCTACCTCCAATAGCTGCGGGACATCCTCTACCCCGTACACGGTCAGTAGCTTGGTGACCTCTGCTTCGTTGCGGGTTCCAGTTCCCATCCCCAGCGGCCAACTCTTCAGGTCGCAGACGGGTGCATCGCCAAAAATACAACTCACTCGCTCAGGATATCTGGCCGCCCAGTTGTAGCAGTACAGACCGCCTCGGCTGGTGCCCACCAGCGCCGATTGGGGGCTGAGCGAAAAATGCTGGACCAATTGTCGATACACCTTCTCCCAATGAGCGATCGCCGCCGGCCCTCCGAATTGATCGCTGAATGGCGCAAACACGATATGGTGCCCGCGCCCCAAGAGCGCGACATCTGGAATCGGACGATGTCCGAAAAACTCCCCATGCCAGACCCAAGGTCGCCCCTTCAGTACACGGCGAGGTTCCACCACGGTTACTTTTCGACCATCGACTGAAAAATCGATCCTCGAAAAACCATTCCATGTCGACCGCTCTCCGGAAACCGCCTGGATCGCCTTGTCGGATAACCCAGCCGCCTCCTGATCATCCTGAAACTGCGCCCGGGCCGAAGTCCCACCAACTCCCAGAGCGATCCCAACAAGCAGCAAGCCCAGCCAACTCCAACTTCCCCTCTTACAGTGCACCATCTCTTTTTGCTCCTCCGACTGCCCCAGCCAACAGGCGACATTCTTCGGTCTGTTTGAGCCTTACCAAGCTCATCGCGATTTGGCAGGACGACGTCCGTCCTGGTAGCGAATCCGACAGCCGACCGGTGGCGTTTCCCCCAAGAGAACCTTCCCAGTGGTAAGCGATTGAGCGATCGCGTCCTCAAGATAGCGCTGAGTCACTTTTGCGGGATCGCTGCTGTCATCGATCGCGCCCATGTAGAGAATCTTGCGGTCTCGGTCCAGCAAAAAGCATTCGGGAGTTCTGGCAGCACCGAACTTCCGAGCGATCTCCTGGGTTTCGTCAAACAAATAGGCAAAGGGGAATCCCTTCGACTCCGCTCGCTCCTTCATCGCTTCCATCCGGTCGGAAGGAATCGTGTTGACGTTGATCGCCACCACAGCCACCTGGGAATCGTTAGCCGAGTACTTCTTCCCTAGCGCCACCAGTCGATCTTCGTAGTCGATCGCGTAGGGACAACTGTTGCACGTAAAGACGACCACCAACAACGGGAACGACTCCAGATCGGCAAGCGAGTGTCGCCTTCCATCCGTTCCTGGAAGCTCCGCCCAGGCAGGTGCTCGATCCCCTAGCGAAAGGACCGCGTTGAATTGACCAGCCAAGACGCCTCTTGGCATCAGGTGGGTACCGATCCAACCTGCAATCATCAAGCCAACGGTTCTACGATTCCACATCGGTCGCCTCCGGCGTCTCACTTGTATCGATCGACCTATTTCACTCTTGTCCTTCCGACTGCGGTGCCTGCCGCCCTGCCGTCCAAACCTTTCGCATCCACCTTGCTGTCGCTGGATCGAACTGCTCCAACTCGCTTCGATTGTAAGGAAAATAATCATTCCGACCCAGGAAAGATTCGGTCGACTCGGCGAAGAACTCTTGGACGTTGCTGATCGCATACGCCGCTTCGCTCTTCACTCTCCCTTCTGCATCCCGCCGCTCCACTGACTGGTACCTCCCACCGGCTTGCGCCCTTTGGAAGTGGTCGATCGCATCGGGATCGTCATACCCCAACTCCTGATCATGATAGGCATGCGCTAATTCGTGCAGCACCATGCTCGGCATTCGCCTAGCTTCCTGGTCGATGATCCTCGTATTGGTCCATTCGATTCCGCGGGCCATGATGGGATCGCGGTGGTTGTCGGTCAGCCACTGGGCGCTCGGATGGTATTCGGCTCGCGGCACGATCCCCGGGTACTCCGGAGAAATCCACATCGGCACCTGTTGCAACCTGCGGAGGGCCATCTCAGGAATCCCCATCCCCTGGAGCTCCTTGAGCTGGGCGGAGAGGACTTTTCTGGTGGCGTCTATCGCCGGTCGATCCTCGTCAGAAAACCGTTTGCTGATAGCAACCTGCCAGCCTTCGATCGATACGATCTGCCAGCGGTCTCCTTCGGGATGTTCCGTTCTAAAGAGCTCCTCAGCCGCCAACCTCGGCGAAAGATGGAGCCAAGCGGCAAGACCAAGGAGGCTGCCACACCAAGCCATGAGCGCAAGCCTACCTCGCCAAGAGGGCTGTGTCACACGGATCAACTGGTCGCTCATGCATGACTCCCGGTGGTAGGGGACTTCCTCGATCTGCCGAACGCCCTGGATTGGGCTGCGATGCCTGCGAACTCTTACTGGGACAGTGGCCACGGCTGCACGCCACATCGCCTCGCGAATTCCTCGTACCTGGCCGCCATCTCCTCGACCAGATTGGGATGCTTCTTTGCCAGATCCTCCTGCTCGGTACGGTCGTCTGGGATGCGATAGAGCTCCCAGGGCATCGAGTGCTTGGCTACCAGTTTCCAATCCCCGCGGCGCACCGCGCGATTCCCCTCATGCTCCCAGAAAAGGAGTCGATCCGGGAGCGGTTTCCCCTCCATCAAAGGTCGCAAACTGTTGCCTTCCAGTGCCGTGGCATCGACCGGATAGGAGACACCCGCTAGATCGTAAAGGGTCGCAGCGATATCGATCAGATGGGCTGGCTGGTCCACCCAGTTTCCCGCCAGCCCCTCAGCCAATGGGCCACGAAGGATTAGCGGGGAGCTGATGCCTCCTTCATGCACCCAGTGCTTGAATTCCCGCAAGGGGGTATTGGAGACCTGAGCCCAGGACGGACCATACGCAACATAGGTATCCTCTTCGCCGGGCATCGCCTGCTTCCCCATCCGCACTGGATAGCCATCGCGAGTCTGATCGGGTGTGCTGCCTGGGGTGGCGAACTGATCGGGGCTCATCGGAGGAAAGGTGGGCTGCGATGGGCGAATGGTATCGGGATGCTTAGCATTTCCCTTGCGTCCCACCGTTTCGGCGCAGGCTCCGTTGTCCTGCATGTAGAGGACGTAAGTCGATCGATCGATCCCCTTTTCCGAAAGGGTCTGCAAGATACGACCGATCCCCTTATCCATGCGATCGACCATCGCGGCATACACTTCCATTCCCGCTGCTTCCCATTGGGGATGCTCGGTATCCTGCCAGCCTCTCAGCAACCCTGGAATCTTCCATTCGGGCGAAATCCAACCAAGTTCTCGCCCTCGATCGATTCGCGTCCGCCGAATTGCCTCGTATCCGACGTCGTAGCGTCCTCGATATCTGGCGATATCCTCTGGCATGGCGTGCATCGGCCAGTGGGCTGCAGTGTAGGCGACATACAGCAGGAATGGCTGGTCGGAATGATCCCGCTGATGTTCCTCCAGGAACCGGATCGCATGATCGGTAATCGCGTCGGTGTAATAGAATCGCTGGGGCTGGTAGTGCGGATCAGCCTTCGGGGAAATCATCGTATTGTCGCGGACTAGCGAGGAAGGATCATAAAAACTTCCCGCACCATGGATCGTTCCATAGAAACGATCAAACCCCCGCTGCAGTGGCCAGTTTTCCTTCGGGCCATCGGGTGCCGTATGCCGGGTGACATGCCACTTGCCGACTGCGTAATTGCGATAACCCCCAACCCTGAGCACCTCGGCCATGGTCCGGCAAGATCGATTGAGATTGCCCTGGTAGGCCGGCAGGCCCCGGTCCTCCATCATGTGCCCGATGCCGGCCTGATGCGGGTAGAGTCCCGTCAGCAAACTGGCTCGCGTCGGGCAGCAGCGTGAAGTGTTGTAGAACTGGCTGAAGCGAAGTCCACTGGCAGCCAGTTGGTCCAAGTGGGGCGTGTGTATCTCGCCCCCATAGCACCCGAGGTCGGAGATCCCCATGTCGTCGCTTAGCAGAACGACAAAGCTTGGTCGCACTGACGACGTTTCCTGGGCGTTCGCAGCAGCCGTCGCGACAGCCAGCCAACCACACAACCATGCCAGGACCAAGCCAGCCCGGATCTGCCCCATCTCGCTTCCCTCCTGCATGCATCACTTGCCCGATGACAAGCCTTCCAGCGATAGACGACCGTGCAGGAAGCATACCAGGAATCTCCAACAGTCGCTGGTCGGACGATCACGCTGACCGGAGAGGAACTGCCATCGCAACCCATGATCGCAAAAAAAAGAGCGGAGCCTTTCGGTCCGCTCTTTCGTACTGGTGTCGAAGGATCGCCACGGCGATCGATCAGGATGCCGAGCTCTCTGCCACCTGAGGAGGCGTATCCGACTCGCGGTGCTCCCCTTGGAAATCGAGCCTTGCAACCTTTCCATCGCTGTCGCGAACGACATCGACGACAATCGTATTCTTGCCGTCGAAGGTCCCCTTCAGCAACTCTTCACTCAGCGGATCCTCCACCCGACTCTCGATCGCTCGACGCAACGGTCGGGCACCGTAATCCAGGTTGGATCCCTTGCTGATCAGGAACTCTTTAGCGCTATCGGTCAGCAACAGATCGTAGCCACGTTCCTTCAAGCGGTCTCGAACCTTCTGCAATTCGTAATCGATCACCAGCTTCAGGTCATCCTTGTTGAGGTGACGGAAGATGATGACGTCATCCAGTCGGTTGAGGAATTCCGGACGGAACACTCGTTCGATCTGATCCATCACGCGAGTCTTCATGCTCTCGTACGAAGAATCCCCATCGGGCTTCTGGAACCCGAATGCCGATTCATTCTTGATCGCCTCAGCCCCAGCGTTCGTGGTCATGATCAAGATCGTGTTACGGAAGTCGACATTGCGACCAAAACTGTCGGTCAATCGACCTTCTTCCATGACTTGCAGAAGCATGTTGAAGACGTCGGGGTGCGCCTTTTCGATTTCATCGAGCAGCACCACGGCGTAGGGTCGACGACGGATTTTTTCGGTCAGCTGTCCACCCTCTTCGTAACCGACGTATCCTGGAGGGGCACCGACCAGACGACTGACATTGTGCTTCTCCATGTACTCGCTCATGTCGATCTGGATCAGCGCGTCGGCGTCACCAAAAAGCGACTCCGCCAGCGCCTTGGCCAGCAATGTTTTGCCGACCCCGGTTGGTCCGGCGAAGACGAAGCAGCCCGTGGGTCGCTTGGGATCCTTCAGCCCGCTACGACTTCGTCGTACCGCCTTGGCAACGGCCGTGACCGCCTGATCCTGGCTGACCACTCGCTTGTGCAGTTCGTCTTCCAGTTTCATCAGCCGCAGAGAATCCTCGGTCGAAAGCCGCGTCAGCGGGATTCCGGTCATTTTGGAAACGACTTCGGCGATCACTTCTTCGTCGACCACCCCGTCGGTCTCGCGACTTCGCTCTCGCCATTCCCGAGTGATCTGCTCCTTCTTCTTCTTCAGCTTGTCTGCCTGATCGCGGAGTGCTGCTGCTTTTTCAAAGTCCTGGTTAGCAACCGCTTCCTCTTTCTCCCGGTTCAGCCGCTCCACATCCTCATCGAGTTCCTGCAGGTCTGGCGGCTTGCTCATCGTCCGCAGACGCACTCTTGCCCCCGCCTCGTCGATCACATCGATCGCCTTGTCAGGCAGGCAGCGTGCGGTGATGTACCGGTCGCTCATCTCCACCGCCGCCACAACGGCATCATCGGTGATCTGCACCCGGTGGTGCTCTTCATAGCGCTCGCGGAGCCCCTTGAGGATCTCAACCGTCTCCTCTTTGCTGGTCGGTTCCACCATGATCTCCTGGAACCGGCGAGCCAGGGCATTATCCTTTTCGATGTACTTGCGGTACTCATCGAGCGTCGTGGCGCCGATGCACTGGATTTCACCGCGCGCCAAGGCCGGCTTGAGCACGTTCGCAGCGTCGATCGCACCTTCGGCGCCACCAGCACCCACCAGTGTGTGGAGTTCATCGATAAAGAGGATCGTGTTGCGGGCGCGGCGCACTTCGTTCATGACCGCCTTGATCCGCTCCTCAAACTGACCGCGATACTTCGTCCCTGCCACCATCATGGCCAGATCGAGCACGACGATCCGCTTTTCGGCGAGGATTTCGGGAACCTCCCCATTGACCACGCGCTGCGCGAACCCTTCGACAATGGCGGTCTTTCCGACGCCCGCCTCGCCGAGAAGAACTGGATTGTTCTTCGTGCGCCGGCACAGCACCTGAATCGCTCGCTCAATCTCGCGAGCTCTCCCGATGACAGGATCCAACTTCCCCTGCTTGGCCAGTTCCGTCAGATCGCGACCAAAGCTATCCAGGGCCGGCGTCTTGCTCTTCGAACTCTTCGATCCGCCGGTGACCGATTCCCCGGTGCTCCCCGGTTCGCGGCTCCCCTCCCGACCTCCTTCGGCGTTTTCCAGACCGTGCCCCAGAAGATTCAAAACCTCTTCGCGCACGTCTTCCAGCTTCAGCCCCAGATTCATCAAAACCTGAGCCGCCACACCGTCCTGCTCCCGCAACAGACCCAGGAGGATATGTTCGGTGCCGACGTAATTGTGGTTGAGGTTCCGCGCCTCTTCCATCGAATACTCGATCACCTTCTTAGCGCGCGGCGTCTGAGGTAGCTTGCCGATGGTCACCGTTTCCGGGCCATTCTGCACCAGCTTCTCCACTTCCAGGCGGATCTTGCGCAGATCGACATCGAGATTCTTCAGGACGTTGGCAGCCACACCGCTGCCCTCTTTGACCAACCCCAGCAGGATATGCTCGGTGCCAATGTATTCGTGATTGAAGCGCTGGGCTTCCTGATTGGCAAGCTGCATGACCTTGCGGGCCCGGTCGGTGAACTTCTCGTACATTCCACGCCTCTCCTGTGTCCTGGTCCTCGAGTCGACCCTATGCTCTGCGTCACCGGGTTCTTTCAGCTATGGCACGACCAAACCGGCCAATGCCACCAACTGGTTTGACCCATTATAGGCCATGAGGTTCCCGATCCGGCACCGGTATGTTAGAGCAAACCCCGTTCCGGAAAAGGCCCGATCCAAAAATCATCTTGGAAAGGGGGGAAAGCAAAGAAAATCTAGAAAGTCCCGGGGTAAGACTTCTTAGACACTGGACATGCCGGGGTGCGATCTGCATTTTTGGCAGTCGATGGGGGAGCCAGGAAGCGGCGGTCAGGTCCCCTTGGCATCCCGCGGCAAACGAGATTCCAGACGGTCGAACAGCGGCGAAGCCATCAGCGTGGTGACGATTGCCATCAACACCAGAATGGCGAATAGCTCCTTGGTGATCACCCCTTTTTGCAATCCGATGTTGATGATGATCAGCTCCATCAACCCCCGCGCGTTCATCAGCACCCCAATCCCAATCGCTTCCGGATGGCTAAGCCCACTCAATCGGGCAGCTCCCCAGCAGGCTAGCCCCTTGCCGGCGATCGCGGCCAGAAGAACCGCCAAGAGAACCAACCACAGCTGCACGCTTCCCAGCGACAGGATCTGGGTGTTGAGCCCCGAGTAGGTGAAAAACAGAGGCAGCAGCAGGGTGACCGCAAGCGGTTGCACCTTCGCCTTGACCTGGTCTGCCAGGGCACCTCTTGGTATCCAGGTCCCGGCCAGAAATGCCCCGAATACGGCATGGAGGTCCAATCGATCGGTATACCAGGCAGCTAGGCACAGAACCACCATCGCCATCGCCAGACCGGCTTCGCTGAGCGACCCATCGGGGCCAAGGAATCTGCTATGCCATCGCAGCAATAGCGGTCGGATTACAAGCCAACCGAGGACCACCAGGCCAAAGGCACCACCGATACTCCAGACCGCATGATTCCAGTTTTTCTCGAAGCTAGCCAGCACCAGGGCCAGCATGCACCAAGCGGAAACATCATCGATGGCCCCCGCACCGATGGCCACCGTCCCCATGCGAGTTCCCGCCAGACCCTTGTAGTGGATGATGCGGGCCAGCATCGGGAAGGCGGTGATGCACATCGACGCTCCCAGGAACAGCGCCGCCTCCCAGAACCCCACCTTTTCGGTAAACAGCGGGGCTCGACCATAAAGCCCCGCGGCCAACAGGACTCCCAGAGTGAATGGGGCTACCATCCCTGCCAGCGATACTGCAACGCTAGTTCGCGCATACCTGGAAAAGACCTCTGGTCGGAACTCGATGCCGACCACAAACATGTAGAGCGCCAGCCCCAATTGGGAGGCGGGGAAAAGGTAGCTTTGCGTATCGCGGGTTCTCTGGCTGGGGTCCCAGGGAAAGATCGCCTGCTGCCACTGCGGCGCCAACGCCCCAAAAAGGCTCGACCCCAACAGCACCCCAGTGATCATCTCGGCCACCACCTGAGGCTGCCCCAACCTAGCTGCCAACAGTCCCACGATGCGGCAAGCGACGAGGATAACTGCCAATTGAAAAAAGAAATGGACGGCAAGTTGTACGTTGTTCATGGCCGCGATTTCGCTTGTATCGGTATTCTTTCTGTTGGTCCTCTCATCGTGGACCGGCAATGCCCGGGGCACCCCAGGGACTCCCCTCCGGTTCATGCGGCGCACCGGCGGCCCTCAGCAGCCGCACCAGATCCGCCAGCGATTCCCTTCCTAGGTGCCCCAGTTGCTGCCGGTGACACTCGGCCAGCGGATGAGCGATCTTTTGAAGCAGCCGCAATCCAGCAGGGGTGATCGAAACCAATACGGTGCGACGATTGTCCTTGGGACGATCTCTGGCGATCCATCCCTGCGATTCCAAACGGTCCAGCATCCGGGTGATGTCGGGAGACCGGGAGATCATTCGGCGAGCTAGATCGAGCGTTCGGAGGGCATCGGGGGATGCCGCTTCCAGCAGACGCAGCAGGTTGTACTGCTGCGAGGAGATCTCGAAGGAGCCAAAAAGCTGGTCTTCGAGGACCTTCAAGCGGTCGTAGGTCCGCCACAATTGCAGCCAAGCCTGCTGCTGGGGCGAATCGAATACAGGCCCCTTCTTCTTGCCACCGCTGGACATCGTCACCATCCTCCCACCGCAGGATAATCTCAGAAAGTTGTTTCAACAATCACTGTTGAACGAATAATTGTTGAAACAACTTTCCTTGCCACCTGCTTGGGGTGCGGCAGCGATCACTCCTTGAGGCGGAAAATTCGGCGAATCGCACTGGCCAGCGAGCCGGAAGCATCGACATCCCGCTCCTCGCGAAGCGACTTGAGCGGCGGATGGAGCAGTTTATTGACCAGTCGATCAAACGCCTGCTCGATCTCCCGCTGCACCGCCGGATCCAGTTGATGGACCTGCAGTTTCCCCTGAAGACGCTGCAGTTCCCCCAGCTTGATCGCCTCCGCCTGCGACTGGAGCGACCGGATTGTCGGGATCGCTCCCCGATGCTGCAACTGCTGCCAGAACTGCTCGACCTCCTCCTCGACGATGCGCTGGGCCTTGGGCCACTGGCTTTGACGCCACTGCCGATTGGCTTCGCAGACCTTCTGGACGTCATCGAGCGTATACAGGTAGACCTCGTCGATCTGACCGATGGCCGCATCAAAATCGCGAGGCACGGCCAGGTCGAGCACCACCAGAGGACCACGCTGGCGATTGGCCCACAGTCCAGCGAAGCGGTCGCGTGTGACGATCGGCAAATCGGAGCCGGTTGTGCTGATCGCCAGATCCGCCTCCCGCAGCGCCTCATCCAGTTGCTCCCAGGCCACTGCCTTTCCCTGATACCGTTCGGCAAGAGGCAGCGAACGCTCCCAGGTCCGGTTGCAGATGGCGATCTGCCGTGCCCCTGCTTCAACCAAATACCGCAACGTCTCCTCCCCCAGTTCGCCACCTCCGATCACCAGGATCGATTTGTCGCTCAGCCGCTCGAAGAATTCCATCGCGATCTGGGAGACAGCCACACTCGCAACACTGACGCGCCGGCGATGGATCTCGGTCTCCCCGGAAACCCGCTTTGCGGTGAATAAGGCATGCTGGAAGAGCTGATGCAATTGCGGTCCGACGGTCCCCTCCTGGACCGCCCAATCGTAGCTTTGCTTGACCTGCGAAAGGATCTGCGTCTCCCCCACTACCAGACTGTCCAAGCTGGCAGCGACTTGAAAGAGATGATTGGCGACGTTCCGGTCGCTGGACGACTGCAGATGAGGCAGCAAAGATTCCCTGGGAAGTCCATGAAATTCACCAAGAAAGTCGATCCACCGGGCTTCCGACCACGCGGATGTATCCTCACCCCAGGCCCCATAAAGCTCGGTCCGATTGCAAGTGCTGACAATCACCGCCTCCATCTGCTCATCCCACTCCCGGAGACGCTGGAGCGCTTGGCGCGCCTGAGCCGGCGAGAAGGCGATCCGCTCCCGAAGATCGAGGGGAGCATGGTGGTGGCTGCACCCAACCATCCTCAATGTCATGGCCTGGGCACCTCGGGTGGAACCGGCGAGGGAACCGATGAGCTACTGGAGGGCGCTGGGGCGATCGATTTTTGGTAGCCTCGACCATGCGCCGATACCATCACCACCCCCAGCGACGCCAGCATCACCAACAGACTGGCGATGGAGACGAGGGCGGTGGAACGACCGATGCCGCGCCGTACGTGGGAACGCTGCCAGAAACTTGCGCCGATCAACCAGATCAGAAGTAGAGCCACCAGCAGGTTGGAACTGCGAAGCGGCTGGGCCTTCAGCCCGGCCAACCCCTCCATCCACAAACCGCTGACCAATCCGACAGCCACACTGGCAGCCGAAGCATACAGGGTGCGACTTCCCAGCTGCTGCAGATACTCCAGCGACGGCATCGGCAGCCGACTGGCCAGCGCCAACCGTTTTCTCTTCAACCAGGCCGACTGCAACAAATACATCGCACCGATCGCAGCGCCAAAAGCCACCAGCATCATCCCAACCAGCAGCGCCAGGCCATGAACCGCACGCAGCAGAGAAATCGAGCCAGTCGGTTCGAACGGGGCCATTCCCCGAACCAGCCACGCTAGCGCCAGAAGCGCGAGAATCAAAGGGAGAAGGAAGGTCCCAGTCGGCTGTCCAGGTCGTCGCAGCAGAAGGATCAGATAGAGCGTCGCCAAGCCCCAAGAGACCACCAGAGCCCAATGGTTCCAGTTGCGAAGTAGCGTTCCCGCATCGGCCCCTCCAGGCCACACAAAGCGATCGGCAAGGTAAAGAGTCTGGGCGATCCAACCCAACCCCATCAACCCTACTTGCACCGCCATTCGGTACGGGACGCGCACGATCCAACGCGTCCCTTCCAGCCCCGCTACCAGCAGGTAGCTCAGAACAAAACAGCTCACCGTTACTCCGCTCACGGGCACCTCAATCCGGTGGCTCTCTGGTCATTCCGACCTAGCTCGGACACCAAGGGGATGCCCGAGCCAATCGCGACGGAGGGAGTCAGAAGCTTTCGACTGATGCGACGAAAACCGCCGGCTCAGTCCCAGTCCTCATCTTCCTCATCCTCTTCCTCTTCGTCCCAATCGTCATCCTCGTCATCATCCCAATCTTCGTCTTCTTCTTCCGAATCGCCCTCTTCCGACTCATCGTCTTCTTCGACTTCTTCCCATTCCTCTTCATCTTCTTCGAGTTCGTCTTCGAATTCCTCTTCTTCGTCGTCTTCTTCGTCTTCGAAGTCGTCTTCGTAGTCCTCGTCTTCTTCTTCGTCGTCATCGAATTCGTCTTCGTCTTCGATCTCGTCGAAATCTTCATCTTCCGACATCGCGCGAAGGACTCGATTCCAGGGTAGTTCCCATTCGGGCGACCGCACGGACATCGCGGGCTGGCTGTGTGGGACGAATGTGAGTTTCACCATGGGCTCCTTATTCACTGAAACTAGCATCTGCATTCTTCGTTCGATGATTCAATCCAGCCGGGAGTCATTATCCGCCGGGTCGCGTATTGTATCGCGGTCGCCTCGCGCGTCGACCTGCCGTACCCATTCGGCACGCGGCAGGCCATCGATTGAGGAGACTCCGAATAGTTGTAAAAATCTTTTAGTTGTTCCGTAAAGGTAGGGTCGGCCCAGTTCTTCACTTCGGCCGGAAATTTTTACCAGTTCCCGCTGGACTAATTGACGCAGCACCTCCCCGCACCCGACCCCGCGAATCGCCTCGATTTCCGACCGGTCGATCGGCTGCCGATAGGCAATCACCGCCAGCGTCTCCATCGCAGGGCCGGATAACCGAATGCCCTGCGGAAGATGCTCCAGCCTCCTCAACCACTTGGCAAACTGTGGCCTCGTGAGCAATTGCACCCCGCCTGCCACCTCCTCCACGCGGATCGCCCGTTGATCGGCATCGTAGCGATGATTCAACTGTCGACAAAGGCTCCGTACCTCCGCGCTCCCGGAAATTTGCAGCGTCTGCGCAAGCCATTTCAGGGAAACCGGTTCGCGTGCCAGCCACAGCAACGCTTCGAGTTCCCCCAGTCGCGAAAGTTCCCGCTCCTCCGGCGAAACTTCCTGAGATCGTCCATCCTCCACCAGCCGCTCGTCCGGCACACCGTGGCCACCCTCTTCCGGTGGCCATTCCAGAGAAGTTCGTCGCGATGAACGCACCCAAGGTCGGTTGGCAGGGGTTTCCCATCCAATCCTCCCCTCCCAATAAGGGCTCCTTCCACGGCGATCGATCATCCGAGGGTCCTTCCGAAAACCGCCTTGCTCCCTCTTTACAACCAGTAGACGACCGCCCATTGTAAGCTGGCCGGCCAACGGAAAAGCAAGCCTTGGGTCGGGAAAGCAGGTGTAGCGGCGGAAGTAGCCCTGATCATGTCACCGGCTGCCTCCCCCCTCAGCCCTTTGGAATCAACGGCCGATCGCTGACTGCCCCCCCGCTGGTGCCGTCGTTCATTGCGGTTTCCTGGGCACAGCGCTAGGCCCAGCGTTTAGGCCCAGCGGTAGACCAATCGATGCCAGTGTCCATCGGGCGATCGAGCGTCCCAGGAGTCCGTCGATCATGAACATGCGGCAGATCGTCGCTTACCTGCAAAAACTAGCCCCCCTGGAACTGGCAGAAGCATGGGATTCGGTCGGGCTGCTGATCGGAGACCCAGACGGCCAAGTCGAGCGGCTGATGGTATGCCTTACGGTGATGGAAGCGACGGTGGACGAGGCAATCGCCGGGGGAGCCCAGCTGATCGTCACCCACCACCCGCTCCCTTTTCGCCCGTTGCCTAAAATCGTCTGCAGCGACCCAGCAGGCAAGATGGTCTGGAAGCTTTGCCGACACGGAATTTCCGTCTACAGCCCCCACACCGCCTGGGATAACGCCCCGGAGGGAATCAACCAGCGAATCGCCAGAAGGTTGGAACTGGAAGCGGTTTGCCCCATGGTCCCCCATGCCACCAATCCCATGGTAGGGTCGGGAAGGTGCGGCAGGTTGCCTATGGCTCTCCCTGGCAAAGCCGTACTCGAATTGGCTGCTCGCGTCCTGCCAAAGGCTCAGCTGCGTTGGATCGGTCAATCTGGCCGCATGATCGAGCGAATTGGGATTGTTTGTGGCAGCGGAGGAAGCTTGGTCACGGCCGCTGCGGCGGCCGATTGTCAGTTGCTGATCACGGGGGAAGCTACCTACCATCAGGCGCTGGAGGCATCGCACCGCGGAATCGATCTGTTGCTTTTGGGCCATGGCCCAAGCGAACGATTTGCGATGGACGAGCTGGCAGGGGAACTGGCATTTCAGTTCCCTGCGCTTCATGTCTGGTCCAGTCGCGACGAATGGGATCCATTTGCGGAGTGAATCGCCAAGGAAAGACTTTGGAGTTCCTGCGCCCAGGGGCTGGAGTTTCGCAACCCGGGACAGGGACGCTTGCAGCAGACCTGGGACGCTTCGGCCGCTAAAATGGCCCTTGGAGCCAATCGCTCGATCCACCACAATAAGGGCGAACGCGGCGAACGGCTGCTAGCCTGCTGGCTGCCCCCCCTCGACTCGCCCCTTCCATCCCATCCCTGACACGGTAGTCGCCATGCTGAACCACGTCGCCCGCCCGGTCGTAGGCACCCGCCTCCCTGCTTTCGTCTTCGAGACCCACGGCGATCTGGCCAGATATGCCGCTTCGATGATCGCCGCTCTGATCCGTGAACGGACCGAACTGGGACAGCGCACCGTCTTGGGGCTCCCCACCGGCTCCACCCCAGTCGGCACCTACCGCGAGTTGGTGCGGTTGCACCAGCAAGATCAGCTCGATTTCTCCCGAGTGGTCATCTTCGGAATCGATGAATACTACGGACTGCCTTCCGAGAGCCCGCAGAGCCACCGACGGTGGCTGACCGAGCACTTTCTGTCGCAGGTCAATATCCATCAGGACCATATCCACTTCCTCGACTCCCAGGTCCACGCTTCGGACGTCGAAGTGCATTGCCGACGGTTCGAAGAGTCCATTCAGCATTTCGGTGGCTTTGACTTGGTCCTTCTGGGGATCGGGCGCAATGGCCATATCGGCTTCAATGAACCTTTCTCTTCGCGAAGGAGCAAAACACGCTTGGTGACACTGGATCCAATGACACGGATCAGCGCCGCCAGCGATTTCTTCGGGGAAGACAATGTCCCCAATCAGGCGCTGACCGTCGGCATGGGAAGCATCCTGGCCGCCAAGCGGATCGTGCTGCTAGCGCTCGGAGAACACAAGGCACACATCATTCGCGATACGCTGGAACAACCGGCCAGTGAGCGGGTGCCGGCCTCGGCGCTCCAAGACCATGGCGATGCCAAGGTGCTGATCGATGGCCCCGCGTCGGCGGAACTTACCGGGACCGCCACTCCATGGCTCCTCGGGTCGGTCGTCTGGGACGATGCGCTGGTCAAGCGGGCGGTGCTGTGGCTGTGCCACAAAACCGGCAAGGCGCTGCTGAAGCTGGATGACGAGGATTTCCGCAAAAACAATCTCCACTCCTTGCTGCGCTACCAGGGCCGTGCCCACCAGATCGCCCAGCGGGTTTTCCGCTGGATGATGGAAACGATCGAGCACCACCCGGCCGGCTGCAATACGGTCAAGACGGTGCTCTGCTTTAGCCCCCATCCTGATGACGATGTGATCAGCATGGGCGGCACGCTGATCCGCTTGGTCGAGGACAACCAGAATGTCCACATCGCCTACATGACCAGCGGAAATATCGCCGTCTTCGATCACGACGCTCGACGCGTTGCCGACCTAGTCTGCGAATACAACCGCATCTTTGAGATCGATCATCAGAAATCGCTCGACATCGAGCAACAGGTTGAACAGTCACTGGCATCCAAACAACCAGGACAACCTGATCCTGAAGTGGTGCTGGCGATCAAAAGTCTGATTCGTTGGAGCGAAGCGAGAGCCGGGGCAATCACCGTCGGCTGCCGCGAAGAGAACCTCCACTTCCTCGACCTTCCCTTCTACCGCACCGGCACCATCGCCAAGAAACCGGTCGGCGAAGAAGATATCCAGATCATCCTAGAGCTGCTCCAAAAAGTCTCGCCCGATCAAGTCTACGTCGCGGGCGATCTGGCTGACCCCCACGGCACGCATCGGGTTTGCGCCGAGGCGATCTTCATGGCTCTGGAACGACACAGACAATCGGGTTCCAAGAACCCCGAAGTGCTGCTTTATCGCGGTGCCTGGCAGGAGTATCCGCTTCATGAAATCGATATCGCGGTACCGCTTAGCCCCAGCGACATCTTGCGCAAGCGAGAAGCGATCTTCATGCACGAAAGCCAAAAAGATGAAGCCCTCTTCCCAGGCAGCGACCCCCGCGAGTTCTGGCAGCGCGCGGAAGACCGCAATCGCGGCACCGCCGAAAGCTACAACCTACTGGGGCTCCCGGAATACTTCGCTCTGGAAGCCTTTGCGCGGTGGGATGGCGAACCGCTTTGATGGGGTCCATTCAACCGCTACTTGGGTCCATTGGACAAGAGCCAGCCACGACTGCACTGCATTGCCGATAGGAAAGCGTTGCCGATAGACGGATGCAGCCGACTCCTAACCGCACGGTGCAAGCCGTCCGATTCTTTGGGGCAGGGAAGCACAACAAAGGGCTCGCGCCCTTCCGTGGCTATTTTTAAGATTCCCAGCGGTACGGCTCAATAAGCTCTCCGACCTTCCCCTGGCGTTTCCAACCTGGTGCCATGGATTCGCTAGCCACCGACAAGAATCCGAAATGGAACTTCAATGGCCACCACCCACCTTCAATGGCCACCACCCTCTGCAGAGCCGCATCCTGGAGAGGCCCCTTCCTTAAGCCTTCTTGAATAGGTAGCCGCTTGGAACATTCCACCTAGAAATGCAGTGGCAGTGGGATTCCCGCGACTTAGCGGGCGCTCCACTGATGCACCCGATCAACCACCCGACGCGCTTGATCGACCGACGTCTCCGGCAGGATCCCATGCCCCAGGTTGAAGATGTGCCCTGATCGATGACCCGCTTCTTGAAGCACCCGTCGGATTTCGCGATCGAGCGATTCGGGGGTCCCCAACAGAGCGGTGGGATCCAGATTCCCCTGCACGGCCCGATCCTCACCGGCCATCTGCCAACCCTGCACCAGATCGATTCTCCAGTCGATTCCCACCACCGTCCGATCATCCCCCCGATGGAAAGGCAGCAGCATGGGATTGCCTGTACCAAAGAGGATTACCGGCACCTGAGGGAGAATCGATGCCAGGAGCTGCTGCATGTGAGGCAGGATCGAACGTTGGTAGTCGGAGGGACCAAGGCACCCCACCCACGAATCGAAGATCTGGACGATCTGCGCGCCGGCCAGGATTTGACCGTTGAGGTAGCGTGCAATTGATTCGGTCAACTTCTGCATCAGACATTCCCAGGCCGATGGATCTTCATGCATCAGTTTTTTGGTTCGGGTGTACGATCGGCTGGATCCTCCCTCGATCATGTAGCTGGCCAGCGTGAAGGGGGCTCCCGCAAATCCAATCAACGGAAGATTGGCCGGAATAGCCGCTCGCGTCATCCTTACCGCATCCATCACATACTGCAGCGGCTCGACCGACTCCAACGCGATCACGCGATCGACATCGAGTGAGCTTCGCAGTGGATTATGGATCACAGGCCCATCCCCTGGCGTGAATTCCAGCTCCATCCCCATCGGTTCGAGTATCGGCAGCAGATCGGAAAACAGGATCGCCGCATCGACCCCTAGCCGTTCAACCGCTGTCGCCATCACTTCCGCACAGAGTTGCGGGTTCCGACAAAGCTCCAGGAAGCCGACCTTGGATCGGACCTTCCGATACTCTTCCATATAGCGCCCCGCCTGACGCATCATCCAGACCGGGGTCACCGGTGCGGCCTGACGACGACAGGCTCGCATCATCGGGCTATCTTCCCAAGGGGGAACACTGCCCGGCTTGGACCACTGAGCGACCTGGAGTTGGCGAGCTTCCGTCACCTCTTCCAGGAGTCGCACCGACCAATTCCGGGCCTGTAGGATGCGACCGCTTGCCTCCGCCGCCGCCTGAACCAGATGCCCCATCTTCGGATGCTCTGGTTCCACGTCAATCCGCACGTCCATCTGCTGCGCCATCTCCGAAGTGGTCGGGCCGATGGAGGCAACCACCATCTTTTGCAGCGACTTGCGAAGCATCTCCACCTGCCCCTGCTGATCGGCCAGTCGAAAGAGATTGACCAATTGATGGGCACTGGTCAGCAGCAGGACATCGCGCTGTCCCGCAAGGATCGCTTCCAGGTTCTCCTTCAGCGGGCCAAGATCTTCAGGGAAATCCCATTGGTAGACCCTTAACTGAACCACCTTGGCGCCCCGCGCCTCCAGACCGGCAACCAGCGAATGGTTGGTGACTCCATACTCCTGCAACCCCACCGTCTGATTGGCCAAGGGGACGTGCTGATCGAGTGTCCGCAGCAGATCCCGCCAAGTGTTCGGCTCCGGGACGCGATGGGTTGGGGTCAATCCCACCTCCCGCATCGCCGCGACCGGCTTGGGTCCACGCGCCACGGTGATCACGTCGGAAAGCGCATCGAGAAATCGCTGGGTTTCCAGGTGCCGCTCGATGGAATGCACCAGATGTCGAAAGCCGACTCCAGTCAAAAAAATCACCACGCCGATGTCCCCGGTGATCACGCGGTAGGCGAAATCGACCGCCTCCTTCGGCTCTTCCACCGCCACCTCGCGCATGGAAGGTGAAACAAACGCAATCCCCCCAAATCGCTCGATCAAGCGGCTCATATCCTCCCTACGCCGCGATTCCAGGGAAGCGACGCGCAGGGAGCCAAACGACGGGGAAGCATGCATTTGGGAAGGGGTGTCGGTGGGTTCCATCGGTCGTTGCGGCAGCACCTGCGTTGTGGAAGCATCGGGGGTGGTTGGCGAATGGCTGGAATCGGGTAGTCTGAACCGCCCAGCCAGACCAATTTGTTCAGTGTATCAGGAATCGCTTTCCCATGATCGCCACCGACGACATCTTCGATGCGCTTCGCCAAGCCAAAGACCAAAATGGATCGCTCGCCGCTGCCAATCTCCTGGTGGAGCATCTACGGATCCAGAAGCGGTACCGCGACCTCTTCGAAGCACTCAAGATGCAGCAACGTTTGCTGCTGGGCCTACCTGCCGTCCCCAGTGAGTCGGAAGAAGCGATTGGCGGCGACCTCCAGGACAAACTGGAGCGTGGCTTGATCGACGCCTGCCGTGAAGTCGGTCTGGGACTGCTGGCTCAGGGGAAACTGGAGGAAGGATGGATGTTCTTTCGACCGGTCGGCGACCGCCACGCTGCAGCCAAGGCGCTCGAAGGCATCGAACCGTCGGGAGAGCAGTTCGATCTGCTACTACAGATCTTGGTGCATGAGGCGGTTGATGTCGCGCGCGGGACGCGGCTATCGCTGGAACACCGCGGCACCTGCAACACGATCACCATGATGGAAAGCGTCGTCGCGATGCGAGGACGACCAGAGCAGCAGCTGGCGGTGGCCGAACTGGTCAGGCATGTCCATGCGGAACTGCTATCGGCGATGCAACAGGACTGGCAGCGACGCCAAGGAACAGCCGCCGATCCCCAACTGGGGCTGCCACAGCTCCTCGCATCGCTTCCTGGTTGGCTTCAGGATGGCACCTACCATCTGGACACCACCCACCTGGCCTCCACCGTCCGGTTCGCGCGCGTCCTGGACGACCCCGCCACCCTCACTCTGGCTCGCGATCTAGCAACCTACGGCAAACAGCTCCATCCGCAATACCACTATCCTTCCGAAGAGCCTTTTGCGGATCTCTATGCAGCCTCACTCACTTTCTTCGATGCCCTGCTAGGCCATCAAACCGAAGCCTCTCTGAAGTACTTCCTGCAGAAAGCCGAATCGCTCGATCCCCAGGAGCACGGCACCGTGGGGATCGAAACCTATGTCGACCTGCTGGATCGTACCGGACGCCACGCGGAAGCCCTTCGATTCCTGGTGCGCAAAATGCCCCCCTCAGCCCGCCCCTTCGGCATCGCTCCGTCGTTGCTGGAATTGAGCCGCAAGGCAGGGGACTTCCGTACGATGATCGAGCAGTCGCAGGAGCGAAAGGACCTGATCGGATTTGCGGCGGCGCTGCTGCAGTCCCCCAGCAACCCTACCTGAGCGACTTTTTGGCGTTCGTTTACGGAATCTTCAGCCTCCAGCCAATTCGCAGGAACTTCCACCCCGCATCTTGACTCTCACAAGCGCCCCGCGACTTGCACTTGATGACAGGCCGGTCGCATCCGAACCAACCCCTTTCCATCGCGCACACGACACAAGGACGGTCGATGAACGTCAAGCTACCGAGCCAGCGGATGCCGGAGGCCATCGAGGAAGCATCGGAAATGTGGCTGGAGGTGTCCAGCGACATCGACGCGGCAGGCAACCCAGCGACACCAACCCTCTACGCCGACCAGAAGGAACTGCGAGTCGATGCCGTTCCAGGACAGGCCGAACCGACCATTCGGCTTCCCTGGACGCAAATCGAGAAGGTGAGAACCTGGGCGGGAACCGGCTCGGGCTGGTTGCAGGCCCAGGTCGATGGGGCCTGGATCGATCTACTGCGGTATTCCAACGCCCAGGCTTCGAAGTTCTCCAAAGTCAGCCTTCGCTTGACCCGTCATCTGGATCTGCTGAAAAGCCCCACCGATTCGAATGGGGAGCCACTGCCCGCCGATCCGGCGGTTCGTAGCGATGCCGATCAGGAACTGGAACCCAAGCGTTGCCCCGACTGCAGTCTGCGTTTGGAACCCTCTCAGGACCAATGCCCGCGCTGCCTTCAGAAAGGGCGGATACTCAAGCGACTTTTCGATCTCCTTGCCCCCTACCGCCGCGGCGCCTTCCTGCTGACTGGACTGACCATCGCCGGGGTGATCGCCGAACTGATTCCACCGAAGCTTCAGCAGCATCTAGTCGACAATATCCTCGGAGGTGGAGCTCAATCGAATGCCGATCCCAGCTTTGCCCAAGCGCTCCTTTTGGTGGTGCTGGCCCTTGCCGGTTCTCGGATCCTCCTATCGGCCGTCGGTGTCTTCAAGGGAAGACTGGCAACCCAAATCGGGACCGGCATCACCGCCAGCCTAAGGGCGGAGATGGTGCACAAATTGCAGCGGTTGGCCGTGGTCTACTACGACCGCCACCAGGTCGGTAGCATCCTCAGTCGTGTGGCGCACGACAGCGAAGTGCTCCATGGCGTGCTCCATCAGATCACCGGTGGCTTCCTGCTTCAAACCGCACAGCTGATCGGTGTGGGCGCCATGCTGCTGTGGATCAACCCCAAGCTGGCGATGTACACGCTGATCCCGGTGCCGCTTGTTTTTCTCGGATCCTGGATCTTCTGGCAGAAGGTCTACCCCCGCTACTACCGACTTTGGGACGCATCCAGCAAACAGATGTCGGTCCTCAACGGGATGCTATCGGGCATCCGAGTCGTCAAGGCATTCGCTCAGGAAGACAAGGAATATCAGCGGTTCCAGAAAGCCAGCGATCAACTGCGACAATGGCGTCTTTGGGTCGACGACACCAACTCGTACTACTCAGCCGCCATGCAGTTGGTCTTCAGCCTGGGCGGCCTGATCGTCTGGTATGTGGGTGGCCGCGATGTCATCGGTCGCGACATGACCCTGGGGCAGCTGATTGCCTTCCTCGCCTACCTGGCGATGTTCTACGCGCCGCTCAGCGCATTGTCGAACTTCACCACGTGGCTTACCAGCTTCCTTTCAGGCAGCAAGCGCGTCCTGGAATTGCTCGATGCACCACTGACGATCCCCGAGTCAGCCAGTCCGAAGGCCTGGGACGATCCCCGCGGCGAGGTGGTATTCGATCGCGTCACCTTTGGATACGACCGCAGCCAGCCAGTCCTCCAGGGAATTTCCTTCCGCGTCGCTCCTGGGGAAATGGTGGGTATCGTCGGCCGCAGCGGCTCCGGCAAAACCACCATGGTCAATCTGCTCGCCCGGTTCTACGACGTCCAGGAAGGAAGCATTCGAATCGATGGGATCGATCTGCGCGACCTGTCAACCCAGCTCCTCCGACAACGCGTCGGTATCGTTTTCCAGGATTCTCTCCTCTTCCGTGGTACCGTCTGGAAAAATCTCTCCTACGGTCATCCCACCGCCACCATCGAAGAAGGATTGGAGGCAGCCGCCGCTGCAGGAGCTCACGATTTCCTGTGCCGCTCACCTCTGGGCTACGAAACGCTGCTGGGGGAACATGGTGCGGGACTGTCCGGCGGTGAAAAACAGCGACTCTCGATCGCCCGGACACTTCTCTATGATCCTCGCATTCTGATTCTGGATGAGGCGACCAGCAACATCGATGCCGAAAGCGAAAGGAGCATTCAAGAGGCACTGGAAGTGCTCATTCGCGGTCGCACCACCATCGCCATCGCACACCGACTGAGCACCCTTCGCAATGCCGATCGCATCCTGGTCTTCGAACGAGGACTGCTCAAAGAAGAAGGCTCCCATGCCCACCTGCTGGCCAAGGATGGCATCTACGCTCGATTGGTTCGGATCCAAACCCAGGTCTCCAAACACCCGACGGTCGACCGCCTGATCGGACAGCTTCAGGAAACCGACGATCCGGAATCGGCAGGCTCCAACCAGTCGGACACCCAGGAAGTGGAACAGAAGCAATGCGAGCCGCCCCAGGAGAACCAGCCAACTCCAGAGGCATCGCCTCCCAAAGCCGAAGACAAGGATCCCGCCGCCGATAGAAAACCTCGTATCCTCTGGCTTGATCCCACCCAACATCACTTCTGTCTCGATTCCAAAGGAAGGCTGGCGATGCAAAGCGAACAACAGCAGGTCGGCGACCTGTTTGTCGTACGCACCTTCCCTGCCAGCCACCCCGATCAGTATCTCAGTATCCGCCAATGGAAGACCGACGGAGAGGAACCGGAAATCGGGATGATCGCCGACCTTCAGGAGTGGCCGGCCGACGAGCAGACATGGATCCGGCAGACCGCCAACCGGCGCTATTTGCTGCGAGTCATCCAAAGGGTCTATCGCTCTAAACTCGATCATGGGTTCCTGGAATTGGATGTCGAAACCGATATCGGCAGGCAGTCGATTCTGATGCGCTGGACCCAAAGCCAAGCAGTCGACTATGGAGATCACGGCAAACTGATCACCGATACCGAAGAAAATCGATGGATCGTCCCTTCGGTCGACCAATTGCCAGCCGCCGACCGGGAACGCTTCCTGCAGTTCATTTACTGGTGATCGCCACGAGCCCCCAGAAGGAAACCCCCCAAAAGAACCAACTTACGAACCACACTTCCTAGGAATGGCAGACTGTTTGATTGACAAATTGTGTGGGTTCATTAACCTAGGTAAAAGTGGTTCAAACTACCTAATCGGTTTTCTTCGCCACTTGGGCGCTTGGCTACTGGACGGGCACCCGACGATGGATGGGATAGGGACTGCCGAGCGGAACCACCGGAAAACTTGGAACCTCCCCACAAGATTCCTTATTTTTGAGGTAAATGACGTGTTGCTACGTCACACCAACTCGATCTACATAGCTTTTCTGTTGCTGTTTGGTTTTGGCGGACTGGCCAAAGCCGATCTCGTGATGGAATTGTCGGCCAACAAGTTGTCGTTGGTCCAAGGAGAGGAGGTCGTCGTCAACGTCTTTCTCAAGACGCACGATGGATCGACTCAGTCGATAGCTGTCCTCGACTACGAGGTCTCCGCTGGCCCTTACGACAATTCAGGGAAGGGTGGTAGCTTTCTCTCGGGCGTGAATGCGATCTTCGGCAAGTCTCCAATTAGCTACGATCTGAGCACCCCGGGGATTGCTTACTTCACCGACTTTGGACGGCAGGATGATGGCAGCGGGGACGAAAGTTTTAACGGAACCCCCAGGTCCGTTGGCACCCTTCGACTGAGTACCGCATCAGCAACTCCAGGTAACTATCAGATTCAAATCACTTTCTTCGAATCGCTCAAACGCACCATGCTGACCGGTGGCAATTACCGTTTTGACTCTGTCAACTCGCTTGTTGGACCCGCCATCAGCTACTCCATCTCTCCGATTCCCGAACCCAGCTCGGCATGCTTGGTCGGAGTCACGCTTCTTCTATGGCGAAATCGACGCAGGCTGCTGGCCTAATTTCACCTCCCGCCATCTTGTTTCTCGCTCTTCTGCCTCCTTTGGCGGCAACGTGACTTTGCCAACCACCTGCAGACGGACTGGGTGGATTGTTCGGGCATCGTTACAATGGGAGGTTGTCGCGTCAAACTACTGCCGCGATGCGTCGGTCTCAAGCGATCTTCCGATCGTGGCACCCAACGCCATTTGCTGCCAAGGAAAAGGGAGATTCAGGTGGGACCTCGCAAGTCGGGTAAGCCGCCCCAGGGTGGCGGAGTGCTTCAAGGCCCCCAACGACTGAATCGCGTCCTGGCCGCCGCAGGTTTAGGTTCACGACGGCAAGTCGAAGAACTGATCGAACAGGGCCGCATCGAGATCGATGGGAAAATCTGCGTCGAGTTCCATCGTCGAGTCGATCCGATCACCAGCACGATCCGCGTCGACGGGGAAGTACTCCGACAGCAACGCCCCACTTATCTGATGCTCAATAAACCGGCAGGGGTGCTCTGCACCAATCGAGATCCAGAGGGACGAATTCGCGCGATCGACTTGGTGCCTGATGGCAGTCGACTTTTTCCGGTCGGCCGTTTGGACCGTTCCAGCAAGGGGCTGCTGCTCCTGACCAACGACGGGGAGCTGGCTCAGCAACTGACCCATCCCAAGTACGGTGTCCCCAAGACCTACTTCGTCGTCGTGCAGGGCCAACTGGATCCAGCGCAGCTCCTTCGTCTCAGAAAAGGAATCTATCTCTCCGAAGGGGTGGCGAGAGTCGAGGGGGCGCGCATTCGGGCAATCCGAAAAGGAACCACCGAACTGGAGATGACGCTGACCGAAGGGAAGAACCGCGAGATCCGCCGAGTCCTGGCTCGCGTCGGAAACAAGGTTCTTTTGCTCCGACGCGTCGCCATCGGCCCTTTGCGCCTGGCTGACCTCCCCGAAGGCGCGCATCGCCCCTTGATTGCTTCCGAAGTCGCAGCTCTTTATGCCGCAGTCGAAAGGGCTCGACAGGAACGCAAGGACGCGAAAAAGGGTAGCCGACAAGGGAGCAATGAGCTAGCGCAGAACGAAGCCTCCAGCGAGACGGGAGAGACAACTCGCTCCCCTAGAACGCGCCCGAACAAACCTCAAGCTACCTCAACCGGCCGCAGCGCCCCAAGACGCCCTGTCGCATCGACGCCCCCGAGGACCAGACGTCCTGCACCACCGGTGGAATCGGATATCGAAGCAGAAGGAATGCCGCAGCGCGTCGAGGTCTCGCCGATCGTTCCCGCCTCTAGCAGCACCGCATCCAAACGAGGCTCGGTACTTGGCTACCAGGAGGGATCGGAACCTTCCCCGCGTCGACCGCGTAGCAGCGAACCCAAACGACAAGGTCGTTTTCCCGGTCGACTGAAGGAAGCCGATCTGGAGACCGAGGGTTTGGACTTTGATAACGCTCGGGAAGCGCCTGGTGATACTCCCAAAAGAAGCAGACCGATGCGGACCGGATCGATGCGGACCGGATCCACGCGACCTGGCCAAGGAAGATCTCAAGGACGAGCTCCCCTGGGCGGCACCCGTGGCAAGCCAACACAGCGGCTCACCAGCGATCGCCCCAAAAATGCTCGGCCTCTCCGACCCAAATCAGCCAGTCAGCCAGATGCCGAGCTTCGTGAAGGAGAACGGAAACCTAGCCGCGGGAAGGGGCCACCCAAGCGAATGTTCAAGGGGCGGCCAGCCTCGGGCGCAGCCGGCAACTCTGGTGGCAAACCCCAATTCGGCAAGAAACGATCGACCGGGCGGCCCAAGAGCAAACCTCCGGGACGAACCGGACTAAAGGGGAAGCGAACTGGACGTCCTTCGCCCAAAGGTCGTCCCTGAGCCGAAGAGATTGTCCGGCCGCTGTTGAAATGGAACCGCAATTTGGCAACGCAGTGCAGGACAGCAGGAATGCGAGCAGGACTTGGTTGGATCTTGGGTCCCGCGGAAACTATGCCCGCACGCCAGTCTTCGGTAGCCTGTTAGTCCCGGATCGCCCGCACGAACCTATCGATTGCGACGCAACGTTTTCAAGAGGAATTCATGACGGACTGCCAGCCCAAACAGCATGCACGGTGCCCGATTGTCGAACATCGTCTGGTGGGGCATCAGACCTTCCTGCTGACGGTGGAAGCGGGAACCCTAGCCGACCGATTCCTTCCGGGCCAGTTCGTCATGGTCCGACTTGCCGATGCGCAGGACCCATTACTGGGACGCGCCCTTGCCATCTACGATCGACGCCGCTCCACAGCAGACCAACCAGGAACGCTATCGGTTGTCTACACAGTCAAGGGAAAGTTCACTCAGGCGCTGGCGCGTCTTTTACCTGGGCAGATCGTCCAGTTGTGGGGACCTCTGGGAAATGCATTTGCTTCGGAACCCGTGGAGACGCTGTACCTGGCAGCCGGGGGAGTCGGGCACACGCCGATGCTGTCGCTGATGCGACAATCACTAGGGCTGGACCGCTATGGAGACGCATCGACGCAGGCCCCCTGGGCCACTCGCGTCGTCTTCTGCTACGGTGCCCGCAGTGCGACCGGATTCTCATGCCTGGAGGACTTCTCTGCTCTACCCATCGACCTTCGATTGGCAACCGAGGATGGTACGCAGGGCATCCGAGGCCGGGTGACCGATGCACTGACTGAAGCGATTCAGGAGTATGGTACCGAGCGATCTCGGATTGCCTGTTGTGGGCCCGAACCGATGATGGAGGCGGTGGCTCATCTGGCGGCTCAACACGCCCTGCGGTGTCAGGTCTCTCTTGAGACGCCGATGGCATGCGGAATCGGTATCTGCTTTACCTGTGTTGCCAAGGTCGGTACCCCTTCCGATTGGGACTATCGACGGACCTGCATCGAAGGACCTGTCTTCGATGCAGACCAGATCGTCTGGTAAACCACCCAACGAAAACAGCCGCTGTCCAACAGCGGCTGTTTCTTAGATCTGTATCACGATCGATGGCGTATCGCCATCAACGGATCAAAGATGGTGGGGCTGCGAAGCCCGAGCCATTCTGTGGGGTTGCCATGCTGGAGGGTGCCGCCCCTTCGCTCAAACCAGGTCGGCCTGTGCTTCCGGGTCGATAGCCAGCGCCCGAATTGCCCATGCTGGGTGCCCCAAGGCCGTCGGTTGCCGAAGACGAAATCGACTGACGAACCGGAGCACTGGGAGCGACAGGCGGAGCCATTGGGGAAGAAAGGGTCGAGGGGCTAAACGGCATCGGCATGCTTCCCGCCGAACCATTGGACGCCGGGGGAGCCCACGATGCTGGGGCCGCTGGGGGCATCGGCGCGCCGGGGGCGGTCATGCCCGGCATGGCGCCCATCGGTGCCGCAGGCAACCCGGAAGGATTCATCCCCCCCATCGCGCCAGGCATGGAAGAAGGCATCCCTGGAGGATACGAAGCCGGGGCTCCAAATCCAGCTGGCATCGCGCCGGCCGCTGGTCCGGCTGGGGGCATGCTACGAGCTGGCTGATATGGCGAACTGAGCGCATTAGCCGGGCTGTTGGGCGCTGGACTAGAAGCTGGCGCATAGCCAACCGGGGAATAGCCGCCGGTGGAATAGCCCTGAGGGTAATTGGGCATCGCCGGGGCCGCGGAATTGCCCGGCATCGCCGGAAGTCCGCCCGGGCCACCAACCTGCGGAGCACTTGCCCCAGGCATCCCCGGAGCTGCAGCATTTCCGCCAGGGAGTGATCCAGGTCGAGCCACGGAACCCTGGGTTCCGTAAGGGCCAGTCGGGTAGCCGGCAGCATAACCGTTGGCTGCGGCCGCCGAACCGATTGGGTTTGCCGATGCGGCGCTGTATCCGGCTGGAGCAGTGCTGCCAGCAGGTGCCGTCGCGTTGTACATCGCTTGCTGGTTCCCGCCATTGGGGGCGCTAGCCACCTGCTGCGGGGCATACTTGGACGCGGGACTGGCTGGATAGGTGGTGGTCGGCCCCTTGCCCGCCAAAGTTTCTTCCGATGGCTTCTTCCCGAAGCTGAACAAATCCTTACCCGGCATCTGCCAGGACGTCTTGCATCCCACACCGCTGGAGAGAATCAGCCCCAGGCAGGCGAGGAAGCCCATGTGCTTGACGCGATACTTCATTCGTACAAATCCCTTCGTGTTGCGGAGATAGATGGAGACGCCTTGGGCGAGACGGATGACTTGGAGCAAGTGTTGGAAAGAGCAGGTCGCAACCCTATGGCACGATCCCCTCCAGACCGGATGGCCGGAAACGAGGCGGATGCTAGAAACGCTACGGAAACCATGTCAAGGCCGATTCGGTCAGAACCTTCCGTTTCTCCCTGCCATCGGTATCGCGCCAGCGGAAACCAAAAAGAATCGACCTGGAGCAGATGCAAAGCTATCATCGGATCAGCCAAACAGCGCTGCCACTGCTCCAGAGGATCCAACATGAGTACCCAAGCCACCAAGGCGACTGAGCAACCCTCGCTGTCGCGTCGTACGCTATGGAGCCAACTGGGGCAGGGATTCGGCAGCCTGGCACTGGCTTCGCTGCTGGAACGCGATACCCCGCTGCTGAGCGCCCCCGCAGAACCTGCCCTACATCCCTCGCTTCGAACTCCCGATTTTCCACCCCGCGCCAAACGGGTGATCCAACTCTTCATGGCTGGGGCGGCAAGCCATCTGGACCTCTTCGACTTCAAACCGGAATTGGTGCGCCGACACGGTCAGCCAAGCGACTTTGGAGAACCGGTGGAAGCCTTCCAAAATGGCTTAGGACCCTGGCTGAAACCGATCTGGAACTTCCGCCCCTACGGCCGCTCAGGAAAACTGCTCAGCGATGCCGTCGCTCCGCTGGGCCGCGTGGTCGACCAGATGGCATTCGTCCACAACATGGTAGGCAAGACGGGAGTCCATTCGCAGGGGACACTGCTTCAAGCCACCGGGTTCCAGTTGCCCGGCTTCCCCGGCATGGGCTCTTGGATCAGCTACGGCCTGGGATCACTCAACGACAACCTGCCGACATTTGTCGTCCTCCCCGACCATCGCGGTTTCGCCTCCAACGGCGTCAAGAATTGGGATGCGGCCTTCCTTCCCGGTCAGCACAGCGGGACGATCATCTACCCTGGGCGGTCCGCGCCGATCGCTGACCTCTTTCCACACCCGGCCGCCGACTACATCTCCAAGGAGTCGGAGTCAGCGACCCTTTCCACCCTCTCCCGCTTGAATCAGTTGCATGCACAAAAGCGGCCTGAGGACAATCGCCTGGATGGACGGATCGAAAGCTACGAACTAGCCGCTCGCATGCAACTAGCAGCGCCCGAAGCACTTCGCTTTCAAGACGAACCTGCACATATCCTTCGGCTCTACGGACTCGATCAACCTGCCAAGACCTGGCCTGCGGAAATCAATGTTCCCGAGGAAATCCATCATTTCGCCACCAAATGCCTTGCCGCTCGGCGACTCCTGGAACGCGGGGTTCGATTCGTTCAGATCTGGAGCGGTAACGACAATGGGTTCCCTCGCAGGAATTGGGATTCCCACGAAGACGTCCAGCGCGACCACTTCCCCTTGGCACTGGGAATGGCCACCGCCACCGCAGCCTTGATCGAGGACCTGAGGCAACGCGGCATGCTGGAAGATACCTTGATCCTGTGGACCACCGAATTCGGTCGAATGCCCTCCAGTCAAGGTGGTACCGGTCGTGATCACAATCCGTTCGTCTTCACCAACTGGCTATGTGGTGGCGGTATTCGCGGCGGAATCACCGTGGGAGAAAGCGACCCGTTCGGCTACAAGCCACTGGATCGAGATCACCCCACCCAGGTCTACGATATCCACGCGACGATTCTCAAACTTCTTGGTATCGACCATACTCGGCTGACCGTCCGCAACAATGGCATCGACCGCCGCTTGACGGATGTCCATGGCCACCCGATCGATGCATTGATCGCCTGACCAACTCCCCCATCCCGGCTGTAGTCCAGACCTTCGGTCGACGGAATCGCCTGGCTGGATTCCGATTGCTTCCCCCTTCGATCCAATACTGCCGTCAGCGGCCGGAAAATATGGTCCCTAGGGGAGGCTCGGAAGGGGCGATCGCGTCACTGCATCCCCTTAGGCCCCATGGATGACTGGCGCTTTGCAAGCTTAGGATTGAGGCTACCATTGCCGCAAGGCACCATGGTCTCGCAGTGGGTAACTCGTAACCCACCGCCCCACCCAGTAGTCGGATGAACCTAAAAAGTCTCGAACCGCTGCGTCCGGCAGTCAAGCAACCATTGCCATCATTAGGATTCCATGTCGGCAGCCAAGCGGATATCGGATCGAAGCGAAGCCATCGCGACACACAACAAAAGATTGCGGCCCAGTACATCGCCCTAGGATCGAAGCTTTGGAAGGGACGGCGTGCCGAATCAGCACGCCTGCAGGAAGGTGCAAGCTCCCCGGTTCGGTGAATCCCACTTGCCTTCAATTCGCATTGGTCCCCAATACGCCGCTTGCTATAGTCTCGCGTTGGCAGACTCCCCGACTCGATGGAGCAGGGGGACAGGATAGAACAGGTTCATCGAGAGGTGCGACATGGCGGTCGGTACCGTGCGTTGGATAGCGGCGATCGGTCTGGGGATCGCAATCGGCTGGGCTCTTGCCTCCCTTGCGTGGTTGCCTGAATCGATTGCGCAGGACCGATTCCAGGAGAACGCCAACTGGTCCGCTCTTTCGGCCGCCCCCCACGACATGTGGACCCCCGAGGAACGGATCAACATCGAAGTCTACGATCGCTGCAACACGGGAGTCGTCTATATCACCACCAAGTCGATTTCGCGAGACTCTTTCCTGACGCTCTCCGCAGTGGCTGGCAGCGGCAGCGGTTCGGTATTGGACCATCAAGGGCATATTCTGACCAATTACCACGTCATCGAAGACGCTCGCGACATCCAGGTGACTCTGGCTCATGGGGAATCGTATCCGGCCGAACGAGTTGGGCAGGACCCGGACAACGACATCGCGGTGCTCAAGATCAACGCCCCAGTCGAACTGCTTCATCCGATTCCCCTGGGTGACTCCAGCCAGCTTCGCGTCGGGCAGCGAATCCTGGCGATCGGCAATCCGTTTGGGCTGGAACGGACGTTAAGCGACGGCATCATCTCCAGCCTCAATCGCCAGCTTCCCTCCCGCAGCAACCGCACGATGCGATCGATCATCCAGATCAACGCGGCACTGAACCAGGGGAACTCCGGCGGCCCCCTCCTCAATTCACTGGGGGAATTGATCGGAATGAATACAGCCATCGCCACCAGCACCGGTGATAGCGCAGGAATCGGCTTCTCGATCCCTTCCAACACGATACGGCGTGTCGTTCCTCAGTTGATCTCTAGCGGCAGAGTGATTCGTCCGACGATCGGAATCACTCGCATCTATGAGACGAAAGAGGCGCTGGGCCTCCTGGTGGTCAAGGTGACTCCTGGTGGGCCGGCCGATCAAGCGGGGATCCGAGGTTTCCAGATGAAGAAAAGTTCGGGGTGACGCGCCGGGATCCTTTTCGAACAGGAAGTAGTCGACCCCAGCTCGGCCGACCTGATCATCGGCATCGACGGCCAGCGAATCACCAAGGTGGACGATCTTCTGGCGCTGATTGAAAGCCGAAAAGCGGGAGACCAGGTGCAGGTGTCGATCATCCGCGAAGGACGCCAGATGACCATCCCTATCGTGCTGGGCGCTTCCGAGTGATCGACGGGATCAGCCAGCCGGGAATCGTCGCCTCGGGTGAAAAGCCAAGCATCCCAAGGTGGCCATAGTCACCCCCCATAGCTCTCCGATGGTGTTGTCGGCTACCATCTGGCATGGGGATTTCTAAGCGGTTGGCATCGCAAGAAGGGCGACGGGAAGCCGCTATGGGCAGCCCCAGCGATGCATGGCAAAATCAGACCGGAAAGGCAAATCATGCGACTTGGAAAAATCGTCTGGGACCAGGCGCCTCGAGTGGTGCTGGTGGAAGAGGGCCAAGTGCGTTTGCTTGGCGATCGATCCCTGAACGATCTTTCGTCGCTGCTTTCGGCCAAAGACCCATTTGCTGCGGTCGGCGGGCTGAAGATCGATTCCTCGGCGATTCCGATCCACCAGGTGCAATGGCTGCCTCCGATCGATCGCCAAGAGGTGTGGGCTGCGGGGGTCACCTACAAACGATCGCAGAAAGCGAGGATGGAGGAATCGGAAGCTGCGGCCGACTGCTACTGGCGTGTCTACCAGTCGCCTCGCCCGGAACTCTTCATGAAGGCGACGCCAGGGCGATGCAGCGGACCTGGACAGCCGCTGCGCATTCGCTTTGATGCCACATGGAATGTGCCGGAGCCGGAACTGGCGCTGGTACTCTCCCCCCAGATGAAACTGGTCGGCTTCACGATCGGCAACGATATGAGCTCGCGGGATATCGAAGGGGAAAACCCACTCTATCTGCCTCAAGCGAAAGTCTATCGGCAGTGCTGTGGTCTTGGCCCGTGGATCACGCTGGCATCGGCGATGCCGCCACGCGATCAGATCGGAATCTCGCTGAAGATCCATCGCCAAGGTGCATCGATCTTTGAAGGAACGACGCAGATTGCGGCGATGGCCAGAACGTTCGAAGATCTCATCTCTTGGCTTGGTCGCGAGAACGACTTCCCCGACGGCGCCATCCTGCTGACGGGCACTGGGATCGTCCCTGACCCTCCCTTCACGCTGCAGTCGGGAGACCTGGTGGATATCACCATCGATGGCATCGGAACGCTCACCAATCCCATCGTGCAGGATCCCGCCCCGGCAGCCTGATTGGAGTCGGGCCACCGGCTTTCGACATATCGCTAGAAAAGAGACGTCAGTGGCCGACGAGAACCTGCGGCCACAGGAAAGGAACTTTTGGCATGGCTACCGAACCCGTATGGATTGCCGGACAGTGGCGTCAGTTGGATGGACAGGCTGCCTTCCAGGCGCTGGACCCCAGCACCGGGCTGCCGATCGAATCGCACTTTCCCATCAGCTCCTGGGCCGATTGCGATTTGGCATTGGATGCTGCCGTCGATGCATTTTGGGAACTCCAGCAACTTGGCCCCAACGCGCTATCGGACTTTCTTCTTGCCTATGCCGATGCGATCGATTCCGACGCGGACGGGTTGGTGGAGATCGCCCATCGGGAAACGGCACTGGCCAAAGCGCCGCGACTAAAGGATGTCGAACTTCCACGCACCACCAACCAGCTCCGGCTGGCAGCCAAGGCCGCCCAAACCGGTTCTTGGTCCCAGCCGATCATCGACACCAAGCTCAACATCCGCTCGTGCCTGGAACCACTCGGTCCGGTAGCCGTCTTCGGTCCCAACAATTTCCCTTTTGCCTTTGGCAGTATCTCCGGGGGCGACTTCGCCGCTGCGATCGCGGCCGGTTGCCCAGTGATCGCCAAGGCGAATACCGGCCATCCCGGCACGACGCTTCGCTTCGCGAAACTAGCTGAATCGGCGATCCGGCAGACTGGACTTCCTTCGGCAACGATCCAGTTGATCTACCGCACCAGCCACGAGGATGGTGCTCGTTTGGTTTCCGATCCTCGCATCGGCGCCACCGGCTATACCGGCTCACGCCACGCCGGACTGGTACTGAAGGAGGCAGCCGACCGCGCCGGGAAACCGATTTACCTGGAACTCTCCAGTGTCAATCCAGTCGTTCTGCTTCCTGGAGCGATCCAGGAGCGCAGCGACGCACTGCTGGATGAGTACGTCACCAGCGGCTTGATGGGGACCGGTCAGTTCTGCACCAATCCTGGCCTACTTTTGCTGTTGGAGAACGAGGCCAGCGAGCAGTGGATCGGGAAACTTGCAGATCGATACCAGAAAGCTCCCGCCGGCACCCTGCTGTCTCGCAATGTCCAAAAAAGCCTCCAGCAAGGGATCTCCCTTCTCGAGCAGGCTGGTGCCAAGCGGCTGACCACAGCAGCACCGGCAGTGGAGGGAGGCCGATGCTCCTGCGCCAATACCCTGCTGCGAATCACCGGAACTCAGTTCCTGAATGATCCGGAAATGTTTCAGACGGAAATCTTCGGCAATGCTGCTTTGATCGTCGTCGCTTCCTCCATCTCCCAACTCCAGCAGATCCTCCTCCAGCTCGAAGGCAACCTTACCGGCTGCATCTATTCCGATACGCAAGGTAGCGACGATGAGTGGTACGACATTCTGGCCCCCCTGCTGGCTCATCGGGTCGGAAGGTTGCTCAACGACAAGATGCCCACGGGAGTCGCGGTCAGTCCGGCGATGAATCATGGCGGCCCCTATCCCAGCACCGGCCACCCAGGCTTCACCGCAGTCGGCATTCCCACCTCCATCGGTCGCTTCGCCAAGCTGACGTGCTACGATGCCTTACGCCAAGCCAGACTGCCCTGGGTGCTTCGCGATCCGAATCCCACCGGCCAAACTTGGCGCTGCATCGATGGCCAGTGGACCACGGATCACCTGCCTGGGGCAAGATGACCCCAAGACTACGAAAGCCCGTGCCCCTGCACTTTTCCCTCGCTGATCCACTTGGCAATCTTTCGGCCGCTGGAACTGAACGGAAGTTTGGCAAGCTCTTCAGGAGCGACCCAAAGCAGATCGGCCGACGAACTCCAACGGCCGGCCAGCGCCCGTCCCATCCACACCGATAGCTCGATCCGGTAGCGCGTCACCGCATGGCGGAGGCTACCGACAGGTTCCACAGGTACCAGGCCACGCCCCAAAATCCTACCAGCTTGATCGGCAATCGCTTGATGCTGCTGCTCCAGACTTTCCCGGCCTGTCAGATCGAAGCGGGGAAAATCAAAAAGACCTGCCCATCGCTCTCCCTCCCCACATCGACGCACCAGCCATCGCCCACGGCGATCGACCACCAGCACCACCCACTCCTCCAGATCGGTATAAACCTTGGGAGGCTTGGCCGCAGGAATGCGATCGACCTTACCCAACCGATGCGCACTGCACCAGCGTGCAATGGGACATGCCAAGCAATCGGGATTCCTCGGAGTGCAGATCATCGCACCCAGATCCATGAGGGCATGATTGATCTGCCCCATCCCTTCAGCGACCACCAGGCGGTCGGCAAATTGCCAAAGCACCTTCTGAGAACGAGCCGTCGCTAAGGGCTCTTCCCAGGCGATGTACCGCGCGTACAGCCGCTGGGTATTGGCTTCGAGAATCGAATAGGGCTGGTCCCAGGCGAACGACACGATGGCCGAGGCGGTATAGCGACCGATGCCGGGCAGCTTGCGGACCTCATCCCAGAGCTCTGGAAATCGGCCTCCATGCTCCCGCTCGATCCGCTGGGCCGCCTCATGCATCTGCGTCGCTCGTCGATAGTACCCCAAACCTTCCCAAAGGCGATGCACCTCGGAAAGATCGGCCTGGGCCAAGGCTTGAATCGTCGGGAAACGCCTCAAAAACCTATCAAAGTACCCAAGCACTGTTGCCACCTGGGTCTGTTGCAGCATGATTTCGCTGACCCAGATCGCGTAGGGATCGGAGGTCTGGCGCCAGGGCAGACGACGCTGGTTCAACCGATACCAATCCAGCAGGGCCTGCCGCGTGGCATCCACCGCCACCATCGGCTCGCATTCCCCGCCCCTGGTCCCTTCGTCTCGAGTCTTTCGTCTTTTGGAAACCATGGTGGAATGCTACACTGTCCTCCGCAAACCGCCGTTTGCCGTTCAGCCTGCGAAGCGCCTGCCTCCCGGCCCTCATCTTGTACCGCCAGTCAATCATGGTACACTTTTTAGATTGGTGACGGGTTGGCTGAAGTTGTCTTCGCCAGCAAGCAAACGCTTTCAGTTGGCTTGTTTTCTTCGTTGCCGATTCCGTGACTAGACGACGGTGCTGGTAGCCCCTCCAAGGGTATCCATCATGGTCCGGTTCCCATCCTTTGTTACATCATCCAAACTGACGACGCCTGGATGGAATTCTCGTTTGCTCGGCGGACCGCCGGCGAAGTGGATTCCGCGTGACGGAAACCTCGATTCCAATGACCTTTCGTGGCGAGCTCTGTTGGCGGTGGATCTCGAACCGATTCGCGATCACTCCCCCTTCAACTCGGAATGGCTTCGGTGGTGCATGGAAACCACTGCGGTTGGGGAGCTTCATCGACTCGGATCATCAACGTAGCCGACAAAGCTCGCACGATCAGTCCCGATTCTGCCTCCATTCAGGGAAGCAGCGGTCATACCAATGGGCATTCGGGCAGGATAGATCTGCCCGACCTTTGGCAGGAACTGGTTCTCCGTCGAGGCGTGGTTGAAATGGAAATGGGTTGAAATGGAAATGGAAGGGGAAGCAAGCAATGCCCCTGATCCGCCTTTTGAAGGATCGAAGAACCTGACTTCCTGCCTCAGCAGGATCATGATGGATACCGCTTCGGTTGGCCAACAGCACCGATAGATGCTGGGAGTCCGTACCGATGCTCATTCTGACATTTCCCTGGAACAATCTCTCCGGCTGGTTTCTCCTAGCCGCTAATGAGCCGTTGCAGGGAGTCGGCTATGTGGTCGCCGCCATCGCTGGCGCCGTCGCGATCTACATCTGGAATAAGTTGCAGGGAGCCGACGCCAGGACGCAGTCCCGAACGCTCCTCGATCAAGCCAAATTGGAAGCGGGAAACGTCGTTCGGGAAGCGGAACTGGAAGCAAAGGCCAAGGCGCTGGAGCAGCAGCGAAAGGCCGAGGCCGATCTCCAGGCAGCCAGGGATGCCCTCCGCGACCGCGAAACAGCAACGATCCGCCGCGAAGAATCGCTCCAACAGCAGGCATCCGACCTGAAGAAACAGGAACGTGTCGTGGAGACGACGCAGCGCAAACTGACTGAAAGGCTCGAGGAAACCCAAAAACGCCTCGACGAATTCCAGCGGCTCAATCAGCAGCAGATCGGCGAACTGCAACGGCTCAGCGGACTTTCCCGAGACGAAGCGGCGAAGCAACTGATGAGCAAACTGGAGCAGGAACTGCAAGGCGAGATGGGAAATGTCATTCTCAAACACCAGCGTCGCATCGCGGAGTCGGCCGAGCAGAAGGCGCAGGACATCCTGCTGACCACCATGCAGCGGTATGCTTCGTCCCAAACTGCAGATTCCACCACCAGCACGGTCGATATCCCCACCGATGACATGAAGGGGCGAATCATCGGCCGCGAAGGACGCAACATCCGCGCCTTCGAGAAAGCGACTGGAATCGATATCATCATCGACGACACTCCGGGTGTCGTGATCGTCAGCGGATTTGATCCGGTCCGAAGGGAAGTCGCCAGGCAATCACTTGAGAAACTAATCTCCGACGGGCGCATCCACCCGACTCGAATCGAGGAAATCGTCGCGCAGACCGAAAAGGAAATCGATCAATACGTCCGAAAGAAAGGGATGGAAGCAGCCGAGGAAACCAATATCGGTGGACTCCACGAAAAAGTCCTTCAAATGCTCGGACGCCTCCATTTCCGAACCAGCTACAGCCAGAACGTTCTTCGCCACAGCGTAGAAGTTGCCTTCCTGTCAGGCATGATGGCCGAACTGGTTGGGCTCGATGGCACACTCGCCCGCCGATGCGGACTGCTGCACGATATCGGTAAAGCCGCTGATCACGAACTGGAAGGGGGACACCCCAAGATCGGTGCCGATCTGCTGAAGCGACATGGAGAACGTGAAGAAGTGGTCCATGCGGCTTTAGGACACCACGATCAACTGGTGACCGAGTATCCCTACACGCTGCTGGTGGCCACCGCGGATGCCTGCAGCGCGTCGCGTCCCGGCGCCCGAAGAGAGTCCCTGGAACGGTATATCAAGCGGATGGAAGAACTGGAGGCGATCGCTCGTGGTTTCCCCGGCGTCGAACAGGCCTATGCCATTCAGGCCGGCAGGGAACTGCGCGTCCTGGCCAGTTCCAAGGAGACCGACGATGCTGCTGCAGCCAAGATCTGCCGCGATATTGCACGCGCCTTCGAACAGCAGCTGACCTACCCAGGAGAAATCAAGGTCACCGTGGTCCGCGAGTCTCGCTTTACCGACGTCGCCAAGTGAGCCGTATCCGACGGCTCACCCAAGCGACCTGCGATCCCCTCATGCCCCCTAGCGAATCCTTCGTAGCACTTGCACCCAGGGGGCATCACCAACCAACTCAGGAAATCTCGCCCGCCCCGCCTGGATATGCGAGGAACGGCCATGCGCCTCCAGCGCCTCGCGACTGGCCCAGACTTCGATGAAAGTGAATTTGCCAGGGTGATCCACGTCCACTAGCAGGTCATACCGCAAACACCCTTCCTCCCGCCGCGTCGGCTCCACAAACCCCTCCAGCACCTCACCAAGCTGTACTTCCAAACCCGGCTTGGCATGAATGTGCGCTACCACCTCGATCTGCATCGTCGAATTCCCTCTAAAAGTCCAATCTGGAAAACTCCTCGGTCACCATCGGTCGGCTGATTCTAGAGCTTCCGAAGACCAAAGGTGATGCCCCACAACAGTACCAGCAATTTCTTTCCGTTCGGACGCTAGGATTCACCACCCTACAAGCAACTGGGGGTTAGAATACAGAAACTCATCTTACTTGGTTTCCCACGCTTGCTCGAAACTGCCGATGTGGCACGATCCCAGGATTCGAAGGGAAACCCCCACCCTTGAATATCTGATGCAGTCCCCGAGGGATCTGTGTTGATGTGATTGGAGAGGAACAAATGTCTGGCGTGGTGCGAGCTTTTGGGCGGACCGACGTGGGACGCAAACGTTCCAGCAACCAAGATCAGTTCCTTCACGGCGAATTGGTCAAGACTCTGTGTGTTGGACAGACCAGCCTCAACGCCCCAGAGGGACGACGCATCTCAGGTTCCCCCCGCGCTTGGGTGCTGCTGGTAGCCGACGGGATGGGAGGCCATTCCTCGGGTAATCGAGCCAGTGCGCTGGCACTCGACTCGCTTGTCTCCGGCATGCTGCACGACCTTCCCTTCCTGGAAGACCCCGCCCAGATCACGCGCTTTCATGATCAACTGGCTCTGGTCTGCAAGGGAGCTCATCATCGCATTCTCCGCGATGCAGCCCAATCACCCGAACACGAAGGGATGGGCACCACGCTCACCATGGCTTATGTCGTCTGGCCATGGCTCTACCTAGTACATGTCGGTGACTCCAGGTGCTACCTCTATCGCGATGGCCAGATCCGACGCCTGACGCGGGATCACACTGTAGCCGCGGAACTGGTCAGCCAGGGAGGGATGCGGGCCGAAGAGGCAGAACGATCGCCGTGGTCCAACGTCCTGGTCAATGCGATGGGGGGCGGAGGCAAAGAGGTCGCTCCAGATATCGAACGCCATTTGCTGGAACTGGGCGACAAACTTCTCCTTTGCAGCGATGGCCTCAATAAACATTTGGCCGATGACCAAATGGCTGCACTGCTGGAACGCTACGATGCCCTCGACGCTCTGTGTGATGCGTTGATCGCTGGAGCGAACGATCAGGGAGGCACCGACAACATCACGGTCGTCGTTGGGTCGTGCGAACCCGCCTTACCAATTCCCTCGTTGGCCGAAGGACGCAGAGGTGGACTGACTGCCGATTCGACGGTCGATGGCGTCACCAAACCTCACGGCGTCGGACACAACCCAGACATCTCCTGGACCGATCCCCCCGACGCTGATCCTCCTGACACCGAACCCCATGCTGGGATCTAACCCCTAGCTTCTTACGGAATCCAATTCCGCATGCTGGAATGCTCTCCCACTTCCACCTCCGTTCCGACAAAACCGCCGACTTCGATCCAGCCCAATGCCTTCACGCGACGCAAGACGATCAGCACCGCGGGAACATCTTCGCTAACCGCCGGACGTATTACCAGAAGCAGAGATGGTCTCCTTCAAAAAACCGCAGGCATTGGCGACTTGCCACAAGCACAACGCACCCGCAATCTTGCAACGCTTCCACCAACTCGGATAGCGGCAAAGACGTCCCGGAAGTTGCTTGAGCATCTACATATAGAAAGGAAAAAGCACCCTTTGTTTCGCCTCGTCCCGCAGTTTCTTTTTGCGATGATAGATCCGGGCACCGACTCCATATCGGCAATACATGGCGAGAAATGATCGCAAGGTATGACCATGCCGATGCTCCACTTTGGCGGATCCCAACACGACGATTGACCGACCACTTCTTATCCAGCGGTCGCAGAAATCACGGTCCTCACCACCGGGAAAAGAGAAGGTACCGTCGAGACCGCCAACCTGCAAAAAATCCTCTCGACTGCAGCACCAATTGCTGCTTGCCATGAAGGTTGCTTGCCGGGGGTCGCGATTGCAATGCTCGTAAACCATCTCCAAAATCAGATGACTGGTCTCTGCTAGGCTATCGTTCTGGATCCCATTCCAAACGCTCCCGGATAGCAGCGCACCGGGATGCTGGTCCGCCGCCACCAGCAAATCCTCCAGCCATACTCTGTCCGGCAAGCAATCGTCGTCGGTGAAAGCAAGATACCGCCCCCCCGCTTCCAAGGCTCCGCGATTGCGAGCCATTGCCGGACCTTGGTTGGCCTGACGAATCACGCGAAGGGAGACGTCTGTTTTCTCCAAAACATCTGCCAAAATGTCTTCTGCAGGAACCCGGCTGCCATCATCCACCACCACGATTTCAAATCGATCAGGTGACAAAGATTGACTGCAAAGTCTTTGCACGCACTGCTCCAGGGATGCCGGTCGGTTATAGGTCGGGAGAATCACCGTGATTTGCATGCTATACCCGAGCGATCATGCCGGTGGCCAGTCGGCATGGGATTGAAGTTGTCGCTTTCTCTTGAAATGAATTTGGTCGGGAATCGAAGGATGGAACTCATGCCATCAACGCCCCGCTTCCTGGTCGCTCTTCTGCAAATCCCATGGCATGGAATAACAAGAACTCGGTGCGATCCCCTAACTGTGCCCCAAAGCATCCGCAAATCGGATCGACTGCTGTATGAGCACAGCACCATAACTCCAGATCCAGAATTGAAGGAAACACCGCCATCGCCTTCGCGATGGTTCCCCAATGGTCCTGCCAACGGCGTTGGAATTCCACTGCTATCTGGCGAATGCCCGATGCAGGCCTGAGGAGAAAGGGGATACCCAGTCCTGCTCACGGTGCTTGCCATCAGGGATTTCAGTATATCTCGCGATTCCCGATCGATCTGCACGTCCATGAGACACAATCGCCTCCAATCGCCTAGATCGTGCCACGTTGGCCTGCCTGCTTTCTTGTGTACTCCCTTCCGAGGTCCCCATCGAGAACCAAAGCCCGAGATTTTCTGGCCAACCTCCCTTCCCCTCCAACTCCTTCAGCAATCGCTCGTCATCCCACCCCAACGTTGGCGACAAAGCCAAGCATCCACCGAATACTTCCGGGTGCTCCAGGCATGCATGAAGAGCGATCAGGCCCCCCAGGGAAGAACCTCCGATCCATGTCGAACCCCGATCGGGCCGTGTCCGATACGTCTCATCGATCATCGGCTTGAGTTCCTCGACCAGAAAGCGAAGGTAATCACCACCGCTTCCGCCTTGCTGAATCCTGGGGTCCACAGTCATGGTGTATTCGGCGATGCGATCGGCCGTATTCCAGATCCCAACGAGTATGACTGCCGAAATCTGCTTCTCTGCGATCAGCCTCTCCGCCGACTCGTCTGCCTGCCACTCAACTCCAAATGCCGCCGTCGCCGCATCGAAGAGATTCTGCCCATCCTGAAGGTAGAGTACCGGATACGCTTCGCTCGACGCGTCATACCCCTCAGGCAACCAAACGGCTACCTTCCGTGCTGACTTGAGGAATTTCGACGGCACTTCCGGGTGCGTCACCAGTTTACCGGTGACCGTCGATGCCCTGGGCATTCCCGATGCCAACCCCGCAACTAGCACCTCGACACGCTGCACCTTCCCTTCCGGCAGCCGATCGATCCGCACTCGGCGATTGGCGATATCGCGCCCATGGGCGTCCCGTTCGACTCGGCCCCAACTACCTGCCGTCACCTTGAATTCGACTTCCTTGCCAACCTCCAGGGTGACCGTCGCGCGATACTCCCCATCCTCCTGACGGTCCAGCCTCACTCCATCAGGCCGCCATGAGCCAAGTTGCTCCAGATTCCCCGCCAGGAAGAGAGACGGTGCCGATGACTCCCTTGCCAGAAAATCCTTCTCAAGCCGCACTGAGAAAACGACTTGGACCGTATCGTCTCCGGGCGATGGCACGGCCGCTGCCGGAGAGGTCATGGCGACCTGAAAAAGACCGACAGCCAACCAGCCTAAAACGCCTGTGGCCAAAACAGAAAGTCTCGTCCTGAAGTCCTCGGAAAATCGTTTCATCTCAAGTCGCTCCCGTGCCTACCATAACGCTAAATGCGGCGTTCAGGATACACGGAAAAGCATGGCGGATGACTTGCGATGCAAACTACTTTCGATCGTCGCGAGGCCGCTGATAGGTAACGTTCAGCTCAGAACTATCCAGAATGAACGGCTCGATCTCCTTCAGCAAGACTTCACGTGTCACCGGCCCTTGACTTGCATCCAGTTCAGGAATTGCCGACAGGGCGTAGAGATGAATCGTGTAAGTCTGCTTACCACCTCCTGCCGAATGAGGTGGCACATAGGCCTGATCCCGTTTCCAGGTGGCACCGATCGTCCCCACTCCTTGGACGTCGCGCGGCAGCGAGCGAACATCTGCGGGAATGTTGTATAGATTCCAATAGGTTTTCAGGTAGTTGTCGCGATCGATATGATCCATGACCAGCGCAAAACTTCTCGTCCCTTCCGGGACTCCTGTCCAATCCAGTGGCGGAGTCATCCCATCTCCGTTACCGTTGAACGCATCGGGCAGGGGATCCCCCTCGGCAAACGCTGGACTGGTCAACTGGAACCTACCGCTTTTTTTGGGGTGAATGATCAGCGGAACCGTCTTGCTGGTATCTTGGTCACCTCTTTCTCCTGGCCGCATCGAACCACGATCGCCCTGGCGACCCTGCCCGCCTCTCCCTCCACCCCCGGGACCACCTGGCCCCTCCGGCGGTCTTCCTCCAGCCCCTTGTCCTGAGGGTCGATTCCCCTGACCACCGCGAGGTGGGCGATCCCCGGGTGGCTGATCGCCATCCGGTCGCCCTCGGCCCGCTCCTCCTCCACCCCCTTGGCCACCGCCCCCACCACCGGCACCCTGGCCGCCGCCGCGCCCACCACGCCCCTGAGCTCGTGGCTTGTAGGTTTCCGTTCGGGTGTTGCCATTCGCATCGACGAATTCAAATTTCACCGATCCATCTTCCAGCAACTGGTAATGGACAAAATGCCTCTCGCGTCCCACTTCTACCTGGAGACTGTAGCTCTTGTTCTCCCTCGCTTCGAATCCAGTGATCTTCGCCCCTCGCCATGGCGGTAGCGCTTCGCGTACCCCTCCGGTCCGCGGCTGAGGGTCGACCTGCCCCTCGACCTCTGACACCTCGCCATGAAACCCACCGTTGAGGTACGGATAGTTCTTGGTGGCATGGTAGTGATAACCTAGCTCAGCCGATGTGTGTCCATTGAATTCGTCTAGCCCCACCACCTGCGATCCATCCGGTTCGGTGAGACCATAGATAGGATACCCGTCCAGCGCGTAGGCAATCGGTTTCCCTTTCCCGACGATCTCCTGCAGATGAACCGGAGCGATATGGTAGTGGTAGTCATCCGCCCGCCCGCAGTGCCCACCGAATTCATCCAGTTCTCCTGCAAGGAAGGTGTCGGTCCGCCCGTCGTTTTTGATCGGATTGAAAATCGGAACCCCATTGGCAGCCAGCGCGATCGCACCACGAAAGAAATGGGACTTGGCCGAAAGGGGATTCTTGGCGACGACCGGCTGCAAGGGGATTCGCCACGCATTGCCGCCAAAGTAGGGCTGTGGGATCGGTACCTGCTGTTGCCATGCGGTGATCCCTACCATCATGCGATGATCGGGCATCGCATTGGATTCGACATAGAAGTAACGGTCATCCTGCCGCACCTGAACCACCTTCCGCTCGACGAACGGAGCGAACATCTCGGCGATCACCGACCTCGTAGCCTGCTCATCGATCACCAGCCTGCAAACCTCTTCTTCCGAGGTCCGTCTCGCTTGAAGCTTTGCAATCTCCTCCTGCTTCCGCTCGATCCACTCCTGATCCTTCCTGGTTAGCTTTTGAACCTCCAGAGAAACCACGCGGCCGTCGCCGCGCCGAAGCTGAACTTTGCCTTCGCGGACAGCAACATACGAAGCATGGATATGAGCCCCCGAATCGACGAAGGTCCATACCCGCAAATTGGGCTTCACCTCGCCGTGGCCATGCCCTTCGTGCGCGGCCCCATCGGCTATGGACATCAGATAGATCACCGCCATCAGAATGCCACAATAGCCTTTGCAACGCATGGCTTGATCTCCGTTGGCTCAATCAGTTCTCTTGAAATACCCCTACCCACCCAAGGACTGTTAACCGATGGGTGGAAAATGTGACAGAAAAAAGTGCTCTTTCGGACGATTGTCGGCGGTAAGCCAAGAATGAAAAAAGAAGTAGGCTTCTATCGTCTGCCGCCAGCCAGCGGAAATCCTTCGCTCCGGATGGCCCTTCCGATCGAGCGTTGGAATCAGTTGGTCTCACGCGAAGTCGCGAAGGCGCGAAGAAATCAAGACGCAGATAGTTCATAAGAACAAGACCACTGTTTCCGTGCGCGCTGGGACCTATCGATTCGCATGGCAGAAGGGTTAGTGCCGCTAATGGAAGTCGATTTTTTATCCAAACAAGAATCGCAAGAAGTACCTAGCACTGCATTGCTTCGTCGCTTCGCAGACTTCGTGCCTTCGCGTGAACCGAGAAACAAATTGCAAAATGAAGGATGGAAGCGCTACGCAGAAAAAAGCCGATCGATCACTCCTTGGGAATCACCCAGACATTGATATCCCCGAAACACATCGTGTGGGGTTCAATCTGCCATCGCCCCGACTGCTCGGAGTAGGTCAGATCCCGTCCCCAGCTTTCGTGCAGCACCTGGACCGTCCGACGATGCGAACCAGACAGCTTGAGCCCTTCCAGCTGCAGTGTCAGATCCTTGAAGGTTCCGCCGTTGTCGCTAACGATCAAGTGATAGTGCGTCAACCTCCACAAACTGGAGACTGATGAGTCCCTCAGGCATCTGGAATAGATCGGCGCTGGCAGACTCCAAAACTCCCAGCACAGCGAAAACAGACAGCAAAAAGTGCTTCATCATCCCTCTCCTGTCTCTACCAGCGGTCGGAATGCTCCTGCTGGCCTGTAGATCCACTATCTGCAAGGAGACTCGATCGCTACCTCATTCCTCACGGTAAGTCGTACCCTACCGATACAAAAGTTCCCCGCCATCATCTTCCGTTGGCAGCGTCGCGATGAAGTCGCAGTCCCTCCAATCGGAACTGATACGATCGCGCAGAGGTCGCCGCATACGCTTGCTCGCGCTGAGCCACCCCTGCCTCGTCGACCACCCAAGTCCCGCTGGCCTCCGTTAGCACCCCCTCTGCGTGCCCGATTTCCAACCCTGACGCTCGTTCGCATAGTCCCACCACCATTCGCCGCGACTGGGCCTGGTAGTCGACCACCAGTCGATACGGCCTCCCCACTTCCAAACCCTCGGCGATCGGCAACGGCAACTCCCACCCATCGCCATCTCCAGCAAGCTGCAGCACCACGTTCCTCGCACCTCCAACCCGCAAACAAACCGACTGACCATCGGTTGGTGCAACGCTATGGAATAGCCCGATAAGGATCGGATTCGCATCGTCCTCTGCAAACTGATCGACCGTAAAATCGATCTCCAGATGAAAACCGTCGCTTCGGGAGAGCGGTTGGATGGGATGGACAAAACGTCGCCGCTGAGCCGCAGCCAACCCCTCGATCTCGCCCGACTCCCCACGAGTCCAATGCCCCCGCACCAAAATAGCTCGCAGCGCTTCCTTCCATGCATACGCCACCGCATCGGTCGAGATGACCATCTGCGGAGGTGCATCCTCCGATCGGTCGCGTCGTCCAATCTCCATGAAGCTGAAGTCAAAGTACCAGCCGCTTGCCATCGGATCCCGGACAAAATCCTCCTCCAGCCGATCGACTGCCTCCCGGCCGGTGTTGAATGTCTGATTGGCAACCGATGCAAGAAATGGATTCAACGACTCCCATGTCGCGGGATAATTGGTGCTTGCACACCAAGTCCAGACGTACTTGTCGGAATAGGCAAGGGTCATCGCCAGATTCGACCAGGGCATCGAGGGCCAGGAGGATCGGCCCAGGATCGCGGTCGGGCCCTGATACCCACTGACCTGCCCAGGCCACAGATTCCACGGGTCGCTTTCCATCCACGCCGCCATACCGACATCGACAAACGCGTCGTACCTCTCCGGGGCATCCGACTCGTTCCTCCAGAGATTGCGGATTGAATGGCGGGCCATAGCGTACGGCTCTCGATCCCCCGCGTAATGCTGGATCGTCCCCGGAGGCACCTCGCGGGCCTGACCATACCAGAAGGTGCTCTCGAAGGCATGGATGATGCGAGCCGGAGGCCGAATCCCCGCCAACACCCCATTCATGAAGGGGACCAGATTCTGATAATGCGGCCAAACGCGATGCTCGTCCCCCCAGGAAAAAAAGAACTGCAGCTCGATCTCTGGGTACTCCTTCTGCACCGCTTCGATCCACTCCCGCCCCCGTTCCTTCCAGACCTTTGCATCCCCCAGCCCCCACGGAAATTCGGGCCGCTCCCCCGATGGATACTTTGTGTACTGCTCGGTATCAACCAAAAATCCTCTCAGCCCCGCCTCCCTCGCCACGCGCGCCCCGATCGCGGCATTGCCAACGACAGTCTTCCAGTGGTCCGACGAATCGGGATCGACCGGATACGCCCGGTCGCCATCTTCGCTTCGCATGTTCGGAAAATTGCTGACCCCATACCAAAGGAAATTGTCGGTGCAGTGCCCCCATCGGACACGACGCAGATCCTCCACCGCATCTGCTACCGCCTCCCAAGGGATCGGTAGCGAAGTCATTCCAATCTCATGCAATGCAAACTGATTTTGACTGACTAATCCCTGCGACTTGGTGTAGTCGCCATCGATCAGGATCGGGATCGTCACCCCATCAAAAGGATGATTCGCCAGATACTCAGGGTGCTCGGCCAGATACCTGGCCGTCGGCGCATCTTCCCGCTCCAGACGCACCGCCGAGAAAGTCCCCGTCGAATTGATGCTCTTGTCCCGCAACTCTCCCGGTTGTGTCCATGGCTGCATTTCCAGTTTCAACCTGGGCACTTCTATGCCGGCAAGCTGAAGGTAATGCTGACCTCCGGGCTCCAGGCTATCCGACCCCAATCTCGTGGCACGCACCCGAATAGCTCGAGCCCGCACCGATTCGGAAAAACGATGGAGGACGACACCCTCCGGTCGCTCCTGCCCATGATGAACCTGCCCCGGGATAAGGGTCCACTGGTCGCCGTCGGACGAACTTTCAATTTGATAGTCGACCGGAAATCCCAAGCCTGCCTGCCGTGGCGTCAACTGCAGAGAGTCGACGGTGTGGATCCCCCCTAGATCGATCGCGACCCACTCGGTCGCCTCCGCATGATCCCCATGGCCATTGGACGAATAAACGGTCTGCACATCCCCATCGGTCACTCGATTCGCCTCCCAGCCTGCTAACTGGGAAGAGGCTTTCGCGGAGATAGTCCAAGTCTGTGGCAGAGCAGGGGAAGGCCCGATCTGCTTCAAGGATCCAGTTGCCACATCATCCCATGCATGCGCACCCATCGATGGTCCCGTTCCCCCCAACAGGATCCAACCGATCGACTCGGCAGCAAAAGTAAGCGAAAACGATCCCTGATGCGATTCGGTTTGGCTGGTGTTCCAGATCGTCCATTTCCCCTGCCACCGCATCGGGCTATCCCAATCCTGCACCAGATCCAGTCGCAGGAAATGCCAGCCAGCCTCGATCTCGACCGAGGTATCCAACTCCTGCACCCCCGAGCCACCATCGGGATCGCTCGAAAATTCAATCCGATAGGTACTCTTCCCCGTCGTTCCAATCCCGACGATGGTGGCTTGGCGATCGAGACCCTTTGCTGCCAGTCCCAGCGTGCTGGATGTTGGCTCTCCAGGATCTTGGAACCACCCCTGCAGGACGATGTGATCGACCGAATCCAACTCGACAGGTCGCTTGATCTGCGAAATCTGACCTGACGCGATCCTGTATTTGCGACCGACTCCGTCCGCATCCTGCTGATCGATCTCTCCCCACTGACCCCGATGAACCTGCCACGGCCCTTCAGCCAACCATCCCGTCGCGGACGACTCCCATGTCTCTCGCACCCCCAGGCACTGCCCTTTCGAAGAATTAGTCTCTGCTCCCCCTACGGGATCCGAAGACCAAAGCGGCGCGTACCCCCAAATCGCCATGAAGGTCAGCAACCCATCGGCCACCAAACGTCGCAAATTGCCCTGGTTCATTTCGTCGTCTTCGCATGAAAATCGGTCGATGTATCCCGAATGAATCCTCAGGAAAAAACTACCATCGAAATACCCATTCATGCAATCTTTACAACGAGCTGCCCATCCATCGATAGAATACGAACGAGGCCGGCGACCGAAAGATCGATCCTCCCCTTGGTTCCATCGGGTTGGAAGCAGTCACGAAGCCGGTCAGCCATTCCAGCACTTCGCTTGATCCAGAGTCGTACCCCAGCGGCTTTCGAAGGCAGCCAGCAAGATGCAGAAGAATCGATTTCAGCTTCAGCCGAAACTGATCGAACAGACATTGGGGCAGCTTCATGAGCGGATCGAGGAGCGGTTTCCGGGCTCGGGCTTGGGAAGAGTGTGCGCATCGCTTCGAGAGATTTCGGCCGATGCCGATCGGCGGTCGAATTGGTTGGGGCGACCCCTCTATTGGCTTCGTATTTTGACTCTTCTGATGATCGCTGTGATCGTCGCCGCGCTGGTCGGCCAGTTCACGCTGATGCAGTGGACCGAAAACGATTCGCTCGACTGGACCGAACTGATCCAGGTGATGGAAGCAGCAATCAACGAACTGTTTCTGATCATGGCGGCCATCTTCTTCATGGTGACTCTGGAGAACCGCTACAAGCGGCGCAAAGGACTCAAGGCGATCCATGAACTCCGCTCGATCGCGCACGTGATCGACATGCACCAGTTGACGAAGGATCCCGAGCGATCGCAGGGCAAAGCATACCAGTCCACCAAGTCGTCACCCGTGGTGAAGCTGGATGCGTTTCTCCTTGGACGCTACCTCGATTACTGCTCGGAACTGCTGGCCCTGACCGGTAAGATCGCTGCGGTCTACCTGAATCACTTCGATGACCCGGTGATGGTCTCGTCCGTGAATGAAGTGGAGACACTCACCACCGACCTATCGCGAAAAATCTGGCAGAAGATCATGATTCTGCATTCATCGCATCAGGGATCCAGCCTGCCGATCGAGAGTGCCACTAACGCACCCACTCCGCCAGCAGTCGCCCCCTCTCCTGCCACCCCTCATCAGGCTTGACCTTTTGCCTCCCGACCCTGCTTGTCGATGGCAATGACGAAATCGTCGACCTATACTCTCAAGGGGCGCTGTTGCTAGAGAAGACTCTGCAACCAAAGGAGTGACTTCAAGAGCGCACAGCGGAACAGCGCCCGTCTCGGCTTACCGCTTGAGTCTCTCCCCTGGATTATTCTTAGATCGACGAAGTTCATGAAAAAACGTGCCGGACGCCTGCCGGATTTCATCATCATCGGCGCAGCCAAGGCGGGCACCACCAGCCTGGATTTCTACCTTTCGCTCCATCCTGAGATTCAGATGGCTAGGCCGAAAGAGCCTCGTTTTTTCATCGACGCGGACGAGCCCATGGGGCGATGGCGGCGAGGCATCGACTGGTACAAGAATCTCTACCGAAGCGAAAAAAGGATCTGCGGCGAAGCTTCGCCCGCCTATTCGCATTGGCCCGCCCTGCCCGAAGTCCCAGAACGGATGGCTCGACTGATCCCCCAGGTCAAGCTGATTTATCTTGTTCGGGAACCGATGAGCCGAATCAAGTCGCATTACCTCATGCATTGTAGGCAGTACGGCACACGCCGACCTTTGGCCGAGTTCCTTCGCGAGGACCAGAAATCTCACTGTGTACTCGCTTCGAACTATGGATCGCAACCGCGTCGATACCTCGACTGGTTTCCTCTCGATCAGATCCTGGTCATGGAATCCAAACAGCTAGACCAGAACCGTTCAGCCGCCCTGCAGGAAGTCTTTCGCTTTCTTGGAGTCGCCCCAGGTTTCTCGACCCATCTCTTCTTCCATCGACGCAACGTCAGCCGTCAGCAGCCGATCCCAAATGAACTCGGTCGTCGCCTTCGCGATTCCAAAATAATGCTCATGGCAAGGAAAGTTCTACCCAGCCCACTCTACTACCATTTGCGAAACGCGATCGTTTTCCCATTCCGCCAACCGCCGCCAACGATGGACCTTCCAGAAGATCTAAGCCTCGCTTTCCAAGCTCATTGGACTTACGAAATGAATCTGCTTCGATCGTTGTGTGGCAAGCCCCTCCCGTCACTCGAATATGTCTGATTCAACAAGCAACTTGATCCGCCGCGCCATCAACCACTGCAAACCAGCTTTTCTAGGAGGCTTCACCTTCCGGCAATGGCTGCGTCTGCTCCTTGAAAATCGCTTTGATATCGATGCGAAGTTTCTCCCGCGCGCCATGTTCGCCACCGCCGGATCGGTGCTCACCTCCTGCCTCAAGCCGCTGGAACCCGATGCGCGACTGGACGAAGCCTGCGAATCTCTCTGGAGGCAGCCTGTCTTCATACTCGGTCTACCCCGCAGTGGCACAACCCATCTGTTTAATCTGCTCTCCGAGGATCCGCAGTTCGCCTTCCCCTCCCGCGTCGATTGCTATAACGCCCACATTTTTCTTCTCCTGCATCGACTAGGCGCGAATCGACTGCTCGGGATGATCCCGCCGAAAAAGCGATTCATGGACAACGTCCACACCGGATGGCTCTCCCCCGAAGAAGACAATATCGCGCTAACCATTCTGGCGGGAGATGGATCCCGACTGACGCAAGTCTTTCAAAGAAATGAGACCTATCGCGATTGGCTGGGCGCTGATGGCGGATTGAACGAACGACAGAAAACGCTCTTCACTTCAGCGCTCATCCAGTTTTCGAGGAAGCTGGTTTTTCTCAAACGAGCCCGGCCACTCTTCAAGTCTCCAAACCACACTCCCAAAATCCCAGAAATCCTCGGCGCTTTCCCAGAAGCCAAATTCGTTACGATCCTGCGTCACCCCTTTCATCAGTTCGCTTCTCTCAAGGCAATGCAGACATCTTCGTCCCGAACGTGGTCTGCACTGCAAGAGAGCACCCCGGTCACAGATGACCGTCGCCTGGAGTTTATGACTTCCACGCTTCGTCGCTACATGGAAACCCGAACGATGATCCCCCAAGGACAACTCTGCGAAATCCATTACGCCGATCTGGTTCGAAAGGAAAGCGACTCCTTGCGTCATATCTACTCGGAATTGAACCTCGGCATACCTCCTGTCCGAATCCCACCAACGTGTGAACAACCTTATCGCAAAAACAATCATGCACCCCTCCCCGAAGACCTACAGAACATGATCCGGAAAGGGTATGAACAGTTCGAAAGCCTCGGCTTTTTCAGCAGAGACCTCTGATCCACATAGGACTTCCTGCAATCTCGCTCCACTTGGAAGTATCGCTGCGTCCAGACCGTTGCGGGCAATCGACGAGGCGAACACCACCGCTGCCTAAGCACGTGAGCGCAAAAGCAAGGGATACAAGGAAAACCGTTACGCTCCGACCGCGACATACCGTTCCAGCATCCAAACGGAATGTCCAATGCGGTCTGGCCTAGTCGATCGGCCTCGGTTCGATCCTCGGTCAGCAGCCAGACTTGGCAATCCTTTAAGGCCAAATCCAATTACCAAGCTGGAAGCTATCGGCCTGAAAACCGACTGCTTGCGAACGCATAGAGAAAGCCGCTCGCATATGCTCCTTGCCAGATAAAAAGACCAGCCAACACGCCGATCGCTCGAATCATCGGCATTTTGCGAAGACTTCTGACGATCATCAAGGGCAGGGCGAGATGAAACCCCGACTCCCTCAGCATTTTCCTGGGGCGATCACGATGCTTCGCCCGCTGAAGATTCCATGCTCCCTGGCCATATCGAAAATGGAGTCTCATAAAACCAAAAAGATTTTGTGCGTGACGGTGCTCTACCCAAGTATCCTTCAGCCAGACCAAAGTTCTATCGCTATTGCGCCATCGATCGCAAAAGTCTCGGTCCTCCGAGGCAATCTGGAAGGACGCATCGAATCGGCCGACTTCCAGAAAATCGACTTTCCGACAACCCATGTTGTTGCTGGTGAAAAAGCAAGCATCGGCACTGTCCCGATTGAAGTGCTCGTAGACGAACGCAAGGATTAACTGACTGACCTCGGAAAAGAGGTGGCCTTTCAACCCATTGAAGGTCGAACCACCCACCAAAGCCTCCGGCTGCCTCTCCAGTGCTGCGACGATGTCCCCAAGCCAATCGGGCGATGGAAGGCAATCGTCATCAGTGAAGGCAAGGAACTCACCGGTCGCCTCTGCGACACCTCGATTGCGGGCCCCCCCAGGTCCCGTATTCTCCTGATGAATCAGCTTCAGGTCGAACCGGGAAGACCAGCGATCGACTTCCAGCATCGAAGGTGGGTCGCTGCCGTCATCCACCACGATCACTTCAAAATCACGTGATGGGAATCCTTGCTTCGCCAATGCATCCAGACAGCATAAAATCGCCTCAGGACGATTTCGCGTTGGTATCACCACACTGACTTTCGGCATCGTCATTCCGCCTCGAAGCAGTTCGCTGAGTCGCTCTTTTCGAATGAAGGAATCTATCGCGTTCGTCAAAAACATGGGAAAGACGTTCGTTCAAGAACCGTCCAGCACCGCCGTTCCATCCCTGATCCGATTCCGCCCGATGCGATGACCTACCACGTTCTCTCTTTACCACGCGAATAACCAATCGGAGTCGGGGCGAAAGCTTATTTCTTGTGCCCCTCGACGCTTCCATTCTTCGATCCGCTCGGCAATCCAACTGGCCAACTGCGATCACTCCAAAGACCGTAGCACCGGACTTTCCTTCGCCGCCTCAATCTTCTCGATCTGCTGGCGCACGGCGCGAGCCTTCTGTTCGCTGAGCCGCTTTGGAAAATCGTTCTCCCCTTGCTCGAACATGGAAGCGGTCTCCTTTAGGTGTGGCAGAAGCCGCTGAGCCGCCGTGCCGTAATCCTCCAGGATGCGAAGTATCTCCGGGGTCCGGTGCTCGCTGGCCCAGGGGTTCTGCGTCCGAAGGTAATCAGCGCACGCCTGCATCCCCTCTTCCACTCGATGCTGAGCCAAAACCCTCAGGCCATTGAGCCGCACGCCATCGGCAAACATCTCCCCACTGGGCGCTGGTTGGACAATCGCCTCATAGATCGCCGGCAGCAGCGGCTGGATCTCTTCGTAACTGCAGCGCCGATAGAACTCGCTGATTTCGCTGCGCGCATGACCATCCTGATTCTTCAGTCCACTGACAACCGCCGCTTGCAACTGCTTCTGATCCATTTTGGCAAGCGACTGGCGGCTGGTCAGCATCTTCGCGAAAATCGCGGTTGTGAAGAATCGCTGCTCCATACCCCGCGGATCCTCAGGCGAAGGGCCGCGAGCCACAATCTCTAACATGTCGGTAAGAGCCGGCAACGCAGGCTCCCCAATCGCAGCCAGCGCCATCGCGGCCCGCACACGCAACCAGAGATCTTCCCCCCTGATAGCTTGGCGCAGCTGGGGAACGGCTGGCGCTGCAGCTTCCTTCAGTTCCTCCAACGCCCTGCAGGCGCCCAGCTTCGAATCTAAACTCCCCGACACCAGCAGTTCATTGATGGCATCGATTGGCGGGGCAGGGCGGCGAGCTAACGCGGCAGCAGACCGTTCACGCACGATCGGCGACCATGAACCCAACCGCTCCAATAGCTCCGCCTCCGTCTGCTGATCGTAAAACGAATTGCGGTCCTTGTTGTTCCACCCCCTTCCGTCGTCGATCAGACGACTTACCTTTTCCTCCGTCAAAGGAGACATCAACGGTGGCAACTTCCCGGTGAAGACAATCTTCTTTCGCGGCAGAGCGTACCCCAGCAGATAAGCTCCCGTCGCATCCCAGCCGTGGTAGCTGTCGTGGTCCGGCTCGGGAGGCCCCTGGTGCGCAAAAGTCCCATCCCACTTTCGCGCCAGATCGTGATACCAACCGCCGAATTCCTCCATCCACTCCCCTGTGGCATGAGGGCCCGCAATTCCGATCGCAGGTAGAGACCAGAGCAAATTGAAGTAGTTCCCCGTGTGCCCGCAATCCCGCTCGCCACCATGAGACGCAACAGCCATCCGAACGAAAAAATCAACGCTCTGCTTCTCCTCCAACAAATGGAACAGCAAGGCCGCCATCCCACACTTCCCATTGTCTTCATGCGTCTCCATCCAGGCGGGATGGTCGCCATAAGGAACAGCTCCCTTTCCGGTGTAAAAGCGAAGCAGTCTGGCACTCCGCTCGATCGCCTGCGATACCTCCTGGTCGTCCACGCCAGCCTTTCGAGCCATCACCAGTCCAATGGTCAGCGGCAGACCTGGCGAATTCATCATGCCATAGCCTTTCAGTCGCCCGTCCGGCAGGGCAAAGGTGTGCCCCCAGGAACCCACCGCACTCTGCCCCCCGGCAGCCTCCAATGCCAACCGACGCAGGCCAGGCAGCACCGATTCGTCACCGGTGGCGAGGATGTACTCCGAGAGGAACATCATGACGTAGCCATAATGCCACGTTTTGAAATCCCTCGCCGTGAATCCTGCTCCCCATGCAGCCTCTCGCTTCAGCAGAGGCAAATGCTCGGCCCTGCCACCCGCCAGCAGCGCCAGTGCGTTGAGCGAACGAGGGATCGGGTCCTGCTGCTCCGGGTAATTCGCAGCGGCCAATTGCTCCGCTAGTACCTTCAGTCCCTCCTCGAGGATGCGATGGGATTTCGGACAGTCGTAGGGAGCCGTCTCACCGAAGGCTCCCATCACCTTCATCGTCAAGGCAACTTCCTCCACCTGACCAGCACGCCAACGCGTCAGCAATAGTCTTCCAGCTCCCTCATCCGTTTCCGCTGCCGTGATCGCGCGGCCCATCTCCGTCCGCGGGTCATAGGAAAACGGCTTGCCACCAACCCCCAGCAGCACATCCCCCACCGCGATCAGGCCATCGGCAGGGGAACCGGTCGCCACTTCGGTCACTGCGATCTGCCGGGCATCGGTTGTCACCAACCGATCACAATACATCCAACCACGCAGCCCCGTGGGGCCGAGATTCCAGTCGTGCTTGGCGTTCGCAGGCACCGAATCTCCCTGCGTCAAATCAGGAATGGCCCCCTTCTTCTCCTGGAATACAGCAGGTGCCTTGGTCGCAAAGACAAGAAGTGCTGCGTGGAAGCAGAGAAAAAACCAAAGCTTCATCGTTCGTCCTGATTTCCTGGAAGATTGATTACCGATTCAACAACTGGAGATTCACTGCCGCGAACGCGCGGTTTCGTCGAAGCAAAGGCCTTCGTGCACCTAAGATCATGGTAGCCGACGTGCCCCTCGATGATCGACTGCAAAGCCAGGATAAAAACCTTCAACGGACATAACAGTTCAGCGCTGCCCACACGGATTCCGGGTGTACCGTGCAGCCGCGCCCGTCGGACTCTTCGGATGTTACCTAAAGTCGGAAATCGCTTTGATTTCGTCGAACCGATAGATGGCAGTTTGGCTTCGATAATTGGAAGGAATCACTCTACCAAGTTTGGGATACCCCCTCTCCCTGGCCCTCTCCCCCAATCGCTGCGCGAAGGGGGAGAGGGGACGAAGAGAAAGAGGTGATGGTGGGGAGTCCGGTGGCTGTCGCCACCGGCAAATGCAGTGTCGGTCCTTCGGGCCTCGATTGCAATGAATCTTCGGGGCTCCCAGTCGGTCTCCAATGCGTTCCACACGAGACCTCAGGTGACCGCCTGATGTTTACCCGCTAAACCAGCCCCGGAGGGGCGGCACTACTTCTGCCGGGGCCGCGAGGCCCCGGGGCGTCAAGGAGGAGACAAACTCCCTCCTAGCCCAGCCGGTGGTTATCGCCGTTGGCAAATCAAGTGTCGGTCTCTGCGGGTCTAAGGAAAGCCATTGAGATCAATGGCTTCGTGGAAGAGAAAAGGTACCTGATACCTTCCCCTCCGGGGAAGAGCTTGAGACTTGGCCAGAGTGAGGAAACTCTTGAAAATACGGCGTAGAAACGCAAACAGGCCGACGTTTTGAGGCGCCGGCCTGTTGGTATAACCGGAGGGGCGAACTGAGTTCGATTTCCCTTGTTCAGTTGAGTGGGACCGACACCTCACGAAACGCCTCTGTTTTCTCTCGACTGGGTAATGGCTCTTTGGCAGTTCTGGCGAATAACCTGGGCCGAGGGCGTCAGAGAGTCGTCAGAGAGCCTCGGGGTTATTCGCAACTCAGCAGACCTGTTTCGCTCACCCTTCAAAAAGCGCCACGCCGCCGAGGACTAGCTCAATATCGGACAACTCCAAGTTCACGTTTCCGTTGTTCGTCGATCATTTAGAAAAGTGTTTGCTGAGGGGCGGGTTTTAGCTCGGGCTTAAGTAACCTTCCGTAGGTCTCAACTTCTCGCTTCTTGGCACGATCGACCAGCGATTCGAACGTCTGTGGCTTTATCAATGGAATTCTACCTGCGTGCATGTGCGCATCGGCTTTGGCAATCCAATGCTGGATTGTTGAGACGGTGTGCTCTACTTGCATTTGTTTCGCTGGTGACGGCATTACGCGAAGACGTCCATTGAGGATCATGGGTATCCCGGTCAAAAGACTCTTCATGTCCGAGAGATCTGACTCGATCCAGCCATTTGCAAGTCCGTCATGGTCCCGAATGACATCCGACCAGACGCGACCATCGCTGCTATTCCACTTGTAGTTCATCGGGAGATACAGGCTTTTTGCTGGAAGAGTATAAACACTGCCTGTCGAGGGATCTCGCCATCGTGACGGATTATCGGTGAGTCTCCACGGCTGTTTGCCTGGCCAGCGGTCGGCGGCGAGCCGGCCATCAGAATGCGCCGCGAACGTGATGTTGGGTCTGACGACATCTGACAAAAACTGATTGGCGAACCAGTTCTGATCGCGAAGCAGTCCGTAACCAGAGAACTTGTCAAAGGTCTTCGCGAACGTTTCTACTTCGACGATGTAGTTACCACAATCCAGGAAGACTGGCTTCCTACAAAACTCGATGTGCTTCGTGCTTCCAAGTGAGAAAAAGACCTTGTCGCCGCAGGGTACACACGGAAATCGACCGGTTGCGTCAAAGACCCAAACCATATCACCATAGAAGTTCTCGCGTGCATGAATATCGTCCGGCGGAATTGACGAGTGCTGCAGTTCAATAACTTTTCCGCGGTTGCCAACGATGTCTGCTCGATGAACGCCAATAGTTACTTCCACGTGCTCCTCGGCGACTAATTGCTGCCATGCAAGGTGCCATGGGCCGACACTTTCGGACCAAGTATCGCAATCGACTCTTGACTCATGTGCCTGACCGGCTCGAAATTTCGGTAGTACTCGCTATGACGGTAACAAGTGGGTAACTGGTGAGGGCGGGGGCTCACGCGTGGGGGGCTGGAGCGTAGGCGCAGCCGTGGCGGACGCAACACACGCGGCTGCGAAAGCCGCTGGGGTCCGATAG
>JBEISR010000033.1:0-50678 GCA_040375295.1 Planctomycetaceae bacterium
CTCTTGGGCTTGGTGATCCAGTTCGACGCTGGCTACCGTCCAGGGCGAAACGAGGCCGAGGATCTGTTGGTAAAGCTCTTTGTCTTGCACGACGGTTCTCCTTGAAGGAGAATCCTAGCAAATCCACGAAGAACCCGGATGGACCGTTTATCTGGAGTTCCAGAAGCCGCTGAAGAATATCTTTTTTTCCGACAATTACGTCAGAGAATGGACTGATGATGCGGGGAATACCAAGCCCGAATGGAAGGAGATCCCCAAGGGGGTCATATTTAAGGAGGATGGAATTGAACTGCAGTTCGAGAATCGATACCGAGGGTGGTCCGACCTGAATCAACTCATCGCTCAACGCCGACTTTCCAGTTGGTCTCCTCACACCAAGCGGATAGCAAGCTTGTGCTGGAATGCAGAGAAAGATGAGTTGATCAGCTTCAGCGAAGATGGCGCGATTCGCACCGTCAGAACTGATGTCTCCAAAACGATGAAAGTCGGTGGGGAGGACATCAAGGTGTTTGTTCCGTTACGCGACGGCAAAGTCGCATTGCACACGATGGACGACCAAGCCTACGTCTTGAAGCTCAGTCCGCATCACAATGAGCCTTCTTCAAGTATCTTGTTTCCACCTTTGAGTGTGGTGACTTCTGGGTTTGCTGTTGACGATTCCGGCGGGCTTCTCGTTCCTGTCACCTCTGGAAACACAAAGCCTCAGGAACCGAACATCTTAACTCGCTGGAATCCTCAAACCCAGGCCGAATCGATTGCTACCGAGCTGGATGATCAAGTGATTTTTCGCTTTCTGGTTGGTCATTTGCGGGGTGAATGTGTCGCGATCGTTGCGGTAGATCCGGAAACGGCAACGTCGACAGAGGGTCAAAAGATTTCTCTCGCGTCTTGGGACCTAGCGAATCGGAAGATGAAATGGAAGACGCTTCCGCGAAATCATGCCCATCGAATCCTCAAGACTTCACCGGATGGGAATTATATTTCGTATGTCGAAGAGAGGACGGTTCGGATCATCGATGCGAATTCTGGATCCGAGCGTATCGTGGATGACTTTTCCGGAATGCATGTATCCAGCACCTGCTTTTCACCAGACGAGCGGTTTTTGGTTGTAGCCATTTCAGACAACTCCTTGGTTTGCTACAGGATTTCCGACCGCAAAATCGCTTGGAAATTGCGTACAGCGGGCAGTCCTATCAGCGATCTTGCTTGGTCCAGGGACTCCGTGACACTTGTCGGTGTCAGCCAGGATGGCTTTCTGCGCACGTTCGATACGCAAATCGCAGATGACCAGTGAGATTTCTGTCGACCTGAGGAACCCGATCGGCGTGAAGCTGTCGCCTGAGGAAGACTGGATCTTCATTCTTGGACGCGATGGAACGCTGATTCGGATGCCCTGCGGGAGACGCCTTCCCTAAAAGTCGGTACCGTGGCATGCGACGGCGTGCCAGTGTCTACCATCAATCCATGCAGCTCTATTCGGAAAGCTTCAATTCCGCCAGAGCCTTTCCAGTCTGTTGGTAGACAAGCACCGTGTCGTAGTCGCGGAGCTGGCGGCCGAAGCGATTCACTGCCTCCACATACCGAGCCGCAGTTGCGTTGTCCCCTTTTTTCTTAGCCGCATTCGCTCGATCGATCACTTCGCGAGTCAATCCCTTGATCTCGACAGCGCGATCGATAAACTGCTGTTGCAGGCGAGTCTTTTCGAAACGATCCAGCTTGGCAAAAGCAGCCTCGGACATTCGGAGGTCTGCCAGCGCGGTGGATTCTATCCAGTTGTCCGGAGCACTGGAGACAAAGCGCTGGATGGCGGTATCGGTATCGCCGCTTTTCGCAAGCTGAAGGATCTCTGCCAGGACGTCCGACTTGGTCTCGGTAGATGGCGAAGCCGTCGCAGACCCTGGTCTGGAAGAAGGCTTGGCCGTGGTTGCCGACTCCCCACAGCCAACGATCCAGATCAGCGTCGATGTGCACAGGATCGCGATCAATCCCTGCAGACTGCGGAAAGCACTTGGGAATCGGTTCGGCTCAATCGTATCTATTCTCGCAAACACGACCATCTCCATCCGTTTGTTTGTCACAAGTAGAGACCACAATTCGCGTAGACGAACATCTCTTCAAACAAAGCCAGGGCTAACCTTCTGTTGGAAATGGCCATCGGGACCATTTCCAAACTCGCCAAGCTCACAGCAAAGCTCTGTGCAGTTCACAACACTTCGGCTTTCGCCTCCGCCTTGTGATCGCTGCCTCGCGATTACACGGCCCATGACAATTTTCAACAGGCCGACAAACAAAGGGAGAGCCTTCTGAGAGAAGTTTATCGCTCGAGGCAACCTCGCCAAGAGGTCCACGGGGATCCGCCAATGCCAGCCGGGAAATCCTTTACCAAGGCAAGTTGCCCTATGGACAGTTACCAGAAATGGTTGAGCTAAGACGGCTGGGGACTCATGAGTATTTCCAATGGCTTCCGTGAGCTACTTGCTCGGCAGAAGGACCGCTTTGACTTTTTCGGTTGCATCTCCACTGGTGTTTGGCGTCGATGGATTCTTTCCGATAGGTACTTCGACCCCTGGTTGCGCCGTAAAGGTTGTCTCGATCTTCTCCACTCGGCTACCTCCATTTGCCAACCGCACTCTGCGATCGTAGACAAGCTTCACGGAAGACATTCCAGTTTGGTCATCGCGAACCGTCCCAGACGCGACAACGCGCGTATCACCGGATTTCGTCTCCTTGGAAAACGTCCCGTCGCGTTGCACCGGAACGTCGATAATCGCTCCCGCATCCGGATCAGAAATTCGAACTATCGCGATCGCTGTTCGGGCCGAGCAACCAGATAGCAAGAGAGCGATCATCACGAAGAGGGACCAAGCGGGCAACTTCATAACGGACCGTCGAATTGGGTTGAGAGGGTTCGTGTATAGGATCGCGATCTGGGATCCATGACGACCAGTGATTCGCATCTTGGCACGTCGTATTGGAATGGATCCCTGCGGTTCTGGCGAACCAGCACCGCTAGGAGAAGGAATCCGCGCTTCACTCTAAGCGACTTTCCAAGCTGCGATCTGCCTTGTACCCATCCAGCGTGGCCAACCAGCACTGGGGGTGCGAGGAACGCCAAAGCGATTGGCAAGAAATGGGAAAGACTTTACAAGACCGCGATTTTCCAGCGGAGAGGCAGGGATTCGAACCCTGGGTCGGGTTACCCCGACTCTGGTTTTCAAAACCAGTGCATTAGACCGCTCTGCCACCTCTCCGGATACTCAAGGCGACAGTCGATGACCTGTTCGCCGCTTGAGTCATGATCCATCATAAACGATCGCCGCTGATTCGCGAAGCGTTCCTTGGGATACTCGTCCAGGATCAGGGAGCCGGTTGGCGGACATCCAGACAGACGACTCGCTTTGCCCCGCGCAGGTAAAGGTAGCCGTGCGACAGAACCGGCGGCGACCAGGTAGGGGCTTCCAGTAGCGGACGGCCATCTTCTCCCCTTTTCTGCTCGTAGTCCCACGCGATGACCACCTCCGCCCGATCGGGATTGGCCTTCATCAGCGCAAGCTGACCATACTCACCGTAGACGAAAAAGTGATCCTGCACTGCCAGCAGCGTGGTGCGATCGCGATTGCGCACTTGCCACTGGACCTTACCAGTTTCCCAGTCGACACATCGAAGATTGGCGTCGGGCTCATTCCGTCCACTGCAGCCAAAAAGGTATCGATCGCGAAGAATCGGCGTAGCCCAGTGAGCTCGCATCGCCTGGTTCTTTTGCAGCTTCTCGTCCCGCCACAGCTCCTTCAGCTTCCCATCCTTCAGCTCTAGCTTGACCGATCCCGGCCCATAGGTTTCGGTCAGCCAGATTTCGTTAGCTCGGACGATGGGACTGGCGGCGTTGACGCTTTCGAAGACCTCAGAGCGCCACGCAAACGTATCGGCGATCTGGCCATTGGTGGGGTCGAAGACGATCAGCCCCTGTCGACAAAACGCCAAGCACCAAGTTTTCCCATTGAGGGTGGCCAGAATCGGTGCTGAATAGCTGGCTAGGTCATTCCCCAGGCGATACTTTTCCTCGCCGGTCCACCGATCGAAGGCAACCATCGCCGTCCCGTTGGGTTTGGCAACATCCAGAAGGCCGGGCGCAATGGCGACATCCTTGGGAGAACCACCGACCATCACCCAAAGAAGATCCCCTACCACCAAAGGTGCCGAACCGACACCAAAAAAATTAGGAACGACATGATAGTCCTCGGTCAGATCGCGCTGCCAAAGCAACTTTCCATCTTCGACACGGTAGCAGGCTAACCTTCCGGCAACACCATGGACAAAGACCTGACCGCCATCGACCAGAGGGCTGCAACGCGGACCATTGTTGTAGCCATACATGTCGATGTACTCCACCGGCGCTTCAGCAGTCCAAAGGACTTTGCCCGTCTCCGCATGGACGCACGTCAGCCGCTCGGTGTCTTCAAACCGATCAAACTGAAAAAATCGTCCATAGGCAGCCACTCCGTTGGCGTAACCGACTCCTGTTGGCAGAGTCCATACGATCTTCGGTTCGCTTCCTGCCGGCCACTCTAACTGCACCCTCGATTCGTTCGACCGGTTGTCGCCATGCGGGCCCAGCATCCGGGGCCAATCCGCGCCATCGCGACTCCACAGCGATGCGGGTGCCGCCGGGGATGCCTCGCTAATGGAAGCATCCTGCGCGGAGCAGGGAAGGGGGGAGGCAACTACCAGCAGTGCGATCGCCACGCTGGTAGCAAGCGACCGAAGCGCGAACCTTCGAAGGGCGATCGGAGTCTGACCCGTAGCGTTCATGAGGCAATTCCTTCCGAACGGTCGCGGCAATCAGGGAGATCCACCAGGGGCCGCTGAGCCGGATCTGGGGATTCATGGATTGCTGTGACGCAACAACGATTTAGCTAGGGAAGTCATTTCACAAGCCGGGATGTATCGCAAGCGAGGGACGCTATGATGATAACCGAGCTCTCGGGGTACGGTGGGCCCACGGGGGTCGCTCACACAACGCATTCGGCGAAGAGATGCCCGAGACGAACAGCCCGAGACGATACCAACATGACCAAGGTGCCTGACCGATGGATGGGATAGCGATCAACTCGAATCTGCTAATTCCCGAGACGCAGCTGGAGTGGATCATCGCGCGCAGTAGCGGTCCAGGCGGTCAGAATGTCAACAAGGTCAACTCCAAGGTGACTTTGCGCTGGCAAGCGGAAGGGAACCCGTTGCTGGACGATCGCACCCAGCAGCGTCTGCGAGCCCTAGTGGGAAGCCGCTGGCTGCAGGATGGATCCATCCTGATCACCAGCCAGACCTCGCGCGATCAGGCAACCAACAAACGACTATGCAAGGAACGCCTTAGGCAATGGATCCTGCAGGCGATGCAGCCCGTCATCCCCCGCCGGCCGACTCGTCCCACCCACGGATCGGTCCGCCGGCGACTGCAGGACAAGCAGCGGCAGGCCGACAAAAAATCAGGTCGCTCCACACCCCGCTGGGAAGGATGATCCTGGCCCTCTTCCCGATGCACCTCCACCTGCCATCCCAGCGATGCCTCCAAGCCTGGGGTCCCCAATTGTCGCAGTTAGCTTTCCCCAGATTCATACAGTTTTTCTGGGCCTGCTCTTCTCTTTCCGCAGAGTGGCTCGAAAGATGTTTGGCAGATGCAGGACCAGTCGTCCGGCATCGTCAAAAAAGGTACAGGCGGTATCCCTTGCCCCGTCGGGGTCTGGTTTCCAATAGATCGGCTGAACAGAATGGAATGTGGAAGTCGAAATCCAAACCAGAACCCTGGCGCTGTGAGCCCCCCACGGAGGCGACACTCCATGTCGAGTGACAAACATCTGGATCGTCTACTAAAGGATTGGTCCTACGATCCGCAAAGTTTATCGGTACGGTTGGTCAAAGGCGAAGATGGTCGTGATGTCATCCAAATGCGGATCGACATGGGGATCCTGCAGATCGAAACGACGGGCCGTCCCGACGGAAGTCGATTCGATGGCTTCGAAACCTACCTCGCCTACCTGCTCAACTGCGAAGCGGACGAACCGGACTTCGCCATGTCCGAGGAGCAGTGCTTTGAGGCCGACAGGGAGTTCGCGCAGTACTACCATCGCCGGATTTCCTGGCTGAGACTGCAGCATTACCAGCGAGCCGTCCAGGATGCCGATCACACCTTGGAGTTGATGGATGTCTGCCGCGACCACGGCCCCGATGAAGACTGGGTGATGAGTCACGAACAGTACCGACCCTTTGTCCTCTTCCACCGCACCCAGGCACTCGCCTTCCTGGCTCTAGAAAATGAAGACGCCGAAGAAGCGGTCAACGCCATCAACGAGGGGCTCCAGACTCTGAAAGATCTCTTCGCCGAGCATGAAGCGGAGGATCTTTACGAAGAAGATGAGATGGTGCAGAAGCTGAAGCAGTTCCGCGAGTCGCTGCGGAGCGAATACGAGCTAGGGAAGACGCTGCCGGAACGGCTGGCCGATGCGGTTGCCACCGAGCAGTACGAACTGGCTGCCCGCCTCCGCGATGAAATGGCTCAGCGGAAAAAGTAACAAGCGGCAACAGACCGCCAAGCTTTATCTGTCAGCGAATCGATTGCGTCGCACGCCAAGACTTGCGACAAGTGCTCGCCCAACTCTGAAGAACCGTCAGGGAATCCAGCGACCCCCTGGCGGTTCTTTTTTGATCCATCTGGGATTCTTTTAGGCAGCGATCATTCCACACATTCGATTGAAGTCGCCTCTGGAAGGTCGCAGGACGGCTCACGCCATCCCGTCAAGAATATTCCTAATCTCTGTTCCATCCGACAATGCGGTAACTCCCTCGGGCGGCAAATCAACTCCGCCACCGAAGGTTGCTATTGGACATGTGCAGCCTGACTCTAGCATCACCAAACATCCCATCTGATGATCCGCAAAGGGTAAATCGATCGGGATGCCTTGAATTCCACTGCCATGGGGAACAATGCCAGTGGGACGAATTCTCCCCCCTCATGACTTCTTGTGACATCGAGCAACTCCTCCTTTTTGGCTCACGCGAAGCCGCGAAGGCACAAAGCCACATAGCGTCCCTTCCCATTTGAGATTCCTGCTTGGGTATCCCGTCGATTCTTTCCGTGGACTGTGACCTTTGGTTGTTAATCGAATCGACAGGTCGAATCGCGCATCGAACCGGTCGCCGTGTGCTGCCAACGGATCTGCAGATTGTCTTTCTTCGCGTCTTGGCGTCTTCGCGTGCGACCAACCGACTTCCAGACCCGATCGAAAGGGCCATCACGAGGCAAAAACTGGTGCATCCGACAATTTTGTGGGTCAGTAGGTCACCATGGAGCGAAAAAACGGATCGCGACTCATCGCCTCTCACGGAGACACAGAGCCACGGAGAGTGAATGGACCGATGGATTTCTAAAGAATGTCGGTGTCCTTGTGACGCCGTGAGATGAAGAGGCCGGGTGCGCGGCTGACGCTGCCTTTTTTCGGTCCATCCGGCAATTCTGTGGTGTGTATCCGTCCGGCCGACCGGAGTAGGCGGGATGAAGTCGTAGGCGCGAGGGCTACGGATACAATACGTGCGATGGATCTCACCCTCCCTGAGGGAGGGTGACTGGGTGCTGTGGCCACCGGCATTTCTTGAGTCGCGGCAGTGAAGCGATCGCAACCCACGATAAAGCCGGATGGCCCCCTCTTCTCTTGCGATCGACTCAGGGAGCTATTTTTAAAAGGTACTTGCGGCCAAAACGCGTCTTCCGGGAATCGTCGTCGTACTGCACCAGTTCCACGACGGGGCTGGACAGTGTCGCCTCCTTGCCCGATGGTTCGACCTGATAGACGAACGGCTTGGCGGTCAGCGGATCGGATGGGACCGGAAGGCGCAGGTTTTCCAAGGAGTCGGGTAGTACTCCATGGATCGCCAAGTGATCGCGGATCGCTTCGACACCACGCAACATCGCGACTTGCTGATCCAATCGACTTCCCGCCATCAAAGCATGGCGTGGCTTCCCCAGTACTTTCTGCACCGGCAGCTCATCGTCCGTCCGCTCCTTTTGCTTCCGAGCCTCCTCTTCCCAACGCTCGATCGCTTCCCAAGGTTCCAACATCGCCCAGTTGGCCGTCAGACGTTCCTCCTCTTGGTGTCGAATCATCCAGTAGCGGACGGCTACCTCCGCATCGCTCATCGACGGAACGGCTTGGGCCAACTCTGGCGCAATCGATTCAAGTCGCCCTGGAAGTCGCTTGCGAGAGACCTTCACCCAATCGCGAATCACCACCTCCGATTCAGGAGCCCCCGGGGCAGGCAGTTCCAGCAGCCTGTAGAGAGCTAGAGCGGCATTTTCCCATTGCGATTTCGTCTCCAGACGCTCTATTGCCTCCAATTCGGGAACTCCCCGCCAGATCCAGGCCCGTTCAAACTGAATCGCGGATCGAAAGTCCACCAGGGGACGAGGAAGGCTGCTCAGATCCCAGTAATAATTCCCTGCCGAGGGAATCTGAAGCAGTTCTTCGAACACGTCCAGTGAGAGTTTCGATTGAGACAACGCCACAAGACGGGAGACCACGAAGGGTGTCTCGGCAATATGCCGAGCCAGCCCGGTCGTCATGCAGATCAGTTCCTCTGCCTGAACCGTCTCACCTCGCGCCAGATGACTTCGCGCTTTGACAAGCAGTGCGTGGCTGTAAATTCGGCTCTCCTGAACATCCGGCAGGAGCACCTCCATGACTGGACCTTCCCGAAATGGGTACTGCCAATTGGCCCGTTCCCGATAGGCAGCTCGGCGCATCTCCTTCAAATTGATCGCGAAACTACGATCGATCCGATCCAGATCCAATTGCTCCAGAGGTGTATCCAGATCAATATCGCGGCGAAGTTCCTGTAACGATTGGATGCGAGAACCAGCCTCCCAGTTCATCCGCAAGAAGATTGGTGCTGCGTCCCCTTTTGTCCATTGGTCGGTTGCAGGATAGAGTCGATCGAAGCCGGGCTGCTGATCCGCCGGATCGGGACGAAGCAGCAAGGTTCGCGTCACCACCAGATTCGGTGCCTCCAAAGGCTGCGGCATCCCACCTGTTATTGATAACGATGGCGCTTGCTGCGCGCTCGACAGACTAGGCCATGCCAGAACGTATAGGAATACTGAAAGGCAAATCGCCCGATGTTTCATGATGCTCAACTCCCATGAAGAAAGGTGATTACTAGCTGGCATCTCAAATGCTTCCAAGCCAGACGGAATAGTCGCGGTCCGTTGCTTTGAGAATCTTCCCCGAAGGAATTCGGTGATCGACAGGTACATCAGTTGGCTTAGCGGATGAATACGCTGGTTTGTCTAGTGGAACGATGAGGCTGGGGTCCAGTCGAGCATTCCAGACATCTGACGGTAGAGACTTCTCTATGGGGTGATCTGAAGGAACTCGAAACGGCTCTTGGCGGATCTCCCCCTTCGGTGCCGCAGCAACTCCTTCTGCGCGATCGATCTTCGTGTCCGGGAAAACCGTGGATGGCCTTCCAAGGGTTACCAATGCCAACATGCATGCGGCGGTTGCGACAGATGAAGCGATCCCTGTGCCCAACTGCCGTCGCATCGCCATGCGCCGACCGCACTCCAGAATCACTCGATCCCGCTCCACCGGATTCAGCCTCGGCGTGGCATCCCGCAGCAATCGCTCCAAGGGTGATTCCTCAGATGTCGTCATCTGCAAACTCCTCATTCCAATGCATCACATTTCGGATTAGTTCAGAAGGGTCTTCAGTTGCGAAAGCGCATCCTGATAACGCCGATGTGCGGTAGTCGTCGAGATGCCGAGGACTTCGGCGGTCTCGCTGAGCGTAAGATCACCCCAGGTACGAGCGATCACCACCTCCTTGAGTTCCGGTTCCAGCCGCTCGACCGCCTCCTGGACTTCCTGGAGGCGTGGATCGACCGAAGGAGCGGAGACAGATTCCTGCGGAGCGTATCGAAGTTCTCTGGCCCGTCGTCGGGTATTGCTGCGATACTCTTCACGCAACAGATTCCCGGCAACTCGAAACAGCCACGCTCCAGGGCGGTCGGGAAGCACCGGGAGAGTGTACAGACGGCAAAACGTTTCCTGCACCAGATCCTCTGGCTGGCTGCAACGCCCCCGGAGCCATGCAGTCAGTGGACCGCCCCAACGGGTCAGGCATTCCGAGAGCAAGTCATCTGGAATTGGCATCGTTTACCCGCGCTTGCTTCAAGCCTTAGACGGTGTCGCACGAATCCTCCCTATGAGAAGATGCCGAGGGCAAGAAATTTTTCCGACGGTTTGCGCATATTCCACTTTTGTCCGCTAAGCGACAATGGCTTGACTGCGGCAATCACCGCTTGCCTCCCCACTTTTAGGACCGACCGCAACTTGGTCGCATCCGCGCTCACACCAAGGTTAGACCTATAGCGTCGACACAGAAATTGCCAGTGGCGATAGCCAACAGAAGGTTAGGCAGATGCTCCCCTTGCTGTGCAGTGCCTCTTTCGCTGCACAGCTTGCCTACCTTTTGACTACGTCCCAATCCAGACTCGTCTGCGAGCGCCCCATCGGTTGTGGGACGGACTTCTAGTTCGGCTTACTCACAACGGACTAGATAGTGAGGACCGACTTGTAGTCCGTCCTCACTCAAGACAGCCTGGACTTCCGTCGTACGATGCGGTCGAACGTGTTGGTCTCAACGAGACCTAGCCTACTTCTTGATTGGATCGAGATTCAGCCGCACGCCGATCTCCTTCAGCTTGGCGAGCTGTTCATTCTTTGCAGCATCGCTGAGCGGATTGTTGTGGAGATAGAGCTTGAGGAAGGGAGCGAATCGCTTGTCTCCTTGAGCATCGGCATTGCACATTTCGACCAACGGACCAAGATCGGCCAGTTGATTGTCGACCAGCATCAGGTAACGCAGTTCCGTCAACGGCTTGAGGAAGCTGAGGTCCTTGATCTGACAGCCTTGGAGGTCGAGCGAACTGAGCCATTTTAGTTGTCCGACGGGGGCAAAGTCGGAAATAGGATTTCGCGCCGCATAGAGAGTCCAAATCTTCTTCAATTCCTGTACCGGCTCCAGGGTGGTGATCTGGTTGTCGGAAAGATAGAGCGACCGCATGTTGGTCATCGCCTTGACGGGAGCGATGTCTTTCACCTTGTTGCGGGAGAGTTCCAGGTACTGCATCGCGGTGAGCCCCGCCATCGGTTCGATCGACTCAATCTGGTTCCCCGCCAGATTCACCGATTGCAATTGCTTCAATTCCTTCAGGGCAGCCAGATCGGCAATCTGGTTATTTTCCAGATCGATCAGCATGATCGCGGTGCAGTGCTGCAGTCCCTCCAGGCTGGTGATTCCCTTTCCTTTGGCGACCACCTGAGAGATGTTTTTTACATCGTCGGCCGTGATCGGTTCTTCGTTGAATCGCTTGGCAAAAACCTCCTTCCGAACGGCGGCTTCCAGAGCCTTGTCGGGGAAGACCGACTGAGCAGTCAGGGGGCCTGCAACGTAGCAGAGGACGGCGGCAACGAAAGGGATCAGACGTGCAAAATGGCTCATCAGCAGCTTCATCGCTAGGTTACCTTGACTGGGAGGAAGGTCCGTTGGGAACGAACCGCGTCTCTAGGTGGGTCTGGCAGTCCCCGCTATCGCGAGTTGGCTTCCGCAGGGTGCGCGAGCCAAACTCATGGGGTTAGTCTGATTATACTTCAAGGAGATTGCGGCGTGGGGCCCTAGCTGGGCAATCCCCCGCAGGCTCTTTCTGGGGCTTTTCGAGAAGACGATCCGTGCGCATTCTGCTGACCGCTTTCGAACCCTACGATCAATGGAGCAGCAACTCCAGCTGGGAGACGATTGTCGAGTTGCTTCGCGTGCGAGGAACGATCCCCAACGTGATCACGCGGCGCTATCCAGTCAGCCTAACGAGGTTTCAGGAGCGGTTGGAGGTTGATCTGGCGCGAGGATTCGACAGCATCATTCACTTAGGCCAAGCGCCCGGGATATCGCAGATCCACCTGGAAGCGATCGCCATCAATGTGGCGGGCGTCACCGAAGCCGAAGGGGCAGACTTCGGCGATCTGGTGGTGGGTGGGCCGGTTGGGTACCGCAGCAAGTTTCCGCTGGGTATCTGGGCCAGCTACCTGCGTCAATCGGGGATCCCCGCACGCGTCTCCTACCATGCCGGTACATACCTCTGCAATGCTGCCCTCTACCTGTCGCATCACTGGCTGGAGACGCATGGCAAGACAGGACGAGTGGCGTTTATCCACCTTCCGCTGAGCGATCAGCAGGTACGGGAAAGTGGACGCAGCCTTGCGTCGATGCCTCTGGATACCATGGTCAAAGCCGTGGGGCTGCTGCTGGATCGCATGCGAGGTGTGCAGGCGGAACTTCCTTGGGCTTGAGGCAACGAAATCCATGCCGTCGCAGCGTGTCGGCAGATCGATACCTGCCGAAAGTAAACGCAAGCCAACCCCTGCAGGAATGAGTTGAACCGATTGAGGGTAGAACGAGCAGAAGGGAAGGAACGATCGTGGGCAAGGGATCGATGCGAAACCGACGGGTGCATTACTGGATGAGCATGGCGATTGCTCTGCCCCTGCTGCTGGTGATCGTCACCGGAATCGCACTGCAGCTCAAGAAGCAGATTGCATGGGTGCAGCCGCCCGAGCAGCGGACGGAGGTGCGGGAGCCGAGCGTGGCCTGGGAGCAAATCCTCCAAACGGTGCGCGCCAGCGATGGATCGGCGACCAAGGATGCTACCTGGAAGCAGGTCGACCGAATCGACGTGCGTCCCTCCAAAGGGATCGCAAAAGTCCTGATGAAGGACGGATGGGAGCTGCAGGTCGATCTGGAAAGCGGCCGGCTTTTGCAGCGGGCGATCCGACGCAGCGACTGGATCGAATCGCTGCACGACGGATCGTTTTTTGCCGGGGACTATTCCAAACTAGGGATCTTCCTGCCTGTTGCTCTGGCACTGCTGGGCCTGTGGGGCACCGGCCTCTGGATGCTCTGGCAACCGATCGCTGCCCGAAGGCGACAGCAGGCTCGCCGCGCAGCCAACCTCACGCCGTGATTGGCCCTTATGTCGATAGACCTGCTGCCTTTTGCATCGATCGCGCAGGGATCATGGATTTCGAAAGCCCCGAAAATCGATCGATTTTTTCTTTGGCTTTCATCTTCCTTTCAGGTTCTCTTTTGTAGGATGCCAGTGGCAGTGGCCGGCGCAACCGCGCTGCCAATTGCCGGATTAGCGATTCCAACCAGGAGGTAACAGCGATGAAGAGAAGAGCGGGATGGCTGGCAGCATTAGGCATCGGGGGGCTAGGGGTCGCACTGGCCCAACCACCAGAGGGACGCCCCCCTGACGATCAACGACCACGGCGCGAAGGATCTCGTGATGGAGAAAGACCACGCGACGAAGGTAGGCCACGAGGTGAAGGGCGTGGGCCCGGACGCCCCGAGGGCCGACCACCCGAAGGAGCCCGCGCTCCCCATCCGCTGATCGCTGCACTCGATACCAACCAGGATCATCAGATCAGCGCCGACGAAATGGCCGCCGCCGCCGAACGACTCAAGTCGCTCGATCGCAACGGCGATGGAGTCTTGACCCCGGATGAGTTTGATGGGGGCCAGCGAGGACGTCCACAAGGAGGTCCGCCTCCCGACGGCCCCCCACCGCCACCTCCTGAGGGAGGCAACCCTCCTCCACCTCCGAACGACAGGCCCGCTCCGCCTCCGGGTGAAGGTCCACCGCCTGGCCCGAATGGCCCTGGTCCAGGTGGCCCTGGTCCAGGTGGCCCTGGTCCAGGTGGCCCTGGTCCAGGTGGCCCTGGTGGATTCGGTGGTCGTGGTCCCGGGCTGGGAGGCCCCGGCTTCGGTGGCCCAGGTGGTCCAGGTATGGGCCCGGGTGGTCGAGGTGGATTCGGTGGCCCAGGCGGTCCCGGTATGGGCCAGGGTGGTCAAGGTGGATTCGGTGGCCCTGGCGGTCCTGGCATGGGCCAAGGTGGTCCGGGCATGCGCGGTGGCCCATCGCCAGACAGGATGGCGGAGCGGGCCTTCAGCTTTGATCGCAACGGCGATGGTCAATTGAGTCGCGACGAGTTTATGGAGTTTGCTAAGGAGATGGCCGCGAGAGCTTCGCAGATGGGACCGGGCGGACCAGGCATGGGACCGGGACCAGGAGGTGGAGCAGGTCCTGGAGCCGGTCGCGGTCGACCAGGTGGCCCAGGAGGTCCTGGCGGCCCCGGAGGTCCGGGAGGCGCGGGTGCTCCAGGTGGCTTTGGAAGCGGCCCAGGCGAAAGGCCAGGGCGTCCGGGAGAGCGGCGAGGACCTCCTGGTGACGGCGACCGGCCAGCTCGGCCACCCGCTGACGATGCCCCCGCTGGCGGTGAAGGTCCGACCAAGATTTAGCCTGCGCTACAATCTTGCAAATCCTCCTCACCCGATTGCCCACGCACATCGGGTGAGGATTTTTCTTTCCTCGAAATTTCCGTGATCGCTTCCTGCATTCCATCTTTCCCACCGTGCTCGTGTTCGATTCCCTGGCCGCTCCCACATGGCCAGTGCGGAAGACGACACGTCGAGGCCACTTGGCAGAAAAAGGACTAGCCTGTGCGGGTCTTGCTGGTAGAAGATGAACCGGATCTGGCATCGACCATCGCGCAGGCCCTGCGCGAATCGGGCTATGCGGTCGACGTCGCAACGGACGGCCAGCAGGCTTTAGAGAAGGCAACCCTCTGGGAATACGATGCCCTGGTGCTCGATTTGATGCTTCCAAAACTGAGCGGTTTGGAAGTGTTGCGACGAGTGAGGGCAGAACGGGGGACGCCGGTGCTCATTCTCTCAGCGCGCGATACCTTGGCAGATCGTGTCAGCGGACTGGATCTTGGCGCCGACGACTATCTGGTCAAACCGTTTTCATTGACCGAACTTCTGGCGAGACTGCGCGCTTTGATTCGCCGCGCGGCGGGCCAGTCACAGTCGGTGGTGATGCTGGAATCGTTGGGTCTGGAAGTCGACCTGGCCAAGCGAAGAATTGTGCGAGACGGAGTGATCGTTCCTTTGACGGCGAGGGAATTCGCCTTGGTCGCCTATCTTGTCCTGCATCGCGGCAAGGTGGTCAGTCGAACCGAACTGTATGATCATCTCTTCGATGAAGAAGACGACACGCTCTCCAACCTGCTGGATGTCCACGTTTCCCATATCCGCAAGAAACTGGGATCCGAAACGATCGTGACCCATCGGGGCCAGGGGTACTCGATCGATGGCTAGTTCGATGCGATGGCGACTGCAGTGCGGCTATGCGATCCTGCTGGCTCTGGTGATTGTGGCGTTTGCGTTTCTGCTAATCAGTCAGCAGCGACGCCACGCGATGGCGATGGCAGATCTCCAGTGGAATCAGATGATAGGGCGAGCGGCGACTGCGTTTGCCTGGGGTGGCGTCGACGCCATCGAATGGCCGATGACCGCGCAACCACCCCAACGCCCTCCTCGTCCTCCGATCGACTCCATGGAACCAAGAACGGGAGAAGATCCACTGCGGGATCCACCTGCAGCGCGTCGCAGCGAAGAAATGGTTCGACCAGGACCACCACCTAGTGCTGGCCGGGGGGCTCCGGGGCGTTTTGGCAGACCTCGCGATCCCTATCCTCAGCGTCTCGGGGAGGAGGCTGGTCCAGCCCTGCGCCCGGGACCGGGGCAGCCCGGTCCCCCTTGGGTCTGGCCTGCGGATTGGCTGAGTCGCTGGATGGGTTGGCCAAGCCTGCAAGCGATGTCGTTGCGGGTGGTGGATCCCGATGGGATGGTTCTGCGCGAGGAGTTCCAGCCATCACCGGGAGATGCCGGGGCGATTCGAACGCGTCGGGTACCTTTGGTCCATGGCTGCGATCTATTGCTTGCGATCGACATGCGACCGGTCGAACGCCATTGGATGATCTCATCGCTGATCACGTTGGCGCTGGCGACACTGTTCTGGGTCGGTTGTCTAGCCGTTGGGTGGTGGATTGCTGGGCAATCCATCGCACCGCTGGAACGATTTCATCGCACGGCCAGTCTGGTCAGCAGCCAGCGTCTGGGGGAACGCGTCGACAGCAGAGGACTGGATCGCGAGCTTTCGGAACTTGCCAGTGTGCTCAACGCCATGCTGGATCGACTCGATGAAGCCTTCGCCAAGCAAAAGCAGTTTACCGCCGATGCGTCCCACGAACTGCGGACCCCGCTAGCTGTCTGGATGTCGCAGGCGGAACTGGCGCTCAGTCGACCTCGAAGCGATACCGAGTATCGTGCCGCGCTGGAAACCTGCCTGCGATCTGGCGGGAGGATGAAACGCCTGATCGAGGATCTCCTGCAACTGGCGCGCGGCGACCAGGGGCGGGAGATTCTGGAGCAGCAACCGGCGGATCTTCAGGATCTGGCCAGACAGGTAGTCGATTCGTTTTCACCACTGGCTCAAAAGCATCAGGTACGGCTCGAACTGGCCGGTAGCTCAGTGATCGCCCTGATCGATCGCGACGGCATGCGACAGGTGCTCGATAATCTGCTGAGCAATGCGATCCAGTACAACCGGGCAGGTGGTAGCGTCACGGTCGCTTCGCATTTGGAAGGACCGTGGGCCCTGTGGGTGGTCAGCGACACCGGACCGGGAATTGCGGAGGAACATCTGCCTCATTTGTTCGATCGTTTCTACCGAGCAGATCCATCCCGATCGCGCCAGGTCGGCGGTTCTGGACTGGGCTTGGCGATCTGCAGGCAGTGGGTGGAGGCGCATGGAGGGTCGATCGAGGCGACCAGTAGGGTAGGGGAGGGGACCACGATGCGGGTGCGGATACCACGGACCGGCATCGATTCAACGCCAGGCTGAACTGATCGGTCCAAATGTCTCCTTCCGTCCGGATCTTCACGAAAACCGAACCAATTCTTCACGCTTCTTCGATAGTCTAGAAGAAAGTATTGGTTCAAAATCGGTCCGACGGTTGTGAATGCAGGAAAGTCACAAGACTTTGACCTGCCCAAGCGGCTCCCAATCGACACTTTGGTTTTATTTGTGTCTTTCAGGGGCCCTAGGCGAGAGTCGGGCGGGCGGTCCACAATGCTTGAGAGGTCCGCATAGGCCAGCGAGCTCCGCTTGTCGGCGGAGCCCCGAAAATCGGTCGCAACCCAGGAAGCCAACAGCATGTCTCGGCACTTAATCCATGATCTGGAAGAAGCCTACAACCGACTTCTCGGTCTATCCGCCTCGGTGGAAGAAATGATCGGGATGTCGGTTCGTTCGTTGGTGGAGCGGAATTCGGATCTGGCCGAACGGGTGATTGCCAGGGATGAATATGTCGACCAGACCGAGGTGCGGATCGAAGAGGAGTGCCTGAAGATCCTCGCGATGCACCAGCCGGTAGCGGCCGACCTGCGCCGCATCGCGACGATGATGAAAGTCAACAACGATCTGGAACGGATGGCGGATCTAGCGGTCAACATTGCTGAGCGAGCGTTGAGCATTCGGAGCGAAGGGGAGTTTCCGATCCCCCAGCAGCTCACTGGGATGGCAGCCATGACCACCTCGATGGTGCGTCGTAGCTTGGATGCCTTTGTGCAGCAGGATCTGGAACTGGCTTACCAGGTGATCGCCGGCGATGATGCGATCGACCAGATGAATGTACGCGTTATCGACGAGTTGACGCGTTTGATGGCGCAGCGGTCGGACTGGATTTCGACGGCGCTTCACTGCTTTTCGGTCTCAAGGCATTTGGAACGGATTGCCGATCACGCTGCCAACATTGCCTCCGATCTCGTCTACATGGTGGAAGGAATCATCGTCAGGCACCGGCGCGGCGGGCCGTCCGACGCGCTGCCGACTCAGGCTGCGGGATAAGCCTGCAGCAAGGCCCTTAGAGTGAACTCGCTATGGCAAAGACTCGTATCCTGATCGTCGAGGACGACCGTTCGCTAGGAGACATCCTAGCCTACAATCTGCAGCGCGAAGGGTATGAAATCCATCGCGCTGTAGACGGTCGCGACGGTTTAACGCAGGCCCAACTCAAGCTTCCGGATATTGTCCTGCTGGATGTGATGCTGCCAGGTCTTGATGGGATCGAAGTCTGTCGTCAGCTGCGAAGCAATTCCGAGACGAAGGAATTGCTGGTGATGATGTTGACCGCCAAGGCCGAAGAGGCCGACCAGCTGCTGGGTTTTCATGTCGGGGCTGATGACTACGTCACCAAGCCCTTCAGTGTGCGCGTGCTCATGGAGCGTATCAAGGCGCTCAAACGTCGTACGGAAGAGCTGCCGGATGCCAACGGAGATGTGGTGGCGAGGCTGGGGATTTCCGTCGATCGCAGACGTTTCAAGGCGATGGCAGGCAACGATCAGCTGGAGCTGACCAAGAGTGAGTTTCGATTGCTGGATACACTGATCCGGCAGCCCGGACGCGCTTTTGATCGCGCCGAGCTGATCGATGCGGCGCTGGGTGGGGACACCCTGGTACTGGTACGAACCATCGACGTCCATATCCGCGCGCTGCGACGCAAACTGGGGGCGCATGCCGATACAATCGAAACGGTGCGCGGCGTCGGTTACCGATTCCGCGAGGCCTGATCAGCCTCAAGGATCCCCTTTTCGCAATAACTCGAGGCTGTCGACGATCGCTTTGGCAGTCCGCAGATCGCATCCTGCGATCTCCATCGTCCTCTTACACGCCTCGATTTTCCCCTCAGACCACAGCGTCTGCTCGATCACCGCCTGCTGATCGGCATCGATCCTGGGGGTCGGCGGCGACCGATCTTCCCTTGGCTGCTTCGGACCAGTGGCAAAGGGTCGCAGCAGGGTCTGCACTAGCCAGAGCAGCGCGAAGAACCCGACCGCAACCGCGATCACTAAGACTCCCAAATTCATCGTTGCCTCTCTTTCGGCATTCCTGTACTGCCTTTGCAGGGGAAGCTAACCCGGGATATCCCCGCTCACTGGAGTCAAGGATTCTGATACTACCGCTTACGGACTGCGGCCCGATCGACCTCCAAAGGAATCTACCTTGCAAAAAGCGTTCGCCTGGGACCGACCCAGTCAGCAGCGTTGGGGGGAAACCAACGCCTCACCCACGCTATGGCCTTCCCGTCTTCTGACGGATCCTCGAAGCAGAGATTTGCCTTCGCCTCTTGATTTGAAGCCCTTTCGCCAATTCGGCAGATCAGCCTTTGGAACTCCATGCAAATCGAGCCCTAGGTCGATTCGCGTTGAAAGACCAGATGGCGTCGCCATTGGAGATCGTCGAGGTTAGGGAAGTCGGTTCTCAAGTGGACTCCACGGGATTCTTCTCGGGCCAGCGCGGCGTGGGCCATCATCAGAGAGACGGTGAGGAGGTTTTGCAGTTCCCAGCCTTCGATCGTCTGCTGGGGATTGGCCAGTGCGTAACGGCAATATCCTTCCAGTCCTTCCACTGCCTCGGCAAGTCGCTGCTGGTTCCTTTCGACTCCCACCTTGCGCCACATCAGGCTCTGTACCGCATTGCGTACGTCGGACAGATCGAGCGGTTGGTCGGGGGCAGGTAGTTCGGGAGCGATAACGGCAGGGACTTCCAACCGGCCCTGGGTGGTGACTGCCAGTCGGCTGGCGAGCGATCCGGCTCGCTTGCCGAAAACCAGTCCTTCCAGCAGGCTGTTGGAGGCAAGGCGGTTAGCGCCATGAAGTCCCGTGCTGGTGACCTCCCCGGCTGCCAGCAAACCGGGGATCGTGGTCTGACCGTGATCGTCAACCACCACACCTCCGATCATGTAGTGAGCTCCCGGACGAACCGGGATTCGATCGGTGGCGATATCGAGTCCGAATTTACGGCAGACTTCGGCGATCCCGGGGAATCGCTGCCTGACATGTTGCGGGTCCAGATGTTGCATCGTCAGGTAGACACTAGGGTGTTGCGTTTTCTCCATCTGCCGGACGATCGACTGGCTGACGATATCGCGCGGGGCCAATTCCAATCGCTTGTCGTAATCGCTCATGAAGCGATGTCCATTGCAATCGATCAAAAAGGCTCCTTCGCCACGGACTGCTTCGGTGATGAGAGTTCGTGAACTGCCCGCGATGTAAAGGACCGTGGGATGGAATTGCATGAATTCCATATCTCGCATCATCGCGCCGGCTCGGTAGGCCAGTGCATGGCCGTCTCCGGTGGCCACTCTGGGGTTGGTCGACTCCCGAAATACTTGGCCACACCCTCCCGTGCAGAGGATGGTCTGCGAGGCCCATAGCATCATTGGGGCTCTTCCCTGAGGCGCCAGCAATGCACCGCGGCAGGCTCCCTGGTGCGTCACCAAGTCGATGGTAAAGGTGTTAGGCCAGATCTCCACATTGCCATTACCTCGGGTCCGTTCGATCATGGCTCGCATGATCTCTCGGCCTGTCGCATCCCCAAGTGCATGGATGATTCTCTGGTGGGAATGGCCACCTTCACGCCCCAGCGTCAGCTTTCCATCGCTTTGATCAAAATGCGTTCCCCATGCGATCAGATCCTCGACATGCCTGGGTGCTTCACGAACCACCATTTCGACGATGTCTCGATCGCACAGCGATCCGCCGGCCACTAGGGTATCTTGAATATGATTATCAAATCGATCTTCGGCATCCCAGACGCTGGCGATACCACCTTGCGCGTAGGCGCTGTTCGATTCTTCAAGGACATCCTTGGTCACCACAATGCAGCGAAGTGAAGGATCGATCTCTTGAGCCGCTCGCAATCCCGCCAGACCTCCGCCGATGATCAGCACGTCGGCAAAAGCGTGCTGCAATCTTTTGGGATGAAAAGGGGCCAGATAGCGAGGCATCTCCGGGAGACGATGTGGCGATGCAAGAGGGGTGGCTGTCGAGTGATGGGGATCCAAGAATACAGCTCCTTCGCTAAGATATCATCGTCGGCAGTTGTTTCAGAGGAAATGGTCCGCTGAATCTTCCAAACCATTGTAGACGCCCAGGATCCCCATCGCGAAGACGGAAGCCACCGGCTAGTGAGGAGTACCAGACGTGCCAGACAATTCTCCATCGCAATCGCATCGCGATCAGGCACCCAAGTCGGTAGGAGTGGCAGTGGTCACTGTCAGCGATACGCGAACGTTGCAGGATGATCTGGGAGGTGCCGTGATCGTGCAATCACTGGATAGCGTGGGACACCGCGTTATCTCCCGTTCGATCGTCGTCGATCAGCAGGAACTGATTCGTACGGAGGTGGCTTTTCTTCTGGCGAACCCTCAGGTCGATGCCGTGCTACTGACAGGAGGGACAGGACTTGCCGCACGCGACCAGACGACCGAAGCGGTTCAGGAACTTCTGGATGCCGAAATTCCTGGTTATGGGGAACTTTTCCGGTGCCTCTCGTACCAGGAAATAGGACCGGCGGCAATGCTGAGCCGAGCAATGGCGGGACGGGTTGGTCGAAAGCTGGTCTTTACGATGCCCGGATCGCCGGCGGGGGTTCGGCTAGCGATGGACCGACTGATCGCGCCGGAGTTGGCGCATCTGGTGCTGCACGCAGGCAAGTGAATGCCCCACTCTTTAGGAATCGTAATCCCAATGCTTGTCCGACTCACCATAGGAACGCGGTAGCCCAAGGTATCGGTTATCAGTCCGATTCCATCCGTGGCGCTTTTTGCTCGATCACGGCGTACCAACCCATGCCATCGAATTCCTGATAGCCGATCGTCTTGGAAAAGGCGACGGTGTTGCCCCAGTTGTCGATGTAGGCACCCTTATCCACTCCCTCCGTCTTCAGAGGATAAGACTGAAAGACTCCGATGGCGTCGCTAGCAGCGATGATACGGAAGGATGCGTCAAGTAACAGAACCCGGCTGCGTTTCCATTCTTCGTCCGACAGCGTTGGCTCATCCTTGACGATGCAGCGAGACTGCTCACCCCAATCGAAGAAGACCGCCAAAGCTCCTAATGGAGCACCATGGAGATCCCCTCCTGCGCGAACTGCGGCAGAAAAGAGAGCGACCGGAAGGTTGCGATGCAGAGGGCTGTAGTGGATCTCGTCGGCCACGTAATCGTTGCCGCTGGCTGTCCCCATCGTCCTGCGAAACCACGATTCGCTCTGGACATTCGATCCGACACAGGTCGGATACTGGTCGGGTCGCGAGCAACATAGGATGGTGCCATCCGAGGCGATCAAAGCCAGATTCATGTAGACGCTGTAAAAGCGATTGATGACCGACAATCGACTGGAGGCCCTGGAAAGTGTCTCCTGGGAGCGATTGGCCAAGGCATCGGCCAGGGCATCGTCGGTGGCCCACCATCGAACGTCGGCAGTCCGTTCGTAAAGATTGCGAACGATCAACTGAATCAGCGTACGAGCCAATTCGATTAGATGAGTTCCTTCCAGTTCCTGGATCAAGCGATCGGTCAAGTCGATCCCCTGATGAATCTCCCCCAGCATGACACCTCGGAATTCCTTGGAGTTGCCTGAAGCTTGCTCGGCAAGATTCTTCACCTCGCTGGCCACTACCGCAAACCCTCTCCCGGCATCCCCGGCTCGTGCAGCTTCGATGGCAGCGTTGAGCGCAAGAAGGTTTGTCTTGCTGGCGATGTTTTCGTTCGTGCGAGCGAAGTGCTGAACATGCCGATCCAGCTTCTGCATGATCTGGCGAATACGACGTGGCATGGAAGGATCTCCGCGATCGATCGACAAGGGGAGCTAAGCTGCTAACGCAGTAGGCCGCTCCATGCAAGGCGGATCTCGAACTCGCCTTGCTTATCCTCTCTAGACTACTCCCATCCCTTTCCCCATCCAGCTTTTCTGCAGGATTTGGCACCTTCGAAAAAAGTACCCATATTCCCCTGCATGCGCGACCGGCAGAACGAGAACAATTGCGGCAATTGGAACAATCGTTGCGGACAGACCGATCTACGATGAATGCTCGGCCCCAAAAAAAACCAAGCCCGCCTTGCGGCGGGCTGTGGCTGGAAATCACGAATTGGCTCCGATGGCTCTGGATCAGCCCTTGAGCATTTTCTCGACGCTCTGAATGACCTCTTCGGCTTTAACTTCGGACTGCTTGTAAGTGAAGACCTGCACCACTTCCCCTTCCTTAGCAACCACGACAGTCACATCGGCGTCCGGAGAGATACGGTAGTCTCGCGGACCAGTCTGGATATCGCTGGGAATCGCGATCGGAAGGTACTTCAGCCCTTGAGACTCGACAAACTTCTTGGCGACATCCGTTGCTTGCTTTGCATCCGATCCCATGACCGAGACCAAGCCGCGAAGTTGCTGCTTTTCATGCTTGGCGATCGCAGAATCGAGTTCCTTAGCAAGTTTGCCCACCGAATCACCAGTCGACCGAGTGAAGACCAGCACCATCGGTCTCGACTGGAACTTGCAACGGTAGCAGAGCGATTCCCCCACCTCGACACCATCTTCGGTGGCGCCGCCCACCTTCTGGACCGTAAACGCCCCCAAAGCATCGCCCGACTGCAGTCCCTTGGCCGGCTCCTTGGCCGATCCCGTTGCGGGAAACAAGGAAACCAATGCCGCCAAGGCGATGCAACCAACGCTTCGAATCATCATGCAGGAACTCCTAGAAGGTACCTGTTCGGCCAATGCGGACGACGGAAAGGACCATCCTGCCCGTGCCACCCTATCAGTCCGTTCGATTGTAGGGGCCTGTCGACTCCAATGCCAAGCATTTTCCCACAGCGCCGTGATGCCATAACACCCAATCAACCGCGTCTGTCATCGGGCAGGGCAAGCTTCCAGTCACAGCGAGCGAACCAACAAGTGAACGACGAATTGCCAAGCTTTGGACCAAATTAACCCAGATAACCCAAAGCCACAAAAATCACAAAAACCCCCAGACCACTCAAGCACCTCATGCACCCCATCATCAAAAGGTGGGTGGCACCGACTGCTATCACCCAGATAACCCAAAGCCACAAAAATCGCACCCCCCCCCCAGACTACTCAAGCACCTCATGCACCCCATCATCAAAAGGTGGGTGGCACCGACTGCTATCACCCAGATAACCCAGAGCCACAAAAATCACAAAAATCACCCAGACCACTCAAGCACCCCATACCCACCATCATCAAAAGGTGGGTGGCACCGATTGTCGGTCAAAAGGTGGGTGGCACCGATTGTCGGCAGCAGGCACCGAATCTCGGCAGCACCGATTCTCGACACCCAACAGCGGCAGCACCCGTTATCGGCACCGAACCCCTCGCATGGGGGTAAGTTTTTCAAAAGGTGGGTGGCACCGATTGAGAGGAGGTTGGAATGCTTGGAACGCCGGATCGGATCGGCGACCGCTTTGGATGTTGGATGCCACCGAGGCGCCTCGATGACTCGGGATGACGCTTCGAATTCCGGTTGGCGATTCTCTTGAGGACGTCTAGGATACCAATGCCGTCGGGCGATTCTTCGGACCACCTTCGTCGCCCGAAATGCCGGCATTTGGAATCCTGTCTGGACTGTTTTTCCATGTCGCTGCCGATCGTCGATCGCACCCCCCCAATGCCTCCGACCCCCGATTATCTTTCCCGATTGGGGGAGGAAAAACGGCAACCGACTGGACCGATGGCAAAAGCGCCACTACCGATGACGCGGGCCGAGGCGTTGGCACGCGGATGGGAAGAGATCGACGTCGTGATCGTCACGGGCGACGCTTACATCGATCATCCCAGCTTCGCCATGGCCATTCTCGGCAGAGTGCTGGAAGCGGCAGGATACCGTGTCGGTATCGTCAGCCAGCCCGACTGGCACAATTGCGAGGCATGGCGAGAGTTTGGAAGGCCAAGGCTTTTCTTCGGAATTAGCGCCGGCAACATGGACTCGATGATCAACCACTACACCGCCAACCGCAAGGTTCGCAACGATGACGCTTACTCCCCGGGCGGCGAAATCGGCAGGCGGCCCGACCGGGCTACTCTGGCGTATTGCCAGCGGGCGCGCGAAGCGTACAAAGGGGTCCCCGTCATCGCTGGCGGAGTCGAAGCGAGTCTCCGGCGACTGGCGCATTACGACTACTGGAGCGACAAGGTACGCAGGTCGATCCTCCTGGATAGCAAGGCGGATCTGGTGGTCTTCGGGATGGGTGAAAATGCCATCGTCGAGATCGCGCAGCGACTGGAACGTGGCGATACGGTCAAGCAACTGCGCGACATGCGCGGCATCGCCTATGCGCTAGGTGCCTCCGAAAAACCACCCGAAACCGCTCTGGTGCTTCCCAGTTACGAAGCTGTCTCCACCGACAAGATGGAATTCTCCGAAGCGACTCGGATGATCCACCACGAAACCAACCCCTTCAACGCAAGGCAGCTGGTGCAGCAGCATGGCAACCAGTGGGTGGTCTGCAACCCCCCGCAGCATCCGATCTCCCAAGAAGCGATGGACCGGATCTACGGACTGCCCTACACGCGACGTCAACATACTAGCTACACCAAACCAATCCCAGCGCATCAGATGATCAAGGATTCTGTGACGATCATGCGAGGCTGCTTCGGCGGTTGCACCTTCTGCTCGATCACCGCTCATCAGGGCCGTATCATCCAGTCGCGAAGCAAGGAGTCGGTCCTTCGCGAGATCGAATCGATGACACAGGACAAGGAGTTCAAGGGCGTTGTCAGCGACATTGGCGGCCCCACAGCGAACATGTATCAGATGCGCTGCACTCGCCCCGAAGTGGAGGCGGTCTGCCGGCGGCAGTCGTGCGTTCATCCAAAAATCTGCAAGCTGCTGGGAGTCGACCACCAACCGGTCATCCAGCTGATGCGAGAGGCCCGCTCCATCCCGGGGATCAAAAAGGTCCTGGTGGCCAGCGGCGTCCGGATGGATCTGGCCAGAAGCTCTCCCGAATACATCCGCGAGCTGACTACCCACCACGTCGGTGGCCATCTCAAAGTGGCTCCAGAGCACGTCGATCACGGGGTCCTCGATCGGATGCGAAAGCCCGCCAACGACGACTTTGAATTCTTCACCGATCAGTTCCGCGATGCCTCCGCCGAAGCGGGCAAAAAGCAGTATCTGATTCCCTACTTCATCGCATCCCATCCCGGTAGCGACATCGATGCCATGATCGAACTGGCGCTCTTTCTGAAACGCAATGGCTACAAGCCCGACCAGGTACAGGACTTCATCCCCGCACCGATGGATGTCGCCACCAGCATGTACTACACCGGAATCGATCCCTTCAGCAAAAAGCCTGTTTACGTTTCCAAGGCACTCAAAGACAGGAAACTGCAGCGGGCGCTAATGCAGTTCTTCAAGCCAGAAAACTATTTTGAGGTCCGCGAGGCGTTGCGACAGGCCGGACGAATGGACTTGGTTGGTGATGGCTGCGACTCCCTGATTCCCTCCAAGCCGCCTCGGGAAGCGCTTCTGCGCCGCCGCGAGGACGCCAACGCCCGCTTCTCGGGGCAGTACGTCCACCGCATGCCCGCGCCCGACAACCAGCCGCCCCCAGCAGCGGCTCCCGCGCAAGGAAAGCGACAACGTCGCGCCCGAAACACCAGTGGCTATCGCCCCGGACGTAAAGGTGCATCGGGCAAACCCGGTACTCAACGCAATCCCCCCTGATGCTCCCTGTAGCCCCTCAAACCATCGACCTTGCTTCCATCGAGCGGCAGGGGAAACTCGGTGACACCCGTTTTCGTATCCGACGAGCTGGATCGTTGGATCTCATTGGCCTCTCCCAACTGGGGCGATTCCTGGGTCTTCAGACTTGGAGCTACCTTTACGATCCCGAAGACCTCGAGGTATTCCTCAATCAGTGCTATACCGCGCAAGCCATCGCCTCGGATCTCGATCGGGGTGCCCAGTGCTGGGTAGCGGAAGTGCAACTGCCCCGTCAGACCCTCTGGCACTTGGCTGCGCACATGAAGGCCATGCCCCCCAGCCTTCCGAAAGTCCCCCCCGGCAAGTCGATCGAACTGAAACAACTCTACGTCGACCGCAGCCTGCACGGTTCGGGACTCGCCCACCACATGATGCAGCAGTTCTTTCTCGCGGCGATCCAACAACAGGCAACCCAGTGGGTCGTCAGTTGCTACAGCGGCAACCACCGCGCCATGGCCTTCTACCAGCAACTTGGCGCGAAGGAAATCGGGCAATACGGCTTTGTCGTCGGCCGCCAAGTGGACGATGAACGAATTCTTGCCGGTGACCTCCAAGAGGGACTGCGGCTTGCCGGGCAATCCCTCACCGCCTGACACCGGCCCCCCAGAGCGACACCGGCCCCCCAGAGCGACACCGGCTTCCGAATGCGAAAGCGCTTTGCCAGTAGCAACGCATCGCCACTGACGCACCACCGAACCCCTTGCGCCGCGGTGTATGACTCCATCGATCATTTCCCTCGATCGATCCGTACGGTATATTCCCGAACAAAGAAAGGAACGATCTTCATTCCCATTGGATGGATCGCTTTCAGACGAACTTCCGCAATGGTCCATCGCCCCTCAAGGAGCCGACTCGATGGCAACTTTGACTCCTTTCCATGTCGCGATCCAGGTGCGCGACCTTGAGGAAGCCAGGGCATTCTATGGCGATCTTCTAGGATTCGCCGAAGGTCGCTCGGATTCACACTGGATCGACTACAACTTCTTCGGCCACCAGTTCGTGGTCCACTGGAATCCGAATCTTGGCCACGACGGCACCATCACCTCCCACTACAACGGAGTCGATGGACATGGTGTGCCGGTGCCTCATTTCGGCGTGGTGCTGGATTTGGATCGTTGGCAGGAACTGGCCGACCGACTGACAGCCGCCGCCGTCCGTTTTGTGATCGAACCGACCATCAGGTTCCAGGGGCAGGTCGGTGAACAACGCACCTTCTTTCTGCTCGACCCAACAGGCAACGCACTAGAATTCAAAGCGTTTGCCGACATCGACGGCCAACTGTTTGCAAAGTAGGCCGGAAACTCGGTGACGATCACTGCAGCGGCAGCAGTGCCTGCTGCGGCGGCGGGGTCGGTCGCAGCGACGGATCGTGCAAATGGTTCAGGACGCGCCCCGCCAGCGCCATTCCGCTCAGCAAAGCCCCTTCCATCCTTCCCGACGCACACCAATCTCCACAGGCTCCCCAGCCTCGGGCGGGGTCCCAGAGCGACTGGCAGTCGAGCGAGGGACTGGGGATAGAGTAGCGCCAACGATGCCCCTGCACAAAAATCGGCTCAGGCACTCCCCCACCCAATCGGTCATTCCAGTATCTAAGAAGTTGTCTAGCCGATTGATCCGGATCCTCTTCCAGATGATCGATGGACCAATTCGCATCGGCATGCAGGACCCAGCAGTCGAGCTTTTTCGGACGCCCCACTTTGCTGGAGTCCCTTGCAACCCAACGCACAGGGTGCTCCTGCACGAACGCTCCGTCCCACCCCGTTTCAAACGGCTCGGCAAACGCAACCATCGCCGCCAGGCAGGGTAGCAACTGAGTCTGTTCCAACATCCCCAACCACTGGCATGGCTGCTTCAACAGCGGTCCGATCTGCCTGGGGGGAAGATTCAACAGCACGGCATCGAATGGACCATGCCGATCCCCCTTGCCATCGATCAGCATCGATTGCATGTCGTCCTGAGCGACCACCTGGGAGATCGGCGTCTGTGCGTGCAGTAGCAGCCCCTCGGCCAAATGCCGCCCCAACTGGCTCATGCGTGGCACCGCCACCCATCGCTGCATCGGTTCGGTGGGTGTGACGGTACCGTCGGTTTGGATGGAAACGATCTTCCCTTCCCACGGAGCCACCACTCCCATCTGATGCCAGCTTTGCAAGAGTCTGACAAGCCGTCGGTCTCGGATCGTGAAGTACTGAGCTCCATGGTCGAACTGCAACGCCTCTTCGATCCGCCTGGTTGCGACTCGCCCACCCGGACCTCTCCCCTTATCAAACAGCTCGACCTCATGGCCGTGATCAGAAAGGATGCGAGCCGCATGGAGCCCTGCCAGCCCCGCACCGACCACTGCCACGCGCCACCGCCTCGCTCCAGCCGGTCGCTTGACATGTCGCTCCAACCGCTTCAGGTCGACCCGACGAGCATGCTCGTCGGTCGGTCTCGGCCGAACCGTTCCTAGGATTGGCTGCGGTGGCTCAAAAGGACGATCGAACTGCCCTAGGCACCAGAGAATCCCGCCGTACGATGCCGGGTCACGCCCATCCAGCGCGTAACGATGATTCAGGTCGACCATCATCCGCAACGCCTCTTCGGGGCTGCGAGTCCACTGGAGCATCGCTTTGCCCCAGGTCATTCGGAGGTTGTTATGCAATTCCCCATGCCGCAACAAACTGCACTGCGCGAGATCCCATAGACGGTCACCGGAACCGCCACGCGCCAGCGACTCCCAAGCATGAATCGATTCCCTTGCATCCCTCTGATGTTCCATCAGGGTCTTTCTGGCCCACTCGGGGATCGCAGAAAGGTCATCGACCTCCTCGGTGTGATAGCAGAACGCGTATGCCAACTCCCGCCAGATCAGCAGCTCTTCCAAGTACTTCTCCGCTCCCCGAGCATCGGCATCTCGGGCCATCCGCATCGGGGCAATCATTCCATAGTGCAGATACGGGGACATGCGACTGACACCCGCCACCGCGCAGTCATTGCGCCGTGCCGCATATTGATCGATTCCAGCCTGGAGGAAAGACTCCCATCGCTCTTCAGCCGCGCCACTACCGCCTCGTGTCTCCAACACCGGCCCCACGCTGTGATCAATCTCGCACTCGGCAATCCACTGGGAGAACTTCGCCGAGTCGACTTCGATCTCCTCGATCGGCAAATTCTCGGGATGGATGGCCGCCGGAAGGTCCAGCGATGGCCATGGCATCGGGATTCGCCTCTGGTACTCCTTCCAAAATGCATCCCGGTAGGCAAACGCTCGGGTGTACGCTTTGGTCACCCTGGTCATCGGAAGAACGCAGGAAGCATCGACCAGAAGAATGGGAAGCGACGTCAACCTCCGCAATCGCTCCACCCAGGATCTGGTGGGTGCCAGCGGGAAGTCATCAGTCACCAGCACCGACGCACTTCGCACTAGGTCGACCAACACCTGCTGCCGATGACCAGGCCGTTCCAGATGAAATCGATACGCCAACCCTAGGTCCCGACACTGGCGCTGCAGGTCGGCCGCACCTTCCAAAAGGAATCGATGATGGCGGTCCGATGCGTCGTGATAGCGCTCGGACAGCCCTTGATAAACCAAGAGAGGCACGTTCCGAGTGGCGGCAATCCACCTGGCGGTGTCGAGCGCGGGATTTTCCGCCGTGCGCAGCGCATGGTGGGTCCAATACACCACCATGCCCGATCGCATAAAGTCCCCTGGTCCCCTGGGCGACTCCATCCATCGACACCGCTCGGCAAGATGCGGTGGAAGACTGTCGACAAGTTCCCTGGCTTCCATACGAAGCGATCCGACTGCGGCACCCTGCCGCCGTGCGAGGCTGAAGATCGCGATAGACTCGGACCAGAGCTCTATCCCAGACGATCTCCCTGGGGGTAGCTTAGCGATCCGACAAGCCACCAAGCTGATCCTCCGCTGCTTGGACCAGCTTCACCCCGCGTTTTTCGACAAAGCCAGCAGAAGGGTAGTTCTAGCGATGGCCTTCGGACGCTCTGCGAAACGCTGCAACTAAGCCCCTTCGGCCTTGGCTGCCCCTGGGACTCGATCGATCTTCCCCGGATGCATCCACCCGACAGATCCCCTGCCAAATACGTGGCATCGCCCAACTTTCGTCCAAGCGGATCAATCGACCAGTCGGCCCTTGCTGCTTGGAATGCCGCTTTGTCGAGGATCGATCTGACAGGCCATCCGAAGGGCTCGCGCCAGCCCCTTGAAGACAGCCTCGGCTATATGGTGGGAATTGCTGCCATGATGGAGCAGAACATGGAGATTGCAGGCGGTCTGATGCGCGAAAGAGGTCCAGAAATGCTCCACCAGTTCCGAATCAAACGAGCCGATTTTTGGGGACGCGATGGGCGCTTGGTAGACGACCGCGGCCCGACCACTTAGATCGACCGCAGCGGTCACCAACGTCTCATCCATCGGCAGCGTGCAATGGCCATAGCGTGAGATCCCAGCCTTGCTCCCGAGTGCCTCTCGCAGCGCCTGCCCCAGCGCGATGCCGACATCTTCTGTGGTGTGATGGTCGTCGACATGGAGATCTCCCTCGGCATGGATCTCCAGATTCCAGAGGGCATGGCGAGCCAGCAGGACGAGCATATGATCGAGGAAACCAATACCGGTGGCGATGCTATGGTGGCCATCTCCATCGATATCCAGCACCAGTTGAATCTGGGTCTCGCCTGTTTTGCGTTCGACCCGGGCGCGTCGCGCTGCCCCTTCCATCTCGCTCATCGCATCGACTCCAACAGATCCATGCACGCATCGCTCTGCGCGTCGGTCCCGACGGAGATCCGCAGGCCAGCGCCCCATTCAGGATAGTCCATGTAGCGGACCAGGACTCTCTGATCTTTCAGTTTCTGGTACATCTCCTTCAGATTCCAAGTCGGATGCGTGCACCAGATGAAGTTGGCGTGACTATCTGGAACGATAAAACCGATCGCGCGGGCGCGCTCCAGCATCCGCTGCCTGGTCGCCACGATCTTTCGGCGATTCTCTTCCACCCACCCCTGGTCGCTGATGGCCGTCGTCGCCGCCGCCAGCGATAGCGCGTCGCAGTTGTAGCTATCTTTCACTTTGCGCATCATCTGGATCACCTCGGGCCTAGCCACCAGGTAACCAAACCGAAGACCAGCCAGACCGTAGGACTTGCTGAGCGTTCGGGAGACCATGATGTTCGGCTGCTGGGCGATCAAATCGATGCAATGGCCCGGTGCGAAATCGACGTACGCTTCGTCGATCAGAAGAGGGCAGGGAAGCCGCCTGGCTAGATCCAGCAGAGCCTCTGGTTCGATCCAGGTGCCGCTGGGGCTGTTGGGATTGGGAATCACCACCAGTCGAAGCTGCGGATGGGGGGCACACAGCCCTTCCGGCAGTCGAAATCCATCGGCGAAAGGAACCTCTTCGGTCACCGCGCCCTGCAACTGGGCCAGTGTGCGATAGAGGATGTAACTGGGATAGGGGAAACGGAGCAATTGGCCTCGATCGAGCAAGCTTCGGGTGACGATCGTCAAAATATCGTCGCTTCCGTTGCCGCAAAGGATCTGATCAGGCTCCACCCCAAGTAGCTGCGAAGCCTGCATCCGAAATGGAGTACCCAGTGGATCGGGGTATCGCTCCAGCCGACCAGTCGCCTCGACAATCGCTTCGCGAATCTTCGTTGTTGGCGGATAAGGATTTTCGTTCGTGTTGAGCTTGATCGTCTTGCCCCAGGGCGGCTGCTCCCCCGGCTGATACGCAGTCATGCTCTGCACATCAGTGCGAAACCATCGCTGCAGTTGGCCAGGATCGATCGGTTCCAGATTCGACATGATGAGCAATCCGTAGCAGGACAGGAGAGATCGAACAGATCGGGACGATACGATTGGAATGGAGATCTAAAAAAGACAACAGAACAAGCGATTCGGCAGGTCTGTGCTTGGCCGTCTCTTTGGCCTATCGTCAGCCACCGCCATGGGGCTGCGTTCGGATCGTGACGCTTTGGCGATGCGCGGTCAAGCCTTCCACAGTCGCCAACCGCTCGATCTCCGGCCCGATCCTCTGCAACGCCAGCTCATCGCATGCGATCACGCTGGAACTGCGGAGAAAATGGTTGGAGGAAAGTCCGGACGCCCAGCGTGCAGTGCCGCCGGTAGGAAGCACATGGGAGGGGCCTGCAGCGTAATCTCCGAGAGCCACCGGTGCGAAGGGGCCGAGGAACGTGGCCCCTGCGTGAGGCAATAGCCCCACCAGCGACTGGGGATCGCCAGTCGCCACATGGAGGTGTTCGGGCGCCAGCCGGTTCGTCCACTGACAGGCTTGCTGGAGATCGTCGACCAGCACCAGCGCGCCATAGGACTCCAGCGACTGCCTGGTCACTTCCGATCGGTCCAGCTTCGCCAACTGACGCCGGAGCGACTGGCTGACTTCCTCCATCCAGGAAGGCTCCCAGGAAATCAAGACACTGGCCCCCGGAGCGTGCTCGGCCTGCGCCAGGAGATCGGCTGCCGCGTAGTCGGGAGGCGTGCTGCTGTCGGCCAGCACCACCACTTCGCTGGGACCGGCGATCGAATCGATCGCGACCTGACCAAAGACCTCCTTTTTGGCCAACGCGACAAACTGGTTGCCGGGCCCCACGATCATATCGACCGGACGGATTCGATCGGTACCGTAGGCGAGAGCCGCTACTCCTTGAGCGCCACCCATCGCATAGACTTCCTCGATCCCCAATTCGACACAGGTCGCCAGGACATGAAGATTATCGGCGCCGAAAGGGGTGGGCGGAGCCATCACCACCAGTTCCTTGACCCCGGCAGCCTTTGCGGGAACCGCCGCCATCAAGACGGTCGACGGGTAGGCAGCGGCGCCCCCTGGAACACAGATCCCGACCCGCTCCAGTGGCCTGTATCGCTGCTGCAGCCTCAAACCCGGCTCCGGTTCCACCACCACATCCTGGTGCAGGATCGCCTTCTGAAAGACCATCAAACGATCACGGATGCGACGCACCGTCTGCAGAAACTCTGGATCTACCCCACGATGCGCTTCCCTCAACCGATCGATCGGGACTCGAATCTGATCGACCGGGCGATCGGAACGATCTAGCTTCTGGGAATACCTCACCAAAGCCTCGCTTCCCTCGCGACGCACCTCTCCACAAATCCGCTCCACCACCTGCTGCGGACTGAGCGGCTCACCGAAGACGGCCATGGTCAAATCCCGGCTTCGCTGGCTGACGACTTGGCCTTCTCCCACCCACCGCTTCCAAAGCCGACTCCAGGCTTCCTGCTGCAGGGGACCGCGAGCATCGATCTGAACCAGAGCCAACGAGCTGTCCATCGAATGTCATCCATCGCATGAAAAAGGAGATACCAGAGATCTCTATCGGTCGTCCGCCGGCAAAGCCCAGGAAGACCTGACAGGCACTGATTGTCGATGGACTAGGCATTCCAGCCAAGGGGCCAGTTGATCGGAAAAGTCCTTCCCCAGCCCGGCCACCAATCACCGCTGAAAAATTGGCAGATATCCGCGATCCAGTTGCAGCATGATTAGGTTGCAGGCTGTGACGTAGACCGGGTTGATCTGACCATCCCACGAACCATCCGGCTTCTGCTCATTGGCGATCTTGTTGTAGAGCCGATCACGGAAGGGTAGCCATTCGGTATCGCCTTGTCGATAAACGACTTGGCTGTAGTAGAGATAGGTGTAGTGCCAGTGACCAAATGTCTCCGATTCGTTGTTGATGTCGTGCAGCTTCTGCTTGGCGTAGGCGAGCATCTCCGGGACATGCTTGCTGTCGTAATCGCCGGCATTGTAGAGCGTCGCCAGCGAAGCGGCGGTGATAGCAGGGCGAGAGGTCCCCATCTGCTTACTGGAATAGCTGATGCCACCATCGGGGTTCTGGCAGGAGTAGATGTACTTCTTTGCCGCTTCGATGATCTGCGAAGGAACTGGAATACCGGCGTTGCGACATCCGCGCAATCCCTGCACCTGCGTGATCGTGGTCGAGCCCTCGTCGTAGTCGTTTCCATCGCGAGCGCTCACGTAACCCCAGCCACCGGAAGGGGTCTGTGCCTGCCCGCAGAACTGAACCGCTTTGCGAAGCGCCTCCACCAACTCCTTGCGCCGCTCCAGGAATCCCTCTTCCCCAAGCACCTGGGAGAGAAAGAGCATCGAGAAGCCATGGCCGTAGGTGTAGCGAATGTCCGCCACCGGCTCCCCAATCAAACCATTGTCGCGGCTCTTGCTGAGCAAAAAATCGGTAGCCCGACTGATCGCTTTGGCATAGGGTCCCTGCGTCGCCGTCGATCCAGAACAAAGCATGGCTGTCGCGGCCAGCGCGGCAATCGCCGTTGGATAGGGGGGCGTATTCCACTGCCCCCGCGAGCTTTGATTGCGCACTAGGTAGTCTAGCCCATTGCGAATGGCTGCCTCCCAGCGAGGATCCCGATCGACGGGTCCAGGGGACGCAGCGGCATATGCCCTTGAATCGGATGCCAGTGCCAAGGGGATCGCGCTGAGCATCCCGATCGCCCCGCGGCGACTCATCCTCCCAACCGATCTTCTGTTCACTCGTAATCCCCTTCCGCGCTGCTCTGGCCGTCGGCCCCATCGCGGGAATCCTTTACCTCCACCACGCGGTGGCTGAGCATCTCGGTCGACTGCTGAGTCAACCAGTTGATACGCAGGACATTATCCAATACCACCGGCCGGGAGTTCCCTGGGATATTCATCACAATCCGGCCTGATCCGGCGAGCATGTACTCGAAGACATCGTTGATTTCGGTGTTCAACTTCAGTCCCGCCGTCGAATACCGTTCGTTATCGCCAAGCAACCCCGAATGCCGAATCAGCTCGTTGGAAGTCAAAACCCAATAATCGAATCGGGTCACGAAGATCATGCCCATGAAAAGAAGAAACAGCATCGCAAACATGCCCCAGTAAAAATCCCGCGTGGCAGCGACATGCAAACTTTCTATCCACTTCTTGACGGGCGCGATGATCGAAAACTGCTGATTCAACAGGATCACCAGAAGCACCACCGCGACCACCGAGATAAAGGCAGTCAAGGAAGTGGAACGAGGGAAATCAAAGGTCAGAACCACCAGATTCAACGCAAGGACCGTCAGAAAGATCCCGCCGATCACATTCTTCCAAGGCTCGGCAAAGGTCATCCCCAGCGCCGCCAAAAGCGAGGCGAGGGCCGTCGGCCAGAGAAACACCATCTTGGGCCAGGAGCGGATCACGATTTTTTCCATCTCGCCGCCAGTTGCCATCGAATGACTCCTTCGCTGCGTGCTAAGTCCTGAAATTTTTCAGCCATTTTCATTGGCTTCGTGAAATTCTGAGGGGTCTTGGACTCCATTGTAGACCACCGCGTTGCTTTTTCTCCAACGGTTACCGCCCCCCGGGATCGGGTTTCTCTAGATTTCCCTCACGCGGCCGGGCTAGAGGACCTTGGTGATCTACCCAAGACTTCGATAGCATGGGACCAGTCACCCTCCATCGCGAGTTCCATTGCGAGGGGTCTGGGAAGAACACTGGACACCAGGAAGCTACTGGTATTGCAGGGGCCATTTGCGTTCCCCAGACCACCCGCAAAACCCAGCCAAGAGCGAAGGTCTCGATGGCATCGCACCACCTTCATCCCGAATACTTTCAGGTTCGCTTTCGCGGTTACCCTCCAACCGTCCTTTGGCCCCAATCGTTCGCCATCGTTAGCGGACTAGCTACCACGGGCCAACAATGGACGGAAGAAGCCAATCGCTTGGGTGACCAAAATCTCCACGCCGCGATCGAACAGCGTGCGGTCTGGCACGTACGGATTGTTGGCTACAGTCCAACCACCAGCCACTTTGAACCAAGCTGGGCCTGCGATCTAACTCTTTCGGATGCGATCGCACTGGGCGTCTGGGCAAAACAGGATGCGATCTACTGGGTCGAACAGCGACAGCTTTGGGTCTCCCGTTGCCGCGCCCCAGAACTCCACTGGGTAGACACCTTCGAAAATCGCCTGACCGGTAGCTCCCCGTCGCCAACCTAAAATCGGTCACCATCGACTGACGATGTAGCATGCCAGCTACGGACTCAAGAAAAAAAAGAAGCCTCGCTGCAACAAATCGCTCAGCGGATCAATATCGCCGCGATCAACACCGATCGGGCTCCGGCATTGCTCAGACAACCTACGAATCGACCTAATCAGGAATCACCATCGACGCAGAAACTTCCTTTGCATTGAGCGCCTCCAGCATCTGACCAACGCTCTTGCCGCGAAACAGCGGATGACGCATCCGGTGAGCCGGATTGACGTAGTAGTGATTGCAACGGCCTTCCTTCTCCACCTTCACGTAGCCGGCTGCCGCCAAGTCGGTCACGATCTTCTGAACCATCCGCTCGGTGATCCCAACCAGACTGGCGATCTCTCGAAGCCGAATTTTCTCTTCGCGGTAGATGCAGAAGAGAACGTGACCATGATTCGACAAAAATGTCCAAACTGGAAAACCGGAATTCCCTTTCGCTTCCTCGATCGACATGCTCGGCATCCCCCATACGACAACGTATCGATAATGGATTTCCCGGCCTTCGGGCGAAAACCGTCATGGAATCCGCCAGCGCTCAATCAACCCAAACATAACATTATCGTAATCTATTGCCAGCTGCCGCGCCCCCCATCGAGACTATTTCCAGAACTAAAATCGATGAAATTCCTCGAGGACCTCAGCTTGCGAAGTACGAATGAGCGTCTTTCGCCAAGCGATGGCGTGCCACGTGCAGCCGTCGCTTGATCGTCCCCAGGGGAACCTGAAGCCGATTTGCGATCTCCTGCAGCGACCGATGTTCGAAATAGAATTCATGAAGTGCTTGTCGATCGACTTGCGATAAGGACTGCATCGATCGAGACAACTGCTCCGTCCGCTCGTGATCTTGGACCTGTTCTTGAACGCGATCGATCGCCCCGTCGGCGACTTCCGATAGTTCGCTCTGCTGCTGGTTGTGGCGCCTCGACCTCTGCAGGTACGTGATCCCAGCATGCAACACGATGCGGCGAAGCCAACCCTCAAAGGCTTGAAGGTTTTTGAGCGTAGGAAGATGGCGAAAGACCTTCAGGAACACCTCCTGCGTCAGATCCTGCGCTTCACAGTTCTGACGGACAATACGCATCGCCTGCAATTGAACCGAGCGACTGTAATGACGATAGATCTGCGCGAATGCCTCTTGGTCGCCCTGTTGCGCTAAGGCCAGCCACTGAAGCATCTGGCTGCGTTCGACCTGCTGTGCCCCCTGGCTTTCCATGGTGTTCCCTACCGATCGCTGGTGCTGATTCATCGCCCCAATCCCCGCACTTCCTTTGTTGCTCTTGCGTCTGTTCCGCTCGTCGATTCCCTGCGACTTCAACCTGCCCACTTCGAACATCTCCTCGCATCCCACCGGAACCACAACAGGCCGACAGCCGATCGATAGGGAATCACCCAAGGGATCCCCACCCGCTCGCTGCCCACCTGCCATCCACGACCGGCCAGACGCTTTCGTCCTGAAAAAATCGGTTGTTCCCCAATCCAAAGGCTCGGCCCATCGCTACTGGGCTGAGCTTCCGGCTAGGCGGCTGGGAGCCGTCTGGCCAATTGCCTAAATTCCCCGGTGCGATTGTTGCGTCTCCGCAATGCCAACCATCCTGCAAGGAGGACCATGCAAGAGCGGCAAGCAAAGAAGGCGACGCAAACTCAACGACTTCCCATCTGGGAAGTGTTCCGTTCCACGCAGAGACTTCGAGCGATCCTAGGACTGGAGCGATCCAATACGGCAGGTCAGCCGTGACTCCAGCGCCATCGATCCCCAGATTGAACTCCGCATGGAACCAATCCACGTGGCGAGATGCCGACCGGATTGTTCGTTCCAGTCAGTCGGGGCGCCTTAGAATGGGATGGTTTACGCATAGCGGACTCCTTCGTCGTTAACTTTCGCGATCGTTCCAAGCGATCCGCTAGGTTGCTGCCTCAGGCCAATTCACCACTTGCCCTCAACGGGACCAAGCCGCGATCGACCGAACCAGAACACCTAGCCGTCCCCACCGTCAGCCACTGGGCGGCAGTCGACCACCAGAGGGTAGATAGCCACTAGGATGCAGAGGGACTTTTTTCTGCGGAGGAGAATTATCGTCAGTGCAGTAGCCCGAGGCAAGCAAAGGCTGGAAGCCTTAGCCCCTTGCCCCGCTCAAACAGACCGCAGTCGGGGGAGACTTCCTGAATCGGTCTCCATCCGAACCCCAGCCGCCACGCCACACCCACAAAACCCCTCCGGCACAACACCCTGGCCCCAAACCACTCCCCGACAGAAAATAGGAAGAGCTGTCAAGCAACCAGGAAACTCGTGCCTCTCTTTAGACACTCGCTCACTTCTGCAGGTTCGCGCCCAAATCAAAATTTTTTTCAGGAGCCTTCCATGGGATCAGTCGACTCAGAAGAAAAGCCCGAGGGAAAATCGGAGCGGACAGTTGGTTTTTCGACCCCTTCGGAACCGATGCCGGCCAAACTGCCGGGGTTGTACCGCGAGCTGATGGTGCGGTACCCGGAACTGGCCGCCGCACACGATCAGATGGGGCAGGCCGCCGAAGCCTGCGGGCCGCTGGACGCCAAATCGCTGGCGCTGGTGAAAATCGGCATGGCCGTCGGGGCAGGGCTGGAGTCGGCGGTGAGAAGCCATGTTCGGCGAGCCGGGGAGATGGGGATTGCTCAGGAGGAAATCACCCAGGCGATTTTTCAGGGAATGACCACCCTGGGATTCCCCAGAACGATGGCCGCTTGGAACTGGGCGAAGGTGCAGTGGGAAAGAGATCGAGTGGATAGGGAAAGCTCGGAACCAGATGCGGGTGGCTTCCCCAAAGGCGACGGCGATGCGAGGGGCTCCGGCGAGCCGTCGCGATGAAGCTAGACTGCTACATCCTGTCGGGAGGCAAGAGCCGTCGCTTCGGGTCGGATAAAGGAAGAATGTCGATCGACGGCGTGCCGAACCTCTTGCGACTCCACCAGGCGCTGGCTCCTCACTTCCATTCCGTCTGGGTCGTCTGCAGGTCGCCAGATGACTATGCCGATCTGGGACTTCCCGTCGTCACAGACCGGATCCCCGATCAAGGTCCACTGCAGGGACTCCACACCGCGCTGACTCACCAGAATTCGCTCTCAAGCCCCCGATCCGATCGGCAGCCATCCCCCTCGCGCTGGATTGTCGTCGGTACTTGCGATGCACTGACTTGCGACCCCGCCTGGTGGTTTGCTTCGATTCCTCCTCTCCCCAAAATCCCCTCCCAGGCTCAGGCGGTCACCTGGCAAGCCGATTCTTTTCAGCCCTTCCCAGGGATGTTCTCAACCTATCTTCTGGGGACGATGGAATCGATGCTGGCTGCGGGCGATCGGTCGATGCAGTCGCTGAAAAGAACGCTTGGCGACCAGTGGATTACCCTCCCATCGCCGGATAAGTCTTCCTTCGAACAGGTCAACACCCCGGAGGAACTGGAGGCATGGAGAACCAGAAACCAACCCCGCTAGCTACCTATCGCGGCATTCGGCAGAATCGTCGGCATCCTGCCCCAAGACCCAACTCGACATCGCGGCTTGGTGCGACATCCAGTGGTCGATTTTTTGCCCTGCCTCAGGGAGGGTGAGATCGATCCCTACGCGTGCATCCGTAGCCGTTGCCCCCAGGACTTCATCCCTCCCAATGTGATTGGCAGGTCGGATACGGATGGAGAATCGAACCGCCGAGGCGGTATCGATCGCAAAAGCCTAGTATCGATGCTCGCACGGTTGGCCCAACGGACCGCGAGCGTGTGGGATGGTTCGGTCGAGTACGAGTACCGCGATGCTGAGTACGAGTACGATGAAATAACGGAGTGGATGAGTTGGGATTTGAGGGCATCGGCGAGGGCTTTGGAATCGGACATGGTGAGGAAAACCCGGGATTGTCGGCAGTGATTTCTCAGGCGATTCCATAGAATCCGGGAATTCCAGATTCCCCATAGCATGGCCACTGGCGCAGGAAGGACAAAGAGCTCTTAGTGAGCTGTAAAAAGCCGGAGGTCACTCGACTTTACTTCTACGTCCACCAGCCGGTTGCCGCAAACGCCATTTTTGCTCCCGAGCCGATTCGATCCGCTTCCATGTCGTACATGTCGTTCTGGATGCCACAGAACGTTCAGTTTCACGACTGGGGGCTTGGGATCGGTTGGTCGGTCCCGGGTTGGACCTACACCGTCGTTCATTACTGATTTTCGAATAACAAGGCAGTCCAGCGGAGGCGGCCGCCAGCTTTTGGCAGTCCGAGTATCTGTTCGCTACAATGCGGGCTGGTCCATCAGGGTGTGTTGCCCCTTCGCCAGGACCGGCCCGATGACGGCAAGCTTTATTCCAACCTACAAATGACACAAGTCGAATGGCTCGTTCACTACATCGCAAAGGCATTTGCCGATGTGTCATTGGATGGTGGTATCGACATTCACGCTGCCCAATCGATGGACGACTATGGCAACCCCGAAGAAGATCGGCTTTCTCGAACCGCCGAACGCAAGGATTGGCGACGCGTGCAAATCGCGATACTTCAGCCAAGATTCTGGGCGATCACCTTTCTTGATGCAAAAGGCTTTCGCTTCTACGCTCCCGCCATCATGACGGAGCTATTAAAACATGGAGACACCACCAACAACTTGTCGGCTTGGTTTCTTCATGGACTGGCGGTAACGCCCTCGGGCATTATGAAAGATGCTCCTTTCGACGATCTGTTCAATTCGGCTCAGCGGGCGGCTATCATTCGATACCTGAAACACGTTGTTCACAATGTCCCGTCGCTGGACAACGGTGACGCTGCAAAGCGACTCCGCGACATTCAGACTCGAACCGGTACGGGATAACAAAGGGATGCAGTCGAAGCCCTGGATTCGACATCTTTGACTTGCGGAGAGTCCATTGCTCAGGCCCGCTGACCCGAGACTTTCTGTCACCAAATACAGTAAGCGTGATGCTTGGACGAATCGAAACGCAAATAAATCGTTGGTGCGTTCGCAGCACTTCTCGACGGCTGCAAAGTTGCCGTCGGGAACGCATCCAGTTGGAACCCATTGGAATCAGCGTTCGGACCGATCCCATCGGACTTCCGCTGGTTCTTGATGCATTGCGGCGGAGGCACTATCGGCTCCGAATGGGTTGATGGAATTGACGAACTTGCCGACACCCACGCCAAGTTCAACGCGGAATCCCAAATCGAAAACGGTTGGACAATGGATGGTGTGTTCGTCATTGGATGGGACGGCAGTGGCAATCCGTTTGATATCGAGACTTCGACTGGTAGGATACTTGTCGAGGACCACCATTTCGGCGGCATCCATGAAATGGCTCCGTCGTTCGAGGCGTTTCTCGAACTTGGCCTCCTAGCGAAATCATGACGAAAAAGAGCGATGCCACGCACACCCAGCACGCGATCGGTTTTTTTGAGACGGTAGCCTACTCGCGCTTGCCGGATTATCGCTACCGTTCGGGCTGACTAAAAATCGGAGTGCTTCATGCGCGCCCGGGTGAGACCCATAGCCGATTTGCGTGAGCAAGCGCGTCGACACTTGGAAAGAAATGTGTCGCTGCTTTCGGACGAAGTTGCGCAGTTGCTGCTGAGTTCACCTCCAGTGCGATGCGGGGAACCCCAACTTATCGCGTTGGACGCCGCTGAGATCAATCGAGACGTCGACTTCCAATCGAGCCCGTACTACTCGGGCACCGATTTCCATTCCGCCATCGCGGCGGATCCGATTGCCGAAGGCGGACACTGCAATGAATTGCTTGCACGGCAGGTTCGCCGATGCGTTTTTCCGGGTGTAGATGTAGTCTTCCCGCACGCGCTGGCATCGCGAACGGACCCATTTCTAGCCAACGTGGCTGAAGAGTGGGCATCTTACAATGACGCGGTGTTCTTCGTCTGCCGATTTGACCCGATAGAATTGGATTGGCTGGAATCGTTCGATGGTACTCGCCGGCAGGCATCAACCGCAGGGGCCTTTGACGTTGGTGTTTGTTCGACGCGTTGTCCAAGACGCTCTCCTCGATGGACCACAGAAAACGTACGAAACATGACGGCGTCCGCTGTTTGTGTCTTCGCAGCGGCACTGGATGGAGAAGGCTACCTCGTGTGGAAGGTCTAAAGCCCGATCTTGTCGTTCGACTAGAGTCGCGATCTGGTCTGGGAAAATCGTCGCACTGACTTGTCGCGGCCTAGTCCCTGCGGTTGTTCCGGCCAAGAAAGTGCGAAGTGTCTTGGTTCCGTCGCAAAGGTCATTTGACGATCGTTGATGACGCCACTGGTGTCCTACTCGCGTCGTCCATGATGCAACTGGGTGACCTTCCTGACGCGTTCAAAAGCAACACGACACGGTATCTCGGTGACGCTGTTTGGTCGGTCATTCAAGCAGAGCCAGAGACGAAGGGCAGTACCCTCTGTGCCGATCGGAAGTGAGGCAACTTCCTTCGCTGCTAGTCCAGTTTCTCTACCGTCCGGTTGGGTCGGATGGTAGCCTCCTTGGGGTGCAGTCTACAGCTCCATCCAGCCAAAAACCCCAGTTGCCTTGATGACGCAGTAGTCGATAAGGTCTCGCTGCAAAAAGCTCACGAAACCTGATTGACGTATGGTTCATTTTTTTCGCGGCACAGGCCATTGATCGCGACGATGTTCCACTTCGGCTAGCCCTCAGGAAGCGTTGCATCGCTTGCCATCCTTCGGCTTCCGCCTCGCTTTTGGGACCGCTTCCTGACGATCCAGCGGCTCACGGAACCCTTCCCAAGGCCGCTAGATCGTCGAGGGCAAGAAGGCCTTCCAGCTGGCGTACTTCGGATCATCCGAAACGGTCAACATCCCGACCTGGGTTCGAGGCCGATGGGGCTGATTGAGCAGCTTCATGTTGGCCTGCTGCGGTGTGCGGCCACCCTTTTTGGAATTGCAGGCGGTGCAACTGCAGACCACATTCTCCCAAGATGTCCTCCCTCCCTGAGATCTTGGAATCACATGATCCAGACTCAGCTGGCTCATCGGTCGCGCCTGACCGCAATACTGGCACTGATGGCCATCCCGCGCAAACAGGTTCTTGCGGTTGAACCGCACAGCCGATTTGGGCAATCGATCGTAAAGCACCAAGCGGACGATCCGTGGTACTTGAATCTCCTGACGTGGGGTCCTTAGATAGTCTTCCCCTGGCTGCTTTTCGGGAGCATGCAGCAACGACAGTTCACACCAGCTTTCAAAATCAAAGTTGGCGTACTGACTATCCTCGATGACGATCACCTCGGCGCAGTTGCGATAGAGCAACGTCATCGCACGACGCACGTCGACCACTCGGATCGGCATGTAAAAACGATTCAGCACCAGGACGTTTGCGTCCAACTGCCCCTGATCCCCTTGCCCTTGATCCCCCATCGCTCATCATTCCTTTACGAGAGCTGTCAGAATGAGTTTCCGAGTCAAATCGAGGGAAGCCACAACGCGAGGTCCGTTTCGGACTGCTTGCGTCCAGCACATTCCCACAGCACCATCGGCCCCAACTCCTTCGGCACCCAGTCGGCCACGGCGGGTCATTGAACCACGAAGGACGTGGAACGGACCGCCACTCATTTTAGCGGAGTCGACTTGGCATGAGCAAACAGGATCTTTCGCGAAATCCTTTCTTAACCTAGGACAGTCGCATCGCTCCGACAGTCAAAGGGGACCGGTGCCGGCGCAGCCAAAATCGGCTTGGGGAGGGACTTCAGGCGCTGCGAATTCTGTCCCGCCGGGCCGGGATCGATCGCCGATGACGCGCGGCCACTCCGATCGCCCGCTCCACCGCCCGAAGCTTTCGGTAGACCCCTGGTCGGCTGGCGAAGCGATCGAGCGAATTTCGGTATTTCAGGAAAAACATGAAGGTTTCGGCAAAATCCTCGCACGCACAGGTCGCTGCGTAATCGGTGATGAAGTGATCCCGAAACCACCGCGATCGTACCCGCTCCATCGATTGCTCCGATCGGCAGCGCTTTGTCTCAACCCGATACCTTCGACTCTCGGAAAGCCGCTTTTTCCATCGCTGGTAGGGCCGCGCCTGGCAATTTCCATACGAGGCATCAAACACCGGTTCGAACCAACCCTGCCGGAAAAAGTGGCAATCCAGATAGTGCCAAGCATGAGCGAATTCATGCCGGATGATATCGGTCAGCGTGCATCCGGGTGTTCGAGCCTTGGAGGGAAGATCGCGGGGCAGATAGATCACGCCAGGACGGTACCCCTGGTGACGGAAAGGCCCCGTCTTCTCAAAGACATACCCTGACTCCCCGGTGCTCCTCTGACCATCCACCCACAGTTCGACATGGTCCAAGTACCAACCATCCAGCAACAATCCCAGGTCTGCCAACTCTTTGCGCACACGATGGTACGCCTGATTCACTTCCCGCATGGCTCGCATCGGCCCCTGACCGCTCTATCGGCACTGAAAATACTCTTTCCCAAAGCGCCGATCCTTCAGCCCCCAACGCACCCTCCCATGTGCCGTCTCCCAGTCTGGTTCCCCAAGCCCCTCGGTTCAAATGCAGCGGAGCAATTTTCCTACTCCACCCAAAAGAGCTATCCAAAAGCCCTGATGTTTTCGAGCACCACACCGAACGAGCCCCTCTTTCGAACTAACCAAGACAGCGTCCAATAACAGGACACCTGGAGTTGCCGGGGCGGTTGATGCTTCCCTGAAACGGTCCGAAAAGTGTGAGACTTGGACCGAATTGGATGCCGAAACGCGGAAAATCTCCTCGCCCAATCCCACAGCCAGCTGATAGCAAGCGGGTTCGTAGCATGCCGTTCGTCGGTCGGCATTGGTTCGCAGCGACGGATCCATGAAGGCTTTCCAAACTGCCCAGCGGTCTGCTTTCGGCAGCGAAAACACTCCCATTGAAAATGGCTTCCCGATGTCGATGGGGAGCCGATCGTTTCTCGTCCGCTACGGTCCTTTGGGTTCTTTGGCACCTGACTCCAAGAGCGCTTCTTGTGCTTTCGCGAGGCTTTCCAGACCCTGAACCCGATACGATTCAATCAGCTTGCGACGGGTATTTTGACGTTCCGGCGAAATCGCCAGCGCTCTTTCCAAGCTACCGATCGCTTCATTATGCCTCCCTGCGATCTGCAGGATGGTGCCTCGACTATCGAGCAATTCTGCGCTGGCTCCCGCCTGTTCAATCGCTTGGTCGATCAGCACGATGGCGCGGTCGGCCTGTGTCGGATCTTTACGACTGATCGCCACCGAGAGATTGTTGATCGCCAGCGTTGTCTTGGGTTCGATCCTCAGACAATGCTCCCAGTAGACGATGGCCTGATCGACATCTCCCTGCTTGTAGGCGTGATTGGCGAGGACCAGCAGAGCCCCGGGGGAGATGACATCTTTTTGGAGCTGCTGGTTGAGGATCTGCTCCAGGGCAGGGGAGAGGGCCCAACGTTGGAAGATGCGCTGAGCCAGTTCGTCGCCGATCGATGGATTGCCTGGATCGATTCGCGCCGCTTCCTCCAGCGCCGCCAGATCCCCTATCGCCACCGGCTGGGGAAACTCTTTGGGATCAGCAGGGGTTTTCCAAGCCTCTTCGGGGATCGACCGTCGATAGCGCAATCGGTGGATATCGGAAAGAGCTCGTTGCCACTGCGTCTGCTGGGGCTGGGCCGCCAAGCCCTGCTGCAGAACGTCGATCCCCTGCTGGACATGCTCCAACAGCATGTGGGCTTGAGCGACCAGGAGTCGGTCCTGCGGAAGTTCCTGAGCTGTGCCTAGGCGATCCTGAAACCGCAGCAGCAGCCTTTCGGCAGCTTGCCTGGCCTCTTCCTGCATGCCACTTCGGATCGCCAATTCGGCAGTTGCCAGATGGAGTCGAGGATCGCGCTGGGCAGCTTTCTTGACCAGCGCCACCGCCTCCTTGGGCTCCCCGGTCTGCTCCAAATACTGGCTGTAGACCAGCAGCAATTCGGGGCTGACCAGCTCCCACTGGGAAGCCGCCTTGGCATGCTCAGCAAACTTCACCCTGGCGGCCTGGTTGCCATTTCGAAAATCGTTTAGATATTCCCCGGCCATCCAGGCATGAGCGGGGGCGAAGTCGCCGCCCGAAGCCGATGCCAGACGGCTCATGATCAACCGAGCCCGCGCTAGATCGCCATTGGCAACGCTGCGCAGAGCGATAAAAAAGTTTGCGGACGGATGGCTGGGATCCATCTGCACCACCCGCTGATACAGCAGCTCGGCCTTCGCGATCTGTTCGGGGGTGAATTCCTGATCGAGCGTGGGAGGGGCGGTCAATTGGCTGCTGCCTCCAGAAGCATCTCTGGGACTGGCGGCTCCCGCCTTCTGCATCCACTGTTTCATCGATGCCACCGACTCGGCCTGCTCCACGTACCGTTGCAAGAGGCTGCCTTTGGGCCGGAGAGCCCCCCAAGCGACCATCCCGACACAAACCAGCAGCAGCAGGATCAGCGGCACCATCCATTTGAGTCGGATCCAAGGTCGACTGATCCGCCACAGGTAGAAAGCCTGCCAGAATTGACCGATCGCCTCCCCTGGACTGCTCCAGAGCAAGGTCCAGGGAGATGCGCTAACTGTCGCTGCACCCTTGGCAGCCTCCCCCCTGACCGCATCGTCCGTTGGATTGACCATCTTCCCTCGCCTGGAAGCTGTTCGGCACGTAAAGCATATCCAAGGGCTGTCCCCTGGCACCCCTCCCGATCGCCTAGATCGTGGTGGTCGATCGATTGGATGCGACCGTCCAGCCACTGCATCGATTCTTCCCCAGAGGCGGTGCGCTGCCAAGGAGACTCGTGAAAGGAATTCCGTGGAATATCGGCACCCGCGGTCGGCTAAGAGAAGCAGAAAAGGAGAATCCTTGCCCCAAAAGGGCTGCATTCTCAATATTCCTGATGCTAGGAGGTCCCGACCCGGCCACCGCCCAGCGATTCGCGAGTGGCCGTGAAGGCGTCCATCGCTGCGTCGAGATCGTCCTGGGTGTGGAGCGCCGAAATCTGCGTCCGGATTCTCGCCTTGCCATTGGGGACCACCGGATAGGAAAACCCGATGACATAAATCCCTAACTCCAGCATCTTCTCCGCGTAACGGCCCGCCAGCGCCGCGTCACCCAGCATCACGGGAGTGATCGGATGGGTTCCCTCCAGAATCGAAAAGCCTCGTTGCTGCATCCCCTGCCGGAAGTATCGCGTGTTGGCCTCCAGCCGATCCCGCAGTTCGGTTGATTCCTGGAGCATCCGCAGCGCCTCCAAGGCCCCCGCCGCCACCGGGGGGGCGACCGTGTTGGAGAAGAGGTAGGTGCGCGATTTCTGTCGCAGGAGATCGACCAGTTGTCGCGGTCCACTGGTGTAGCCACCACTGGCTCCACCCAGCGCCTTGCCCAAAGTCCCGGTGAGGATATCGATCCGATCGATCACCCCACACATCTCGTGCGTCCCCCGGCCCTGGGCTCCCATGAATCCGACGGCATGCGAATCATCGACCATTACCATGGCGTCGTACCGATCCGCCAGATCGCAGATCTCCGGCAGATTGGCGATGTAGCCATCCATCGAAAAGACGCCATCGGTGGCGATCAGACGAAAGCGAGCCGATTTGGTCTGTTCCAGCTGCGCCTGGAGGTCGGCCATATCGTTGTTTCGGTATCGAAATCGCTGCGCTTTGCACAGCCGAATACCGTCGATGATGCTGGCATGATTCAGTTCGTCCGAAAGAATCGCATCCTCCGGCCCCAGCACGGTCTCGAACAGCCCTCCGTTGGCGTCCCAGCACGAGTTGTAAAGGATCGTATCCTCCAGTCCGAGGAACTGGCTGATCGCATTTTCCAGCTCCTTATGGATCCCCTGCGTCCCGCAAATGAAACGGACCGACGCACAGCCATAGCCCCAACGCGCTAACGACTCGCCGGCAGCCTTCAGGATGCGGGGATGGCTGGCCAGACCCAGGTAATTGTTGGCGCAGAAATTCCGCACCACCCGCCCATCGGGCAATCGGATCCTCACTCCTTGGGGCGAATCGATAACCCGCTCCCCCTTGTAGGTCCCCGCTTGCCGCATCGCCTCGCACTGAGACTCTAGATGCTCCAGCCAACGGTCGTTCATGGATGGCCTCGCCAGTAGAGAATCACCTTGCCCGAGGCACCTTGCTTCATCACCTCGAACCCCTTCTCGAAATCTTTGTAGTGGTATCGATGGGTAATCACCGGCCGGATATCCAGTCCGCTTTCCAGCATCACCGACATCTTGTACCACGTCTCATACATTTCTCGACCGTAAATCCCTTGGATGGTCAACATATTGAATACGACCACATTCCAGTCGATGGCAAACGGTTCGGCAGGAATCCCCAACATGGCAATCTTCCCGCCATGGCACATATTCTGAAGCAGCGACTGGAAGGCGGCGGGGGAGCCGGACATTTCCAGACCGACATCAAACCCCTCCTTCATCCCCAGTTCCGCCTGCAGATCCTGGAGCGTCTTGGATCCCGATACGTCAAGTGCCACGGTTGCCCCCATCCTCTTGGCCAACTCCAGCCGGATCGGATTGACATCCGTCACCACCACATGCCTTGCCCCAGCATGCCTTACCACCGCCGCCGCCATGACACCGATCGGGCCAGCACCAGTGATCAGCACATCTTCCCCCAGGCAGTCGAAGCGAAGCGCCGTATGGACTGCGTTGCCGAAGGGATCAAAAATCGAAGCCACATCCAGGTCGATCTTCGGATGGTGATGCCACACGTTGCTCATCGGAAGAGCGATGTACTCGGCAAAAGCCCCTGGACGATTGACCCCGACCCCTTCGGTCGCCTTGCACAAATGGCGACGCCCCGCCAAGCAGTTACGGCAGCGACCGCACACCACATGCCCCTCGCCAGACACGATCTCCCCAGGAAAGAAGTCGTGGACATTGGCGCCTACTTCCACCACCTCTCCGACAAACTCATGCCCCACCACCATCGGCACGGGGATCGTCTTCTGAGCCCAGGCGTCCCACTTGTAAATGTGCAGATCGGTGCCGCAAATCCCCGTCCTGTCGACTCGAATCAGCACATCGTTGATTCCGATCTTCGGCACCGGAACTTCTTCCAGCCACAGTCCAGGCTTCGACTCCCGCTTGACCAAAGCGGCCATTGTCTTCATCGTGCATCCTTTGGGGAAGAATCATCTGGTTGCTTCGCATCGACCAGCCCATCGTCCTAGCTAGCCTGTCGCCATCAGCTCACCCAACTCAGGCTGCCTGGCACGATGGATCGCTTTCGTCGGCGACCTGCTCGATTATAGTGAATCCCCTCTGTCCGGCTCAGGGGGCCAATCGGCTCTCATCCCACCGATTCGCCACGCCCCCCACCCGATTCGCTCGCCCCAACACCACGCAAGCAGTCTTCCAGGGAGCCAACGTGACCAGTGCACCCCCTTCCCGCCGATGGACCACGCCATCCTCCCGCAACCGCCTCCTCCAATGGCTCGACCAATTCCTCTGGCCCTTGTGGTTTGGTGGTTTCACCTTCTACATCGGCGTCGTGGTGCCTCTGGGTGGCCGTGTTTTGGGAAGTCAGACCCAAGGAAGTGTGACCGCTGAGGTGCTTCCTTACCTGAACGGAATTGGACTGCTGGCCAACCTCCTTCCGCTTTTGGTTCGCAACCCCGCCACACCAAGATTCATCGCCATGCTGCTGGTTGCCTTGCAAGGCATCGTGACCGCACAAAGCCTCTGGGTGGACCAGCTTTGGCGAGGCGATGGGTATGGGGAAGCGACCGACTTCTACACCGCGCATCGTATCCTGCTCTGGACCGTCACGGGGCTTTGGTGTACCAGCCTCATCGCGCACCTGGGCCGTACCCGAGCAAGCCTTCCGCAAGGTCACGACCAGCCCCCAGCGGAAGATGTGAGTTGACCTGTGACAGCGCCGCAGTGTTTTCATCTTGGAGCCGAATAACCAGTATCCGTCAATTCCGCCATCCACCGCGGCCACGCGATGGATTGGCTGCGATCAAACTCCCTTCTGATCATCCACCATCTGGCGATGGTGGCTACAGCAAGATCGCAGGTGTCTGTGGCTCTAAGGCAGCCAAGGCTTACGTTGATAA
>JBEISR010000028.1:0-59277 GCA_040375295.1 Planctomycetaceae bacterium
ACGGGGGGATCCGAATGAGACACAACGCTATCGGGATAGACCGGCGCTAAACTCCAGCCTGCAACGTCCGATTTCTTATCGCTGGTTCTCTGTGCCTTTGTGCCTCGGTGAGATCTTTTGGCTTCGATCGGCAAAGAAATGGGTTTCTCACGGAGGCACAGGGGCACGGGGGGATCCGAATGAGACACAACGCTATCGGGATAGACCGGCGCTAAACTCCAGCCTGCAACGTCCGATTTCTTAGCGCTGATTCTCTGTGCCTTTGTGCCACTGTGAGATCTTTTGGCTTCGATCGGCAAAGAAATGGGTTTCTCACGGAGGCACAGAGGGCACGGGGGGGGATCCGAATGAGACACAGCGCTATCGGGATAGTCCGGCGCTAAACTCCAGCCTGCAACGTCCGATTTCTTATCGCTGGTTCTCTGTGCCTTCGTGCCTCGGTGAGATCTTTTGGCTTCGATCGGCGAGAAATGGGCTTCTCACGGAGGCACAGGGGCACGGGGGGGGCACGGAGGAGGCAGCAGCTTAACCAACCACCTTCTTGGCCGCACGCCATCGTCGACGGGCAACACCAGCGGCAGCGGCACAGACGAGCAATAGACTGGATGGTTCTGGGATGGCTGTGAAAGAACCGGTTGCGAATCGGAAAGCAGCCTGATCGATATAGGTTCCTGCCGCAATTCCAGCGGAGCCGTTGTTGACGGCGGAAGCTCTGAGGACGACATCGTAAATCCCTTCCCCATTGAATCCGATGTTCTGGTGATCGTGGCCACCGACGTTGCGCGTCCATGCGTCTGCGGCAGGATCGCGGGTCGATGCGAGTACGCTAGGAGCACCAAAAGCGCCGCTTTGCCAGATGGAGACATCTGCTGAGGCGCCCATGACCGTGCTGATCGATACCAGCGACCAAGTCACCGTTGTCCATCCGTCGGCCCCTTTCAGTTCTGAGGAACTGATCCCGAGGAAGGGTTTGTTGGGATCGCTGGCCTGAGGCAGAAACCAAACAGGATCACCTGCATTGGCGCTCAAGAAATTCCATTGGTTGTCTGCTGGACGATTGATGAAGGGCCCGGGGACTCCGATGATCGGGGTACCTGGTTCATATACCCCAGCGGGCAGGGTACCGCCTCCATAGAGCCCCAGTTCATCTTCGGCGTGGAGATGGAGGTGCAGTTTGCCAGCACCAAATCCGACGCCGATATCCGCGTGCCCTAGGACATAGACATCTGCGAAAGCCCTGTTTGTGGTCCAGGTCGACCAAGCGGCCAACAGCAGAAAAGCCAACCCAAATTGCCTGAGTCCCGCCATCGCGAACGCCTTTCAAAGGAACCTAAAACCTGGAAAAATCAGCCGATTACTTCCAAGCCGTATATTCACTAGAACCGCTTCTGTAGTAATATACTTACTTGCATACATAACGCAACTACACACCAAATTTCTGGGGCGGATTCCATGGAGCGGGTTTGGAGGCGGTCAGCCCGGGGGATGACCCTTGTGGAATTGCTGGTGGTCATCGCCATTATTGGAATGTTAGTGGCATTGCTTCTTCCAGCCGTCCAGTTCGCGCGGGAGGCCGCTAGGCGAACCCAATGCTCGAACCACCTCAAGCAGTTGGGGCTGGCGATCCTGAATTACGAGTCGACTTTTCGCACTCTGCCCCCAACGTTTACCGGTGCTTCTCAGCGGCGACCACCGTTGGGCAGTGGTTTCTACAGCTGGATGGCGATGATTCTGCCGCAGGTCGAACAGTCGACAGTTTACGAGCAGATCGATTTTCGAAGACCCATGGTGGATGAGATGCCGCTACCTTCGGCAGTGAGTTTCACCTCGCTTCGCATCTCCGCCAACCATGTCAACGCGGTTGCTGCAGCCGCGACGATTTCCACCTACTTGTGTCCGTCAGATCGAGTCGAGCGCACGCCGGCAATGGGATCGGGCAATCCAGCCCCTGGCAGTTATGCCGCCAACATTGGTTGGGTACGGGGAACGACGGGGATCCGTGGGGATCAACCACCGCTAACCAGCCACAACGGGGCGATGCCTGTGGTGACTCCCTCTCACCCCGATCCTTGGCAGGTCCGGGAAATTGGCTTGCGTGATTTCCTGGATGGAACGAGCCAGACAGCGATGCTTTCCGAGCGATTGATTCACAACAGTCAAGTGATCGCCGGCCCCTTTGGTGCGGTGTTGCCCGGCAATCTAAAGGAAGGCGTACTCTCCTATTGCGGTGGATCCGGCGCCAGCCGCTCTCTGCCCGAATGGAATCGCTTCTGCGGATCGGTCTCCGGTGCCGACCCGCTTTATTCGATACCTCACGGCCGAGCTTGGATCAGTGGATGGACACTTGCAGGAAACACCTACATGCATGTGTTGCCGATCAACAAGCGAAACTGTCATATCTATGGTGGTGAAGATGACGGCAACAACATGGTGACCCCTAGCAGCAACCATCCGGGTGGTGTGATGGTCACCTATGCCGATGGCCATATCGAATTCGTCAGCGACTCGATACAGCTTCCCATTTGGTGGGCTCTAGGCAGTCGCGACAGTGGCGACGCAGCGATCGAGCCCTAATTTGTAGTTCATCTGGGATTATTGCGGGTGGCGACCACCTGACTCCATCCGATGATAGACCTACCGGAAGGTCATCGCATGGCACTCGTGGTACTGACATGAATCTTCCAAATCGAAGCAGGAGGGCGCAAGCGGGCGAGCATCGGCTTGCGCAAAAGAACCGGACGGCTGGAGCCGCAGCGCTGGAATCAGGCCAAGCTTACCTCTCGGCTTCTTTTTGTAGCAGAAGCTTGTCCTTGCCTCACCGACCTTCAGAAATGTCGGATCGACCTCCATTGTCGGCAAGCGGAAACACCTAACCATCGGTTAATGAAATCATCCCGTGGGTCCGGGGATACCTGGGGCACCTGCGGGCAATCCGGGAGGTACCGGGGCAGCAGGAGCAGGAGTAGTAGCAGGAGCGAACGGATTGGATGGCAGCGACTGCTGCATCTGCTGAAGCTGCTGTTGCATCGGCCCCAGGAGTTTATTGAGACCACGATCGAATTGCTTTTGAATATATCCTTGTGCGGCCTGTTGCCCCAGCTGCACCGTCATCTGCGAAAGCCCTCGCATATCGAGTTGCGGTTGCTGCACCGTTCCACCGACGGGAATCGACAACGACTGCCCTGCAAGGGACTGAAGAGCCGCTTGATTGCCCAGCCATTCTTTGCGGATGGGGACTTGGGCAATGAGGTTCAACGAACCATCGACCCCGACGTCGCCCGAGGTGACGATCGTGACATCGCCTGCCTGAATCTGCAGATTGCGGTGAGCGACGCGTCCCTGTCGGACTGCGAAATCGATCGGCTGAGGTGCCAACTGCAACCACTGTTCCGGCTCGGCTGCCACACTGGGCGATAGTCCCTTCCTCAATTCCTTCACCTGCTGCACCAACAGCAGTAGCTGATCAGCCAGGGGTCCTGAGCCGACGGTGGCACCGTGGATCATGATCTGGCCTGCAAAGGTCTGCTGCATAACATCTGAGGGAACGATGGTTGCTTCATCTAGCCGAAGGCTGAGACTACCTTCTACTCGCGTCACATCAGCTAGCAGCGGCGTCACGTATTTCAGCCATCCACGGCACATCTGCGGGGTGATCGCCACTTGCTCCAGCACCACCTGGGGTGCTTGCTGGATACGTAGCATCTTGTCATTGAGATTGCTCGACAAATTCCATCGCACCGTCCCCTGACTGACTGGAATCTCCGCCGAACTACGGAAGACTCCGCGTTCCACAACTATCGGGATATCGGCACTGCCAATATCGATCCCGATCGCCTGGGCTCGATCCCATCCCAATTTGGTCTGCACCGCTAGGGCATCGGCCCAGCCTTCGGATTTGGTCGACTTCCATTGAATTTCCAGAGGCTCCACCCGCTCACCGCTCATCTGCAGATAGTCACCGATCCAGGGTCGGAGTCGTTCGATGACGCGCTGCGCATCGTAGCGGAATTGTCCCTGCACCACCGCCTCGGATCCATCGACCGGCTGCAGCCACTTCGCCTGGCCTTGGTAAGCGAACCAGGGCAACTGCAGTGTCGAAGAATCAACCAGCAGCGATCCATCGCTGTAGCGAAAGACACCTGACAGGTCGGCTAGCGCCTGCGGTTCGGTCCAGAGGACCTGAGCCGGATTGGCTGAGGCGGCAGTAGAGACGTAGGAACCGTTCGGTGGAGAGTTGCTGACCAATTGCAGTCCCTTGGCATCGGTCGTCACGCGCCACTGGAGCTGTTCCTTGGAAGCAGTCCAACTGGCGTTGCCAGTGACGTCTCCAGACAGCAGCGTGGAAGGGACCGCATCCGCCGAGTTGATAGCAGTCGCAAGTCTCGCTGGATCGATTCGGTAGGCAGCGATGCCCTGTCTGGAAAGTCCGTCGGGAGATGGGGAATCCTGCGCGGCGATGGCAAAAGAGTGGGCTTTGACATCGAGCCGATCGATGGAGAAGGCGGTGGGCTGTCGCGAATGAAACTGCCCACGAAACTCCCCCTCCATCTTCGGTTCACGATAGGAGAATCCGTCACCAACCAAAGACATATCATCCATCTGAACGCGAGCTTCCTGAATCAGCAGCGCTTGCAAATCGGCCATCCCTTTCGCGGCGACCGAGCCCTTACCTCCGAGCTGAAAAGGATAGTCTCCGGGAACTAACCACAGAGCCCGTTTCTGCCATCCGCTCAAGTCCCCATCGCATTGCACTGTGAAAGACGCCATCGCCGGCGCGGCTGCATCCGAAGGGGAAGCCGTAAGAGCCAGTGGACTATCGACCGACATCCGCAGGGCGTCGCGGAGACTGGTCAATTGAGCCCGGCCTTCCACAAGCTGTGTGGGCATGCCACCTTCCAACTGAACAATGCAGTCGACCACGCCATCCCAAGCCGGTTCCTGCAAGTCGCCTTGTCCCATCGATACCGTCAGAGGCGATGTTTTGACGCTACCCGAAACCTGCACGCGCCCCGCCGCCTGCTCTAGCCAATTCAGCTCCGCCGCTGCATTTCCCGACAGGTGCGTGATCGGAAGAACAAACCACTTGGCCAAGCGCTGCTGAAGCTTATCGAAATCGATATTGGCCGTCAGCTTTCCTTCGATCCAATCTCCTTTACCTTCCACACGCCCGAATTCTGAATCACAAGAAAGCATCAATTGCGGCGATTGGTGAGGGCCTGGCCCCAACTGAAGTTCCGCCGAAAATGCCTGCTCCCATTTCATCGTATTGCCCTGAAGCTGAGCGACTAGATCGCCCAATCGGGCACGGAGTTGCGCCGTCGGGATGGCGCCACTGGTACTTTCCTGCACAAGCGATACGGTCGCCTTCCCAGCGATCAATCGGGCGTCTTCCGGCATCTGAACCAGCCCGGGTGCGCAGCGCTGCAACGATGACATGTCGACTTCGCCACGGAGGTTCATTGTTCCTCCTTCCAGCCAGGGACGCGTTGCGGTTGGCATCGTCAATGGCATGGGGACAGAGAGAAAACCGCCCAACTGCCCGAAGTCCGATTGGAATTCGATGTTCTGCGAAACGATTCGCTCGGGGCTCATCGTAAACTTTCCTGAGAGCCTTGATTGCTGGAGCGAAGCGCCCGAGGGTCCGAGCCATTGAGGTGCGGAAACGACCAAATGGTCCACTTGCAGCGAGGAGAGATCTGCCAGCCAATTCTGAGCCGACTCCACCGTCACATCGGCGCGCAGCGATAGGTTTCCAGTCAACGTCTCCCATGGCAACTCCGGGAAGCGATGTTTGGCGACCGCTAGAAACTCTAAAGGAACTTGGTCGGTCACCGCCTCCAGTCGAAACGGCCCCACTGACTTCTCTCCAGGATTTCCCGGAAGCTGCTCGAATCGAATCGTAAATCCACTCGATCTCGCTGGTGGCTCTGTGAGAGAATCAGAAGGCAGCAGCCCTGGCTGAAATTCATGCAGCGAAGCTGCCAATTGCACTGGCGGAATCGGATGGGCAGGACTTGGGAACGGTACGTTTGCTTCTGCAATGACGATATTCCATCTGGCTGGCTCAACTAGGTCTTCGATATCGATGAGCGCGTTGCGGATGGCGACCGCGCCTTTCAGTGGCTTGGTCGGCTTGCTGGAGTCTCCGGGAGTTGCAGCGAATTTCGATGCCAGCGGCTCCAGGGCCTTCTCGATTTGTGTCGATCCTTGCTGGACTTCCACTCGGATCATCAATCCTTCAACCAGGACCTCGCCAAGTTGACTGGAATCGAAAGCCAACTGCGTCAGGGTTCGGGGAACCTCCAGCCGTTCCAACGATAGCAGCAACTGTCCGTCCTGGTCTCGGACCTGGACGCCATCAATCGCGCAGGGACTAAACCAACCAATCTGCAGCGATTGGAGGTCGATTGAGAGAGGAGCGATGGGCGCAAAACGATCGATCGCCCAGAGAGCGACACCGCGACGACTTACCAGCGTGGGGAGTAGAGCCAGTGTCAGGATCAGGAGGACAAGGAAGGCAAGCAGTAGCTTGAGCCACCGGCGCGGCTTCCTCACAACAGGCGGCTCGGCCCCTTCCCTCCGACTATCGGCGCGCGATCCAATCATGGCCAGATCCTTCGTATTGATTCGGTCATCCTCTGGGGTTGGGGAGTGTAGAAAAGGTGGTTGATCAGGGTCGATACCAATCCAGTAGCCGGGAACGTGGATGCCTAGACCGCAACCCCCTGGAATGTTCGCAGAAGGTGCTGTGAAGGAAAAATAGGAAGCCTAGCGAAACGATCGGCCCGCCAATTCATTCCTCACCGTGCTGTCGCCTCAGAGAGGGCGAGATTGATAGCATTGCCAAGGCTTGAGTATCGCCCTTGCAGTCGGTTTCCGAGTGAGGGAAACGAACATCGGCGAGACGCTGATCGATGCGCAGGCTAGGCTTGGGGGTCGTGAACAGCAGTTCGCTTGGCCATGATCCAAGTCCCCGAGCTATGACCTAGGCTCTCCATCGGCTGAAGAGCCTTCGGTCATCGTTCAAGATTTCGCTTGTCTTCAGCGGATCACGCTGGCAAGTGGAATCCTTCTATGGACTAGGGCAGGATGAAGACCGCACTGGTGATGGCAGCGGCCTGGAGGAAGGTTCCTGGTTCGCTGTAGGGAATGGTCTCCATCGTCCAGGGCATGCAGTTCCCTGGTCGTTCATGTCCTAGAGCGTATTGGCATTCCCACGGTGGATTCATACCCACATGGTAGGGCAGCATCAGGACATTTCCGAAAAACACGGCACTGGAGAGAACGGGCTGCAGAACTGGCCCCACCTCATGACCGTAGCGTTCCAGTTGCAGTTCTTCAAAGTAGAGCGGATGGTGGCAGATTCCCGACGCCTTCCACTGGACGGTGGCAGGAATGAACGACCTAGGGGCGTCGGGTGTTGCATGAATGCCACAGCGCACGGGGAGCCCCCAAGCTTCAGAAACGTAGACCAAATCGGGATCACTGAGCCTCGACAATGGGATCTGCTGCGTTCTGCCCGATGCGGTTTGCACTACGGCCGCATCATGCTCCAGATCGATCAACTTGGCGTCGACGATGAACTGCCCTGTGTGATCATTCCAGGGCCGCAGTGGCGCTTTCTCTGCGAACGCCTTGCGCTTGGTCTCCTCGCTTCCGCGATCATTGACACCCACTGCAAAACTTGGCGACACATCGAGACTGATCGTTTCAATCTGACTGGATCGCGCCTTCTCTCTGGAAGGATCGCAGTTCTCTGGCTGTGGTTCCTTCGAACTCCGCTCCACATCCAGCGGCTTGCGAAATGGGGATTCCTTGGACGACGAATCCTGGGATTTGGAGGAATCGCCTGGCGTTGCATCTTGGAATGGCGAAGGAGCTCGATCGTCCTGGCGTTCTACAGGAGTTTCGGGAAGTTGCTGTGGCAACTGCAGAGAGGGTTGTCGGAAAGGAGCCTGTGGGATTGTCTCCGGAAGTTGGCCGGGAGTATTGGGCAGGGCTGGGAGAGGCAGCACCGAGCCCGGGGTTGGTTCGATTGGTGTTTCGGGCAACAGCGAACGGCCGGAATCGGCGGGCGGCTGCGGCAAGGCAGGCAGGTTTTCTGGCCCCGTACCGAAGGATGGGGGTGGAACGGAGGGAGGCAAGGAGGGAGCAACCAATGGTAGCTCGGGCGGAACAAGATTGCTTGGTGCGGTAGCGGCAGGAGGCAGCGTCAAGGGAGCAGCTTCGTTGCTGGGAAGCGTCTGCAGACTGTTACCCGCTTCCCTGGAAGCTGCCTCAGGTAGCAGCGCCGGTGGAACAGAGTCGGGGGGAGTTGGTACATCCTGGATCAGCAGCGAGCGGCTTGGGGCGCTTGCCGGACCTCCGCTGGAATCCTGAGGCAACGTGTCGAATACAGCAGCGGTTGTAGTGGACGATCTAGGCGACGTCGCGGTCTGCTGCTTGGAGTTGGAATCCTGCACCAGTTCCTGATGCGAGGCGGTTACAACGGCTGGGTCGCCGGGAACCGTCATTTCGATGCGGCGGCGAAGCGGGTTGCCGGGGATCCGGTGGGGAGTCACAGGAGCCTGTGCTGCCGTGGTGCCGGGAGACGGTAGGCTGGAGCGAAGGCTAGGTGCAGATGCGACGGGACTTGGAAGCGGCGCTGCCAGAGAGCTTTTCTTCCATCGCAAGACAACGGCGCCTTGCGCCGCTTGGGCAGGGAATTGCTGGGCCTGCGTTAAAGAATTCTGAGTGCTTGCCGCCGCTGGAGTTGCCGTCGGCTGGACCGCAGCTTGGGAGGGCTGCGACGTGATGGTGCTGGAATAGGGAACCGGGGACCAAGATTGTCCCAGAATCTGGCTGGCGGGCACCAAGGTGCTGGCCAGGAAGAGACTGGCCGGCAAGGAGGCTCCCAGCCCCCAGCGCCGGCAGGCCGACAAGGTGACTTCCTTCCAATCAGGACGCGTCGCCGCTCCCTGAATGGTCCGGACTGTAGTTGGGTGCTTCCTGCGTGATAGCGATGTCATGAGGATGATTCTCCCGCACGGTGGCGGCTGACACTTGGATGAATCGCGCGTCCCTGCGCAATTCGTCGATGGTACGAGTCCCGCAATAACCCATTCCGGCTCGCAACCCACCTACCAGCTGGTAGACAAAGTCGGACAACGCCCCTTTGAAAGGAACTCGTCCCTCGACTCCCTCTGGAACCAGTTTGGAAAGACTGTCGGTCGATTGCTGCCGATACCGCTCACCGGACCCCTTGGCCATAGCCCCTAGAGATCCCATGCCGCGATAGGCTTTGAATGTTCTCCCTTGATACAAAATGGTCCGGCCTGGGCTTTCGGCAAGCCCGGCAAACAGACCGCCGATCATGACGCTGCTAGCTCCGGCCGCGATGGCTTTGGTGATGTCTCCACTGAAGCGAATACCCCCGTCGGCAATCACTGGGATCCCTGCTGCCTGGCATGCCTGGGCGACGTGATAGATTGCGGTGACCTGGGGAACGCCGACGCCCGAGATGACTCGTGTCGTGCAGATCGAGCCGGGTCCGATGCCTACTTTCACCGCATCGGCCCCTGCCTCCACCAAGTCACGGCCTCCTTCACGGGTTGCCACATTCCCGGCAATCACATCGATCGACCATTGTTTCTTCAGTTTCCGGACTGTCTCCAGGACGTTGGAGGAGTGGCCGTGCGCGCTGTCGACGATCAGCACATCGACGCCGCACTGGATCAACTTCTCCGCCCGTTCAAAATCGAAGACTCCGATCGCTGCCCCAACTCGCAATCTCCCAAGGGAGTCTTTGCAAGCATTCGGATAGCGCTTCATCATGTCGATGTCTTTGATCGTGATCAGCCCTGTCAGTTTGTATTGATCGTCCACCAGCAAAAGTTTCTCTACCTTTTTATCCGTTAAAATCCGCTCAGCCTCCTCAAGCGATACACTCCCCGTAGCCGTCACCAAATTATCGCGCGTCATCACCTGGGAAATCTCCAGCTCTGATGACTCCAGGAACCGCAGATCGCGTTTGGTGAGGATCCCGACCAGCTTCCCCCCCGCTTCGGTGATTGGAACTCCCGAGATATTCTGGCGTTCCATGAGATCCCGAGCGGCCCGGACGCGGTCGGATGGCTGGAGCGTCACCGGGTCTTGAATGATGCCATTGGCGCTGCGCTTGACCTTCATGACCTCTTCGGCCTGCGCTGTGATGGCGAGATTTTTATGGACGACCCCCAGCCCCCCCGTTTTCGCCAGGGCGATCGCCATTTCGCTTTCGGTGACCGTATCCATGGGGGAGGAGAGCAGGGGGATCTTCAGCGTGATCTTGGCCGTCAGCCTGGTAGAGACATCGACTTCCGATGGAACGACTTCGCTGTAGCGTGGTTCCAGGAGGACATCGTCAAAGGTAATGCCCTGATAGATCAGTTTATCTTCCATGGGTTCTGCACTTCCTAAGAAACGGCGGCCCTGGGGCACGAACTAAAGGTCGCCGGCGGAGGCTGCAACGCACTCACGGTTCCGCAGGGCGACGCGCAGGATGACCGGGTCCGCTCCGGCGCCCGGTTCAACGATGCTTCCGACATTCAGGGAAATTGAGAGAGATAGGAATCCCGAACATCCATCGAAGCTCAAGGCTGGAGGCGAACGCGAATCCAGCGAACAAGCCAACAAGTGTAAAGCAGGAAGGGGGATCTTGGCAACTTGCCTATGCCGTCGGCGGAGCAAGTTTCCCGAGAATCTTGCTATCCCCTAGCGCCCCGATGAGAAATCCCATGGGCTGCATGATCGCAAGCAAGCGATCGCAAGAGGGAGGCGAAAGCCAAAGTATTGCGTGATCCGCTCCAAGCTTTGTTCTGAGGTTAGAGAGGTTGAAAAGGTGCATGATGGCCAATTTCAACAGGCCGCCTGAGCCCTTCTCGGCATGAGCGGATGGAGCTGGTGCTGGGCTTTAGCCCGGAAGAGTGAAATCGGGTTCATTGAGCGACCGGATCATTTCAGCCAGTCGACTGTAAAGATTCAGCAAGATCTGCCAGTTCCCTGGCTTGATGCTCACATCCTCCGACTGTTCGTCAATCCTCACTTCTTCAATCACGAGGCCCAGACGCACGTGGAGGTAATCAAGCAATTCGGATAGTTGAGCCAGCTGAGATGGAGACAGTTTGTTGGGGATTCCTGGGACTGCCGATTCGAAGGATCGATGATGAAGGACTGTCCCCATGCTGCCACTGAGATCGATATCCAGATCGTTTTCGAAATCCTGAAGTCGGCTTAGCAGTTCACTGGAGCTAGCTGGATTGTCCTGGAGTCGGCTGGCGATTTCTTCCCGCGTTCCGAACAGGAGTACCGTTCTCCCTACGGCTACGATATCGCCATAGCGAAGAATACGCAGCTGGCATTCTTGTCCGTTGACGCGGGTCCCGTTGGTGCTTTCCAGGTCGGTCAAAACCAGGACGCTATTATCTTCCTGAATCTTTGCGTGGAAGCGACTGACGCGTTCGTCATTTAGCTGGATGGTGTTCCCTTCTTCGCGACCGATGGTGATCGGTGGTTTGAGATCCGCATAGATTTTTCCGCGATCCGCTCCCTGGATCACGCGAAGCGTCAAAGAAACCATAGAACGGACTTTCTCCAAACAGGAATCTGCATGCAGCAGAAGAGTCAACCAATCGATATACCCCATGGGAGCCGCGTCAAGTCCCTGGAGCTTTCCTACCTGACCGACCTCAATCTCACTTCCACATTGTCGGTGGAGCAAAGTACCACTTCAACAGGGCGCTGCGGTTTTGTAGTGGAATTGCCTTGGCTGGACCGAATCCAAGTATCTGAAGTTTCACTCAATCCCACCGAAACGCCTGCTGCGTCGCTGGTAATCGGCGATCGCTTCCAACAGATCTGGCTCCCGAAACTCTGGCCATGACTTCTGCGTGATCCACAGTTCGCTGTAGCTGATCTCCCACAACAGGAAATTGCTGATCCGCATTTCTCCGCTGGTTCGGATCACCAGATCGGGATCGGGCAGGCCGTTGGTACACAGGTGGTCGGCAATCGTCTGCTCCTCGATCGACTGAGGCGACATCGTTCCTGAAGCAACTTGCTGTGCGATTTCCCGCACGGCATCCACCAAATCACCACGGGCCCCGTAGTTGATGGCTAGGTTGAGCGTCAGGGCCGTATGGTGCTGTGTCATCTGAAGGGTTTTATCGACTTCCTTCAGCACGTCTTCGGGGAGTCCCTGTCGACGGCCAAGCATTCGAAGTCGCACTTGCTGCTGTAGCATGAGGGGGCGCTCTCCGACCACAAACCGCTTGAGCAGCCGCATCAAAAAATCGAGCTCATTCTTCGGGCGTTTCCAATTCTCGCTCGAAAAACAAAACAGCGTTAGGTAGGGAATTCCCAGTTTTCGACACGACTCAACCACCACGCGCACCGACTCGGCACCGCGTCGGTGCCCTTCGATTCGGGGGAGGCCACGAGCCTTCGCCCAGCGTCCATTTCCATCCATGATGATGGCAATGTGGCGGGGCAAGGATTGTTGATCGCCGGAGGAATCGGAAGGAACAGCTTGGTCCATCGCATCCCAGGGGGAGAAAAGGGGCTGATGAGGATCCTGGCTTCGCAGCGCCGTCAACTGCCATCATGACAACCAGTTGAAGCAGGTGCGACCCCCGAAAAGGCCCATCTCTTCAGAATCGTCGGTTGAGGCCGGCAACGCGGGCGCCATCGATGCCCTTCCAACCGCCCAACTCCGATCGCTACTGCAGCAACGCCAGCCGCTATCAACCCGAGAAGTTATCCGATCAGGGCAATATGGAAAAAATCGTCTGACGGCGATCCGGCCCAACGGACAAGATTTCAATCGGTACCCCGACGAGTTCTTCGATTCGACGCAGGTAGCGAATCGCTCCTTCCGGGAATTCCCCGACCGACCTGGCCCCGCTGAGATCTTTATTCCATCCGGGGAAGACTTCATAAATCGGCTGACATTCCCGCAAATCAGACGCGCGGCTCGGGAACTGCTCAATCCTCTTCCCATGGAGCTGGTAAGCAACCGCCAGACGGACCTCGTCCAGTTGGCTGAGGACATCCATCATCATGACCGCCAGCGCGGTAGCGCCGCTTAGACGAGCGGTGTAGCGCACGGCGACGGCGTCGAACCAACCGCAGCGTCGAGGCCGACCCGTCGTCGTGCCATACTCGCGTCCCAACTCCCGAATTCGATTGCCCGTCGCATCCTGCAACTCGGTCGGAAAAGGCCCACCCCCAACCCGTGTCGAGTACCCTTTCACCACCCCGATGACTCGTTCAATCCACTTGGCGGGGACTCCCGAACCACTGCTAATCCCAGCGCCAGAACTGTTGCTGCTAGTGACAAAAGGGAAGGTTCCATGGTCGATATCCAGCAGAGCCCCCTGAGCGCCTTCCATAAGAAGCTGCTGGCCTTGATCGAGCGAATCGTGGAGGAAGTGAGTGGTATCGCGAGCGATTCGGGAGAAGCAATCGATCCAAGGTCTTGCCTTTTCCAGCACCTGCTCAGGCTGGATGGCTGCCAGCTGCTCCGGGGTCGCCAATCCGCTCAACCACCTCTGCTTGGCTCTGCAAATCCCCGCAATCTTCTCCGGCAATGTTGCATCCAAGAGGTCTGCCACACGGATTGCATGCGTTCGCCCCACCTTATCACGGTAGCACGGCCCGATGCCTCGCAGTGTCGTTCCAATGTTTTCTCCTTCGACCTCCTGCTGGTTGAGAATCTGATCCTCCACCAAGTGCCAGGGCATCACCACGTGAGCCCGTTCGCTGACCATCAGCCGCTCCATCACGGGAACCCCGCGTTGCTGAAGTCCTTCGATTTCGCGAATCATGGTGGATGGCTCAAGAACCACTCCCGGCCCAATCACATTCATCACTCCGGCGTGGAGGATACCTGAAGGGATGTGGTGCAACTTGTAGGTGTCGTCGCCCGAGACCACGGTATGTCCAGCATTGGCACCGCCCTGGTAGCGGACCACGATATCGTGCTTCGGAGCCAGCAGGTCCACCAGCTTTCCTTTGGCTTCGTCACCCCATTGCAGTCCGATCACGCAGGTCGCTGGCACGTTGAAACTCCACCATAACTCGATTGGCTTGCAACTCGCGGCAACCTCCACAAGGTTGGGGGATCGCGTCGATCGATTCCCCATCTTGCAGTGCCGTCGGCTACTGTAAAAAAAGCCCGAATCCGCCAGTGTAGACCTCAAGCGACGGAGTGGTCAAGCGACTGCAATGGGAATCAGCAGGCCTCGTGCGAAGGGATCGGGACTTGATACAATTTCCCGGACGGTTGAGAGATGCGATTCTCAAGGTGCATTTAGTGGTTTCGATAGAAACAGGAACAGCGGGGAGACGAACTGATGTCGACAGGAGATCTGGATGAGCGGGAGGAGATTCTGCAGTGCACGGAACGGCTCCTTGGAGCCATATCGGCAGGAAACTGGGACCTCTATGAGACGCTGGTCGATCCGTCGTTGACTTGTTTTGAGCCGGAGGCTTGTGGCCATTTGATCGACGGACTCGATTTCCATCATTTCTACTTCCTCGCCAAGAAGGAAGAAGGTACTTCCTCGCAGACCACCATCGTTGCTCCTCACATCCGGGTGCTGGGTGACGTCGGTATCATCGCCTACACACGGCTATCGCAGCATGCAGACACCAGCGGCAAGTTCACCAGCCGCGCGATGGAAGAAACGCGAGTCTGGCATCGAAAAGACGGCCAGTGGCGTCAGGTCCATTTCCATCGGTCGGCGCCCACGCGTTGATCCGATTCCAAGCCCCGTTGTTCTGCGAATGGACGGCGGGGCATTTTGATCGCGATGGCTTTGACGATTTCGAATCTACGAGAGGCGACCCCATGGCAAAGAAGAGCTTGTCCGATATCGATGTGCGTGGCAAAACGGTGCTGATGCGAGTCGATTTCAATGTGCCGCAGGATGACGACGGTCGGATCACCGATGACCGTCGAATCCGGATGGCACTCCCATCCATCCAACATGTGCTCCAACATGGTGGAAAACTGGTGTTGATGAGCCACCTGGGGCGCCCCAAATTCAAAGGAAATGAACCGGAATTCTCACTGGCTCCCGTCGCCTCACGCTTGGCGGAACTGCTCGATAAGCCAGTCGCCTTCGCGTCGGACACCGTAGGTGCCGACGCATCTGCCAAGGTCCAATCCCTTGCCGCTGGCCAGGTAGTCCTTCTTGAAAATGTTCGCTTCAACCCCGGTGAAAAGGAGGGTGGGGATCCGGCATTCTCTCAAACCCTCGCCTCCTGGGCCGATGTCTACTGCAACGATGCCTTCGGTACCTGTCATCGCCTGGAAGGCTCGATGGTGGGAGTCCCCCAGGCCATGGGAAACAAACCCAAGGTCAGCGGATTTCTGGTCGCTAAGGAGATCGAGTACCTGAGCGAAGCGATCGCAAGTCCCAAACGCCCCTTTGTTGCTATCCTCGGCGGTGCCAAGGTAAGCGATAAGATCAAAGTGATCGACAACCTTCTAGAAGTTTGCGATCAGGTTTTGATCGGAGGCGCCATGGCCTACACCTTCTCGCTGGCACAGGGTGGTAAGACAGGGAAAAGCCTAGTGGAACCAGATCGCGTCGAGCTGGCGAAGGAACTGCTGAAGAAGGCAGGGGACAAGCTGGTACTGCCAGTGGACACCCACTGCGGCGATGCTTTTTCGGCCGACTGCAATAAACAAGTGGTAACCGCCGGCCAGATACCCGACGGCTGGGAGGGACTCGATATAGGCCCCAAGACGGCCAGCCTGTACGCCGATATCGTCAAGCGAGCTAAGACTGTGGTGTGGAATGGTCCGATGGGGGTCTTTGAAATCCCACCTTTCGATGCAGGCACCAAAGCCGTGGCGCAGGCGATTGCAGAAAGCGAAGCAACCAGCATCATCGGCGGGGGCGACAGCGCGGCGGCGATCGAGCAACTTGGCTATGCCGACCGCGTCACGCATGTCAGCACCGGAGGCGGCGCCAGCCTTCAGATGCTGGAAGGCGAAAAATTCGTCGCCGTGGAGCTTCTGGACGATCGCTGATCGATCGCGCCAACATCAAGTAAAAATCAATCGGGGAGGTGCGCCTGCGCCCACCTCCCCGGAGCGTCCTTGTAAATCAATCGATCACCACGCTCGAACACGCGGTAACCTTAACGGCTGGTTCCTTGCGGCGCCAGCGGTGGCTGAGCCACTCGTCCAGGTACACCTCCTGCACCCGGAACCGCTCCCGGTGCTCCATTGGCTGCCGCCCCTGCTTCCGGTTCAAAGGGCCTGGTGACCACCTTCCAATCTTTTGGTGGCTGCATCGGGATGAACGATTCAGCAAACATCTCGCGGAATTTGTCAGCCATCGACGCATGCGTGTCGCGATCGGTGAACTCATAGTGCTCCCGAGCTGGGAAGTCCGGGGACCAGTTCGGAAGGAAGAGAATGATGGCCGATGGAAGGAACTGCTTGCGATCCAGAAAGATCTGGACGCGGGAGTAATTGATCGCGTCGTCCATCCGCTTCGGATACGCCTCGAGAACAATCAAATCTTCACGAGGCTTTCCGGTCGCATCAGGCGGTGCCTGAACTGGACGAAGCCAGTATCGCTGCTGCAATTTCTGGGCATCGACACCGAATACGAAGGGAAGCGGACTGTCGACGATCTGCATGCCCCGCATGGTTGGCGGCAATTCATACTGACTGACGATCTTCTCGTTGCGATCGTATTCCAAAACACTCTTCCCGTCGCAGATCCACCACTCGCCAAAGATGTTGGGGAACTCTTTGTACTGCGGTGCGCTGTCCGCACCCTTCCCCGTGTAACTAGCTAGGTGCTCGACCTTGTAAAGCCCTTTGTCTGGGGATTGATAGCGGAGAATCCCCGTGGCAGCCGTGTAATGAAAGTCGGCATTCGTCTTGGCTGGATCGTACTGCCATCGTTTGAAGTTGCAGCTGAATCGATCGATCTTCGATGTCGCCTGCTGCCAGTAGGTCAGAATATCTCGAGTGTACTTCTCCAGCTCCGGTGACAGTGGCGCAAAGGGAGGCTGTGCGAGTGCTGGCGCTTGGGCCGCACCAGCGTTCAGAGCAGCTCCATTGCCCGCTGCGGATGGCGGGATGGGGGTGGCTTGCGCCAGCAAAAAGGAGCTGGCTGGGCTCAGTGCAATCACGAGGCCAGACCAAAAGGCTTTCTGACGCTTGACGAAGTTCCACGCAATCATTGGAAGGAGTCCTTTCCTGCCCAAAACCCCTGAAACCGCTCATTCCTTCCGCATTCCTGGCGGAATCCGCCCTGACGGCGAATCAATCGGTTTCATCCCCCACGACAAACTGAACAAAGCAACCATAGCAGAAGCATTCCGGGAAGCCCAAGAGGTCTTTTCGATTTCCCGGGGATCTAAAAAGTGGTGGGATGACGCTATTTGACAATCTTGCCCAGAGAAGAGCAGCTTTATTTGCGTCGCTAGCCCCCTTGGATTAGCGGCCCCTCGATCCATTCAACCAACTACCTGATCGCCAAGGGGTAAACACAAGACGGAGGCGAAAGTCGAAGGCTTGCGATCCGTTCCGATCCTTTGATCTGGACCTACTGGAGTTGGAATCGGTCACCAAGATCATTTCCAACGGCTGCTAGCCGGGGGGAAAAACCGCTACCGCGGTTAACAAGTTGGTATACGAACACCAGTTCCTCTCTCGGCTTACCGCCACACCGATAGTGGCGAGAGAGTCAACGGCTGGTAAAATGAGACGATCGGGAAGAATAGGGTGGCTATTCCTTCCTACCGCCTTCTATTCGAAGTCCAATTGTCGGAGTGTGCGACTGGGTGGCGACCGCATTTCCTTGAGCAACTGGCACTCTAGCGAAAATCGCTCGCGAGTGGCCGTCCCGGGGAGGCCGATACACTTCCCAGGGGAGTAGCGGTAGCGACGCGGGCCAGGTGTGCGGCCCGCTGGCGGTGCCCATGGGTTCGCACAAGGGTGACCCAAGGAACCGAAACTTGCCCGCCCCAGAAAATAAATCGCTAACGATCTCAGGTCTTGTTATCCCATAGCGGGAGTTTCACCGGAACCATGAGCACCCAGATCGACTACACCCCCATTTCGCTGCGTGATGCCCAGAATCTGGTCAAGGACCTCACCAAGCCGAATCCGACGATTTACTGGACCGATTTTCTGGTCTCGATTTTGACCGGTCATGCTCTTTTCCATCTGGTTCTCTACGCCGACAAATGGATGGACAGCGCTCAGTGGTGGTTCTGGCCGGTTCGCGTCGCTCTCTTCTTTGCCACGGCGCTCCTTTACTACCGTTCCGTGATGTTCACGCACGAATTGGTGCACCTACCGCGTGGTGAATTCCGAGGGTTTCGAATTGCCTGGAACCTGCTTTGCGGCATTCCTTTTCTGATTCCCTCATACATGTATTATCCCCATGTCGACCACCATCGTCGCAAGAGCTATGGGACAGATGAAGATGGCGAGTACCTGAATCTATCGCATCAATCTCCTTGGCTGATTGTTGGTTACCTTCTTTCGGTCCTGGTGGTACCGCTGCTTGGCTTCTTCCGATTCGCGGTCATCACCCCGCTGTGGTGGATTTTCCCATCGATGAGAGGCTGGACCTGGCATCATGCTTCGACCATGGTGATGGACCCGACCTATTTTCGGCCCGATGCGGGCGAGCGAGTCCATCGGATTCGGCTACTGCAGGAGATCGGATGTTTTGTCTTTTGCATGTTTCTCGCACTTCGCGGGCCTCTGATCCAGGGAGTTGCCTTTGATCCACTCTGGATCCAGGCCTACCTCATGGGAGTGACGATCCTCACCTTGAATAATGTCCGCACCTTGGGGGCTCATCGGTGGACTGGCGATGGCGAGCAGCTTTCTTTTGAAGAGCAGTTGCTGGATTCGGTGAATTATCCAGAACGACCATGGATCACCGAGCTCTGGGGGCCTGTAGGGACTCGCTACCATGCGATCCACCATTTGCTGCCCAGCCTCCCCTACCACAATTTGGGCTCGGCTCATCGCCGTTTGATGGAGGGGCTTCCGGCGAACAGCATCTACCGGTTGACCAATCGGACCTCACTGCTTGGGGAAATTGCGACCCTTTGGCGACGCTCGGCCAATCGCCACGGAAAATGGAAAGACCACCGCAGTGGCTCGGGCAACGATCAGTTGTCAGCTGCCTAATGCATTTGCCAGTGTGCAATGACAGGCTGAAACACCGGTATCCGATGGCAGAGTAACCGAACGAGCGATCCGCAGATGACCTCATGGCAACTTCGTTCCCGAACTCTCTCCTGGACTCCCATGCCTCGGATCATGGGGATTGTAAACACCACTCCGGATAGTTTTTCGGACGGAGGGCGATGCATTCTTCCTGGGGATGCTATCGACCATGCTCTGCGACTGGAAGACGCTGGTGCCGATATCCTCGACATCGGAGGAGAGAGCACGCGTCCGTATAGCGAACCTGTTCCTGGCGATGAAGAACTCCGACGGGTCATGCCAGTCATCGAAAAGCTCCATACCAGAACACGCTTGCCTATTTCGATCGACACCTCGAAGGCTAGGGTTGCCAGAGCTGCGATCGAGGCAGGGGCGGAAATCATCAACGATGTAACGGGGCTCGCCGGAGATAGCCAGATGCCGGAGGTGGCCGCTACCTCCAGGGTTGGCGTTTGTGCGATGCACATGCAAGGTACCCCTCAGACGATGCAGGATGCACCGATGTATCAGGATGTCGTCGATGACATCCTCCACTATCTGTCTGACCGCAGTCGTGTCTTGATCGATGCGGGCATTGCCCGCGGCTCGATCGTCCTCGATCCCGGCATCGGATTCGGAAAGACGCACGACCACAATCTTCGATTGCTTCGTGAAGTCCGTCGTTTCCATGCCCTGGGATTTCCCATCCTAGTAGGGCACTCTCGGAAAGGTTTTATCGCCAAAACACTAGGAAACAAGGAAATCGATCGCGATCCAGGCACCCTCGGAGTCAGCCTAGCCCTGGCCTTGGCGGGGATTCAAGTGATACGAGTCCATCAGGTCGCCATCCATCGACAAGCGTTTCAATTGTTTGAAGCAAGTGGAGGCCTTGATCGCAACGATCTGCCCAAAGCCCCGGCCTGAGCGAACAATGCGCAACCGGGTGCCTTCTGTTGGAAACCGGTCCGTTGGGCTGTGGCACTGAATTGGTTCTCCCGTTCTCTGGTCGCTGCAGGTACAGCTCCACTGGCTACGCAAATTTGAACCATGTGGCCAGCAGCATCCCGTCACGCTTTGCTGGGCGCTGCACCCTCCAGTCCTCGACCTATCGACGATTCGGGAATTTCGTTACAAGATAGAAGGTAGGAACTCTGTCCGTCCAAGGTTGCCCTCGAGTCATCGACGCATGTCTGATCCAGCCGATTCCAACTCATCCCAGTTGCAGGATTTCTGCCAAACGATCGCCCGCCAAGCGAAAGAAGCCTCCCGAAAGTTGGCTCTCGTGGACTCCCGTGCGAAGGACCAGTGGTTGAAGTCCTGCGCTGCAAGCTTCGAATCACGCGTCGAACAGATTCTGCAGGTAAACCAGGAGGACTGCCAGGCCGCGCAGTCGGCCGGATCATCTGCCGCCAATCTGGATCGCCTCCAATTGAATCGACAGAGACTGCTGGGAATCACCGGTTCCCTCCGCGCGATTGCCGACTTGCCGGATCCAGTGGGCGAGATCATCGAGGGTTATCGTCGACCATCGGGAATCGAAGTCCGTAAAGTGCGCGTGCCGATCGGTGTGATCTTCTTCATCTACGAAGCGCGCCCAAACGTCACATCCGATGCTGCCGCAATCTGTGTGAAAAGCGGAAACGCGGTCATTCTTCGGTGTGGTAAAGAAGCGATACGAACCAGTAGCCTTTTGGCTGGGCTGATGGTGGAGCAACTGGAGCCGGCGGGGCTTCCCAGGCATGCGATTCAGATGATCGAGACACCAGATCGGACGGTGATCGACGCGCTGCTGGCGCGACCTCAAGAGATCGATTTGGCGATTCCTCGAGGTGGTGAAGGACTGATCCGAAGAGTCTGCGATCTGGCGAAAATGCCTGTCCTAAAGCACTTCGATGGGAACTGCCATGTCTACGTCGACGCGTCGGCCGACCTCAAGATGGCAGTTGACTTGGTCGTCAATGCCAAGTGCCAGAGGATGGGTGTCTGCAACGCCTGCGAATCCCTGGTGATCCACCGATCCATGCTTCCAGCTTTTTTGCCGAGAATGGCAGACGCGCTGCAACCGTTCGCGATCGAGATACGCGGCGACGCGGAGGTCTGCAGAGTCCTCCCCCATGCAACCCCCGCCTCCGAAGACGACTGGTATAGGGAGTACCTGGGACCCTGCATCAGTATCCGAACGGTTGATTCGATCGAAGAAGCGATCGCCCATATCAATCAGTACGGTTCGCACCACACCGATGCGATTGTCACCTCCTGCTTGGCGTCGTCTCGGAAGTTCTCTCAGGAGGTCGATTCCTCCGCCGTCATGATTAACGCAAGCACTCGCTTTAATGATGGTGGGGAACTTGGATTGGGAGCCGAGATTGGTATCAGCACTGACAAGTTTCATGCCCGAGGCCCTTGCGGCCTGAAGGAACTGACAACCACCAAGTTCATCGTCACCGGCCAGGGGCATACCCGACAGTAAGAACCCCACAGTACAGATCTGCCATGTCGGCCGGCAATCTTCAGCTACATCCAGGAAGTGGAAAATCGGACCCGAGACTGGAATCAGTTGGAATCTTTCGCAACCAATCATCGCCGAAATGGGGTTTTTCAACGCCAGTCGATTCGTCAAGCCTAACTGCACGGAAAGACTGGATAGGCAGTAAAGACGGCGTGTTACCCCCTGAGGCACCGCACCGAAGCCCATCGCTATCCGACAATGGAGGAGCCTCTTCGGCTCGCAAGAGTCGACGCTGAATGCGGGCCGGACCATCAAACCGCGGCCGATTGCTTCATGGCCACGCGATCGGAAGAAAACGATCACAAAATGGTACCGAATGCCAGAATCTGTCCGCCGTTCCGAGTTGTTCAATGAGATCGGCGAGAACAAAAAATGGTCGAGAAGACCATTTGCAACAGGCGGCTAGCGAGCGGCACTATTGCTACGAGATCGATTTCTGAAGCCTGGACTTCCTACAAAGCCTCTCTTCAATACGGAACGAAAGGTATCCCTGTCGGGCCGCAAGTAGGATCTCCGAAAGAATCTTTCGAAAATCTCACGGCTCATCGCCGGCGTTACCATAGGTGAGTCTTCGAGGCCGCTAGCTACAATTCCCAGAGAAGAGAGTGCGGAAACATGTTCCGACTTCCTTTTCGGCTCCAACGTCTGGCTACCGAAGGACGAATCATCATCGACAGTCGCCGGCGGGGAGGATAGATTTCGAAGCAGGTCGGGACGATCCAAGGACGGCAATGAAACGACTACGTCGGACACTCCAGCACTTGCCTGTGTTTTCGTCCGATCCCCTTGCCATGGATTCGCATCAGCAGGCGAAACGATCAGTCTTTTTTCGGCTGCAGCAGAAGGCGATAAATCTTTCTTGGCGTTAACCGACTGGACGAAAAACACCGCAGCATGTAACCGCGATGTGGTTGCAGCGGTGATTATCCAAAAAGACAGAACGCAACAGAAACTGGCTCTTACGTTCAACATAGAAATTCACCTTCCAGATGCGAACAGACTGCGTCCTAAGATTCATCAGCAGGAGGACCTACCTGCCACGTGATCGCCGTAAATCCGCAGAAATCTATTGTACGCCCCCACTGCCACTTCGTCAAAAGTTGGAGGCGGTGCCAGCGAGCGATCAGTCTGGGTTTTGGCTATAGGACCTTAACCGGCGGCAGAAGACTGCTTGGTTTTGGACAGATCCCTTTGGTACCCAGGCGCCTCCGTATCCCCCCATTGGCGTCCGTCCTCACGCCCCCCAAGAAGGGAGCAAGACTACCTACACTTCAGGCAATTAATCAATTGCGAAGTCGCTCCATCTTGCCTGATACTCCTTCCACGTTTCCTTCGACTCCCGAATCGTTGACTGACGGGCGAGAGCAACATCGTTTTTCCAAGCGATGATCGCCTCTGGTGTACCTTCGGCGATAGCCAGGACCGTTCCGTCTGCTTCATTACGCACCCATCCGGTCAAACCATGCTCTTGGGCCAGTTTGCGCACCGTCGCGCGAAAGCCAACTCCCTGAACATCTCCTTTCCAGCAGATTTCAAGCTGCATCATGGTTTTGAACTTCCATCGGGTCCCCGGGCGGTTGGCGATGGCTGGGACGACTGTGTCCAGAATGCATCGGTAGATTGTCTGCGCGTCAAGACATCCTCATGCCGCTTTAGCACTTCTTCCGCTCGACGCCACTGGCCAGCCGAGGGAGGATAGCATCCCATTCCTTCGAAAGGCAGAGGAAGTGTGGATTGGCCCTCCAAAGTGCTCAGGTCTGCGTCCTTATCCCACCCCACGTTATGCATTTGAAAGTCGCGCTGCCATCCTTCCCGAAGCAATTGCTTCGGAGCTTGGAACCGAAGATCGATTTCGTCTCCTGATCCCATAACAACCAAGTCTCCATCCCGGTCTCGAATCCATTTGGTCACGTCACCATAGCGAGTGAACCCGTCCTGCATCGGCGGCCAAGCCGGAACATTGGTTTTCTTTTCGTAATCGAACCCGTGCGGCTGTTCGCGCGATCCTATGACCATTCGGGACACCCCGCGGAATCGAAGCTCCCCGGAGAGCAACTCCATCGGCTGACGCACGAGGACACAAGAGTCGTTTGGATTGAGCGACTGGTCGACAGCAAGGGCCATTCGATCCCAGTAGATTTCCTGCGATCCTTCGATGCGGAGGGCAGTCACTGCAAATGGCAACTTTCCTGTCAGGTCGATGACGATGCTCTTGGGCTTGCCACCAGGGAATCCCATAAACGGCAAAACCTCCTTCCAATCCCCCGTTCCATCTCTCGCCCAGAGCGTCGGCGGTTGAGGCGGATCGAGCGTCGGGTTCTGGTCGATGGCGATGTTCAGGGAGGTGTCGGTGGGAAAAATCCAGCCGTTGAGGATCAGCTGGGCTTGGCTAGAGGGAAGAAGAGGCTGTGCGAGCTCCAGGTCCAGTCTGGTTGGTTCCACCAGTCCCTGGCAAATTCTTCTCTGGAACGGTACCGCATAGCGTCCATCCGCATGTTGCAGCAGTTGGGTGCAGTCTTTTCCGTGGCCATCGACCACGCGATGGATCGGTCGCAGGTCTCGAAAAGCCCAAACCCTCGGCTCGGCAATCTCCGCTGGCCCGACTTTCTCGTTGGTAAATACCTCAACATCCGCGGGATGATCGAGCGCAACGATCTGGACCGTATCCATGTAGGCAGCTTCCCAAAGTTCCTCCGTGACGCGCAAGCCGTAGACTCCATCGATCGGTTGCACCAAGCGACCTGGCAGTAGAAGGTATTCCCAGGCGCGATCGGGCAGGGGTTTCCCTTTGGCAATCTGAAGCCCCAGAGGGGCATTCCAGCATAGGTCGGTGATGAACTGCCAACGCTGTCCGTCGAAACCGTAGACGAAAGGACAAGACCCCTTGGGCGCCTGGACTTCTTCGACCAGAGCCTGGGTAGGTGGCTGGAAGATATTCTGCGTCAGCCCGTTGTTGAAGAGGATACGAGCGTTGACGACGTCCCCCTGCTTCCCCAGTCCAAAGTGCGTCACATCGTCTTCGATCCAAGCGGCTTGATATCGCCCCGTGGAATACACTTCCAGGAGTCCCCCCAGTGCATAGTTGTTAATTCGCCCTCCTCCATTGGTATCGGCGATCCCCTTGACTCGAAACTGTGCAAACGGCTGGTCGGGAGAAGCAAAATCGCCCCACCAGTGCAACTTCCCATCCACCACCGCGAGAACGTCCAGGAGCCCATCTCGATCGGCATCCGCGATGGCGACATCGGAGGCTACTCCCTGCTGCAGGAGCTCGGTCTTCCCGCCGCGAAAGCAGACCAACCCCTCGGCCCCTGCACCAATCCAGTCGATCTGCGCGTCGTTATCGAGGTCTCCCAGTCGCAGTGATTCAACCGCAAGGCCGAATTCCTTCGCCGGCCTAGGCGCGACTTTCCCTTGTTCGTCCGTGCTGGTCGTCAGCAATTGCATCGGTTGAGCGGATCCGGATGCCAACCAATCCCAGGAAACATTGCCATCCCATTCCACGGGCAGCAGCAAGGTCTTCCCAGCCAACGAACTCCAGGGCCCCTCGAGCGATCGGTAGCGAAACTGCCCGTGCAGAAGATTCTCTAGCAGCCCGACTGTCTTGCCGTCGTCTCCAGATACCAGCACATCTGCATCGACATCGCGATCGATATCACAGAAGGCGATGCCTACCGGGCGAGGCATCCCCGAAAGCACTTGATCGGCATGGGTATCGCGGAAAGTACGGTCCCCGAGATTGACTAGGAACCAAAGACGATCTTCACCTAGCACCAGGAGATCCAGGTCGCCGTCGGCGTCCCAGTCATTGACCTCCAACTGCCTTACCCCCAACAAGGACTCCGTCCCTGGCAATACGATCGGTGAACCCGACTGAATCGTGCCCGTCTTCGGATCGCTCTGGGTCGGGACCACACGGATTCCTGCGGGCCCCCAAAAAACTAGATCCTTGAGCGTATCGTGCCGCTGCCCCAAGAGCTGGTCGATTTGATCGTCGGTCCAATCCGGTTGCCTTTGGCGAATCGCTGTCCGACGATTCTCGTTAGGTACGGTGGGTCGAGGTGGATACTGGGATTCATAGAGATCGATCGCTTTCCATTGCGTCGTCCCTTCTGGTATCGGAAACTCCGAAAGGACCTCACCCAGCGTTTTGGAATCCGGGATCCAGCGAGCGACGCGAAACATCCCGGCATCAGTCCAAGCGACTTCCGGAAATGTATCGACGTCCCAATCCCACCAGCGAACCAGAGCCGCTTGGCTTTCAACTCCCTCTCGCAACACTTCTTTCGACTGAGGCGCTTTCCGCTGGGAATCAGCAGCCGCAGTCACTTCGGTCACAGCGCGGGCCCGTACCGCCCGCTCGATGTCCCGCAGATCGACCAACGCCAGCGTCGCCGGGGCCAACAGACGGTTGTCTGGCTTGAATCCCGAAGTGGATCCCAGCGTATTGAGCCACGGGAGGACATACTCAGTCGCCTCGTCCCACTTCTCCTCTTTGACGAGAGCAATCCCTCGATCCAGATAACCGATCGGATCCTTCTCCCCCAGAATCGGTTCCATCTGCCACGAAAAAGGCTTCGCAAGTTCTTGAGCTGTTTGAAGGATGGCGATCAAACGGGGATCGCGTGCATCAAAGAGCCGTTCGCTCAATATCTTGGCGAGAAAAAGATTGCGTGGCTGAAGGGCAAAGGCATCCGCCAGAGGCTGGATCGACTTCTGTAAAACTTCGGGATCTTGAGTCGACAATTCCTCAGAAGTCTCATAGAAAGCGAGAGCCAGTGCGGGATTGCCGGGACTTTTCTGAAGGTAAGATTCCAACCTCCCAAGAAGCTCTTTCCGAAGTTCATCGGCTACCAATGGCAATTGAGCGATGCGCTGGCGCGCGACCGCAACGGCGATCTGGTAAGAAGCAGGCTGATCCGGCTGGGTCGCAATGGCTTGCTGAGCGGCAGCCTCGGCTGCCTCCAGCGCGTCAGGTATCTGCTTGCGGATCGCTTCGCGATCTTCCGCAGGATCCGACGCTCGCTTGGCCAGCGTCTCCACTTGATTCAACCATCCAATCGCCAGGTTGCGCCGAAAGGACGAAACTTTGGGATAGTCCTGGACCAATTGCTTGTAGGCTTCGATCGCTTCTACGGGTTGATTGTTCTCCAGCAAAGCGGCCGCCGCTATCGCTCGTTCAATCTCCTTCGGCGCCAAGGTTGGCTGAGCCGCCCCGACTTCAGAATCGGTCGACTTATCGGGCATGGGTATCGGCGGAGGAACTTGCGGCTTGAGCAGCAGATAAACGGGAACCCCGATCGCGAACATCATGACCAAAAGCAAGATCACGCGCCAGCGACTGGAGGAGTTTCCATCGTTTGCCATGGTATTTCTCCCAATCTGGGTCGACCCTCGCCAACTACGATTTGTCGCTCGCTGACGGCAATCCTAGCGCGATCCGAAGAAGGATATGTGGAAGGGACCAAAAACGTGCAATTGGTTCAAAGCGGATCGGGCTGTGTGGCATAGATTGCCAACCAAGTCGGCTGATCGATCACCCGAACTTCGGGCAACGTCGATTTGAGAAGGGATAACTTTTCTGGTGGCAACGCGCCGGAGACAAGGAGGGTTTTCAGACGGCGAAAATGAGTCACCCAGTCCCAAAGATCGGGATCGATCGACGCATTTTGCAAATCGAGAACTTCCAGCCGACCAAAGTCCTGCATCGTCTCCAAAAGCGGCTCGTCGATCGTCGCCCCCGCTGCAAGAAAGGCTCGGATGTTTCGTCGATTTCGAAGGGGTACTTGGTCTACCGTCTGATGCGGCGATTGCTCGGGCAGCACCACCACACATTGGTCGATCGTCAGGGGCCAAACCGCCATCTGACTCCCTTCGGTGTGGAACTGCAATCCTGCCATCGCTTCGGCCTGCTCGCGCCTCCACACCAGCCACGTCGCAACAATCCCGATCAACAGGCCAAGCATCGCTAGGTGGTGCAGCGACGAACCGGCATCGGCGAAATTCCCACCTCCCGTATTCTGCATCACGGAGGCAACCAGGGCAGTGACAATCCAGCCTACCAACCAAATCAGGCTTAGCTGCATGGCGAGCGACAGACGCTGAAAGGACCGCCACCACCCCATCGATATTGCCTCCGTTAGAACCCAAGCAGAAAGATCAACTATCGGCCAGCTTCCGCAGTACGGTGGGCAGAATCCCGCCGTTGCGGTAGTAGTCGATTTCCACTGGGGTATCGATTCGCACCAGGGCGTCGAATTCCAGCTTGGAACCATCGGGTCGCTTGGCGTGCACACGAAGTGTCGAACGCGGCTGCAAGGAGTCGTCCAGGGCAGGGAAGTCGAGCACTTCTTCTCCGGTAAGCCCTAGGGAAGCTGCGTTTTGCCCTGGCAGGAATTGGAGAGGCAGCACTCCCATCCCTACCAAATTGCTGCGGTGAATCCGCTCGTAGCTAACAGCCAGCACCGCGCGAACGCCAAGCAATAAAGTTCCCTTGGCTGCCCAGTCACGACTACTGCCGGTCCCATACTCCGCTCCGGCGATCACAACCAATGGCACCCCGGCCGCTTTGTACTTCACCGAAGCATCATAGATGCTCATCACTTCGCCACTAGGCAGATGCTTCGTCACCCCGCCTTCAACGCCCGGGGTCATCTGATTTCGAATGCGAATATTGGCAAAGGTTCCCCTCACCATCACGCGGTCGTTCCCACGGCGAGAACCGTAGCTGTTGAAATCCCTCGGCGAAACACCATGCTCTTGCAGGTATCGCCCAGCTGGCGAATCCTTGGCGATCGATCCCGCAGGGGAAATATGGTCGGTGGTAACCGAGTCTCCAAGTACCGCCAGCACGCGGGCACCGCGAATCGACTGGATGGTGCCGGCGGCGTGATCCAAACCTTCCAGAAACGGTGGCCTCTGAATGTAGGTGCTCGCACCGCTCCAACGGTACAACTCCCCTGGGGTGATCGCGATGGCGTTCCAGGAATCATTCGAGGTGAAGGCACCTTGGTATTGTTTCTGAAACATTTCTGGGAGCACGCAACCGTCGATCGCCGCCTGGACTTCTGCCTGAGTCGGCCAAATGTCTTTCAGATAGACCGGCTGACCCTTGGTATCGATCCCCAGCGGTTCTTTGGCCAAGTCGATATCGATGCGCCCCGCCAAAGCGTAGGCGACGACAAGCGGAGGACTTGCTAGATAATTGGCACGGGTGAGCGGGTTGACGCGGCCTTCGAAATTCCGGTTCCCGCTGAGCACCGCCGCCGCCACCAAGTTGCCGCTTTGGATTGCGGATGCCACTGGTTCCGGCAGCGGGCCGCTATTCCCGATGCATGTGGTGCAACCATAACCGACCACATGAAATCCCAGCGATGCCAGCGGTTCGATCGTCCCCGCCCTTTCCAGGTAATCCGTGACGACACGCGATCCTGGGGCGAGGCTGGTTTTCACATAGAAAGGCACCTTCAGCCCGCGTGCTGCGGCTTTCTTGGCAAGCAGTCCTGCACCGAGCATGACAGAGGGGTTGCTGGTGTTGGTGCAACTGGTGATCGCGGCGATCACCACGGCTCCATGGCCCAACGTTGCCTCGCGCCCCGGTTCGGCGACTTTTCCACGCGCCGACAATTGATCCTTGCCAAGACCGAACCCTCTGGAAGCCACGGGAGCTTCCAAGGAATCCTGAAACGTCTGCTTGACCTGGGTCAGCGGAACTCGGTCCTGCGGCCTCTTTGGCCCGGCCAACGCTGGCTCCACCGTCGACAAGTCGAGGTGCAGTCGCTTGGTGTATCGCAATGGCTTATGGCCATCGACACGGAAAAGTCCCTGCTCCTTCATGTACTTCTCAACAAACGCGACCTGTTCCTTGTCGCGCCCCGTCCGCTCCATGTACCGAAGCGTCTCCTGATCGACCGGGAAAAAGCCCATCGTCGCGCCGTATTCGGGCGCCATATTGGCGATGGTGGCGCGATCGGCCAAAGACATTCCGGACACACCGGAGCCGAAGAATTCGACAAACTTGTTGACCACCCCTTCCTTGCGGAGGATTTCCGTGATGCGAAGCACCAAATCGGTTGCCGTCGCCCCAGATGGAAGAACTCCCGTCAGCTCCATCCCGACCACTTCGGGCATCAGCATGTAGAGCGGCTGGCCAAGCATGTTGGCTTCCGCCTCGATCCCACCAACGCCCCAGCCAAGCACTCCCAATCCATTGATCATGGTGGTGTGGGAATCGGTTCCAACCAACGTGTCCGGAAAGGCGACCGGCCCCTTCGCATCGTTGCCACGGAAGACAACCTGCGCTAAGTATTCCAGATTGACCTGATGAACAATCCCAGTGTTCGGAGGTACTACTCGGAAATTGTCGAACGCCTGCTGGCCCCAACGAAGGAATTCATATCGCTCCTGATTCCGCTCGAACTCCAGTTCCACATTCCGCGCCAACGCGTCTGGGGCACCGAAGAAATCGACCTGCACACTGTGGTCCACCACCAGATCGACAGGAATCAACGGGTTGATTTTCCCGGGATCTCCTCCCAAAGCACGCATCCCATCCCGCATCGCCGCCAAGTCGACAATCGCTGGCACCCCGGTGAAGTCCTGCAGGACCACGCGAGCCGGCTTGAAGGGGATCTCCAGCTCGGCGGGCTTGGTCGCCTCCCAACTGGCCAGATTCCGGACATCCTCTTCCGTCACCTGATAGCCATCGCAGTTCCGCAACACCGCCTCCAGCAGAATCCTCATGCTGAAGGGGAGCGTGCTGACTTCGCCGAGACCCAGTTGCTCCAGGCGTCCGATTCGGTAGATGCCTACAGGCCCCCATGGGGACTGCATCGTATCGCGAGCTTGGAAGGGATCAAAAACGCGTTGTTGTGAGTTCATGGCCGATGCTGATCACCGAGAGGAATGATACGGAAAAACAGAATCCAAAACGCCACTTAGTGTAGCTGTTTTCTCGCGGAATGTCTTGTCCCCAACCGACTTTCAATCGGCTCCAAAATTTGAAGGAAATCGCCATCCAAGGACCTTTTACCCTTCCCCGTCAGACCGCGGGTTCAAGCCGGTTGAAGGGCCACTGGGTTTTCGTCTGTCGACCAGCCACCGAGGCTTAAAAATCGGCGAATCGATCGGTTCGTTCCTGCCACCCGACGCAGTTCCCCCCAGTCCTCTCCGTTCCCCCTATCGATGTCTCTTCCGTTGTGGTTCGTCCGCTCGCCTCTTGCCAGACCACAGTTTCCAAACGGTCCCCATGACGGCGAAATCGATCAAGCAAACACAAACCGACGACGCTAGCTAAAGCGGAACTCTGCCAGTCGCCTCAAAAGGGAAAATTGGCATTCTGTAACGATCCCAACGAATTCTCCGAATGTTCTCATGCCAGTGACTTTGCCGATTCGATACCAACGAACAACGATTTGCTGCGAAGTCCTCCTTTCTCCATGGATTGGTTCGACTGAGAAGGCGATTCGGGACGGCCAATGACCGCAGGTCGCCAAACCCCAAGATTCCTCCATTGGCTGGGGAAGGAAGCTCGATGACAAAATCCCATTCGTCACCTCGAAGGCATCGTGCAGCGGGTCCTCCTGCGCGGCGAGTCTCCCTAAGAGGTCGCTATGCATGGAGTTTCGTGATTGGCTGGGCCACCTTTCCTTTCCTGCCTGCCCAGGGGAACGCGCAAGGTCGTTGCGATACGCCTTCTTGCGATTGCCGCACGGGGCAGGTAACGCCTTGCGACGCTGTTGGTGCCATGGGTTCCAGGGCGTTCGACTCCCTGATGCTCCCTTCGCTGGCCGAAGCGACTCTTCGAAACACCGACCGACTGGGGAATTCGATCGAGTCAAAGACGCTGAAGTGGATTGAACGAAGCAAGCAGCTGTCAGCACGTTGGCGTTTTGCAGACTCTAGCTGCGATTCGTGCGATGCCGGCGGTCAGGGTAGCCGGGCATGTGGTTCCGAACATCCACCGATCGTCAACCAACCAACGAACGAAATTTCGGCGGAACAGTCCGGTCCGCTTCATTCGCCGGAGTGGACGGAACTTCCAATGGCTCCCAGCGGTACGGTCGCCACACCGCCAACGCCATACCCGTCCGATTCTCCCGTCTGGATGCATCAGAGCCTCGGCACACCCGAGATACCACAGCCAAACAAACAGGATCCATTGATCGATCCTTTCATCGACGATCCCCAACAGCCTGCAACGATCATCCCCAGTGTCGAGGGAAAACCCTTGGGGCAGATGTTGCGGCAACGCCGCAATGAAGCGGCGACGCGATCGGCCGCCATCGATGTCCCTCCTGTTTGGATCGCCTCGAGACCCGCTGCTGGCAAGAGGGCGACCACCGAAATCGATCCATTACACGAACCATCGGCCGACTTGGATCCATCGCCATCGGGTTCGATTCGCCAAGCGTCCGACTCTCAACCGATCCGAGATCCAGCAGCCACCACAGGCTCCAAAGCACAGGCCCAGCCACCTCGAACCAAAAAACGTCCGAAACCATTTGAGTCAAGCCAACGAGGTCCGCTGCCTGCCCAAGCTGCCTTGCCCGCACCTCCCGACGCGACTCCTCTTCCGCCAGATGCAAAGCCGCTGCCAACTCCTGCAATGCAGTCGTACGAGGAGTTTGCGAGACGGCTACAGGCATCGCGCTCCATTGAGAGCCGAGCCGATGATTCTGCCAGTCATCCATTGCCTGAGAGTTTCTCAACCGTCTCACCAAACCTATCCGAAGGACAGAATGATTCGACTTTGGAGCAAGCGACCGTTGCGCCGGAACCTCCATCGCTGAACTCAGAACTATCTGCTGAGGTAGAAGAAACTTCCGCCCCGCCCGAGCCACCGGTGGCAGAAGTCGATCCAGCGGAGCTTGGCGAACTACCCGCCATTGCGGAGGAACAAGCATCCAAATCGACGACATCGGAGTCGACGGTACTCGAAGGTTCCCAACTTCCTGCAGACGACACCGCTGGTTCGGTAGAAGCGAACGAGTCTAGCGAAAAAGAAACCAGCCGCACCGATTCCGTTCCATCATCTGAGGATGCAGAGGCGATTTTAGATGCGCGCATCACCCATCGCATTCTGAATCAACTGAAGATCGCCAAGGACCAAGGCGCACTCAAACAATTCGAACTGGACGTATCGACCGTTGGTGGCGAGGTTTGGGTGCGTGGATTCGTAAGCCGCCAGGAGCACAAGAAGCTGATTCTGGACACGATCCAGCAGGTGCCTGGAGTCGTTGTGGTCATCGACGATGTGTCGATCGCCCGACCTATGCCAGCACCGCGCACGCAGCAGCCCTCCGAAGAAGCGTTGGATGCCGAAAATGAAAATGCCGAAAAACTGAATCCGAGGCTTTCCAAGTCTGCAGATGCCGTTGCGGAACCTCAACGCGGACTCTCGTTGCCCAAGTGGCTTCGGCCCAAGACTGCCGGTACCACGAAAGAGAACACCGACTTCAGATCGACCGTCCAGTCGCCTTCTACTCCGAGGGGATCTCTGGAATCGACAGCCAAAGCGCCTCGTGGCCGGACTCGTGGAGCCTTTGGCGCTTCAACCGGTCCTGAACGCACTGCTGGGGCCGCGCCACTTTCCAGTCCTGTCGTTCCAGTGAAGCCCACACCACCAGTCGCGATGGATAAGGGATCTGCTGGACCGAGCCCCACCGCCGGTCCGACGGATGAACTGCAACGACGCACCGCCCCTGCGGCGGGGATTCCTGATGGGCGAGCCGACATCGATCGCAGGACCAAAGCAAAATTGGCTGCCACCGCAACTCGCATCGACCAACCTCAAGCGGGATCGACTGTCCCTTCCAAACTTCCTGAATCCCAACCACCAGTGGCCTCTGGAGAAGCGACCACGGCTGTGACGAGCCAGGGAACCACTGAGGCGACCGAAGAGCAGGGATTGGACCTGAACAGCTTCCTGCAGCGCGTCAACGCGGCCAAGCAAGCGAAGGATCACCCAAAGTAATCGCATGGTGAATCGCCTGGTTTTCGTAGTCGGTGATCGAATGCGAATTGGCTCCAGGCCGTCACACCAAGAAGTCCAGCGGAGCTTCTATCTGCCTGCTGGCTTCAATTCCGCCTGCCACTGCTCCAACAGCTTCCAGGCTTCGATGGGAGATAACTGGGCCAGATCAAGCGCTTTCAGGTTTTCCAGCAGAGGATGATCCTCGAGCGCGAAGAGGGTCATCTGCAGGGGTGCTTTGCTGGGTAGGGCACGGGCCGATTGGACTTTGGGGAGCGTTTGCTTGCTTCCCTCTGCTTCGAATTGCTCCAACAACGCTTCGGCTCTCTGATGCACCTCTCGAGGAATCCCCGCCAGCCTGGCAACATGAATGCCGTAACTGCGATCGGCGCCTCCAGGAACGATTTTGTGGAGGAAGACCACGGAGCCCTCCCATTCGCGGGCAGCGACGTTGAAGTTGCGGACCGATGGGACCGATTCTTCCAGTTCAATCAGTTCGTGGTAATGGGTCGCGAACAAGGTTCGTGGGGCGCCCCGTTCATGCAAGAACTCCACGATGGCCCACGCAAGACTCAGGCCATCGTAGGTGCTTGTACCTCGCCCGATTTCATCCAGGATCACCAGCGACTTGGGGGTTGCCGTATGAAGAATCCTGGCCGTTTCCACCATTTCCACCATGAAGGTGCTATGCCCCTTGGACAGTTCGTCGCTGGCGCCGACTCGTGCGAAGATACGATCCGCGATGCCGATCGATGCCTTTGCGGCGGGGACGAAGCTTCCCATCTGCGCCATCAAGGTGATGAGAGCTACTTGGCGGATGTAGGTGCTTTTGCCCGCCATGTTCGGCCCGGTGATCAGATGGATGGCTCCATCATCCCCACCCAGGCTGGTTTCATTAGGAATGAAGGTCCCGCGGTCCAGCATCCGATCGAGCACCGGATGACGCCCGCCTTCGATCACCAGTGTCGGATCGTCGTGCACCATGGGGCGCTGGTAGCCATGGTTGGCCGCTAGGTGAGCCAAGCCTGCCAAGGTATCCAGTTCCGCGAGGGCTCGTGCCATCTGCAGCAGCGTCGCCAACTCGCGCTGTACCGTATCGCGAAGCTCCTGAAATAGCGCCTGCTCCAGCCTTTTTGCCGATTCATCCGCCGAGAGGACGCGATCCTCATATTCCTTCAGTTCCTGCGTGATGTAGCGTTCCGCGTTTTTCAGGGTCTGCTTGCGGACAAAGTGCGGAGGGATCTTGTCGCGGTGCGCGTGCGTCACCTCCAGGTAGTAACCGAAGACCGAAGTGAACCCAACTTTGAGGCTAGCGATCCCCGTTTGCTCCACCTGTTGCGCCTGGTACTGCGCGATCCATTCCTTGCCACCGGTTGCAAGGCCTCGCAATTCATCCAACCGCTCGTCGAATCCCGTTCGGATGAATCCACCATCGCGGACCTGCAATGGGCATTCTTCTTCCAACGCCTTTTCCAGCAGCGATTGAAGCTGGGGATGGGGATCGATCAGGTCGCGGAGTCCGATCAATCTTCGTGGGGCCGTCGCCTTGATCTGAGCGATAAGGCTGGGCAGCATTGCCAGCGTCCGCTCCAACTGCTTCAAGTCGCGTGGACTGGACCGACCGGTAGCTACTCGCGCCAGCAGTCGCTCGGCGTCGTAAGTTCCGCTAAGCGCCTCCCGGACCGTGCCGCGCCGTTGATGGTCGGCATGAAACCAGGCGACGGCATCAAGTCGACTTTCGATCTCCGCAAGATCGGTCGAAGGAGAGGAAAGCCAATCGGCAAGTCGCCTGGCGCCCATCGCCGTGACGGTTTCATCCATCACCGCCAGGAGGGAGCCGCTGCGGTCGCCAGTTCGATACGTTTCGGTCAGCTCTAGCGATCTTCTCGTCGCGGTATCGATCTCCAGGTAACGGCATTGCCTTGCCGGCACGAGGCTTCGCAGATGCAGCAACGACCCACGCTGGGTTTCCTGCAGGTAGGCCAGCGCCGCTCCCGCTGCACTGATCGCTGGCCCATCGGCCGCATCCCACCCCATACCGCTCAGATCGTGCAGCGAAAACTGCTCGCACAACAGGCGCTCGGACTCCTTCGCGCCGAACTGCCACACCGGTCTTCGGGTGATGGCATACGACGACACATCCGGGCGTTGCCACCATCCGTCATCGTCCCGCACCAGGATTTCCGAGGGAGCCAATCGCGCCAATTCGTCGACCAGGGCACCGCGAGGAAACACCCCTGCTTCAAACCTTCCTGTCGACAATTCCAACCAGGCCAGCCCGACCAAATCTTTTTCCGGCGCTGCCGAGAGCGGTTTTGCCGATACGGAGGCCAAATAATTGGGCTTCTTGGGATCAAGCAGCGTGTCATCTGTCAGAGTACCGGGGGTGACAATTCGTTGCACTTCGCGCCGGACAATCCCCTTCGCCTCCTTCGGATCCTCCACCTGTTCACACACCGCAACACGGAATCCCTGACGAATCAGTTTGGCCAGGTAACCATCCAATTGATGGTGCGGGAACCCGGCCATCGGAATTGGGTTGTCCCCCTTGTCGCGGGCGGTCAGCGTCAGTCCCAGCGCCTTGGCAACCGTTTTCGCATCTTCGTAAAAAAGTTCGTAAAAATCCCCCATGCGAAATAGCAGCAAAGCTTCCCCGCAGGCAGCCTTCGCTTCCATGTATTGCCGCATCATCGGGGACTGGCTACCAGTGCTCATTGAGGACTCCCAATCCACGATTTCAGGGCAAATTACCCGCTTCCAGGGGGAGGAAGCGGGGATCGCCCTTGACGATTCCGCGAGAAAGTCATTATTATTTTGGGTTTCCAGCTTCCGGGAAAGGGGTAACCCTTTTGGATTCCTGGGAGAAAAAACGCCGGCGTAGCTTCAATTGGCAGAGCACCGCATTCGTAATGCGGGGGTTATGGGTTCGACTCCCATCGCTGGCTCTTTTTCATAGTCGGATTGCGACGTTTTCCTTTCGGTTCCGCTTCGACCTTTTCGAAGAGGCGGAATGGTGTTAGGGGTGTCGTCGAGCTGGCTGGTCGTTGCGTGAAACCATTCAGGGGTGCCGTGCCGATGGGATCTTCGTTGCTGGTCGATGTTCGCGAAATCGTTCTGGGCAGTCAGGGCTTCGGTCCGCAGGATGTTGAGCGGATCAGTCATGCCATTGCCGAAGACAGCGGGCAGATTGCGACGCTCCGCGACGCTGTTCAGGAACTGGAGCAGTCGGGAGATAACTCCCCTGCCGCCCACACCCGTCGTGGTGTTTGTCTCTTTCTGCTCGGGCAGTTCCGCGACGCCGATGCCGCCCTCAAGCAGGGCGACGGTGGAGCGGTAGCGCAGTATTACATGGGAAAAATTGCCGGGGAGCTTGGGGAATACGACGCGGCGGAAAAGTATTTCCAGGCAGCACAGAAGGCTGGCTACATGCCGGAACTATGCCAGTTGGCATCGGCCGAGGTGAAGCGAAACGCAGGTCAACATGCGGAAGCGATGAACCTGCTGGACAACATTTTTGGCCCTGTGGAGCAGACGGCTGAGTACCTCTACCAGCGCGGGGCGACGGTTGCTGCAATCGGTGGAAACCTTTCGGAAGCGGTGGCCCTGTATCAGCGAGCGATCGGTGTCGACCCACGGCATGCGGGCGCCCTGTTCGGACTAGCTCTGGAAAACGACCGCATCGGAAACGATGAAGACGCATTCGACTTTTACAAACGCGCCGCATCAGCGTTCCCGTCACACGTAGGAACGCTGGTCAACTTGGGGCTGATGTACGAAGATCGCAACGATTTCAGCCGTGCACAGGCATGCTATCGCCGGGTTTTGGAAGTTTTCCCTGACCATCCTCGCGCACGCCTCTTTCTGAAGGACGCTGCCGCCGGTGGCAGCATGCTTTACGACGAAGATGCACAGAAGCGGAACGAGCGTTTGTCGCAGATGCTCAATATCCCAGTCACCGACTTTGAACTGTCGGTCCGATCGAGAAATTGCCTGCAGAAGATGGGCCTTCGCACCCTTGGCGACCTGACCCGGATCACCGAACAGCAACTGCTGACCAGCAAAAACTTCGGCGAAACGTCGCTCTTTGAGATCCGCGAAATGCTCGCATCCAAGGGGCTCTCTCTGGGACAATATGCCCATGAGAAAAAGGAGCAGGAGCCGCCGATCGACACCTCTTCTCTATCGCCCGACCAGCAGGTGCTGCTGGATCGCCCCATCGCCGAACTGAACCTTTCGGTTCGAGCCAGGAAGTGCATGGTGCGGTTGCAACTGAGCACCATTGGCGAGCTGATTCGCAAGACGGGGGACGATCTCCTGGAGTGCAAAAACTTCGGGGTGACCAGTCTCAACGAGGTGCGAGAAAAACTGACCGCGCTGAATCTCAAGCTACGTGGCGACTGATCGTTCGGTCCCCTTTGTCGCTGGTGCTGCGTATCCATCGATCGGCTGATCCAGACAGGCTGATCGATGGAGTCAAAGAAACTCCGGTCCCCGGGGAAGGGGACCAGCAGCCACCGAGTCCAGTGGAGCATTTTTTCTCCCGACTATTGTCCGGTCTGTCGCGATGGAGGCGAATCGAAAGGTGGCTGCACAAGTTCCCCAAAGCAGCTCCCGCTTCCCCTTCGAGTGCCTCGCCCTCGATCCGCTCACCCAAGCCCGACGCGGCAGGCTGCATCTTCCGCATGGCATCGTGGAGACGCCGACCTTCATGCCGGTGGGGACTCAAGCCACCGTCAAGGGTGCTACCATTCAGCAACTGCGCGATGCGGAAGTGTCGATCCTTCTGGGCAATACCTATCATCTCGCTCTGCGGCCAGGATCCGATCGCATTGCAAGGCTAGGTGGCCTTCATACCTTCATGGGATGGGACCGTCCCATTCTGACCGACAGCGGTGGATTTCAGATCTTCAGCCTCTCAGATCTTGCCAAGATCAACGAAAAGGAGGCCGTCTTCCGCTCTCACCTGGATGGCTCGTTGGTTCGGTTGTCGCCGGAACGAGCAGTGGAGATTCAGGAAGATCTGGGAAGCGATATCGCAATGGTGCTAGACCACGTCGTCGCGTTGCCCGGCGAACCGAGTGTGGTGGCAGATGCCTGCTGGAGAAGCGTGCGGTGGGCAGAACGCGCTCTGGTAGCCGCGAAGCGCCGCGATCAAGCAAGATTCGCGATCGTGCAGGGGGGCCTGGACCTGGATCTGCGGAGACAATGTGCCGACGCTCTGGTTCAAATGCCGTTTGATGGGTTTGCCGTAGGTGGCCTGAGTGTCGGGGAACCACCGGCGGAAATGTATCGCATCCTGGATGGCATCACGCACCATCTGCCTGTGCAACGGCCTCGCTATCTGATGGGGGTTGGCAGGCCGATCGATCTTCTGGAAGCGATCGCCAGGGGCATCGACATGTTCGATTGCGTCATGCCAACGCGCAATGGCCGTAATGCTTTTGCCTTCACCTGGGAGGGAATCCTACGTCTTAGAAACCAGAAGTACGCCGAGGATCGTTCGCCACTCGATCCAGACTGCCCCTGCCCGGCCTGCCGCCACCCCCGCGCCTACCTTCGCCATCTGTTTCAGTCGAAAGAAATGCTTGGCCCCATCCTCTTGACGCTGCACAATATCACCTTCTACCTGAGGCTGATGAAAGAAGCGCGCGATGCGATCGCACTGGGGCAGTTTCAAAATCTGCTGGAACGGGCGAGGGCTACGTGGTCGCCAGCAGGAAATACGGAGTAGGCGATGCGACCGGAACTTCCAGACGCAGTGGTGGTTCAGGTTTGGCCAGCCGGCGGCGATTGCGTATTCCATCCCGACGATCTGGAACTGGCGAAGGCGTGGATCCCAAGTAGCCGAGTCTTTCTTCGAAGCGGCTTTGACGGAAAGTACTATCATCTGCGCTATGGAGACCAATCGCTACGCATGGCTCCATGCCTGATCACCAAAGTCCCCTTGGAAGACCTGCAGGTGGGAGACCGAGTCGAAGTCCTTACGCTGTTGTTGGAACGCGACCCAGTTCTGGCGGAGGTCATCGAGAAACGCTGGGACCAGGAAAAGCAGCAAATCGTCTATGAGATTACCCACCGACAGTTGCCGGTTGAACGATCATATGGCATGACCGTACTTCGATTGCTGACGCAGCGGCATCCGCCATTAACCTCCCATGAAACGATCCGCAGAGAGGTCCCTCCGGAGGTAGGATGATTGGCTCCGATGCGGATGATTGCCTCCCATCATTTCCATCTATTGTTTAGTGCGTCACATCTTCCAAGCTGAATGAAGTGAACATGCAATCGAATCGCCTGAGAATCATCATGCTCGTGCTGCTTGCTTGGTGCGCAGTGCACGAAAATGTTGGCGCCAAGGAGCCATGGAGCGACCCGCGACTGCCGGTGGAACGGGGTTTGGCGTGGTGGCTGGATGCATCGCATCCGTCTCAAGAAACTCCTCCGACATCCGCCTCCAATCAGCCGCTCAGTCGCTGGTGGGATGCTTCAGGCAACCGTCGCGATCTCCATGTCCCAAGTGCATCGTCGCAACCAAACTGGCATCGGACGGGGGACACCGCCATCGTTCGGATGGATGGGATCGATGATGTGATGCGGGGAGTGCAAAGCCCTGGAGAGTTATCGGAATTTGAACTCTGGGTGGTCGCGGTTCCGCGAGCCAACCCGGGGATCTTTCGCGGCCTGCTGGCTTTCAATGGTAGAGAACAACGAGACTACGAAAGTGGTTTCAACTTGGACCTTGGCCCCTCTGCGACTGCTGAATGGGCGATGCTAAACCTAGAGGGCCGCGGGGCAGGGGGTGCTACCAATCTCCTGACCCAACCCCGCCCTTGGAGAAAACCAACGCGCATCCATGTCCAGGCTGCGACCGATCGTTTTACTCTGCGGATTGACGGCGAGAAAAACGGCGTCCGCGGTAGAACAGAACCGACGCTTTCCTGGGATGAACTGACCTTAGGGGCTCGTTTTTACAACAACCAGCAAGGGCCTCAACAGATCGCTGGCCATGGTGCTTGGGATATCGCCGAGCTGCTCTTGTACGATCGCTCTTTGCTAGAGGAAGAGCGAATTCAAGTTGAAAGCTATTTGAGCGACAAGTACAAGGGCCTTGCTGCGACGCTCCCCAGTTCCACCGAAGCCTCCGATCCGTGGCCTCGCTACGATCAGCCCCCAGCAGTGCAGATGCTGGTACCGGGATTCGAAGCCATTCCGCTTCCGATCGATCTGCCGAACATCAACAACCTGCTATATCGCCACGACGAAGTGCTGGTCGCCATGGGCTACAACGGCAATGTATGGTTGCTGAAAGACACCGACGGCGATGGCATCGAGGATCAGGCCAAACTTTTCTGGGATGCCGGGAACCAGCTTCGTGGTCCCATCGGCATGGACTGGACACCTCCGGGATATCCCCACGGGCAAGGTGCTGTGATTGCTTCCAAGGGACAGATCACACTTGTCTTCGATCGTGATGGAGACGATATCGCCGATGGCACTCAGGTGCTTGCAGGTGGATGGCAGGAGATCTCGCAGTCGGTCGATACCCTGGGCGTCGCTTTCCATCCAAAGGACCACAGCCTTTGGTTTGGACGAGGCACCGGTGACTACACGCAGGCGTACCGAATCGATGGGAACGGGAAGGCGTCGTATCAGTTGGGGGAAGAGACCGGAACGATCCAGCGTCTGTCGGCCGATCTCAAAGAGCGTACCATTGTCGCCACGGGAATTCGTTTTCCTGTCTCGCTGCGATTCAATACCTTGGGAGATCTTTTTGCGACCGAGCAGGAAGGGGCGACATGGCTACCCAACGGAAACCCGTGGGACGAACTGCTCCATATTCAAACCGGCCGTCATTACGGCTTCCCACCCTATCACCCGGTGCATCTGCCAAATGTGCAGGATGAACCGAGTGTGTTCGACTATCAGCCGCAACACCAGTCGACCTGCGGTCTTGCGTTCAATGAATCAGGTTTTCACAACAGCCTCTCCTTTGGACCCGAACACTGGCGTGGAGATGCATTCGTCTGCGGCTACTCGCGAGGGAAGCTCTACCGAACCGCTCTCGCGAAAACCCCCTGGGGTTATGTCGCTGGAAATCAACTAGTGGGATGCCTGCAGCATCTGACCGTAGATGCTGCCGTCGGTCCCGATGGGTCGCTGACCGTCGCCTGCCACAGTGGTGGTCCGGACTGGGGTAGCGGACCGCAAGGGAAAGGGATGCTCTATCGCATTGTCTATCGCGACCGCCAAGCCCCTCAGCCAGTCCATATCTGGGCGGATGGACCAAGGCGTTTGCAGATAGGTTTCGATCGGCCTGTTCCGCTGGAATGGGGAAAGCAGATACTGGGACGAGCGGTCCTGCAACGCGGTCCTTTTGTCCATCCAGGCGATCGCTTCGAATCGCTTTGGCCAGGCTATGGCGTCGTTCAGATGCAGAGGCAGTCCAAGCGGCAGACGATTCCGATTCACACGGCTCATTGGAGTCCTGATGGACGCACCCTTTCGCTGGAAACCGATGCCATCGACATAGCGGAATCGTTTGCACTGACTATTCCTTCCCTGCAGCCAGATACCCAAGGTGAAATTCTGGAAAACCCAGGAGACACGAAATCCAAAGACGAAGCTTCCGTGTCGATCTTGCCTGCGACGATTCGATCGGTTCCCGAGGTGGAACTTGGTTTCGATCTGCATGGTGTGGAAGCCACCTGGCAGCCAATCACCGGGACGACGCTCCGCGCCATTCTTCCCCACCCCGATCCGATCGTCGCTCGGAAGCTGTCTGGCAACAGCGATTCTCAGAACAAACTGCTGGAAGGGATCGAAACTCCCGGCACGCTGACCTACACAATGAGACTGGATACCGATCACTTGGCCTTTCCCCACGTCCAGCCCAACACGACACTGGACTTCGCTTACCCCGAGGCGACGGTGGAACTGGTCGCTGAGAGCAATGCACCGTTCCAGGTAAGGTTCTTGGAACCGATCGACTCCAGCGGAAAAGCGACATCGGAGGAAGCGCCTTGGATCGACGCGATCGCAGAGCAAGGTAGGTGGCGATGGAGTCAACCCGTGCGCTCACAAGCCAACCGAACCGGAAAAATGTTACCTGGTGCGATTGGTCCCAAATTCGAAGTTCGCATTCGGACGGAGCAAAGCCGACCTCTGGAATGGTCGATCGGTTGGCTACGCAAGGACAAGCCAGACGCATCGCCGCTTCCACGTCCTCTTCCGGTCCATCGGTTCTGGTTGCCTTGGGCAATCGCCTCCGACTCCCCTCCTCCTTCAAAGGCATCTGGGTCCGACCAACTAGCAGCAGGAGACTGGGGGAAGGGACGGCAAATCTTTTACTCCTCCACAGCGGGCTGTTCCCGCTGCCATTCTGTACATGGAACCGGACCGAGGATCGGCCCCGATCTCACCAATTTAATCCACCGCGACTACGATTCGGTCTACCGCGACATCGCCCACCCGAATGCAGCGATCAACCCAGATCATCTCAGCTACAACCTCCTGACGACCGATGGGCAATTGCTGGTGGGTACCCTCGAAAAGATCGCGAAGGGATTTCGAATCTGGGATGCCAAGGGGACGATGCATGACTTTGCAAGTGACGAAGTGCAGATGCTGAAAGTAGCTGACAAGTCGCTGATGCCGGAGGGGATCCCAGAGTTGCTGGGCAAGGACTCGATGGAGCATCTGATGGCATTTCTGCTGAAGCCGCCGCCAAGCATGCCGATTCCCGAAGGGATGCCTGGAGCCCCTCCGTTGCGCAGCAGGAGCGAGGTGGAACAGGCTCTTCAAGGGAGTTCCATACCGTCGGATCCACTTCGTACCATTCGACTGCTGCTGGTCGCTGGACCGAAGGATCACGGACCGGGCGAGCATGATTATCCGGCATGGCAGAAGATGTGGTCCCAACTGATGAGTGCAGCTCCACAGGTGGAATTGCAGTCGGCTTGGGAATGGCCCGACGGCGATCAATGGGCTTGGGCCGATGCGGTGGTATTCTTCCAGAGGGGAAATTGGGATGACCAGCGCGCCACCGATCTGGACCACTTTCTGCAACGTGGCGGCGGCGTCACCTGGATCCACTGGGCGGTCGATGGCCGTCAGCGCGGGGAGGAGTTCGCTCAGCGAATTGGCTTGGCGGGTGCAGGCGCGATCGCGTACCGCCATGGACCACTCGATTTGGTCTTTCCGAAAGAGAGCGATCATCCGATCCGGCGCAATCTGGAACGATTGAGCTTGGTGGACGAAAGCTATTGGAATCTGGCGGGCGATCCAACCCGTATCCTCACTCTTGCCGACTCCCTGGAGGAGAGTCAACTTCGACCTCAAGTCTGGGCGAGCGAACTGGGAAAAGGACGCGTCTTCGTCTCGATTCCTGGGCACTATTCCTGGTCGTTCGACGATCCTCTGTTCCGCCTGCTCTTGCTGCGGGGGATTGCCTGGACAGCTAGGGAATCGGTTGATCGCTGGAATGATCTGGTTTGGCCGGGTGCCGCTGTGGCTCCTGCTGCCTCAGGAAAATCACCGTCGATCTCTTCGACTCGCTCCAACGAAATCGCCCCCCCTCCTATCCAAGTGATCGTCCTGTCCGCCAAGTAGAAGGGAGACTGAAGGTGTCGACGGAAGAATTCGATTTGATCTTGGTAGGTGGAGGCATTGTCGGCCTTGCGGTAGCGCGGGCCGCCCTCGCCGATTCAGCGCGCGTGCTGGTGCTCGAAGCAGATCCCATGTCCCAGGGAGCTTCGATCCGGAATTTCGGGATGCTCTGGCCGATCGGTCAGCCTTCCGGCGTAACGCGTGCCCTGGCCCTTCGCAGTTGCCAACTATGGCAGCAAATTGCCACCTACGCTTCGATTCCCCTGGAACAATGCGGATCTCTGCATTTGGCCCATCAAGATGACGAATGGCGGGTTTTGCAGGAGTTTGCTTCCCTTCCAGATTCGGCCGAATTGGAACTCCAGCTCCTGGGCCCGCAGGAGACGATGCTTCGCACACCCTGCGCTAATGCTGAGGGTCTCCGAGGCTCGCTGTGGAGTCGCTGGGAATGCCGTGTCGATCCGCGCGTCGCCGTACGGCAAGTGGCGCTGTGGCTGCAGGCGCAAGGAGTGACGATCCACTTTCAGACGATGGTGACAGGCATCGAGGGGAATCGAGTGATGGCCAGCGATGGTCGGCACTGGACCGCCCCCCGCATCATCGTCTGCAGTGGTGCTCAGTGGATGGCTCTCTACCCACAGCACCATCGAGAGGCTGGCCTGAAGCGATGCAAGCTGCACATGCTCCGCAGTCTCGCTGCCGAACGATTTTCGCTTGGTCCTCATCTGGCCAGTGGTCTGACGCTGCGCCATTACAGCAGCTTTGCCTCCTGCCCCAGCCTGGAAAGCCTTAAGAGCCGCGTGCAGGCGCTAACCCCTGAATTGGATCAGCATGGGATCCATGTCATGATTTCCCAGGCTGCCAATGGCCATTTGGTGCTCGGCGATTCCCATCATTACGATGACCAAATCAGCCCATTCGAAGACGATCTGATCGATGAGCTGATTCTGCGGGAAATCCATAAGGTCTATCGATTGCCGTCCCACCAAATCACGCAACGGTGGACTGGTATTTATGCCAAACACCCCAAACATCCCTGGATCCACCAACGGGTGACAGATCAGGTGGAGATCCTAAACGGATTCGGTGGATCGGGGATGACGCTTAGCATGGCGGCGGGCGAACATGCTTGGCAGTACAAACCATGAGCTTTTTCCTTTATGAAAGTTGCACCATGACTTCTGCTTCTCTTCATTCGGTTCTCTTCGACTGGGCTGGGACGCTGATCGATCCAGGAAGCGTTGCACCGGTCGTCGTGTTTCAGAAGATTTTTGAACACCAGGGGATCCCAGTAACTCTCGCGCAGGCGCGGGAACCAATGGGGATGGGCAAACGCGAACATATCGCTGCTATCTGCCGCATGCCCACCGTCGAATCGGCATGGAAGGAAAGGTATGGTCAAATCCCAGGAGATTCGGAGATCGATGAACTCTACCGCCAATTCCTGCCGCTACAACTGGAAACCCTTGCCCATCACGATCGGTTGATTGAAGGGGCCGCTGAGGCGGTGCGGGAACTGCGTCGACAAGGGCTCGCCATCGGCTCCTCCACAGGTTACACCCGAGCACTGATGGAACCTTTGCTGAAGTCAGCACGACAGCAGGGTCTGGAGGTCGATTGCTGCATCTGCTCGGATGACGTCCCTGCAGGCCGCCCCAAGCCTTGGATGATTCATTTGGCTCTTCAGCGATTGGATCGCTTCCCAGCATGGGGAGCCGTTGTGGTCGATGACACGCTGGTAGGGATCCGCGCTGGATCTCATGCGGGCTGCTGGACGGTGGCGGTTAGCGAATCGGGGAACGAGATGGGTCTGCCTGCTGACCAATTGGCAGCGATGCCAAAGCCGCAACGAGAAAGAAGACGAGAGGAGATCGAGCGACGGTTTGCAGAAGCGGGAGCCGATCTGGTGATTGCTTCGGTTGCCCAGCTGCCACAAGCGATCGAGCAGATCAGAGATGGGATCCATCGGGGCAGATTGCCCCGAGCATTTCACCATGGTGGCGGGTGACAACTGCTTCTTCCGTCCGTTGGCTCAGATAGAAAAATCGATCCCAACGCGGAGGGGCGCTAGCGGTCCGGAGGCATGTCGCACCGCCTGCTCCAACTGATCCAGCGGATACCACGCACCCACCCACTGCGCCATCTCCTCCTGCTGGACTTCCGGTAGCGACTCCAAAAATCGCACGGCCTCCATCAGATGCGAGGGACCGTAGTTGTGGATTCCGCGAATGGTCGCGCACCGACGCACGATCGCTTCCGTCGAAATCGACCATGGACGATCTGGCCAGACCGATCCGACCAGAATAAGGCAGCCACCGAAGCGCAACTTCGAAAACGCGCTTTCGATAGCGGCGGTCGATCCGGTCGTGTCGATGACCCAGTCCGCCCCGGCAGGGTGATGTTCCTCCAGCCATGTCCGCCATCGATCCTCTGGTTGGGCAATCACTCCAGAATGACTATGACTTGGCAGTCGATGGATGACACGATCGGTGACGATCACGCGTTCTATCCCCTTCCACTTCAGCATGCGAACGGCCGTCTGCCCTAGCATGCCAGCACCCAGCACAACCGCGATCTTACCAGGAGTCGCAGAGACTGATTCCAGTGCCGCAGCAATCGTCGCCGTCGCGCAATTCGCCGGACACACCAGGCCTTTTGGAAGAGACGGGTTCAACTTAACCAGCGGCGTACCTTCGGGAAGCGCACTTCTTTCTGAAAGTCCACCGATCGCGTTTTTGTCGGAATGCCAGGATAGATGCCCAAATTTTCGGGCGGTATGGCACTTCTGGGTCCAGCCATCCCTGCAGGAATCGCAACGACCACAATGAGCAACAATTCCCCAAGTGATCCGGTCACCAAGTTGCAGCGGCTGGCCCATGCAATCGGTCGACGGTGCATCAGGCCCCATTTCGATAATCGAGCCGATTGCTTCATGCCCCAGCACCGATGGGGTCGGTTCATGCCGACGTCCTTCCAGGGTATGCAAGTCGCTACCGCAAAGCGTGCAGGCTTCCATTTGCACCCCGATCTCCCCTGCGCCAACGGGCCTCCACAAGGCCGATTGAATCTCCATGGATCGATTGGCACCATGAAAAATCGCTGTGCGATAATTGGCTTGCTCAGCCCTCACTTTGGTTCCCTCGGCGCGATGACCAGTCGTTGAAAATAGAAGATCGCCACGATCAGGGTGGCGATCGACAACCATGCAATCCAGCCTCCAATCCTCTGAAAGAAAGGCAGCACCTCGCCTCCATCGGGAAGAAATGGTTTGCCTAGAAGGAGGGCTACGGTTCCCAGGTATCCGATCGAATCGACCAGATACATCATGAAGCCGATGTTCCCACGATCCCTTGTGGCAGCAATCAGCCGCTCAAAAACGGTCGTATGGATCGCAACGTAGGGGAGATAAAGCCCGAGTCCGACGAGGATCATGTATCTCTGGGGCGCCATGGGCGAGGTGCGTTGAGCAACCAGGGTTGCGACCAGCAGCAGAAACCCAATCAGGCAGATACCCAGCGACGCGAGGAGTGCTATGCGATTGTCGCCTATCCAAATGCTCAGCCCACAGATGGCCAAAACGGTCAAGGCAACCACCAAGTCGGTCGTCGCAAAGTCCGTGGGACTTGCTGCCGCTCCAAGACCTCGCCAGAGCTCCGGTGCCAGATCGTCGCGAATCGCACGCATCAAGGTCACCAGAAAATAGACCGTCGTGATGGCGATCAATCCAACGGCATATCGTTGAAAGAAGGACCACCGATCCGCGCGCGTCATCGGCACCCGCTCGGACCTAGACACCCGATCCTCTTCACTAGGCTCTGGGATGCATTTCAGCATCGCCACGAATAGGAACAGAGGAAAAAGAAACACCAAACCTGAAAGGAAAGGCATCCAACGTTCGGTGAACCCCATATCCAGAATCAGCTGACCAACCGACTTAGAAATCCCTCCCGCAAGAATGAAACTGGCGCACAGCCCAGCCGACAACGCCTCAGTGACCCGCCTGCCTTCCAAAAATCCAAGCACCAATCCGAACACCATCCCCAGAGGAAGGCCGTTGAGAAAGAGGAATGGGATATGCCACGGGGCGGGAGTCACGGCAAACCCCAGCAGCGCAAGATGGGCAAAAAGGATCAACCCCAGCAGTGCTTTGGGACGCCGTTCTGGAGTCATCTCGGAAATGACCCGAATGCCGACGAATTTAGATACGGCATAGCCTAGCGTTTGAGCTACCAGAAGGACCGTCTTTTCATCCCAGTGCCAGTATCCCGGGCCACCAAACGAACCAGCCGTGTACGGCTTTCGGAAACCATACATGCAGAAGTAGGTGCCGAAAGCCGCCACCATCGCCCAAAGACTCAGCCACCAGGGACGATCCGACAACCAATCCCGAATTCCCCAAAAGCCATCGGCTGCCGACTTCGGATCTGGCAACTCTTTGGCCATGTTCACTGCTCGCGCAACTCAGAATGGATCGACGTCAACGAGGGGACTTTCCGCTCGGATTCTTCCAAGATATCACGACCGGCCAGGGTGTCTTCACCATTCAAACAAGCTTCATCGAACGTGCACGCAGTATCGACGTAAGAAAGGCGAAGATCTGTACAAAAGAAAACTTCCCTCCGACATTTTGAAGGGCCCAGCGCCCCAAAGGGAGCGATTCAGAAAGGTACCCCATCCCCATCGGCAGCATCATCTAGAGCCGCATTGATGTCCTGGATATTCGCCGACGGGGCGGCGCCCGAGTCATCACTCACCTTGCGAAACTCAGATGACTCCGCGCTCAAAAAATACTTCACTTCGCTAGCCGCATCCCGTTGCCACTTCCTGCCGCTCAATCGGTATCGCACTTCGATCTCGTCGCCCACCTTCAGTTGGTCAACGTCGTCGCAGCTATCTCCTAGGAAATCGATCGGAATGTAATTCACAAAACGCCCATTGTCCTGCTCCAGCACCACCAGGCGTTTGCGAAAGCCCTTCTGCCCAAACATCTTCGTCGGCTCGATCGCGTGAATCCTGCCTCGAATCCGTGTATCGCTCATCCATTCCCTCGCTCTTGATCCTAGCTGGCTGGATCACCTTCTCTAGAAAGTCAAACGCACCGAAGTCATTCGATCGGTCGGTCACTCCCGATTCGGAGATCGTCGGATCGGGTCAAAATCGACTCTCGACCCAGGCCATGGTACCATTTTCGATTGGCTTTCGCCACGTAGTGGAACTGGCGGAGCGACGGGTCGTAATCGGAATTCGGGCATCGGGCTACAAGCCGCTTTGCGGAGCCTTTTCTTACACCCCAGCTCCCTGATCCTAAACGCTTCGTTTTCCTTGTTGGAGCGATTCCATGGGCTTTGTTCCCTTTGCTACATCGCGGTGGAAGCCGCTGGTTCACGCATGGTGGCTCATCATCTCTTTCAGCCTGCTTTCCCATCTGACAGCGGCGGAAACTCTCTACCAGATCGGTCTGGGACGTGCCGATATCACCCCAGATTTTCCGGTTCGACTTAGCGGATTTGGAGGGCGACGTGAGGAAGCCACGCTGGTGCGCCAACCACTTTGGGCCAAGGCGATGGCCTTTCGCAGACCCGATGGATCGTTCGATCTTCTAGTGACAGTGGATAGTCTTGGCGTCTCCGATGCGATCCGGCAACGACTGAAGGCACGACTGTTGGAACGACAGAAAGCGGTCGCAAGCATCACCATCGCTGCATCCCATACCCACTCAGCTCCCATGCTGGAGGGCATTTGTCCAACGCTGTTCGGGGAACCGATTCCTCAGTCACATCAGACGAATATCCAGCGTTACACGAAGCTCTTTGAGGAAGGGCTGACCCAAGCTGTGGAGCAGGCGATCGCAGATTGTCAGGTCTCAAGGCTGGAATCCCTGGTGACTCAAGCCACCTTTGCCACCAACCGCAGAACGCCGGGCGGCCCAGTCGATCACGACCTTCCCGTGCTGGTGGTCCGACGACCGGATGGTCAAGTCCGCGCGATCTTCACCAGCTACGCCTGCCACTGCGTCACTCTCTCGGACAATCAAATCAGCGGTGATTGGGCTGGGTATGCGCAGGAGTCAATCGAGCGGGCGTATCCGGGAATCCTGGCAATGGTGGCGATCGGTTGCGGCGCCGACGCCAATCCCAGTTCAGGGGTCACCGGCGACCGGTTCGACGAAGCTCAGAAGCAGGGACTGGAGATCGCCGATGCGATTCGTGCCGCTATGACGGGAGCCGCTAGAGATGTCGAAGGGGAACTATCGATCGATGAACGAACGGTGGAACTGCCGCTGCAGAATTTGCCACCGCGAGCGACATGGGAGCAACTGGCGCAGCGCAGCGATCCGATCGGACACCACGCGAGAGTTCAGCTAGGCAAGATCGACCAAGGCCAAAGGCTGATTGAGGCAGTTCCATATCGCATCGTTTGCTGGCGATTCGGCGAGTCGCTGGCTTGGCTGTTCCTTCCAGGTGAAGTGGTTGTTGACTACGCGACACGGTGGAAACAACAGTACGACGCGGAGCGGCTTTGGGTTCACGGCTACAGCAACGATTCTCCTGGTTACGTGCCGTCCGAAAGGATACTCCGAGAGGGAGGCTACGAAGGTGGAGGCGCGATGATCTACTACGATATTCCGATGCCCTATGCTCCTGGGCTGGAAGACAAAATCGTCCAAGAGGCCAACCAGATGATCCCGGCGGTGATCCAGCGGCCCTTCGATCCTGCACGAACGCAAGGCTCCCTACCTCGCACAGCACAACGTCTTGCCGCCTCCTGCAAGGTACAGCCGCGCTGGCAGGTCGAATTAGTGGCGGCCGAACCGCAAGTGATCGATCCTGTCGCCATCGACATTGGGCCCGATGGAAAGCTGTGGGTGGCCCAGATGCAAGACTATCCCGATGGGATCCAAGGCCGGCCAGAGGGGGGTGGAAGCATCCAACTGTTGCAGGACCTGGATGCAGATGGTTCGTATGAGTCCAGCCATCGATTTGCAGATGGGCTTCCTTTCCCGACGGGTGTCAAAGCCTGGAGAAACGGGGTGCTGGTTTGCGCCGCACCTTCCGTGCTCTATTTGGAAGATACCGATGGGGATGGCCATGCCGATATCACAAGAACTCTTCTCACCGGATTTGGCACCGACAACTTCCAAGCTCGCGTCAACAGCCTGGAAGTCGACCTCGATGGCTGGCTGGTAGGATCCTGCGGTCTATTCGGCGGTTCGATTCGCTCCTTCCAGGGGCAAGTGCTGGAACTGGGCGACCGAGATTTCCGTTTCGATCCCGATACGGGCAGCGTCATGCCAGAAACGGGCAGATCGCAACAAGGACGAGTGCGAGACTGTTTCGGTCGCTGGTTCGGGTGTGACAACAGCGACCTGGGGCGCTACTATCCGATCCCCCATCGCTACCTGGCTCGCAATCCCCATGTGCCGATCGCAGCATCATCCACGCCGCTGGCAATCGATCCCGAAGTGCAGCGACTGTTCCCTCGCAACCCCAACGCTCAGCGATTCCGACTCTCCGGTGCTCTGGGGCGCGCTACTGCCGCCTGCGGCATTGGAGTCTATCGCGACAATCTTCTGGGGGACGATCTGCAGCACGATCTCTTGACGTGCGAGCCGGTGAACCTGCTGGTCCATCGCATGAACCTGCAACCTATGGGTCCGACGTTGATTGGGAAGCGGGAAACAAGCGAAGAGGAGTCGGAGTTTCTGGCATCGGATGATCCCTGGTTTCGTCCAGTCCAGGCGCGCACAGGTCCCGACGGTGGCCTTTGGGTGGTGGATATGAGCCGGTATGTGATCGAACACACACGTTGGATTCCTCCCGAGGATCTCGCGGGGATCGATCCCCGCGCAGGTGACACCCTAGGCCGGATCCTTCGCGTAGTACCGAAGGACGGCCAGAAGCGATTGGTCCGCAACTGGATGACTGCCCCACTTCCCGATCTTCTAGATGGACTGAACACTCCCAACGGCTGGCAACGCGACGCGGTCAGTCAGGTGCTGAGGTGGAATTGGATCTCCCGTTCGGAAAACCTTCCGCTGTCCGAGTCAGATCGCAACCTGATTTCGGCGAAATTGAAACAACTGCTCGCAAACCCCCAGGCACCGGTGAGAATCCAGGCGGCCTATCTGTTGGCCGATGTGGGTAGCCTAAATGGCCGAGATCTTGCGAGGCTGATGAGCGATCCGGAGGCGCAAGTGCGACGCGCGGCATTGGTTCTGGCGGAACCCGCTTTGCGTGAGGAACAAGAAGTCCCGGCCGAATGGATTCAATTAGCGAACGATCCCGATCCAGCAGTCCGTTTGCAATGGCTGCTATCGGCCGGCGAGGCGACAGAAGCGGAAAGTACAGTTCCGGCAACCATCGTTCGGCAGATCGTTTCGGAACCGGAAAATCCCTGGCTCAACACCGCCGCGCTAAGCAGCATCCACCCGCGATGGCTCAACACCCTGTTTCATGTCACCAACGAACAGCTGGAGACGGTCGCCATCGCAGAACTTCCAGCCTCCTGGCTGATTGGACTTGCCAAGTCGGCCGCTGGCTGGGGAAGAAGTGAGGGGATCGGCATCCTTCTGTCGACTATTGATCGCCGATTGCAGATGGAAGCCAACTGGGAGTCGCGGCAAACCTTGCTAAATTGCTGGTTCGGCATTGCATCCAACGCCACCAGCGGTTCGCTCGATCCTCTCATAACCAACCGCATTTTGGCGATCATTCGCGAGCGGATTGCGGATCAGCGGCTGTCGCTAGATGAGCGAAAAGAGGCCATGCGATGGGTCGGGATCTTGAAGGATTCCTGGGAGGGCGACCTTCAGTTCCTCAAGTCCCAGGTGCAGATTCGAAATCCACTAGCTCTGGAAGGAATGAATCAAGCGGCAGGCATTCGTCGACCAGAGACAGCACAGTGGTTGCTGGACGATCTGAAGGACTGGACGCCGGCAATGCAAAGTGCGGCGTTCAATCTGCTGCTTGGTTACCGGCCGTGGCAACAGATGCTAGGGGAAGCGGTGTTCGATAAGCGATTGGAGGTATCGCTGATGTCGCCAGAGCAGCAACTTTCGCTTCTGGCGGCGAAAGATACAGAAGGAGAAGATGCCTCCAAGGCTTGGCGCACGCGTCTGAAGGAATCCTTCGCATCCGGATCCGCTGCAGCATCGAGTGCTTCCTGGTCGCAGACACATCGCTCGGCCCTCACCGCCTCGGGCAATCCAACTCGCGGTGCCCAAGTCTACCAGGAGCACTGTTCGGCTTGCCATCAGCTTGCGGGGAAAGGGCACTCAGTCGGCCCATCGCTGGATGCTGTGGTCTCCAAGCCTCGGCAATATCTTTGGCAGGAGATTCTGGACCCCAACCGCAATCGAGATCGAAGGTACGAACAGTTTGTGGCCGAATCAGAGGACGGGTCGATTGACTCCGGGATCCTAGAGGAGACACCCACATCGATCACACTTCGGCAAGCATCGGGAAAATCGAAGGTGATTTTGAGAAGCGAATTGGTGGCCTTGAAGAGTACCAACCGGTCGCTGATGCCGGAAGGAATGGATCGATTGATTGCACCACAGCAATTGGCCGATCTGCTGGAGTTTCTGCAGCGGCAGCAGTTGCCCTGGAAGGTCTTTGAAGGAAATCGGCCAAAAACCATCGCTGCAAAAGTCCTCAAACCAGTGGCACTGCGCGCGGCGGAGGCGGAGATCCGTGGGAAGGAGATTCTATTTGAGACGCCATTTCAGAATGTTGGATATTGGCATCACGTAGAGGATTCGGTCAGTTGGTCACTGCAAACAGAGGTGCAGGGAAGTTGGGATCTCTATCTGGAGTACTCTTGCGCATCCCAGGTGGATGGACAAACCCTATCCGTTTCGATCGGCGAGCAGCAGTGGACCATCCCAATCGCGCAGACAGGCCAGTGGAGTGACTATCAGAGCTTGAAGATTGGAACGGTGGATTTGAATGCGGCCGACCACCGAGTGGTGTTGCAGGCGGGTTCACCGCTGCGTGGTCCATTGATCGATCTTCGCGCGGTCCACCTAGTCCCTGCTGGCATGGCATGGAGTCCTCCGAGTATCGCGTCTGATCTGCCAGAGGAGGTGGCAGAGGTTGCAGAGCAGCTTTTGGCACTAGGCCTGGATCCAGCGCGGCGCCAGAGGTTGATCGATAGTTTTTGGCCAAAGACCGACCAGATCCTACATCACTGGTCACAGCAGCAACCATGGAGTGCGGAAGATCAGGTGCAGTGGATTCCGACCATCTGGATGCTGACCAATCGAGCCTGCAAGTCGGGGGATCAGGATTTGGCAATGCGGATTCTGGATGAAGCGTTGCCGAGGATCGATGGGACGATCGACGACTGGCGAGTGGTAGTCCTAGGTGGCGGGGTTGTGGGAGGGCTGAGCGACTCAATCACTTGGCCGCGTCCTGTCATCGAAAACTGGATGGAGTCTGATGCGCAACGCATAGCTCGTTGGCAGCGTGTGCTGATGTTTTCGATCGAGAAAGCAGCGGATGAAAAAACCAGCACCGGGACTCGTTACGATGCCTTGAGATTGGTGGGCATGCTACCAGAGGAACAGGTATTCTCAGTGCTCGATCCGTATTGGAATGGAGATGTGCACGAAGAGTTAAGGATGGGCGCGATCAGCGCTGCGTCGGATATCGACAGTCAGCAGTCGGTCCCATTGCTTTCTACTGCTGCGAAGAATGAGTCGGGGCACCTGCGATCGCTAGCGATCGATGGACTTCTGCGAACGCAGGCTGGACGAAAGTCGTTAGTGGAGGAACTACGGATGGGCAATCTCCCAGCAGATGCGTTGACTGCGGCGCAGCACGAGCGGCTTCAAAAACCGTGATCTGGTGGCGTGCCCTCCACGGACACCTGTCATCCACTCAGTTCCTCGGATCGATCGCGGTAGCAAACTGGATTCGCATTCGCCTGAGAGCCCGACATTCTAAAGATCGTTAGAATGTCATCGTTCTGTCTGTCACATCATCTTGATGGGATTCCGTCTGCCGGACTGAAAACGCTTCCAGCGGCCACCAAGAGTGGACCGACGCGATCGTCGAAGAGAAGAGGCTTAGGGGTCGATAGCACTGTTGCCGAGCAGCAGGTTGCCTGCCCAGAACTTTGGAGACCGTGGATCGATTGGCATCGCGGCACCGGCAGCGGGCGTGAAGGTTGGCTCGAGGGTGGGGTCTAGTTTTTGGTTCCAGGAAGACTTCACAGCAGTTTGCCACGCGATCGATGGCGGCGACTTGGAGAGTTCCTTGAGGAACTGATCGAGTAACAAGTGCGTGCTGGCTCCTCGGACTGGCCAGCGCGCGATCATGGCGACCCGATTGCTGCTGGCTGCAAGTTCGGCTGCGAATTGGTCGATTGCGTAGCCGGCAGCACTCGGATCTTTGGGTCCAGGAAGCGAGGCGCCGGGGAGAAGGAGGATTCGAGGGGATTGAGATGGAAGCAGCGACCATCGAAGATCCATCTCTTCGTTGTCGTTTCTGTCGTAACCCAGCGGGGCCCAGGATCGCGGACTAGCGGCCGACCATCCGGCAGCCAGAAGTGTTTTCGACTGAAGACCAATCCAGCGACTTGGAAGTGGATTGCCCTGATCGCGCCAGGGATTCCAGACAGTTCCTTGGTGCTGATTGGCGAGGGCATCGGTGAGGTTCTGATCCTTCACCGCATCGGGCAGCCAGAATCCGGACTGGTGCACCACGCGCAGGTCCGTTGGTTGGCTGGCTGGCAGGAACTGCGTTGCGAGCCAGCCGATAGAGGCGGCGTAGGAAAGATTGTGAGAAGCGATCCATGCATCCCCACGGGGACTGGGAAGCAGTTCGAAGGGGATGCACCAGAGTGGTCCCATCGGAACGATGGTCCAGTGCTTTCGCTGCTCCAACTCCCCCCGAACCGCATTGGGAAGCAACATGTCTCGCAATTGCAATGCGTCGGCTTGCCAAGCCATGTCGCCTTGCCCGAGCGGCTCGTTGGGATCCTGATCGACTCCCAAATGCTTCCAGAGGGAAGCCACCAAGCTTTCGATTGCGGCTACTTCCCCCACCCGATACATGCTTACCCGCTCAGCGCTCACCATCATGGCCCAGCAAGAAGAGGAATGGATGGTGAAGGCGAGGACCGCTTGCTGGGGATGTAGCTGTGTTTGAAGATCCTTCAGCGAGAGGATGGCCGGTGCATCCAGTTCGATTTCACTGGCGTTGGTTGCGAGCAGCTGTAGAGTAGATTCCAATTCTTGGGATGCCGTGATCAGCGACATCCAACTTTTCTGCTCGGCTTCGGTCCATTTGCTCATAGACCAACTGTTGGTGGTCCAGGGTTGGGGATCACGAGCGATTTTTGTGCGCAGGCTCAGGTATTGCTTTGCTCTGGCTGCAAGCTCTGGATAGGCATCCTGCCATGCCTTGGCGGCGACCGTATCGGAGGGGGGGAGTGTATCGGGAAGTGAGAAGAACCAGCGACGCAGCGTAGCCACCCGACCGCCACTGCGGTCTGCAGCGCGAGCCTGTTGCCAGCGGTGGAGGGATTGAGCGGCCCACCACCGCTCGCTTTCGTCACCTCGTTTCCATGCCAGTTCTTGCCAAGCTTGGTACCCTTCTCGCAGATCGCCGTTGAGATGCAAGACTGCCGCTTGGGGATGGAACTTCCACAGGTGAGGATCAGGCACTTGCAGAAGGTCAGGCAGCCACAGAAGGAGATCCGCGTCTGCGACATGCTCTCTTCGTCGGGCTTCCAACAGCCAATGAAGGCGGAAGATCGGGATAGCAGAGGACTGAAAAGCGGCGTCGGTGCGGAGACTTTTTACCAGCCACTGCCAACGCGTGTCGGCTTCGACAGAAAGTCCTCTCGCCACGGCCAAGCGGTAATGGATCCAAGCGGCTTGTGAGGTCAGGGGAAGAGCGGTCCAGCGGCGACGAGCGAACAGTTTTTCGAGGGGCTGCAAGGCGGCGGCCGACTGCTCGATCTCCCCTAGGGTCAGAAGGCGCTGAGCTTCCGCCAAAAGTGCATGGCCAATGAGTTGACTCGAACCATCTTTGGCCCAGGAGACCAAGCGAAGAAAGGGAGCCCTCGCGGCGGGGATACGCTGCGTTGTGGTAAGAACCCCCAGCGATCGCACGGCTTCGACTGCCACCTGCGTTTGACTCCATTGGCAGGCATTTCTCAGGGCGGCTTCGGCCCAGATCATGGCATCAGCCCAGCGGCGCTGGTGAATTGCCTGATCGCTGATCGCAAGCCAGGCAATGGAACTCATCGGATGATCCAAGCCGCCGGGCAGCTGGGAGGCTGCCAGCAAACGCTCAGCTCTAGAAGATTGTGGATCCAGCGTGGAAGCGGAGATCTCTTGAAGAATGATCGATCCTGCCTGAACGATTGGATCCTGTGAGAAGGGCTCCGCGCGGAGGGCAGCATCGGCGAGCGAACTGGAGTCGATCAGTCCAACCAGCGGCCCAAGGATTTCGGAGCGACGACGCAGAGTTAGGCCGATGGAGCGTTGGATTTCCGGGGCATCAATGGTGAACTGCAATGCCTGTGGGAAGATACCAAGCGATGGGACGACCAGAAAGACTCCGGGAATCCCCTGCATCAATCGCCAGTGCCCAGACGGACTGGCCGAGCGGGTCTGGATTGGGGATGCAAGGAAAGAAAGACCTCGGTCATCTGAGTTGGTTTTCAATCCCTGAACCGCTATGGGTTCGACCCACTGGGTCCACCCCTGAGTTTGGTTCACCAACTGCATCACCGCCTCATGCCAGTCCAGGGCGGCGGCCAGATTGCCCCTCTGATATTCGCACTCACCCAACGCCGCTAGAAAAGGAATCGATTCGATTCCCCGTGGCTCACCAGGTGCCATCGCCCGCCCTAAACCAAGGACGAACAGTTCTTGTGCCTCGTCGAGGTTTCCTTCCTGGAGAAGAATCAAACCGCTGTAGTATTCCGCGCGGGGGATCGTTGGGAAGGTCGTGCCTTGGCCAGACACCGTACTATGCAACGCGAGGCTTAGGGCCATCAGAAGAATCCAATGTGTCCAGAGACGGCAGGAATCTGGATACGTGACAGGCCGCCGGGAGGAAAAAGAGAACAAGGTAAAACCCACCGTCAAGGAAGAAAATCGCCCAAACGCGTTACGCAATCGATGGAGATCAAACAGGTTTTTAGCATCTCAGCATGCCAGGAGCGATGTTTGGGACTGTTCGAGATGGAATACGGAAAGAATCCGGACGAAGGACTGAGGCGCAACGGAATCCGGCATGTTGACTCCGGGAATGCCGCCCAGCAGATCCCATCTGACATGGTATCGCATTCGTTACCACTCAAATTTTTGGCTGCCATCTGAAATGTGGTTGATTGCCAACAGGTCGATCGCCTGGGACATGGCTCCGAAACAATGAGCACAGTGGTTGTTTGCCTAGGGGCGTCACCCTGGTGCCGCTTCGGCATCCTCCAGCACATCATGAGCACAGGGCATGTTTGCCGGGGGGCATCACCCTGGCGTCGCTTCGGCATCCTCCAGCACATCATGAGCACAGGGCATGTTTGCCTGAGGGCATCACCCTGGCGTCGCTTCGGCATCCTCCAGCACATCATGAGCACAAGGAGAATATTTGCCTGGGGGCATCACCGTTATTGTTTGTCGTTAGAGTCTAGAAAAACAAGGCCCGCCCCGATTTCCGCTCGCCGAGCCCCCCCTGACGACTCCAATCGATTCACCATCCCCTATTTGCTTCCTCTCTCCAATCGGTGCCACCCACCTTTCCAATCGGTGCCACCCACCTTTCCAATCGGTGCCACCCACCTTTCCAATTGGTGCCACCCACCTTTCCAATCGGTGCCACCCACCTTTTTCACGCCGGCCGTTACTTTGGGAGGGACGGGTAGCGTGGGCATTCCTTGCTTCCGAGCGACGTGGGATCTCCAATCGGTGCCACCCACCTTTCCAATCGGTGCCACCCACCTTTCCAATCGGTGCCACCCACC
>JBEISR010000031.1:0-54186 GCA_040375295.1 Planctomycetaceae bacterium
CACTGAGTACGAGTACCGTTTCACTGAGTACGAGTACCGTTTCACTGAGTACGAGTACCGTTTCACTGAGTACGAGTACCGTTTCACTGTGTACGAGTACCGTTTCACTGAGTACGAGTACCGTTTCACTGAGTACGAGGAAATCGGTTCTGAAGTACGATGCAGTTGTTACTGGGTTGAAGAGGTACTTCGTGCTCTGCGGGAGCCCAGAAGAAACGTACCCGACGGTGCTCGGAAATCGCGGGCTGCCGATAGCTCTTCTGCTGGGATTCATCCGGGTGGCGATCGAATCGACCGCATTCACAGGTGGGTTCGCCCTGGAAAGGCCAACCGTCGGCTAGCGGTGTTTCGATGGAATCCGTCGGTCCTCTCTTTCATCACCATTTGGTAGCGACGACTCGCGACCATACATGCGCAGGGAATGGAAGGATAGAACCTTCTCAATACACCTACCGCCGACGCGCTCTCGCAAGTGCGAGAATGCCTTCCTAGCGGAAGCCTAGGGAGCAGCACGGCGGAGCGGGGGGAAAGATAAGCGACTAGGTGCCATCATCGCAAAAGTGGATGGGCATCTAACGCCCGTCCATCCGTTTAGCAAACGGTTGGTGATCGGAAGAGCGTCAGCGTTGCACAAGTGGATTGGGTGCAATGGGAAGTCGACCGAACTGGATGGACTTCGCCTCGCTGGGGATCAGAGATAGAAAGGCGTCCCGATAGTGCAGCATGGCAACACGCGCTGCCGTCGGTAGTTTCGCGTGCGCTTCGGAGGGATATTCGGGGTAGGGGCGCACGCGAGTGAATTGGTCGATCAATTCAGCTTGGTCGGTGCGACGGATATCGCGCAGACGTAACCAGGGCGGAAAGCCCGAGGTTTTCCCTGCAGGATTTGAGAGCAGAAGCAGACGTTCGTTTCGTAGGCTTTGTTCCGCTAGCAGCAACTTCGAGACGCGGTCTGTGGCGCTTGGATCATCTGCAAGATAAAGGGGAGACCATCGCTGTCGACTTGCAGCAGATGGCTCGATGGACCCTGGTGGCAACTTGCCGTTGCGGCTGGCATGCCATCGTGCTTCGAGGGTCAAAAAAACCATGCCACTTCGCCAATGCGATGGAACCTTCGCAAGAATACGAATGCTGCGAGTCCCCTCAATTCCCTGGCTGGGCAGGTGGTGCCACTGCACCACCAAGTCGCGATGTGCGTTGGTGGTTCCTGCGGTAACAGCCCATTTCGCGGAGGGAGAGACCCACGCTTGTTCCCGCTGTGATTTCTGAGTGCGCTGCTGGTAGCTCAGTTGTGCCTCGGCGAAGGGGGCGGCCATCGCGCTGGCACCAAAGCGATGGACCCCATCTTGAGTTTTCTCCCGCACCAGTTCGACAGGTGTCAATGCATCGGGAATCTGATAGCTCTTTGGGTCAAAATCGAACAATTGCCATCCCGCCAGATCGCCTCGAATCGAAACCTGAACCGATGCCATCGTCCCCTGCTGTCCGGCTTCCAGAATGGCACTCACTGGGAAATGGACCGCGATGGTTTTGAGTTCTTCAGGGGGTGTCGCAGGATTGGAAGGAAGGTTCACGATGTGTGCGGCGATGGAAGGCGGGAGGTCGGCGATCAGGCCATCGGAAGCTTCGGGTGACTGCGCGAATGAGCCACCTGGAATCAAGCTGAAGTTCAGAGGAAAGCCCAGCAGAAAGACGATGGGCATTCGGAAAATTGCCGACAAAAGGTTTTTTGAGAACCAGAAGTATTCCCTAAGCATGGGATCAAGCATCCATGGAAAGGTCCCTTCGCATGCTTGGAATGCCACGTTTCCCTTGCTGGGGATGGCACATGGGCATGGAAGATCGATTCCCTGCAGGAATCCCGCTCACCGATGGCGGGTTTGGATCCCTCATCTGGCGATCGCCCTGGACAGGACGATCCCAACTGCGCAGCCCATTCTAGCGCACCCTCTGCGTCAGGCAAGGGAAGGAAGAAACAGCCACCTTGGTATCGATTGTCCGAAAAGGGCTAGCGAGTGGCCGAAACTACTAGCTCGTCGAACGACTGGATGGCAGGAATGGAGCAGTTTTGCGGGAGCGGTGCATTGCCGGGGCGAACCACAGCGATCGCCTGCCAACCAGCTTCCTTCGCAGCGGTCAATTCCTCGTACACATCGCTGAGGAATAGCAACTGGCAGGCATCCCTTCCCATTCGCTCAGCAATCGCTCGGTAGCTGCTTGAAGCCCGCTTACCGCCCGTCGTCGTGTCAAAATGACTAGAGAAAAGCGACAGCAGGTTTCCTGAGTTGGTGTGCTGGAAGAAGAGTTTCTGGGCTGCGATGCTTCCGGACGAATAGACAGCCAGCCGCAATCCCTGATCCGACCATCGTTGGAGGGCAGGGGGGACATCGGGGAAAAGCGGCGCTGTCAGCAGTCCGGCATGAAAACCGTCTTTCCAGATCATCCCTTGGAGATGTTTGAGTCCTGTTGTCTTCGAATCGTCAGCGATTAACTGCCGGACCCACTGCGCGACGGCCATGGGGCGACCTGTGGCGGGAACCTCCGAGTTCCATCTCCAATTTCCATCGTCTAAGGGAGTGGAAAACGACGTTTTCCCTGCCCAGTCTTTGGCCATCTGGTCGATCGCCTGCTGGACCTCCGCATCCTCCCAGCGTTCCTGAAGGAATTGTTCGGCCGCCTGGCTGGCGAAGGGGAACATCACTTCATGGACGAACTGGATGCTGGAGACGGTGCCTTCGATATCGATGACGATCGCTTGAACTTGCAGTTCGATCACAGGCTTGTTGGTCACAGGCTTATTGGTCAAAGGGGAATCACGGGGTCAACACGCTTGGAACCGTCGACATAGCCAGGTCCGAAGCAGATCGGTTGGTACTGGCTGTGGACCCCTTCCTGAATGTAATGAGGAGTCCAGCCAGTGGGATCCTGAAAAAGTCGAATGCAGCGGATGTGTCGATCGTCGCAAAGATGAAACCAGTGCTTAGTGCCTCGAGGGACGTTGATCAAATCCCCAGTGGAAACTTCGACGGCGAACACCGGTCCTGATTCGGGGTGGATATGAAACAGGCCTCGGCCAGATACCGTGAATCGAACCTCATCTTCATCGTGGGTATGTTCTTTGTTGAACTTCTCCAGCATCGCATCGAGGTTGGGGGTTTCTGGCCGCACATTGATCACATCGGCCGTGACAAAACCGCCGGCTGATTTAAGTCGATCGATTTCGGCTTGGTAGGTTTCCAGGATTTGGGCATCGGTGGGATTCTGGGGCAGCCGACCTTCAACCTCCCAATGTTCGTACCAGATGCCATGCGGTTCCAAGAACGATCGGATCTGGTCGACTTGGTCGAGGACACGATTTTCACTGGGGATATGAACGCGGGCCATCGAGAGTTCCTTCTGTGGTGGCCAGCGATCGCTATCGATCGCTGTTGGTTTGGTACTTGGACAACAGGGAAGGTGGTTCTAGCAACTTGGTTGGACCATACCATGGCTGCTGGTTCGGAACGATGCGATTGGTGAACGTAGCGGCTTAGGCAGCCGCTGGGCGGTTTGCCAAGAGATCGTTCCGTTGAAAACGGCCTGCCATGTTCCAGAGGGTGTTAGTTTCCGCTTCCGTCCCCTTCTTTGGCGGATTCGGCAGGTGGCTCCGCTGGAGTTTCTGCGGCTGCATCCTCAGCGGCCGGATCTTTGGCTTCAGTTGCTGGAGCCGCTGGCTGATCGGGAGCTTCTTCCTTTTTCGGTTCCTGAGTTGGCTCTTGGGTTTCCTCCGGCTTGGATTCCTCGGATTCCTCAGCAGCTTGCTTGGATTCCTCGGGTCGGCCACCGGCCCCTGGTCCGCCGCCACCACCGCCACCGCCCATCCCAGGCAGAACAGGCCGGCCTTCTGGCATTTTTTCTGGTGGACCTTCCAGAGCTTTCAGTTCGGCCTGAGCTTGCTGGTATTCCTTGTAAAAGATCGCGCCGTAAATCGCTCCCGCAACGGCGGTGGCGAAGATGGCAAAACCGAGAATGCGCGTCAGGCTGTTCATGGGTATGGGGTTCCTGTTGGGATGGTCCAAGGTCGGTCGCGATTGAAGCAGAGCGGGGTGACCGGAAACTGGGCTGTCCGATCCATTGTAGTTTGGCTCCATCGATGGCCTCATCGATGCCAAGAGAGACTCCTTCAGGGTAAGTTCCTGGAGTGGGTGCTGCAATGGAGCGGAGCGATTTTCCGCTCGAAATGCCTAGGGTTTCGGCAGCAACCATCGATCGCAGCGATGGTCTCTTAAGCACTGCCCCGAAGGCTCATCCTGCGTCCCATGCAATCCAGAAGGAACTCGATCACTTCCAGGTGCCGGGTAGCGGCCGGGAGATGGTCTCCCCAGGTGTATAGCCCATGCTTTCGGATCAGGTAGGCGAAGCAAAGGGCATGGGGGTTGCGCTTCCAGTACTGCTCCACCTCCTCCCGCAACGCCGCGATATCCTGCGTGTTTTCGAAGATGGGGACCCAAAGCGTTGTTTGGTGGGAGGTGACCCCCTCGAAACCTTTAAGGAATTCGTACCCCTCGAGGAGGATCCCACGCTGAGCGAAGAACAGATCGGACAGGACGGTTGCCCAGGGGGAGTGGGTGTGGAGCACGGCACCGGCATTCCAGTGGTGGGCGGCGCTGCAGTGCAACAGCGTCTCGGCGCTCGATTTGGGCTGTCCCTCGGGAACGGGACGCCCGTCGGCGTCAACGATGACGAAATCGCAATCCTGCAGGTGTCCCTTATCCTTTCCGCTGGCGGTCACCAGCAGGCGAAGAGGGTCTCGCTCCAGCACGACGCTGTAATTGCTGGAGGTACCCAGCGACCAGCCTCGCTGCCAGCACTGGTGACCTACTTGCTGAAGTCCGGCGATCTGATGTCGGAAGGGGGTCAGGTGTTCGGGAAGCGGTTGGTTCATGGGGACTTGTGGGGTTGCTTGAGGGATTCGTTTGGTGGAAGTCGAATGGGCCGAACAAAGACTGTGGCATTCAACTGTGCATGCGAGCTCGAGGCCAGCCTTTGGCGATGATAGCCGCCTCCTCGGCGGCCAGTTCCTCTAGTCGCTGCTGGACGACTTTTGCAGGAGCGAAGCACTTGGCAAGGCGAACATAAGTGCTGTGATGGCGAGCTTCGGATTCGAACAGACCATCGTAGAAGGACCGAAGCTCTGCATCGTCAATATGTTTGCGTAGGAGATCAAATCGTTCGCAAGAACGAGCCTCGATTAGCCCGCTGACCAGCATGCGATCGACCGCACGATCGGGCTCCAAGAGGCGGATTCGCTGCTGTAGTTCTTTCCCATAATGTCCCGGCGGCAGCTTGCGAAACGGGATCCCCCGTCGCTGCAGCACCTCCCGGACCATTCGAAAGTGCTCCAGTTCCTCCGCGATGATTTCCGTCATCGCATCGGTGACCTCCTGCTTTTCGATATAGCTCCCCAAAAGGCTCATCGCTGTCGCCGCTGCCTTGTGTTCGCAGTGGGCGTGGTCGATCAGCACCGAAGGCAGGTCGGCCTGAACCTGTTTCAACCAGCGAGCCTGGGTTTCCTCGTGAAGATGCAGCATGCCGCTCCTGCTCCTTTTTCCGTGGAAGGTCTGCGTAGAACCTGCCTGCCCACTTCTCACCGCAGACTAACGCCCCGATTGTCGATCGATCGATCGATCCAGGCAAGTGCTCGATCGCTCCCCGGCTTTTTTCCGTTTCCCTCTCCCGGCGGCGGCCAGGGGCGGTCCCTACCGAATTTGCCTGCCCTGGCTAAGATAGGGACGGGCGAAAGCAACGAAACGAATGGTGATGGAACGAAGTGGAATAAGCCCGCAAGGGTGATGGTAGTGCTTGGTGGTTTGTAACTTGTTGGCTGGCAACCAGCTTGGCGGCCGCCTGGCTCGAAGCGGTGGTAAGTCGAAGGGGGTGGATTGGGGTGATTTTGCAGGTCCGCGGTCTTTCCAAAACATTTGCGGAGCGGACGGTGCTCGATGGCATCGACCTAGAGCTTCGGCGGGGCGACCACGTGGCGCTGGTCGGGCCCAATGGGGCCGGAAAGAGTTCGCTACTGAACATCCTGACGGGCCAATTGGCACCGGATGCCGGCGACGTCCAGATTGCCCCACGAGCCACGATCGGCTATGTCAAACAGCATCAGGAGTTCCCTCACGGTGCCACCATCTGGTCGGAGGCATGCCGAGCCGCGGGGAGGTTCAGCCAGCTGATTGCCGAATCGGAAGCATTGGCCGATGCGGTAGCCAACTCCACAGATCCCCAGGTTCGCGACCAACAGCTCCAACGACTCGATCGCCTGCAGGCCGAAATCCAGCAATGCGATGCCTACCAGTGGCAGGTGCAGGTGGAGCGGGTGTTGATGGGGATGGGGTTTCCAGTCGACCTCTGGCATGCCCCCATCGAACGGCTCTCTGGTGGCCAGCGCAACCGGCTGCTTCTGGCCTGCGTCTTGATCGGTCAGCCCGATCTGCTGATTCTGGATGAACCGAGCAACCATCTGGATGTGGAGACGACCGAGTGGCTGGAGCAGGCGCTGGCGGCCAGTTCTTCGGCGGTTCTGGTGGTCAGTCACGATCGCTACTTCCTCGATTGCGTCGCAACGAGCGTCTGGGAACTCTTGGATGGATCGATCGACCGGTTCGTCGGCAATTACTCGGCTTACGTCCAGCAAAAGGCGATGCGTCTGGAGGTGCAGAGGCGGACTTTCGATAAGCAGCGCGAGGAGGTGGAAAAACTGGAGGACTTCATTCGCCGCCATCATGCAGGCCAGAAGTCAACGCAGGCGGAGGATCGAAGGAAGAAGTTGGAGCGGATCGAATTGGTCGATGCGCCCAGGGAGATCCATACACCACGGTTCCGTTTTCCCGAAGCGACCAGGACAGGTGACATCGTCCTCAGGTGCGACAAGGCCGCCAAAGCCTTCGGCGCTCATTCGCTCTTTTCTCGACTCTCTTTCCAGATCCTCCGAGGGCAGCGGTGGGCCATCCTGGGAAGCAATGGAGCCGGGAAGACCACCCTGCTCAAATGCCTGCTGGGCAAGGAGCCACTGGATCAGGGGTTGGTGGAGCTGGGGGCCAATGTGCGAGTCGGTTACTTCGACCAATTGCTCCAGCAATTGGATCTGACAACCACTCCCCTGGATGCGATTCGAGTCCGACACGCCGATCGCAACGATCTGGAACGCCGCAACATGCTGGCCCGCTTCGGGATCGCCGGCGACCTCGCCTCCAAACCTCTCGGACAACTCAGCGGTGGCGAACGCAATCGAACCATGCTGGCGCTTCTGGCATCCCTCGATGCCAACTTCCTAATCCTCGATGAACCGACCAACCACTTGGACCTCTGGTCCCGCGAAGCGCTGGAACAGGCGATCTGCGAGTTTTCCGGTACCGTGCTCCTGGTCACCCACGATCGCTATCTGGTCAACGCCACGGCACAGCATGTTCTGGTCCTCCGCGACGGCCAGGCGTCGATCGTTCAGGGGAATTACGAAGATTATCGCCACTGGATCAAGGAGGGGTTGGCAATCGAGGACCGAGGCGCTGCCTGGGGGGATCGCACCAAAGGCTCGGGTGGAGGAACCAGCAGTGCTAGTGCGGCGAAGAAATCGAGCGACAGTCGAGGGGCAGGCAAACCCGAAAACTCCCAAGGCTCCAGCCCTCCTGCCAGGAAAAGGAAGTTTCCCTACTGCAAACCACAGGTGCTGGAAAAAGAAATCATGGCGACCGAAGAAGCCATCGCGGCTGTCCATACCGATATGACCGATCCCGATCAGCTGCGCGATGGAGCGGCGATGAAGCGGCTGGTGGCCAGGATGGAAGAGCTGGAGCAGAAGCTGGAGCAGCTCTACCTGCATTACGAAGAAGCGCTGGAACTCAACGAGTAACCAACCCATCATGCCTTTCGGAAATTTTTGGAATCGCAAGAAGTCTCAGGACCCCCAGCCCCCAAAGGAACGCGGGGAAGCGGAGGAACGCCAGGAGGCGACCGCACCCGAATCGTCGATCCCAGAAGGACCGGGAGGCGGGGGAGGATCGAATGGCGACGACGGCGATTCAGGGGATGACCAGCCGCAAGAGCCACCCAAGGGTGGCTGGCGCTGGCTAAAAGGTGCTCTCAGCAAAACGCGGCAATGGCTGAAGACCGACATCCGAGATCTCTTCAAGAGTGAAGGGAGACTGGTGGATGAAGCGTTTCTTGAAGAGCTCTTCGCCCTGCTGGTCAAAAGCGATATGGGGGCGCCCGTTGCTAGGCAGATTCGCGATCGAGTCCAGAAAGACTACCGAGGACGCAAGGTCGATCAGGAGGAACTGCTGGAGACGCTTCGACAGGAACTTCGCGATACGATGCAGAAGGAGAGGTCGCCTCTGGCCGAGGCAGCCTCCGGCACGACAGTCATTCTCGTCGTCGGTGTCAATGGCTCAGGCAAAACCACCTCGATCGCCAAGCTGGCGTACCGACTGACACGTCAAGGAAAACGAGTGCTGCTTGGAGCAGGGGATACCTTCCGCGCTGCCGCAGTCGAACAGCTGAAAATCTGGTCCGAACGGATCGGATGCGATATCGTCCTCGGGGATCAGGGAAGCGATCCGGCTGCCGTCGCTCACCGCGCATGCGTGCAGGCGCGAGACCACCAGTACGATGTCTGCATTCTCGATACCGCTGGAAGATTGCAGACCCAGGTCAACCTGATGCAGCAACTGGAGAAAATCCGTCGCGTCATCGGGAAGCAGATCGAAGGGGCACCCCATGAGGTACTGCTAGTCTTGGATGCCACGGCTGGACAAAATGCACTCAGCCAAGCCAAAGGATTTTCAGATGCCGCCGGCTGCACCGGCATTGTGCTGGCCAAACTGGATGGTAGCGCCAAAGGGGGTGTGGTCGTTCCCATTCTCAAACAATTCGGCCTCCCCGTGAAGTTCGTCGGTCTAGGGGAGAAACTTCCCGACTTCGCAGAGTTTGATCCCGAGTCGTTCACCCGAGCTCTATTCGATCTGGACGAAAACTGATCGATCCAAGGAAGTGCTGGACGATCGAATCTTCCTCTGCCTGCTGGATCTGCCTGCTGGATCGATTGCCATTAGCGCGCCCTCAGCGCGGCAGGCAGGCACTGTGGCGGCAATCCCAACATCGCGGTGTCGCAATATTCTAATGTATATTAGAATATTGTAGGGCCATCGGCGGTGGTTGTCCGGTGCACGGATCGCCCCATGCTGCCTCTAGCATTTTCCTCGAGTCTTCCTCCTTCCGATGGCGCCGGTCGCCACGCCCGGTGACGGGACAAACGTCGATCGGGCAGGAGAATGCAAGCGAAACTCAAAAGTGAAAAGAATCGCCTCCGCTGGCAGGGTGCGAAAAACCTTGCGATCGATGGCGAACTTTTTTCGGGCAACCTGAGCCAGTTTAAGGGAGTTCTGTTGCCCTAAGGCACAGTTTTAAGTTAGTCTGACAACCGATGCATTTCTTTTCTTCACTTTCTTCTTTCTACTTTCATCGACGTCTTATTCGTAGTGGGAGGGGCCCTGATGAACATTCGACGTGCGAGCCATCGTGGGTTCACATTGGTGGAACTGCTGGTGGTGATCGCAATCATTGGAATTTTGGTCGGTCTGTTGCTGCCAGCCGTGCAATCGGCTCGGGCCGCCGCAAGGCGTTCCCAGTGCCAGAACAACGTCAAGCAGTTGAGCCTTGCGGCGCTCAATTTTGAGAGCGCCTTCAAGACGTTGCCTCCTTGGACCCATGCAAAAGGTACAGGCGCTGGTGCTAGGCCGGCGATCCTCGCATCGGGGCACTACATGATGCTGCCTTACCTGGAGCAGAATTCGATCTACAACCAAGCCAATGGAGTCAGTTGGGAAGCGAGGACGTTTGGAGTTCCGACCTTTGCCTGCCCAGAGGATGTGACTCTGTCCTCGGCTCTTTTCACTGGCAAAGCGCTGGCGCTCAACAACGCCCGGACGAACGTCGGCACCACCCCCTACGGCGGCACCACGTATGCCATCAACGCCCAGTTGTGCACGGTGACCTTCAATAACGGACACCCTACGCAACCCAACGCCAAACTGGCCTACGTCAACGATGGTCTGACCAACACGATTTTCAGCGTCGAACGGCAGGCAGCTTGCTACGGGTTTGATTATCCAGCTCGCGGCAGGACGCCCAACCTTTCGACCGGTTCGTTCACGTTCAGTATCTGGTCGCGAGGTGGACGCCACGGGACGTTCAGCCCCTGGATCGATGGAGCTCCCACGGCAAGCAACCTCGACACAGTCAATGGAACGGCTACGGAAGTCAATCGAGGCTACACCTGGTGGGATTGCCCAGTGATCGATCCGACGTTGCGCAATCCAGCCAACTACGCTGCCGGTCCTGGCCCGCGATCCGATCCGAACTTCCGGAATCCCTTCAACGGCGTTCGTAATCCGGGTGGCATTCAGGTAGGCACCTTCGATACCGGTTGCGATTGGCGACGGCCCCAGGCGATGCATGGTCCAGTGATGGTTACTGGATTTGCCGATGGCAGCGTGTCGATGCTCTCCGGCAATATCAATGTCGTCACCTTTCAGAGGCTTTGTAACCCCGCCGACGGCGAATCCTTGGGGGTAGATTGGGGTGGCGAATGACCAGATTGCTTCTGCTAGGGTTGCTGCTTGCCAGCGTCGGTTGCTCCACCAAGGCACCGACCGGCCAGATTTCGGGTACGGTGACCTTCAAAGGATCGCCGGTTCCCGCAGGAGAAGTCACCTTCACTCCTGATGTCACGATCGCCAATGGTCAGGTACGCCAGTACGTCATCAAGGATGGAAAATATGACTCGTCGGCTAACCCCGACGACGGCCTTCTGCCAGGACGATACCGGGCCCGCATCGCCGGTTACGACGGCAAACAGGTTCCGATGTTCTACAGTGGCAAGCAGATCTTCAACGCGATCGAACAGGATGTCGACATCGGGCTGGAAACGGTCACTAAGGATTTCGTGGTGCCCGAGTCCGCCGGTGAAAACATCCAGTACATCGAGACAGCCGACTTCTAAGCTGCCCACCGATCTTTTCGAGGTTGGTGAGTCGATTCTGGCCGTCCCAGATCGACTCACTAACCCAAATTGCCCGGCATGACTGCCTCCCATCGATCTTCCATCTCCCCGACACTCTCCGTCGTACTCGTACTCAGTCCATCCTTGCGGACGGTACTCGTAGTATCTGCTCGTACTCGATTTTCTTCTGATGGAGTCACGGTCACCGAACGGTCCGGGATCGAGTAGCGCAATCCGTTGTCTCCCCCCATTTTTGTTTTAGGGACCAGTACCAAGGCCAAAGCCGGTCTTCATGACAAGGTCTAGCACCTGGGTAGGAATCCCGATCGGCAGCACCTCCACTGCTCCCAAGTAGCCCTGGGCTTGGGGATGATCGAACCCGGTTTTGGCCGCAACGAAGGTGTACGTGCGATCAGCCACGAACGTTGGCTGATGCGCTAGACCGGTATCGGCATCCAGCCCGCTAGGCAGATCGATCGCTACGCGAAGGGCATCCGCACGATTCGCTTCGAGGATCGCATCGGCCATCACGCCCCGAGGAGCCCCTCGGGCACCTGTTCCCAACATCGCATCAATAACGATATCGGCATCCTCAATCTCCTTTCTCAGCAACGCGAATCGCTCCTCCGCTAGCCCTACCGCGACTCCAGCTCGCTGCAGTATCTGGTAGTTGGTCAGCGCATCGGGTGCCAGTCTTTCGATGCTCCCCATCATCCAGATCGCGACGGGCAATTGAGTGAACAGGAGGTGCCGCGCGACGACCAACCCATCTCCCCCGTTGTTGCCCGTGCCACAAAGAATGACGATCGGTTTGGAGCCCGAGGCGACTGGCAGCAGTCGATCGGCTACACCTCGTCCCGCATTCTCCATCAGTACCAGCCCGGACATCCCAAACTGATCGATCGCGATCCGGTCGACTTGACGGGAAAGCGCAACGGAAAGTCTTAACGCCATCGCTTCCTCCAAGTTATCGACCATCTGGCTGGGCCGATGGGAGCAGCGCTTTGAGCAGCGGTTCGCGCCACCTGCCAGTGGCTGGATCCAGGATGCCAAAGCCGGATGCTAGCTCCCAGTAACTCCATCCCATCTGGTGCTTCTCACAGCGTTCCCGAACCGCCTGAGTCCACCGCGCACGGGATTCCGTCGGCGCTTTCTCAAAGGCACCAAACTCTCCGATGTAGACCGGTCGGTCCGCCTTTTTGGCCCAGTCGATCACCAACTGGAAATCGTCGTCCATCGCCTTCTGTTGCTGGGCTGTCCCGTCCCAGTTCAGCCCCGTCGGCAAGATGGGCTGATTCCAAGGAGCCCCTTGATGAGTAAATGCAAAGGGCAGGTAGTAGTGGACGGTGACGATCAGCCGTCGATCGTTTTCGGGGAACTTCAGTCGCGGTAGCGCCGACACATTGCTCCAAAAATCAGGGCCGGCGACGACCCATCGGTCAGGATGCTTGGGGCGGATCACCGACAGCACTTCCACCAACAGTTCATTCCAAAGCTCCCCCTGAAGTTTGTCATGCGGCTCATTGAGCGGTTCCAGGTAGAGTTTCGCGGGAGCCGACTGGAAGGCCTCGGAGAGCTGCTTCCAGATCGCCAGGAAACGTTCGCGATGGCCCTGAGGATCTGCGAATAGCTCTTCGTAATGATGCAGATTGACGACCACCCGCAGGTTCTGCTGCAGATTGCGATCGATGATGGATTGGACCCGTTCCAGGAAAGCAGGATCGATTCGGTAAGGTGGTTTCGTGTCGGTATGCGTTGACCAGCGAACGGGCAGCCGCACCGTATCGAACCCTGCCTGCCGGATCTGCTCTGGCCAGCGATCGTCGAACCGAATGCCCCATTCGCCTTCGGTGGGAGCTTCCAGCATATTCCCGTAGTTGACGCCTCGCCCCAACAGCTCCCAGCCGTTCGGGGTTTGTCCATGCAGCTTGGTGGATGGGATCCCTACTGCAACCAGGGCGAGAAGGATAGAAGTCAGCGTAAGCGAAACAGGCAGACGACAGGTACAGCGCGATAGCATCGAGAGATTCCTTCCGGGGCAACAGGGGATAGCCGGCACCTGGCGTCCGGCCACCCCAGTTTTATCAGAAAACCTCTCCGCCTAAGATCGTTCATTCAATGCGGTAGACCTTCCCCTCCAGCCGCACCAGCACCGGCAGTTCTACCTCCAGAACTCCTTCCAGCGCATCGCGATGCTTCGAAAGAAGCTGGAAGTAGGGCTCGCTGAACCTCTCGATGCTTGTCCATTCCTTGGGGATTTGATCGAGCAATTGGGAGTCGACCCACTGGCCATCCTTCTGGAAGTAGGCGCGATCGCCCGATTGCAGGATCGGAAGCGAAGGTGACGTGTTGGTACCACCGGGTGCGGCCGAGTCGGTGAGCGGTGAGGCCCCGGGAGCGCCAGGTACAGCCAATCCGCTCAACCCTCCGGCAGCGCCTCCCGCAGGGCCACCGGGCGGCCTGCCCGATCCCGATTTGGCAGCAAGTCCCCGCTGCAGAGAACTGCTTTGCGCTGCCAGAGCATCCGACAGATTGTTCGCCTCGATGCTCTTGCGGTTTCCAGCGCGCTGCTGGAAACCCAATTGCCCCGATTCTTCCCCAAGCCGCCTGAGTTCCTCGACCACGCGCGATTCCCGATCGACCGGGGAAGCACCCGGCGCTGTCTCATCTGCCAAAAATGCGGTGTACTCGGTCAGGATACCGTAGCGCTTGGCCAGATCGACCAGCAGTTTGACTCGTTCCGGTGTCTGTCCCTCCAGATCGATCTCATCGATCAGCGAAGCGACGCGACGCGAAGCCCAAAGGGGCGCGATGAAAGCGTTCTCCTGCGGGCGCTGCGGCAAGGTCAAGTTGATCGGCTCGGTCCACTCCTTGTTCTCCCCTGCGACGTTGCCTCGCACCACCAGTTGGACTTGGCCCGTACCTTGGTAACGCCCCACGATTGTCGCCTGGTCTCCCTGGAACAGATCGTAGATCTGCGCCGGTTCCACTTCGCTTAGCGTCAACACCTTGCCAGCAGCATCCCGCAACTCCCAACGAATATCGCTCAGCGCGGGCTGTCCCAGCCTCTGCGAAAGCGCCGACACCGATGCCTCGATCGGCTCCTCGGGAGCCACAAAGTAGGTCTTGCCACGTCCATCACGGCTCAACTGGTTCAGCAGTCGACTGTTGACATCGTGACCGACACCAAAAGAGAACATGCGCACTTTGCGGCTGTTCCACTGCAAGGCCTGAGCGGCGATCTTGCGAGGATCTCGCTGGCCGATCGTTGGCACTCCATCCGACAAATGGACTACATATCCGGGGCGATCCGATTTCTCCAGCATCGCCAGTGCATCGCGCAGCCCCATTTCCATGTTGGTCGATCCGGTGGCGGCCAACGAACGGATGAAGCCGCGGGCACTCTCCAGCGATGTCGCATCCGATTTTTCCACCAATGCGGGACGAAAGGTGCTGGCTACCTGATCGTAGACGACGATGCCAAAGCGATCGTCAGGCGACAGATCTTCCAGAACCTCCAGCAGCGCCTGCCGCGCCTGGTCGATCTTCGCGCCCCGCATGCTACCCGACTTGTCCAGTAGCAGAACCACATCCTTCGGAACCTTAGCAGCCTCCGCCAACTTGGGGTCGGCGAAGGCTGCTTGGTCGGGATGAAAGAGCATCAGGAAGTAGCCGGGCTCCTCAGGCGCAGGATGGTAGGCTAACCAGTCGGCCAGTTTGGAATGCATGCCAGTGGACAGGAGCAGTCGGAAGTTCGAGTTGGGGACCGTCTGATTCGATTCCAATCGCACGGTGGCCGACTGCGCCGTATGCTTTTCCGTAGTCACCGAATGAGTGGGCGAATAGATGCTACCCAGCGGCTGATCCTGCTGGATGAATGCGGTCAGCCGAACCTTCTCCATCGGCTTGAGGGAATAGCTGCTGGCGCGGAGCGGGACCTGCCACTGTAGCAATCCGTCGGATGACTCAAGAAGCTCCGAGTACCGCAGCGTCACCGTTCGTTCCGCGCCCGGAGGAATCGGGAAGACACTGGTTTCCAGCAGCCCATGACCTACCCACTGGACTAGCGCTGGGTCGCGCATCCGCTGCAGGTGCCCCTGGTAGATGCGCTGCGCCTCATCGCTCGATAAAAGCTGACCGGCAAGCTCTTTCCCATCAACCAGCATCGAAACATCCTGCACCACGGCACCGGGCGGCATCGGGAAAAGACACTTCGCTTCGATCACCCGCGAGCCTTCATTGATGAAGGTTTGGCTAAGCGAGATTTGAGCGACGGAGTTGCGGATCTGAGCGTCGATCTCCAGCGACTTGATGCCATACTGGATCATCGGTGGAGGCGGAGGAGGAGGCGGCAACGGAGGATGGGGAGGAAAGGGGGGGTGAGACGGCCAGGGACGAGGCAGTCGATGGTGAGCCTCCCCGGCCGACTGATCGATCAGGAACCCCTGAGCCAGGGAGAGCCCCTGCAGGATTCCAAGCCACATGGCTAAGCCAATGAGAACGGGGCTTTTCGTCAAAAACCGCCTAGGGATCGTCGACATGATGCGACTCCTTGGGATTCCGTCGATCCGAAAACCAATAGATTCCGTCCCCCGATGAACCAGTCGCCATCCCTCGTCACGATGGTGTATCGGTCCATGAAGAATTTCCTGAAAAGTCAACTTAACACGCTTCAAGTCCGACCTCGATCGAGGATATCACGGGAAGCTGATTCTTAAGAAAAGGGACGCCGAGTGGACGATCGCGCTTTGCCATGACGAGCTGCTGTCCAAAAGGATTTTTCCCTTTTCAGTCAGCCAGACGCCAGGGAAACAGAACAAGTTCCCAAAAACAGTCGTTCCAGGCCAAACACCCGCTGATGGGTTGGACGCATGCCCAACAGCTGCCGCTGGAAACATCCCACCGACGGATTCTGTAGCCCCTCAACAGAGTCACCATTTCTTCTGGGGCGATGGCCAGAGCATGGCCGGGTCGGCCGTGGCACTGGGATTATGTCCGCGTGGCACGGGCGTCCCGCCCGTGCTGGAGTAATCAGTCGACGCAGGAGCCAACTTTGGACAGTTCTTATTCCCGATTGCTTCAGCTGTCCTTTCGGAGCATGATCTGCACTTCCTCGTCGACCGTTCCTAATCCTCTGCTGGGTTATCGTGCGGTCCCACGGGTAGCGACCGAGTTTTTTCCTCGATGCCGTTCTGATGATTCATTACCTCGAAAGATCCGTTTTATGAAGAAATCTCTAGACCAAGAGACGATCGACGCATTCGCGCAACGTAGCGACCGACATGTGATGAAGATCACGATGGCCTTTGCGCTAGGCGGTGCCCTGATGGATATTGGAGCCCATCTGATCTCGTCGCTTTTCTTAAGTGGTGGGGGAGTGTCGATGCTCTGGGGCATGTGGATACCACTTTGCTTTATTACGATCCCGCCAATCCATTACCTGTGTCGGTATATCAAAAACCTGCAAAAGCGAATGGAGGCACTGGAAGCGCGGATCGGAGAGCGTTAAATCCAGACGCGAAAGAATCCCGCTCGGTGGCAAGGCCCGACTGAGGTGTGGCATGTCTACCCCTTCCGTGCTGGAAAAGGATAATACGGACACGAAGTCCGTGGTCCATCCGACCATTCGATTGGTCCCTTTGTCTGCCCATCCACTCTGCAACTGAAGATTGCCGAAAGGCCAGTGCAGCCTGATTTCAGCATCACAAAAGATGCGATCCGATGAACTGTAAAGGGCACCTCGATCGGGACGCCTTGAATTCCAACGCCATGCGGAAAAATCTCAGATGGACGAAATGCATCGCCCTCATGACTTCTCGCGACATCTTGCAACTTCCTTCTCGGTTCGCACGAAGCCGCGAAGGTACGAAGCTACGGAGAGCCCAGTGCCATTTGCGATCCCTGCTTGAGTCTCCAGTGGACTTTTTATGGAACGTAGGTTTTCATGGTTGCCATGCCAAAGATGGAACACGGGTTCAACGATACATTCCAGGGCGCCTTAGCAGTAGCGGTAAGCTCGTTGAGCCCATTTCTGATAATGACGATACATGGCTGACCTTGGTCGTAATTTGCCCTGATAGGACGAAAGGGGCGATCCAAGGGGAGAGCTCGGATTGGCGGCTAAGGTTTCGCAGGCGGACCAGGGCCGAATGTCTCGGTGAAGTCGCTGGCATGGACGCCGGTCCCGGAGACCCCCAGCGCTCTTTCCATCGCCTCGAGAATCGGCTTCTCCACTTCGGGTGAAACGTTCGACGCCGAGGGGCTGGTCTCATAGCCTCCCTGCGGGTATGCGACTCGCGTTCCGATATAAAAAGGCCCATAGTCGCCATAGGCGGCCATGCAGACTTGTTTGCCTGCTGCCATCTGCTGGGCGGCGATCTGGTACTCGACGAACAATTCGCCGGGGAGATGCAAGATGGCGATCTGGTTCAGCTGGAGGCATTGGATGGGGCTTCCATGCCCCTCGCGGTTCCACTTCCAGTAGGCCCATTGTTCCGCCGCATGGATGGCCCGAGCGGTAGGAGTGTTGGGGTCTTCCACCTGTTTCTGCAGGGTTTGTGGGTCCAGATGCGAGGCCAAAGGTAAGACCAACTCCTGATGGCTCCATCGCACCGACGAAGCAGCAATCGGTTCGGGACGGCTGGATGCCCACGCGCTCTTCATGCCCTCAGCAACGCGGTCGGCCAGTACCTGACGCATCGGGACCGAACCGTCGTTGTACTTTCCCGCGGCGACATTCCCGGCGGCCCCATTGAAATGGAGATGGAAGACGCCTGTTTCCTTCTGCCGGGCATCGCGAGCCATGCCAGGGAAATCGGGATTTGCGATTCCGGTGCGATAGTAGCTTTGCGGATGTGTGGCGTAGTAGGTCAAGCAGGCGACTGGGGTCGATTGATCATAGAACAGCACGGTTCGAAGCATTGGATCAATCACGCCATCGGGTAATCCTCGGAGTGTTTCGTCGCGGCAGGAGGACATCCTTCCGGCATAGACTTTTCCGGAGGGATCCAGCATCCGGCGGTTGGAGGCAACTTGGTCGATACGAGCCTGTCCGATCCCGACGTGGGTGACCACGCTTGCTTTGGGGAGGGCATTGCGGATCGCCTCGGACGCGTCCTTCTGAACCCGCTGCCAAAGCTGGAGGTCAAATCCTTTGGCCGACAAGTTCTCTCCCAGAAGGATGCTGGCCGATCCATCGCATCGTGGCGCGTCGTGTTGGTGGAGGGTATGGAGAGCGACGCGGTCGACGGAGGTGCCAGCCGCCTCGGCTAGCGATCGACGGAACTCCAGATGGCTGGCGTTAGCGATCCCCAGCCAATCGACCGTAGCCAGCACGATTGGCTCCCCAGACCCCATCAGGACCACACCGCGGAATCGCAGAGGGTCGCTAACCCCTTTCGTCAGGTCGTAGGCCATCGGAGTGCCGACCGATGGGGAAGCATCGACATCGAACGTCGCCAATCGCAACGGCTCATCCCCAACCGCTCGCGGCAGTGGAATCGCCAGCCAGACAATTGCCAGGAATAGCAAACACTGCACAGGAGCCAAGTCATCTAAGTCCCAGATCGACTTCCGCTTACTGTTCTGCATCTTCCACCTCGAACAATCCCGACTGTGTGAAGGTGTTTCCTGTCGATTGAAATCACGCCGTCGCCGGTTTGGTTTCTATCAAGCTGGACCCGACCGGCGGTTCCGGTGTGCTTCTAATATTATGGTATTTCTTCGTACTCGCACTCAGCATCGCGGTAATCATAAAGGAGGCTGACAAGGTGCGGTGGCCGAAGCAGCCTGGAGCCATGGATAGCGCGCCAGCCGACTCCTAGCGGAAAGAGTTTTGGCAATGCGATAAGAGAATACCGTGTATTCCATAGAGAGGCGAGATATGCGGAGTCATTGATGATCGAAAACTGGTTCGTTCATCAAAGACCTATCGAGTACGATTACGAGTGCCGTTGCACTGAGTACGAATACGATGACGGCAGGTGCATTCATGCCAGAACAAGCTATTGAACATCGCTATCCTGGCCATGTTGCAGCAGGCCAAGCACCGAGCAATGTTTGGAGCGACGAGCAGGCCTGTGACCATCGCTTTGGTTTCATGATCGCTTCCTTGCGATCTCTCTATTGCTTCCGTTGTTTCTCGAGCAACCAGTGAGCTAGGCTACTATAGCCTTAGGGAATCCACTTGGCCAACGTCGGCTCTAGCGCTTCGGCCCACAACTGGTATCCTTTTTCGTTGGGATGAAGGAGGTCTGGCATGAGCTCTTTGGAGAGGTTGCCTTGAGCATCCAGGAAGACGCTGCCGATGTCCTGAAAGTAGACCTGCTTCTGATCTGCCAGCTTCGCGATCCGCTCATTGATCTGCCGATTGAGTTGTCGCAAGGGATCATCGGAGTTGGCACCTCGCGGGAAGATTGCCAGTAGGACGATCTTCGCCTGCGGCATCTTGGTCTTTAGTTCCTTGACGATCGCTTCGATGCCGGCCGAGGTATGCTCTGCCGGGTCCTGTCGATGGCCGGTGTTGTTGGTGCCGATCATCAGGACGATCACCTTGGGGTTCAGTTTGTCAACTTCGCCGTTGGCCAATCGCCAAAGCACCTGCTCGGTGCGGTCGCCACTGAAACCGATGTTGAAAGGATTCCGTCTGGCGTAGTACTTGTCCCAGGTGGCTTTTCCGGCATTTTCCCAGCCGTGGGTGATGGAGTCCCCGATCCAGATCATGTCGACCTGCTGGAGTGCCTCCTTCTCCTTCAGCTTGTCGGTGTGCCTCGGCATCCACCAAGCTTGTGCCCACTCGGCGGTCTGCACCTCGGGGGTCAACGCGGCGACTGCTGAAGCTGCCTTGTCCTGAGCTGCGATCGGCAACGCCAGGATCGATGCGAACCAGATAGCCAATGGAATCCAACGGGAACGGGGCGTGGATCGAGCAAACATGAACGAAGCTCCTGGCGGGAAAAAAGCGTAAAAAAAATCTGCCGTTGGGAATGGGGCAGGAGAGCAGGTGGGGAAGGAAACTGCCGCAGAACGATAAAAGCCCTGGTCATCCTATCGATTCTTCAGAGGGTTTGCCAAGTTCCCCGGTTCGCAATCGCCGGATCCAGCGATCCAGGTCGCGCGGCCAGGGCATGGAGAACTCCAGCGTCTGCGAGGTGAATGGATGCACCAGACGAAGCGAGTAGGAGTGCAGCGCTTGGCGTGGAGCGCCGCTGAGGTCCTCCATCGGCTTGCCTTGTAGCGGCCGGTTGTAGATCGGTTCTCCACAGATGCGGTGCCCGGCTTCCGCAAGGTGAATGCGAATCTGATGGGTACGGCCTGTCTCCAATTGGCATTCGACCATCGAGTACTGACCACCCCGGAATGTCTCCACCGGTTTGACATGGGTGATGGCATGCTGTGCCGACGGGTCATCGGGCGATCCGCTTCCTCGGACTCCATCGCCCCGATCGCGCACCAGAACACTTTGGATCGTCTGGGATGCAATCTGGCCATGGATCACCGCGCGATAGCGACGATCGACTCGGTGGTGCCGAAAGAGTTCCTCCAGAGCATGCTGGGCCTGTTGGGTTCGAGCGAAGAGCATCAGCCCGCTAGTGTCGCGATCGAGTCGATGGACGGCGATCACCCTTGGGAGCTGGTAACGCGAGGAGGAACCCGACTTGCGACCATCGCGCTTGGCGCGCAAACCTGGAGGGGTGCCCGGACGGGAAGATGTAGCGCCGCCGAGACGCAATTGCAGCGCCAGCGGCAGCAGTTCTTCCAGCGTTGGCTGCAATTGGCGACGACGAGCCGGCAGGTCACGCTCCTCAAAATGACGCACCGAAGTGATGCCCGCCGGCTTTTCCACCACCAGCAGATGCGAATCGAAGTAAGGGATCTTCAGATCCTTTGGCTCCACCGGTTTGGGCAGCGCCTCACGCCACCACTTGAGTACCTCATTTCCCTGAAGCTTTCTGGCCGGGTCGCAGCAGAGATTGCCGTTGATCTGAAGATGTCGGCTCTCCACCTGGCGGCGCACCTGTCCCCAACTGCTCTCCGGCAGCAGGCTTCGCAAGGCCGTCAGCACCGTCTGCCCACGATGGCTGGGATTCAGGTGCAGCAGCAAAAAAGGAGCTGATTTCTTCGACGCGTTCATCACCACCTTATGACCGGTTCAGGGAGCCCCGAGCACGAGGAAAAAAGATTGGACGCCGCGCTGGAGGACGGCGACGCCGAAGTGAAGGGCTTTCACCTGCGGCCCCCTTATCGTAATCGATTCCCCGTCCAGCGGATCGTTGAAGAATCCAGTAGGCCGCGTGATCGCAAGGAAGTGATCGCAAATCGGAGGCGAAGCCCGATGTTTTGAGTCCATCCGACCATGCTGTTGGGCAGTGGGTCACGATGGAGCGAAGAAAATCTGAGCGCGATTATCTGCCTCTCACGGAGACACAGAGCCACGGCGAGTCAATGGACCGATGGCCCTCTCATGTATCTGTGTGCCTTGATGACTCCGTGAGATCACTGCGATCGATAGCACCCAAGTCACCAAGCAAAAGCATTTCCTTTGCCGTGGGATCGATCGACATCTGATAAAGTAACGGCTGTTGTTGCAATGTTTAGATAATCGCCATGCTGGGAGACCGATGATGGAGTGTTTCGTCGAACGAGTCGGAGCGGGCCGGCGGGCCCAGGAGCTGCGGACCCAGGTTTTCAAGTTGCATGTTTTCAAGATGCAGTGCCGAGCGAATGACCGATGGCGGGGAGCATTCGGGCGACTGCTGATGGGTTGGATAGGGTTGGTTGTGATTCTGGGAGGCGCGAAGGTGATGGGGCAATCGGCATCCAATCAGCACTACGAATGGGTTCATTACCAGCAGGTCGACAAGTCTCAGTTGGCTCAGTTCGACCAGTACCTCGAAAAAGCGCTCCTCCCCGCCCTGAATCGACAGGGAATCGAGCCGGTGGGGGTGTTTGAGGAAGTGCCATCCGACGCATCTCAAACCACCACGGCCATCCATCTCCTTTTGCCCCTGGACCAGTCGCAGCAGGTCTTTCAGGTCGTCCCCAAGCTGGCTAGCGACAGTCAGTTCCTAGAGAACGCCGCCGCTTACCTCAACGCCGATCCCAAAAAGCCCTTCTATGGAAGGATGCGGACCGAAGTACTGGTCGCGTTCGACTGCATGCCGAAGTTGAAGGTACCCAGCCAGACCGCTGGGCGTCGCGATCGGCTGTTCGAGCTGCGGACCTACGAAAGCAGCAACGAAAAAATGGGGATGCTGAAGGTCGAGATGTTCAACAACGGGGAAGTGCCGATCTTTCTCGATTGCGGCATCCAGCCAGTCTTTTTCGGTCAGGCGCTCCTGGGAGATCGACTTCCGAATCTCACCTACATGACCGTCTATGACGACAGTGCCGCACGGGATGCCGCATGGATCAAGTTCCGCGAGCACCCCGAGTGGAAGAAGCTGAGCGGTGTTGAGAAATACCAAGGGACGGTATCGAAGATCCACAAAACCGACTTGATTCCACGCCCCTATTCGCAGCTTTAAAGAGCGATGCTTCCTGCCGAATAGAGGCTCACGGAGCACCCCGGCCTGGACGAGTGAGGCGGACACTCGACGCAGGCCATTGGGGTACTCCTCGGGCTCACCACGGAGCCGAGTCGTTCGGAAGTAGCCGCATCGACTGGCGATCAGATATCGTCCTGCGCCAAGAAAGTCTTAGAAAAAGTCGACCGGCGATGGAGCGGAGCGGACCTTACCGCCCCATCACCGGTTACGACTTTGGGTAGCTCTGGTTGCGGTGCCCAATCAAGGCAACCGCTGTAGTAGGTTCCGAGAGAGCAACAAGCGTGCCAAACCGGCGAGCGGCGGCTTCCGTGGTCAACCCGCCGGTCGTAGCCGTCGCCAAATTGCCGTGGCTAGGTCGTTAAAAAAGAACGGAAAGACTTCGTCGCTTCTTTTGCATCCCACTGAAAAAGAAGCCAACCCTGCTCCCACTGGTCGATCGATGTGCGTCGGTTGTTGGCATGTCTGCCCGATAATCGAGCACTTACTTGGAGAGGGCTTTGGAACCCTGGGAGTTTCCTGAGTTTTCGGGTTGGGGTGCTGCGTCGAAAAAGGCGCGAGCTGCTGGATGTAGAGGCAGGCCGCGAAACTGCTGCGCCTTTTCCAGCGGCAAGGTACCCGGAAGGCGGGAGATTCCGCCATAGATGGCTTCGAGGGTTTCCTGGACTAGGCGATTGGGGGCTCGGGAGGAGCAGGTCAGGTAGGCGGTAGCGCCAACGGTGGTGATGGCGTCAAACTGCGAGTTGTTGGGATAGTCGAAGCGTTGGATTTCCACCACGCGCAGGGCAGGTTGCTCTTCGGTGATCTCCAGCGCGTCGGGGATGCTCAGCAGTCGGTAGCTCTGGTTTCCCAAGAGTCTGGCGATGGTGGAGGCGCCGGGTTTGATCATCAGGAGTGCAGCATCGGCAGGGGGCTCGCCGGGAAGTTGGCCAGGGTCCCAGGGAAGCAGTTCCAGTTGCGACGGGTCGATGCCGTGGAAGTCGAGCACCCATTGGGCGGCTTGTCGCGAACCAGAGTTGGTGGGGCCGACGGCCAGTCGACGTCCCTTCAGGGACGGGAAACCTTGCCAGGAGAGATCGGATCGCACCAGCAGGTGAAGGGCTTCCTGGTAGAGCGGGGTGACAACCAGCACCTCTCCGGATTGGATCGAAGAGGACTGCAGGAGGGCCAGTTGGACGTTGCCGGAGACCAGTCGTTGGAGATTGTCGGCTGATCCTTCGGTGGGCAGTGCTACGACTTGGGATGGAACGTGCTGCATCAATCGCTCGGTAAGCTGCTGAGCGACTTCTTGGTAGATGCCGCCTGGAGCTCCCCCGGCGATCACGATCGACTCGGGGAGGACCTGTTGCTTGTGGTTGCGGTACCAACTGGTTCCGAAGAACCAGAGGAAGGGGATGAGGGCAAAGATGGCGATCAGTCCGCGCTGCGCCCAGCGGTGGGCGGGTGATGGGTCGCTGCTGCGGTGGCCGCTGAGCGCCGCGATGATGGGAATCCGCAGCATCCACTGGATCGCTCGCTGCCAAACTGTCGGCGGCTTTGCCTCGATCGGCTGATGCTGAAGGAATCGATCCAGCTCATCGGCAAGGGCGCGCGCCGAGGGATATCGCTTGGAGGGTTGTTTGGCGAGGCATTTCTCGACGATGGTCTGCAGGTCGACGGGGGTCCAGGGAGCGATGGTACGCAGTCGGGGTGGCGCCTGATGCAGTACCTGCATCAGGGTCTGCATCGGGGAGGGTGCGGAGAACGGGGGGCGACCCGCTAGCATGGCAAAAAGGATGGCACCGATCGCATAGATGTCGGTCGGCTGGGCGTGTTCCTGAGTTTTCCCCCCGGCTTGTTCGGGCGACATGTAACTGGGGGTTCCCAGCGTCGCTCCAGTCTCGGTGATTCCCGATTCGGTACCTAAGGTCTTGGCTAGCCCGAAGTCGGTGACCGCGACTTGGTCCTGTTGGTTGACCAGCACGTTGGCAGGTTTCAAGTCGCGGTGGACCACCCCTTGTTCGTGCGCATGGGAGATCGCATCAGCGATCTGCCTGGCGTACTGAGCTGCTTGGTAGGGATCCATCGGGCCCATGGCGATTTTTTTCGCCAGGTCCGACCCGGGGATGTAGTCCATCGAAAAATAGGAATGGCCGCCGTGGTGACCCAACTGGTAGATCTTGACGATGTTGGGGTGTTGCAAACGAGCGGCGCTGCGGGCTTCGGTTTGGAATCGCGCCAGTTCCTGGGGGGAAGCCAAGCTGCCATCCCGGATCATCTTCAAGGCAACGGGCCGTTCCAGCGAAGCCTGCCGCGCCAGGTACACCACACCCATGCCTCCGCGCCCCAAAACCTCCAAAAGCTGGAAATCCCCAAAGGCTCGAGGTAGCGGTTCGTTGGAAACATCGCCGATAGCTTCGGAGGACGGCGATGCGTCGGTGGTGGCCGGTGGGGTGGCTAGTCCGGGTTCGAGTCGGCTTGGGGGAGATGCAAGAGGAAGGGTCTGTTCGTTTCCAGGGATGAGAGGTTGAGAGTGGTCCGGCGCGACGGTGGGGTGCGGCCCTGCGCCGCCAGTCGGCGGTTGGGTGGGCTTGGGTGTCTGGTGGTCTCGCTTCCCTTTCGACACCTCGTAGTCTCCTGACCTTCCTCAAAATGATGATGACTTGGAGTCCTATGCCGAAGGCAGCCGACCCCCTGGAGACGCGCTGCGATGGATATTCGCAGGAAGCAATCTCTCTGATGCTTCGAAGAAAATCCATTGCTCTCCAGACCATCAGCATCCGCTTTATTGTATCGAACGCGAAGCGGTTTTCTGGTTCTGCCCAAACCCCTTTGATGGAATCGTTCCATCGGAAACGGTTAGACTGGGAAGAAGTCGATGCCAAAGAGGGATATGCCAGCATTTCCGGCTTGCGTCGGCTGGGAAGCGATCTTGGCGCGGGGAAGGTACAAAAAGAGGGGAGAGCGTGATGAATCGGTCGAAGGGGCAGGGTGGGTGGAGTCGTCGGGAGTGGATGCAGCATGCGGCGGGCTCCGGTGCGATGCTGGCCGGAGCGACCGTTCCCGGGGTTGGCTCGCGCTTGGCAGCAGGGCTCAAGAATGATCGGCTCAGCGTGGCTTCGATCGGCGTGGGAGGCATGGGGGCCTCCGATCTTGGCTCGATCAGCTCGCACCCCAAAGTCGACATTGTCGCTCTTTGCGATGTCGATCAAAAGCAGCTCGACGCCGCCGGGGAGAAGTTCCCGAAGGCGAAGCGGTATCGGGATTTCCGAAAGATGTTCGATGAGCTGGCGGGGGGGATCGATGCGGTTCAGGTGTCGACGCCTGATCACACGCATGCCCCAGCAGCGATGACCGCGATGCAGCACGGGAAGCATGTTTATTGTCAGAAGCCGCTGACGCACGATGTCTTCGAGTCGCGAGCTTTGCGACTGAAGGCTCAGCAGCAGCCAGGACTGGTGACTCAGATGGGGACTCAGATTCACTCGGCCAGTCCCTACCGCAGCTGTGTCCAGTGGATTCAGTCAGGGGTGATCGGGAAGGTGCGGCAGGTGCATTCCTGGAGTGGCAAGACGTGGGGCTATGAGGGACCTGATCCCCAGCCGTCGAAGGTTCCGGATCATCTCGACTGGGATCTTTGGTTGGGTACTGCCCCCTGGCGAGAGTTTTCCGATGGGCATTACCACCAGGGAAGCTGGCGGCGCTGGTACGACTTCGGCTGCGGCACGATGGGGGACATGGCGATCCACATCCTCGATCCTGTTTTCTCGGCCCTCCAGCTAGGGGCACCTCGACGGATTGTTTCCCGGAGTCCGGCACCGCCGGCCAAGAGCTACGGGATGAAGAATCAGGTCGAGTACCTCTTCGGGGCATCCCCGTTCACGACCGATGATTTTGTGCTCAGCTGGAGCGATGGGGGGCTGATGCCCGACACGAAGGATTGGCCGCTTGCGGGTGGTGATGGCAAGCCGATTGGGCTGCCCGATCAGGGGTCGATCTTCCTTGGGGAAAAGGGAGCGATGTTGCTGCCGCACGTGGCAATGCCCATCCTGCTTCCCGGCAAAGACTTTGCCGACAGCAAGCTCGATCCGGCTCCAGGTGGGGACCATTACCATCTGTGGGTCGATGCGTGCCTGGGAGGAATTCCGACGACCGCGCATTTCGGCTATGCCGGACCGCTGACCGAGGCGGTGCTGCTGGGGGTTCTTGCCAATCGATTCCCAGGAAGCCCACTGGTGTGGCGGCCCGAGGCGATGTCGATCAGCAACCACGAGCAGGCCAACGCCCTGCTGCGTCGCCGCTACCGCGAGGGATTCGGGGTAGAAGGACTTGGCTGAATCGAGTGAGTTGGGTTTGGAGCATGTTGAGCTGGCGACGGAACAGACCGGCCGTCGCCACTTGGCCGCTTGGGGAGTCGGCTGGATCGTGATGGCCGCAGTGCTCTGGAGCACCAGCGCGCTGTTCGCTCGGGCTCCCGTGATGAGCCAGTGGCCATCGTCTCAGCGCGGCATGGTGCTGGCTTTTTGGCGAGCATTGTTTGCTCTGGCGTTCGTTGTACCTCTGGTGAGGTCGGTCTGCTGGCGGTGGTCCATGCTGCCGATGGCGGCCTGCTTTGTTTTGATGAATGGGACTTATCTATCGGCCTTGGTGATGGGGCCGCCGGAGAATGCCATCTGGCTTCAGAATCTTTCGCCCTTGTGGGTGGCGCTGCTGAGCGGTTGGTGGTTGCGCGAGCCGCTGCGGGGAGGAGATCGCCGCATGCTGGCCTGGTGCACGGTCGGGGTGCTTTTGATTTTGGTGATGGAGTTGCGGGATGCATCGGGATGGATCGATGGTCTGGCTGCGTTCCTGGCGATCCTCAGCGGCATGCTCTATGCCGGTGTGATCCTTTGCCTGCGTCACTTACGCGATTGCGATTCGGCTTGGATGGCCACGATCAATCTGGCCGCTACCACGCTGTGCTTCCTCCCCTTCGCCCTGGCGGCCAGTTCACCCAGTGGAGAGGCTTGGCCCTATCTGATTGCTTTTGGAATGCTGCAGTTGGGAGCACCCTACTGGTGCTTTGCTAAGGGGCTAAAAACCGTGCCTGGACCTCTGGCCTCCATGCTGACATTGCTGGAGCCGATTCTATTGCCGATCTGGGTCTTCTTGGCCTGGGGGAGGAATGCCGATTACCAGCCGCCTTCCTGGTGGACGCTGATGGGGGGTTTCTTGATTTTACTAGGCCTGCTGCACGGTGTACTTCATGGCCTGAAGGAGAGTCGATCCAGAAAACAGGAAACCGATTGCATCTGAAAGATTGAGGCGGAGGCAGGTCGGTCGCTTGGACGGATGGTGCAACATCCCATGCGTCTCTTCAAAGACTCCTCTACTGCTTCTTTGGAGGGGGTGCGTCGAAAACGACATCGGTACGACCCCTGCCGAAAGAGCCTTTTCCTTGACGGTGTTTCGACCCCAAAATATACTCCAACCCGGGCCGCGAGGAGGTCCTATGGCTTTTCCTCAGGAAGGGTTGGGGGTGACCTTGCCGCACTGCCGGATCGTTTCCGGATGGGGCAGCGGAAGGGAAAGCGAGCGATGATGGCAACCCGATGTTTCTGCGGGTGTTTCGCTGACGTGCCTTGGTGAAACGCTACGACTTTATCGGGATCGGGGTGGCTCCACCGGCGGTGGAGCGTCCTTAGGCTGGGACCATTGGCGAGTTGATCGATCTTCGGAAAAGCTAAGCTATTGCTCGATCAACTGGCGGCAGGGAATTGATGGACCTTCAACAACCAAACGATCGACATGCAGCAGATCATCTTGCGGTGCGCGAGTACACGCCTGAATCTGCGATGCTGCACCCGAGCACTCTATTTTCGGGTTTGATTGCTGATCTTTATCGCGGCCGCGAGTTGGCTTGGCGAATCTTCGTACGGGATATTCAGTCTCAGTTTCGACAAACATACCTAGGCTATTTGTGGGCCTTTCTCCCGCCGCTGTTTACCTCGTTGACTTTCATCTTCCTGCAGAGTCAGGGGATCGTCCGAGTGGAGGGAGTCGGGAAGTCGTATGCCGCCTTCGCGATGATTGGGACGCTCTTGTGGCAGACGTTTGCCGAAGCATTGCAGTCACCACTCCAGGCGATCATGTCGGCCAAGTCGATGTTGTCGAAAATCAATTTCCCGCGCGAAGCGATTCTGGTAGCGGGGCTCTATACCGTCGGATTCAACTTCCTGATCCGGTTGGTTCTGATCGCGTTGATACTCTTGTTCTGGGGGATTGTCCCTGGTGTGGGACTGCTGACGCTTCCGATCTGGACGATCGGTTTGATTTTCCTTGGCTTCGCCATTGGACTGACCCTTGTACCGATTGGCGGACTCTATGGAGACGTGCTCAAATCGCTGCCGATTTTGACGCAGTTCTGGATGCTGCTGACTCCAGTGGTGTATCCCGCCAGGACGTCCGGTTGGGCCGGATGGCTAAGCCGTTGGAATCCGGTCGCTCCCCTGATCACGTCGGCTCGGGCCTCCCTGACTGGTGAACCGATGGAAGGATGGCTGTTTGCCTTGACCGTGACATTGCTCAGTTGCCTAGTCGCGATTCTGGGATTGATTTGCTTCCGCGTGATCATGCCTCGCATCATCGAAAGGATGGGAGGATGACAGGATCGATCGGACAGGTGATAGCGGGAGGAACTGCAGGGGAGGCAACTGCTTCTGCGGATTTGCTGGTGAGCGTCGATGGGGTGTCCAAGCGGTTCTGCCGAAGTCTCAAGCGATCGCTTTGGTATGGAATGCAGGATGTGGTCGGGGAATTGCTGCCAGGCGCCAGGAGGCGATCAGCGGCAGTTCAGGGGGAGATTGGACTGCGCGAGGGGGAGTTCTGGGCATCGAAGGATATTTCTTTCGAGTTGCGGCGGGGTGAGTGCTTGGGTTTGATCGGCCATAACGGCGCGGGCAAAACCACATTGCTTCGAATGATCAACGGCCTGATCGTCCCTGATACCGGAAAGATTCAGGTGCGAGGTCGGGTTGGTGCCCTGATTGCTCTTGGAGCAGGCTTCAATCCAATTCTCTCTGGACGCGAGAACATCTATGTCTACGGCGCGGTGCTGGGTTTGACCAAACGGGAGATCGACGAAAGGATCGATGAGATCATCGCCTTCTCGGAGTTGGAGGAGTTCATCGATTCGCCGGTCCAATCCTACAGTTCTGGGATGGCAGTGCGTTTGGGGTTTGCCGTAGCGACCGCGATGGATCCGGACGTACTGATTCTTGATGAAGTGCTGGCTGTCGGCGACGTTGCTTTCGTCATCAAGTCACTCAACCGGGTCCGCCAGATGGCGGCTCGCGCGGCGGTGATCTTGGTTTCGCACAACATGCAGTCGATCGCTTCGTTCTGCAATCGCGTGATCCTTATGGAGCATGGCAGGGTAGCGATGGATACCCGATCGATTGGGGAAGCGGTCGATCAGTATGGCCAGATGGTCAAGAACAAGGCGAGCCTTTCGGGGCCTGGGGGCATGGTGGTACGGGAACTGGTCCTCGATGCACCGGAGATGAAGCAGTTCGAAGGGCTCCCGCAGATCACTCAGGGTTCCGAGGGGAGATTGAAAATCGTTTTTGAACTCGATTCCCGAGTCGAACGTTGCCATCTGATTCCCTGCATCGCGGACGAGACCAGTTACTCGTTGATCAGTTTTCCGTGGATGGATTCCGATGGAAAAGAAATGGAGTTTGGACCGGGGGTGCATGAGGTGACAGTGCCGCTTGGCCCGCTGGAGATGAACCCTGGTAACTACAGTTTTGTGGTTGTAGCGCTCGACTGCAAAACGCTTACCTGCATCACCAGGTATCAAGGGCTTCATCCGTTTCGAGTACGGGTTTCGGGCGCGAGGATGGGCAAGCTGACTCGAAGGATCCGGATCGAGCCGACATGGGTTCGTTCCGAGGCATTGGGGGGGGCGATCCGTCCGCAGTGATCGGCGGGTTGGTGAAGGATATGATGCGGAGGATTCCCCGGGGGTGCCCGGGACCGCGTCGGGCCGGGGTTGATCGAATTCAGAGAGTCATCTTTTCGCTGGGACCATCATCTCATGATACGTGTCGCTCAAATTGGAGTCGGTTATTGGGGACCGAATCTCCTCCGGGTTTTGGCTACATCCCCCCGATGCGAGGTGGCAGCCGTGGTGGATCTGTCGCAGGAGCGGCGGGATTTCGTCCGGGGACTTTACCCTTCCATTCATGTTTCCGACAACGCCGATTCGATCATTTCAGACAAGTCGATCGACGCGGTTGTGGTATCGACCCCGGTGGCTACCCATTTTGATCTGGTCTGCAGAGCGCTCCAAAGCGGCAAGAACGTCTTGGTGGAAAAGCCGATGGCGACTTCGGTGCAGGAGATCGACCAGATCGCCGAACTGTCGAAAAAAGTAGGCAAGCTGGCGATGGTCGGACATACCTTCCTGTTCAATTCCGCCGTTCGCTACCTGAAGGATTGCATCGACAAAGGGGTGTTGGGTGAAATCCGTTACATCTACAGTCAGCGATTGAATCTCGGCCGGATTCGAAGCGATGTCGATGCCCTTTGGAACCTGGCGCCCCATGACATCAGCATCATTCAATACCTTCTGGGAGATCCAGAACCGTTGCGAGTTACGAGAAGCGGTATGGACTTCGTACAGGAAAAAATCGACGACGTGGTATTCATGAATCTGGAATACCCAAATAAAGTCCTCGCTCACATCCACGTCAGTTGGCTGGACCCTCAGAAAGTCCGAAAACTGACCGTCGTGGGAAGCAAGAAGATGGTGGTCTACGATGACGTAGCGGACGAAAAAATTGCGATCTACGACAAGGGGATCGACCGCAAGGCCGTGCTTGGTGAGTCGATGGATTATGACAACCCGATGCCGCAGTTCGTCCACCGCATTGGGGACATCCTCTTTCCGGCATTTTCCTGGAAGGAGCCACTGAAGGTCGAAGTGGATCACTTTTTTGACTGCATCGAAGGAAAAGCGACTTGCATCGCTGGACCGGATCATGCACGTAAGGTCGTAGGCATTCTGGAATCAGGTCGAGGCGACTAAGGCGGATCCGATGGACGCAGTTCGAGTGGCGGTGACCAGCGCTGGAACGGCTTCGGCCGTCAGCCTTATCAAGGCATTGAGAAATCAGTCCGAGATCCCGGTGGAGATCCTGGCGGTCGATTGCGATCCTGACGCAGTGGGCCTCCGCATGGCCGATCGACACGGCCTGTTGCCTCGAGCCAGCGACCCAGGCTACCCCCAAGGGCTGCTCGATGCCTGCAAGAGCTTTCAGGCGCAGATTCTCTTTCCTGTCTACTCGAAAGAGATCGAAGTCGTTTCGCGCATGACAGGTCAGTTGAACCAGCAGGGGGTCAGGACCATGCTGGCGGCTCCCGAAACCATTCGCCTGGCCAACGATAAGCCTCGGATGTCCCAGATGGTCTCCGATCTGGGGATCCGCACTCCCAAATCCTATGATTCCAGTGGATCCTGGCCGGGTGGTCCGGTGATCGGAAAACGGAATCTTTCGAGTGGATCGGATGGACTGGTCTTCATCGAATCGGAGAAGGATTGGAGGTTTTACACCGAGAAGTTTCCTGGCTATTTGTATCAGGAACGGGTCCGCGGTCAGGAATATACCGTCGATCTGCTTTGCGATTTGGACCACCAGTGCCTGGTCTGTTCCCCTCGCAGCCGTTTGCAGGTAAAGGCCGGGCAATCGGTGCGAGGCAAAACCGAGCGGAACGAACGAGTCGAGCAGGCGGCACGCGAGATCTGTAAGCGGGCGGAGATGGTGGGGCCTGGGAACATCCAGTTCTTCGTGGAGGATGGGGAGCCCTGTTTCATCGAACTCAATCCAAGGTTTCCGGCTGGTGGTTTGATGCTGACGGTTCAAGCAGGTGCCAATATTCCGCTGATGATTGTCCGTCGACTGCTGGGCCAGCAGGTGGCTCCAGTGCAAACGCAACCAGGGGTGCTGATGGTCCGCTACTGGGAGGAAATGTTCTCGGGAAGCGAGTAGTGGAGGCGGCGACCTCCAGTCCAATCCGACAGAACCGGGCAATGGACGCCGGATCAGCAGTGGCCATTTTTTTTAGGGACCTGGGAGCGTATTTGTGGTCGATAAGATTTTGGAAAGCGAAACCAAATCGCCTTATTTCTACTTCGATCTCGATGGTCCAATCCTCGATGTGTCGGAGAAGTTCCATCGTATCTACAGCGATCTTGTCACCGACTTCGGTGGACATCCTCTGCCGAAGGAAGATTATTGGTCGCGCAAGAAATCGCGCCAGGCCGACAGCAAGATCCTGGAAGACAGTCGGCTCTCCAGTTCCCTGGAAAAGGAGTATCGTCGTCGACGAACTTCGCTGATCGAGACGGAAAGCTATTGGCGCTTCGATCGTGTCTGGCCCGAAGTTCGCGATGCGATTGCTCGATCCCCCCATTGCGGGACGTTGGTGCTAGTTACCCTTCGAAACAATCGTCGCGAGCTGGAAGCGCAATTGAAGCACTTAGAGATCGATCACTGGTTCCAAAAGGTTCTTTCGGAGTCGGGGGATGCGGCTGGACCGGACCGACACGACGTCAAAGTGCATCTTATCGAGCGAACTTTTGGGGTGCCTCAATCGGGATGGTTTGTCGGAGACACCGAGACCGATCTGAGGGCCGGAAAAAAGTTGGGGCTCCGACAGGTGGCTGTCGCTTTCGGAATTCGAGACGCGATTATACTCGCTAAAGAGAACCCGGATCTTCTCTTGGATCAACCTTCACAGTTAGCCAATTGGATCAGTCAATCTTCTGGAAGTCCTGCAGCATGAAAGTTCCATTCGTCGATCTTTACGCACAGTATCTCACGATTCAGAAGGAGATCGACCACGCGATCGCCTCCGTGATTCAGGAGAGCGCCTTCATCCGCGGGAAGTATGTCGACCAGTTCGAAGCTGATTACGCGTCGGCCATGGGGATCAAACACTGCGTCTCCTGCGCCAACGGGACCGATGCGATCTACATTGCTATGCGAGGCCTTGGGCTCCAGGAAGGGGATGAAGTGATCACCACTGCTCATTCCTGGATCTCCACATCAGAGACAATCACGCAGGCCGGGGGGCGCGTTGTATTCTGCGACACCGATCCCGATACCTTCACGATCGACCCCGCCAAGATCGAAGAGAAGATCACCAGTCGAACCGTTGGGATCATTCCGGTGCATCTGTATGGCCAGCCTGCAGACATGGATCCCATTCTCGAGATCGCCAAGAGAAAGGGGCTTTGGGTAATCGAGGACTGCGCCCAGGCTCATTTAGCGCGATACAAGGGGCGACTGGTTGGCACGATGGGAACCGCCGCAACCTTCTCCTTTTATCCGGGGAAGAACCTCGGGGCGATGGGCGATGCCGGCTGCTTGATCACCAACGATGATCGCCTAGCCGAATGGTGTGCTACCTACGCGCGTCATGGCGGCAAAGGGAATCACGTCATGGAGGGAATCAACAGCAGGATGGATGGTCTGCACGCCGCGATTCTGTCGGTGAAGTTACCTCATTTGGAGCACTGGACCGGACGTCGGCAGGAAGTGGCCGCCAACTACGATGCTCTGCTAGCCGGGATTCCTGGCATCCAGATTCCCACGATCGCAACCGACAGGACTCACGTCTACCATCTTTACGTGATCCGTTCGACCGACCGGGATAATCTGCAGCGCAAGTTGGCTTCCGCCGGCATCTCCACGGTGCTCAATTACCCCAAGGCACTCCCGTTCTATCCCGCCTACTCCTACTTGAATCATCAGCCTGCAGATTTCCCGGTCGCCTATCGGCACCAGCACGAAATCCTCTCGCTGCCGATCTATCCGGAGATGGCTCCCGAGGCGATTCAGTATGTGGCCGACCAGATACGCCTGGGCGCTGCCAGCTAAGTTTGAATAGGCGCTACATTCTGCATCATCGAAGGGTTGGCTGCGATCGGTTTGAAGGAGCGATCGACTGGGGATTGCGGTCGTTCCTTCGGAAGCACGCCATGGAGTCTGCTTGATGGCATCAGGTGAAACAACTCGGCTGCTAAAGCTGGGCCATGCCTTCCCACTGGAACATCTTAGGGAGCAGCAGTCGATCCATGCGTCTGAGATCGCATCGATGGATTACTCCCTGTACTATCGCTGGTTGATGTCGATCCGCAACTATACCTATGACTGCTTCACTTTCCCTATGCGCGAAGCCGGATGGGATGCTCGTGATCTGATCGTCACCGACCAGAAAATGCTGGAACTGGTCGAACGAGACCTGCTCAAATGCTCCCGGTCGAAGTCGACGTGGGGGGCTCTTCAGGTCGCCCTGCGCGACATCCCAGTCAAGACTTTGGTCAGCGGCAACCGGCGAGCGAGGTTGGAGGCCTGTCGCAGGCAATGGCGCATCGAACAGTACATCGAAAAGTTCCAGCCTCACGTGCTGTTCCTTCAAGAACCGACGACGCTGGGCAATCGGATGTTCGAAAAGTACAAGGATCGATGCCTGATCGTGGGACTGGTCGGTTGCAATCTTCGCTACCTGGTCGACTGGATGTATCATCGCTGCGACGCCATGCTCGACTTTACCTCCGAATACCATCACTTCACTCTCAGCCAGGGTATCCCTTCCTTCCTGATCGAGTACGGTGTGGATGAGCGACTGGCGGAAGATCTCTCCGAGGAGCCCATCTCAAGAAGTGGAGTAGTTTTTGTCGGCGGGCTGCGCAACCCCGAGCAGCGGACGAAGCGAGAGTTGATGCAGCGAGTGGCCGAGGTCATCCCGGAGTTCCAATGGTGGGGGCATGCTCCAGTAGAAGAAAGGGTGTCCCCCGAGCTGATGGCAAGTCACCGAGGATTGATCGGTGGAACGGAGATGCTGAAACTCTACCAGTCCTCGCTGATCGTGCTCAACGACTATGTCGACACCGCAGTGGGCGTCAATCTCAACCTGCGGACTAAGGAGATCCTGGCAACCGGTGGCCTGATGCTGACCAGGTATGCACCCAATATCGAATGGTTGGAAAAGGCGGGAGGAGCCGTTTGCTTCCACGATGCGGACGATTGCATCAGGAAGATCAGGTATTACCTGGACCATCCTGCCGAATGTGAAGCGATCGCTGCGCGAGGTCATCAATTGGGCGTCGAGAAGTTCGGCTATCGGAAGATGGTGCCAAAGATCATGGCGTTCCTTTCTTCTCAGTACCAGAAAAAGTTTGGTCGGCCTTTGCAGGGAGTTCGGCCAGAACTGGCCACTTGCACCAGCGCTGTCGATTGAGGACGGAAGATAGTGCGATGTCTTTCTTCAGGTCATGCCATCGGAAAAATCGCAGATGGGTAATGAAGTAAATGGGTATTGGCTCTGCGAGGTGGTCTCGTAGGCGAAGTTGCAGGGTGTGGTCTCTGAGATTGAGGTCCGTCGATGGGAACTGAAGAGGAACGCAAGCGGTTGAAAGAGACTGCCGAGATCTATCGCACGGAAGCCGGGCGAGTCAATCGAGACATCAACAGCCGAAATCTTGTCGACTTGATGCGTCAGCTGAACCTGCCCAAAGGCCGAGCGCTACAATTGGGGCTCGGGGATGGCTACGTTGCCCAGGGGGTGGCCGACCTGTTTGAGTGCCTGCTGGTAGTCGAAGGAAGCCAGGAGGTGATCGATGAAGCGTATGATCCGGCGGATGGATACCAGGTAGTGCATTCGCTTTTCGAAGACTTTCATGCGCAGGAGCCCTTTGATGTGTTGCTGGGCAATCATGTCCTCGAGCATGTGGATGATCCGGTCGCTGTGCTGCGGCAGATCGGAAAAAGTTTGAGGCCTGGAGCGGTAGGGTTGCTGACCGTACCCAACGCCGATTCGCTCCACCGTCGCATCGGAGTCCAGATGGGACTTCTCAAGCAACGCAACGAACTTCATGGTCAGGATCTCCAGCTGGGCCATCGTCGTGTCTACAACATTGGAGAGCTGGAATCGGATGTCCGCGCCGGTGGATTTCGAGTGATCAAGAGTGGTGGGTACATGGTCAAGCTGGTTTCCAACCGGCAGATGGCAGACTGGCCAGCGGAACTGCTGGAGGCGATCTTTCAGGTGAGCCTCGATTTACCTGCCGAGATCTGTTCGAACCTAGCCGTCCTGTGCGAGTACCATGGAGGGCATTGATGCGGGAATCGGGACCTGGTGTCCGCCGCAATGGTCTTTCTGAACAAACTGTCCACCCGCAGTATTCTCGCCGCCACTCCCAACACGCCCTCCGGCCGCTCTGCCTATTCTCGACTCTGCAGTAGATGTCGTATGATACGGGGGGCGGCGGTTTTTGGTTTCCAGAGAGGGCTCGGGCGGATCGATGGATCGCAAAGAACAAATCGACACCAGAACTGAACTGCTCCAGGAGGCCAGCTTGGCTCTGCGCGCTCTGCGACTGCGCCATGAAGCGGCAAGGTACGAAGCGGAGGCGATCGAACTGGAGGCGATACTGGAGCGAGCCAAGGGAGGGGATCGCGGCGAGTTGGAGCGATGGTTGGCGCGGCACCGGATGACGATGGATGCTCAGGGTGGCGAAGAGCCGTCGCGACGAAAGGATGCGTCGATGCCGAGTCTCGAGCGATGCGAGCCTCGCGATCCACCAAGAGCCGATGCGGAGACGCCCCCTCGGACACACACCGATTCCCGCTACCAACGCCCGTCCCAACCATCTGGATCGCCAGTTCAAGAGAACCCGTGGCAGATGATGATCCTGGCAGCGGAACGCCGGTCTTTGGTACCCCGTTCCAAGCAGAGACAACCCGCAGCTCCCTTTTCCTCTTCCCAGCCCTCTACCGCCGAATCGAAGTCAATGCCTTCTCGATCGATCGATGCCGATCATCGAGGCGCTTTGCGGAAAGATGCCACTCCGGCGTTCGGCAGGAAGAAAGAGCCCTCCAGGCCTGTCGTGCCAGCAGGGGAATCGATCGGCGGTGCAAATCGATCGGTATCGGCACCGCCCATCAAAGGCAACCGGTTTCCTGCAAGCAGCTCGACGGCACCCACAGGCCCCGCACAGACTAGGCGAATCCCCAGGGCCTGGAGGGAGGTCGAGGAAGATCGCGACCAAGTGGCGCGACCCAGAGGGCTGCCAGGCTGGTGGCTAAGCTTGGGATTGCATGCTGTCCTGGTGCCGATCCTGGCCCTGGTGACCTATCGGTTGGCAGAGCCACCCAGTGTTGGCTTGACCGCATCACCCGGTCACGAAGAACCTTTTGCGTTCGATGCGCCCGTGCCCATGGAGGTTGATGAACTGCAGGTGGATGCGGAACCCGTAGAGGCGGTTTCGTCGGAATTGGCGGTGGCGCCCGAGTTGTCTTCGGTGCCAGGATGGAGTTCGGAGCTGGCGGGAGAAGGAGTTCCGGCGATCGCTGCCAGTAGTCGGCAGTTGGGTGGAGGGGCGACCACTGGGCTGGCCAAGCGACTTTCGGGAGCTCAGTTCTTTGGATCCAGTGCGGAAGGCAATACCTTCTGCTTCGTCGTCGACAGCTCGGGGAGCATGCGTCGGATGGGAGCCTTTGAAGCGGCCAAGACGGAGTTGATGAGGAGCATTCGACAGCTGAAGAGCAATCAGCGGTACTACATCTTCTTTTTCAGTGAGGAGGTCGAGGCGATGGCATTGACGGGGGATGTCCCGGAGTCGCTTCCCGTTTATCCGACACCGGAGAATCTCGATCGGACGGTAAGATGGGTGCAGCGGGTTCCGATTCGGGGCGGGCGGCCCCCCAACGATGCGCTCGACCGTGCGATTGAGTTGTCGCCCGATGCGATCTTTTTGCTGTTTGATGGGGAGACCAAAGTCGATGTGGCGGCTCACCTGCGCCGAAGCAATCGCGTGGTCGATCTGCTGCTTGGGGAGCAGGTCCGAGTCCCGATTCACACGCTGGGCTTCTACACTCGTCAATACGAAGCATCGCTGAAGAAGATCGCCGAGGAAAACGGTGGCTCCTATCAGTACATACCACCCCCAGCCGGTGCCCGCTAAGAGGAAGCTGGAAACAGCCATCCTCGAACTGCTCGACTTCGATAAGCCCAGAGCAAAATTCCGAGCGACCGCCCAACCCAGGCACGCGCCTTGGTTTGGCGATCACTTCCCGACGCTAACTAGGCCGTCTCCGATTCGTTGTCGGGCTGCTGGGGAAAAGTATCATCGCCGACGTCACCTAACCAACACCATCCGTGGAGCTTCCCTTGGCCACTTTAACTGCCAGAGGAAGCATCAACCAGAAACTCGTCATCGGGATCGAACTTCGGCAGCACGATGTTTAGAATCTCCATCTGGCCGATGGCGCGATGGGTGACTCCCGGAGGAATGACGATGCACATTCCGGGGCGGATCGGAAGAAGCTGGTCGTCTAATTCCAGTGCGGCATCGCTGCTGCATTCAAGGATGTAGTAGGTCTCGGTCATCGTTCGGTGCCAGTGCTTCTGGGCTTGCCGGGTGATCGTGGTGCGATGGATGGTACCAGGGAAAGCGGTGCATTCCTGGAGGCCGCGGCGAGCCAATCCGCAGGGGCAAGGGACCGCTGGAAGCGACTCCAGATCCGTCACGGTCCAAGGGGTCGGGGCAGGTGGCATTGGACGATTCCTTCATGCGTTGGCGTGGCTTGCTGCCCTGTATCGTCGACGGTTCCCAATCTGGAGCGATTCGACGACTTGGTTTAGATGGCTTGCGTCCTGGCGAGGAAACGGTTTACTGGATTGCGCGGATCTGTGCAGCGGATCTGCTCCAGCCATTACTACAAGGAGAGCCGATGACGATCCGGACGCGTTTTGCCCCCAGTCCCACGGGCTATTTGCACATTGGTGGAGTCCGCACGGCGCTGTTCAATTATCTGCTCGCCAGAAAGGCTGATGGCGCATTCCTGTTGCGCATCGATGATACCGACCAGCAGCGCAATGTCCAGGAAGCTTTGCAGCCGATTCTTGAGGGATTCCGATGGCTGGGGCTGAACTGGGATGAGGGTCCGGACGTGGGTGGACCTCACGCGCCCTACTACCAGTCTCAGCGGATGGAAAGGTATCAGGCGGAAGTGAAACGGCTGCTGGAAACGGGGCATGCCTATCGCGACTACGCGCGACCCGAGGAGTTGCAGGAGCAGCGGGAGGCGGCAGAGAAAGAAGGGAAACCTTTTCTCTACGATCGAAAATGGATGGCCAGAGATGAGTCGCATGCAAGACAGTTGGAGGCGGAGGGGCGAATTGCGGCAGTCCGACTGAAGATGCCCCGCGAAGGCCAGTGCACGTTTCATGATGTGGTTCGTGGGGATGTGGCATTCGATTGGGCTCAGGAACAGGACCACGTCGTCCAGCGTGCCGATGGAACATGTCTGTACCATCTGGCCAGCGTTGTCGATGACCACGACTTCCGAATTACCCATGTGGTGCGTGCCGTAGAGCATTTGCCAAACACACCACGTCAGATTTTCATCGCGCAGTCGTTGGGATATCCCCTTCCCGTCTACGCCCACCTCCCTTACGTGGCCGAGCCAGGGGGGAGTGCCAAGATGAGCAAGAGGAAGCTGGACAAGTACCTCAAGCAGAAGGATTTTGCGTCCCTCTATCAGCACGGGGAGCAGATCGCTCAGAAGATGGGATGGAAGATTTCGCCGGCAACTTTCAATCCAGTGGTCGTGGATTTCTACCGCGCGATCGGGTTTCTTCCGGAAGCCATCCTCAACTATCTGCTGCTGTTGGGGTGGTCGCTGGATGATTCGACGGAGTCGTTCACCATGGACGAAGCGACCGAGGCTTTTTCGCTGGAGCGGGTCCAGAAGTCTCCCGCAAGTTTCGATTGCCAGAAGCTAGTGGCTTTCCAGTCGCGATGGATGCAGCGGATTTCGGTGGAGCGGAGAAGGGAGTTGGTGTGGGGTTACCTCAGCCATCTTGGCTGGATGCCCCCCTTGGCATCAGCCAGCCCCAGCCAGATCGCCAAAGTCGATCGACTGCTGGAGGTGGCGGGAGACCGGATCAAAATGGGAGGCGATATTCTGCAGCTTGAGGAATTTTTCCAGACCGAAAACCGACTTTTCATCGAAAAGGAGGCCTGGGAGAAGCGATATCGCAACGACCCTGCCGCACAAAAACTGCTTGCCGACTACCACCGTTTCCTCAGCGATCAGGCCGGTAGCTGGAAGGCCGGACCTTTGGAAGCAAACACAAAACAGTGGTTGGAACAGCAGGGAGCCAAGTTCGGGCAACTGGTTCATGCCTTGCGATTGGCGGTCACAGGAAAGAGCTCCGGTGTGGGGCTGTTCGAGGCGATGGAACTGTTGGGGGCCGAGGCCTCGCTGCGGCGAATCGAGCAGGCGATGTCCGAATCGCCGTGAGTGATCGGCACAGGTTGGATGATTCCGGAAGGAAAGTTCTCGGTAGCCTAAGAACTTTCTTTCCGGATCCAGGCTGGTTCTTTTCAAGCATTCCAATTGCCAGCATTCCAATTGGTGCCACCCACCTTTTGAATTGGTGCCACCCACCGATCTGAGTTTTCCTCGTAGCAGGAGAGCTCGCATGGGAGCATGCACAGCCGAGACTGCCATGCCATAGGCTGCAAGCAATGTCAGCATTCCAATTGGTGCCACCCACCTTTTGAATTGGTGCCACCCACCGATCTCGTTTTTCTTAGACTTGGTCGCATCCTTGAAGGAAGAACGATAGGAATTTCTGATCAGCAATCGTCGGGAACGAGGAGAGGGCACTGATCCTGTCGGCAACCGGTTCCTTCGGTCATTGGGAGGAACCAGCCGGCAGGTTTGCAATGGGAGTTCGATCGCCTTGAGAGAGGACTGCTTCAGGCGGTTTCGGGAGCAAGAACGAGTGGCCGCAGTCGACCAAGCAATGCTGCGCTATGGCTTGGCGTCCGATCAGCATTAGAAAACCCATCGATTCCCTACTCGCCAGCGTCAATTCAACGGTCCACCGAACGCCACCCATTTCCATGACCGTTTGAATCACTGGTCGCAGCGAAACGTGGCCGGAAGAAGACCGTACCTTTCGCACATCCAGCAAAGGAGTTTCGCGTTGAATTCCAGAAGAATTGCGGGTGGAGGTGGGAAGCTGGAAGCGAACCCAGTCGATTTTGCCACGTCGGAAGGTGGTCATTTGCATGGCATGCAGACAGCTGGTCTCTGCACCGCTGTCGATCTTTGCCGAAATGCACCCGATTCCCAATTCCGGAAGTGCAATCCACTCCCGCCAACCCACCACTATGAGGGGTTTTTTGGGCAAGGTTCGGCGAAGCGGTATCATGTCTGTGGCTCTCTAAGGAGCTTTGATCATGATTCCTATGAGCTAAACATTCAAGTTTTTCCGGAAAAAGACTCGATTTCAGAGATAACAGAACTTATTTTCGCACCTTCCGTAGCTAAAATAAATTTGCGCGCGGAGTCGCATGAAGCCCCGATTGACGAGAGCTGGGGGAGCCCGGCGCGATCCACCATGACTTCATGACCGAACTGACCCCAGGGGATAGACCGTATCGCGAAGGTCGCTGGTAGGAATTCCAGAAGTAGCGGTACCTGGCAGGGGAGAACCAATGGCGCAGCAGATGACAGGTCGCGGTAGTCCGGCTTGGCAAGGAGAAAAGTTGCCGCGCTGGTGGATGCGTTTGATTGAATCGGTCGCGCCACAACTCCATCTGGACTATGAACCTTCGGTGCTGGAAGCCGCGTTGGAACAGATCCCCCAGGCCACGGGGGACTTGGCCGTGGATCTCCCCGCAATGTCCAAGTTTCTTTCTTGGAAAGGTCCCGTCGTTTTCTCGCCGATGGAACTGACGGGCGAACAGATCTGGCAGATGGCAAGCGATCAGTTCCCAGTGGCTGTCCCAGCCAGCCAAGAGAATGGATCCACCGAATGGCATGAGGGAGTCTGGTGGGTTTTGTTGCGAGTGGTCGGGGGACGCCTGGAGGGAGTGCGACTGGAGGCAGGCGAGGTCAAAACCTGTACTTGGTCGATCCGTCAGTGGAGACGAATGTGGGACCGGCAGGCTCGTCGTGTTGGGTTAGTAATGCGACGTGCTGCGCTGGAATCTGTAACAGGGGATCGGCATCACGACCAACGTCATCACGGAAGCCACGACCGACACGGGGGCCATGACAGTCACGGAGGCCATGGAGCTCACGGTAGCATCTCCCCGCTGCGACGACTTGGTTCCATTCTCAAACTGGAACGCAGTGATCTACTGAGCCTGATTTTGTTTGGAGTGGTCGCTGGGATTTTGCAGTTGGCAACACCTCTGGCCGTTGAATGGACGGTGACGACCGTAGCCTTTGGTCGCTACCTGCAGCCTTTGCTTATTCTTGCCGGAATGCTCTTCGTATTGCTGCTCTTTGCCGGGGTGATGCGTCTGCTGCAATTCACCGTCATCGAAATGATGCAGCGACGTATCATGATCCGGATCGTCGGCGACCTGGTACGACGCATCCCGATGGCACCCACGGAAGCCTGGAATGGAGTCTACGGCCCAGAACTGCTCAATCGATTCTTCGATGTTCCGACGATCCAAAAGTCGTTCGCGACGGTATTGTTGGATGGTATCAATCTGGTGTTATCGACCGTCATCGGCTTGACGCTCCTGGCGTTCTACCATCCGTTTCTACTCGGATTCGATATCGTCTTGGTACTTTGTTTGACAATCATCACCTATCTGCTTGGGCGTGGCGCGGTGCGGACTGCGACAGCGGAATCGATATCGAAGTACGAACTGGGCCATTGGCTTCAGAATCTGGCGCAGATTCCTGCTACCTTCCAGGGAGAAGAAGCAGCGCAACTGGCCAAGGGTCGCGCCCATCAGGCGATGCTCCAGTATCTGGTCGCCAGGCGATCGCATTTCCTCCTGCTCCTTCGCCAGATGTTTTTCTCGGTTGGACTTCAAGCCGTCGCCTCGACAGTGCTGCTGGGACTGGGGGGCTACTTGGTGATGATCGGACAGTTGACCTTGGGTCAGTTGGTTGCCAGCGAACTGGTCGTGACAGCCATTGTCAGCGCCTTTGCGAAGGTGGGGAAAACCCTCGAAACCTTCTATGATCTGCTCGTTTCGGTCGACAAAGTGGGGCACCTTCTGGATATTCCAGCACCGATGGCCCCGATGGCTGGCGGTTTACCGGCCGGTCCAGCAGAAGCCGCGTGGAGCGACCTGGCGTTCAGTCGTCCTGGAGTCGATGTGGCATGGGAAGCAGGCTACGTCGCGGCAAGCCAAAGGGTGGTGCTGCGAGGCCGCGATATCGAGGCCTCCTCGGCCTTGCTGCGGTGGCTGGCTGGACGTGGATCCCCCGATCACGGAGAGTTGTTCGTCGATCGCTGGGGTGTGCGCGAACTGGCTCGCTGTGGCACCTCAAGTGGGATCGCTTATGTGGGGCAACCGGAGGTCTTTCAAGGTTCTTTGCTGGAGAACCTGCGAGTCGGCTCCTCGAGTGCAACCCTGGCTCAACTGAGAGACGCAATTCTCGCCGTGGGACTCGACGAAACCATCGCTGCGATGCCACAGGGTCTGGAAAGCCGATTGCTGATGGGAGGGGATCCGTTGACCGCCGAACAACTGCAACGCCTCATGCTGGCTCGCGCCATCGCCACCCAGCCTCGTCTGCTGTTGATCGACCACGCACTCGACCGCATCTCGGCCAGCAGCCGAAAAAGTCTCTGGCAATGGCTGGCCCATCCCGATCGTCCATGGACCTTGATCGTCGCTACACAAGATGGCTGGTTGATCGAACAAGGGGATGGGGTTGCCATGGGTGTGGGAGCAGGCAAGCCAAAGGGATTCCTCGATTCCCAGGAGGACGGCCATGAGCAAAAACGTTGAGGATAAGCCCGAATTGGCAGCAGTGCCCTTGGCAACAGGATTGGAATTGAAGGAAGCCCTTCCATCCAGCTCCCAGGATTTGGCAATTCATCTCGGCAAGGTCCAGCGCCCCGTGCGACTCGAGGAATCGCTCGAGGAATTCCCGGAACTCCATCTGGTTCGAAGCCACTGGCTGCTTCGGCGGATTGCAGCCTGGACCATGGCGCTGCTTGTTCTCACCGTCCTGGCGATGCTGTTTGTCCCTTGGCAGCAGACGACACGCGGGGCCGGACGAGTGATCGCACTTGATCCCCAGGAGCGGACCTTTCAGCAGCGAGCAACCGCTAAGGGCGTCGTCGCCAAGGTCCGAGAAGGACTTCGCGAAGGGACCTTCGTCAAGAAAGGGGAGTTTGTGTTGGAGCTAGAGCCGCTGGCGGCCGAAGCGCAGCAACAACTCGAAGCCCAACGCAACCAACTACTGGCCAAATTGGAAGTTGCCAACACCAAAAAGGAATTGGCCGAACAGGCGGTGGATCTTCAGCGGATGGCGGGCGAGGCGCTGGTGCAATCGGCCAGGGAATCGGTGGAAGCTGCCATCGCCAAGGTGACGCAAAGTGAGGAAAAGGTCAATGCTCTGGATGCGACGGTCGAAAGAACCAAGCAGTATTTTGACCGCACCGCCCGATTGCTGGAGTCTGGCCTCAAAGCCCCACGCGATTTCGAAAAAGAAAAAGAGGAATTCGAAAAAGCTGTCGCTGACTTCGAAAACGGTGAGGCTCAGGTAATCGAAGCGTTCAGGAACCGAGCCGCCAAGGAACAAGACCTCCTCGCCAAAACTCAGGAAGCTCAGGTGAAAAACCGCGAAGTCTCCTCCAAACTGCAGGAAGTGCTCTCCGAGATTGCCACCACACGAAAGGAAATCTCAGAGATCGAACAGAAACTGGGGGAATTCGGAGAGCGACTGAAGATCACCAGCCCTCGAGATGGCTATCTCCAAGAACTGATCGGGCTGTCGGGTGCCGATGTCGTGAAGGAAGGAGAGCCCTTGTTCACCGTAGTTCCTGTTCCCACCCAACTGGCGGTCGAACTGACCATCACAGGAAATGATGTCCCTCTTCTACAAATTGGAGACGAAGTGCGATTGCAATTTGAAGGCTTTCCTGCGATTCAATTCGTCGGCTGGCCTTCTTCTGGAGTCGGTACCTTCGGGGGGAAGATCGCACTGATTCTCCCTACCGATGATGGAACCGGCAACTTTCGCATGATGGTTACACCTTATCAGGCCGATAAAGAAGATCAGCCTTGGCCCGAAGGTCGCTTGCGACAAGGTTCTCGAGCGGTTGGGTGGGTCTTGCTGAGAAACCTTGAAGGTAAATTGAGCCGAGTGCCTCTGGGATACGAGATATGGCGTCAATTGAATGGATTCCCTCCGGTGCTTTCCAACAAACCACCGGACGACCTCAAGGGGGGCAGCTCCAAGGAAGGCGAACTGCCGAAAACCCCCAAATTGCCCAAGTCGCCCTGACCAGTGAAGGGGTGCCAGGAGAGCGATCCCAGGATCTAGCTCAGTTCGCCCCCTACCATCGGTTGCTGCCTGGGAGCAGCGACAAACCACTGCCTTCCTTCCGGTCGCCAGTCTCGGTGCGCGGAAGGTGGCTTTGGGGAATTCTTTGGGGCGCGCTGATCGGGTTCAATTCCGCTCCTTTGATAGCGCAGCAAGTACCGGTCCGCGAACTCCAGGATCCGCGAGTCCAAGACGCGCCCGTGCCATCGGTCAAGCCGATCGCGCCACCTGCGTTGGATCCAGCCCTGGAAGCTGCGAAAAAAAAAACGATCCGCTGATTGCCGGACCAGGGGATGATCTGGGTGGTACAGCATTGACCCTGGCGGACGTCATGGCTTCGGTATACCGAAGTTTCCCACTGATCCAGCAGGCCCGCTACGAGAACATGATCGCTTCGGGTGAGCGGCAGTCGGCGCTCGGTGCTTGGGATCCGACGTTGCAGTCGTGGTCCCTCTCCCAGCCACTGGGTTTCTACCAGAACTACCGAAACGGGGTGCAACTGGCGAGGCGCACTTGGTGGGGTGGTTACCTGGCGTCCGGCTATCGAATTGGGCGAGGCGAATTCCAGCCTTGGTACAAGGAACGAGAAACGAACGAGGCGGGGGAATTGAGTCTTTCGTGGGTGCAACCTCTGTTGCAAGGGCGCGCTATTGATCCGCAGCGCGTGGCGCTCTTTCAAGCCGATCTTGCGGTGCGCATGGCGGCCCCGATCGTGCAAGCACAGATTTTGGAAGCCGCCTTGGAGGCAGCTAAAGCCTATTGGGAATGGGTGCAGGCGGGGCAGGTTGCTAAGGCACAGGAAGAACTGTTGCGTTTGGCTGATATGCGAGTCGATCAGGTGCAGACGTTGGTCGACGAAGGGGAGGAGAAAGCTTCTGCCGCGATATTCAACGAGCAGTTGCGGGCCGAGCGACGAATAAAGGTTCTGGATGCTCGCCGAAAACTACAGCAAGCGGCGATCCAGCTGTCGCTTTTTCTGAGGGATGATCAAGGGATACCGATTGTTCCTGCCGACACATGGCTTCCTTGGGCCTTTCCCGCTCCAGGTGCTCTTCCCGCCGAAGACCTGATGGAAGAGGTAGCTCGCGCACTGACTCAGCGTCCCGAACTTGCACTGCTGGATCTCCAGACGCAGGAACAGCGTTTGGATCTGCAATTGGCCAACAACCAACTGTTACCCGAGCTGGATTTTCTGGTCGATGGCTCCCAGGATATGGGCCCAGCTGCCACCAGTTCCAGAGACAAAGGGGAATTCGAAATGGAGGCTGGTGTGCTGGCCAGTGTCCCACTGCCGCGAAACAAGGCGCGAGGGAAGATTACATCGACGCGCGGCAAACTGCAGCAGATTGCCATCAAGCGGCAGTTCCAGATGCAGAAGATCGAAGTCGAGCTGCGGAAGGCACGCGTGGCGCTAGAGGTGGCAAAGCAACGAGTCGATGCGGCGATCGAAGCGTTTGATCTGGCGATGCGGTATCTGGCATTGGAGCAGCGAAGCTATGCCGAGGGGGAAAGCAATCTGATCGATTTGAATATCTTGGAAACCAAGGCGTTTGAGAATCGATTGCTACTGATCGATGCGCTGCAGGACTGGTACATCGCTCTGGCAATGCTCCAGAATGCCATGGGAATCGACCCCTTGGATGCCTCCATGCCGGTCACCGTGGTGACGCCACAGTCACCCGTCCCGCTGGTGGTCCCTGAATCGATCAACACGCCGCCCCGTGTGAACCCCCCCGCCAATAACGGAACGAATCCGTAGGGGAGGGCCCAGCGTTCGCGATGGGAAGTTCGGTTCGATCCGATAGCCGATCGCTGAAACAATCGTGGCACGGGCGTCCCGCCCGTGATTCTCCATCGCTCTTCAAAGATTCTCGCAGCGACACCACGCCTTCTGCAGGAGACAATCGTGGCACGGGCGTCCCGCCCGTGATTCGCTGGAGCTTTTCCAATCGTCTCTGGCACTAATCGCAAAGGCTTGGTCAGGACGACCTCCCGTCCGGATCCGCCGTACACTTCGTCCCGCCGCTTCCTAGGTGACAGCCCTGTTGCCGGACGAAACGGACTCCAGAACTGATGGATCAAAAAAATCTCTTTTTCCCAGATGATTGACCGAAGGTGTCCCTCCCGCTGGCGATGCTAAGAGGGTTGCAGGTCGACCAATTTGTTTGGCATGGTTGCTTGCCTTGAGCTGCTGAACGGGGTAGTATTCATCCGTACAGAACCTCGAGCGGGCGGCATGCGGAACAAAAGTTTCGAAAGGTCGGTCGAATGGGAGCGAAAGAGGTTCGGTTTTGACAGTCGCAAGAAGGAGCGAAGGACAGCTATGGCCAAAAAGAAGCATGAGAAGGATGAAGTTGAGAGCTCGCTGGAAGCAGTGCTCAAGCGCGAACCGTCGCTCCGCACCACCCTCCAGCAAATCGAAAAGCAGTTCGGTGAAGGCTCCATCATGCCGCTGGGTGGCGAGGCCCAGTTGAAGATTCAAGGGATCAGTACCGGATCGCTGTCGCTGGACGTAGCGCTGGGCGGCATCGGCCTTCCGAGAGGACGAATCATCGAGATTTTTGGGCCGGAGTCGAGTGGTAAGACGACGTTGGCTCTGCATGTAGCTGCGGAAGCACAGCGAGCCGGAGGGATTGCGGCGATCATCGATGCAGAGCATGCATTTGATCCGACGTGGGCGAAGAAGGTGGGAGTGGAATTGGAGTCGTTGCTGGTCAGTCAGCCAAGCAGCGGTGAAGAGGCGATGCAGATCTGCGAGATGCTTGTCAAGAGCAACGCTGTCGACGTGATCATTGTTGACTCGGTGGCGGCCCTCGTGCCCAAGCAGGAGCTTGAGGGAGAGATCGGTGATTCGCACGTGGGACTTCAGGCTCGATTGATGAGTCAATCGATGAGGAAGTTGACGGGTGCGATTGCCAAAAGCAAATCGGTGGTGATCTTGATCAACCAGATTCGAGAGAAGATCGGAGTGATGTTTGGATCGCCCGAGACGACTCCTGGTGGACGAGCCTTGAAATTCTATGCGTCCTGCCGGGTCGATGTCCGTCGGATTGGAGCTCTCAAGGAAGGGGAGGAGACGGTCGGTCAGCGAGTCCGCTGCAAGATCGTAAAGAATAAGGTGGCGCCGCCGTTCCGAGTGGCGGAGTTCGACATGATGCATACCAGCGGAATCAGCTACGAGGGAGATTTGCTCGATCTGGGCGCTGCGATGAAGGTGATCACGCGTAGTGGAGCTTGGTTCAAGTACGGCGAGACCTATTTGGGTCAGGGCAAGGAAAAAGCTCGTAACTTCCTCTTGGAAAATCCGCAGGTGGCAGAGGAGATCAAGAGTCAGATTCTGGCTGGCGATGCAAGTGTTGCTGTGGTGGTCGAGCAGGGAGCGGGGGAAGGCGGAGCCGTTGCTGCCGACAGTTGATCGAAGATTAGATGGAATGCGATGGCGACCGACCGAGGCAGCTTTTGAAGGTTTGCTTTTTCGAGGCAGGTGCTGTGGTGGTTGCAGACAGTCTCACTTGGCTCGCGAAATGCTTAGGTTTTGCTGTGGCGCTGGCTTGGAGTGGCGGTGGCTATCTCCCCAGCGCCACAGCACAGAACCCGTCGGAGGACACGGATGCCTCCGAAGATTTCCGGATTGATGAACAGCTGGAGCGGTCGGTGGTGGCGATCGTTCGTGTGGACAACCAGGCCATGGGTAGGCCTCCTATGGCATGGTTTCAGATGGAGGGGGTCGAGACGCTGGTCGACCGAAGATGGAACCGGTTATCCCATGCGCTGGCAGATCGGGTGCAATTGGGTGTGGTTTGGGGCGAGCCTCGCCTGCTGGTTACCACACTCCAGCCGCTGGGGGATCCAGCCAGAACAAGCTACTGGGTCTGGCGATTGGATTCCGATTCCATGGGTCGGCAGGAGCCCGAGAGGGTGGAGTTGCTGGCTGGCGATGGCTACACCAATCTGGCGGTATTGCGCTGGGTACCGAGCGAGAAGGAAGCAGAGGAGAGGTCGCGGGTTGCGGAAAGTGTAGCCAGCCGAGGAGTCACTCTCCGGGACTTCTTGAACGAACCTCTGGCCGATGGAGACTCCTATGTCTGGGGAGTCGATGATCCGATCCGCATGCTGGCAGGCAAGGGCTGGGAGTGGAAGAAGTTGTCCCTGCGATTGGAATCCGGCCGGTTACCAGCAACCGAACGCAATGAGTTGCCTGGAGGCTTGGCGGAATTGGGATGGCGATTCGTCAGCGATCCGACGGGACGCCCATGGACGGAAGGGACGCCGCTTTTTGACCGACAAGGACGTCTGGTCGCCTTGGCAGCAGATAGCAGTCTGCAAGATCTGCCTCGAACAGACCGGAAGACATCGGCCAGTTCCTGGATTCCGATCGATCAGACGGCTCTGCGTGTCGTAGAGTCTCTGGTAGCAGGGGAACTTCCGTCGTACGGCTTTTTAGGAGTGTTGCAGTCGGAGCGACCGTCGGAAGACCAGAAGGAGGATCGATCTGGGGCGAGAGTGGCGGATGTGGTTCCGGGCATGCCAGCGGAACGTTCGGGATTGCTTGCAGGCGACTGGATCACAGCGATCAATGGTCAGCCAGTGCTGGGAAGGGAATCGCTGTTGCGAGACCTGAGCCGATTTCCAGCAGATGCAGAGATCCTGGTGCGGATTGAACGGCCTAGAAGTTTGGGGCTACAGCCCTGGGTGATCGACCTCCCAGTGACTCTGGCGAAAAAATACGTCCCTTCTCGCATTCGGTCGTTCAGCCAGCAGCCTGCAAGGACCTGGAGAGGCATGACCGTGGAAGTCCCCTCGGCGGTCCCGCCGGAACTGGCACAGTGGTTTCGGAATCCTGGCGGTGGAGCGGCCAGTCAGGGCTTAGTGGTCCTGGAGGTCGAGACCGACTCTGAGGCTTGGCGTGCGGGGGTGCGACCAGGGGCTTATGTGACCACCGTCGATGACACGCCAGTCGATCATCCCGATGCATTCGATCGCATGACCAGGGAGCGGGATGGGAAACTGGTGCGGCTGACGTTGCAGCGATGGCGATCCAGCGAAACGGCGTTGATTCTCCCGGAAGGACAGTGAATTACCAACTTCGATTGGGGGGCTCCCAGAGATCTGGATGGAGCAGCCTTTCGGGAAACCGTAGCTGGTTCATTCGAGTTCCCTCGGTTCGTCGCTTCCGAAGGGGCAAGTGCAATAGATCCACGGCGTATCGCAGGCTACACTGATCGATTCCAAATGGTTGCGATGATGGGCTTGCCGCCCACCAAGCGGTCCGAACAACATGTCCTGCGGAAAGGCATCATGAAGACTGACGAACTCCGGGAAAAGTACCTGACCTTCTTCCAGAGCAAGGGGCATTCACGGCAACCAAGCGATGTTTTGGTTCCGACTTGGGATCCTTCGGTGCTGTTCACTCCTGCAGGGATGAATCAGTTTAAGGACCATTTCCTTGGGAAGGTCAAGCTGGAGTACACGCGGGCGACAACTTGCCAGAAGTGCCTTCGCACCGGGGATATCGATAACGTAGGAAGAACTGCCTATCACCATACGTTTTTCGAGATGCTGGGGAATTTCAGTTTTGGGGATTACTTCAAGGAAGAAGCGATCCGTTGGGCTTGGGAGTTTCTGACCGACAAGAAGTGGCTCGGAATCGATCCATCGCGACTGACGGTGACCGTGTACAAGGATGACGATGAAGCCGCGTCGATCTGGAACGAAAAGATTGGCTTGCCCACCAGTCGCATCGCCAGAATGGATGAGGATGAGAATTTCTGGCCGGCCAGTGCCCCCAGCCAGGGGCCAGATGGAGTCTGCGGTCCCTGCAGCGAGATTTACTATCAGTTGGATTCGGGTAAGTCGGTAGAGATTTGGAATTTGGTCTTCACGCAGTTCAATCGAGTCGGTGAACCGCCAGATAATCTTCGTCCACTGCCTAGCAAGAACATCGATACGGGGATGGGGCTGGAACGAACGGCAAGCGTGATGCAGGGAGTGCCCAGCAATTTTCATATCGATATTCTTTTCCCGATCGTCCAGGCGGCTGCTGAGGTTTGCGGAAAGCACTACCAGTACGACTCGGATGATGGTCGGCGGTTGCGACGTATCACTGATCATGTGCGGGCATGCACCTTTGCGATTCATGAGAATATCTATCCCGGCCCAAAGAAGGCGCGGTATGTGATCAAGAGGCTAGTAAGGCGCGCCGTGCTGGATGGTCACCAGATGGGGATGCGTGAGCCATTCCTGCATCACCTGGTGTCGGTCGTTGCACAGACCATGGGTACCGTCTATCCCGAACTTCGCGAGACTGTCGACCGGGTGTCGCGGGTGTTGCAGTCGGAGGAGGCAAACTTCTTCAATACGATCGATGCAGGTCTGGTGCGCATGAATAAGGTCTTCGAGGACCTCAGTGCCTCCAGCCGTGTCATGGTCGATGGAAAGGACGCCTTCCAGCTCTACCAGACCTACGGAGTGCCTCCCGAGCTGTTTCAGACTTTGGCTGCCGAGCGTGGGATGACCTTCGATTGGGAAGGCTTTCAGGCGGCGATGGACCGGCATGGGGAGATGGACGGCCTAGGGCAAAAGCAGCTCTTCCAAACCGGTCCGATCGAAACCCTCAAAGAGGCGCTACTGAAGACGGAGTTTGTTGGCTATGAAGCGACGGAATGTCCCGCTGCCGTTCAAGGGATCATCGCCGGATCTGGCGACGAAGAACGACTGATCGGGCAGGTTCAGGCAAGGGCGGGGTCAGATCTTCCAATCCGAGTCGTACTCGATCAATCCCCCTTTTACGCCGAAAGTGGTGGACAGGTAGGGGATTCAGGGGTCATCACAACCGACTCGATGGAGTTTCGTGTCACCGACACGCAAAGGGCAGGGGAGTTGATCGTGCACTCAGGCCATCTCGTGCGTGGGGAGTTGAAAGAGGGGCTGAAAGTATCGGCACGCGTCGACGATGTGAGGCGGAATGCCTTGCGCCGAGCTCACTCGGCAACCCATCTGCTTCACCATGCTCTACAAAGTGTTCTGGGTGGACATGCGCAGCAGCAGGGAAGCAAGGTGGAGGCGGATTTGCTGCGGTTTGATTTCAGCAATCAAGAGCCGATGTCGGAGGAGCAGCTGGCGAAGGTTGATGCGATTGTCCAGCAACGGATCCAACAGGGAGCTCCTGTCCAATGGCAGGTGGTTCCTTTGGCTGAAGCTCGAAAGGCTGGAGCGATGATGTTGTTCGGAGAAAAGTATCCAGATCCTGTTCGGATGGTATGTATGGGGGAATTTTCCAAGGAACTGTGCGGCGGAACGCACCTGACAAACACCGCCCAGGTCGAAGCATTCGAAGTACTTTCGGAAGAGAGTGTCTCGTCTGGAACACGCCGAGTAACAGCCCTGACGGGCTTGCGAGCTTCAGAGCACCGCCAGCGAGTAGCTCAACTACTGAGCGAGACAGCTTCCTTGTTTGGATGCTCTTTGGAAGACGTACCTGGAAAGACGGTTGAATTGGTGCAGACGATCCGAGGATTGAAGAAGCAATTGGCAGGGGGTGGAGTGACACTGGGAGGCGGAGCGGAAGTCGCTGATAAGGTAGCGGATCCTCGTCGCGCATTGCGGCAAACAGCCCGCGCATTGAATGTCGCCATCGATGACGTCGGTACCCGAATTGCCTCGCTCATCTCGGAACGAGAGAGTTTGGAGAAACAGGTAGCTGCAATGGCTTCCAGTGGATCGTTGTCTGTGGACGATCTGCTGACGTATGCAGTCGAGCGGAATGGAAAACGAATCGTGGTGGCGGAGGTGGGAGCGGCCAATCCTCATTTGATGCGACAATGGATTGACCAAATCCGTAAGGCGCCTGGCATGCCGACTGCAGTGTTGTTGATTGGGCGACACGAAGACAAGGTGACAATCATCTGCGGTCTGAGCAAGGATCTGGTCGACCAGGGGTTCAGCGCCGGCAAATGGGTTGCGCCTGTCGCAGAGTCTGTCGGTGGTGGTGGGGGAGGCAAAGCCGATCTCGCACAGGCGGGCGGAAAGTGGCCTGAAAAAATTCCTGAGGCCATCGAAATAGCCAAACGTTTTTGGACCTGAGGCGACCTGAACACTTCCTCGCTCAAAGATCCTGAAATCGAAGGGTGAGCCCTGTTTCGTGCGGATTTAATTTCAGCCAAGGATCACCTTTCCAATTGGTGCCACCCACCTTTCCAATTGGTGCCACCCACCTTTCCAATTGGTGCCACCCACCTTTCCAATTGGTGCCACC
>JBEISR010000059.1:0-12043 GCA_040375295.1 Planctomycetaceae bacterium
GCACCGATTGAAAAGGTGGGTGGCACCAAAAGAAAGTTAGCTATCTTGTGGCATGGCCGTCCCGGCCGAGCAGTTCGCCAGGGCGGCGTGACGCCTTTGCCAGGCCCGTATGCTAGCAGCGTGCGCGTCGCAAAAGGTGGGTGGCACCGATTGAAAAGGTGGGTGGCACCAAACGAAAGCTAGCTATCTTGTGGCATGGCCGTCCCGGCCAAGCAGTTCGGCAGGGCGGCGTGACGCCTGTGCCAGGCCGTAGGCTAGCATTGTGCGCGTCGCAAAAGGTGGGTGGCACCGATTGAAAAGGTGGTGCGCGTCGCAAAAGGTGGGTGGCACCGATTGAAAAGGTGGGTGGCACCAAACGAAAGCTAATTGAAAAGGTGGGTGGCACCAAACGAAAGCTAGCCATCTTGTGGCATGGCCGTCCCGGCCATGCAGTTCATTCGAGGTGTGACGCCAAAGCACCTCAGGTTGGAAGGCTGTAAGCGCAGAGGATTGGGGAGAATGGGGGGAATGGGATTCTTTTTTGTGGGTTGAATCGGCGCGGGCCGATCGGCTACGATCCCGGGCGGGCGAGTCCCTGCAGGACCGCCAAGAGTGAGCACCGCGTCAAGGAGGTCGCGTGTGGGGTCCAAACGCACGATCCGCCAAAAGCTGTTGATCGCCATCACGGTGCTCGGAACCGTCATCCTGGTGCTCGGCTACACCGGATTTCGCGGCGCTTACGCCTATCGCGATCTGGCGGTGATCCTCAGCCAACGGGCAGCGGAATTCCCGGTAGCCGATGCGTTAACTCGTGCTATCGACAACCTCCGTATCTCCTACCTCCAAACCGCTGCTCATGGTGTCGACCTCCCCTCGCTGGGCCAGGTCGTCGAGGGGACGCAGTGGTCGCGACGGACCCAGCACCGCGCCAAACTACAGGAGGTCCGCGAGGCGCTGGCTAACTACAAGGCCCGTCTGGAAGTCCATGTCGGCAACGAGGCAAGACTAGGCGATCGCAGTCTGGAACGGCAGATGGTGCAGGAGATCGAAACACTGTTCCATGTGGTGCTAGACCGAAGCACCGAAGAGGATCTGTTCCGCGATCGTGTCGACTTCAGTCATCAACTGGAAGACCTCGACCGGCTGTCCGATCGCGCACACCAGCTACCCACTTTCCTCCACCATCGCATGGCATCCTTCCGAGACGAAGTCCGCACGCGCTATCGCACCTGGATCGCGCTGGCCTGGAGCTCCACTTTCTTCACACTCCTTCTATTGGTAGGGCTGTGCGTCTATGTGCGGCGCGCAGTGATCCTCCCCTTCAAGGCACTGCTGCAGGGGTCTCGAAGGGTGGCCGGAGGCGATTACGAGCATCGGATCATCATCGACAGCCAGGATGAGCTGAGCGAACTGGCGCAGACGATCAACCGCGGTACCGAACGATTCCTGAAGACCGAACGCGAACTCCATCATCAGGTTCAGGAACGATCCCGCGAAGTGATTCGCAATGAGCAGCTAGCTAGCGTCGGGTTCCTGGCTGCCGGTGTCGCTCACGAAATCAACAACCCCCTCGCCTCGATCGCATGGAGCGCCGAAGCGCTTGAAAGCCGTCTGCATCGTATCCTCCATCCACTCACCAGCGAGCCGCCCACCGAGTCCCCTTCACCGGAAGTAGAAACGCTCCGAAGCTACCTGCGACGCATCCAGGATGATGCCTTCCGATGCAAAGGAATCACCGAAAGATTGCTCGATTTCTCAAGACTCGGCAACGCCGAGAAGAAGCATCGCACGGACTTGGCTTCCCTGGTGCGCGATGTGGTCGATATGGTTCAGCATCTGGGGCAGTATCGCGATCGACACATCGAATTCCAGCAGAAGGAACCGATCTGGGTTTGGGCCAGCCCGCCAGAGATCAAGCAGGTGGTGCTCAATCTCCTGACCAACGCCCTCGACGCATTGCCGGAATCGAAAGAAGAAGGTTGGGTCAAGATCCTTCTGGAATCCAATCGCACGCACGCCAAGCTGGTGATCACCGACAACGGGTGTGGAATGACCGAGGAGGTCAGACAGCATCTGTTCGAACCGTTCTTCACGCGACGCCGCGACGGCCGAGGAACTGGGCTTGGGCTACCGATCACCAGCCGCATCATCGCCGACCACGGAGGCCGCATCACCCCACACAGCGATGGGGTAGGGCAGGGCTCCCGATTCGAAGTGACACTTCCTGTAGAGGAATTTGAAGGTACTCATGAACGATCCTACCAAGCGGCCTGATTCGCTACGCATCCTGTTTGCCGACGACGAACCATCGCTCCAGGAGCTGATGCGTCTGGAGTTGCCGCAGATGGGCCACCGCGTCACTGTCTGTCCGGACGGTGCAACCGCGATCGCCGCGCTCGAAAAAGATAGCTTCGACTGCCTGATCGTCGACCTCGACATGCCGGGACTCAATGGCATGCAGGTGATCCAGCGCGCCCATCAGATGGCACCGATGACTGAGGCAGTGGTGCTGACAGGAAAATCGTCGCTGGAAACCGCCGTCCAGGCACTTCGCTTTGGAGTGACCGACTACTTGACCAAACCGTGCAAGCTCTCGGAGTTGGATGCCCTGCTGCGCCGCATCGCACAGCGCCGCGAACTGCGCCGCAACTACCTGGCACTCCAGCAGGAGCTCGATCGTTGCCAGGCGGCCAGCCAGCTGATCGGTGACCACCCGTCGATGAAGACGGTCCAGCAGATGATCGCTAAAGTCGCGCCCACCCAAAGCACGGTGCTGATCCGCGGGGAGACCGGCTGCGGTAAGGAACTGGTCGCTCGCGCGGTCCACCAAAAAAGCCTCCGTAAGGAAGCTCCGTTCCTGGCCATCAACTGCGGCGCGCTCCCCGAAAACCTGATCGAAAGCGAATTGTTTGGTCACCTCAAGGGCTCCTTCACCGGCGCCGACACGCAGCGCGAAGGGCTGTTCGAGTCGGCCGATCGCGGCACGATCTTTCTCGATGAAATCGGAGAACTCCCCCTGGCCATGCAGGCCAAACTGCTGCGTGTCCTGGAAAGCGGTGAGATCCGGCGCGTTGGCGACAACCAGACTCGCCGCGTCGACGTCCGGCTGGTCTGCGCCACTCACAGGAATCTGGAAGAAATGGTCCAACAAGGGACCTTCCGCGAAGATCTCCTCTTCCGCATCAATACCTTCCAAATCGATGTCCCTTCGCTCCGAGAACGGATAAGCGATCTGCCACGTCTGGCCGAACACTTCTACCGCCGCTTCCGTCCCGAACATGCATCGATCGCCGTTCCAATCGCCCCCGAGACACTCGATCGACTGCTGGAACACTCCTGGCCAGGCAACATCCGAGAACTTGCCAACGTCATCGAACACGCAACCATCCTTAGCGACCATCCGCCGTTGCTGCCTGAGCATCTTCCACGGCACATGATGGCCCGAGCGGCTCGCCCCACCGCGCCGCGAGCGACGGTGCCGATGAGCCTCAAGGAGATGGAAGACATTGCGATTCAGGAAGCGGTGCAGCGACATCAGGGAAATAAACAGGCCGCTGCCGATGAACTGGGGATCAGCCTCAAAACCCTCTACAATCGACTTAACGAACGCAGCGGTAAGAAAGCCGCCTGATTCCCAGGGTGATGAAGCCTTCCTGTCCCTTTTTGTGGGAACCAATCCTAGGAGAGGATTGGTTCTCCTCTGCTACCAGTGGCTGTCGCCACCGGCATCTCGTATTTCGGCCCTCCGGGCTGCACAAAACCCTCACCGACACTACCGCAGTAGTTCCGCAAGCTCCCGGGCAGCCGCCTCTGGATCGGCCGCACCGTGCACCGCATGGCTGACCGCCACGCGATCAATGCCACAACCCCGAACCTGTTCAATTCCCTCTCGCGTGATCCCGCCAATCGCAAAGGCCGGAATCGTGATCCGCTGCTGCACCGATCGAACCAGATCCAACCCCGGGAAATGGTCGAACGATTTCGTCTTCGATGGAAACGTCGGCCCACATCCGATGTAGTCGGCTCCCCCCTCCTGCGCCGCAACCGCCTGCTCCAGCGAATGCGTCGAAATACCGATCCACAGCCGACGACCCGCCAGCGCCCTCGCTTCTTGAAGCGGCAGATCCTCCTGCCCCAGATGCACTCCCGCCGCGCCGCTCAGCAGGGCGACGGCGATGGAGTCGTTGACGATCAGCGGCACACCGGTCGGTCGCAGCGCCTCGACTCCCTTCCTGGCATAGGCCAGCAGCATCCCATCGTCCGCGTCCTTATCTCGAAGCTGCACCAGGTCGACTCCCGCCTGCGCCAACCCGCGCAGTCGCTCTCCGAATTGATCCAGCGACTCCCACTGGGAACTCCCCGGACGCCGGCAATCGATCAACAGACACAGTCGACATGTCTCCAGCTTGCTGCGGTCATCCGCCAGCTTCAACTGCACCTTGGCCGCGCTCTGATAGACACCATACCTCAGTTGTTCTACCTCCCTGGCTGCCTGCGGCTCCATCCCCTTGAGCGCCTCTTCTAGGCTACGCAACCCCTGGCTAGTCCGTTCGGCCGCCGCCGCTGCGATCTGATCGATCGACGCCCTCCGCTGTTCACTGGCCAGCGAAATCTCCGTCCCCACATCCCCTGCCGTATCGCGCGCCGCAAGACGTTCGGCCATCGGAATCGTCCGCAGCGCTTCGGTCAACCGATGCCGCTGCCCCTTTAGCAGTTCGGTCAAGTCCGCATCATCCAGCACCATCCTGGCAAGATCCTCCAGCGTCCTTAGCCCTTCTGCCGCTCGATTGGCACTGGCATCGACAATCCGCATCAACAACAATCGCTGCTCCCCTGGACGCATCCGATTGACCCCCTGATGAATCGTTTCCCAGCCATGACAATGGCATCCAAAACCTGCCCCCACTCGCTTTTCCATTGGACCCGATTCGGCTCCCGTGGAAAGAGTGTGGGCAAAGGAAGCAGTGTCGGTTAAAATCATCCTATTCCGACTTCGTCGCGAATGTGCCCTCGTAGCTCAGTTGGATAGAGCGCGGCTTTCCTAAAGCTGAGGTCGCAGGTTCGAGCCCTGCCGGGGGTATTTTTCACTGCCCAATCGCTTTTCGATCGCTGGATCGTTCGCCCGCCACATCTGCCGTTGCTCCCTTGGTCACTTCGTCGGCTGCTAAGACGTCGATAAGCCCTTCCGCTCGAGCCGATGCATCGCCACACCCAAATTGACGAGGCACGGGAATGTCGATTGCCTATCTCTCCCGCCGCTCTGTCTTGCGATCGCAGATCCCGCTCGATCGTTTCGTAAGCGCCCGTTGTTCCAACCCGCTGTGGCTCTTTCTCTTCAGCTGCATCGTCTCGGTTTGCACTTTAGAAAAAACCGGTGCCCAGGATCCACCACCTGTAGCTCGCTGGGACTTCGGTGCCGAAGAGACGACCAGCTACCGTACCGTGGGGGAGGTGCAGCGAGATCAACCTGGACCCAGACCGCCCCGCTTCCCCGACCTCGATCCTGGGAACACGGCGATTCGGCTGGAGGGACGCGGAGCCCGATTGGAGATCGCTGACCCCGGATCCCACAGCCCCTACGACTTCGCGCAAGGCGACTCGATCACACTGGAAGCCTGGGTGCGTATCACCGACCTGGGCGATCACGAATACCACACGGTGATCGGCAAAGGCCGAACCTGGCAACCCGGCATGTCGCGCGACAATCACAACTGGTCGATGCGCATCCGCCGCATCGATGGCAAAGGGCATCTCGATTTTCTCTTCGCCACCGACCCTGGCCAGTCGGATCCTACCGGCCCGTGGCATCGATGGACTAGTGATGCCATCCTGTCGCCCGATCCTCAGTGGCATCATGTCGCGATCGCCTACCAGTTCGGCAATCCAGAGTCGATACGCGGCTGGGTCGACGGCAAGCCGGTCCAAGGCGACTGGACGATGGGAGGCCCTACCACACTGCCGCCTGTCGTCGATGACGATGCTGTCTGGATCGGATCTTCGATGAACGGTTCGGCCGGGAACAGTTTCATCGGGCTGCTGGATGCGATCGCGATCCATCGCCGCCTGCTGACCGATCAAGAGATCGAAGATCGCTACCACGTCGATGACAAAATCCCGACCGCTGTCGTCCGCATGCCGCAGATCGATGCGGTCCCCGAAGGCAAGATCACGCTGCAACTGATCGAAGCAGTCGGCTCCCATAGCCGATGGCCCGATGCCGAAGAACCACTCGCCACACCCACGCTGACGACCGATCGACTTCCCGCTTTCTTCCTCCCGCGTCTCCCAGCTCGATTCGATGCCTGGGGGATCCGCGACGCCTGGAAAGCGCCTCTCCTGGCGCGGCTGGCAGCCGATGTCGAACTCCCCGCTGGCCCTTCGGCATTTTTGCTCCGAGCCCGAGGACTCAGCCGACTCTGGGTCGATGGCCAGTTGGTCGCTCAATGCGGCCCCCTGACTGGATCTCCTAGTGGCGAAGAGCCGATCACGCCGCTGCCCAAAGCGATCGCTCCAGGAGTTCGGATGCCCAGCTATCGCCAGCAGGAAGCGACGGGGCAGTTGCAGCGACTGGAGGCGGGGAAGGTTCGCGTCGTGCTGGAGACAATGGTCGGTGGAAAGTCGTTTCGGCCCGAGCCGGGTGAGCTGCTGGTGGCGCTGCAAACCGCCGGCAGCGATGCCTTCCAGTTGCTCACCCCCACCGAGATCTCCATTCCTTTGACCGATGCAGGAATCGAACCTCTGCTGGCCAGCGAGCGGTCGGCGTGGAACTCCTGGGACGACGATCAGCGTCACACCCTGTCGGCCAGTCAGGATCACTACTGGCAGCAGCGTCATCAATCGGCCCGTCAATGGCTTGCCTCACGGCCATCTCCCATCGATCGCGACCAAGGCGACTCGCAAGAGATCGATCGCATGATTCAGCATCGCATCGACGCACTCGCGGTGCAGCAGCAAGAAAGCCGCGAGGCCCCAAACCCTCTTGCCAGCTCGGCGGTCTCCATCCTGCAGCGGCACTGTGTCCGATGCCATGGACCTCAGCAAGTCGGTGGGCTGGATCTCCAGCATCGCGACGGTCTGCTTGCTGGCGGCGACAGTGGCGAATCGGCGGTGGATTTAGAGGATCGTTCCAGTAGTCCTCTGCTCCAGCGGATCGCGCACACCGACCCCGCGCTGCGGATGCCTCCTACAGGGTCCGGACTTGGGGAGGCGGATCGGCAGGTGCTTCAGGCATGGGTCGCTCAAGGGGCCCCCTGGACCAGTGAAGTGGTTTCACCGGAGCGACTGGTGGCGACTCCTTTGCTGGATGATGCTGCCTTCCTGCGGCGCGCCACGTTGGATGCGATTGGTCTGCTGCCGACCGAAGAAGAACTGCAGCAGTTTCTCGCCGATCCTTCGGACGACAAACGTTTCCGCGCGATCGATCGATTGCTGGCTGACCCTCGGCACGCCGATGTCTGGATTCCCTACTGGCAGGATGTGCTGGCCGAGAATCCGACGCTGATCAATGCGTCGCTGAACAGCACCGGTCCCTTCCGTTGGTTTCTGGCCGATGCGCTGCGGGATCGCAAGCCGATCGATCGCTGGGTGACCGAGCTGGTGATGATGCGCGGCAATCCGCATACGGGAGGGAGCGCAGGGTTTGGGATGGCGGCTGAGAATGATGCGCCGATGGCATCGAAGGTTCAGATTCTAGCCGGTGCGTTTCTTGGGATGCAGATGCAGTGCGCTCGGTGCCACGATGCCCCGTACCATCGCACCACGCAGCGCGACCTTTTTGGGCTCGCCGCGATGCTGGATCGCAAGACTAGTGGGGTGCCGGCCAGCAGTCGCGTCCCCGCCGCCTTCTTCGAATTGCCAGGTCGGCAGCCGCTGATCCGCGCGACGCTTCGCCCCGACGAGACCGTCTCGCCCCATTGGCCGCTTCGCCAAGTGACCGGCCTCGACGACTCCCCCGCCCTCGACCCACTGCTGACCGATCCCAGCGACTCGCGGCAGCGACTGGCTCTGCTGCTGACCTCGCCGGAAAACAAACGGTTCGCGCAGGTGGTCGCCAATCGCGTCTGGCGTCGACTGATCGGAGCCGGGCTGATGGAACCTCCCGACGATTGGGAAGGGGCTACACCCAGTCACCCCGAGCTGCTGCAGTGGCTGGCGGATCGACTGGTTGCCAGTGGGTATCAGGTGGAGGCGATCGAGCGGCTGGTGATGCAGTCGCAGCTATACCAGCGGACGGCCACCGATCTTCCCGTGCCGCTCGATCCTCTGCAACGCACCTTTCATGCGCCGCAGAAGCGGCGGATGACTGCCGAGCAGTTGGTTGACTCGCTGCACCAAGCGACTGGCAAATCGATCGACAGCGAGGAACTGACGTTTGATCCCGATGGGCGACGCGCCGCCGACAATCGACTGTCGCTTGGTTTTCCAAGTCGCGCCTGGATGATGGCTAGTTTGAACAACGAACGGGACCGGCCCAGCCTCGATCTGCCGCGCGCGGGGCTGGTGGCGGAGGTGATGCAGGCCTTTGGTTGGGAGGGAGCCCGTCAGATGCCGCGCACCGACCGACCACTCGATCCCGACCCGCTTCAGCCTGGCATCCTTGCACAGGGTCATCTGGTGCAGCATCTGACGCGTGCGACCGAAGGGAGCCCAATGGCTCAGATGGCGCTCGATGCACCATCGCCCCAGGCACTGGTCGACCAGCTCTTTCAGCGCTGCCTGACGCGATCGCCAAATCCCGACGAGGCGGCGCCCTTGGTGGCAGCGCTGGAGGAGGGGTTTGACAAGCGGACAAGGGCGGAGGAATTGGTTCAGCCGACTCCCATCGATGAACTGCTGCCGCGGGTGACGTGGTCGAATCATCTGGTGCCGCAGGCGACGACGATTCAGATGGAGATGCAGAGGCGGGCGAGGCGTGGGCCGGCGGCTGACGCTCGCCTGGAGCCTCTTTGGCGGGAACGCTATGAAGATGTGGTGTGGAGCCTGATCAATGCATCGGAGTTTGTCTGGATTCCGTAAGGTCCAGGAAGAAAGAGGTTTTGGGATGCGATCCAAAATGCCAGACCGACGTGATGTATTGCGTGCTGCTGGAGCGGCCGGGGCCGCATTGGGGATTTCCAGTTTGGGAATCGCTAACGAAGAAGGATCATCGCCCAAGATTCCGTTGGGGAAGGCGGAGCATCTGATTTCGATCTGGCTGGGTGGCGGCATGGGGCAGATCGATTCGTTCGATCCCAAGCGGCGCGGTGATGCGAAGGCCAAGCGACCGGGGGCCTATTACGATGCGATCGATACGGCGGTGCCTGGAGTGCAGGTGTGTCAGCATCTACCGTCGATCGCCGGGGTGATGGATCGGGTGACGGCGATTCGGTCGGTGCATCACGACACGATCGACGAACATGCGGCGGCCACCAATCGAATGCATACGGGGCGTCCGGTGGGAGGGACGCTGGTCTTTCCATCGCTGGGGTCGTTGATCGCTCATCAGCGTGGACCGGCCAGCGAGAATGCGGCGGCTTATGTGGTGCTGGGGTTTCCCAATCCGACGCGAGGGCCTGGATTCCTTGGCAGTCGCGCTGGCTATCTCTACTTGACCGAAACAGGGCAGGGGCCAGCAGGGCTCAGCCGGCCCGATGGCATTTCGCTGGATCGACAGACGCGCCGCCAGCAGTTTCGCGACCAGCTTCAGCTAGCGCGTCGCACCCAGGGATCGCTCGCCGCCCAGGGGCTGGAGGCGCAGTATGAGGAAGCGATTGCGCAGAGTGAAAGGTTGGCGGGCCCGGAGTTTCAGGAAGGGTTTGAGCTGGATCGCGAGCCAGCGAGTTTGCGGGAGGCGTATGGTGGGGAGTTTGGCCAGCGATGCCTGTTGGCGCGGCGGCTGGTGGAGCGGGGGGTGAGGTTTTTGGAGGTTTCTCATAACCTCAATTTTCTGAACGGATCGGGGTGGGATGTCCACAACGAGGGGATCGAGCAGCAGCATCGGCTGTTGGCGGAGCTGGATCAGGCGGTTGGGATGTTGATTCGCGACCTAGCCGACAAGGGATGGCTCGATCGAACATTGATTTCCATCACCACCGAATTCGGTCGTCCTCCGGAGTTTGACAGTGGCGGCGGTCGAGGGCATCAGGGGAGTGCCTTTACATGCGTGCTGGCTGGTGGTGGGCTGAGCCATTGTGGGGCGTATGGGGAGACCGACGAGTTATCGAAGAAGATGGTGGCGGATCCGGTGAGTGTTCCCGATTTGTTTGCCACGATGCTGGCGGCGATGCAGATCGATCCGAGTGGTTGGCTGCAGGATGGAGATCGGCCGGTCCCGATCACCGACGGAGGTCGACCGATTGCCAAGCTATTCAGCTAGTGTCGGTTTTCTCTTTTAGCACGGGCGTCCCGCCCGTGCTGACCGAGATGAAATGAGAGATGTTTTTTGTCTCCCATTCATTCCTGATGCATCGCCTCTCGCACTGAACCTCAGGCCCGGAGGGCCGACACAGACACTGGTGGGAAAGGATGGAACTCTTGTTCTTCTTCCTCCCTGGGGCCTGTCGGCCCCGGCATGGAGTAGTGCCGCCCCTCCGGGGCTGGTATTGCGGGTAAACATCCGGTTTGTTGCTTCCACAGAGGTTCCTCGCAACTTGTTCCAGGCCCGGAGGGCCGACACAAGAACTGCCGGTGGCGACAGCCACCGGTGGGATAGGATGGAACTCTTATCCTTCTTCCTCCCCGGGGCCTGTCGGCCCCGGCAAGAGGTAGTGCCGCCCCTCCGGGGCTGGTATTGCGGGTAAACATGAGGTGTGTTGCTGCAACAGAGGTGGCTCGCATCTTGTTCCAGGCCCGGAGGGCCGACACAGGAACTGCCGGTGGCGACAGCCACCGGTGGGAGAGGATGGAAATCTTTTCCTTCTTCCTCCCCGGGGCCTGTCGGCCCCGGCAGAGGTAATACCGCCCCTCCGGGGCTGGTGTTTTGAGTAAACACCAAGTTTTTTGCTTCCACAGAGGTTCCTCGCAACCTATTCCAGGCCCGGAGGGCCGACACAGGAACTGCCGGTGGCGCTAGCCACCGGTGGGATAGGCTCAAATCTACTCCTCCATCCTGCTCCGGGCTGGTCTTTGGTGGATGGGATCGATCGAACTAACCATCAGGGGGAAACTCTAGTCAAACAGATACTTGGGATCGAACTCCATTTCATTGTCTTTCAGAAGTTTCAAATACTCTGATTCAAATGGGATTGAGCGATGGTGTTCTTCTTGTCGCTCGATGTAATGGATGACTCTGTCTTTCTCAGTTGCACCGACAGTGAAGGCGCCATATCCATCTTGCCAGCCAAACTTTCGAAGGATCCCACTGGTTTCGTTGAGGTGCTTGCTTGAGCAGCTTTTGATCTTTCCGACGAAGTCGGAGACAGCATATTTGGCTGGAATACGGACCAGCAAGTGGACATGATCCAGATAGCCGTTGACAATCAGTGTCTGTCCATCGCTCTGGTTGGCGACTCCGGCGAGGTAGCCAAAGACCTTTTCTCTGAATCCCTGTACGAGCCACCGCTGGCGGTTCTTGGTACTGAAGACGATGTGATAAAGCAGGTGGTGATGCGTTCCCATGGCGATCTCCCTGACGTTGAGTCGGTGATGTTCAAGAAGCGTAAGCTATTGAGACATGGTCGCTTGATCTAAGGTTCACCAAAAAAGATGTTCCAGGCCCGGAGGGCCGACACAGGAACTGCCGGTGGCGACAGCCACCGGTGGGAAAGAATGGAACTCTTTTCCTTCTGCCTCCCCGGGGCCTCTCGGCCCCGGCAGAGGTGGTGCCGCCCCTCCGGGGCTGGTGTGGTGGGTAAACACCCGGTTTGTTGCTTCAAGAGAGGTTCATCGCAACTTGGTCCAGGCCCGGAGGGCCGACACAAGAACTGCCGGTGGCGCTAGCCACCGGTGGGAAAGTATGGAACTCTTATCCTTCTTCCTCCCCGGGGCCTGTCGGCCCCGGCAGAGGTGGTGCCGCCCCTCCGGGGCTGGTATTGCGGGTAAACATGAGGTGTGTTGCTGCAACAGAGGTGGCTCGCATCTTGTTCCA
>JBEISR010000052.1:0-14650 GCA_040375295.1 Planctomycetaceae bacterium
CAATTGTCGCGTCGTGACGTACTTCCCTTCTCGACCCGCCAGGGGCGAACTGTTGATCGTGAAGATCATCTCCAGGGTTGGTTCATCGACCGTCAATCGCGGCAGCGGCAACAGCTGCCCACGGTTGCAGATCGTGTCGCCAATTTCGACGTTGCTGAGCCCTACCACAGCGACCACATCGCCTGCCGTCGCCTGATCCACATCGACGCGGCCCAACTTGTCAAACACCGAAAGACCAGCCACCTGAGCCGGTTCGATGCGGTCTCCCGTTTTCGAAAGATCGACCTGCTGGCTCTTAGAGATCTTCCCAGACTGGATGCGTCCGATCGCAATACGGCCAACGAATTCCGACCAATCGAGATTCGTCACCAACATCTGAAGCGGTGCATCGGGCTGGACTTCAGGCCCCGGAATTCTTTCGACGATCATATCCAAAAGCGGCTTCATTGAATCGCCCCGCACCTTCGGGTCGGTGGTGGCGTACCCTTCCCGCGCGGAGGCAAAAATGTAGTCGAAGTGATCGAGATACTTTTCGCCCCCTAGATCGACCAGCAGCATCAGCGCTTCGTCGACAACTTCCGCTGCCCTGGCATCTGGTCGATCGATTTTATTGATGACCACAATCGGCTTGACGCCGACTTCCAAAGCCTTGGATAGAACAAAGCGGGTTTGAGGCATCGGCCCCTCGGCCGCATCCATCAGCACCAAAGCGCCATCGGCCATGCGCACCACCCGCTCGACCTCTCCGCCAAAGTCGGCGTGGCCCGGCGTGTCGATCAAATTGATTTTGATTCCCTGGTAGGGGATAGCGATGTTTTTTGCGAGAATCGTGATACCACGCTCCCGCTCCAGATCATTGCTGTCCAGTATCCGCTCCCCCTGCAACTGGGAGTCCCGGAACTGCCCGCTCTGTTTTAGCAGGCAATCGACTAGCGTCGTTTTGCCGTGATCGACGTGAGCGATAATGACAATATTTCGAAGGTCGTCCCGACGCATCAGTGCTCTCGAAAGGTGGTGTGGCCTGCTGCCGATCCCTGGCGATCCCAACCGAAAATCCAGACCCAGATTTCGGGAAACCGATTCTTCGATCTCCGCCAAACGACGGAGACCAGCCATGCGGAATCAGTAGAACCGAAGCCCACCAAAACAAAAAGGCCAACCTTGCGGTTGGCCTGGAATTCATTTGGCGTGCCAAGATCGTAGACGATCGATCAATGATCGTGGTCGTGACCGTGATCGTGCTCTAGCTTTGCCGTCTCCTTCTTGCCATCGATGGTGACTACCAGATTGGCCACGACCCCATCGCCTACCCCCAGTGCGGTCACCAGTTCCGGACTCTTGATGGTAAAGATCGAACCTTCGATACCATGATCGTCCTTGGCCGACACCTCCAGCTTGGAGTTGTTCTGAGCGGCCTCGCCGACCTTCCACTCGATTTCGACCGATTCCACCTTCTTACCGCTGGCAACCAGTTCTTCCAGGTAGACCGTCACCACGCCCGAGTCATCGTCGTGCGTCCACTCCGCATGGGCTCCCGAGGGATCCAGATGCAGCAGATGGCCTCCGTGCTCCCCATGCTCGCCATGGTCATGATGAGCATGATCGTCGTGGTCATGGTCTTCGTGCCCCGAAGCTGGTGTGGTTTTTGTTGCGGTCGAACTAGGTCCAGCCGAAGGCTGGCAACCGGCGGTCAAAAAACACCCCATCCCCACAACAGCAACCAACCATCGCATGTGTCGGTACTCCATAACCATCACCTGCCCTCCGAAAACAGTGCTCTAACCGATCGCCTCGAAGACTCGATCCAGCTCTCAAGGCCCTAGGGCCAACCAGCGGATTACTTGGCGGCTGCACCGTCAAAACCAGCCTTGTCCAAGGCAGCAATCGCCTTGTCCAGCTCGAATCCAGCACTCGTCTTAATCAAAACGGTGCGATCGTTGATTTCATCCTCTTTGGCCTGAGGTGCCAACTCAACGGCGGCAACGCCTGCCTGCGATTCCAGCGTCTTCTTGACTTCCGGCCAGCAGCTGTGCGGGCAAGACATGGTGGGGACCGATAGCGAGACGGTTTTGACTTCCACCGAGCTACCAGCCTTCGGTGCCTCAACCGCAGCGCTGGTCGTTCCACTGGAGCCCTTTGCGGGCGCTGCAGGCGGCTTGACCGACTCTGGCGGGGTGCAACCAGCCACGGCAAACAACGAAACAACCGCCAATGTCATCATCCGTCGCATCGATAAATCCTCTCTGTTGGACCTATTGCCCAATCGTAGGATGGTGCACGGCGACCATCCTAAATTCCTATTGGTGTTACGTACATTCTGCCCGAATCGTTCAACCGTTTTGTTCGATTCAAACGAACCACCCTAGTTTACGGTGACTCTTACTTGTTGCAAAGTCGGCTGACGAATGGGTCCCATGGGCCCTGGACTCCCCCCAACTCTCCTCAGCGGCCTAAATTCGCTCGATACTTCCAGCCCGCTCCAGTGTTGGTTTCTGTAAGTGCACCGGTCCTTCCGACAAACTCGGTTTATGCCAGTTTCGGAAGCCCACTTCGGTCATTTTCGAAAAAACCGACTTGCCTGAAGCGGTCCGCAGGTACACTTTTTAAAGAGATTATTCGAGCGGTCGGCAAGCCCGAGGCTTGGAAATCGAACTTGCAAGCCGACGGAAGAAGCAAAATCACCAGCGCTCATGCGTACACCAAGGAATCCTTCCATGCCTTCGCCGAAGCATCTTGCCAGTGCCATTCTTGCCATGACTTCCGCCGGAAGCATTGCCTTGGCGCAACCTCCCGGCATGGGGGGACCTCCAGGAATGATGATGGGGGGACCTGGCATGATGATGGGAGGCCCGGGAATGATGATGGGGGGTGCTCCTGGAGGCGAGGGCTTTGGACGGGGCGGATTCCGCGGTGGCTTTGACCCCAGCAGCTTTCTTTCCCGTTTGGATTCCAATGGCAATGGATCGTTGGACCCCGACGAAATGCAAGGCCCCGCCCGCTTCATGCTCGATCGAATGGCTCAGGGGAACCCTCGGCTGGATTTGAGCAAACCGATTCCCCTTTCGACGATCACGCAGGAGTTTGAGCGAATGCGGGCGGAACGGATGGGTGGCGGAGGCGGTAGCTGGGGGGGTGGCGGCTGGGGCGGAAGCTGGGGTGGCGGCGAAGGGGACGACAGTACCGGTCCAGGAGCGGTCGAGCTGGTCAAGGGCTTTGGTGTCGCTGCCGAAAGGACTCCTCCTCCAGGCTTCGGACCTAAGGCGGAAGTTTCCACGGTGAAAGTGGAACCGCAAGACTTGGCCGAGGCGGAGGATCGAATTCGTCGCTATGACCGCAATCGCGACAGCCTGCTGGATGAGGAAGAACTGCGAAACGGCAGATGGTCGGACAACCCGATGCAATACGACCGAAACCAGGACAAGAAACTGACCTCGGCGGAACTTGCGGTCCGCTATGCTCGTCGGCGCCTGGCTGAATCGAGTAGTCAGCAGGGAGGGGATCAGGGTCGAGGCGGGGAGGATCGCCGATCGCGTGGCGGATGGGGAGGCGGCTGGAATCCAAGCGGTGGCGGAGAAGGGGGTGATCCTGGGCGAGGGGGTGGTGGCGAATCCAAAGAAGCGACTGCCGAGTCCGCCTGGAAAGATCGCGCCAGCTTCCGCGTGGCGAACTCAGGATCTGGCCGAACCACCGGCCTGCCTGAATGGTTCTCTCGAGACGATGCCAATCAGGACGGCCAGATTTCGATGAACGAATTCGCTACACGCTGGGACGAAAACGTTCTGAAAGAGTTCCTTCGCTTTGATACCAATGGCGATGGTGTCATCACGGCGAAGGAATGCCTGGCGGCGGTGAAGAATGGGATCCTTCGCGGCAGCAGCGGTTCTTCCAACAGCAGCATGGCAGCCAAGGATTCAGGCGGCGCTGCGGCAGGTGGCACCCCCGGAGCCGGTACGGTGCCACGGGACGGCCTTCCTGAAGGAGCTGAAGAAAAATGGGTCGTCTGGTGCGAAAAGAAGATTCTTGAAAAAGACGCAAACAAAAACGGCTTTCTATCGGTCGACGAATGGTCGGCGTCCAACGGCGATTTCGGTAAAGTCGACGCCGACGGAGATGGACAGGTCAGCCTCGCCGAGTACTACATTTTCCGAAGGAAAAAGTAGGAAACACTGTCCGAACAGGGCGTCATCAAGCTGCCCGTAAGGTCCCTGGACGACGGTGCAATGGTCCGGGATCCGCCTGGATTGCTAGCCGAGATCGATCTTGGTTCCAAGCAAGTCTGCCAACGCGCGGATCCAGGCTGGGTGCGCGGGCCAAGCAGGTGCAGTGACAAGGTTTCCATCGACATGGGCCGATGTCAAATGGGCATCGGGATCGACGTAGGTCGCGCCTGCTAACTGGACCTCTGCTCGGACCGCTGGATAGCAGCTGCACTTTCGACCCTTGAGGACACCGGCAGCCGCCAGGATCTGCGGGCCATGGCAAATCGCGGCGATCGGCTTCTTTTGACGATCGAATGCTTGGACGATTTCAAGCACCTTCCGATTGAGGCTGAGGTACTCCGGAGCCCGGCCTCCAGGGATCACCAGCCCATCGAAGTGATCGGCGTCGATCTGGGCAAAATCACCGTTGAGCACAAAACGATGCCCCGGCTTTTCTGAGTAGGTCTGGTGCCCCTCGAAGTCATGGATGGCGGTGGCAACCCAGTCGCCAGCCTTTTTGTCCGGACAGACGGCGGTGCATGAATGTCCAAGCATCAGCAGCATCTGCCAGGGAACCATCACCTCATAATCTTCGACGAAATCCCCGACCAGAAACAGAATCTTCTTGGCTCCCATGGAATGCGGCTCCTTCGAGTCATAGGGGCAGTGGCCGATGGCCGGTAGAAGGCAGGCCGTCATCTTGAGACAGGCAACGCAAAGCGACAAGGAGTCACGGGATCGCCATCGAAAAAAATTTCCAACTTTCCAAATCGCCTTGACTCACTATGAAAAACCAAGTAATTCCCGCATTCAACCCACGCCCATCGACAGCGTCGCTGAGCTTTTGGAAAGGTTTAACGGATAAACCGATTAATCCAGAAGTGCCTGGAAAGACGATTGTAAGACCAGTAGCGGAATCTGGCATTTCGATACGGGCTTCGGGCGTTGCCGGTGGAGCGATGGTCCTCAATGCGGCCAAGGCATTTTGATCATCGACCGGACAGTCGCTGGGTTCTAGCAACTGCGAAAAAGGAGAGTCGCGTTGAGAGAGACAAACCCCTTGAGGAAATGGCAGTGGCTTTGCCTGCGGGCAGCCACCTCCACACCGGTAGCATGGGTGGCTGGAGCCGTCATGATGACGGCCTGGACGCCGACACAATGCACCGGTCAGTTTGCGCCTCCGAATCAATCGGCGGCGCCTAGTGCACCAGCGGGCGGCCTGACACCACCACCGCTGACCAACGCTTCGCCCACGTCCGGTGCTCCGTCTGGTGCGTCACTGACCAGCGGCCCGACGATCCCCGACGCCAAGGAGGCGATCGAGAAGGCTCGATTCTCCCTTGCCGAAGGGAAGACGACGGTCGCATTGCAGCGGTATGCACAAGCCGCCGCACAGGCAGCCGCACGTCCCGAACTCGCTTCCGAACTTCAATCGCTCAAGGACCAGTTCCTTAAGAGCGGCGTGACGGAAGTTCAGATGGAAGCGGCCATTCGCGGCTATCAAAACCAAATCGCTCGCGGCTTCCAAAATCAAGCTGCCATCATGAACGCGATGGCAACGGGTGCGGCTGGGCTTCCAGCCGCTTCGGGAGCCAACCATCCAGCTCGCGACCAGGCCGCCGCCATGGCGGCTCAGGCCAAACTCGCTTTGGCTCAAGGCGACCTGACGACCGCTCGCAAGTGGATCGACCAGGCCACCGCCCTTCAGGTTCCTGAATCGCAATTCGGGATCAGCCCCAACTCGCCTTGGAAAGTGCGGTTGGAGGTGGAGCGAGCCGAGCAGTTGCGTCAGACGGCGGGCGGCAACCCAGTTGCTCCCGTGCAGATGGCCAATGGCTCCACCGGGTCACCGCAGAACGTCCAGAATGGGCTCTACCAGCCGCAGGCCGATGCCACCATGGTGGCGCAAGCCTCCTCGCAACAGCCGAACGCACCGGCCGAACAGGCCGCCGGTTCGGTGGAAGGGGCCCAGCTGTACAAGCAAGGGGTCGACGCGTTGGCTGCAGGAGACAAGGATCGCGCCTTGCAACTGTTCAAGCAGGCCTGGAAAGATGAAGCCCGCCTGGACCCAGCCACTCGCACCCAACTGCGCGACAAGCTGACCTTCCTGCAGGCTCGCCCTGCCACGGCTCCGGCCGCAGAGCAGGTGCCGGCTGTACCCGAAGGCAACACCGAAGAGATCCAGGCTCGTCAACGACTCTTCCGCGAAGTGACCGGGGAGCTGGCGTCGGCCGAGGCGATGGTTCAAGACCAGCCTCTGGAGGCGCTCGATCGCATTCAGATGCTCCGCCAACGGGTCTCGCAAAGTCCTGTCGAGGGAGGATATCGCAAGCAGATGCTGGCGATGGTCGATCGCGTGCTGAACAATGTTCAGGCCTACGTCGATCAGAATCGATCAGCAATCGACCTAGCCGCTCGGAACAACCAGATCGAATCGGAAGTCGATCAGCAGGCAGCCAATCAGGTTCGCATGGATTCCGAAATCCATCGCATGGTCGATCAGTTCAACGACCTGATGGACAAGGGAATGTATGCCGAGGCGGAGATTGTCGCCAAGAAGGTCGGGGAATTGGCCCCGGATACCGAAGTGGCGACTCTGATGTACCACAACGCCAAGATCCGACGTCGCTTTGAAGAGTACGAAGCCATTCGTGCCAAGAAAGAGAAGTCGTTTGTCGACGCCATGAACGACGTCGATCGTTCGATGGTCGCCCCCACGGATGACCAGCCATTCGTTTTCCCAGACGAGTCGGACTGGAAGATGCTGACGAAGATCCGACGCGATATCGCCGAAAATGGATCGACCCGTCTGTCACCAGCCGAGCGAGAGATTCGCGAACGGCTGAACGCTCCGGTGACGGTTAGCTTCTCGGAGCGACCATTGCAGCAGGCGGTCGATACGCTGATGGACATGACTGGCATCGCCATCGTCGTCGATCCGACCGGGCTGACGGCCGAAGGTTTGACCTCGGGCCAACCTGTGACGCTCGACCTGCGAGGCAAAGAAATCTCGCTCAAGAGCGCCCTGAACCTGATGCTCGATCCACTGGGGCTCACCTACGTCATCGACAACGACGTGCTAAAGATCACCAGCCGCCAGACGGCGGTTCGTCGAGCCTACAAGGAAGTGTACGGGGTCAAGGACTTGGTCCTGCCGATCCCCAACTTTGTCAGCGACTACAACAGTGGACTGGCTGGAGCGATCCAGGCAGCTCACATGGCCCAAGGACAGCAGCTTCTGGTCCAGACGTCGGCTCGCAATGGCCTGAGCCTCGGAGGTCAAACCGAGGCGATCGCTAGCGTCGACCCAGGTCGGCAGGTGCTGGGGCAGATGAATATGCCGATGCCAGCCGGAATGGGCGGTGGCGGGCTCCCTCCGATGCCTGTCAACAACTTTGGTATCGGCGGGAACAATCCGCCTGTGATGGGAAGCGCCCAGGGCAACCCATTCAACACCGGTGGCGGGCAGCTTGGAGGTGCGGCCGGTGCTGACTTCCAGAGCCTGATTCAGCTGATCACTTCGACCATCGAAAGCAATTGGGAGCAGGACGGCGGTACCGACACGATTCAGCAGTTCGATTCGAACCTTTCGCTGGTCGTCAGCGCTCCGCAGGAAACCCACGAAGCGATTGCCGACCTGCTGACTGCTCTTCGCAGACTGCAGAATCTGCAGGTCACGATCGAAGTCCGATTCATCACGCTCACCGACACGTTCTTCGAGCGGATCGGGGTCGATTTCGAATTCCAGATCGACGACAACGTGTCGCGACTTCCGCCGGAAGATGACGGCCCATCGGTTTCGATCGGTCTGGATACCGGTTTGATCCCGACCACCGACCTGGATATTCGGTTCACCCAGGACTCCTTCACCAGCACCCGGCCTCCTTTCGGGATCCCCGACCTGGAAGCTGGTGCACGCTTCGGCTTTGCCATCCTCAGCGACCTGGAACTGTTCTTCCTCTTGGAAGCAGCCCAGGGCAACAGCCGAACCAACGTGCTGCAGGCCCCGAAGGTAACGATGTTCGACGGTCAGATCGCCAACATAAACGATACGGCTCAGCGTCCCTTCGTGATCGGCTTGACTCCGGTGGTCGGTGACTTTGCCGTCGGCCAGCAGCCTGTCATCGTCGTGCTCAGCGACGGAACGAATCTGTCGGTCCAGGCGGTGGTTACCCCGGACAAGCGATTCGTGCGACTGACGCTGGTTCCAATGTTCACCCGGATCGAAGATGCGGACCGCACCTTCACCTTCACCGGAAGCACCACCACCCGCAGCGGTAGCTCGGTGCTCGATCCCGACGGCAAGCCGACCGGCGATCGCGATGATGAAGAAAAGGTAGTCACCGGTTCGACGGTCCAGTTGCCAACGCTCGGTACCACCTCGGTATCGACCACGGTAACGGTTCCAGACGGTGGTACGATTCTGTTGGGTGGTATCAAGCGACTGCGTGAAGGACGCACCGAACGTGGCGTTCCGATCCTCAGCAAGATCCCCTACATCAATCGGCTCTTCCGCAACGTCGGTATCGGACGCGAAACCTCGACCCTGATGATGACGGTCACTCCCCGCATCATCATCCCCGAGGAAGAAGAAGAAAAGGTTCTCGGATCTCTGGCCAGTCCTTGATCCTTCGGCGACAGGCTGCGGCCCGTCGCAAGCCTGAACCGCACTCTCCGAGAATGCCTGGCGGCCTCCGCCAGGCATTTTTCGTTGGGTCCCATCGTTTTCGAGACGAGCGATTTTTCGCACCAATTCCATTGGCGATCGGCAGGAATCATAATGAAGTCTCGCAGGCGAGCGATGCTGGCCGACCAAACCTTGTGGTATATGCTTGATCCTCTCTGGAGATTCCTGCCATGCGATTCCACTTTCCTTTGGCTTTATGCCTTCTGGCCAACCTGGTTTCCGGCCCCAGCCTACTCGCTTCCGACGAACCTCATGCAGAGCGAAAAAGGCTCATTCAGCGAGTCCAGGAACAACTGGAAGTGGCGGTCGCAGACGCCAAACAATTTCGAGAGCTGGAAGCTCCCAAATGGGCCGAGGAGGCGGAGGAACGAGCGGCGCAATTGAAGAAGCGATTGAAGGAATTGTCTCAGGACCAAAGCGAAGAGAAAGAAAAGCCCCCGAAGGACGACGCCTCCCGGAAAGATCCGCCACGCGAAAAGGTTCGCTTGAAAGAAGAAGCCGCAAGGCCAGCGAAGGACGCAAGCAACGACGAGGCAGCGCAGTGGTTGGCAAGCACCAAAACAATGCTCGCGAGACTTCGGCGGCAGTCGGAGCGTCTGAGGGACGAAGGGCAGCCTCAAGAGGGCCTAAGGATGGCCGAACGGGTCGCCCAATCGATGGCATTGACCAGTCAGGTTGCCGCACTGACGGAGAAGATCAATCAACTGGCCAAAGACAACCGGCCCGACCAAGCCCAGGCCATACGTAAGGAACGCGAAGTGCTGATGCGCGAGGTCAAGGAACTCCTCGCCTCCATCACCCAGCCTAAAACGGAAAAGCCAAACGACGAGGCTCGACGCCAGGAGCTGGAGCAGCTCGAAAGGAAGCTGATGGAGGTTCGACGCAACGGCCCGCCCGAAGCGATCCGCGACATCGAAGTGGCGATGGAGAAGCTGCGGCATGGCCAACGAGAACAGCAAGCTGCGCCAGAGGAAGGACGCAGACGCAAGCTGACCGAGGAGCTGGAAGCTTTGCGGAACAAATTGCGTCAGCCCCCTTCGAATGACGAAGAAATGCGACGTTACCAGGGAGCCGAAGCTCGTATCGCGGAGCTAGAGAATTTGCTTCGGCAGATGGAACACGGTCCTGGACACGTTGAAATGAATCCCCGCCATTCGATGATCATGGAGCGAATCGAACACCTCCGTGCCGCAGCGAATCATCTGAAGCAGGCTGATGCCCACGACATCGCTCAGGAATTGATGCGCCAATCCGAACAGATGCAGAGGGAGCTGGAGGCAGCGAGGAAGCATGGACCGGAAGGCCATGCGCATCCAGGTCCTCTGGGTGAACTCCACCAGCAGCTACAGCAGATGCGGGAAGAGAACGAAATCCTCAAGCGAGAGATCCGGGAACTGCGTCAACCTCGGAAGTAGCAGGAACTCGATCGTACGGACGAACCCCGAAACTCGGATTGCGGCGGATGCCAGTCCGAGTTTTTTCTTTTGGTGCATACGCATTCGCCCCCCAACCTATCGTTGCGATTGCTGACCGCGAAGCAGATACATCTCCTGAATCAAATTCCCGGCAAATTTCGGTAGGTAAACAGCATTAGGCACATCAAGAAGGGGAATCACTGTATCCCCGCCGATACACAGGCGACCCTCAACGATCTCGATCTGGTCCAGCATCCAGGATGACGACGGCGCCATGAGGCTGGCAATCCGATCCAGGACCGAAAAAATCCCCAGCGTGTAAAGATGCAACCAAAACCGCTCAGTGCCAAATAGCCGTGTTGCTTTCGACCGTTTCCAAGTCACTTGGCTGGGGTAGAGCTGAATGGCTCCTAATTCAACCGAGCCATCGCGACGTATCTGCTCCTTCATCCACATGGTTGCTGAAGGTTCCGACATCCTTATGACGTAGTCCTGGAACCCATCCTCCCACTTCCAAAGAATCGAGCTAACTGAAATCGACTTTTCTCCCCCGTTTACCACCAAGAGCCCCTGACTCTGTCCGTTGTCTTCAAAATGGATGCCACCCAATAGAACCCGTTCGACCGAATTCCATGCGATTTTGCTCTGCCTTCGAAATGGAAAACCACTCCGGCTCAACAAGCCCTCCGAATTGCAACTCACCTTGCATCCTGACTCATAAAGAAAGGATCCAGTGAAGAGCACCAACGGGATCAGCAAGCCTAATTTAGGATCCATTCCAAGCTGAATCAGGAATTCAATCAGCCAACTGACTGGCATAGCAAACAGGAAGAGAGGGAAGGTGACAAGGATCCTGTCACTTTGCGGCCAGTAGGTCATCAGAGGCGCCAGGGAAATGTAGATAATCTGGCTGACTGCCATTCCAGCCAGAATCCTCGCTAGATCGTAGGGCAACGGATGAACCTCCGGCTCTGCATCCCATCGATTCAGATGAAGGACCAAGCAGAAGACGACTCCCGCAACTCCAATCAAAGAGGCGAACCGCATCCCTTTACGGCGCCGAAGCGACATACCGCTCATTTGGTCACCTCGCTGAGCATCTGTCTTCATCACGAAACATTCCAATGCAGCAATCCAGTCAGGATCGTGATGGTTTGCTTCCATCGCAAGATCCTTGGAACTGCACGACCGATCCACGGATCCGCCTAGCCAATCCGCGTAGCCAAACGCAAGTGAGAGATGAAGCCTTTTGGGCAAGGGCTACAGATGCAAGCCTTCTAGGCCAGCCCGGGATGGACAGTTCCCACTTCCTTTGGGATGGCGACAAGGTCAACTGTACGACCGATCAATGGACCAAACTAGCGAGACAGCACTGGAGCACCTGCGGAGATGCTGTCAGCTTCTGTTCTGATCGCCGCGCTGGTAGTTATCAAAGAAAATGCTAGGGCAATAGCTTTCCGACCTTCCATCGTCTTTCCCATTCCAGAGCTTCCTTCTGGCGCCCCGACTCCTTCATGATCCCAATAGCTATAAGTAATTGATCGCGAGCCAACCGGACCTGCGTCCCCTCTGGCCCCTGAATTTCCAGCAACTCCTCTCCCAACTTCTGCACTTGCTCCAACTGCCTTTGGAGGTCCTCGGTCGATTGCTCAACGGTCAAAAGCTGAAGAAGATGGACTTCGAGTTCCAGCTTCTGGTAGATAAACCCAGCAGTCCGCATCTGGTTCGCGAACGCTTCGTCACAGCATCGGATCCCATTGCGATACGACTTGATCGCGGCATCGCGTTGGCCGAACTGCTGGCTGACATGTCCTGTACTATGGTGAGCCTGCACCAAAAACATCCTATTGCTGATCGATTGCGGAAACAGCTCTTGAAGCGACTCTGCGAGATCGATGCGCTTACTACCGACCTCCACAGCGTATGGGAAGCCTTGGAGTTGGCCAACTATCGACTGCAGAAAGATGGAAACCTGCTGGTAGCCACTCTGAGCCTGTTCGTCCTGAGGAGACTGAATCAGGATCGATTCCTCTTTTGTCAGGAATTGGGACAGCAAATCCCGGGCCTTTGCCAACTCCCCTTTGGCAACAAGCAAACGAGCACGACTGAGCACTAGCTGAGCTCGCGTCGCCAGCAGCTCCTTCGTGGGTCGAAATGTAGGATCTTCAAACCGCACTCCACCGGGCCGCTCATCGATCAGTTTTAACGCCTCTTCGGCAGCCACGGCAGCCAATTCCAGCATGGGAAGAGCTGCCTCAGAATCCCCAGTCCGTTCGGCTAGAATCGCCATATTGAAGTGGACCTGAACTCTGGAGTTCGCCTCGTCATAGGATTGGCTTGGTCCTTTGGCGATCCCACTGAGTGCCTCATTTTGCAAGCTCTTCGCCTCTTCCGTCTTCCCCGAGTAGAAACGTTGCATCGACAGAGCCGCGAGGGACTTGGTCAGAGCCGATGCGACACTCCTTCGATCGTCTTCGTTGAGATCGGAGATCGAAAGTTGCTTGAGTAGCTGGATCGATTCCTCAAGCGGCTTTTGGGACCTCGGAAAATCCCCGATACCTATCCATAGATTGCCCAGCAAGCTACGGAGCTCACCCAGCTTGAACTGCATCATTACCCTGGTATCTGTGGGGAGAGACTCTTCATCCAAGTAATTTGTCATCCAATTGCATGCTTCATCGATCAATCGATTGGCTTCTTCGTTCTGGCCCAACAAGGATTCGAACCCGGCGATGCGATGCGTCATATCAGATAGTCGCCGCACCGTAGCGGTCCCGGGGAGCGTTTTCCGATCTCCCTCAGCAATCATTTTTCGAAAGACCTCTTTGGAATCACTGCGAAGCTGATCCTCAAGACGAACGAGTCCTGAATTCTGAAACACCTCGTGGCTAGATACCAGAAGATCTTGGAAGCGAAGCATGCTGTCGAAAGCCAACGATTCCCGGCTCTCAGCGACCTTACGTTGCAACTTCGCTTCCTCCCTTTCCCGCTCAGCAATCCCCCTCGACTCTTCCGCACGAAGTCGTGCGTCTCGGGTTTCCTGAAGGAGCTTGGCGGAATCCGCCAGGGCAAGGCCAAGTTGTGTCGCTTGGAATTCCAGCAACTTTTTTTGGCTGGACTGGACCCAGAGAAAAAAGCTTCCAGACGCCAATAGAATCAACAAGCCGCTGGTCAGTGCCGCCGCTTCCAAAGACCTGCGACGCGGCCACTGAATCATCTGCTCCCAAAGATTTTCTCGATGCGCGCTGACCGGTTCGCCGACTGACCAATTCTGTAAATCGCTTCGGAAATCCTCCGCCGACTGGTAGCGCTGCCGAGGATCGCGAGCCATGGCTTTATCGCAGATCGCCTGAAGTGAGGTCCGCCCGGGAATGGCCAAACTCCGTTCCTGACGCCCCGCATCGCCCCCCGGCGGATGGCCGTGGAGGACACAAGAGAGTATTGCTCCCAAAGAAAAGATATCGATCCCCGGAAGCCATTCAGGCATCCCGCCTGCCTCCAGTTCGGGCGCGGCGTATCCTGGAGTTCCAATCTCAGTGGTCGCATTTCCAAGTCCTGTCGCCCAGTCCCATGCGCCACACTCAGACTGCAAAGAGTTGGTTTGACGATCTTCGTCAGCCGACTTCTGGAAGCGACGAGCTAATCCCCAGTCGCCGATCCAAGTCTCACCATAAACTCCACAGAGGATGTTGGATGGCTTTAAATCGCGATGCACAACACCTTGACTGTGCGCATAAGCAATCGCATCGGCTACCTGCTTCAGCCTCCGGACGATTTCGCGCAATTGATAAACCTGCTGTTCTCTGGACAGACATTTTTCCGAATCGCTGTCGTGATGGATTTCATGCAGCAGCCCAATTGCATCCGAAAGAGTTCCTGAACCTTCTCCCGTGATCAGACGCATCACGTAGAACTCTCGACCCTCTTCATCGACTCCGCGACCGTAGATCGGAATGATGCCGGGGTGCTCCAGACTTGCTGTCAGTGCGGCTTCGGCGTGAAAACGTTGCCGAGCCTCCGGACTTGCGATGAAGTCTCTGCGAATCTTCTTGATAGCGACCTTTCTCTGGCACTCCTGATCCAATCCAAGATAGATTTCCCCCATGCCGCCCGATCGCAGATATTTGGAGATCGTAAAGCGCTCACTGCAAACGGACGGGATGGAAGAAGTGTCCGATCGCTTGAACTCAGGTCCAGATAGAACCTCGTGGGTAAAGCAACTTCTTTTCTGTAAAAGTTGGATTGGTTTCACGGGGTGATGGTCAAGTATTTCCGGCCGGTCTCCCAGTCGTCAGAGTATTCGGTCAGCACGGCTGTGATCAGACGGAGCAGCGATGCTTCGTTTGGGA
>JBEISR010000030.1:0-56683 GCA_040375295.1 Planctomycetaceae bacterium
ACTCAAGGCAGCAACTGACAAAAGGTGAGTGGCACCAATCTCAAAAGGTGGGTGGCACCGATCTCAAGGGGCGCCAAGCATCCCACCTCACTCCAACAACCCAAACAGCCCACACCACTCAAGGCAGCAACTGACAAAAGGTGGGTGGCACCAATCTCAAAAGGTGGGTGGCACCGATTGCAAAAGGTGGGTGGCACCGATTGCAAAAGGTGGGTGGCACCGATCTCAAAAGGTGGGTGGCACCGATTGCATCACCCCACACCACTCAATGCACCAACTGACAAAAGGTGGGTGGCACCGATATCAAAAGGTGGGTGGCACCGATTGCAAAAGGTGGGTGGCACCGATTGCATGGTTTTGGAAATGCTGTCGGTAAAGCGAAAGAGGAGAAAACCCTTTGGTGAGCCAAGTTATAGGGGTGGGGGCAGGGAAGGGGATAGAACTCGCTATGCGGCGACAATCCGCAGAATTTGAGCCCCGACAAGAAAGGACTCCCCGTCCATCGCTTCTCGCCTCACCCGTATCCAGTGAAGTTCCCCTCTGGCTTGCTCTGCGCCCATCGAAGAAGCGCCTATTTGGAATGGCAAAACAGCGATTTTCCCCACTTCTCTCGAGAAAACGAATGATGGAAATTCCGCAGGTCTAGGCTAGTTGGTCCACTCCCAAAAAAGGGGAAAAGTCCCGAGGTTCTCCCTTTTCTCCATATCTCTTGGTGGTCTTTTCCATTAAAACATGGATCGATTTAGGGTTTTCTGTCTTTGCTCGACCAACCAGCAATCCGGCGCGTTTCTTTGGATTGCAAAGGAGAGGTCGGCTATTTTTTGCAGGGCCAATCACCCTTGTTCGGTCCCTTCCAAGTTGGCGGGGAGGCTGCGGGAGCATTCACCGGCGAGTCGTTTCTGAGTTGGTGGCGGCACGATGGGGCAGTTCCTGTTTTTCTACGAGCGACCTGAACCATCGACATGGGCCTACATGTCGACGTTTTTGGTGATCGGGATTTTTTTTCTGTTCCACCGGTTCTGGAGTCTTCGGAACCTGGACCTGCTTTTGATCATCCTTCTGACCCCCGGACTCCTGATGGTCTACGAGGGTCGTGAGCAGGAAAGGTCCCTACCACAAATTCGCTCGGCTCACGGAGTCTCCGGGGCGAATGAAACGCTACGGCCCTCACGAAACCAAGAGAATCAAGTGTCTCCCCTGGTGAACATGAGCCAGGCGGACCCTCAGAAGCAGGAGAAGGCCATTGAAGCGATCTTGGCGGACGAGTCCACCGCGTCTTCCGAGGTATCTAGCGCGACCGCCGATGCAGTGTCCTCATCCAAACTGGCTCGGGCAAGAAACACTCAATTCTATGGTTTTATCTGGCTTCTTGGTGTTGGAGGTCTTTGGATGATCCGCATGCTGGTCGATACCGCCATGGTGCGTCGGCCCCTGCTGGAATCCAATTTGACGATCGGTGGCCAGATCTTTCTTGGAGTCTGCTTGTTTCTTTTTCTGATGACCAATGTCTTAACGAGCAGTGCCCCCAATCAACGCACGGGAAAGCAGTTAGGTCCAGGTTACGTTTTGCTGAACATGCTGCCAGATCTGCCGACGACTCCTTCGCGGGACTCCGAAACTTCTCTCGAGGGAATAGGACGCGGCTTGGAAGAGATTCAGGCAGCTCCCTTGGTGATCGCCCGGGTTTTGGCCTTGGTAGCCAATCTGATGCTGATCGCCGGAATGGTCCTCGTAGCCCATAGTCACTTCAGCAACATTCGAACCGGAGTTGGTGCCGCTTTGCTGATGCTGCTGCTCCCCTATACCGCTCAGATGTGCGGCCGCGTCGATCATGTGCTGCCTGGGGCCCTGCTGGTGATGGCGATCTACCATTACCGGCGACCTGCGATGTCGGGATTCTTCCTTGGGTGCGCTGCTGGGCTGGTATACTACCCATTCTTCCTGCTGCCCCTTTGGTGCAGTTTCTACTGGCAGAATGGTCTGAAGCGATTCTTAACCGGGCTTGGTATCTCACTGCTTGGACTGTCCATCGCTCTGGTTTTCTTCGGCGGCGATTCCAGCCTTCTATCGCATCTGCGGCAGATGTATGGTGTCTTTCTCCCCGCCGTGGAAGGGTTGGAAGGGGTCTGGGGCCTAGGCTGGCACCCCTATTTCCGCCTCCCTCTACTGGTTGCCTTTGTTCTTCTTGCCGCCTCCTTTGTTTTCTGGCCCGCACAGAAGAATTTGGGAACGTTGCTTTGTTGTTCGGCTGCCATCATGGCCGCAGCGCAGTTCTGGCATGGCTATGGAGGTGGATTGTATATGGCTTGGTACCTGCCTCTGGTACTCCTGACCATCTTCCGTCCCAATCTGGAGGATCGTACCGCCATGACGATGGTGATCCCCTTTGGTCAGTTTAGAAAAAACAGATCTCCGACCCGTCGTCAAGACGAAGACAGTCTAGTGATTCCACCCGCCGCCTGACATCTCGCAGTTCCAGGGTTGCAAGGCGCAGCCATCTTCCCCAATCGCATGCCCACGCCGTGATCTGGTCGCTCGATCGGCGAAGAGAACTCCCAAGTCAATCGCCGCTATGCGGGTAGCTCAAACGGGTCTCGGCGCGAAGGCATTCCAACGATTGCCAAAGTCTTGTCTGGACGCAGGCAATCGCTCACGAAGAAATGGTCGATTCCAGGCATTCGGTGATCGCTTGGCATACTCCTGGCAGATTCCTAGGAGTCAAACCGGCGACATTGATACGACCGGTGCCCACCAGATAAATCCCTTTCTGGCTTTTCAGCCAGTCGGCTTGCATCGCATTGAGCCCCGTGTAGGAGAACATCCCTTTCTGGTCCAGTAGGAAGGAGAAGTCCCGCGTGGAACCTGCATCGCGCATCCCTTGCACCAAAGCTGTCCGCATGGAACTGATACGACCTCGCATCTGATCGACCTCGGACTCCCAAAGCGACCGTAGCGATTCGTCCCCTAGAATTGTGGCGACGATGGCACCACCATGACGTGGTGGGTTGCTGTAGTTGGCGCGGACCGCCAGTTTCATCTGGCTCAAGGTGGCCGTTGCACTGCCTGGATCGCGTGCGACAATCATCGCTGCCCCAACCCGCTCACTGTAAAGCCCGAAGTTCTTTGAAAATGAAGCGCAAACCACCACTTCTGCATGGTGCTTCAGCAAAGCGATCAATCCGACCCGGTCCGCTGCCAACCCATCTCCGAATCCCTGGTATGCGAAGTCGACCAGGGGCAACATTCCAAGTTTCGCTGTCTGTTCTGCGATCCGATCCCACTGCGCCGCAGTTGGATCAATCCCGGTTGGGTTGTGGCAGCAACCATGCAGGCAAACGATGTCCCCTGGCCGTGCTTCCTGCTGTAGGCTCTGCAACATCGCATCCAGATCTAGCCCGGTCTTGGTCGCGTCCAGGTAGGGGCAGTACCGAGTCTGAAGCGAAGCCGCCTGAAAAATCGATGGGTGATTCGGCCAGGTCGGTTGAGTCAACCAGACGGTACCGCCTCGGTAATGCGAGCCAATCGTGTCGGCCACTACCCGCAAGGCCCCTGTGCCGCCCGGGGATTGAACGGCCGCGACGCGTTTGGCATCTACAGAGTCACCAAAAACCAATTCCTGGACCAGACGATTGAAGTCGGTCAGGCCATCAATACCCAAATACCCCTTCGTCTTCTCTTCGTTCCACAGCCGCTGCTCGGCCTTCTTCACCGACGCGAGTACGGGAGTCTGTCCCGCTTCGTCCTTGTAGACGCCCACCGTCAAATTCACCTTGTCGGTTCGCTGATCCTTTTGGAACGCATCGGTCAGTCCAAGAATGGAGTCGGGGGGAGCGACAGGAAGTGATTCAAACATCTTCGTTTGTAACTCACAAATTCAAAGGACATCGCAGCCAATGGGGGAGAAGGCCCCCGGTCTAGAACCATCTTCACCCCAAATTCACGAGGAGAAAAGGGGGTATTGCCGATCTCCAGCCGGGACGGTCAGTGGCCGTAGGAACGACGCTTGACGGTCCCGCCATGAATATCCTGAACTGGCGTAACCACTACGAATGCTCGCGGATCGATTCCCTCCACCAACGACTGGAATTTATTCCACTCCAATCTCGTCACCACGCAGTAGAGCACCTCCCGATCCTCCATGCTCATTCCGCCCCGTGCCAGGAACGTGGTGACCCCGCGCCCCATGTCATTGAGGATCGCCTCGCGGATCCGGTCCTGTTGCGGTGAAATCACCATCACCCCCTGATATGCCTCAATCCCGTGCATCAGGTAGTCGATCGTCTTGGATGCGGTGAAGTATGCGAGTGCGGAATAAAGAGCAGGAGTCACACCCAGAACGAGGGCGGCGACCGAAAAGATGACCGCATTGAGAATCAAGATCACTTCACCGACCGTCGCTGCCGTCTGCTTGCTGAGGATGACTGCCAGGACCTCTGTTCCATCCAGAACGCTGCCAGCTCGCATCGCCAACCCCACCCCGGCTCCCAGGAAAAAGCCCCCAAAGACCGCCCCCAACAACTTGTCGTTCTCGACAACGTGCGGAATATGAACCACTTGAAGCGCCAGCGCCAGCCCAGAAATCGCTAGCGTGCTCCGCAATGCAAACCCACGGCCAACCAACTGTGCTGCCATGAAGATAAAAGGGATATTGAAAAGCACCAAAAGCACTGGCAGCGGTACCTTGACGAGGTCCGACGCCAGCATCGATACCCCAGTAACGCCGCCATCAATAAAACCATTCGGGATCAGAAATCCTTCAATCCCCAGGGCTCCTAGGAAGATGGCCATCAGGATGGTCAACCCTTGTTGAATCCAGTGGCTTGGCCCATGATCGTGTTTGGCCATCATGCCGGACCTCGTGCGTTTTCGGTTAGAAAATGAGCCCAGACGGTCAAAACGCTGGCGATGCGAATTGATCCTGTCTTCGACCCACCAGCGAACGCAGCAGTGTAGAAGCTGAGGGGACCAGGGACAAGGCAAGCTTCACTCGAGATTCCTCAGGCATTTTCTACTTCCTTGCCGAGCATAAGCGCCTCGGACGCCGTTGAGGTCCGGCCCTCGGATCTGCATGTCACCTATCTCCAGAATCGAGTTGATCGCCTACGATAGAAAAGCTGCTGTCCACTCGATCCAACCACCCAGCCCGAAGCCGGGGAGTTTAAACGCTGATGAAAGAAACCGATCCGACAGGAAATCCCAGTTCCCCCGCCGAGCAAGGTTCTGCCAATTCGACTCTTCAGCCCTCTCCTAGCACTCGCCTTCCGTCGCCACACGCCCCTCCACTTGTCCTCGCGTCGGTGTGGCAGATGGACTCCCCAGCACAGGCAGCCAGTATTCTTGCGGGCCAAGCTACCGGCTATGCCTATCGGCGGGACGGCCATCCAAATGCCGATCAACTTGTCGATCAACTGAAAAGATTGCACCAAGCCGACTGGGCGATCCTGACGGCTCAAGGAATGAGCTCCCTTGCTGCTTTGGCGATGGCGACTTTGGAACCTGGAGATCTGGTCCTGCTAGCTCAGCCCCTCTACGGCCGAACCTCTACCCTCTTTGAAGGCGAATTGGCTCGATTCGGTATCCGCACCATGTCGCTCCCCGCAGTCGATCTGCCCCAGTGGATAGAGGCACTGAGAGGTAGCCCGAAAATGGCCATCGCCGAGACGGTAGGAAATCCGCGGATGACGATTCCACCCATTCACTCCATTGCAGAACTTTGCCGCGATGCAGGCACGTCTCTGGTAATCGACAACACCCTTGCTAGCGGATCGCTGTGTCAACCGCTGAAGCATGGTGCTCACTGGGTGGTCGAGAGCCTCGGAAAAGTCGTCTGCGGACACAGCGATGCGATGGTGGGGATGATTGCCGGAAACGGACCAATTCCCGCGCGACTGCGCGGGGTGGTAAGCACTTTTGGCATGGCCAGCAGCCCAATGGACTGCTGGCTCACAAGCCGCGGACTCCAGACACTGCCGCTGCGATTGGAGCGTGCCAGCCGCAATGCGATGGCACTGGCTTCTCGATTTCAAAACCATCCGGCTGTTGAGAGGATCGACTATCCCGGACTCCCCGACCATCCACAACACGCCATCGCCCAGCAACTCTTTGGCAACCAATTGTCCGGCTTCATGCTTGGCATGGAACTGGCGGGAGATATGTCGACCGTGGAACGCTTCTTTCAAAGCCTCAGCCCTGAGGTCCCCTTTTGCCCGTCACTGGGGGAAATCGAAACGACGGTCAGCCATCCCTGGACCACTAGCCATCGGACGGTTCCTCAGGAGATCAAGGCTTCACTGGGGATTCGTCAAGGCCTAGTCCGCATCTCCTGCGGTGTCGAACCACCCGAAACGCTCGTCGAACGCTTCGCCGCCGCTTTGGACCAAGTCGCCAAGACAAGCTCCAGCCAATGACAGGCGCAGACAAGCTCCTACAATACAATGATTGCCGTTCCATCTTGGTTTAGCTGATTCGTTGGATTCCATCGGAATCACGAGGGGAGTGCTGGATGCCTCATCAGGGCTTTAGTTCGGTACAGGCAGCCGTAGATGCTGTCCGCCAAGGAAAAATTGTCATCGTTCTGGATGATGAAGATCGAGAAAACGAGGGGGATTTTATTTGTGCAGCGGAACTGGCGACGACGGAGACGATCAATTTCATGCTACGCGGGCATGGTCAACTATGTTGCCCCGTGCTGGCCAGTACCTGCGAACGCTTAGATCTGCGTCCCCTGGTCGATTCCAATACCGCTCCGCTGAAAACCGCCTTCATGACACCGGTTGATCACAGCGGCTGCAAAACCGGTATCACGGCAGGCGAACGAGCCGAAACAATTCGGCGGTTGGCAAGTCCAGACAGCGTGCCGGGGGACTTCGTTCGACCAGGCCACGTCTACCCGCTGGTTGCGATGGAGGGAGGAGTCCTTCGACGAGCTGGACATACGGAAGCTGCTGTCGACCTAGCGAGAATGGCTGGTCTGAAACCTGCTGGAGTCCTTTGCGAAATCCTGAACGAAGGGGGAGACCGAGCCAACCGGGACGAACTGATGGCTCTTGCCAGACAGCACGGACTGGAGATCATCACGGTCGAACAATTGATCGCTCACCGAAGGATCAACGAAAAATTGGTCCATCGACTCGCCGAAGCCCAACTGCCAACCCGCTACGGTCCCTTTGAGATCAAAGTGTATGGGGTGCGACATGAGTCGCAGGAACCGATTGCGCTAGTCTACGGGGATGTCGCAACACCGGGGACACCGGCCCCACTGGTGCGCATGCATAGTAGCTGCTTCACTGGCGACCTAGTCCAGTCGCTTCGATGCGACTGTGGCGATCAGTTGCACATGGCTCTTCAGCAGATCGCCGGCGAAGGACGTGGCGTGCTTGTCTACCTTCCCCAGGAGGGCCGAGGCATCGGACTGGCGCAGAAGATCCGCGCATACGCCCTGCAGGAGCAGGGAATGGATACCGTAGAAGCCAACCACGCGCTGGGCTTCAAAGCGGACATGCGCGACTACGGTGTCGGAATCCAAATCTTGAAAGATCTGGGGCTATCTGAGATTCGGCTGCTGACGAATAACCCGAAGAAGACCGAAGCGTTCAACTTACGCGGGTTTGACCTGACGGTCGTCGATCAGGTCCCAATCGTCCCTCCAGTCCACCAGCACAACGCATCCTACCTTCAGACCAAGCGAGACAAGCTTGGGCACCGATTGCCCGAATCCCTGGGGCCTTCTTAGAGCCTGCCGAGGGGATTGAGGTAAGGGGCTTGCCGCCGTTTGGCTCCCATCAGCCAGCCAAACCGTTACCCCGCTCACTGGACCGCTCGCTTTCCTTCCAGCAACCGGACCATCGCCGCACCCATCGCATCCCCGCAAAGATAATAGCTCTCCGCATTCCCAAACCAATGATGACCATGAGTCGTGTTGGGGGAAAGTTCCTTGGGCCTCGCGTACTGCGTCGTCTCCACCAGCGCGGCCGAACCAATTGGCTCAATCCCGGCCACACCATCCCGCTGGGCGCTGCGAAAGTTGCGCAGATTGGTATCCGCATCCTCTCCGAGATTCCCGAGCTCACCGACCACGATGGGAAGCGTCGGATCATTCCATTGGCGGCGCAAATCTGCGGCGAGATTTTTGAGATGTTCGGGATATTCCCGGCGTCCCTGCTCATCGATCATATCGTTCCAACCGTGGAACCAAAAGAATCCCGACAACTCAACACCTCGTCCACGCCATTGCGGAAACTCCTGATCCACTTGCCTCCGCGCGATCTCCACCTGCTCGATCATTTTTTCGTAGAAAGGCCCCACGTTACCACCGCTGGCTGGTGGCCGAAAATCGACACGAAGACTCTTCCCGCCCCAGCAAGTTTTCACAAGGAGCACCGGTGCATCGATGGCGTCTCCCAAACGCTTACCAATCCCCAACTCCGGTCCGAAGTGGTGCTTGTCACGATAGACAGCCATTCCAATGGTCAGTGGTCCCAGCCGCAGGTCCTGATCCGTCTGATACCGAACGGCCACGTCCTCGCGTGAAGTCCAGGTGCCATCGGATTTCCGAAGCCATGCCATCAGGTCCTTGCTGTCGCTATGAAGCATCGACCAGACCAAATTCCCCTTGCCACCGTTGTAATCGCGAGGGTCATCCAGATCGACTACGGCATGTCCCTCCATATCGGATTGCCCCGCGAGGACAAACATCTGGATCGGCTGCTGAGCTATGGCATCCACCGCAATACTACAGACCAACCAAAGGCAAAAAGAAACTTGGAAGTACCGTGATTTTGACATGGTTCGAGTTCCTGAAGGATGAGGCGATTTCCATGAAGGCATCATTGGCGAATGGTCGATCAGTTGCTTTTCGATGATTAGAAATCCCAGAGCCGGATTTCCCAGGACCTCGCAGCTCACCAAATGGGCTTAGCCGACTCCATCATCGGCCCACATTTGACAAATCGTGAGAGCGAAGTCGAAACCCACCAGCCAGAACCGTTAGACGCGAAGGAACGCCGCAGCGATGACCCCCGCACCCCGTCAACTTGATGGATCGCTCCGTGACGATGAAGCGTTGGGTTCCGATGGGTCAAAAGGAAACCAATCATCGCGTGGGCAGTTCGCAAGTTCTACCAGAAAAGGGACCAGCCTCTCGCAGATCGCTTCGATCAATTGCTCCCCTTTCTCCGCAGATGCATGGTGCGGGTTTCCACTTCCCGACTGCGTCGTCAAAAGGTGCCAGGGTCGCGTTAGTGAGACCCAGCCTTCCTGCAGTGCACGAAATCGAAGGGAGCGTACTTGGCCAAGATCGGCAGAAAGAGAACCATCGGGACGTCGAGCCACCAGGTCGGGACGACAGGCCAAAATCAACGATGTTTCCATTTCCCCCGCGTGGTCGTCGGGATGCTTGCAGATCTGGAGGGCACGATCCTTGATCGCTTGAAACCAGTTGCACAGGAAGAGATCTGCATCCAATTTCCCGTAGACCTGGCGCAGGAACGGCTTCAAGTCGTTTCCGCCGTGGCTGTTCAGGAGCACAATCCGATGGATACCGCTTCGGACCACCGATTGCACAACTTCCTCAAGGAATCGAAACAAAGTAATTGGAGAGATATCGATGGCGAAAGGAAACTGCTGCAGGTTGCTTTCCGTGCCGAAGGGAATCGTGGGGAGGACTAGCACCTTGGCTCCCTGCTGCCAGGCGCGTCGGGCAATTGTGTCCGCAATCCAGGTCGCCTCGATGCTGTCTGTGCCGTAAGGAAGATGGAGGTTATGTGGCTCAGTTGCCCCCAGTGGCAAAATCGCCACCTGATGCGACTGCTCGCGAACCGTCTCCAGCGTGCACTCTTCCAGTTGCCATGGGCGAGCCATCGTACGGGGGTGGGGGTCTTGCACAGGCAGCTCCTTCATGGGACAGATCGACTACCAGCACCACAACGGCTGTGGGCATCGGTTCCATCGTATCGACTCGACCGGCCATTCCGGTCGCCCTCTTGGTTCCAGCTTTGCTTTTTGGTCGGATTCCAACCGCCACCGCTGGCTCTGGTGGGGCCCAATAATCGTAGGAGCTTGCAGATAGCCGATCCTCAGCTGCAAGAAAACACGCCTGGCTTTGCAGCCTCCTTCCACCCCGCTTGACGCTCCCTCCCCGCATGTCCCCCGCGTTCACTAGCAGAGCGATCGATAGTTTCCTACAGGGAGTCATCGAGCGCTGAGGGTGCGTCGCCACCTGGGGTGTAGCGTTTCAGCTTCCGGTCGAGCGTGGAACGTTCGATGCCGAGGATTGCGGAGGCTCGAGACTTGTTGCCTTGTGTCGCTTCCAGTACCCGCAGAATGTACCTTCTTTCGATTTCCTCAAGGGGGACCAGTTCGCCGGCGATGGTGCTGGAGATGGCGGTCGGTTCAGGCAGGTTGGAGGGAGTTGGGGAAGGGGCGACAGGAGATCGCAGGTCGAGTGCCAGGTCAGCTGGAGCGATCCAGTCATCGACGCAAAGCACCCACGCTCTTTCCACTGCATTCTTCAATTCCCGGACATTGCCGGGCCAGCGATGCTGCGTCATGGCGGCGACGGCTTCTGGGGAAAAGCCTTTCGGTCCCTGACCAGACTGCTGCAAAAATCGATCCAGAAAGTACTCGGCCAGTGGCAGGATATCCTGAGTCCTGTCTCGCAAAGGTGGAATCATCAGTTCGATCACTCGAAGACGAAAGTAGAGGTCTTCGCGAAAGTCCTTTTCGCGGACCGCCTCCTCCAGGTCTCGATTGGTCGCAGCCAGCACTCGAGCATTGGACTGGATCGACTTGCTGCCCCCCACACGTTCGAACGGATGCCCGTCCAGAACACGAAGCAACTTTGCCTGCAGTTCCAGTGGCAGCTCCCCGATTTCATCGAGGAATATCGTCCCGCCTTCGGCCAACTCAAAGCGACCCATCGATCGTTCGCTGGCCCCGGTGAACGCCCCCTTCTCGTGCCCAAAAAGCTCGCTCTCCAGCAACGTGGGAGCGAGGGCCGCGCAATTGACGGCAACAAATGGGCCCTTGGCATGGGGGCTTTGGCGATGAAGTTCTCGAGCTACCACTTCTTTCCCGACTCCGCTTTCGCCACGGATCAGGACCACCGAGCGGGTTTGAGCGAGGCGTTGCAACTGGACCATCAATCGTTCCATCGCGGGAGAGACTGCGATCCACTCGGGAGAGGGCGGAAGTTCTTTTTGCAGCCGCTGGATTTTTCGCTGGCTGTCTCGCAGTCGATGCAGCAAGCGGTCTTGATTGCGGAGGTTGACGATGGCCAGCCCAAGCGTCTGAGACGCCGCAAGGGCCACTTCCAGGTCCTCCTTGCCAAACATCGGGCGATCGCATCCGCAGTAGAGGTGAACCAGCCCTAGCCAGCGTTCACCGTCTCGCAGTGGAATCGCCAGAAGACTCGATACACTCCGAACCGCGCTGAAGGAATCTTTAGACTCGGGTATTGCTGAAGGATTGCGGGCGAGGACTGCCTGGCCATCTCGAAAAATCTGTTCGACTAATCCATCGTCCACCCTGCGGTAAACACGGCCGGCATCCTCTTCGGTGGCCAAAGCCACTAGGTCGTGAGTGGCCGGGTGCAGCGGATCAACACCGCGACGAACGATCAGCACCGCACCGGCACTGGCACCAGTCAGTTTCCTGAGAAGGGAGAGGGTGGCCTGCGCTGCCTCTGTTTCACTCCCCATTCCGGCCAGATCGAATGCCAGCCGGAACAGGTCCGCCGCGACAGCATCGTCCTTGGCATCACAGACGTGCGATGCCACTACCGACTTCGGCTCGCGATGGCTACCCTCTGCCGCAAGGGGCGACAGCAACGCCGCAGTATGACTCTGATGCAGAATCTCCAAAGGCCCCGATGGGGCAGTGGCTCCAGGCCCCACGGCAGTGCCGGCGGACTGGGCCGAGGTTCCCGCTGGCGCGATTGCCCCCCCCAAGTGGCTAGAAAAAAGAATAGAGCAGGAGCCGACTTGGATTTGATCCCCCGGTCGCAGCCTCACCGGTTGCTCGACCCTCATGCCGTTAACAAACGTTCCGTTCCGGCTTTTCTGATCCTGGATCCACCACCCTTCCTGATCCCAATAAAGTTCCGCGTGAAATCGGCTGCACAGGTGATCGGCCACCACCACATGGCTTTGGCTGGCCCGACCGATGGCGATGCGTTGGGTCGGGTGGAGTCGCAGCACGTCGCTCCACCTCCCACCATGCCGAATAATCAAATAGCCATTCGATTTGTTTGGTTGCATCGTCTATGACGCCCAATTATTCTGAATTCCGTCGAGAATGGCGGCGGAACGTGATGAAGAATTCCGCAGTCGTCCGACGGGGAAGAAATGCGCCACGCTCGGCAGCCATCCATTTGGTATGGATGCCGGTTGCTGGCAAAAATCCCTTTGCCCTTGGTTGACCAAAACCTCCGACGACCCATTCGGGCGGATCGATCGGACATTTGCTTTCGGGAGCTGCACTATGCCGGTCCAAAGTCGGTCGCGACTTCATGGTAGTCGATGGTTGTTGACGACGGCTAGCCGTTGCCTTTTTCTCGTATCGGCTTCGATCCTGTCGATCGGGCAAGCTGCGGCTCAGTTCGGTAATGGAGGCTTTGTCAACCGTGTTGTCGGTGGGGTGATGGTCGATGCCAATGGCGTCGTGCGCGATGCGGAGATCACCGATCGCCAAGAGGCGCTGCAGGCGATGCGGCAGTTGGTGCGTGGGCCTCAAGCAGACTTTCGCCAGCCAACCGACCAACGGTGGATCTCGCTGAAAGAATTGCAGCGCCAGTTAGCGGAACTGAAGCAGGCCGATCGTCCCATCCCCGAAGAAATGCTTTTCCTCGGTGGTTTGACTCGGGTTGAGTACGTTTTTGCCTACCCCGAATTGAATGACATCGTCATCGGTGGCCCTGCCGAGCCTTGGACGATTTCCGAACGGGGGTCGGTAGTCGGACAGAAGTCGGGACGACCGGTCCTGTACCTGGACGACCTTCTAGTCTCGCTACGTACGACGGAAGCATCGAAGAAGGAAGGCATTTCCGTTTCGATCGACCCCACATCCGAAGGGATTCAGCGGCTACAAAACCTACTTAAAAACGTCTCTCTGGCTCCCGGGCAAAATCCCAAGCGGATGGAACCCGCGATGCGAGATGCGTTTGGGCCTCAGACGGTTGAGTTGAAGGGAGTTCCTGCCGACAGTCACATGGCCCGCGTCCTGCTAGCCGCCGATTATCAGATGAAGCGGTACGGGATGGATCTCGCTCAGGCTCCTGTCAAGAATCTGCCCAGCTACCTGGAGATGATTCGCAATCGTCCCAACGCGTATCAGCAGTCGCGATGGTGGATGGCATGCGATTACGACGCCATCGAACGCTCGGACGATGGGCTCAGTTGGCATCTTCGAGGACGCGGCATCAAAACGCTGACCGAAGAAGAGTTTGTCGATGCCCAAGGGAACCGAAAGCAGACTGGAAAGCAGGGTAGCGTCGCTCAAAAATGGGCAGAACTGTTTACCGAGAAACTGGACGAGCTATCGGTTCAGGATCCAATTTTTGGTGAACTCCGTAATGTGATCGACCTGTGCGTCGTAGCAGCCCTGATCGACGCCAAGGGACTGGAACAGTTGGCCGGATGCGAACTGGGTGACCTCAAGGATCGTAATCGCACGGTGGAATCTGCCAGCCTGGGGGTCCCCAAGCAATTGCCTCCACAGTGTAGCTTCATCCAAACCAGTGGCGGCTGGGTGGTTTCCACCAGCGGTGGTGTCTATATCGATGCCTGGACCGTGGTTGCCAACGATACGGTTGCCTCGGAACTCTCCCAGCAGCGTCCCAAGCTTCCGGCCACTCCTGCATGGTGCTGGAACGGAACCTGATTCCGTTGCCTCGCCAAAGACGACTCAACCTGCGGCCCGCCGATCGAAGGCGGGCCGTTTCTTTTGGTCCATTCGACAATTTGGCGGGACCGTTGGTCCTCAGTGAAATCGCATTTTCGACAAGGGAAAATGGGATTTCTGGATACATTCGGCGGTCCCTGTCCCTTATAGTGAAAGGAAGCATGGCAACAATTCAGATTCTACGGCTGTCCCACCACGGGGCTAGGGTGCTTTTCCTGGGCACCCGGATTGCCTGTCGGTGACGATTCCTTGGAAGGACTCGGCATGTCGATACCGATTGAGTTCCGCAACGAACCATCCGGGGATTACGAAGAACTTCCGATGGAAGGTGATCAGAACCTAGAGGAATCCAACAACTCGCGATCTTCCAGTTGGACCACCTGGATCGACAAGGATTCCCAGGCCCTAGCCATCAGTTTCTTCGCGCACCTGGCGGTGGTGGTCGGTCTGGCGATGATCCCCATCCTGAAGGTTCCCGAACAGATCGCCATGCTGATCCAGGCCAGCCCGACGATCGAAGAACCTTCTCCCGAGTTTGAAGTGACGCAGATCGCTTACTCGGAAGCTCCCAGCGATGAGATCGGTGCCAATTCTCTAGCCGGGCAATCGATGGCACTCAGCGCCGCGCCGGTGATCGCCGATGTGTCGGAAATCCCATCGATGCAACTGACCAATCTGACCGAGAGACCGACTTTCGATGTTTCGGTATCGATCAAGCAGGCAGTGGGACTGACCGAAGCTCCGAAGGCGGTTCGTGGAATGACTGGGGTGGGTGCCACCGGTACCGATGGTGCCGTCGATCGGATCACCTACGAGATTCTGCAGTCGATCGAAGAACGACCGACATTGGTCGTGTGGCTTTTCGATGCTTCCGCCAGTCTCACGCGGCGGCGAGCCGAGATAAGGGAGCGGTTCGAACGCATCTACGAGGAGCTCGGAATCGTTCAGGCCGCTAAATCGAATCTGGCTCGCAACTCCCGCGCGGCGAAAGAGGAAAGAGAGGCACAGACTCTTTTGACCAGCGTTATTTCCTTCGGCGAGAAAGTGGAACTGCTAACCGAGAACCCCACCGCCGATTTGGACGAGATCACTGCAGCCATCGATCGGATTGAAACTGATGTATCTGGCGTCGAACGGGTCTTCTCGGCTCTCTATCTGGCCGCTGACAAGTACAAGAGTTACCGGAATCTGAAGTCGTCACGAGGACCGCAGCGCAATGTGCTTCTGATCACGGTCACCGATGAACGAGGCGACGATATCCAAGGGATGGAACAGACGCTGGAACTCTGCCGAAAACATGCCATGCCGATTTACGTTATGGGCGTCCCTGCTCCGTTCGGGCGTGAATTCAGCTACATCAAGTATGTCGATCCAGATCCGGAATACGACCAAACACCTCAATGGGCCCAGATCGATCAGGGACCGGAATCGATCCTTCCTGAACGGATTCAGCTAGGTTACGAAGACGATTACTTTGAAGAACCGATCATCGACTCCGGTTTCGGTCCCTATGCACTTTCCCGCGCGTGCGTCGAGACGGGAGGCATCTACTTTACCGTACACCCGAATCGTAAGTTCAACGAACGGATTCAGCGATCGGATACCGATGCGTTCGCCAGCCATCTGGCCTATTTTTTCGATCCCGAAGTGATGGACAGATATCGTCCTGATTATCTCTCCGAAGAGAAATACCTCAAGGCAGTACAGGAAAGCCCCCTTCGCCAAGCCCTTTTGCAAGCAGCCAGAAACTCCCGCGTTGGAACTCTCGATCGCCCCCGCACGGAATTCATCAAACGCGATGAAGCCCAGTTCGTCAACGAACTGACCGAATCCCAGAGGGAAGCAGCTAGGCTGGAGCCAAAGTTGCAGGGACTTTGCGAACTGCTTCAGGAAGGTCTTAAACACCGAGAAAAGGAACTCAGTCCACGCTGGCTGGCCTCCTTCGATCTCTCGCTTGGCACCGCTCTTGCCGAAAAAGTACGGGCTGAGGGCTACAACGGTATGCTCGCCAAGGCTAAGCGAGGCATCAACTTCGAAGACCCAAAGAACAACACTTGGACGCTGCGCCCCTCCAGCGAAGTATCCATCAACAGCGCTCTGGAAAAACAGGCCCAGCAGGCGACGGAATTGCTGACCCGTGTGGCCGAAGAGCACGCGGGAACCCCTTGGGGACTGCTCGCCAAACAGCAGTTGGCTCGCCCCATCGGTTGGTCATGGGTGGAATCATTCACCGACCTAGCACCACCACCCCCACCCAGCAACAATCCTCCCCCACCTCCGCCTCCACCTCCTCCGGGGGTCGATGAGGAAGCGATGATGCTGAATAAGCCGAAGACACGCCCCATTCCGAAGCTCTGATTTGAGCCGAAGTAGAGGAAGGAGCCTCGGCAAGCGGTCTCAGACGGGACAGGGGACTCGGTCGCCAGCAACGGCTCCCTTGGTCTTCCTTGATTTTTTTCCCAGTGTCCGGCAAGCGCTGCTTGCCAACTGCACTACCGCTCACGGTAAGTGCATCACCTGCCGAGGAAGCTTGCTGGCTTCTCTGGGAAACAACCAAATCAGCACCCCAAGCAGATCTCCGGGCAGTTTGTTAGCGGCGGGGTCGCAAAAAGTACCGCTTCCTTGGGCCTAGGGACCTAGAACCGATAGGCAACCCGGTCGCTTTGGGCTACCATCGAACGGTCGCTTCCCGGCCCAAAGGAAGCTTGAAGAAACACCTCCAGGTAAAGGATGGCAGGGATGATCGAACGTCAATTGGTAGAAGATCTGTTCCAGGAGATGCAGGAAGACGGAGTAGATACTTCCAAGGAGATGCTTTGGGGCTATTACTTCGTCGATCCCGATCCTCGCAAGCTGGAAGAGGCCATTCCTGATCTGGAAGCAGAGGGTTTCGACTTTGTCGAAATGCTAAAGGCAAGCGAATCCGAGGAACAGCAGGACTCCGACGAAGACGATCAGGAATCGGAGGAACTGGAACCTCAGGAAGGGTATTTCTTCGTTCTGCATATGGAGCGGGCAGAGTCCCATACGGTCGACTCGCTGACAGAGCTCAATGAGGCTCTGGAACAATTCGCTAATGCCCGTGGGCTACAGTCCTACGACGGAATGGACGTCAGCCCTCTGGACGACGAGATCGAGGGTTGATGGCGGCGGCCGAAAGTCGGTCGCCTCTGACCCTACAAGATCGTCAACCACTGGATCTGGAATGCTGAATTCACCAGGTCATCGGTAGCGCTGGTGACCTAATCTTTCGCATTCATCCGGAGGAGGACTCCGTATATCCGCTACGCCGTCGCACTCGGTGCGGCGACGGTGTCACTAGGCGGTGGTCAGCAAATGACATGTCGCTTTCAAAGATTCCGGTTCCATTTGTCCTTGCTCTTGGAACCACTGCTCTTGGAACCACACTAGCTGATCCCGCAGCCATACCCAATCCCTCGATCTCTCTTGATCATCTTGGTGACTCGATAACTCCCGGAATCGATCGGTAAGGAAGGGAACCATGGGGCAACGATGGGATGGCTGGCGAATTAGAGATACCGCGCCAACGGTCCACCACGTGCTGCCAGGGCATCGATCTTTCGGGAGACTGCAGGGTCTTCCAATAGAGGAGGTGCATGATGGCGTTTTCTTCTCGCGTCGATCAGGAGGGGACCTTCACATCCCCAGTGCTTGTTGATGACCTTCTGGCCGGCTCCATGCAAATCGGCTGCGGGATCGCTGCGTGTGAAGGCCAGCCAGATCCAACGGTCGTTCGATTTGGACGCCCAGTCGGCGTCATCGACGACGACGATCAAAGGGAAAGAATCTCGCCACTGGCATCCGGTTAATGATTCCGATAGCCGCTGCATCGCGCCGTCGGCCTCGTCGCGCGTCGGCCATGTCGACTCTTCCAGTTCGGCACTCTCTGCCACTGCGTTACTCAGGGAAGGACCTTCAAGAAGCAGAATCCCCTCCGCAGCGACGCGGGGATTCCGAAATCCAGCGGGAAACACAGCGGCGGAAGGAAGTGTATTGCCAAGCGTTCGGATAGCAGGCCCCCGGGCAGCGACAACCACCTTGGAACCGCCCTGAAAACGATCGCCGGAATAGTCGAGCGTATCGATGGTAGTCTGAGTTTGAAAATGAAGATCTCGCTGCCACTGGATGCGACGAAGCATCTCCTGCAGGAATTGGCAGGTGTCGTGGAGGTCGACCTGCGGTGCCGAATTGCCATCGAGAATCCAAAGATATTTGGCGAGCGAGAGTTGTCCTTGCCCGAGAATGGCATTGGCCTGTGTCAGCAACTCTTGCGGTCGGTCCGCTCGCCGAAATGGCGTGTATCGCTCGGATCCAATCGCCAGCAGCAGCGGATGGACCCCCGCCTCATCAACCGCATGCACGGCCCGCACCCCGGGCAAGACCGTGGGAAGTACCGGCCCTGTCAATTCGTGGATCAATTGACCGAAGGTAGTATCCTCTTGGGGCGGTCGCCCAACCACGGTGAAAGGCCAGACAGCATCCTTCCTGTGAGATACGATCTGCACCCGCATCAAGGGAAAGGGATGGCGAAGACTGTAGTAACCCAGGTGATCGCCAAAAGGCCCCTCCGGTTTGGTTGCTCCAGGATCGATCTGGCCTGCAAGAACAAAATCGGCATCGGCGTAGATCGGGGCCTGATTTGGGGCGACGTGCATCGGGATGCGACCGCCCGCCAAAGCCCCCGCAAACATCAGTTCGCTCATCCCCTCCGGAAGCGGCATCACGGCGGCCAGAGTCATCGCCGGAGTTCCACCGACCGTGATGGCGACTGGAAGCGGTTTTCCCTGCTGCAGTGCCAGCTGATGGTGAACTCCGATACCCCGATGAATCTGGTAGTGCAGCCCCACTTCCGTTGCAGGATCAAAATCATTTCCTCCAAGCTGCACTCGGTACATCCCCAGGTTCAGACCTTGCAGGCCACGCGTACCCGGGGACTGACTGAGCACCTGGGGCAGGGTGACGTAGTGCCCACCATCCAATGGCCAACTGACCAACTGGGGCAGATGGCTCAGCGGAATCCGTTGCTCCAGCACCGGTGCTCGGCGCACACGACCGGGCAGCATCGTCCATGCAACCCAAGGGGCGCTACGGTAGCGCCAAGGATTTTTCGCCAGTGAAGACGGATCAACCTTCAATTCGATGGCGCGGCGGACCGATTCGATCGTATCCCGAAACAGGAAGCGTGCCTGTTCGATGGTCCCGAAGAGATTGCTGACCATAGGAAAAGGGCTGTTGGCAGGGCGGGAAAAGTAGACTGCAGGTCCGCCCCTTGCGTAAACCCGCCGCTGCACCTCCGCAATCTCTAGACGAGCGTCCAGAGGCTCGTTGCACTCCACCAGCCGCCCATGCCTTCGCAGATCCTCGACGACTTGACGCGTGCTTCGATAACGCATCGATTGACCTTCCCGAAGGAGCGAACGAAAAACAAAGTGATGATAAACGCGCCAACTTCGGTACTTTAGCCGCGCGAACAGTTCCCACCTGCTCCTGGGGTCGCAGGATGTAGCGCGAGCCATCAGCCCGATAGGAAAGGATTCGTCTCCATCCTACAATGGGTGGGTCTAGCAGACGATTTTGAAGGAGGAGCAGTGCATGGACATAGTCGACGTGGGACAACATCGCCCAGACCCTTGCGATGTTTTAGTGCTGGTGGCAGGCAAGCAATGGCGAGATCGACCCGACCTCCGACATTGGGATCAAACTAGCGGCGGTTGGCTCGGAAGATTGCTCGATTCCCAACAGATAAGCACATCGCTTTTCGCAACCTCGCTCCATCACTTCCCTCCCCAGTTGCCATGCAATGCTCTGCTGATTGCCGGTATCGATACCGCTTCGATGGAGGAAGAGGGGGTCGCTTTCCGTCTGGGCGCAGCGGTCGCCAAGTCGATCGGCTCCAAGCCTCGCAACTCGGTACGCTTGTCCGGCTTTCCAGCTAGCCAAGAAGCAAAGGAAGCTGCAGTCGCGGGCTTGATGAATGGCGCGGTCGGACAGGACCTCTTTCGAGCGGAGAAGTCGCTGACTCCTCCCAAGACTTTTTTCTGGGAGGGTCTGGGGGAAAGCGCCCTGCACCGAGGCAAGATCATCGGCGAGGCGATGCTGGCTGCGCGGCGTTGGATCAATCTACCACCCAACTACCTGTACCCGGAATCCTTTGCCAAGGAAATCGTCGAGATGGCCAGCACATCTGGCCTGGAAGTAGAAGTTTGGGATCGAAAGCGACTCGAGCAGGAACGCTGCCATGCACTGCTGGCGGTAGGCCGTGGTTCATCCCGGGAACCAAGACTGCTCATTCTGCGTCATCGTGGCAACGCCACAGGGAGCGCACCAACGGCCCTCGTTGGGAAAGGAGTCACCTTTGACAGCGGCGGACTTTCAATCAAGCCGACCGATGGCATGCTGACGATGAAAGGGGATATGGCTGGGGCCGCCACGGTTGTAGGGATCCTGCAGGCTGCGGCGAAACTGAAAATCCGGCAACCTGTGGTGGGACTGGTCGGACTGGTTGAGAACATGCTGGGGGATGACTGCTACAAGCTGGGGGATGTGATTCAGGCCCGAAGTGGCAAGTCGATCGAGATTCACAATACCGATGCCGAGGGAAGGGTGGTACTGGCTGATTGTCTAAACGTCGCACTCGATTCGAAACCGGCTCGTATTGTCGATTTCGCTACGCTGACGGGCGCTTGTGTGGTGGCGCTGGGGAACGATATCGCGGGACTTTTCTCGAATAGTGACCTGCTGACCTCGCAGATCCAGCAAGCCGCCCAGCGAGCCGGTGAGTACGTCTGGCCCATGCCGATGCATTCCTTCTTCCGCGACCAAATTGTCGGGAAGGTGGGTGACATTAAAAATGTCGGCGAAGGACGATGGGGAGGCGCCATCACGGCCGCCAAGTTCCTGGAAGAATTCGTCGCTGGCAAACCATGGGCTCATCTCGACATTGCAGGTCCAGCCTTCGCGGGAAGCCCTTGCGCTTGGATGGATGCAGGCGGGTCCGGATTTGCGATCCGAAGCATGCTCCATTTCCTGGAAGGATTGTCGGACGATTGAGCGGGTGGTGACCTGTTGCCATTGGCTATCGTCGCTGTCGTCCTCGGAGCGCCGCGCCCGGATCGCAGGAAGGGGTATCAAACGCCCCGAAGGCCAGTTCGTCCCACCGATCGCTAACCGGCCGATCAAGCGGCGGCTTGGAAGGATCTAATCTCGGTACGGGCTGTCAGGGCAATGCCCCAACGATTCTATGGACCTTCCGGATCCACCTTCCGCAGATGCCGATCCCAGAACTCCAGCATGGTGCGATGGAGGTGATACTTCTGTGCCGGATTGGAGATCGCGTGCCGGTTTCCGGGATAGATCATCAGATCGAAGGGGGTGCCCAAAGCCTGCAGCCGAGCCGCTAGTTGCAACGAATTGGAAGAATGGACATTGTCGTCCAGTTCGCCATGAATCAGCATCAGCCGTCCATGAAGACGATCGGCGGCCTCCAGGACGGAACTCCGGGAGTACCCGACTGGATTGGCTTCCGGAGTATCCATCAGTCGCTCGGTGTAGATGGAATCATACAGCCGCCAGTCGGTGACTGGAGCCCCGGCGATTCCAGCTCGAAACCACTCGCTATGGGTCATGGCGTAGGCTGTCATGTATCCACCGTAGCTCCAACCCCAAATCCCAACGCGATCGCGATCGGCCCAAGGCTGCTGACCAATCCACTCCACCACACGACGGGTGTCGGCCATCTCGATCTCTCCCAAATGTCGATGCATCCCCCAGGTGTCGGCGATCGATCGACCGCGCGCAGCACGATGGTCGCAGTAGACCACTGCGTAACCCTCCTGCGCCAGGAATCGGTGCCACCAGTAGAGACTATTGCCCCACGAATCCTTCACGGTCGGCGTACGCGGTCCCGCATAGACGTGATAGATCACCGGCAGCTTTCCCTGGTAGCCCTTGGCAGTCCAATCGGCCGGCAACATCAGCAGCCCCTGCAAGGACGCCCCATCCTCCGTGGGGAGCGTGAACCGGCTGATGGAAACCTCTTCCAATGTCCTGTGGCGGTCTGACTTGGGAACTTCGATCGCACGCCCCAGATGCCCGTTTCGCTGCCTCAGGTAAAGCGTTGGAGACTGCTGCAGACTGCTATGAAGATCAAAGAAGTACTCTCCATCAGGGTGAACGGAAACCTGGTGCGTACCCTCCAGAGCTGTCAGGCGCGTTCCCTTTCCTTCCGGGAAGGCAATCGACCAGAGGTGCCTTCCGGCGGGATCCTCATCCGCCGCCTCCACCAGTACCGAGAGCCCGTCAGCTGAGACGTGGTGGATGGCTTCGATTTCGCGCGGCAGATCGACTTGGGGATGAGACATGCCTCCCTCCGGATCGACGCGCGCCAGATGCCGGAATCCCAGCGGTTGGTCCGTCAGCCAGTAGTAGCTGCCATCGGCCAACCAATGGGGCGGCCCCAGCGGTTCCATCCATGCCCGACTCGATTCCCGAAACCACTTGCTCGCCACCTCGTCTCCCGGGCGATAACCCCAAAGCTCCAACCAGCTTTGGACCCGATCCTGCACCTGAAAAGTGACTAGCGATCCATCCGGCTTCCAGTCGACCCGAACCAGAAGAAAGCTATCACTGGAATACTCCTGAGGCGAAATCCGACGATGGGTCTGGCTAGTCGTATCGTACAACCAAAGCGTAGCAACTGGATTGGGACGCCCCGGCTGTGGGTAATACTCCGACTCCTGCGTCTGCAATGCCGGATTGGAATCGGTGAGCCAATGTCGATCCATACCGGCCGAATCGAGGCGCAACCAGCAGAGGTACTTGCCAGTGGGATCCCACCAGTAGCCACGATAGTTCCCACGACCATAGATCTCTTCCTGATAAACCCAATTCAATTTGCCCTGAAATCTCGTCGCCGATCCACCCTCGGTAATTCGCCGCTGCTGCCCACTTTTCAAATCAATCCAGTGCAGATCGTTCTCCTGCACAAAGACCATCGCTGTCCCGTCCGGGCTCATCGAAGGCAGCTCTTCCTCCACCTCCGGCGACTCGGTCAGCCGGCGCGCCTCTCCGGAACGGTGGTCATAGAGGTAGAGATCTTTGGCGATCGATGCGAAGGCTTGTCCGGTACCCGGATGATAGTTTTCCGAACGGATGGAGTCAGAAACCTCCTGACCTTCCAGACCCGAGAATTGTTTGAGGCGAGCCGCCATGCGGTTGGTCCATTCCATCGGCTCCATCGCTCCACTGGCCGCCTCCACTGCAACCCATGCACCTGGCCCACGTTTCATTTCGTAGATTGCGCTACCGGGGCGCCATCGCGGGAAGGCATCCGCCGTTATGGTTTTTCCAGCCGGTTGGATCATCCTTCCGGGCTGAAACAGCGTTTCCAGTCGCAGTGGTTCCTTTCTGGGTACCCCCGACCATTTCGGCCGCTCCGTTGTCAACTGCGACAGCAAGGCGCCCTCCCGAATCACGCGTACGATCGGAAATGGCCGACCTGCTGCAAGGTAGCCGTCCAGGTAACCCCAGGTCCCAACGCTTTCCTCCGACTCGGCTTCCAGTAGATAACCCAACAGCGCCCCCAGAGGTTGCCGTGTCGGGATCCAGAACCCACCTTCCTCGCGAAACTGCTGCAGCCAAGCCCCACGCGCCTTCGCATCATCCACCTGTTGGCTCAAACGGATCCGCTTTAGCGAAAGCCCCTGAAAAGGCTGCTCTCGCACTTCACTGACCATCCCCACTTCGAACCCTTCAACATCAGCCAGCGGCAAAGAATCGCAGCGGTAGATATCGACGCCGTGCATACGTAGCAGCTCGACCGCCCAAGCGAGCGAATCGGGGAGATAGTAACCGTCCGGAAGTTGGATGGTCCGTGTGGCTCGATACTGGTTTCTTAGCTCCACACGGTATTCGACAGGCAACAGCGAGTCGCGGCGATCACGATCTCGGGGCGAAGGGAAACGTGGTTGCCGTCCATCTTGTTCCTTCGATTCCGACTCCGGATAGCTGTAGCCCAACACACTGCGAATCGGCCCGCTCCCCGATTCCACTGCTTGGATAGGCAACTCATAAGGCCGCTCTTGGCGCAGCCGATGCCGGTTGTCTATCTCACGGATCAACTCCGATAACTCCTGATGGTGCTCGGCCAGCAGATCAAGGCAATGTCGGGTGAAGCGATACGAAACATCGATTCGTTCCTGGTACCCGGCGTACGAGTACGATTCGGACAGAATCCCGATGCGGCCGCGCAGTCCCATATATTCGGTGCTGTAGCGCGGTTCAAAACCAAAGCTTTCCCAACTCTTGTGGTCGGGACTGAAGTTCCCGTAGTAGAACGAATCGATCCCCTCGGCTTTCAGACGCTTTGTTGCTTCCGGAAGAAGGGTAGTGTGCAGCCACTGCACCAGGTCGGCAGGAGCAGCGGGATTGTGCGGCACATCGTAGGTAAGGGGATACCGATGCAATGATCCATTGGTCGTATGGAGATCGATCAATGCGTCCACCTGCCATCGATCGATCGCGGTAACCAAGCTGCGAGCTTCCGGGCTCTGCAATTTGACAAAGTCGCGATTCAGATCGAATCCTTGTGCGTTCTCGCGAACCCCCATGCCTTCGACCGGTCCTCCCTGCCCAGGCCGATGCAGCTTGCCAAAGCGGTCATTCCCATCAGCGTTGTAGTTGGGAAGGAAGACCACCACCAATCGCTCCAACAAGTCCCGCGGCGGCTCCTTGCACCAATCCCGAACCATCGCCAGCAATGCCTCTTTGCCATCGCACTCCCCGCTGTGAATGTTGCCCAGCAGCAGAACGAGCAAGCGAGGATCTTCCGGAGGCAGAGGCAGAGAAGTTCCCGGCTTGGCAAAACGCACTGTCATCAACGATCGACCCTCGATCGTTTCGCCGATCGATTCCAGCGTCGCCAGCGATTGCTCTTTGGTCAACTCTTCCAAAAACGACTGGCTTTCCTGGCTGGTACTGGTTCGCAAGAAACCCGACGACTCCGCTACCGTCCTGGGTGACTCCTGCCACCCCCAACTGTTTCCCAGCCAGCAACAAGCTACCAAGGCCAAAGATCCAACCGCATGCCAAATGTTCATATTGAGCTCAGACGGATGAAATGAATGTCGGTGCGATGGAAGGAAACGACGCCCCTCGAGGAAAAAAATAAATGCTAAAGGAGAATTGTTTGTCGATCAGAGGCGGATGAAGATCCTTTTCCGGTAGAGATACAAGAGCACCAGCCAGACGGTGGCAAAGGTCAGGACGCTGAGTCCAAAGTCGGTGAGCAGCGGAGTCGTCCAACGCTGAGGAAGCCACTGCAGATGACGGGTCCAGTTGTCTCGAATCCAACCCAGCATTGTCCAATCGATGACGTAGGCGAGAATGCTGTTGGCACCAATCACGGAAAAGGGAAAGGCCCACCAGCGCCACTGAGCAACATCGCAGATCCAATGCAACGTGAGCAACCAAAGGATACAGATGCCACCGCTCCACAGAGTCCAAGAAGGGGTCCAGATTCTTTTGACAATCGGGCAAAGGCCTGTCAGGTCCAACAGCCAGCCAAGCCCAAGGGATGCTCCCCCCAACAGCAACAACCGAACCGAACGGCCCTTCCATTCAGGAATTTCCTTCAGCCAGCCACCGGCGATCGCGCCCATGAGCATTGTCGCTAAGGTGGGTATAAAACTGAGCGTAGCGTAACCGCCCGGATGGAATTCAAACGGCTTTTCTCTTGGGAAAAGATTCAGAAACCAACGGTCAAACCACCAAGAAAGATTGCTGTTTTTGTTCCAATGAGCCGCCACACCGGGCCGATGGTGCTGCCAGTCCTCTGGCACTCCCACCGCTGGATAGGAGAAATCGGCTCCGGGCAGCGGGAAGAGAAAAAAGGCTAGCCAGAAGCCGACCAGCAGAGTTCCCAAAGCGATCCAAGAGGCTTTGCTGGGCATCATCCCAAGGACGACCAAAAAGAAATATCCAAGACCGATTTGGGAGAGAGTATCTTCCCAAGTGAAGTAGGTTGCTGAACGGCTCAGACTGCGCAAAAAGATGCCCAGAAGGACCAAAGCAACCGCACGCCATGCCGCATGCAGCAGCATGGACCATCGCGACTGACCGCGAGCCTGACGAGCGGCTAGAGAAAAGGGAAGCGAAACACCGACCAGGAAAGAAAAACCAGGCTGGATCATGTCATGCAGTGATCCACCAGACCACTCCACATGGGTCGTATGAAACTTCAGCCAGTCCCATACTTGATGCTCGGTCATCCACTTCCCCCAGGAACTGGTGAACCGCATGTCGGCGAATCTTCCCAATCGAAGCATCTCGGCCAACATCAGAAACATCACCATCCCGCGGAACACATCGATGCTTGCCAGCCGCTGCAACGAGCTGGGTTGCCTGACCGATTCGTTCATCACTCTTTCCCCTTCCCTCGGATGGCGAAATAAACGCTCAACGCCCCAGCTCTTCGGGCTGCATCATAGGCCGCAATCGCCTCCTGCATCGCCACCCTCTTCTCCGGCGCAACCACGATCGGCACGTCGGCTCGCACTGACACGATTCTGGTCAATCGTTCCACTAATTCTTGATAATTGCCAACCGCCGAACCGTTGACCTGGTAGAGGATCCCACCCCCATCGTCCTGCCGCACACGCACCAGAATCTCCTCGGGAATCACTTCCATCGGTTCGGGAGGCTTCGCCTCGGCAGCTCTTCCACCTGGAGGCTTCACTACACCGGTCGGCAACTGATTCTCCGGCTTCTGAAACGATGTGGTGGCGATGAAGTAAACCAGAAGGAGAAAAACTACGTCGATCATTGGTGTCATCATCAGGTCCAGTGCTCCCTGGCGTCGCGAAGCAGCGCCTGGACCAAATCGTGTTGGGATCTTCATCGCTGCACCTTTTCTCCGAAAACCCCGAAGAGCAGATCGGTAACCCCTGCTTGGGAGCATTCGAACAAAACCTTCTCTACCTGTTCGTAGGGAAGCGTCCGGTCAGTTCTGATCCGTAGTTGGATAGGCCCATCATCTGCGACGATCCGCTGGAGGGCCAGTGCCAGCCCCTCCATTTGGATCGATTCCCCCTGCAACTGCATCCCACCATCTCTGAGGATATTTAGCGTGGCATCTGGCGAGATGGCTTCGGAAGTAAGAGCGGTCGCAGCCGATGGCAGGTCGATCGGCTGAGCCGTCTCCCGGCTGGCCATATGGCTGCTTACCAGGAAAAAGATAATCAGCAGGAAAACAATGTCGATCATCGGTGTCATCGAAATGGTGGTGCCACCGGAGGGTCGGTAATGCGGAACCTTCATGATCGCTCCCCAACCTCAGTTCCCACCGCCACTCGCACCTCGTCCCGAACCTGCGGCTCCAGGAATGGGACTGCGCAAGTTGGCTAAAAGACGACGGCGCAGTGGCGCGATGACCTGCTGTGCGACGTAAGCCGATTCGGCCATCAGCTGATCGATTCGATTGCGAAAGATCGCCAGAGCTCCCAGTGCCGGGATGGCGATCAGCAGACCGGCAACCGTGGTGACAAGCGCCGAGTAGATGCCCGATGCGAGATCGCCGGCCCCTGCCGAGCCTTGACTGACCGCTACCTGCCGGAAAGCGATGATCATTCCAGCCACCGTTCCAAGCAATCCAAGCATAGGTGCGAGGTTCCCAATGACCGACAAATACTCCACCCTTCGAAACAACCTCGCTGCCTGCTCGGCAAGCGTTTCCTCCATTGCCTTTTCCACTGCCGGCCAACCAAACTCAGCTTCACCCAAACCGCTGTGAAGAACCCACCCCAAAGGACTCGGCCGCTCCCGACACAGTGTCTCTGCCTCCTTCCACTTTCCGGCTAGCAGCATCTGCCGAACTTCTTCTGCAAAGGACTGGGGGAGCAGTTGGGATCGTCGCAACAGCAGCGCCTGATCGACGATCAAGTAGACGGTCAAAATCGACATCGCAATCAGCACCAGCATGATGCCGATTCCAAAGGGACCTCCACTGAAAACCACCGACCAGAAACTACCACCATCCGCTGGTGCTTCTGGTGTCCCCTGCGCCCAAACAACAGCCGGGCTGACGGCAAGCGTCCAGCATCCCAGCAATAACCCGACTCGACGATGGAACATCGACACTTCCTCAGTCTTCTTTCACATGGCTATGGTTCTGGGGGACTTGTGCACTCCATGCCACGACACCCCAAAAAACATCGTACTTGATCCAGCACCCTGCGAGCGATCGGGTCACTCGCCTTTGCCATCCTTGCGAGAACTTCCCTGCACCGCTTCCCAGAAAGGCAACTGCTTAGCGCACCACGCGCGTGTTGCTTCGGTCGCCTCTGGATTGGACTGTGCCAGGAGTTCCAACCAACGTCGCGCAGCCACCGCACCTAACCTCGTCTGGCGATGGAGCGTTACCAGGTGCTGCCATTGATAGAGCGCCAAAACGGCCTGGTCGGCTTCCTCCAGTCGATCCGCGATCAGAAACGTCGGCCCCATCTGCAGCGGAAACAGCATCCGGTCGCGAGCTGCCAGAATCTCGGGCAATTTCTCGGCAGCAAACTGGGAAGCCGAAAGGACGCGCCACTGCTGCGCAATGGCCAATTGCCGAATCGCTGGATGGGAGTCCTTCGCCAAAGCTTGCAGAACCTCCAGCGCCCGCTGCCGATCGCGGGTAGCTAGCAACCAAGAGGCGCCTACCAGACGCACAGAAGGCTCGTCGGAATCCAGCCATGAAAGTGCGTTCGAAGGAGTCTTTACTGTGATCGCGTCGCGACTCCACACCAGCGGCAAGAAGGCATAGTGGAGCAGGGGAGGACGCTCCTGAATCAACTTCTCCCAGACACCTACTGCCAGATCGATCTTCCCCTCCTGCACCAGGGCATCGACAATCTGCGTCGCAAGGACACGTCGCTGCCAGGGAAGGATCCCCGACCCCATCGCTTGTTGTGCCGATCGAACCGATTCCAGCCAGTTTCCCTGACGATACATTCGATCGGCCTGATCGGCCTGTGGCGTCGACCAAGCTACCTCCATCGCTGCGCATTGATCCCCTTGCAACCGACGAATCTCCGGATCCCCTTCGATCAGATGCATCAAACCGTCGGCGTTCCAATCAAGAATTCTCCCCTCCATCCAGTCACCGGAATCGGATACCCACGTTCCATCCTGATCGGGGGGAGATCCCCAGACCCATCGACTTAACGGCTGCGGTCGCTCCCGCATCCATCGCTCCAATCGCTCCAAATCCGCTACCGACGCTCCCGCTTCGATGCTTTGCTGCACTGGCTGGCTAAGTGCCGGGGAACCACGGTCCAGCAGAACGATCGCTACCAGAAAACCTGCAGCCACCGAGCGGCGACTGCTAAAGCGAAACTCATTGAATCGCCGTGAAAGAAGTACCCCCAGCCGCCTCCATTCCGATGCGGATCGCCCCGTCTGATGGCTCCTCGGGTCCCGCTGTGGGCTACTCGATTTCTTGTTCATGGAACGGTCAGCTCGGTGGCATCCAAGTAGCGATACTCCCCTCCGGTTCGGTCGGCGAGGGCTTCGATCCATCGCCCGGAACGAGGATTGCTCCCCTGGCCGAACTCGATCGCATGAATCGTCGTACCAGCGCGCTGACAACGATCGACCAGATCGGCCAACTGGTCTGCTTTCAAAACCGGCTCATCGGCATCGGTCAGGAAGAAAATGACGTCAGGTGCCATAGCGATGGCAAGCCGAAGAGCGTCCAGATGCTCCGTGCCGCCCAACGCCACAACATTACTAACAAATCGCATTGCCTGTCGCTTCTCTGCATCGCTCGCGAAAAGCATTCCGCGATTTCGGGAAATGCTGCTGCGGTAGGGAGTCGGAGCTTCATTGTAGAAAACGATCTGAAACTGGTGGACTGAAGTCAGCGATTCGAGACTGGCCATCAGTTCCCGTTTGGCAGCGCGCAGTGGCCCCGCTTGTCCGGCGTTCATCGAATCGGAACGATCGAAAAGGTAGACGAAAGAATCTCCGTAACCTTCAACCCCAAAGACTGACGTTTTCGCTTTGCCTCCACCTTGCGTTCCGCTTGCTGCCTCCGATCCTCCCAATCCACTGAGGTTTCCAGCCAAGGTCGCATCCCCAAGGTCGCCCCCGGTGCTGGGAGCTCCTGAAGCAGCTCCATCATTGGCTCCTTCAGGCAACTCGGCCCCCAGAGGCAGGCTGGAAAGTGCGTCCGCCAAAGACTCCTCCGACGGCTCCGCCGCGTTAGCTGCTGACTCTTCGTTCTGCTTTCCTTCGCTTCCAAGAATTTCTACCTCGGCTCCCTCGCTGACCTCGTGCACCACCGCGATTCCTGCAGGACGATCCTGAGCGGCGCCAGTACCTTGTGGAAGCGGTTGCCACCACAGCACCAAAGCGAGGAAGACCAGTAGATGAAAGGCAAGGCTCACAAGCCAAGCGGGAATATCCGACCAGCCGGCCAGATGGGGCAGTCGAACAGCAACATGACGTCGCGATAATCGGGGGCTAGAGCGTCCGGGCGGTGTTGGTTCGGTTTGCGGCTTCATCGATCAGCCCTACCGCTCTCGGTTCCTAAGAATCGCTCGAAGATCAACTCCCTAACAACATTTCAATCGTTTTCGCCGCCACCTCCACCAACCATCCGCTGAATGCTACTCCTCGACCAAGATTGGTACGGGGCAGACTCAGACGGGAATGCGATCAGCCTCTGGCGGAGATAGGAACAATCTGGCGCGTCGTATGTCCAGTATAAATCTGTCGGGGTCGACCGATCCGCGTATTGGCATCCTGATGCATTTCCACCCAATGTGCGATCCATCCTGGGAGTCGACCGATCGCAAAAAGCACTGTGAACATCTGGACCGGAATCCCCATCGCTCGATAGACGATCCCAGAATAGAAATCGACGTTCGGATAGAGTTTCCGCTCGATGAAATACGGATCCTTCAACGCCACTTCTTCCAACTGCTGAGCCACTTCGAAGAGTGGGTCGTTCAAATGCAGTTTGGCAAGCAGCTTGTCGCATGCCGACTTGATAATCTTGGCACGAGGATCGTAATTCTTGTAAACCCGATGACCAAATCCCATCAAGCGGAAATTGCTCTTCTTGTCCTTCGCCATGTCGACGTACTTTTTGACGTTGCCGCCATCCTGGGCGATCTGATGGAGCATGTTGATGCAGGCTTCATTGGCCCCGCCATGCAGCGGGCCCCAGAGGGCACAGATCCCCGCCGAGATCGATGCAAAGAGATTGGCGTTCGATGATCCCACCATGCGAACCGTCGATGTCGAGCAGTTCTGCTCGTGATCAGCGTGGACGATCAGCAGCAAATTGAGCGCTTTGACGAAATCAGGATCTGGTTCGTACTCTTCACTAGGGACTGCGAACATCATCCGAAGGAAGTTTTCGCAGTAGTCGAGCGAATTCTGTGGGTAGATGAAGGGCTGTCCAGTCGACTTCTTGTAGCTGTAGGCAGCGATCGTCGGCAACTTGGCAAGCAACCGATGGATACTGATTTTTACTTCCTCGGGATCGTGCACATCGAGGGAGTCCTGGTAAAAGGTCGATAGGGCTGCTACCACGGACGAAAGAATCGCCATGGGGTGAGCATCGCGGGGGAAACCATTGTAGAACGACCGCATGTCTTCATGCAGCATCGTGTGACGGCGAATCTGATGCCGAAAATTCTCTAGCTGATGCCACGTTGGCAATTCACCATAGATCAGCAGGTAGGAAGTTTCGACAAAATCGCAATGCTCGGCCAACTCTTCGATGGGATAGCCCCGATACCTTAAAACTCCCAGATCGCCATCTAGGTAGGTGATCGCACTGGTGGTCGACCCCGTGTTGGCATACCCTTCATCCAGGGTGATCGCTCCGGTGACCTTGCGAAGTTCGGCGATATCGATCGCGCGTTCCCCTTCGCTGCCTCGGACGATCGGCATCTCCAGCGTCTTCCCTCCCGCCTGAAGCACCGCCTTGTCCGATTCGACCACCACGTTGCCCACCTGATTGGACATATCGACCGACTCCCCTGAATTCCGCTCGCCCTCGGTGCAACAAAAGGCCGCTGAGCTGGCCGGCCTGACCCCGCCCAGCAGTTTCCACGATGCAGTGTAGCCGGAAGGCGACCTCCCGACAATTACGGCAACCGATGGTGCGAACTTTCAGGATTGATCCAGGTAATCATCACTTCCGAATAATGCGAGAACAGCGTTTATTCGCTGTTTGCCGATCGTTTCAGCGACCTGCTGGGAAGGGACAATCGCATCGACATTGGGGTAAATGGTCGCTTGGCCGCTGCGGTTCAACGCAGCTCATCGAGCTTTTCCAGATTCGCCAGCTCTTGGAGTCTGCGCCATCGTAGTGATGATCGAGATCAAAATGCGCGTCGCGGCCTGCAACTGCTCGACGGCAATCCACTCGTCAGCCGTGTGGGCCTGATCGATCGAACCGGGACCAAAGACCACTGCGGGAATGCCATGTCGCGCAAAATGGGTCGCATGAGTACCGAAGCGGACCCCGATCAACTGGCGATTCCCGCTCTCCCGACATGCAGCTGCCAGTAGCTGCTCGGCGAATCCTAGATTCTCCCCCGGGGTCAGCGGTCCATGATCGCACCACGGAGGATCGATGGTGCAATCGGAAAACCCGTCCGCTTCCAGTTTCCGCTTGATCTCACCCCAGACCTCGATCCCTAGTTCCCCAGGGATCAGTCGGCGATCGATTTCGATGCGGCAATGGTCAGGTACGACATTGACACTGAGGCCACCACCGATGACCCCAACACTCATCGAAGGCTCGCCGCACCAGACATCTCTTCTGCCATGCTGCTCCAATTCCCTCGCCTGTCGCTCGAACCACTGCACCAGAGAAGCCATCCGATAGATCGCGTTGCGCCCGTTGGAGGGACGGGAACTGTGTGCCGACAGGCCATGGGTGTGGACATTCCATCGAACGACCCCCAAGTGAGCGACGACGACATTCAGCGACGTAGGCTCGGCAACGATGACCTGATCAACCTGCAGGGGGACCCCTTCGGAAAACGTACCTTGCTTAGACCAAGACCGCATCCACTGCTGCATCCCGAGGACGCCATACTCCTCGTCGCAGGTTGCGCAAAGCGTCAAGGGAGGCCGCTGTTCGATTGGCCAAGTTGCCGCTGTCGCGACAGCGCAAAGCATCGCGGCCAATCCACCCTTCACATCGCAGGCGCCGCGCCCATAGATTCGACCGTCGCGAATCGCCGGGGTGAATGGTGGAATCGTCATCCCAGTCGTGGGTACGGTGTCCTGGTGAGCTTCCAGGAGAAGGTGCCTGGCGTCAGGTCGACCAGGCAGATGAAGAAACAGGTTCGCGCCGCGCCCGGGCACTTCCATACGGTGCATCTGGCCATCCAACTGGCTCAACCGCTGCTCCAACCAATCGCTGATCCGATGTTCCAGCCATTCTTCTCCTGCCACCCGTTGGCCCATCGGGTTTTGGCTAGGAATGCGAATCAGTTCGCACAGCGTCTCGACCGGATCCCACGCAGGGTTCGATTCCAGCATGATGACTCTCGCACACTCCAAATCAGCCAGGAAAGCTCCACGCCTGCCGCAAACTTCTTGGCCAAATCGATAGTCTGAGTTCGACCGCATGGGCCTGCCATCATCGTGGCTCAGGCATGCGTCCGATAGCGAAGATACCAGAGGAGGGCGACCAGCGTTTTGGCATCGATGATTTTTCCATCTCGAAGCATCTGGTCCACTTGGCTCCAGGTCACCACACGATTGGAGATCCATTCGCCTGGCTCACGTCTAGCTGGCCCTTCGGTCAACTCGGTCGCAGCAAAGAAATGCATTCGCTCATCGAGGATTCCTGGTGACATAGCAAAGCTGTGGACGTGGGTGATCTTCTGACAACGATACCCGGTCTCTTCCTCTAACTCTCGCCGCGCCAGTGAATCGGCTGGTTCAGGAGGTTCCATCGTGCCTGCAGGAAGTTCCCAAAGCCACTTTTGAATGGCTGGTCGAAACGTTTCGATCATGCAGATCGATTCATCGGACACGACCGGAAGCACCACCACAGCGCCGGGATGCCGCACGATCTGTTTGACCAGCGTGCTTCCATCCTCCAAACGCTGCTCCACCTTTTCCACATGGAAGCGGGAAGCTCGGTAAACGATCCGCGATGGGGAGGTCATCGGCATCAACCTGTTTTCCGCACGCTATCGGACACCGAATCTCCAGTCACCACGTCGCTTGCGACTCGATGGCGATACTGCATCAGGTAGGCATCTTCCGGGGAGTCTTCGTAGTAGGCTCTCAGCACGTGAATGGCTCGGAATCCCAGTTCCCGGAAAAACAGCTGGGCTTCGAGGTTGGTCTCCCGCACTTCCAGGAGGATGCGACTACGGCGTTGACTGGAAAGCTTCCCGAACAGCTTGCTCAACATCGCTCGTCCTACTCCCTGCCTTCGGAAGGTTTGGTGGACGGCGAAATTGAGCAGGTGAAGTCGGGATCGATGCAATTCGTAGATCATGAAACCTACGATCCGCTCGTTCCACTCAGCCACCATGCCGATGCAATTGCGTTGCCGCAGGCAGCGGACAAACTCTTCCTCAGACCATGGGAATTCGAAGCTGCCCGATTCGATCTGCAGCACCTCGGGCATATCTCTGCGAATCATCCAGCGGATATGGACGCAACAGGGGCTGTGGCTGGCACTGGTCATGCCGCTAGTTCCTTTCACGCTTTGGTAGGTCGGCGTCGCTGCGGTCGCAACGCATCATCGACACAGCCGCCAGGCGGTGGCGTCGACGTGGGGCGAAGAATAGCAGACCCGTTCCACCGCTCCAAGACGAATCGGCTTGCCAGCCAACCCGCAGCAAAAAGGACTCTTTTTGCTCTTGCAAAAGAGTCCTTAGCCGGTGGTTTTCAAGAAAAAAAAAGGTCAGGGCTTTGCTAGGCGGATCGCCTTTCCTTTTTTTGCCGCCTCGTAGATCGCCAAAATGAGGGCGACGGAACGCCTTCCTTCCGCCCCTTCGGTGATCGAAGGCTTTTTCTGCGCGAGCCCTGCCAGAAAATCTTGAAACAATTTGCGATGGGCCTGATGCCCGATGGCGGCCGGATCAGCAGCTCCACCTCCGGTCTTGGTGGCATGAAGGAATTGCTCCCGAATCTTTTGATCCCTCCGTGACAGTTTCTCAAAGTCCCACCGAATGATGCTTTCTTCCTCCAGAACGGCCGATCCTCGACTGCCACTGATTTCGATCCGCTTGAGCGACCCGGGGTAGGCGGCAGTGGTCGCTTCGATCACCCCCAAGGCTCCCGAGGCGAATCGCAGCGTCGCGACGGCGGTGTCCTCCACTTCAATTCGCTCGTGAGCCCGAATTCCGGTGCAGGCGGTCACCTGTTCCACATCCCCCATCAACCAAAGCAGCAGATCGACGCTGTGGATCGCCTGATTCATCAGCGCCCCGCCGCCGTCTAGTTTCCAGGTCCCTCTCCAGGCTCCACTGTCGTAATACTGCTGGGTCCGAAACCACTTGACGTAGGCGTCGGCAAGTGCGATCGATCCGAACTTGCCCTCCGTCACAGCCTGTCTCAGAACGCCGGCCGCCTCGTGGAAGCGAGAGGGGAAGATGGTTCCAAGTCGCACCCCATGCTTGTGGCATGCGTCGATCAGTCGATCGCATCGTGCCAGCGTCACCTCCAGAGGCTTTTCAACGAGTACATGCTTCCCCGCACGCGCTGCCAGTAACGCCGGTTCCAGATGGGCACCGCTGGGGGAGCAGATGGTCACCACATCGACCTCCGATCGTTCCAGCATCTGTTCGATCGAATCGTACGCATCGCACGAAAATTGCTCGGCAAACGCCTGCGCCTTGGGCAGTGTTGGGTTGTAGCAGGCAATCAGCCTGGCTCCACGGATCTCCTGGATCGCCTTTGCATGAAACTTGGCAATCATCCCACACCCGACGATCGCAAATCCAACAGCCATTCCGCCCCTGCCTTTTCTGAAAAAACGATACTGCCCCACCCACCACTTCCTGCCACCGCTCCAACCTTCGCGATTCCTTGGCTCCTTTCTCACTCCTGATCTTGGGGAAGCCAAAGCTGGTGCTGTATCATAATCGAATCGCATACGAACCAAACTCGCATCGGCCCCAGAGGGACGCAGTATTGTGACCGATTCCCAACCCCTCCCATCCCTTGAGTTGCTTGGAGAATTCCTCCCCTTCGAACGCCTGATGATTCTGCGCGGTCCCAACTACTGGTCGCGCCGCCCCTGCATGGAGGCCTGGGTCAACCTGGGCCCACTGAACGATTTTTCCAGCGAGCTGATTCCGGGATTCAATGATCGGTACAAGGCTTGGCTGCCGACCGTGATCGAACATCGTTGCAGCGTCGGAGAAAGGGGAGGTTTTTTCCAGAGGCTGGATCGTGGCACCTATTTAGCGCACATCCTCGAGCATACGGCGCTGGAACTTCAGACGCTGGCTGGTAGCAACGTCGGTTTTGGTCGGGCCCGCGAGATGTCTCGAACGGGAGTCTACAAGGTGGCTGTCCGCTTTGAAGAAGAAACGCTGGGGGTGGCCAGTCTCCATGCCGCGCGCGACCTGCTCAAAGCATGTGTCTACGATCTTCCGTACGACGTCAAAGCGGAAGTAGCGAGGCTGCATGAGATCGCCGAGCGGCGGATGCTGGGACCAAGCACACGCGCTATCGTCGAAGCCGCCACCAACCAACTGATTCCCTTCCGGCGGCTCAACCAGGGAAGCCTAGTCCTCTTCGGCCACGGTATCCACCAACGCCGCATCTGGACCGCCGAAACCAACCGAACCAGCGCCATTGCCGAGTCGATCGCCCAGGATAAACAGCTCACCAAACAGCTGCTTCAGTCGGTAGGCGTCCCGGTACCAGAAGGGCGTCGTGTCTCCGATGCCGATGATGCGGTCGCCGCTGCGGAAGAGATCGAGGGGGCGGTTGTCGTCAAACCGGTCGATGCCAACCACTCACGCGGGGTGATGATCAACCTGACCGATCCGGATCAGATTCGTATCGCCTACGATGTGGCGATGCGAGAAGGTAGTGGCGTCCTCGTGGAACGATACGTGCCCGGATACGAACATCGTCTTTTGGTCGTCGGGGACCGATGCGTAGCTGCCTCGAAAGGGGAGCCAGTGGTGGTCGATGCCGATGGAATTCGCAACGTCCGCCAACTGATCGACCAAGTGGTCAATGCAGATCCACGTCGCGGGGAAGATGAGGATATCCCCCTATCGCTGATCGATTTCGATGACCTGCTCGAATCGGTTTTGCGTCAGCAAGGACTGACGCTGGAGAGCATCCCCGCTAGTGGCAAACGGGTTCTCATTCAGCGCACCGATAATCTGCTTTACGATGTCACCGACCAAGTCCACCCCGATGTGGCGGCCCAAGCCGTTTTGGCTGCCAAAACCGTTGGGCTGGATATCGCCGGTATCGATCTGGTCGCCCTCGACATTTCTTGCCCGCTGGAAGATCAGCGAGCAGCGATCGTTGAAGTCAATGCCGGGCCAGGCCTCCTGATGCATTTGAAGCCAGCTGTGGGCAAACCGAGACCGGTGGGGCAGGCGATCGTCGATTCGATGTTCGCGCCAGGAACCAACGCTCGCGTTCCCGTCATCTCCGTTTCGGGTGCCGCCAACAACAGCCCCACCGTCCATCTGATTCGCCACGCCCTTCAGCGCATTGGCTGGTGCACCGGTTGGTCCACAAACGATGGATTCTTTCTCGATAACCGACAACTGGGCCTTTCCCCCGCCCATGCGGAACCCGTGGCACAGCGACTTCTACTTCATCCCGATGTCGAAGCCCTTGTCATCGAATCCTCTGCTGAATCGATGCTGCGACACGGTCTGGGAGTCGATCGGGTCGAGGTGGCCGTGGTTCTGGGAGTCGAGGTGCCAGCCGAGATCATACGGGAATTCGATCTCGATGACCCGGAACGCCACTTCGCACTTCATCGCACCCCCGTCGATATGGTCCTCCCAAATGGTATAGCCATCCTGCCGGCCGATGACCCGGCCTGCATCGCCATGCAGCCCTTGTGCCCGGGGGATACCATCCTTCTAGGCTGGAACGGGATCGACGCTGCAATCGCCAAACAGGTGGAAGAAGGACGCCGAGCCGTGGTGGTGCAGGACCAAACGATCCGGCTGCTCGACGGCTTAAAACAAAAAGATCTCCTGCCACTACACGACATTTCTCCAGCTGTACCGAACGATCGGCCCACCGTTCTGGGATGGCTGGCTGGGATCGCCGCCGCCTGGCATCTGGGAATGCCGATCGAAGCGATGAAAGCACTCCTGCAGACTTGGACAGGTTCGGAAGAAAGCCATCGATCCTGAATCGAAAGACCTGCTTTTCCTCCCTGCTCCCCGAACAGATCCTATCTGACACGAAACGCACCCTCAGGTAGCCGACTGGGTTTCCCCGCCAACATCAAACCGATTACCGGGTCTCCCCTCGCTCCAGCAACTCACGAGCGTCGCGGATTTTTTCGTAACTGGCTTGCGACCTTCGATTCCCGCCTTCGCAAACAGCAGACCGCACTGCGATCCAGCTGGCTCCCCAGGAGGCGGCCCGAGCCAATTGGTCGACGCGCAGCGACCCGGCCAGCGCTAAAGTCACTTGGTTTGCTTTGGCAGCGGCCACCCAACTCGCGATCGTCTCATCGGAAACCAAGTCAGCCAGACTGCGCCCATCCTTCTGAAATGTATCGACCAGTAAATGCTTTGAACCAAGGCGCAAGGTTCCTCGCATCACCTCATCAAAGGAAGGCCCCTTCGCCGCATCCTGGTCGGCGTAATGAACCAGAATCCATTTGCCAGCCAACTCCAAAGGCATCGTTCGCTCGATCGATTCGCATACCTGCCGCAAGTCGGCCTGACCACTCAAACCCACCTTGCAATGGTCGAACCGCCTCCAGATCGACGCGTCATGGTTTTCCTTCGATCCGACCCACTCCTGCCACTCCCCCAGTGCGACGCTGAAAACCCCTCGAAAGGCCTTGTGTTGACGCAACGCCTCCAGCCGATTGGCGACCTCCTGGGCCAGTCCTAGCGCGGGGCGCCCCAAGGAACCGCTATCGGGGTTTTTCAAGTCGACCCAGGCCACTCCCGCCTCCACTGCCAACTGGAGTTCCTCAACCGAACGAACACTCACCAGGAGCTGCGTTCTGTTGTTTTGCGTCAAATCCATGGGGCTCTCGGTCGGAGTGAAAGTTTGCGGTGGATGTTCCGAACGACGCATCGGCGAGCCCTGAGGGAAGAAAGGTGCGGGAGTGAATCCGATCCAGAAGGCGGCCCCATGCGAAGAGGGGACGCAGGATGTATGTAAAAACCTCAATCCTTCCTCCAGGCAGGCATGCTGAACGATAGAGTTGATTAGGTAGCTTGGCAAGAAGCCTCGTGCATTGGATGCCCCAACGGACCAGCCACCAAAGAACCAGCCACCAAACTACCCGCATAGAAAAGTCGATCCTCGACGTCTCAATCGCTAACGGCCGGTTGCATTTGGCCCCGTAAACCGTTACAAGACTTTGTGGTGTTCGATTTCCCGCCGTCGCACCCCTTCGGCCCTACGGGCTATCTACCGCCATGGTGACCAACTGCCCTGGCAGGTGGTTTGGTGTGCTGACTGACCAACGCCAGACCTCGCAACAAGCAGATTGCCCACTCCGTGTCTTCCAACGCATTCGAATTGATCGAAAGCGGCGCAGCGCTTGAGACGTTGTGCCAACGCATCGAATCGGCCACTCTGCTGGCATTCGATACCGAATTTGTTTCTGAGGATAGCTACCGACCTCAACTGTGCCTTCTACAGCTGGCGACCGATCAATGGAAAGCGGTGATCGATCCGCTTCACTGTGGTCCATTGGACAGATTCTGGGAACTGATTTTGGCACCCTCCCGCCGCGTGGTGGTCCATGCGGCTCGAGAGGAGTTCCTGTTCGCGTTCCGGGCTGCTGGGAGGGGGTTTCCGGACCTTTTCGATGTTCAGGTCGCGGCCGGGTTGCTGGGGCTTGAATTCCCATCATCCTACTCCAACTTAGTTCAGCGCTACACCGGCCGACAATTGGCAAAAGGGCACACACGATCCGATTGGCGGGTACGCCCGCTCTCTCGAAGCCAGCTTCAATATGCCATTCAGGATGTCGATGATCTGTTGACGATCTATCGAGCGATGGACGATCAGTTGGTGAAGCTTGGACGTCGCAACTGGATGGACGAGGAGATGGAGTGGCGGAAGTCCGAGTTGATCGAATCGGAAACCTCCGAAAACTGGTTTCGTGTTTCGGGCATCCAGTCTCTGGATGGCCGATCGCTGCAGGTAGCCTATGGACTTTGGAAATGGCGCGAGCAGCAGGCGCGACAACGCAATCAACCACCCCGTCGCATCCTTCGAGACGATTTGCTGATTGAGATCGCCAAACAGGCTCCCCGTGGCGGGATGGGACTGGACTCCGTTCGCGGCATGAACCAACGACTGCTCCGCAATTCCTGGAATGAAGTCATCGAGGTCGTCGACGCCTCTGCAAGTCAGCCTTGCCCTCCGTGGCCCAAGCGAACCAAATATGGCTACCAGACGATCTCCAGCATGGTTACCCAGTTCCTGCACGCTGGCTTAGCGTATGTATGCCGCGAGCAGTCGCTATCGCCGGCCCTTGTCGGAACCACCGATGACCTGCGAGACTACGCACTCTATCGCATCAATGCCAAACGCAACTCTCAACAGGAACCGCCAGCGCTGCTTCAAGGCTGGAGAAAAAAGATTGTTGGGGAGCGGTTAGACGAACTACTTCGGGGAGAGGTGGGACTGGCCCTAGTAGACCCTCTCGACGAAATGCCGCTGCGATTCATTCGGAACGGTTCCAGCCCAACCTGATTGGGCAAGCCAATACTCCCACGAGGTTGATTCTTTTCGCCTTTGCGGTGGCTAGACGTCGACTGCCCCACTCGGGGAAGGGAAAAATGGCGTCGCCGGATCGGTACTCCCCATCTATAATCAGGTTGTCCCGACGACGATGGCACTGGAATCGCTCGCCGGGCCCCCGGACGCAAGGGGCAGGTGCTCCGGACGACATGTCGCCTCAGGGAACCTGATTCACCTATGTCAGTCTTCGTCTTCGGTCATCGCAATCCTGATACCGATGCGATTTGTTCGGCGATCGCGTATGCTGACTACCTGCAGAAGACAACGAGGCCCGATGCGATCGCTGCTTGCTGCGGCAGCCTCAACAAACGAACCGAGTTCGTGCTGAAAACTGCTGGCTTGCCAGCCCCTCGCATCATCATGGATGTTCGTCCCGAGGTAGACGACCTGTGCCGAAGGGAGGCGATCACCGCGCACCGGACGGAGGTCTTCTACGAAGTCTATGAGAAGATGCAGTCCCATCGGCTCAGCAATATCCCGGTACTCGGTGACGACCGTCGCGTCGAAGGGATGCTGACACTACTCGATCTAATGCACGTGATCTTCGAGGGGGACTCCGACCCACTACAGGCCCGTCAGGTCCAAAGCTCCCTGGTAAAGATGTGCAAGGTGCTCGAAGGAACCTTCCAGCATCAGGAAAATATCGACCAACTCTGTTCGGTCCTCATCATGGTGGGGGCGATGAGTGCGGAGGGATTCACGCAGCGGATGCAGCGATTCCCAGCGGAACGACTGCTGGTGGTCTGTGGTGACCGGCCCACCATCCAACTTCCAGCATTGGAGCATGGAGTGCGAGCGATCGTGATTACTGGTGGATACCAGTTGTCACCAGGACTTTTGCAGTTGGCCAAAGCCAACCATGTGACAGTGATTCTTAGTCCTTTCGACACCGCCTCGACCACGATGCGTTTGAAGACAGCCCGAAGTGTTCACGCCGCCCTCAAGAATGACTTCCTTTCTCTACCCAGCAAAATGCCTTTGGCGGAAGCACGGCTTGCTATCGACCGGACGCGTCAAAGCCTTTTTCCGGTCGTCGATCCTGACGGACATCTGATCGGAGTTCTATCCAAATCCGATCTGCTCAATCCGCCACGGCCGCAACTGATCCTGGTCGACCACAACGAACTGGGCCAAGCCGTTCTGGGAGCCGATGAATCCGATATCCTTGAGGTGCTCGACCACCACCGGATCGGTGGCACCCTGAAAACATCCCAGCCGATCCGATTCATCAATGATCCTGTCGGATCGACCTGCACCCTGGTCGCTAGGCAGTTTCGCTTCAGCGGCATCACGCCCACCCCTGGAATTGCCCTCTGCCTAGCGGCTGGAATCATTTCGGACACACTTTTCCTCCGTTCACCAACCGCCACTCAGGTCGATCACGATCTTCTCGAATGGGTTCGACCACTTTGCCCGGTTGATCTGGAAGCCTTTGCGAAGGACTTTTTCGGAATCGGGTCGGCGCTCCGCATCTGTGCGGCTCGCGATGTCGTGCGCGAGGACTGCAAGGAATTCGAGGAACACGGCATTCGGTTTTCCATCTCGCAGATCGAGGAAATAGGATGGGATCTTTTCTGGGCTCGTAAAGACGAACTACACCAGTCGCTGAAAGATCTCGCCCGCGAAAGAAAACTCGATTTCTCCGCCCTCCTGGTCACCGATATCGTCCAGCAAAGCAGCCTGCTGCTGCTGTCCGATGAACCGAAGAATTGGGACGAGATCAATTATCCACAGGTCGACTCGCACCTTTACGAACTCGAACAGGTTGTCAGCCGCAAGAAACAACTACTGCCGCTGATCTCCAGCATTCTGGAAATGGAGTCCAAGTCATGAAGGCGATGCTGCTCAAAGAATACAAGAAACTGGAACTGGTGGAGCTTCCAAGGCCACAGATTGGCTCGGACGAACTGCTGGTGCAGGTGCGAGCCTGCGGGATCTGCGGAAGCGATATCCATGGCTACGATGGATCCACAGGCCGTCGCATCCCCCCGCTGGTTATGGGACATGAAGCGGCCGGTGTGGTCGCCGAAAGAGGAAGCCAGGTCGACCGCTTCCAACCGGGCGATCGCGTCACCTTCGATTCGACCGTCTCCTGCGGCACCTGTCCAGCCTGTCGATCCGGAAGAATCAATCTGTGTGAGAGACGGCAGGTGCTTGGTGTTTCTTGCCAGGAATTCCGACGTAATGGCGCGTTTGCTGAGTATGTGGTGGTGCCACAGAATATTGTCTACCGGTTGCCGGACGAGTTTCCTTTCCACCATGCAGCGATGATCGAAGCGGTCTCTATCGCGGTCCATGCCGCGAATCGCACCCCCACTTCGCTCGGCCAAACCGCCGTCGTCGTCGGCAGTGGCATGATCGGCTTGCTGGTGATCCAGGCCATTCGACTGGCTGGTTGCTCCCGCGTCATCGCGATCGACCTGGATCCCAACAAACTGGAGTTGGCGAGAAAATTGGGGGCCGACATCACGATCGACTCCTCCAAGCACGACCCAGTCGCCGAAGTGATGAAGGCAACCGATGGTCGCGGTGCGGACGTCGCCCTAGAAGTTGTCGGCATCGCAGCAACGGTTCAGATGGCGATCCAATGCACCCGGCGTGGAGGTGCGATCACGTTGGTGGGCAACCTTGCACCCAAGGTGGAAGTGCCACTGCAAGCCATCGTCACCCGCGAATTGACACTCTACGGTAGCTGCGCATCCAATGGAGAAATCCCCGAGTGTATCGACCTGATGAGACGCGGACTGATCCAGGTGGAACCGCTGATCACCGCAGTGGCTCCCTTGGCCGATGGCCCGAAATGGTTCGAACGGCTTTATGCTGGTGAGCCGGGTGCGATGAAGGTCGTTCTGCAACCAACCTCCTGAACCTTTCAGGGCCCCCAGTGCGGAGAGTACCGGCCCCAGCGGCTTGGCATCTAAGACAATGGTTCCCGAACGCCTGGGGACTCTGGTTGCGAACCTAACCTCTGCGCAAGAAGGGCAAACACTCTACGGTTGACTTGGGTCAGTAGCAGTGTCGCTTCCCGGTCTCCCGAAAGGGCCAACTGCCCTCGCAGCGCATCGACCGATTCCTTTACCCCTCGTGTCTTGATCTCCAGTCTTCCAATTCCTCTCTCCCTCAGCCATCGCCGCACGCGTTTGCGATCCCAAGGCATCACCTCCTGGATCTCAAACCAATCCACCCAGGCAGTCCTCACAGGCCGATCCGCAAGCAGGTATCCATTGCGATCGCCAAGAACCGACACGCCGAAATGCCCCGCTAGTTCTACCGTGCTGTCGCTGGCGCGAACCACCGGATCACAGTCGCCCACATAGCGAGCAAGAAGATCCAACTGGCTTACATCCCGCATCGGCTCAGGGCCGCGCCAATCGGAAGGGATCTGCAAATGGATCCAATGGACCTGAAGTGAATCGATAGCCCCCCGCTCCATCCATCTCCCGCGAGAAAGTGTCTTGGTGCCGACCGGATACTGCTCGCTGCCCCACCATAACCGCTGCTGTCGAACGGAACGGTTGAACGAAATCCAGTGGCTGCCAGTAGCATCTCGCCATCCATCCGGCACCACCGTAGCTGGGGCCAGTTTGATCGAACCTCCGGCCGAATTCTCACGGATGGAAACCAATTGATCCAAGGTGGGACTCATCTGCTCGGCACGACTGTGCCGAAGCCCATTGTGCCGTCGGTCCGGATCGACATGGACCCAATGGCTCGCCAAACCCTCAAACCGCTCGGCAGCCCCCAACTCCACCGCGATCGGCGCACCTTGAAGTTCGGCATGAAACTTCGTCAGCATCAAGGCGATGGGGTCCTGATCGATGGCCACCAAGTCTCGCGAACGCCCTCTTGCCCAGGCGACTGCATCGACCCCCACACCGCAACACAAATCGACGCAAGCCACACCAGCTGGCACCGCCTGCGCCACCATCTCAGCCGTCCACTGATCGCTCGATTGCTCCAGAAGGGGTGCGGTCCAGAGCCACTGGTGGGGATAAGCGACCTTCTTTCGAGCCCTCTCCTGGAGCCTGCGTTGCTCCTCCAGCATGGCTCGCTGCCAGGGAGACAACGCCGCACCCATCGCATCCGCCCAGTGGCTGACGCTAAGTGACCCTCGGGAACTGGCATTCCTGTACCAGTCGATCATCCATCGATACCGCCCTTCCAACTCCCCCATTGAATTGCCGAACGCCCTCCCTACTTACTTTTCTCTGTTCTCTTGCCTTCTCTCACGGCGCAGTCGATTCCACCATCGGGCACTCGTGCTAGTCCTGATCAGTCTAGCTTAGGGAAAGACGCCAAGGTCTAGACCGGTCCTGCCACTTGAGCGGTGCCCCCCATTAGACGCTGCCTAAGGTTTCACGGTCCGAAGGGACTTACGATGCAACCAAAGCGGTAAGCATTTGGATACGGCCCTCCCAGAACAAACCATTTCCCTTGCAGACGGCAAGCGGTAGCAAAAGGGGTAGCGTCGAGAGCAGGATTTCAAGCCCACAGAAGATCGCACCGTCCGATTCGGGAACCAATGCAAGGGAATAGTCGCTAGCAATCCCCAATTGGGCAGATTGCAAAAACGTTGCCTCGGAAAACGGTTGTACGATCAGCCGGAAGGATTCGATCGGCTTCAAAGGGCGTCAAAATCGGAAAAAACGTTTGGTTGAACCGGGGCACTAGCCGAAACAAGGAAAGGATTGCTGCAAACGCATCTTCGGATCCACCCGAGCAAGGAGGCGCCCGCAGGGAAGCGGGCACCTGTTTGTCCTGGGAGTTCCAGGCGGCTGCAAGCAATGACAATCGCTGGATTGTCCATGGGGGGCAGTCCGGTACGTTTCCCCGCAACGTCCGAACTTCAGCCTAGTCGTCAGCGATCGGTTGGGGAACAGGGCTTGGAAACATTGGTCGATGACCAGCCTGGGCAGGATGCCCAATACGTTAATCGAAGGAATACCGGAGGAAGTTTCCATGCGACGTTTTCTTTTCGGCCTGGCGATCGCCACGATCACCGCAACTGCGCCGATGACCGCGATGGCGGGGGATCGCGAAATTGCCGACGCCATTGTCACCTCGCTCAAACAAAAGCAGACCGAAGGATCTCTCAAGGGATTCGATATCGATCTGACCGTCAATCAGGGTCAGGTGATCCTGTCGGGCAAGGTGGGATCGGAAGACCAATTGGCGATGGTTTTGGCAACCGCACGATCCGTGACGGACGTCAAGGAAGTTGTTAACCAGATCAAGGTGACAACTGCTACGACGATACAGCCGGCTCAAGATCTGGCCCTTCAGATGGCTGCTCCCCCAGCAATGCCGACGCCGGTCACGCCAGCTGTGAAGCCGGCATCGACCAGTGAAGGGGATGTTGGCGGTGCCATTCAGACGGCTGCTGCCAAGCCAACCGCTTCGGCCGGCGATGCTAGGATCACCGATCAAATCATCGACAAGCTGACAGCCGAAAAGAGTGCTGGGGCTCTCAGCAAGTTCGACCTGGACGTCTCCACGGTGGGTGGCGAAGTCTGGGCCCGTGGTTGGGTGGTCAATCCTCAGCACAAGCAGAAGATTCTCCAGACGATCCAATCGACCTCCGGCGTCCAGCGGGTGATCGATGACATCTCGATCGTCCCCGCAAGCCGAGTGCAGGCCGCCAGCAGCATGGTTCCACAGGATGGTGGAATTCCAGGTGTCGCAGTTCCAGGCGTGGCGGTCCCAGGGTTGGAAGCCCCGATCGCTGCACCGCGAGCCTTCGCGCCAAGCACCATCGGCACCCCAGTGGGCACCTCGCCAGTCGCAGGTGTCGGCGGGCCCGTGGGTGGTATGGTGGGACAGCCAGGCCCCGTGCCAATGGCTTCCGGACCTTCCTACGGCGGTGGTGTACCACGCTACGACCAGCCGAACATGCCCAGCTACGCTTGGCCTAGCTATGCTGCCTATCCCAACTATGCAGCAGTGACCTATCCTAAGCAGTACTCGGCGACCGCTTGGCCCTACATCGGTCCCTTCTATCCTTATCCACAGGTTCCGCTGGGATGGCGCCGCGTTAGCCTCGAATGGGATGACGGACTGTGGTACCTGGACTTCTCCAGCAAACCTTCCTACTGATCTGATCCGAAAGTAGGAATTGACGCCGAACTCAAACCTTCCCCGCTCAAAACGGGGAAGGTTTTTTCATAGGGACCGCAGCTTTGCCCCCCTTCCAATCCATGACGCAATTGGCGGTCGATCTCTGGTGGTCGGGAGTCCGCGCCGTTCAGGCCGACGAAGCGATCGCCGGTTGCCTCGATTGGCAAGCCGATCGACTGTGCATTCGGGGAATCGAACAGCCTGTACAATTCGCCGATCACCAACAGGTGCTGGTGGTTGGTGGCGGCAAAGCGGCCGCTTGGCTGGGCCATGCTTTCAGGCAATCTTTCCAGCAGCAGGCCCACTGCCCTTGGACGATGTCCGGCTGGCTGAATGTCCCCCAGCAGAGCTTTCCTGCACCAAACTCTGGACCAATCCATTTCCATGCCGCTCGCCCCGCCGGCAGGAATGAACCGACCAAAGAGGCGATGGCAGGGACGGCTCGGATCCGGCAGATGCTCCTTTCGGCACCTTCAAAAACCCTCTGTATCTGCCTGTTGACCGGAGGCGGATCGGCACTGCTGGTCGATCCGATCCCGGAGATTTCTCTGGAAGAGAAACTGCAAGTCACCCAACTGCTCAGTCGCCGGGGAGCCAACATTCATCAGCTGAATGCGGTCCGTACTGCGCTCAGCCGTGTCAAAGGTGGCGGCCTGCTGCTCCATGCACCTGACCGGCGATGGATCACCTTGGCCATTTCGGATGTGCTCGACGACCACCTTCCCACCCTCGCTTCCGGCCCCACCATCCCTCGACCACTCGATTGGCGAGAGAAAGCAATGGCTGTGCTGGCAGAGCTGGAAAGGAAGGAGGAGCCATGGCCGAAAGGTGTAGCCAAGGCTACAGAAAAGTGGGCCAAGTCATTGCAGCTTCCGCTGTCCAAGATCCGACAAGAAACTCCGATCCAGGCGGATTATGCTCTCCTGGCTAACAACCAGATGGCCCTCCAAGCCGCCTCCCGCCATGCAGACCACTTGGCTATTCGCGCTGACGTGCTGCCACCCGATCCCGAAGAAGGGGACTGGCGAGCGGTGGCCTCGCAATTGGTCGATCGCTGGATCGCGATTCACGACAGGCAAGAAGTTGGAACTGCCAATTGCATCCTCTCGGGCGGCGAACCAACCGTAGCGATCCCGACCGAAAGCCAGGGAAAAGGAGGCCGCAACCAGCAACTAGCGCTCGGGGTGCTCTGCCGGCTTATCGAACTTGGCCGCATCGATCTGCTACGACAAGGCACATTTCTCAGCGCAGGAACCGATGGCGAAGATGGTCCCACCGATGCAGCGGGCGCCTGGATCGATCAAACGACTTTGACGGTGACGCAGCAGTTGGGACTCGACCCCTTCGTTTTTCTCGACCGCTGCGATGCTTACTCTTTCTTCACTCAGGTTGGAACGCTGTTCCGTACTGGTCCAACCCGTACTAACGTCTGCGATCTCAGGATCGCTCTGTCCGCTACTCAATCACGCCTGTCTTGACCGCCCAGACCGCGGCTGCCGTTCGATCAGGAGCATTGAGCTTCCGCAGGATGTTCTGCACATGCTCCTTGACCGTCTCGACGCTGATGTTCAGGGACATTCCGATCTCTTTGTTGCTCAAACCCAGAGCGATATGTCGCAGTACCTGACGCTCACGATTGGTCAAAGGCATTTCCCGGTACTCACCCCCCCGCTCCTTCTTTCTCTCCATGGTCGTCTGCACTTCATGGAAAACACTTGTCTCAGGCGCCTGCTCGGACCTTGCAGCCCGGCGGATCGCATCAAGAAGTTCGGTAGGAGCCGATCCCTTGAGCACGTAATCGGCGGCCCCTTTGGTGACCGCACGAGCGATGTAGGTGGGGTTGTTGTAGGTGGAAATCATCACCACCGGCAATTTCTCGTGCTTCCTACGAAGCGCTTCCAGAATCGATAATCCGTCTTCGTCACGCATCCGCACGTCGATCAGTGCCACATCAGGCTTCAAATCGTCGACCATCCGGAGAAACTCTTCCCCGTTGCCGGCGCTACCCACTAACTCAATTTCCGTGCCCCTGGCAATGGCGGCCATTCCCTGGCGCACCACCTCATGATCATCGACGAACACCACTCGGATTGACATCGAACCACTCCTTACTTTGATTCCCAAATAATCCCCAGTCGCTTCACCCAAGTAGCCCGGAGTTCCAAAGCAAAATGCCGAAAAAACACCCCCGCACCTCACCCCCTGTTCAGGGCACCCACTTTCCCCTCGCCCGATAGAACTTACCGAAGAGTAGCCGATTTCCCATTCAGGAGACTAGAGTGTAACCCAAAAAAAGTCCCCCAAAAAGGGTTGAATGCGATTTTTCGCTATTTTGCCCACCAGGAGATCCACCAAGGTAATGCGGGAAAAACTCGCAAAGGACAAACAATTCAAAAGAAATTGGGTTGATGCACCAAAGTTCACTACTGGAATGCCGATGGCACGTTTTTTGGGGATTTTAGCGACTGGGTTATTTTTACTTGTCTCAATCAGTCGACTTTTCGGACGCGCTGTCGCTTTTTCACGACGTATGGTTATCGCGGAATCGTTGTGCTGGTTCCATTACCGTCGTTCTCTTGGAGGAAGCCAACGGTGTCCGCAGTTCGTCCTCATCAATTGCACTGGAGCGGCAGGCTGCCACAACCCTTGTCGGCTTGGGTCGAGGCGGCGTTGACTGCGGGCTGGGACATCCAATTCACTGCGCCTGGGAACTCCAGTTTCCGGACAGCACTCGGTCCCCACATCCAGCTCGGCAACGAATCGGCGTCCGTGTTTTGTCTCGATGCCAAGACACGTCTCGTCCCTGAGGACCTGCAGTTGGCTCAGACTCGCTGGCCATTGCGCACGGCAGTCCACATCGAGCGGCCTTCCCAGCGGCAGGCTATCCAGGGGCTTTCCCTTCCGGTGCTGGAGCGCCCGGAGCAACTGAGTGGTTGGCTGAGAGACTTGGCACTGAATCCTGCTCGCCCCGCCAGCCCTACACATCCCGCACCCAATCAAGGGTCCGGGCGAGTTGCGGATACCGAGTTGTTCTGGGGGGATCACCCCGCGATGGAGGAACTGCGCCAGAAGATCACTTCGGTGGCTGCATCTCGCGTCCCCGTCCTGATCGTGGGTGAAAACGGGACAGGCAAGACCCTACTGGCTCGTTCCCTTCACCGGCAATCGCCGCGCCATGCGGATCCATTCGTGGAAGTAGCATGTGGAGCACTCACGGAGGCGCTGCTGGAGAGCGAGCTTTTTGGGCACGAGGCAGGTGCATTCACCGGGGCAGTGGCAGCCCGAAAGGGACGCTTTGAACAGGCAGACCGAGGCACATTGTTTCTCGATGAAATTGCTACCGCATCCCCGGCGATGCAGGTGAAGCTTCTGCGAGTACTTCAAGATCTTCAATTTGAACGGGTCGGTGGAGGGCAGACTCGACAAGTCGACGTTCGAATGGTATTCGCCACCAACGACGACTTGGCGCTTTCGGTGCGCCAGGGGCGATTTCGCGAAGATCTCTTTTATCGGATCCATGTGGTTCCCATTACCGTTCCAAGTCTGTGGCAACGCCGCGATGACATTCCGGGGATGGCTGAGTTCTTCCTACGGCGTTTTACCGTCGAACACCAACGCCAGATTGATGGTTTTCTCGAAGAGGCTATCGATGCCATGATTTCCTATCGCTGGCCTGGCAATATTAGGGAACTACGCAATGCGATCGAACGAGCGGTGTTGCTGGCGCGGCGTCCCTGGATCACCGCAAGCGACCTGAACCTAGGTCATATCGGCGCGTCAGTCGCATCCCCACTGCTGCCTCCCTCTCCTCCTCGACTCGATCCATCCCATTCGCTGAAAGAGGCTCTGGCTTTGCCGGAGCGTCAGTTGATTCTCAATGCCCTTCGCGAACATGATGGAAACCGTGTCGCCACCGCGCTGTCGCTTGGCATCAACCGAGCCACGCTCTACAAAAAAATGAAACGACTGGGAATTCCAGCTACCGAAGGGGATGGATGTGGATAACGACGGGGGCTGGAAAGCGCATCGACAATTTGCATGGGTTGTCGTCGGTCTGCTGGTTCCTGTTGCCCTGCTGAACTATCTCGATCGGCAAATGCTGGCATCGATGAAAGGGTCGGTAATCGCGGATGTCCCGGGGATCGACCAACAAGCCAAATGGGGCATGATCCTTGCTGTCTTCAAATGGGTCTATGCCTTGCTCAGTCCGCTTGGTGGCTGGATTGCCGATCGCTACAGCAAACGCTGGGTTGTGGGACTCAGCTTGCTTGCTTGGTCCCTGGTAACCTGGGGGACCGGACAGGTCCAGTCGTACAATCAATTGCTGGCTGCCCGTGCGATGATGGGCATCAGCGAGGCGTTCTACATTCCAACCGCCCTGGCGCTGATCAGCGAGTACCACCCCGCTTCAACCCGCTCCCGGGCTGTCGGATTGCACCAGATGGGGATCTACCTGGGGGTGATCCTGGGCGGCTTCAGCGGTTACATCGCCGAGAAGCCAGAGCTGGGATGGCGATGGGCATTTCAGTCTTGCGGTTGGATCGGGATCGCCTACGCGCTACCGCTAATCTGGCTCCTGGGACTCCATCCCGCACCAGGCCTCCAAAAGGAGCATCCCAGCCAGAATCCATCCCTCACCAGAGGCCTTCTTTCCAATCGGAATTTCTGGCTGCTGGTAACCTACTTCACCCTGCCCGCGATCGCTGGCTGGGTGGTGAGAGATTGGATGCCGGCAATCCTGAAAGAATCATTCCAGATCGGCCAAGGAAAAGCGGGTGTCTCGGCTACCGTCTACTGGCAGGTGGCGGCTATCGCGGGAGCGATCGTTGGAGGCTGGCTGGCAGATCGTTGGATGCGACATTCTCCAAGAGGCAGGATCTGGGTTAGCGCTCTGGGGATGAGCCTTATTGTGCCGGCCATGTTCGGAGTTGGCTTTTCACCCACTGTAGGCTCCCTGACCATGGCAGTTGCTTTCCTTTGCCTCTTTGGCATCGGATGGGGGTTCTTCGATTGCAACAACATGCCGATCCTCTGCCAGATCGCTCCCAAGCATCAGCGCGCCACAGGCTATGGGATCATGAATCTGGTCAGCATCAGTTGCGGAGGCCTGGCAGACTGGGGCTTCGGGCAGCTGCAGGACTGGCACGTTCCGCTCTGGGGCATCTTCTCGGCATTTGCCAGCCTCGCGGTTGTTTCCGTCTTTCTGGTCCTGGCCATCCGACCCACGCTGCAAGACGGGGAAGGATAACCCCTGCGGGCCAGCTCCTCCACCGCCGACTAGCTCAGGGGGACGGCATCCATCCCGACGGAAGGACGCGGGCATAGGCAAAGACGACGCAGCCCACCAGAGCCGCCAAACCGACGCTGTGCCAGAAGACGTAACGCAGGATCTGCCCCTCTTCGCCTTGATGCCCCGTCGCAACAGACGCCACCACCAGACTCTGCGCATCGATCATCTTCCCCATCACACCGCCCGTCGTATTGGCGGCTGCCGTGAGGATCGGATTGAGCCCCAGTTGCTCGGCTGTGATCCGTTGCAGCCCTCCAAAAAGAACATTCGATGAAGTGTCGCTACCAGTCAGAGCCACCCCCAGCCAACCGAGCATCGCACTGAAAAACGGAAAGAGCCCCCCAGTCGATGCAAAGGCCAGCCCCATCGTAGCATCCAGCCCCGCTGCCTTGGTCACGAAACCAAGAGCCAGCATGGCCGCAATCGTCAGCAGGGAGAGGCGGACTCGGAACAAGGTGCCACAATAAATCTGGAACAGGCGACGAGGCCCGAAGCCCAGGCACAGACCACTGACCAGTGCAGCAAGCAAAAGTCCGGTCCCCGTTGCGGCCATCCACTCGACTTTGAAGATCGCCGGCTCGGCCATCGGCTTGGAAACCACCGGCGGGACCCGGATCACCGCTTCGTGCCACCGCCAGATCGGAATCTCGAACTTGCTGATACTCGCCAGAACGCTCGACGACTCCTTTGCTCCACCCTGAATCCACTGCTTGAATTGCGGAGTCCCCCAGACAAAAACGAAAAGAGTCATCCAAGCCCATGGCATCCAGGCTCGAAGCACCGCCAAGGACGAGTCGGTGACGGTATCCTCGCCTCGCTGATCCTCTAGCTCCCATTCAAATCGCCAAACATGTGCAGGCTTCCAGAACCGCAGAAGCAAAATCAGAGCGGCGATCGATGCGATCGCACCGGCCACATCAACCAACCAAGGACCATGGTAATTGCTGACCAAAAACTGAACCAAAGCAAAACTGCCTCCCGCGACCAAGCATGCCGGCCATACCTCTAGAGCCCCGCGAACTCCCGCCATCACCCAGACCAGCCAGAAAGGAACCAGCAGCGAGAAGAGCGGCAAGATACGTCCTGCAGCGGCGCTCAGGTGCCCTAAAGGAAGGTCAGTGACAGCAGCCAGTGCGATCAGGGGTGTCCCTAAGGCTCCAAAGGCAACGGGAGCGGTGTTGCCCAACAGGGACAGGCCGGCTGCTTCCAGAGGCCGAAAGCCAATCCCGATCAACATGGCGGCCGAGATCGCGACAGGAGTTCCAAAACCTGCTGCCCCTTCGATGAATGCACCAAAGCTAAATGCGATCAAAAGGACTTGGATCCGTCGATCCGATGCCAACAACGTGATCGATCGTTTCACCAGCTGGAAGTCCCCCGATGCCACCGTCAAATCAAAAAGAAAAATGGCATTCAGAACAATCCAGCCAATTGGCAACAGCCCATACAAGGCGCCGTGGAGCGCTGCCATCGTCGCCAAGTCGACCGGCATTTGGTAGATCGTTACCGCCACACCAATGGCAACCAGCAAGCCCAGCAAGGCGGCGATGTGAGCCTTGATTCGAGTGAACCCTACCAAGCCCAGAAGAACCACCACCGGAAGGCTGGCGACCAGTGCAGACCACAGCACACTGCGACCAACCGGCACATAGATTTGGTGCCAAACAGACATTGGTGATTCCTTAAGACGGGAACGATTCGGAACAACTCGAGACCTGCAATCGAGCAGCCGAACCTCTCAAACTAGTTCACCGCAGTGCGACGATGCTTGGTGGATCCAGCCCCATCGCTTCGCCCCTCCTGCGAGAGATTGTCCTGGCATGCCGATGGATTTAGGGCTTCAGTTCAGTCTGTTCCTGGAGGGGCACTCGACACAAGATCCGATGGCTTGCGAATCGACCAAGCTCCATAAAAAGGACTTCGCAGAAAGCTTGGTTCCATGACCACTCCTGCTGCTTCACACCAGGCCTTCATCTGCGAAACCGTCTCTGGGAAATCACTTTCCCAGATATGCCTTATCACTTTCTGCACCTCCGACTCAGCCAAGTCCTTCCACCCCTCGATTTCCGTTTGGATTCGTCGGAGAAAGGCTTCTCGCGTCTCCCCCTCAGCACGGACAACGTCGCTCCAGTACCATCGCCCGCCCGGCACCATCTTGCTGGTTAACTGTTTCACCATCGACGGCTTCTGGGAGGTAGTGAGATGATGGAGTGCATAATGAGTGAACACGACGTCGAAGGAAGAATCTACTAGCCCTTCCACCTCCGACTCCATGCGGCCAACCACCCAGTCTGCTCTTGCACCCTCTGGCCACTTTGTCTCCTGGGCGACTTGCCTCGCCTGCTCAATCGCATGGTCCGACAAGTCGATGCCGACGTAGTGGCTGACCGATCGACCGGACAGACACTGGCGGGCCATCCAGCCATTTCCACATCCAAGATCCAGAACCCGCAACGGTCGATGCAACATTCTCAGATGATCTGCGACCCCAGACTGGATCTCCCGATGCATCATCCAATTGCGATCAATAATCGTGCTGTAGGCATCCCAGTTGCGAAACAGTGGATGCGAGATCGATGGATCTGTCATTCGGATCGACCTCCACGTCGCTGTTGTTATGCGATTTCAGGTATTTTCCCGAATCGATCCCCCGCGATCGCGTTTCACTTACCGCGGATCGATCGTGCGGTGACTTTCTTCGCGCGGCGGCTGCTCCAAAACCACCCAATGCCCATCACCAGCAACATCGCCAGGGTTGGCCAGATGCCATGGACCGGTTCAAACGTGTAATGCAGCACCGAATGAGGAGCGGCCTGGGTGAGTCCGTGGCCTGGGTGCGCGATGACTGTGCTGACGAAGCCCAGTCCGATCATCCATCCCACACACGCCATGCAACGCGAAAACATGCCTGATTCTCCGGCCTAACAGCCTCTTTGTCGTCCCAGATCCTTGCGCCCCATCGATCGGCCCCGGGGCCAGACGCATAGCACTTAGTTCCCAGAGTCTATCAGGTTGCAACCAGCCTGCTCAAGATAGGCATCTCTGTCACGAAGCACCGCCCAAAGCAAACCATGAAAGTCAAAAGCGACGCAAGGATCGACGGAAAGAAGCGGTCGAGAGATCCCGTCGCACGAGGTAAAAAACCATACCGAAGTCAGGGCGTTCGCTTGACTTCATTGGATTGGCGGACTGCGAGATGGGCTCAAACAAAGCAAAGGGATCAAGAGCCCTGTGGGGGTACCGAGGACATCATTTTGGCGAGAGCGTCCGTCGGAATCGGAATCCCCTTCAGAATCCCTTCAACGGCGATGTTCAGTCCAACCAAGCCCTGAAAGCGACAGACAATCATCCGGTTCCGTCGCGCCTTGAGCAATTCACACATGAGGACCAGTCGTGTGCCGGGCAGCACTGGATCGCGGAAGCGAACTTCTTCCAGGCCACCAAAGCCAACCATACCTTCACCGAGTAGATCGTATTTGTGAGCGAAATAGCTACAAAGCTGTGCCACCGCCTCCAGCATCACGACCCCCGGCATCAGTGGCATTCCGGGCATGTGCCCTCTCACCCAAAACTCGTCGTTTGTGACATCCTTGAAGCCGGCGCAACGAAACTTCTCGCGGTCCTCGAAAATGACCGCTGTCAGTTGCTCCATCTCGAATCGCTGCGCGTTGTGACGACGAATCTCATCGATATCCGCGATGACGTTGCCGAAATCCAGAGAATTTGGATCGACGATGTAGTCTTTGCCTGGCGCTGTCATATTCCACTTTCGCGTTCAGCGTCCATTCCCTTAAACACAGGGAAAAAACAACATCTAGGTACGCTCTGCGCAAAAAAACCCTCCGGCTATTCCCGGCAGGGGTTCTTGGACAACTGGATAGCATCTAGCGGCAGCGTCAACCGCACCGCTAAAACGCAGCTTTTTCAATCCGCTCAGGTACGGATCTTCTTGCGTTTGGCTTTCCGAGCCTTGCTGTTAGCGGGCCGCTGGCCATGATTGGCTTTTTTCAGTTTCCGGTGTGGCTTGACCATGGTCTTTTCCCATTATGGATCGATCGCTAGCCCAGGTTCAAATGATCCCAGACGAACTCTCAAATTGCAGAGCACAAGAGATTAGCAGTAGTTCGCCCGTTCGGCTAGGTAGACTTGAACTGTAGGCGTGGAAATCTCCGCCCCCTTCTTTGGCTAGCCAACCAGACCTTGATTCGACAGAATCCTTGATGCCCACCCCAAACCCTACCTTTTAGCTATCAACCCAATCGGTGCCACCCACCTTTTCAATCGGTGCCACCCACCTTTTCAATCGGTGCCACCCACCTTTTCAATCGGTGCCACCCACCTTTTCAATCGGTGCCATACACCTTTTCAATCGGTGCCACCCACCTTTTCAATCGGTGCCACCCA
>JBEISR010000014.1:0-130715 GCA_040375295.1 Planctomycetaceae bacterium
CTGGCCCACTTTTTCAAGCAGACCGACCGCCCCAGTTCCGTTCTCGTTCGTTCGCTGCGCTCACGAACTCGAACGGAACTGGAGAGCGATGAATTTACAGAAGAGAAGTTACACTAGCGGAAACTTATGGATAGTGCAGGAGAATGGGGTTCGTATCCGAGAGGGAAGTGATCGCTAACGATAGTTGTTTCAAGGCAAAAGGTGACCATCGAAGAAGTCCTGCAGATCGGCCGAGGACACTTTGCTTAGAGTCCATAAAGGTTGGGTTGCGGAGAGTTCTAAGTAGAGGTTTTTAGACACTGGCCACGTCAACCCACGGGTCACCACTGAGCGTGCCAAAAACTAATTCGCTGCTGGTTAACAACGCTGCTCCGATCGACAGATCGACACGGGGGAACGTCCACTGGGATGTATCGAGGGGCTTAAACTAAAAAGCTCGTTTTTCCTGGGTTTTTCTCATTCCAAAGCGAGAGAGTCTTGAGTTTGTTCGAAGAGGGTTGCGCTCGGGGAGCTTTTATCGCGTTGCCCAGATGGTTGCAGGCTCGAGTGGCTCAGTTGGCAGAGTCCGCCGAAGGCGGATTCATCCGCGGGTCGTAGGTTCAAGCCCTACCGGGGGAGCTTTTTAACCCTGTCGATACCGACAGGGTTTTTTCGTGGATTGAGGTAGCAAATGTACTTCGTCTATGTGCTCCAGAATCAAGAGAGCGGACTTCGCTATGTGGGGCAGACCGACGATTTGCAACGCCGTATTGGCAGGCACAATCAACCAGATCCAACAGGGGTTCGATTTACTGGAAAACAACCTGGGATGTGGTTGCTCGTTTACTCCGAAATCTATGCCACGCGAGCGGAGGCGATGCAGCGTGAGCGATGACTCAAAAGCGGGGTGGGCCGGCAGTGGTTGAAGGCTCATCTGCTCAATCCAGGCGCTACTACGGTCGAGTGAAAGACCGCACGTGGATCCCTTTGACTTCCGTCCTGCTCCTCGCAACTATGGAGGTTAGGCTCGCACTCCGGGAGCAACCCTTTCGAACTCTCTGACTCTCTGGTTAACAAGCGTTGTTACTTAACAACCCGGTTGCTCTCGCACCCCAGCGAGAAAGAGAAGGGGACATGGGTCAAATCACGAATTGACCCACTTTCCATTCTCTCATTCATTGCTTCCTCTCCGCTTGCATCTTTCGAATCTCCTCGATCGCGCGCTCGAGCGCAGCATCGCGGCCCGCCACGGGGGCGACCTCGATGTGGGGCCGTACGGGGCCCAAATCCGTCTCGTCGCCGCTCGCACGGATGAACAACTTCTGGCTGAAGTTCACGACGATCCCCGAGTTCGGCAGTTGGAACGGCCCGATGTCGCCGAGCGTGTTGGGCACGCCGCCGGTCGGCTGCCCGATCGTGAGCATCAGGTCGTAGGTGCGCATGCCGTCGGCCAGAGCCATCGCGGCGGAGAATGTCTGGTCGCCGATCAGCAGGCAGGACGGCCCGTCGAAGCCCGGTTCGACCCGCGGGCGGCTGGTTGCCTCGAACTCATAGGTCACGTCCTCGCCGTGCTTGAGCTTCGTGTACTCGGGAATGAAGATCGGCAAGACGATGGTCAGCCATCGCCATATCGGCTTTGCCTTCATGCGAAACAGCTCGTCGGACTCTTCGCTCCTGCGCCACACCAGCCTTGAGCTCATGCGATAGGGACGATCGGTCAGGCGCGCGAGGAGGGCATAGCCGAGGTCGGTCGATCCTCCGCCATTCTTACGGATGTCGACGATGAGTCCCGCGGCCCCGCGTGCGTTCGCCGCAGCGATCGCCTGGTCGAGGAACGTGTCCCACTGTCCGCCGAGCGTGCTGTCCATCGTGGGGAAATCGATGAGTGCGATGGACGCCGCGTCCGGTGGCTCGCTTGGGAGCAGCATGCATCGGAACGGCGGACTGTCGACGAGCGTTTCGCCCTGCGGGGCCGCGGGTATCGTTGGCGCAGCGCCCGTCGGTGCGGTGCGCTCGGTCTTGCGCGCGTCGTCGCCGACGCCCTCGACCGTCACGACTTGCCGCGAACCGTCGGGCCGGATCAACTCGACCTCAGTCGGGAGCTTGATTCCCACCACCCAACTGTTGGCTCGGAAGTACTCGCGAACACAAACGTCGCGCCAACGCTCGGATTCGCCCGGTTGGAGTGATCGCAGCCTCGCGAGATGCTCGGCCGCAGGCACGGTCCCGATCCGCACGATCTTGTCGCCAGGCTCGATCGCCCGCTCGCTCTCCGCCACGGCGACGACCACCAGTCCGTCGCCCTCGGGCGCAGCGCGAAAGGGAAGCAGTCGCTCGCCGGCAGCGAAGGCGGCCGCGAAATCCTCCCATCGCACGCCTTGTCCGTAGTGGTCGGAGCGATAACCCGCCTGCATCTCCATCACGATCGGCAGGAACTCGCGGCGCGTCATCGGTCGGTCGATCGAAGCCTTCAGCCGCTCGGCGAGTTCGAGGATCGACTGCTTCCAGACACGCAGGTAGGGGTTGGGGTTGGTCCGCTCATGCAGCGCCACGATCGCGTCGAGATCGCCGCGCAGCGCTTCGGGCTCGTGTAGCTTCGCGATCTGCTCGGGAGTTGCCGTGGGGATGGCATCCCAAGGATTCTGCATGGACATCGATCGAGGCCAGAATCCAAGAAATATGCTCGCTACAAAAATCGCGATCGCGGATGCGGCAATTAAGCCGATCCAACGCCGGTAACGCCGTCGGAGTTTCGCAGGCATGGGGCTGGAATCGGTGTTCTCTCTCATCTCGCTCTCCTGCGACTATGAGAAGCCCTTTTTGAAAGGTGCGCTCGCGTCATCACGAAAGCAATTCGAGGCGTTGCAACCAGTCTTGTATATTCCCCCAGATCCTTCGTTTGAATCCATAGGGTATTGCCATTGGATTGGTCAAGGTCATCGAGTAGCTAAGGGCTTCGAGATTGGCTGCAATATGCCAAACCGTCCCGATTTCGTCGCGTTTTCTCAAAATTCCAGCATAGGCAGGGCAAGGAACAGGCGGGAGAATCGAATCGGTATGCAGAGCGATGCATCGAATTCCAACTCTCCCCATTACGAACTTATGCCGCTAAGTGACCATGCACCTGCCCAGCCCGCGACGAATTGGCCTTTGGCCCATATCCCAGCTCAGCGGCGCGTAACGCCTTGGATCCTGCTTCTCGTCCTAGTCATCGAGCAGTTGCTGATTGCTTACTTCCAACTTCTCGCGTTTCCTAACCCAAGCACTTGGTTCCCGCCAATGGTTTGGCTAAGTTCAGCGACGGGAGGAATTGTCGATGGAACGCTGGTAGGCGGCGTGACCTTGCAACTGATCCTTTTCCCGATTCTCTTGTTCTGGCTGGGGCGTCTTCGCCCTAAGGATGTAGGACTCGATCTGACCCGTCTCTTGCCAGCCATCCCATTGACCGTTTTGATTTGGATCGCTTGTCAGGTCCTGCACATCGCAATTTTGCTACTGATGGCTAAGCCGATCGAAGTCAATCCGGCCTGGGGATCGGAGAATTGGCGATTCGCTTTGAGCGATTGGCTTGGCCAACTGTTTGGCAACTGCCCCTTCGAGGAGGTTCTGTTTCGTGGCTTTCTCTTGCCGCAATGTTTGCTGCTGGCCATGCACTGGCTACCTGAATCAAAGCGTTGGAAGCAAATGGTGATCGCGCTGTTACTCTCGCAAGGATTCTTTGCCTTCGGGCATGTCATTTTCAACATGAAAAATCCGGAGGGGCAGTGGTTGCTTATCGCCCAATTTGTTTTTGGCTTGCTCTTTGCGGCGGTTTACCTTCGTACCGGGAACTTGTTCCTCGCGATCGGAATCCATGCCTTAATCAATAATCCGGCACCGTTGCTGAGCGATCGGCTACCCGGCCCCGGTGTGACGGGGACGGTCGTTCTGGTGGGGTGTCTATTGTGGTTGTGCATCTCGCCATGGTGGAGCAGGTTGCAAGCTAAGCTTCCGCAAACTCGCAACGACTCCGGTGTCCCTTAGGGAATAGTCTTGCCAATGCGATTCGTTGGGAAAGCTGCATAAGGATTGAATAAGATCCTAGGCAGATATTGGTTAACACATGCATCAAAGCAGAAGGCGCACTCGAAGCTAACCCTGGCGGGAGGATTGCCGAAGGGTGTCGGGATAGGGCGATGGAGCTTCGAGGCCACCAGTGAGAGGCTCAGGTCGCCCCCACAGGAACCAATCGGCCAGCGTTGACATTGGGTGATTCGTCAGCCAGCGGTCGGGAAGCAAGTCGTCCAGAGAGGTACTCCGCACCAGTCTTAGGTTGTGGGGAGCCTGCTTTCCCCTATTCTGCCTGCGACGATACTACAATGGCCTCTCCCGGGAAGTCATTCCCGATAAGCTGACTGCGGTTCTGACGCTAGAAGGAACGATGGATGACGACCCCACTTTGGAACAACCGGCTGCTGCTTTGGATCGCCCCACTTGTCGTCGTCTGCGGCTTGTCCCCAGCGGCCGTCCTCGCACAGGGAAAACGGCTCAAGGTCTTCGTACTTGCAGGCCAGTCCAACATGGAGGGGCATGCAGAGGTCAGTACGTTTGACTACATCGGCAAGGATCCCCTGACGGCGCCCATTCTGAAAGAGATGCGCCATCCCGATGGAACACCAAGAGTGTGCGACCGAGTCTGGATGTCTTACTTGACCGGTCCTTACGACGGCAGTGCCAATGGGGAAGGGCTAGGGAAATTGACCACTGGCTTTGGGGCGCGTGGCGATCAGCCCACCAGAGACTGCGGCAAGATCGGGCCGGAGTTTACATTCGGAATCTACATGGAAAAAGTGCTATCGCAGCCGATCCTGATCATCAAAACGGCTTGGGGAGGCAGGTCACTGAATACCGAATTCCGACCCCCCAGCGCTGGGCCGTACCAGTTGCCAAAGCAGGTCCAGGAGCTTTGGGATCGTCATCCACAGGGTGCTCACGGAATACCCAAGCTGGAAGAGAGGCAAAAGTGGAGGGCGGAGAAGGATGCCGCATCGGGGGTTTTTTACCGGATGATGGTCGAGCATGTGAAGAAGGTCTTGGCCGATCCGAAGCGGGTCCATCCCGAATACGACGAGAAGGCGGGCTATGAATTGGCTGGTTTCGTCTGGCTACAAGGATTCAATGATCTGGTCGATGGACAAACCTACCCCAACGGAAATTATGACGAATACTCCCGATTGTTGTCCCACTTCATCCGCGATGTCCGCAACGACCTGTCGGCCCCGAAGATGCCATTTGTGATCGGTGTCTTGGGGGTTGGTGGAGAGAATGAAAATGAGGCGTTTCGAAAGGCGATGGCCGCTCCCGCCGACATGCCGGAGTTCAAGGGGAATGTACTGGCCGTTCCGACCGCTCCCTTCTGGGATCACGCGATTGCCGCCGCCGAACCGAAGCGAGGCGAGTACGAACAGATCGTCGGGACGGCTCATGCGCTCAAACCCAATGGATCATTTGATAGCGACTGGAAGTGGGAGCATTACTGGAAGCCAGTTGCGATCACCGCACCAGAAGAGCAGATCTGGCGATTCATTTCGGTCGATGCCACCGAAGAAAAGGACATAGTGAAGAAATACGATGCTAGGCGATTTCGGGATATCGCGTTACCAAGCGGTATGGAAGATTGGTACCAGCCGGACTTCGATGACCGCACTTGGATGGAGGGAAAAGCTCCCATCGGAAAGGGTGTTTGGGATCACAGCGGAATCCAGCTGAAGGAATTTCCTTCGCGTTGGGGAGACGGGGAATTCCTTCTGATGCGGACAAGCTTCGAGGTTGAAGACCTCGACTACGACGACTACCGCATCGCCGTTTTGGCAAGACAAGGATTTCACATTTACTTGAATGGGGAGAAGTTAAATACCTACATCTGGTGGCAGGACAAGCCGTTCTATCGTTCGATTGTCCTTGAACCGGAGCAGGTCAAACGCTTGAAGATGGGGAAGAACGTGTTGGCGGTCTACGCCAATGACCAGTATGGCTTGGAGTCCCCGGATCATTACGCCGCGATCGATGTGCGGCTTGAGGGGATCAGCAAGGCAGACAAGGAAAAGCTGGAGCTTGCATTGGAGGAAGTCCTTTCGCTCAAAGACAGAGAGGTGCTCCAAGGTGCCTCCAATGGCGGTTACCACTATTTCGGCAGTGCCAAAATCTTTGCTCAGATGGGCAAGGCATTTGCCGAAGCCTTGCTGCCACTTCAAGACTGAAAAGAAAGGGTGTCACTCTCCTTTTACTGGCTCCGCTTTCGGCACCTAGAGTTCTATTCTGTCGCCTCCCTGAGGGAATCCATGTCACCGGACGTTCCAAATCCCAGCAGTTTGCCGCCCAGAGACGCTCACCAGCGGGGGTTGCACCGGATCATGACCATGGGCGGGCAGTATGCGACGCGCAACTACACCATCAAGCACCTGCGCAGCCTGAAGGGAAAAGTGGTGCTCACCGAAACGATGCCTTTCACGACTCGCGAGGCGGCGGCAGCAGAAGAAGCCGGCATCGATACGCTCAAAGTTCGGTTCGATCCGAAGAACCCAGTTAGCGCCATCGAGCTACGCAAGGCGGCACCGAACACCTTCATGACCTTCTGCATCGGGCTGACCAAGATTGCAACCGTTCAGGAAGCGGTGCGTGCCGGGATGGATGCCATGGAAGCCGGTGCCGATGGCATCATGTGCCAATGGGGGCCCGATTTTATTCGCGCGGTTTCCAACGTTGGAATTCCGGTTCAGGCCCATGCGGGACTGGTGCCTCGCTTGAGCACCTGGACCGGCGGGCTGAAGGCGGTTGGGAAGACGATCGAGGAAGCGATTTGGGTTTTCGAGCAGGTCAAGTCGTTTGAAGCGGCCGGGGCATGGGCGGTGGAGGTCGAGGTGGTGCCGGCCGAGCTGTTAAAGGAGATTTCGTGCCGTACCAGTTTGGTGACGTCTTCGATCGGAGCGGGCAGTGGCGGGGATATTCAGTTTATGTTCGCTGAAGACATCTTGGGCAACCACGCGCCGCCTTATCCTCGACACACCAAACAGTATCGCAACCTTTACCAAATGGAGCAGGCGATGCAGGTGGAACGCGTCGAGGGGTTCCGGGATTTCATTAGCGATGTCAAAGGCGGGGTTTTCCCGGGCCCCGAACATGTGGTCCAAGCCCCCAAAGGGCTGATCGACGAATTCCTCAACCGCGTCGCTGGCAAATAGCTTCGATCACACCCCCAACGGCTGCTGGTGCTCGAAGGGATACCAACCGCCGATCAACGCTTGGTTCTGTTGTGTTCGCGGTCAGGTGGCGCCTTCAAGGAACCGTAACACCATGCGGCGATCACTTGGCGTCATGGGGTCACTTGTTCAACGACCGGCTCATACACCCAAAGTTGCCGAGTACGAGCAGGATGGGATGCGACCGAAGATGGGCCACATCGCTTGGTGATGGGGTGCATCAGCCGTCGGGATCATCCAGAAGCAACTGAAGTCGCTGGCCGAGGGATGCTGGAAATCTGGCTGGCCATTGAGCGTCAATCAAGCCAAGTTGGATCATGTCTCGCAAGTGAGTACGATCCTTGTCCCGAAAGCTGTTCAGCTTCATCTCGACCAGCGCTTCGAGCTCGACGATTCGCTTCTGATTGATCTCCACCGTTCGATCGACTCTGGGAGCTGGGCTGGCATAGTCGGGTCGCACCTTTTGGTCTGCCAGCAAAATATGCAGGCCCTGGCTTGGCTTGCCATCCGCGCCATCCAGGAAGATGACAGTCCCCATCACTTCATCTCGCACAAACCCAGCGCTCTGAAGTGCATCGGTAGCGCGTGGCAAATCTTCTTCTGCGAGAAGCAGGTCGACATCGCGCGTGTTGCGCACGGCGCCATCGTCGATCGTAGCCACCCAGGCGGCAACCGCATTGCCGCCAATGACCGCGTAGGGAACCTGTGCGTCGTGAAGCGCCTTGCAGGCGCGATTCAATCGTTCCTGAACCAGTTCCACGGCACGAAACATCCTCTCGAAAACATCGAGCCCTTGCTCCCGCACCCAATTTGCAAGCTCTTCAGATTCCATGTCCGAAGTGTACCAAGAAGGGATTCGAAAATCCAATCTTCCGTGCTCACTGAGAGGGCTTGCAACGGACAAACCCAGAAAACAATTGGCAGTGTGGCGGGCACTGGAGATCCTGATTTACATTGAGGCAAATCAGCACCTGCTTGACGGTCTTCCGCTGAACAAACTAGGCAGGGCCTGTCCAGCCTAGCCAGGATACTCGTTGCTTTGTCGTCTCCAACTGCTTTTCAAAAAGCGTTTGCTGCAAGCCTACGCCATCAGCTACCTCTGTTCCGTCGTTTGGGCGATGGGGACAGGTCAGGGGGCTACTGGGGGGATGGCCTTCGTCATCCCGCTTGTCATCGGTCTGCCTTCCAGCCTTTTGTTGAATCCTCTGTTTCTCTTGCTGCCGCTGCCAAAGAGTTTGGCATTCCTCTTGCTATTGGTATTGCCTGTCGCGTTGAATACGTGGTTGATTTTGCGAGTGCGGGGCGTGATTCGAGCTCCCGATAGGAGCGATCGACTTGAAGTCGATCGCGATGCGAACCAGGAGAGGACGAAGTCTGAGAAGGAGGGCTGAGTCGACGGACGATGAGTTGAGGGAACCACCATCCGATGCTGGGGTTGGACTACGGTGCGAGGAAATGCAAATGCCTTGTAGTCCGGTGTGCAAAGGAGGTCGCCAACGAGCAAGTTGGCTAACGTCGAAGTAGTTCAGTCGGCAGAGATCACATCGGGGCCTTTGCCCGTTCGTTTCTCGTACTTTCCGTCACCCATTTTGACGTACTTGGTGAACCCTTTGGATTCCAGGTTTCGATCGCTAAGCCGGGCTGCCGATTTCATGTCGCTCCATCGGCCCGCAATCGTCGCAGCCGTCAAGACCCTGCGAACCGGAAGCCCAGTTTCCGGATGGTGCGTCCAAGGCGGATCGTTGATCTGCTGTAGGACCTCGATTGTCTCTCCGGCAGTCCCATCTTCCAGGATGATTTCGTAGACATAAATCGGCATAGATCACCAGACACCAGGAAGCGACGAGTGGTTTGTGGCTCAAGCCAATGTTGCGGCCTCTGAAGAGGCAGCTATCCAGCAGTGTAGCCAGTGATCGGGTTGGGGGAAGAGGGAGCCTGAGCCGTTGCAGTGTTCCGATGTATCGAGGGCGATTTGATTTACTGGGCCGGAAAGGTCTCAGCGGCGTCGGGGGTTAGTCGGCCTCTTTCAAACGAATCAGGACTTCGTTGCGACGCAGCGGTCCGGGAGTGAATGGGGGATCGTAGCCTGCCGTTTCAACGCCCTTGCCAGATGCAGGGTCGGCCGCAGCGAGTCCCTTCGATGCCATCCAGTCCCTTAGCTTCGCCTCGGCATCCTTGGCACGCTGAGTTGTCAGCTGTCCCGAAAAACGAATGACGGCGAAACGGCCAGCCGGTCGCTTCCGCACTTCTACCTTTTCGCCCGTCGGTTTGGGAACACCACTGTCGGCTATTTCCTTGGGCATTACAAATCCCATCTGCACCGCAGCATTTTCATCGAGTTTTTCCATGAACACGGGAGTCGTCATCTCAATCTTCTGACTGCTCTCGTTCGCTCCGCTGATGTAGCGAAACAGCTTCATGAAACTGCCGTCGCGTCCTTGCGAGTCGAGATTGGTGGAAGTGGCCGCCAGCATCAGATCCGGATACTCGCGGACCTCAAAACTGCCATCGGACTGAATCACCTTGTATTCGGCCGATTCGTAGGCGCCTCGAGCGATTAGGTTCCAACCGAGAAATCCGGCCATGGCGATTCCTAGCGCAGCGCTGGTGAGGAGCATTTTGAAAAACTTTTTTGGTTGGCGAGAAGTCATTGATGAATCCCAAAAGGAGAAAAAGGCTTGCGTTGATATGATATGCGGTTGCCAATTGGGAGACGAGCCGAACATCGCATGCGGCGGATGTCTCCATTTTTTGCGAGGTTGGCTTCGCTTGGAGAAATTGTAGCCATGGCTACAAACAATCGCTGCTCAATCTGTGCTGGACAGTCTTCGCGATGAGCCAACCGATTCAGGTTCCGGTGCAATTGGAATCTGAAGATTCCCGAGCAGGTCGTCGTTTGCACCCATCTTCCGAGTTACCAAATCTTCAGCGGGTTGGTAGGATGTCCATGGCGACTCGGAAACCGGCGTTTAAGCCACGTCCATTTGGCCCAGCGCCAGCTCGGTAGGCGGATCGGCAAAATGCAGCGCCAAGTCCCCATCCACCTCCTCGTAGCACACGGTCTGTTCGTGGATGCTTTATAGCGGAGCTGGCTTTATCTCCCTTGGGATATTCGCTGTACCAGTCCGAGCACCACTCCCAAACATTTCCGTGCATATCATACAAACCCCAGTCATTGGGAGTTTTGCTGCCGACTGGATGAGTCACGCCTTTGCTATTGGCAGCATACCACGCAAATTCAGAAAGTTGATTCGCGTCGTCTCCAAAGCAAAATGCGGTTGGGCTGCCGGCGCGACATGCATACTCCCACTCTGCCTCAGTTGGTAGCCGATAAACGCGACCCGCGGATCGCTCTTCTGGGATTTCCGATAGTCGCCGGCAGAATTGTGCGGCTTCCTCCCAAGTCACTCGCTCGACCGGAAGAGCTGTGCTCTGGTCAAAAGGAGAAGCCGAGTTAAAGTAGCTGGGATTGTTGCCAGTCAGGCGGCGATATTCCCCTTGAGTGACCTCGAAGGCACCAAGGTAAAATCCCTTTGGGATCGAGACTTCCTGCAACCGCTCGTCCGAGTCGCGTCCTGCTTCGGTGACAGGAGATCCCATGGTGAACTTCCCTCCTGGAATTCGGACCAACGACATGCCAATGCAGTTGGTGATTTTTTCCGGTTCTTGAGCGACAACCAATCCAATGGAGGATGTCAACAGAAAAGCGGCCCCAATCCACTTGGTGATCATTGACCGAATCATGGGAGTGGCACCGCTTGTTGATGGAAGTCGTATCAAAGAGTTTGGACCGCTTCCGTTTCTAGGTGCCGGCGTGGACTGCAGCAAGTGTTTCCAGGTTCAATTTGTTGGCGATGGTTGCTTGACGTACTCACTTCGGTTTCTTGCTGAGAGTCTTCTCGGGATTCCATGCCTGCGGGCGAACGACATCGCTGACTAGGCGCAGTCGTTCGAAGGCCAGAATGGTCAGCCAACTGACGTCGAACTCCCACCATCTGTGCCCGTGCGCGGCAGCTCGCTGGTCTGCGTGATGATTGTTGTGCCAGCCTTCCCCATTGGAGATCAGTCCGATGATCCAGTTATTCCGGCTGTTGTCCTTTGTTTCGTAGTTCCTGTAACCCCAGATGTGCGTCACCGAATTGACGCTCCAGGTGATATGCCAATTCAAAACCGTCCGAACAAAGACTCCCCAGACCAGTAGGCTGGCACCGAACTGGACACCTCCCCAGATGTTCCCCGAGGAAATCCAACCGATCAGGAATCCAACGATCGGGTAGAGCATCGCGACGGCAAGGTAGATCTTCAGCCAGTTCGAGCGGCGTTCTAGATTCATGTAGAACGGATCCTTCAGAAGATCTCTCGTGAACCGCTGATAGTCGTGAACGTTCGTGAACTCCCGGTTTTCAAACATCAGCCATCCAAAGTGGCCCCAGAAGAAGGTCACTAGTGGGCTATGTGGGTCAGGTTGATGGTCGGAGTGCTGGTGATGAATCCGGTGCATCGCCACCCAGCATGCCGGGGTGTCTTGCATGGTGCACACACCCAGAAGTGCCAGCAGTCGCTCGAACCATTTCGGTGCGGTCATGCCTCGGTGAGTGAGCATGCGGTGGTAGCCAATGTTGATTCCCAGGGTTCCGAAGACGTAGAGTCCAAGGATGCTGAGGGCGACGCCTGTCCAGCTGAAGAACCAGGGGACGAAGGCGAGGCAAGCCAGCAAGTGAATCAGTGGAATGGAAATGGCATACCGCCAACGCACTTGCACTGGCTTGACGGTCTTCTCGGGTCTAGGCAGTGGCTGGCTGGGATCTGCCGGCTGGACTTTCGACAGGCGAGGCGTCTCGGGGACGGGAGTGCCAATGGGCGAGGGGATGGGGTGGGACGCCTGGCTATCGGGAGGTTGATGGATCGACATGGTCATCCAAAGTTCAGGTAGTTGAAATCATCGCGATTGGCGGCAGTGAGTTACGATCCTCGCCGTGTCAGATTAGTATCGCCCAAGGTGAAGTACCAGTCGACACGGTCTTGCGAAATCCGAGCCGCCTAGCCAATCCTTTGCCAATCAGGAGGCATCGCGACCGCTAACATCGTTTGATTTTGTGCTTTTTCGCAAGAGTCTCTCGGAATAGGAAGCCGTACCGATGGGATGATGGGGCGGTTGGAAGCGGTTCTGTCCCTATGGCCTACCATTTTCGCAAGAGGCACGGTCTTGGTGCTAGGTAAGTAGAGCGAGGAAGGATTGGAATTGACCACTGGTTTCTCTTACGATGCGACCGGTAGAGGAAAATCGTTGTCAGGCCCCGGCCAAATAGTCGGTTGGTAGGAGGATGCGATGAAGGTAGCGGAGCAGGTGGTTTTGGTGACTGGAGCCAGCTCGGGACTTGGGGCAGCGACCGTTTGGCGGTTCCTGGAGGCCGGGGCGAAGGTGATCGGAGTCGATCTTCGACCTGCGGGTGCTGGGATCGATGGGAATCGAGGCGACTGTTACCTTCACCAGTGCGGCGATGTGACCGACGAGGCGGCGATGCAGGCGATCGTCGATCAATCGCTCGAGCGATTCGGAAAGCTTTCGGTGGTGGTTTGCTGTGCAGGTATCCTCCATGGGGAGCGGGTTTGGGGGCTCAACGGACCTGCGTCACTGGAGGCGTTTCGGCGTGTTGTGGATGTCAATCTGGTCGGAACCTTCAACGTCGTACGGTTGGCCATTCCCGCGATGGCAAAAAGACCGGACGGCGATCATCAGGAGGACCGGGGGCTTGTTGTTCTGACCTCCTCGATCGCCGCCTACGATGGACAAATCGGCCAAGCCGCCTATGCAGCCAGCAAAGGGGCGATCGCTGGGATGGTGTTGCCCATGGCGCGCGAGTTAGGAAAGCATCAGATTCGCGTCGTGGCGATTGCACCTGGGGTTTTCGATACCTCCATGATGCAAGCGGCTTCCGAGAAGGTGCGGCAGCCACTGTTGGCGCAGACGGTGTTTCCCAAGAGATTCGGGAAGCCAGAGGAGTTCGCTTCCCTGGTTGAACATGCAGTCGAGAATCCGATGCTCAACGGATGCGTGCTCCGACTGGATGGCGGATTGCGGATGTGACGCAAAGAGCCGGAGAGGCCGTTTACCTACAGGCTACGGCTTGGTTCTGGCATGGATCGCAGAATCACCATGGAATGCGGCATCGCCTTTCTGGCTTTCTTCCGCAGCTTTCGCAGTATTGCCCCGGTGTTTCCGGTATGGGAGGAGTGCGAGCCAAACGGTCGAAGGGAACCGGTAGGGCAGCAACGCTAAGAACGTGTGGGCATCTTCAGCCGTTGTCAGGTTGCGTGCCGTTCGATCAGCATGGCAACGGCTTCACCGCCACCCAGGCAGAGCGTTGCGACGCCCAGCCGACCCTTGCGATGTTCGAGCGCGTGCATCAAGGTGACCAGGATTCTCGTGCCACTGCATCCGATAGGATGCCCCAGTGCAATCGCTCCACCATGCACATTGACGCGATTCGGATCAAGTCCCAGGTCGCCAATGCAGGCAAGCGTCTGGGATGCGAAGGCCTCGTTGATCTCAAACAGATCGATATCTCCACTGGCGCAATCGGTTTGGGACAGCAGTTTCCGGACCGCTCCCACTGGCGCGATGAAAAGATCCTCCGGCTTGTGGCTCATCACCGCACAGCCCACGACGCGAAAGGCGCATGGAGGTTTCATGCGACGATACAGTTCCTCGCCCACGACAAGAACCGACGCAGCTCCGTCGCTGAGCGTCGAGGCGTTGCCTGCGGTGACAGTTCCTTGACGGTCGAATGCAGGCTGAAGCCTCGATAGCTTTTCCATAGAACTATCGCTGCGAGGGCCGGCATCTTGGGAAACGGTCAGCCGACCGTCGACATCGATGGGGACGATTTCTGTTGCAAAGAGCTGTTGCTGCTGCGCAGCGATCGCTCGTTGGTGGCTGGAAAGTGCCCAGTGATCCTGATCCTGTCGAGTGATCGCACGCTGAACAGCCACCCGATCGGCATAGCTGCCCATCAGGCAGTTGCCGCGAGGGCAAAGCAGCCCATCGACTTCGATGGCATCCAGGAGTGGCTGCGTCCCATACTTCCAGCCTGTGCGTGAATGCCGCAACAGATGCGGCGCCTGGCTCATGCTCTCCATCCCACCAGCCAATGCGGCTTGGTAGGTGCCTGCCAGGATGGAACGCGTCGCCAGCATGACTGCGAACATACCCGAGCCGCAAACTTTATTGACGGTCGCCGCGCCGATCGAATCAGGTAGACCTGCAGCGTGGAGGGCTTGGCGAGCTGGTGCCTGTCCGGCGCCGGACGAAAGGACCTGGCCCATGAAGATCTCACCGATCTCTTCGGGGGCGATAGCCGATGCGCTGACCGTTGCCGCAATCGACCGTCCCGCCAGTTGAGCGGCTGTGATTTTGGTGAAGTCGCCAAGGTATCTGCCGATGGGAGTTCTTTTGCCACCCACAAGCCAAGCCGATCCCATCAGCGACTCCTTCATGTCTCGACCAAGTATTGCTTCGTGGAGCAGAATCAATCCAACACGGAATACCCATCACCCTCCGACAGCACATACACAGGCTGGAGATCATTTCGAAGGCTAGCCTGTGCAATTCCCCCTATTGTACGAGTCGTCGTTGCACGTCAACAAGTTGCAGATGGAAGGTTGAGCGGGTTGGTTTTCAGGATGGCGGGATTGGCCAGTGGCGGGGCTCCAGCGTCACAGGAACCGAGAATGACAGGATATTCCTGCCAGCTGGGGCCTACGCACCTCGCTTGGAGAAGGAAGTAGTCATCGCGAAGGGGGAATGATCCAGTCTGGTGTCGAGCATTCGATTCTTGATTTCTAGAGATACCCGCGGTTGGAGCCCTTCGGGTAGTTCGCTCTAATAGAGGACGGCAGACGCCAACCGGATTACGGCGAAGAGAAGCCGAGCCGGTTGCAAAGGATCTCTGCCCTTTTGTCCATCTTTCAAGGGAGTTCGTTATGGGGTATCGACAGCGGTTGGCTTGTAGCCTGATGAGTTTTTTAGGACTAGCGTTTTGTTCCCAGGGCATCGCGCAGTCAACTTCCAGTCGATCGGAGACACTCGATCGCACGGTCCTTCCGATTCGTGAACCATCGGCTCCCAAGTACACCGAGTTGGATGCAAGGCAGGCAAAAGCACCGACTCGGTGGGATATCCGAGCGCCCAAGGATGCGCCCAACGTAGTGGTGGTGCTGATCGATGATATTGGTTTCGGTCATTCGAGTGCCTTCGGTGGTCCGTGCCAGATGCCAACGCTGGATCGGCTGGCGGGCAATGGACTGAAGTACAACCGATTTCATACGACCGCGCTCTGCAGCCCGACTCGTACCGCCCTTTTGACTGGCTACAACCACCACAGCAACAACGCCGGCGCGATCATGGAAGTGGCGACAGCTTTTCCGGGGAATACCGGGATTCGGCCGCAGTCGATCACCCCGATGGCTGAAGTGCTGAGGATGAATGGTTATGCCACATCCGCGTGGGGGAAGTACCACGAAACGCCACCGTGGGAAGTCAGTGTCAGTGGCCCATTTGATCGCTGGCCGACTCGATCAGGCTTCGACGAATTCTACGGATTCATCGGGGGCGAAACGAATCAGTGGGATCCAATGATTGTCCATGGCACCACGCCGATGAGGAAACCTGAGGGAGAAGAGGATTACCACTTCACAACCGACATGACCAACCGTGCCATCGCCTGGATGCGATCGCAGCAGTCGCTAACGCCAGACAAGCCGTTCTTTATGTACTTTGCAACCGGAGGGACGCACGCTCCTCATCATGCGCCGAAGGCATGGATTGAGAAGTACAAAGGGAAGTTCGATATGGGCTGGGACAAACTGCGTGAGCAGACGTTGGCAAGGCAGATCGAGCTGGGGGTGGTTCCCAAGGGGACCAAGCTGGCGGCCAAGCCGGAAGCGATCAAGGATTGGGATGATTTGGGTGATGATGAGAAGCGATTGTTCGCGCGGCAGATGGAAGTATTTGCCGGGTTCGCTTCGCATACCGACCATGAAGTTGGCCGTCTGGTGCAGGGCATCGCCGACCTCGGGGAGCTCGACAACACCCTGATCATCTACATCGTGGGTGATAATGGGTCCAGCGCAGAAGGTGGCATGCTGGGGATGTTCAACGAAGGAACCTATTTCAACGGGGTGGCCGAGTCGACGGAGTTCATGCTGAGCAAGTTGGATCAGTGGGGTGGTCCCGAATGTTTCAATCACTTTGCTGCAGGCTGGGCAGTGGCGGGAAATACCCCTTTTACCTGGACCAAGCAGGTGGCGAGCAATTTCGGCGGAACAAGGAACGGCGCTGTCGTTCACTGGCCAGCTGGGTTCCGGGCCAAGGGGGAGGTGCGAGATCAGTTCCATCATGTGGTCGACGTAGCACCCACGGTGTTTGAAGCTGCCAAGATTCCAGCACCTCGCGAGGTCAATGGCGTCGCTCAACGACCAATCGAAGGGGTCAGCATGGCCTACAGCTTTGATGCCGCCGCTGCCGAAGACCAACGCAAAACCCAGTACTTCGAGATCGGAGGGAACCGAGCGGTTTATCACGATGGATGGTTTGCTGGAACCATACACAAAGCACCCTGGGAAGCGCAGCCGCGGCGTTCTTTGACGGAGGATATCTGGGAGCTTTATCACGTCGATGAGGATTTCAGCATGAGTCGTAATCTGGCGGCGGCGCAGCCAGAGAAGCTAAAGCAACTGCAGGCGTTGTTCACAGAAGAGGCGATCGAGCATCATGTGCTGCCGATCGATGACCGCACGATTGAGCGGTTTGATCCGAAGGTTGCCGGACGTCCCGACTTGATGGATGGCAGAACGAAACTGACCGTTTATCCGGGGATGGTGTACATGAGCGAGAATGCCTTTATCAACGTGAAGAATGCGTCGGTGGACCTAGTAGCTGACGTGGAGGTTTCGGGCACAAGGAACCACGGCGTGCTTCTGGCCCAAGGGGGCCGATTCGGTGGATGGTCCTTCTGGGTCGATCATGGCCGTCCTGTGTATAGCTACAACTTCCTTGGATTGGAAGTTTTCCAGGTAGCAGCCACCGAAGCGATGGCCGACGGCAAGCATTCGCTGAAGATGGCATTCGACTACGATGTTGCTAAGGGGCGAGGCGCCGGCGGCACCGTTTCCCTATTCATCGATGGCAAGAAGGTTGGCGAGGGCAACGTCGGTAAGACGCACGCCAACATCTTTTCGCTGGATGACACGGCCGACACGGGCGTCGATACCGGGACGCCAGTCGATGAAGCCTATGGAGAAGGGCAGGGAAATGCCTTCACTGGAGTGCTCGAAAAGGTACAAGTCGAGGTGCGCTAGGGCTAAATGCAGCTCGATACAATCCAATTTTTCCTTGGGGCCGTCTGGGAGTATCCACTTTCCAGGCGGCCCCATTCTTTTAGGGTTGATAGGAGATTCCTGGGAGCGGGAGATCGAATCCACCACATCAGCATGAAAATCCCCATTGCAAGGGCATTGGATGATTTACGAGGGGGCATGAACGACCTCTGTTGCAAAGCAAGGAGCCCTGTGGTCGCAAAGAGACGTGTGATCGCAAGGAAACGATCAGAGGGCGGAGGCGAAAGCCGCAGTAGGACGAGCCGCCCAGAGATTTGCGGAAAACTTTGCAAGCGGCTTGGCGGGATGGAAATGGCTTTGGGTGGCAGTTCTCAAGGTTCTACCAAGTTGGCTTTGCGTCATAGCGGAAGAGGGCCGTCTCTTTCTTGTGCCGTGCTGGGCGAGCGGTGGGGGCGATTCTCTAAAAAAAATTCTGCGGCTACGAACCCTGCGAGCGGTGGGCCGGTCTTTGTTGTTGAAAAGCATTCAGGCAGTAGGGAAGCAGGTTATTCCACGTGCTTCGGGAGCACGAGATCGTCGGTTCGAATCCGACCTGTCTGACTGGGATCGACTGCCGAGTCGGAATACATACAGGCTCAGGGGAGGTCGCGGGTTCGAGTCCCGCCATCTCGTTGATCGAGATGTAGCTCAGTTGGTTAGAGTACCCCTTTTTTTCTGGCTCAATCTTCGTCGATCCCTTCCTTCATTTTTTCGAGTCAGGATCATGGCGAATAAGAAGTTGTTTCAATGGCTGTTAAGTGGTCGGCGGAGAGTTGACGCGATCAACGAAGCCGGTGGGGTGGCCTACCGACTGGAAGCGCGGCATGCGTTGGCGCAACTGGCGGCGACCGGAACGTTCGAGGATTCGTTCTATGGATCGGCGGAGTTGCAGTTGGAGCAGATGCTGCATCTGATCGGCCAAATCGAAGATGATCGCTATCTTGCGAAACTATCGCTCTACGCGCGAAAGAACATGTGCATGAAGGATATGCCGGCAGCGCTCTTAGTGGTACTTGCCGGACGGAATCCGGAGTTGATGCATCAGGTGTTTGATCGCGTTGTCGACAGCGGCAAGGTGCTTTGCTCGGTCTTTCAGATGGTGCGATCTGGAAGATTCGCCGGTCGCGATGGGGCGGTTCGCCGAGGGCTTTCCGGTTCGATGCAGCGAGCTTTTCAACGATGGCTCAATGAGGCAACGGTGGTGAAGTTGCTCAATGCTTCTATCGGGAAGGATCCGAGCCTGCGCGATATCCTGCGCATGGCTAGGCCGACCCCGAAAGACAACCAGCGGCGAGCTTTGTTTGGATGGCTGGCCGGAAGGGACGTGGAGCGATGGGCGCCGGCCAAGGAGAGCGATCTGCCGCAAGAGGTTCAGGGGCTGATGGCATTCCGGCGAGCGAAGAGCGAGCAGGAGCAGCTAGAGGCAATGGATCGGTTGGTTGGGATTCGTTGGGATCTGCTAGCCGATTCCGCCCGCGGGCCGAAGGTCTGGGCGAGGATTGCTGAAACGATGGGCCCGCAGGCTCTTCGGATGAACCTCAATACGCTGACGCGTCATGGGGTTTTTGAGCAGTCGTCGACCAGTGGCAAGTCGATGATCGATGTGGTGGCCGAAAGGATTGGGGATAAGCTTGAGGTCGAACGATCAAGGCAGTTTCCGTACCAGTACTTTGCTGCTTACCTGCATAGCCGCGAGAAAGCTCCGAAGCAGATCCAGCAGTCGTTGGAGCGAGCAGTGGAGTTTGCTTGCCGAAATGTACCGAAGCTGAAAGCGCCGCTTTTGATTGGTCTGGATGTCTCCGGTTCGATGGGTTCGCCGGTCACCGGGCGACGAAGGATCGGGAGTACAAGCCAAATGCGATGCGTCGACGTCGCTGCGCTGATTGCTGCCGCTATTCTGCGCAGCAATCCGGGCAGCATCGTAATACCGTTCGATACGCAGGCTTACCGAGCCGATTGGGGGGCATCCACATCGATCATGAAGCTTGCCGAGAAGCTTGCTAGGTTTGGTGGTGGGGGGACCAACTGTGCGCTGCCGGTGGAAGCAGCGCTGGAGTGGCATGGGCGAAATCGCTTCGCCGGGGTGGTGATCGTCAGCGACAATGAGAGTTGGGTAGGCGAGGAGTGCGAGGGGGAAACCGGCTTGATCCATGCGTGGAATGCTTTCGCGGCAAAGCAGCGCCAGTTGTTTGGTGAGGAGGCTCATCCGAAGATGGTCTGCATCGATCTTCAGCCGAACACGACGACTCAGGCTTGCGATCGGCAGGATATCATGAACATCGGTGGTTTTTCAGATGCCGTTTTTTCGACGATCGGTCAGTTCTTCGGTGTCTCGCCGATGCACTGGGTTGACGAAGTGGAGGCAATTGAACTGGCCGTATGAGTCACTCTTTCCGGATGCAACCGTGAAGCCCGCTGCATGCTCAGGATGCAGCGGGTTTTTTTTCCGGTCTGACGGCTTTCGTTAGTGTTCGAGGTGACTACTCGGATGATCGCAGCAAAGTGCGGATCAAGAAAAAGTGTTTCTCATTCAAGAGTTGACCTATCTGGGACGGCTGAGTGGCTCCATTGGCGAGCAAGCAGCCGCTACTCCCAGATGGTATTTCGAGGTTGCGGAGTCTAAACTTCGGATTCTTTACCGAAGCGTCGTGAAGTTCAGTATGTATCGCTTGGCCTACGGGCAGATTGCAGTGTGTCTGGGATCGGGCGAATCGAGTTTTGGGGTTCGCGGTCGAATGCCGAGCCAAGAACATTGAATCGACACAGTCATCTGGCTGGTCTATCCGAAAGACGCGGTCAACGAGCGGCCAGGACTGGATACAGTCAGGGGGCGGGTCATGTGGTCGATTCTGGAGCGAGGTCGTACTGTTGCAGGCGATCAATTCAATCGCTGGATGGTGCCACCTGCCGCCCTCTGCATTCATCTGTGCATTGGGATGGCGTATGGTTTTTCTGTTTTCTGGTTGCCGATGACCCGTTTGATTGGGGGCGACCACAGCGTCGAAGCACCTGCGGAGATGACGCTCCTTGGGAAGTTGGTCACCACCGAGTATGACTGGGACAAGCCAAGCCTGGGGTGGATCTACACGCTCTTTTTTGTCTTTCTGGGAGGTAGCGCTGCTTGGTTTGGTCGCTGGCTAGAGGCGGTGGGGCCGCGAGCTGCGGGGTTCGCTGCGGCTTGCTGTTGGAGCGGTGGATTGCTTGTGGCGGCATTGGGCGTCTACAGCCATCAGCTTTGGTTGGTGTGGCTAGGTGCTGGAGGAATCGGTGGCATTGGTCTTGGGCTGGGTTACATATCCCCCGTTTCGACCCTGATCAAATGGTTTCCCGACCGACGTGGCATGGCTGCTGGGCTTGCGATCATGGGGTTTGGCGGCGGGGCGATGATTGGTTCGCCACTGGCCGATCGACTGATGAAGTACTTTTCCAGCTCCACATCCCCCGGAGTCTGGCAGACATTTGTCGTGCTGGCGTTCCTCTACTTTTTCTACATGATGATCGGGGCCTTCGCCTATCGAATCCCGAAGGAAGGGTGGCGACCGGATGGGTGGAAGTTCTTGCACCCGGAAGGCGATACGCAGGCCCGCCATGTTCCGCTGGATCGCGCCTGCAAAACGCCTCAATTCGTCTTGCTGTGGCTGGTACTGTGCCTGAATGTGTCGGCTGGGATTGGGCTTTTGGGGATGGCGTCACCGCTGCTGCAGGAGGTTTTTGGTGGGAGATTGATCGGGGAGCAACTGGCGTTTGAGCAACTGGACAGTCAGCAGTTGCAGCAAGTCGCCTCGATTGCGGCTGGCTTTACTGGGCTACTGAGCTTCTTCAATATTGTCGGGCGATTCTTTTGGGCTTCGCTTTCGGACTATCTGGGGCGCAAGGCGACCTTCGCGTCGTTCTTTGCGCTGGGCTGTATCGGCTATGCGTCGATTCCTTCGCTGGGGCACTTCGGCAATGTGGCGCTATATGTAGCCGTGTTCTGCGGGATCCTGACAATGTACGGCGGTGGATTCGCAACCATACCTGCCTATCTGGCGGATCAGTTCGGGACTCGAATGGTTGGCGCGATTCACGGACGGCTATTGACGGCCTGGAGCGTTGCCGGAGTTTTTGGACCGGTGCTGGTCAACTACCTCAATGCCTATCAGGTCCGTAGCGGGGTGGCGCTGGCGAGGGCCTACGACACGACCATGTATCTGCTGGCAACGATGCTTGCGGTTGGTTTCGTCTGCAATGCCCTAGTGAAGCCGGTGGCTGCAGGTCTATTTCAGGAAGATGCAAAGCCGAGGGAGCGAGAGTTGCTAGAGTCGGGGGAGGCCGAGGTGAATGCAGGTCGCCACCGTCGCCATTACGGTCGACTTCCGTTGGTGCTTTTCTGGATGGTGGTGCTTTGCCCTATGGGCTGGGGCGTTTGGATCACTTTGTCTCAAGCGTTGCGTTTTTCGCTATCGGTGCTCTGGGGCGATCGATGAAGCTGGGACAGGGGCACTTCGATGCGAATGAACATAGTGAGCGGGGGGGCAGAGCAGTTCGGGCGTTTCCTTGCGAAAAATCAAGCTCCTTGAAGTTCTGTTCCCTGGTGGGTGTTCCATGCCAGGAGATTCTCCATCGTCACCTACGGCTTCGGGGTTCGGTAGCCAATTCCCAACGAACGCCAATTCCCAAGGAGCAATGGGCGGACGACGTGGGGTGGCTTTTGGGGGTGGGAAGCGACGGCAACGGTGGTTGTGCGTTTGCCGGGTCGCCATTAGACTAGCGAGCCAGTTCAGGGACACATTTCCAAGTCATTTTCTTGCTGAAAACAACCATGGCATCCACACCCATCACAGTTGCATACGGCGACGGCATTGGCCCGGAAATCATGCAGGCGACGCTGCATATTATCGAGGAGGCAGGCGCCAGTTTAGAGAAGCATGTGATCGAGATCGGAGAGAAGCAGTATCTGAAAGGGAACATGGCCGGGATTGAGCCAAGTGCATTCGAGTCACTCCGAGCTACCAAGGTGTTTCTGAAGGCACCAATCACGACGCCGCAAGGGGGTGGTTTCAAATCCCTGAACGTCACGACGCGAAAAGCGTTTGGGCTTTATGCCAACATCCGTCCTTGCCTTAGCTATGATCCGTTCATTCGCACCAAGCACCCCAAGATGGATGTGGTGATCGTCCGTGAGAACGAAGAGGATCTTTATGCTGGGATTGAGCACAGGCAGACGCTGGACGTGATGCAATGTCTGAAGTTGATCTCGAGGCCAGGCACGGAAAAGATTGTTCGTTACGCCTTTGAGTACGCTCGGGCTTACGGCCGCAAGAAGGTGACCTGCTTCACCAAAGACAACATCATGAAGCTGACCGATGGTCTGTTTCACAAGATCTTTGATGAGATAGCGGCAGAGTACAAGGATATCGAGAACGAACATTGGATTGTCGATATCGGGGCAGCGAAACTGGCCGACACACCCGAAGCATTCGATGTCGTCGTCATGCCAAATCTGTACGGGGATATTCTTTCAGACGTTGCGGCACAAATTGCTGGATCGGTGGGCCTTGCGGGCAGCGCCAACATTGGCGATGGATGTGCGATGTTCGAAGCGATCCATGGATCGGCGCCGAGGCGTGCAGGTCAGAACTTGGCCAATCCCTCCGGGCTGTTCCTGGGGGCCATTCAGATGCTTGTTCATATCGGACAGGCGGATGTTGCCGAGAGGGCTCACAACGCGTGGCTGAAGACGATCGAGGATGGAGTCCACACATACGACATCTTTAAGGAAGGTGTGTCCCGCGAGAAGGTCGGCACCAAGGAGTTCGCCCAAGCCGTGGTGGCTCGGCTGGGTCAGAAACCTCAGGTACTTCGCGCCGTCGATTACAGCCAGGCACCTCGACGTCCCCTGACGACTCGGCCTCTCTATGTGCGATCCAGCGAGAAGCGAGAGATGGTGGGAGCGGATGTTTTTATCGCCTGGACCGACTCGATCGACGCGCTTGCCTCCAAACTGCAACCGCTGGCGGCCGACGGGATGGCTTTGGAAATGATTTCCAATCGTGGCATGAAGGTTTGGCCGGGCGGCATGGCGGAGACCTTTACGGTCGATGTCAGTCGCTGCCGTTTTAGCTTGCCCGAAGGTTCGGGGGGCAGTGTGCCACATACCGCCATCATTGCACTTCTGGATCGGATCACCAAGGCGGGGCTGGAGTTCGTCAAGTTGGAGGGGCTATACAACTTTGACGGCAAGCCTGGATTCTCCAGAGGACAGGGGCAGTAGGCTGGGGCCTGTTGCTTCTTCAAGCGAGACTATCAGTTCGTCCACGGGAATGCCCGTTGATTCATTGCAATCGACGGGCATTTCGACATTCTAGGCGGCATCGAGGTCGCTGCAGCGATTCCTGCCGACAACTTTGTATTCTCCTTGCGACTTGGAAATTGACGCTGATGCAGTTAGCAAGCAGACTGGAGGGGATCGATCGATTCCATTCCATTGTCTGACAAGATGGTTGCCGTAGCCATGAAGCGATCTCTTCGCGTCGGTTTTGTATTGATGCTTTTCCTGGCGGTCTGCCTGGACCCTGTCTTCGGACAGGAAGCTGTAGACTCTTCGAAAGAGTCTGCCCCCAAATCGCTGGCTGATCAGGTCGACTCTGGCCTGGTTGGAGAACTCAAGTTCCGGAGCATCGGGCCGGCTTTCATGGCGGGGCGAATCGCTGATATCGCTATCGATCCCCTGCGGCCCAGCACTTGGTACGTTGCCGTGGGATCGGGAGGACTTTGGAAGACGACCAATGCGGGAACCACCTTCACTCCCATTTTTGACGACAAGCCGTCCTATTCCATCGGGTGTGTTTCGATCGATCCCAGGCAGAGCGATACGATCTGGGTTGGGACCGGGGAGAACGTCAGCGGTAGACATGTCGGTTTTGGCGACGGGGTCTATCGCAGCAAGGATGGTGGAGCGACGTTTGAGCATTTGGGGCTGAAGGGATCGGAGCACATCAGCAAGATTCTCATCGATCCTCGCGATTCCGATGTGGTATTCGTAGCCGCCCAGGGGCCCCTGTGGTCTCCTGGGGGCGAGCGAGGTTTGTTCAAAACCACCGATGGTGGAGCGACATGGAAAAACGTCCTAAGCAAAGGTCCCTACACCGGTGTCACCGATGTGGTATTGGACCCAAAGGATCCCGACGTCATGTACGCTGCGACCCATCAGCGTCATCGAACCGTCTGGGCGCTTCTGGATACAGGACCGGAGTCGGGAATTTACAAGTCATTCGATGGTGGCGAAACATGGCAGGAGCTGACCGAGGGATTGCCATCGGGGGACAAGGGGAAGATTGCCTTGGGGGTGTCACCGCAGAAAAGCGATGTTGTTTATGCAACGATTGAACTTCCCAATCGCAAGGGAGGATTCTTTCGCAGCGAGAATCGAGGTGAATCGTTTCAGAAGCGGAGCGATTTTGTGTCGGGTGGTACTGGGCCTCACTACTACCAGGAAATCTATCTGGACCCTCACCGTTTTGATGTGATCTACCACGCGAACGATACGCTGGTGCGAAGCATGGACGGGGGGCTGACGTTCACGCCGATCGAGGGGCGGACCAAGCATGTTGACAACCATGCCGTTGTTTTTCATCCGAACGACCCCGATTTCCTGCTGGTCGGTTGCGATGGCGGTGTGTATCAGTCGAACGATTTCGGAAAGAGCTACCGTTTCTTTCCCAATCTCCCAGTGACACAGTTCTACAAGGTTGACGTCGACTACGATCTGCCTTTTTACCATGTGGTGGGCGGGACGCAGGACAACAATACGCAGTACGGTCCTGTAGCAACTGCGAATGTGCAAGGAATCACCAACTCCGACTGGCGGGTGGTTCTGGGTGGCGATGGGCACGACAACGCGATCGATCCTACCGACCCGAACATCATCTACTGTGAATCGCAGCAGGGATTTCTGCATCGGTATGATCGGAAGAGTGGTGAGGCGTTGGATATTCGCCCCCAGCCAGGAAGTGGTGAGCAGGATTTTCGGTTCAATTGGGATTCCCCCATCCTGATCAGCCCTCATGATCCAAAGAGGATTTACTTCGGCAGCCGACGGCTGCACCGCAGTGACGATCGCGGCGACTCTTGGTCGACCATCAGCCCCGATCTATCCAAAGGGATTGACCGATGGACGTTGCCCGTGATGGGGAGAGTCTGGGGGATCGATGCCGGGTTCGACCTGCTGGCGATGAGCGCCTACGGGAACATCACGTCGATTAGCGAGTCCCCTTTGGTGGAAGGGTTGCTATATGTGGGGACGGATGATGGATTGATTCAAGTCAGCGAGGACGGGGGAAAGAACTGGAGGCGAATCGATCGATTCTTCGATGTACCCGAGGGCGCTTTCGTCAATGATATCAAGGCGGATAGGCACCAGCCTGATACGGTCTATGCCTGTTTTGATCATCATAAGACCGGTGACTACAAACCCTATCTGCTCAAGAGTACCGATCGGGGTAAGACTTGGTCGTCGATCGCATCGACGTTGCCAGAGCGGCATTTGGTATGGCGGATCGAACAGGACCATGTGAAGGCCAGTCTTCTTTTCCTCGGGACTGAGTTCGGGGTTTTCGCTACGGTGGATGGGGGAGAGCACTGGTTCAAGTTTTCATCCGGGATGCCGACGATTCCGGTACGTGATCTGGCGATTCAGAAACGAGAAAACGACTTGGTTGCAGCGACCTTTGGACGCGGTTTTTTTGTCCTGGACGATTACTCGCCGCTCCGGGAGCTGACCATCGAGCGGCTGGATCGCGAAGCGTTCTTGTTTCCAGTGCGTCGGACGTGGTGGTACCAGCCGACAGATCGTTTAGGAGGGATGGGAAGTCGGGAAGGATTTCAGGGTGACTCCTACTTCACTTCCGACAATCCATCGCATGGTGCCGTCTTCACTGTCCATTTGAAAGAGGAATGGAAATCGTTGGAAGCCAAACGCAAGGAGGCGGAGAGCGAAGCAGCGAAAGAGAGCAAAGACGCCAAATTGCCTTCGTTGGACGAATTGGAGAAGGAGGCCGAAGAACTCGTTCCATCACGCTTTGTTCGCATCAATGATGCCGGCGGGAACTTTGTTGCCAGCGTACCCCTTCCGCAAGGGAAGGGGCTGCATCGGGTTGCCTGGAACTTGAGACGCTCTCCGCTACGGGGTGCTGGGCCGGAAACAGTGGCTCCTCCAGGGGACTATACCGCGGTGGTGGAAGTCTGGGATGGGAAGAGTCAACGGGTGGTTTCTGAACCGGTGTCGTTCAAGGTCGAGCCGATGGTGGCCCCGACGTTGCCTCCGGTGGAGCGGCAGCAGTCGCTGGAGTTTCTGAAGGGCGTCACCGCGTTGAAGAGCCGCTTCGATCGCGCGATGGCCAAGCTGGATCGAGGATTGCAGCAGCTGGAGGAGGCGGAAACGGTATTGGACGAAGCAGTTGCGGAACCGGCGATTCGCGCCGAAGTAGGGCAGGCAATTGTGGAGTTGAAAAAACTTTCCAAGGAGGCTCGGGGGAATCCGATCCTCAAGGAGCGATACATTGAATCGGTGCCATCTCCAGCAGAGCGATTGGATAATGTCCTGTTCGGTGCGACCTCCTCGACGCATGGTCCAACGAAGACCCATCGAGATCAATTCGAGATCTGCAAGGTGGAAGTTGAGGGAATCGTTCCCAAGGTGGATGTCATGGTCGACCAGACGATTGCCGCGATCCGACAGAAGCTGAGCGGATTGGGGTTCGATCTGCAGGTACCGTAATGCATTCGCTTGATTTCCACCTACCTTTTGCTGGGATTGGCGGCCAATCGAGCAGGAGGTTGGGGCAGTCGATCGAGTCAGATGTAGAGACCTTGTAGCATCTCACTGACCGCTGGCGTCAATTGATCGCGGCGGCGTAGTTCATCGAAGCGTCCAAGGAGATCTTCCGGACGTGAGCGAGCCTTTTCTGCTCCCCGGAGATCGGCGACGCATTTCCCTTGATGCATCATCAGAATACGATCTCCCAGGTGGACAGCTTGGTGCATCGAATGGGTCACCATCAAGGTAGTCAGCCGATCCTTCGCAACAATTTCGTCGGTCAGTCGTATGACCTGATCGGCCGAGCGAGGATCGAGGGCTGCGGTGTGTTCGTCGAGGAGCAGCAGGTCGGGTTTCTGCCAGGTGGCCATGAGTAGCGTGATGGCCTGGCGCTGGCCACCGGAGAGGTTGCCGATTGGGTTGTCGAGCCGGTCTTCGAGGCCCATTTTCAAAGATCGGATCCTTTCACCGATTTCTTCGCGAAGCTGTTTGGTAAGCGACCATCCCAGCCCACGCCGCATGCCGCGCCGAGCAGCGATGGCGAGGTTTTCAACGACCGTCATCGTCGGAGCGCTTCCTGAGAACGGGTTCTGAAATACACGTCCGATGCGCATGGCGCGTCGATGTTCCGGCCATTGTGTGATCTCCTGGTCTCCCAGGTAGATCTGCCCGGAGTCGACAAGGAAGGCGCCGGCCACCGAATTGAGGAGGGTCGACTTACCCGATCCGTTCGTCCCGATGATGTTGACAAAAGATCCAGGTTCCATCTGGAATGAAACACCACGAAGAGATCGTACTTCGTTAGGAGTCGCTGCGAAAAATGTTTTGACGATATCGACGACCTTCAGCATGTTATTGCACCCTCGCGCTGGTTGTGGACCATCGTTTCTTCCACGCCTGGATCCACTTGGGGGCGACAAGCGCTGCGAAAACAAATACGGCAGTGATCAATTTCAGGTCATTCGGATTAAGGCCACACCTTAGTGCGATGGCGATCAGCATACGAAAGAGAAGTGAGCCGAGGACCGTGCCTGCCAAAAGCAGTCCGAATCGGGAGGTACCGACCAGCGATTCGCCGATGATCACGCTTGCCAGTCCCCAGACAACCATCCCGATGCCCATCTGGACATCGGCAAATTCTTGGATCTGAGCCAGCAGAGATCCGGACAGGGCGATCAGGCCGTTGGCGACTGCCAGACCGAAGATCAAAAGCCCCTTGTCGCTGGCCCCCAAGGCGCGAATCATCTGCGCGTTGTCTCCAGCCCCTCGCATCGCGGTCCCGATATTGGTTTTCAGAAAAAAGAACAGGGACAGCCCGATGGCGGTCACCAGAAGACTCATCGCCAGCAAGATCGCCAGATCCTGTGTTCCGACCGTCCATCCCAGGATCGAATGTCTGTCGCTTTCCCCAAAAAGCTTTTGCAGAAATCCGGTCCAGAGTTTGGGGAGTGTCGGGGTTTCATTGAGCGACACGTTGCTGCGTCCAAGAACGTGCAGATTGATCGAATAGAGTGCCGTCGTCACCAGGATGCCGCTGAGCAGTCCATGAATCTGGAAGCGGGTGTGCAGCAGTCCGGTCGAGGTGCCGGCCGCCATACCGGCTAGAAATCCTCCTGCGGACGCGACGAGCGGACTCCATCCGCCAACGAGCATTGCTGCCGTGGTCGCTCCTCCCAAGGCAAAAGATCCATCCGCTGTGATGTCCGGGAAATGGAATATGCGGAAACTGACATAGACCCCCAACGCCAGTAGCGCGAAGACAAGTCCGAAATTGAGTGCACTGATCAGAAGCAGCATCGGTATCAGGGCTCCGTGAGCAGGGGGAGTGAGGGGGTTGGGATTCGGACCGGGGTGTCTGCGAAAGGAAGAAACTTACGGGGGCGTGTCAGTCGGTAGATTGCGGTCGCCCTTACGGGCCAGTGATTTGGGTGATTTCGCTGCACCAGCAGGCACCTCGCATCAATTCCGTTTCGCCGACACCTTCGATAGGGCGTTCATCAGCCAGCAGGTGGACGACGCTTCTGGGTGCATCGGTGGCAAAGAGTTGGTGGATCGTCTCCCGCATCGGCAGCATCCCCTTGGCGATCGGGCGATAGGGGAAGACTGCAGCGTGGAAGTGCCCAAGCATTTTGAGGGACTGACAGATGGGCCGGACAAAGGGTTGCGAGGAAGGCTCTGGGGAACGTTGAGCGATGCCAAGCAGCAGGACCAGCTTGCGATCGACGTGCTGCTCGCTGGTGAATGAGATCCAATCTCGGATCTCAGGGAATGACCAGAGGGAACTTGCTTCTGGAGAAGAGGGGGAACGCAGCAACGAAGCGCCAACCACGCTGGTTGCCTCTGCCACCATCGTCACGCAAAGTGACTCATAGTGAAACGTCTGAAGGAGTTGTTCCAGAAGTTCAGAGAATCGAATCGTTCGGCGGTCGCTTTTGCCCGCCTCGAATCGGATCAAGTGAGGAAATTCTCCACTCCCTTTGCCGCCATAGAGCAGTTTCAGTTCGGGGACCATGGCGCCCTGCGCGATCTGGAAGTCAGGAACGCTGCTTTCGTCCGTCGCTTGCTCGATCGCCACTCCCGCTACGCCCAGAGACTCTCCATATTTCTCTTCGGTTTTCCTGGGGCCAGACGATTCGTGCTCGACGCCAAAAGCCCCCAGGCCCAAACAGCAGTGGTCTGCCTCCATGCGAACCGTGCGTGCATCCGTACCGCGGAGAGAACCGGTCGCTAGGTCATCAGGTCTTCCGAACCACTCCCAATGAAACGGTTTGGGGGCACTGACGGGGTACGATTCGTACTGGACACCTCCAGCCTCCCAAGGTTTGGGGCTGTCGCCGAGGCTGCTGGTTGCAACACCCTCTCCTTTGCCCATCAGAATCTTGTCCAGCTTGGTCAGACGAAAAAGCTCGAGGACATTCTCGACCGGATTGCAGACTCGAAGCTCTCCTTTGACCCCAGACAACCTCTTGCGATATTTCAGCAAGACACTGATCCCCGCTGAGCTGACGTAGTTGACTTGGGCCAGATCGAGATCGATACGATGCTCTCCCTGCTGGATCGCTGATTCGATCGCATTTCCGACATAGTCAGCCCAACTAGCGTCGAGTCGACCATCTAGCTGCATGACCAAGCGATCGCCGATATTTCTCGATTGAATGTTCATAGTGCGATCGAATCCCGGGAGAAGCTGGAGATGCTTGGGGAGGAATCACTTGGAGGGAAGTAGGTGAGCTGGGATCTTTTTCTCGGTTTCTGTGATCCAACCATTGGCGCGGGCGCGGATGGCGGGGGAGACAGTCCAGCGATCCCTCAGCTTGGGAATCGTCGTCTCATTGAAGAGCAGGATTTCCTCGGTGATGTTCCGAACAGGAATGCTAGCCGGACTTTTTCCTTCTAGCACATCGGCCGTGATGTCTCCCAGCGTTCTTCCAATGCTCACGTAGTCGGCCCCCAGGTCCAACAGGCTCCCTTGGAGAACAGAGGAAGGGAGGGAACTGAAGACAGGGATACCGGCGCTGGTGGCCGAGCGGATGATGACCGTTGATGCCGAGGAGACGGTGATGTCTCCGCTGATCCAGAAGGCGTCGAGTCCTCGTGAGAGCAACGAATTGACCGCTTCCTGGATCCCCGCCGTGTTATCGACGCTATTTTCGACCAGTTCGAGCGAAAGTTTCTTGCAAACTTCTCGCGCTAGAGTCGTCTGTGCGACGGAATTGGATTCGGCAGGGTTCCAGACCAAACCGATCCGTTTGGTTTCCGGTCGCATTTCCAGGATGGTCTTCAGCAGCGACTCCACCGGCTGCATGCTTCCGAAGCCTGTCATGTAAGGTGGCTGCTTGGAGGGATCATTTCGATCGATCCCGACGCCGGCTGCGAAAGGGTCGGTGACGAGGCCGAAGACATGCTGGATGCGGCTGCCGTTCTTGTTGGCGCTGGCTACGGTCTGCAGCGAGGGCGTGCTGAGGGTGACGACCAAGTCAAAAGAGCCGGAGACGACATCTTTGGCAATTGCGTTGGCCGTTCCGATATCTCCCTCGGCATTAAAGAGTCGAATCGAGAGCGTTTTTCCATCCACTTGGCCGCGTCGTGCCAACTGTTCCATCAGTCCCATGCGGCCATCATCGAGTGCCTTAATCGATGCATGCTGGACGATGGCGACTCTACGGATTCCTCCGTTCCTCTTTGCCCCTTCGCGATTTCGTGATGGCAGATCAAGCAGCAGGAGGATGGTAGCCGCCGTCGCAAGAAGTACCAGCCCCAGGCCAAGTCGCTTCCATCCTTCAAAAAAGTGATTTGGCATTATCTGGCTTTACGAAAAGAACATGAGGAGACGTCGGTGGTTTACCCACTCCCGGCGATTCCCCGGATTCTAACCGCGATTGCTCTCAGGCTGAGGCCAGGTGTAGGACTTCTCGCAGGACAAAAGTTTCTAGTCGGCCAATTTTTAGCTGTCCGATCCAAGGATCGCCGAGAAGCAATTCGGTCATTCGGTGCGACGGCGCAGGGATCGGGCCATCGCTGCCAGCGTCTTCTTGCTCACATGATGTTCCATTCCTTCGGCGTCGCTGGCCGCCGTCTCCTCGTCTACTCCTAGGGAGATGAGAAAGTCCAGTACGATTTTGTGGCGTCGGCGTGCCGCCTGGGCCATTCGCTTGCCATGGCTTGTCAGCGTTATGGGGCCGTAGGGCTGGCTTTCGACCAGTCCATCCCTCTTCAGTCTCGCCAGGGTTCGATTGGCAGTGACATGGCTGACTGCGAAGCGGCGAGCGATTTCGATCAAACGACAGGTGCCGTCCTCCCGAATCAGGTCGTCGATCGCCTCGACGTAATCCTGGGCTAATTCCGTCGCATGGTCTTCTCGGACGCTTGCGTGCTGATTCTTAGCAGGCTTTTTCTGCGAGGTGGTTTTTCGCATCGGTGCATCCGCAGGGGTGAGGAAAATCATTGCCAGGCTCTAGAAGGTGCAAACACGATGACTTGATTCTAGCCAGATCTTTCGGTCGCTTCCAGTTTGCTCCAAGGGGAGGCTGCCACGTTGCCAGCGATTCCTTTTTTCGCACACTTCGGAGTAGTTGAATCTGGTGTAGCCAAGGATACACTTCAAGTGTAGCGCTGGCTACATTTGAAGAAAACCAGAGTAAACAGAGGAGTTGCAGCGATGTTGATCCTCGGGGTGAAGTGGAAGCAATCGGTCTGGAAAAACCGTGGCTTCACTTTGGTTGAATTGTTGGTGGTGATCGCGATCATCGGGGTGATGGTCTCCCTTTTGTTGCCCGCGATCCAGGCTGCCAGGGAAGCGGCGCGGCGAGCGACTTGTTCCAACAACCTGAAACAGCAGGCGTTGGCTCTTCTGAACTACGAGAGTGCATTTCGGCTCTTCCCGCCGTCGTATGTTGCCAATACCCGCGACGCTCGCCGAGACCCTGTCACTTTCGACGGGCCTAATGGATTCGCTTGGAGTGCATTGATTCTGCCGCAACTGGATCAGGCGGTTTTGCATGGAAGACTTAGGATGGAGTCGGCCTGTTGGGATCCAATCCAGGGGGATGCGGTTCAGGCACGTTTATCCGTCTACCTCTGTCCATCTGCTACGCGGAGTGAGGGGAAGGTACAGGTTCGCGATCTTTCCAGTAACCTTCTGGCGACTTTGGGGAGAAGTACCTACGTCGCCAACGCGGGACAAGAAGAGCCTTGGGGGGAGACAGTTGAGGAGTACCAAGGTATTGCCGACGGTCCGCTCTATCGAAACAGTCGTACGCGAATCGCGGACGTATCCGATGGGCTGAGCCACACGGTGTTTCTAGGGGAGCACCACCCCGTTCTCAGCGATAAGACATGGGTAGGAGTGGTGCCGGGTGCGATGGTTTGTGCCAATCAACCGAATCGATTCCCGCTGGCCGAATGCGACTTGGCCGCCACCCTTTTGAATGTTCATTCGGGGCCTTCGAAGTCGGAGATCGATCCCGTTCTTGGATTTGCACCGATTCACCCTCCCAACAGTCCACTCTCCAGTGTCTGCCAGATGTATAGCGAGCATGTTGGCGGGGCTTTTGTGGCGATGGGAGATGGCGGTGTTCGCTGGATTAGCGCCACCATCCATCAGCCTACATGGGCCGCCATGTCCAGCAGTGCCAAGGGGGATCTGGTGGGAGATGACGGATGATGATTGGAACTGATCCCCAACGTTTTCTATCGAAAAATGCATTCGGTCGATGGCTGGCTCTGTCGTGCGCCGTTGCAGTCATGGCAGGTATCGGGATCGGCTTGGTGCGGGCCTTTGGGGAACCTCCCAAGATCCCCGCGGCGCATTTGCGCTACGTCCAGTTGCTGAGTACTGCGGTGTCCTCAAGAGATGCCAGTCGGGTTGCCAGGATGAACGACTTGTTTCGAAGCCTTCACGATGAGGAGAAATTGACCGACAGCCAATGGAAGGCCATCGGCAAGATCTTGGATATGGCGAAGGTCGATCAATGGGATCATGCGATGGCAGCCTGCGAAAAACTCAAGGCGGCGCAGGGCGACTGAAGTCATTGATCGATCCGCAATCACCCATCGGGGCTCCCAGCAGCGGTTGCTGCTGGGAGTTGGTAGGATCATCCGTCCAGCTTCACCGCTTGAAGACCGTCACCCCTTCTTTGATTGTTTCCAGAACAACAATGTCTTTGATGGAGGTCGATTCTACCTTCAGTGGATTCTTTTCGAGAATCACCAAGTCGGCAAGCTTGCCAGCTTCCAGTGTTCCCTTGGAGGCTTCCTCCTTGAGCTGGTAGGCTGCCGTGGAGGTCACGGCACGCAGTGCATCGTAAGGCCCAATCCGCTCGTCTGGCCCGACAACTTGGCCGGACCCCGAGAGTCGATTGACCCCCGCATCGACCAGGTCGAGAATCGATGGTGTTGGGGATACTGGGGCATCGTGCGAGTAGGTGAAAGGGAGGCCTGCCCGCAGAAAGGTTCGCGAAGCTAGAGCGCCGGCCGAACGTTCTGGTCCCCAGAGGCGGACAACCGCATCGCCGCCGACGGTAATACCTGCAGTCAGGAAACTTGGGATCGCGCCGTACTCCTTCATCAGGACGATCTGGTCAGGACGCAGCCATGTGGCATGCACAAACACCGGACGATGGTCTCGCTTCCCATGTTTCTTGACCGCTTTGGCGATAGCACCCAGCGCCTGATCGGCGGCTGCATCGCCGTTCATATGCATGTGGATCTGCAGATCAGTTGGCCAGTACTTATCGAAGACGCCGTTTAGTACCTCATCGGGGATCTGTCGATAGCCAGAAAATGCACCGGTTTTACCTGGCGGGTTCTCGGTGTAGGGCTGGGTAAACCATGCTGTATCCAGGCTACCGTCAAGCCAAAATTTGACCCCGCCCAGGCGGACACGGTTGACGTACCGATTATCGAGATTGGGGCGAGCAGCCCGAAGTTTTTCTACAACGCCACCGGCATTTGGGTTGTACTGAGATCCAACCGAATAAGCGGCGGCAAGGGTATCATCGAGCGCCGAGTCCTTCGCGGCAACGTACAGATCGATCGGGAGAAGATTCTTGTCGATCGCGTTGAGCACGATTCCGATATCATCGTTGCCCAGGCCCAAACCTGCTTCCATCGCAGTCGTCTGACCGTAACTTGCCCAAACTTGTGCAGCACCCGTGATGGCTCTTGCCGCCAATTCACCCGAGAACGGTGGTCGTTTGCTGCGGACCGCATTGAGAGCGGTTTCTTCCATCGGACCAAGGAGAGTTTTTCCGTCTTTGTCACGAGCAAACATTCCTCCGGTGGGATCCGGCGTATCTGCAGAGATACCGGCCGCTTTGAAGGCGGCAGTGTTGGCGGCTCCTAGGTGCCCCGAAGAATCGACGACCATGACGGGGCGATCGGGAGCAATCAGATCGAGTTCTTCGCGGGTTGGAGGCCGACCTTCTTTCATGTAGCGCGCTTGATAACCGAAGCCGACGATCCATCCATCGGCTGGCGTTTTCTCTACCTGCTTCTTCATGCGGGAAACCAATTCCGCGATATCCACGCATTCGAAGAGATTGGCATCGACCAAGTTTTTGCCAAAGTAGACAAAATGCCCGTGCGTATCGATGAAGCCGGGCAACAGCGTCTTACCGTCTAGGTCGATTCGGGTTGGACTGGATCCAGCTTGTTTCTCCGCTTCGGCCAACTCCCCGACAAACAGAATCTTTCCATCGCGTACCACCAAGCTTTCTGCATATTCCGCTTTGGGGCCTCGCATCGTCAGGATGTCGCCACCGAAGTAGAGTTGCGTCGAACCAGGCTGCTCTGCGGAGACTGGCTGTTGGCCGATTTGGATCCAGGGGAAAAGGTGAATCGTCAGTCCAAGGAACATCGCTCGTGACATGGTCGAGAACATACCGAAATCCTTCGTCGGAAGCTTTGTTTAAAAGAAAGATGAGACTGGAGACGAGATTTTAACGAAATCGAAGGCTGCTGGGCACATCGCACCAAGCTGCGATTCACTCCGGATTGGGTTGTCGTAGAATTTTTTCCATCGCTTTCCCCTTGGCGAGTTCGTCGATCAATTTATCGAGATACCTGATTTCGCGCATCAGCGGTTCCTGCACTTCCTCCACCCGAACCCCACAGACGACTCCACGGATCAGTTCGCGATTGGGGTTTAATGCAGGTGCTTCCGCGAAGAATGTCTCAAAGTCGACCTGCTTTTCGATTTGCTTGGCCAGTTTCGCGACGGTGTAGCCGGTCAGCCAGCGAAGGATTGCGTCGACCTCTTCGCGCGTTCTCCCCTTTCGCTCTGCCTTGGCGACATAGAGCGGATAGACACTGGCAAAGCTGGTGGTGTAGATTCGGTGTTTGGTCATTGTGACCCCCATGCTTGGGAAGGGCCTGATGGACGAGACCTCTGAGATTTTACCTCGGCAAGGAGATGATCGATGCATGCCAGCCAAATGATGGGGATAGCCATCCTACTTTTCACCCTTGGTTATGGTTCCTTCTTACCGCAGACCGTCGATGCTCAAGAGGGGCCCAAGCAGGGGGATGCGCGGCGATTAGATCTGGGGTCGAACGTGGGGATGGAGGTGGTCTACATTCCTCCAGGAGAATTTTGGATGGGCAGTTCGGCCGAGGAAAAAGCCTGGGCTACCGGGATTGAGGGTGGTGCGACGCCTGGGACCGAGCGGGAGTCGTATGAGGGAGTGACGCCACGCAGGATGAAGGTGCCACGCGCTTTTTGGATGGGGCGAACGGAAGTGACGGTGGGAGCATTTCGCCGATTCGTCGAATCGACGGGGTACGTGAGCGATGCTGAAAGGCCTGGAGGTGCGACTCAGGTATTCGATCCCAAGTGGGACGGCTACCACCTTACGACCGAGGTGGTTCATCCATGGGAATCGGTGCAGGGGAAGAGTTGGCGGGATCCGAATTGGGGTTTTCCTAATCGCGAGGACTTCCCAGTGGTCTGCGTCAGTTACAACGACATGAAGGCTTTTTGCAGCTGGTTGACCGATCGTGAAAAGGCGGCCAACCGATTGCCCGACGGGCTGGAGTACCGCTTACCCACGGAGGCGGAGTGGGAGTATGCTTGCCGCGGCGGCAGCTCGGAAAGCCAATACTTCTGGTGGGGCAATGAACTGGAGGAAGGGGAAGGGAGGCTGAATATCTCTGCAATGGATTTGCTTCCCGGGCGGACCAAAGGTTGGCCTTTGGCCAAAGCGCCTTGGAGCGATGGGTATGCGTTTGTCTCGCCTGTCGACCACTATGGACCGAAAGGAAGAAATGGTTTTGGGCTTGCCGACATGTGCGGTGGGGTCTGGGAATTTGTCCTCGATCATTTCGATCCATTGGGTGGACACGAAGAGATTCATTATGAGGACCCGGCGCACAAGACAGTGAGCCGTCCAGTGTGTCGGGGAGGCAATTACTTTGATGTTCCTGGCAATGCACGCTGTGCCGTGCGACTGGGGATTCACGGAGTGACCTATTCGGATTCCCGCGACGGGTTTCGCGTCTGTCTTGGATATCGAGTGGAAGAATGAAGCGGGGCTTCGGTTCGATGGATGGGGCTGCACTCAGTGGGTGCCACGGAATTCAAGCCGATAGTACGATTCGTTGTTTTCGATCGACCTAAGCTGGATTCCCGGCCCGAGAAGCAGTCGCGTTCCCGTAGGCTCGATAGCGGATAGAGACCGCTCGCATTGGAGCAGGTGCCGGTTCGACCGAGAGAGAGATCCCCGGGGGGACGGGCGAACGCAGACGCTGGTCAGGTAGCGGACGAAAGGATCGAGGGTTGCCAGCCGCCGGGTGTGTCGCCTCTGGTAGGGATAGCCCCAAGACGCCGGTTTTGACCATGATGGCTGGATAGATCAGAGGGGGTTGGGGGAGCGGTTGGACGCACTGATGTGTTTTCGGGTTGCGAGGACGTAATCGGATCGGAAGCGACCGTAGCGGCGCTTCCTTCCGATGGTGGGGTGGATCGAAGTTGGGTGAAGATTGCCGTGGCGCCAGGCATTTTATAGCGGTCCATCGCCATCCGCTACGGTGACAAAGGCAGTTGGCGAAGTTCCGCGATACAAGGCAGTTGTCTGCAGCGCAGACGGGAGATCAGCACATGACTTGGATTGCAGAACACCCCTGGCAGATCGCGCTTGGTGGCTTTTTCTTCACGCTGGCGACGCTCTGGGGCTGGGTTCAGACAGGGAGCCAAGCGGCATTTCGAGCTGGAATCGGGCTGGCGATTGCGACGCTGGCTTTGGTGCTACTGTCCATCAATTCCAACTCCCCTCGCAAGGAGGTGATCCGGCAGATGGATCGCATCATGAGTCTGGTGGCGGCCAATCGGATCGAAGAGATTGAGCGAATGCTGTCGCCAGGGGCCTCTCCGGCGCTCCGCGATGGGATTGCCCAGAGCCGAGGGGTTCAGGTCGAGAAGGCGCAGATCACGCGTCTTCACGGAATCGATTTGTCTCCCAGTTCCAGCCCTACGACGGCAAAAGTACGGATGAATGTCGTCGTGCAAGCGGACGTCGGTGGTGCAGGTCGCGATTTTCCCCAGTACGTCGAAGTCGAATTCCGTCGGGAAGGTGAAGATTGGAAGATTTTCGAAGTGTTCCATGGGGAGCCGACGATTGGATTTCAGAATGATCCATCCAGCAAGGTGCGTCGGTTTCAGGGGCCGGGCGGGTGGAACCGCTGAAGGTTTTGCTGGTCGGATCGGATTGCTGGGCAGCGGTGGGTTGGGGGACGGCGCATCGATCCTTTGATGGGCGGACTCCATGGATGGAAGCTTTCATGGGGTAGGGAGGTTCAATGCTTCTGCAACGAATGACCGATGGCTGGAGCATCGCGACTCCAGCCAAGGTGAATCTCCACCTGGAAGTGCTGGGGCGGCGGGACGATGGCTACCACGACCTAGACACCATCCTCTTGGCGATCGATCGAACCGATCGGTTGACGGTGCGGAGATCGGAAGCCGAGGCTATCGGATTGCGGGTGGAAGTGCCGCAGGGTGGGCGGTTTCCGGCCCACTGGAAAGTTCCGGCCGATGCAACCAATCTCGTCGTGCGGGCCTTGGAGTGTCTGAGAGCTGAGTGGGGTGTCACTGAGGGGCTGGACGTGGTTCTGGAGAAATCGATTCCCGCACAGGCGGGATTAGGTGGTGGGAGCAGTGACGCGGCGGCGGCATTGGTGGCCGGAATGTTGGTGCTGCGAGGTGCAGTCGATTGGCCGCTGGCCCACCGTCTTGCAGCCTCCTTGGGCAGCGACATCAACTTCTTCTTGACGGCTCCTGCGGGGCGATTGTGGGCGGCGCGAGCTGTTGGGCGGGGGGAGGTGCTGGAACCGATCGCGTCTGCAAGGGAGTTGGAATTCCTCGTGTTCCAACCGGAGCAGACCTGTTCAACGAGAGAAGTCTTTGCGTTGGTCGGTCATTCGCACGCGAAGGTGTCGTCGGATGCGTGGAAGGAATGGCTGGAGGTACCCAGCGACGTCAGGCGGATGCCCCGGTGCTTCAATCGGCTGGAGATGGAATTAGCTGGAAAGATACCATGGGTGCAGGGAGTGCAGCGGGCTGTTGAGGAATTGGCGGGCGAAGAGGAATGGCTTGGGAACTCGATGAGCGGCAGTGGGGCTGCTTTTTTCATCGTCGATTGGGACCGATCGAAATTGCAGAGGCTGCAGCAGCGGTTGATGGAGAGGCTGCAGGTGGATAGCTGGTTGGCCTCGTCGTGGACCGCACCCTCGGTGGAGCATCAGTTGAGGGAACTGAGGAGTGGGGGGGAAGTCTAAGCCAACCGGCGTGTCGTCTGTGACAGATCGTAGCACGTGGAGGCAATCGCAGCGGCCATCTGTTATCATGTTGGGCACGCAGGGCGATCTGTAGAGGCCCTTTCTGATATGGCGACTGCAATGAGGGAGCGAGGGAGCGATGGGTAAGGCTCTTCCAGATCTACGGACGGTGTCCGCGTTGATTTTAGGGGGCGGACGAGGAACCCGGCTCTATCCGCTCACCAAAATCCGCGCCAAGCCGGCGGTACCACTCGCGGCCAAGTATCGACTGATCGATATTCCGATCAGCAACTGCATCCACTCAGGGATCAACAAGATCTTTGTCCTGACGCAGTTCCTGTCGGTTAGCCTGCACAAGCACATCCGCCAAACCTACGTGTTCGATCATTTCAATGGCGGATTCGTTGAGCTGCTCGCCGCTCAACAGACGATGGATGCGGGCACCAACTGGTACGAAGGTACTGCCGATGCCGTCCGAAAGAACCTCCTTCACCTTGACCGGAAGGATTTGAAGTACGTCCTGATTCTTTCGGGCGACCAACTCTATCGCATGGACTATCGAGACATGCTGCGCACCCATGTCGAATCGGGGGCGGAGGTGACGATTGCCGCGATTCCGGTGCATCGCGGCGAGGCGAAGTCGCTGGGGGTGCTGCGATGCGATGATTCGGGAAGGGTGCAGGGATTCTTGGAAAAACCCCAGTCAGACGTCGAGATCGATTCGATGAGGATGCAGCCCGGATGGATCGATGCCAGGGGGATCGATGCAAAGGGACGAGACTGCTTGGCCAGCATGGGGCTTTACATTTTCAATCGGGATCTGCTTTTTGATGTCCTGGACAAGACAAATTACCAGGACTTCGGGAAGGAGGTTTTTCCAGCGGCGATCCGAAGTCGTCATGTCCAGGCGCACCTCTTTGATGGTTATTGGGAGGATATTGGAACCATCCGCGCGTTCTACGAAGCCAACCTGATGCTGGCCAAACCAGATCCATCATTTGACCTGCTGAATGCGGAGCAACCGGTCTACACACGGCCCCGTTTCCTTCCTCCTTCGGTGATCGAAGGGGCGACGATTCACGATTCCCTGATATCCGAAGGATGTCGAATCGGAAGGGGGGCTGTGATTGAGAACAGCGTGATCGGCGTTCGCTGCAACATCGGCGAAGGGGTCACCATCCGCAATTCGATCCTGATGGGGGCCGATTATTTTGAATCCGATGACGAAAGGCAGCAGTTGCGAAGTCGAGGAGGAATTCCGGTTGGAATCGGGAAAGGAAGTCTGATCGATCGAGCGATTTTGGATAAGAACTGCAGGATTGGTCAGCATGTCCAGGTGGTCAATCGCTACCACAAAGACCAGTGCGACGATCACGCCCCCGTCTACATTCGCGATGGAATTCCTGTGATGATCAAGGACGAAACGTTGCCCGACGGGTGGACGATGTGAGCCACCGGAGAATCGACGGCGACTCTGTAACACGACGGCTTATGATGAGCAAATTCGATGCAGGCCGTCGCGAAAATGGACGGGATCCCGATGGTGCCGGTTCTGGCTATTGCTGATTTCTCTCCCGGGCTGGACAATCGACAGCATCGTCGTTGAACGTCGTTGGACGACGTTTCTACAAAGAGCATTGGGACGATCTTGTTTGCGTTGAAGATCGGGCAGGTATATCCATCCCTGCCACGACGATCCATGCATGGAATGATCCTATTGCAGTTGCTGGACTGAGAGCATCAGGGGAGTCGCAGATGATCCGACCGATCCGCAAACTGTTGGTAGCCAATCGTAGCGAAATCGCTACGCGAGTCTTTCGAAGCGCCCACGAACTGGGGATACGGACCGTTGCCGTCTATTCTCATGAGGATCGCTTTGCGCTTCATCGATTCAAGGCGGACGAGGCGTATCAGGTCGGCAAGCCAGGTGAACCGATTCGATCGTATCTGGACATCGATCAGATCGTCGAAATCTGTTTGGAGCGTGGTGTGGATGCAGTCCATCCAGGGTATGGCTTTCTATCGGAGAATCCCGATTTCGCTGCGGCCTTGGAGAAGGCGGGAATCGCCTTTATCGGTCCTAGCGTTGAGGCGTTGAAGCTGCTGGGCGATAAGGTGGCGGCACGCGGGATTGCCAAGGAGGTGGGAGTTCCGGTCTTGGAGGGTTCCAGTCACGCTGTCCGGTCGTTGCAGGAAGCGCAGGACCTGGCATCGACTTTAGGTTTCCCGGTGATGCTGAAGGCATCCAAAGGAGGTGGCGGGCGCGGGATGCGAATCGCGGAGTCTGCTGAAGTGTTGCCAGGACTCCTGGAGCAGGCGCAGCGGGAAGCGAAGAATGCCTTTGGAAGCGATGAGGTGTTTCTGGAGAAGTTAGTTGGCCGGGCTAGGCATTTGGAGGTGCAGGTGCTCGGGGATGCTCATGGCCAGGTGATGCATTTGTTTGAACGCGATTGTTCCGTGCAGCGTCGACACCAGAAAGTGGTTGAGATCGCCCCTGCACCTCATCTCGATCGAGCCGTCGCCGCGCAGTTGCACGAGGCAGCCGTCGCCATCGCCAAGCGGGTGAATTATCGATGTGCGGGCACGGTAGAGTTTTTGTTTGATACCGATACGGGCAAGTTCTACTTCATCGAAGTCAATCCAAGGATTCAGGTAGAGCATACGGTGACCGAAGAGGTGACCGGGATCGATCTGGTACGAGCCCAGATCCTGGTCACCATGGGATATCGGCTGGGGGATTCCGATCAGGGGCTGCCCAGTCAGGATGAAGTCCATCCGCAGGGGTTTGCCATTCAGTGCCGTGTTACAACCGAAGACCCTGCCAATCAGTTTCGCCCCGACTACGGCAGGATTTCCCACTACCGAAGCGCAGGTGGTATGGGCATTAGACTGGATGCCGGTAGCGCTTTCAGTGGCGCTGTGGTCAACCCATTTTACGATTCGCTGCTGGTCAAGGTGACGGCTCGCGGCCGCCACATGAACGAGGCAGCCGCACGCATGGAAAGATGCCTGCAGGAGTTTCGTATCCGAGGCGTAAAAACGAACATCCCTTTCCTTCTGTCGCTGATTACACATCCCAAATTCCTCAGCGGCCAGGCGACCACGCGGATGATCGACCAGACGCCGGAATTGTTTGCGATGACCCGTCGACGCGACCGCGCTACCAGGTTGCTGAAGTATCTTGCTGAAACGATTGTCAACCAGCCCGAAGAGGTGCGGCGCGCTTCAGCCGGTATTTCGAGAGACCCGATTCCTACGCCGCGCATCGATCGGACCAAGCCAATCCCTGAGGGCTCCCGTGATCGCTGGAAGCAATTGGGGACCCCCAAGTTCCTCGACTGGATCCGGTCTCAAAAGGCGCTTCTTCTGACCGATACCACCATGCGGGACGCGCACCAGTCCCTGCTGGCGACGCGGCTGCGCACCTACGACATGCTCCAGATTGCCGACTACTACGCGCACGCTACCCCCGAACTTTTCTCGCTTGAGATGTGGGGCGGGGCTACTTTCGATACTGCCATGCGATTCCTGAAAGAAAGCCCATGGCAGAGATTGAGCGATCTACGAGCGAAGATTCCCAACCTGCTTTTCCAGATGCTTTTACGCGCCTCCAATGCGGTGGGGTATACGAATTATCCCGACAACGTGGTGCAGGCATTTGTCCGTGAAGCGGCGCAGACCGGGGTCGATCTGTTCCGTATCTTCGATGCACTCAACAGCGTCGAGAACATGCAGGTCGCCATGGACGCTGTCGTCGATTCCGGAATGCTCTGCGAAGCTGCCATCTGCTACACCGGCGATATCCTCGATAAGAACCGCCAAAAGTATTCGCTGAAGTACTATGTCGCACTGGCCAAGGAACTGGAGAAACGTGGTGCACATCTTCTTGCCATCAAGGATATGGCAGGGCTCTGCAAGCCGGATGCGGCTCGATTGCTGGTGCGGACCTTGAAACAGGAGATCGGGGTTCCGATCCACTTCCATACCCACGATACGGCAGGGATTCAGGCAGCGTCGATCTTGATGGCTGCCGAAGAAGGCCTAGAAATTGCCGATGCGGCATTAGCTCCCTTCTCCGGTGGTACTTCTCAGGTCAATCTCAACACCTTGGTTGAGGCGCTTCGCGCCGGTCCGAGGGCGACCGGGTTGAAGACGGAGTCGTTGAATCGACTGGCGGACTACTGGAAGGATGTTCGGGCTTTGTACCGGCCGTATGAGAGCGAGTCGCTGACGGCGGCAGGAGATCTCTACGAGCACGAGATGCCGGGTGGGCAATATACCAACCTGTATCAGCAGGCGAGGGCTCTTGGCCTGTCGGATCGGTGGACTGAAGTCTGCAAAATGTATGCAGAGGTCAATCAGTGGCTCGGGGACATCGTGAAGGTGACTCCCACCAGCAAGGCGGTTGGAGATCTGGCGCTGTTCCTGGTGGCCAATCAATTGAGTATCGAGGCGTTGCAGCAGAGCGACAAGGAATTGTCGTTCCCTGCATCCGTGATCGATTTGGTTGGAGGAATGATGGGGCAACCGCCCGGAGGTTTCCCGCCTGAGGTGATCCGCAAGGTGATGAGGGATCGCCCCCCGGTGCTGGAGCGACCCGGTAAGTCGCTCCCGCCGGCCGACTTCGACGCCGTGGCAGAGAAACTGAAGCTGAAACTTCAGCGAACTCCCACCTCCCAGGAAGTTGTTACTTCGGTCCTCTATCCCAAAGTCTTCGACGAATTTCTCGATTCGGCCATCGAGTACGGCAATCTCAGCCTGCTCCCCACCCCTGCTTTCTTTTACGGTCCCAAACCAGGTGAAGAGATCTCGGTGGATATCGAGGCGGGCAAACGACTGATCGTCAAATTTGCTGCTGTTGGTCAGCCACGTCCCGATGGGACGCGGACGGTTTTCTTTGAGCTAAATGGTCAGCCGCGCGAAGTTGAGGTGATCGATCGGTCGTTGGAAGCGACGGTCGCGGCAGCGGTCAAAGCGGATCCGGCCGATCCAACGCATATCGCCGCCAGTATGCCTGGTATGGTGATCGGAATTGCGGTGCAGGCGGGCGATCGCGTTGCCAAGGGGCAGAAGCTGTTGGCTTTGGAGGCGATGAAGATGGAGACGGTGGTCTACGCCGATCGGGAAGGGACCATCGAGAAGCTTTTGGTGCGGTCGGGTAGCCAAGTGGAAACCAACGACCTCCTGCTGGTGCTGAAGTAGCGAGTGGTTCCAGGGAGCGACTGGCTAGACGACCTTCGCCTGGGGAAGTGTTTCCATGCGTCCTTGCTGTAGACGGATCTGGTGATCAGCGCGGGCAGCAATCGACTCGTCGTGCGTCACCATGACCACCGTCAGACCTTTTTCTTCCTTCAATTCCGACAACAGCTGAAGGATGCCTCGCCCCGTATCCTGATCCAAGTTCCCGGTAGGCTCGTCCGCCAGAAGAATCTCCGGATCCCCGATAAGGGCACGAGCGATCGCAGTGCGTTGCATCTCCCCGCCAGATAGTTCGCGTGGCAGATGGCTTGCGCGATGTCCAAGCCCCACCCGTTCCAGAAGTTCCATCGCCCGACGCCGCAGTGAGGTTCGCTCCCTCCAGTACCTCCCGAAGGATCTCCCAATCATGCTGGGGATCAGGACGTTTTCTAACGCGGAGAGCTCTGGCAGAAGGTGATAGAACTGAAAGATCATGCCGAGTTTTTCGTTGCGGAATCGATCGCGTTGGGAGCGGGACAACTGGTCGATCCGCTGCTGCTGGTAAAAGATGGCTCCATCATCCGGATGGTCCAGCGATCCCAGGAGGTGCAGGAGGGTGCTTTTCCCCGACCCGCTTTGCCCGACGATCGCCGTGGTCTTCCCTGCTGGGGCACTGAAGTCGACTCCCTTGAGCACCGGGACTACCGATTTTCCTTTGCGGTAGGCTTTGTGGATATCGACCGCTTGGAGTGCGATCCCCTGATCGGCGCTGTCACGCGAGGGGAAGAGTGTCAATTGAGGCGTCTTGGGTTTCAAGTTCCTGGGCTCTCCTCTACGTCCTGGTGATTCGCGTTCCACTACCGTCCCATGGTCACTCATATCGCAATGCCTCCACGGGATGCATTCGTGCGGCCCGCATGCTGGGCAGAACGCTGGCCAGAATGGCGATCAGCATCGATCCAAGAACGACCCAGACGACCATTCCGGGGTGGATGACGGTAGGTATCTTGGTGAAGTAGTAGACGGTTGGGTCGAAGACTTCTCGTCCGGTGATCCATTCGATCATCCGAGCGATCCGGTTGATATTCCATACAAAAAGAAGGCCCAGAATCGCTCCTGCACCCGCACCAACGGCTCCCAGCAGCAAACCGTACCCCAGGAAGATTCGGGCGATACCACCACCAGGGGCTCCCAGCGATTTCAGGACGCCGATGTCTTTGGTTTTTTCGACGACGATCATGTAAAACGTCGCCAGAATCCCAAATCCCGCGACGGCGATGATCATGAAGAGCAGGATGTTGAGGATCGTCGTTTCCAGTTGCACGGCGGCAAGCAATGGACCCTGGGAATCCTTCCACGATTCGACACGCACCATCGTACGCATCGGTGGGAATGCTTCGCGGAGTTGATCGCGAGCCCAGTTCAGGTCGGTGCCGGGGGTCAGTTTGATCTGGATGGAATTGACCGATCCGATACCGGTCGTAGGATCGAACATGCCTCTCAGCTTCTGCAGTTGCTCGATCGACGTAAAAGCGAAGGTCGAATCGTATTCGCTCATCTGGCTTTCATACATATCGACCACAGTGAACATCGACTCGATGGCCCGGGGAGGCGTCCCAGCGCCAGGGAACGCCAGCGATACGTCATCTCCGGGGCGGATGAAAAAGTAATCTTCCACCTTTCCCTCGGCATTGCGATAGCGCGTGCTGCCGATTCCGACTCCGAGAACCAGTCCCGAATGGACGTCCTTGGATGGATCGAAGCGGTAGCTTCCCAGGCTGTCGGTGGTCGGCACAATCGAGGGGCCGGCTGCAAGCGATGCTTCTGTGCCGGGGCTGGGAGCTGTGGTGGGCTGCAGATCGACGGGTGGGACTAACTCCTGAGGGATCGCCAGTGGAGTTTCTTCCGGAGTCTGCAAGGCGGGGTCGGTGCGGTCGCCTGGAGTTGCCTCCGCCGAAACGAACTTGCCGACCGATGCCTCACCGGTGGACTTTTGGTTCAGGCTTGCGATCTGCTCGCGAAGCATCCGATTGCGGGATTGTAGATCGGCCGCTTGGCGTTCCATGTCCGCCCTGGCTCGCCGATAATGCCATCCGCTCCACTGCAACGATTCCCGATCGGGTGCATAGCCATCTTCGCGAAGCAGGAATTCTAGTTGTTTGCGATTCTCCGGATGCATCAGGAATCGACTGAAATCACTGACCGAAGCGTAGGAATCGGTATCGATTCCAATCAGATTGATTTGCTGGGTATGCGACTGTCCCTCGCGCGAGAAAGTCAACATGGCAGGGACCGTGACAATCGTCGTCACTCCTTGAAGCCGGTCTCCTAATCGCTCGCGAATCGTTTCCACGAAGGGAGTCGGATCTCCCATCCCAGCGGTCGAGTGGCTCTGGACCACAATGTCGCTAAGGATCCCGTGAATCCGATCGTGCATCTCCTTAGTGAATCCGTCCATGACGCTGTTGACGACGATCAAAGTCGCCACGCCCAGTGTCACCGAGACGATCGAAGCCAAGGCAATCCAGCGCGTACGGAGGTAGCGCCAGCACAACAGAAGTTGATACATTCCAAGCTTCCTTGCACGATCCGTCTGGTTTGCATGCCTGGTGGAAAAAGGGGGGCAGGCATCTCCTTCCATCGCCATCCGTGGCCGGAAGTTGCAGGAGTGTAGCACTCCTGGCAGTGCGTCGGAACAGCATTTTACTTTGGGGCATCACCGGACAGCCAATTGCTAGCAACTTACCGAGCATTCCGGGTAGGATGGATCTGGGCCGGGAGAAGATTATTCGATCGCGGTTTCTAGGGAAGGCGGGTATGCATGAAGACCAGGACGGTGAGCCTCAGTAGCGGTGGCTTTCGGCAGATCGAGAGCGGCGAGGTAGGAGTGACGGCCCTCTTTTTGCATGGCGTCACGCGAAGTTGCCGGGAATGGGCGGGGGTAACTCCTTGGTTTGCGGGGCGGACCCGTTGTGTCTCGCTTGATCAACGTGGGCATGGCGAATCGGCACGGGCTAATGGATACCGGGTGGTTGATTACGTAGGGGATGTTCTGGAATGGTTGAAGGCGGATCAGCAGGGTCCCTACCTGCTGATCGGCCACTCCATGGGAGCCATGGTTGCCCTTGGGGTAGCTGCTGCATGTTCCCGCGACCAACTGCTCGGCATCGTTCTCGAGGATCCACCTTTTCATACGATGGGGGATCGACTGCCGGGAAGTCAGCTGGCCAGTCAGTTTCAGGGGTACGAAAAGGTGTTGCGTGAGAGAAAAGATCAGCTGACGTGGCGTGATCTTGCGGCGATCCCCATATTGGATCCAGCTACCGGGCAAGCCATCCCCTTTGGAAAGCTTCGAGATTCGGTCTCGCTGCGATGGAGTGCGGAGTTGCTTCGACGCGTCGATCCCGAGGTGTTAGCAACCATCAACCGATTCCAATGGCTGGAGGGATTCGATTGGCAAGACTTGGCGTCCCAGGTCATGGTGCCGACCCTGTTGATGCAGGCCGACCCGTCTGCTGGAGGCATGCTGTCCGAAGAAGATGCCCGCTGGATGTACCGGGAGATGAAGGACTGCCACTGGATTCGATTTGCGGGAGTGGGGCATTCGATTCACTGGTGGGATATGTCTGGCTATCTGAGGAGCCTGATCGGCTTCTTGGAGTCCTTGAGGAGTGACTGAACAGAGAACCAAGGAAGATGCCTCCGATGAGGCGGGAAGGTGGCTGCGATGAAATTGGCCGAGGGTGATTGTCTGGTGTTCGGCGGTACGTTGATCGACGGCCGGGGGAATCCTGCCATCGCGGATGGCGCCGTGTGGATCAAGGATGGAAGAATCCACTATGCGGGGCCGATGGCGGAGTGTCCGCCGGTACCACCGGAGATCCAGCGACTGGAGGCAAAAGGTGGAACGATCCTGCCTGGGTTGGTGGAGGCACATTTTCATCCGACCTATTTCAATGTGGCCGAACTGCAGGATCTGGATATCAAGTATCCGGTCGAATACGTCTCGCTGCTCGCCTCGGTGAACGCCAAGCTGGCGCTGGAGTGCGGATACACTTCGGCGCGAAGTGGCGGCAGCCTGTTCAATGTCGATGTCTGGTTGAAGCAGGCGATTGAACGGGATTTGGTGTTGGGCCCACGCATGGCGGCCAGTGGTCGCGAGATCTGTGGCGCAGCGGGTTTGATGGATTGGAACCCCGACTACCGAAAGATTGGTATGGAGGGGCTGGTGCTGTTGATCAATGGTCCCGACGAAGCGCGCAGCGCCGTACGAAAGTTGGTCAAGGATGGGGTGGAGTGGGTGAAGACCTACCCGACGGGCGACGCCGCTGCCCCCGACGTCAACGATCACCATACGCTTTGCATGACCTTCGAAGAAATGCATGCGGTGGTTTCGACGGCGCACAATCACAAGCTAAAGGTGACCGGGCATTGTCGCGCCAATGAGGGGATAAAAAATGCGTTACGAGCCGGTTACGATGCCATCGAGCATGGCACGTTCATGGATGCGGAAGCGCTCGACCTTCTGTTGGCTCGTGATGTTCCCGTCGTACCCGCGCTGCAATTCGAATGGGCCAGTGTGGAGTATGGTACTCAGTTTGGTCTGTCGCAGCGCGTGATCGACGGGCACCAGGAGACTTTGGAAGCTGGGGCCGAGAGTGCGCGGATGATCTTGCGCGCGGGAGGCCGACTTGGTATGGGGGGCGATTACGGATTCGCCTGGACTCCCCATGGGACCTATGCCAAGGAGCTTTCGTTCTTCGTCCGCTACGTCGGACTGACCCCTCTGGAGGTGATCTCCTGCGCAACCAAGACGGGGGCCGAGATTTTAGGCCGGGGGGACGAATTGGGGACGCTGGAAGAAGGCAAGCTGGCCGACATCTTGGTTGTCGACGGCGATGTCTTGGGAAGAATCGAGCTGCTGGAGGATCGGTCGCGGATTCGGGCGGTGATCCAAGGAGGGATCCTCAAAGCCGGGACGCTGGCGCCTCGCTGGGTGACGCCGGTTTCCGGTGCGGGCTGACCAACGACTTCCTGGTATCAGCGATTCATCGCATTATTTGACTTCCAGCACCAGCGGTTTGACCGACAGTCCATCCCAGGTGAACTGGACTTGAGCAAACTTTGGGGGACCCAGGAGACGCCCCGACTGGCCCGAAAAGCCATACGGCTCTGTGGGAACGCCGAGTGTTTTGTCCAATTCGCCATTGGAATTCTCGTCATGGTAGACGCTGACGGCAAGCATTCCAGGAGCGATATCGGGGATCTCCCATTTTGCTTTTCCGGCGATGATCTTGGTGGATCCCTTGTAAACGGCTTTGTTGATGTCAAGGAATTTCAAAGGATCGTCGTAGATGGCGATCATGCATACCCCTTGATCATTCTTGAATCCCGAAACTTCGACTAGCAGCGGGACAGGTGCGATCCCTGGTTTGGGTGCATATCGGATCGAAGTGGGCTGCACATGCGTGACCTGCCTCCAGTAGATCGCGAAAAACCCGATCGCTAGGACAAGGCCTGCGAAGCCAAGTAACCAGGGACCTTGGTTCTCTTCCCATGAACGAATCAGGAATCGTTTGATCATTCTTCAACCTCGTTTGCAACGTTGCCGCTCGCGCAACTGGGTAGTTGCCTATGCCGCGGATCGGCAGCGCGATGTCTGGGTGTGGTTAGCCCACCTTCGAGAACCGCTAGCCCTGCGCCGACCTGCTTTACGGTGCCAAGGCCTGGATTTGCTCTGGTTCGAGAACTCCTTCAAACACCTTCAATTCATCCAGATCGCCGATGTAATCGATTCCCAGCATGATCGCCGTCTGATCCCGATCCCAGCGAAATTGAAGTGGTGCTTCATACGTCCCCTGACTCTGGCCGTTCAAATAGAAGATCGCTTTGCCCTTCTTCCCTTCCCCTGCGTTGATCCCCTCGACGGTGAAAGCCACGTGCGTCCATTGATCGCGTCCGAAGGGAGGCTTGGCAACCGAAATCATCGGGCGCGAATCGATGGGCCACGCTTCCCATGCGATGTTCTTCGGATTCCAGAAAGTCAGATCCGAGAAGATGCCCAGCCGAAATGCACGAGGCGAGTCCTTATCGAAATCAACGAAGAATGCAGCATCGTTCCAGGCTTTCTGGGTTATCTGAAGCGGATCGCAGTATCCGGGTTGTAGATCGCGCTCTGGGTCCAGTCGCAAGAAGAGCGAGGCGGTGATCGACCATGGTCCAGTTAGGTTCGAAAGATTGTCGCCCCGATAGCAGATCACCTTGGGGGATTTTGACCGAAATTTCAAATAGCCTCCCTGTACCCCTCCCTCAGCAACCCATTCTACCCCCGGGCGGTGGATTCCCTCGTGAAGCTCTTTTCGGGCGAGTGTGTCGGCCGTGTAAAGCTTGGGATCCCCCTTGGCGGAAACTGCGTCCAACGAACGATCGAAGGAAGCATGTAGCCGAAGCAAGGAGTCGACATCTGGATTTTGGGCATTGCTGCTGGCTGGCTGCACGACAAACCAAACCAACGCGATAACCATCCGTTGCCAAAGTCGATTATTCAGCATCGGGTTCATGGCAAGTCACCTTCATCAACTTCCTGAGGTATGTGTCTGGCGATCGATGGAACTTGGACGGACCGATGCCATCGTTTCCTAATCGCTCTTTCCCCATTATTGTACGGTGGTTGAATCGATTCGCGCAGGGAGTAGCTCCTGGTGTGACGGTGCAGTTGGAGCGATTCGCCGAGCTTCCGTTGCCTGTGCGCAGGGGGGAGTATTTTCACGGTCTGTTCGACCGAATTTGTTCGGCAGGGGTGGCAAGCCTACCGGGGAAGAGTTGAGCTGCTTGTCGCACGTTTTTGAAGGAATTCGTTTCTCGGCATAGGATACCACGGCGACTGAAGGGCACTTTCGTTCCTTGGGAAGCCGGTGAATCAGAAAACCTGCTGGCGATGGTCTTTTTACCCTCCCGGTCTCCGATCTTCCTGGCCAGGAACCGGAGTTCTTGGCGTCGCGACGATTCGAAACCTCTGGGCCGGCTAGCGGTGGCTTTGTAGGCACGGCAAATGTCTGCTGGGGAGGTTGTGCCATAGGGTTTCGTCTTGCGTCCCAGGCTCCCTCTGAACGATATATAGAGGAGAATCGTAGGTGGTCGCTGACCGGCGACGGGACTCAACCTACTGGAAGCTCGTGGAATCTCTACTTGGAGAGTTGGATGCAGGCGCTGGAGTATGCCAAGTCATTGATTGCGTTTCCCTCGGTATCTCGTCGTAGCAATCAGCCGGTCAGCCAATGGGTGGCCGATCGCCTGACCCAGATGGGGTTTGAGATCGAGTGGTTGACCTTCGTCGACGATCTGGGGGAGACAAAGGTCAACGTCGTCGCCAAGCGTGAGCCGACCCGACCGGGCGCCAGCAGCGATGGGGTTGCCTATCTTTGCCATACCGACGTCGTTCCCGCTGATGATTGGAGCCTGGAGGGATCGGGGCCCTTCGAGCCGCGTGTCATCGACGATCGCCTCTACGGGAGAGGTGCTTGCGACATGAAAGGATCGCTTGCCTGCGCCTTGGCGGCGGCGGAGATGGTGCCGATTCATAAGCAGATGGGGCCCCTTTATTTTGTCTGCACGGCCGACGAAGAAGTAGGGACGGTAGGCGCCAGGCAGGTGAGGGATCAGTCGAAGTTTTTTCAGCAGATGCGCGAGACTGAGACCATTGGATTGGTTGGGGAGCCGACGCGGCTGCAGGTGATCCATGCGCACAAAGGGGGATTTGGAATTGAATTGACATCGCGCGGCATCAGCGCTCATAGCAGCACGCGTGATGGAATCAACGCCAACCACCGGTTGATTCCGATCCTGCCGATGCTGCTGGAAATCCAGCGCGAATGCGAACAGCGTAGGGATCTTCAGAATCCCCTCTTCGATCCCCCAACACTTTCTTGGAACATCGTCCTCAGCAACCAACCTCGCGCCATGAATATCACCCCGAGCACCGCAAAGGCAAAGGTGTTCTTTCGGCCAATGCCCGGTGTCGAACACGCCAGTCTGGTGCGGAGGGTGCAGGAGGAGGCCGAGCGGCTGGGGTTGGAGATCCACTTGATCGACAGCACTCCGGCTTTCCATGTCGACGAAGACAGTGAAGCGGTCCATTTCATGCTGGAATTGACCGGAAACAAGGCGGCAGGCACCGTCTGCTACACCACCGACGGTGGTATCCTTCAAAGCCTTCCCCACATGGTGGTCTGCGGTCCTGGCGATCTGGCGCAGGCCCATCGTTCGGATGAGTACATCGAGCTGAAGCAGTTGCAAGCCGGGACCGAAACGTACCTTCGAGCATTTCAGGAGTGGGCCACCTGGAGTCTTGCACCAGAGAAAGCCGCATTGCTGGGCAAGCGGCGAAAGATGGCTTGGCGAGCCAACGATGAAGATTCCGGAGGCCAGGCACTGCAAGGGACGAATGTCAATTTTCAAATTCGCCCTTCGACCCCCGCCGATCTTTCCGCTGTCCAGGGATTTCTTCAGGGGTTTGTCGAACAAAAGAAACTGTTGCGGCGAACGCGCGCGGAGTTAGCTACGTTGATCACCAATGGTTTCATCGCGGAAGTGGAGGGGAGAATCGTCGGGTTTTCCGCCATCGAGGTCTATTCACGCAAACTTGCAGAAGTCCAATGCCTAGCTGTCTCCAGTGGATTTCAAGGGCAAGGGATCGGAGGCCAACTGGTCCGTCGCTGTGTCGAAAGAGCGAGAGAGAAGGGGATTTTGGAGGTGATGGCAATCAGTGCTTCGGACGGTTTCCTGAGGCATTTGGGATTCGACTATTCCCTACCAGATCAAAAGCGTGCCCTCTTCTATCAACTACGAAGTCGTGAAGAAATGTACGGCCAGTCTTCGGAAGATGAATGATTTTAGATTTTTTACCCCAAACCGCTTGACGAACGTCCTACAGTACATCCGTCAAACACGCAGGGTGGTTCAATCCTAGGCCGAACGGTTCTGCTGCTGTTTCCGGATGCTACATCGATCGAAGTTGATTCCAAAAACACGAGGACGTGCCCATGTTGAAGTTTTTGTCGGTCCTTTCCCTGCTGGCCGTTGTTGCTGTCAGCCCGTTGTTCGCCGATGACAAGAAGCCTGCAGCCAAGGATATCGTCGGCACCGCCGCAGGTATCGAAGATTTCAGCACCCTGGTTGCTGCCGTGAAGGCCGCCGGCTTGGTCGAAACGTTGCAGGGTAAAGGTCCTTTCACCGTTTTTGCTCCCACCAACGAAGCGTTCAAGAAGTTGCCTGCCGGCACCGTTGAATCGCTGCTGAAGCCAGAAAACAAGGCGAAGTTGGTCGCTATCCTCACCTACCACGTTGTGCCAGGTAAGGTTATGGCTGCCGACGTTGTCAAGGTGAAGAGTGCCAAGTCCGTTCAGGGTGGTGATATCGCCGTCGAAGTCAAGGATGGTGGCGTGATCCTCAACGGCAAGTCGAAGGTTGTGAAGACCGACGTCGAAACTTCCAACGGCGTGATCCACGTCATCGACCAGGTCATTCTTCCTCCCGAGAAGAAGTAAGCTTCAAACTCTGATGCTCGCATCATGAACCCGTGCTGTGTTGAAAACAGCACGGGTTTTTTTATTGACGACCAAACAGAGTTTTAGCCCTGGTATGTAAATCCCTCACTTCATACCGAATCCGCCGCCGCCTGGCGTGCAAATCGTCCATCGATCACCTGGCTGCAACTCGATCTGGCATCTCCCTGGCAACGCAGTCGGTTCACCATTCTCCCTGGCCAGCCAGATTTCTCCCGCTTGCCCCGGCGCACCACCTCCGGCTCCATAGGGTGGCCAGTCTCCATACCGATTGCCGATCATCGTCACGGTCAATCGCTCCAGGAAGAGGAACTCACGGATCATGCCATCGCCACCTTGCCAGCGCCCCACACCGCCGCTGCCACGACGGATCGCAAAGCGAAGCATCCGAATCGGGTAGCGAGCTTCCAGAACTTCCGGGTCAGTCAGTCGCGTGTTGGTCATGTGGGAATGGACGGCCGAGGCGCCTTGGTAGCCCTCCGCTGCACCAACTCCGCCGCCGATCGTTTCGTAGTATCCGAATCGGTCGTTGCCGAAGAGAAAATTATTCATCGTCCCCTGGCTAGCAGCGTGGTTGCCTAGAGCTCCTAGAATCACATCCACCACGCGTTGACTGGTTTCGACGTTCCCGGCGGCGACGGCGGGAGAGCTTCCAATCGGAGTTTTCCTGGGAGGATTCAACAGGCCAGGGGGGAGGATGAAACGTAAGCAACGCGACAGGCCGCTGTTAAGCGGCAGTTGGTCAGCGATCGATGCGCGAATGACGAACTGAGCCGCAGCATGAACAATCGACGGGTTGGCGTTGTAATGGCTGGGGTGCACCCCTGAGGTGCCCTGGAAATCGAACTCGAGGATTCCGCCAGATGGTTTTCGTAGGGTTACGCAGATCGTGGTTCCGTCATCGAGTGAATCGGTCCATTGCATCGTGCGATCGGGCAGCGAGTCGATCCAAAGGCTGGTTTTCTTTTGCACCGCTGCCCTGGCAGCTTCCAGCGATGCTGAGATGCGATTCCATGAAGTCTGTCCCATCCAATCCTTAAGTTGCTGGACACCCCGCTGATTGGCAGCGTGTTGAGCGAGGAGGTCGGCGATGTTTTCTCGTGGGTTGCGCGATGGATATCTTGCTTGCTCGAGCTGTTGTACGATTGCCGGTTGCAAAGTGCCTTGGACCATCAGCGGCTGGGGGGGCAGGATGACCCCTTCGTCTTCCAGGCAACGACTTCCCGGAGGCATCGATCCTGGTGACATTCCACCGATTTCCGCATGGTGGGCACGGTTGGCAACCAGAAACCGCAGAATTCCTTTGGAATCATGGACGGGTGAGACGACCGTGATATCTGGCAGATGGGAGCCACCGCAGTAGGGATCGTTGGTCAGGTAGGAATCGCCCGGGTGCATTTCGGGGAACTTCGCGACTATCTCGCACACAGTGTCGCTCATCGCCCCCAAATGCACAGGCACATGGGGTGCATTGGCTGCCAGTTGTCCGTCCGCAGTGAAAATTGCGCAGCTGAAGTCCTTGCGTTCCTTCACATTGACGCTCATCGCCGTCTGCTGCAGCACTCGCCCCATTTGCTCGGCAATCGCCCCCAGGCGAAAAGCTACGACTTCGGGGAGCAGGTCAGCTTCCAAGGTCCTTTTCGCATTGGCAGGTGTCGTGTCCCGAGTATCTGACCTGCGGTGCAGATACAGTATGCCGGCAGAGTCGCACCGCGCAGTCCATCCCGCATCGATAACGGTGGTGTGGCCGGATGAAAGAATTAGGCCTGGGCCGTCCATAGGACGATTAGGCTCAAGTGCGTCGCGTTGCAGCACCCAGGCTTTCTGCCATTTCTGACGGGAGAACAGCTTGGTAACCCGCGTCGCTTCGGTAGCACACTGGCCTGCAGGCATAGCTGGCAAGGGTTCAGAGGACGGCTGGGGATCGGATGAAGTGGCATGGATGGCAGTCCATTCCACAGGATGATTTGGGCGAGCGTAACCAAAGATGTCGTGGTGCCTTATTGCGAACGCATTTTGAGCCTCTTGGACCGACGAATTCCAAGGAATCAAAAGGCTATTATCCGACCCGCGGTAGCGTAGTTCCAATTCGATGGACGTTGTAGGCACAGCAGTCGAATCCCTCATGCCGAACGTTTCATGCCACGCTTGGACGGATGATTCGACTGCTTCGTTGATTTTGTTTTGAACCCAGTCGCCTGCATCGGCGTCGAGTGGTTTGTGCACTGGGGTTTGCTGTGCATGCTGCAACGTTGCCATTCCCATGCCGACGGCGCTGAGCATTCCGGCGTGAGGGGAATCGATGATGCGCGGAATGTTCAGAATGTCGGCAATTTCGCACAAGTGCTGACCTGCGGCACCACCGAATCCGATCAGGCTCATTGAACGCGGGTCGATCCCAGCCTGAATGGTGGTTGCGCGGATCGCTTCCGCCATCTGCTGGTTGGCCAGCATCCGAAAATGGCTTGCCAATCGATCCAGCGAGGAAACCGTCTCCATCGACTCGGACGATTCTCTCGTCGGGCCACTGGCTGCAATCTGTCGTTCGATTTCCAGCAGTCGATTTGCGGCCATTTGGCGATCGATCGGAAAAGGAAAGCTGGGTGCATCGACTCGCCCAAGCCAAAGATTGAGATCGGTAATGGTCAGGGGACCGCCACGGCCATAGCAAGCGGGCCCTGGATTCGATCCGGCGCTGGAGGGGCCGACTCGCAGTGCCACTCCATCGAACCAACAGATCGATCCGCCACCCGCGGCCACCGTCTCGACCTCCAGCACCGGATGCAGCATCCGGACTTGCGCTTTCGTCGATTCCTGTTGGATTCTAGGTTGAGTGCCTGTGCAGCAGACGTCGGTGCTGGTGCCTCCCATATCCAGACCGATGGCGGTACCAAGGTTTGCCCATCGCACCAAGCTGCAAATGGCGGTGACTCCACCTGCAGGACCGCTGAGTACTGAATCGATTCCACGATAGGCCTGCCATGGGACTAGGCCCCCTCGACTGTTCATGACAAGAAGGTTGGAGCGGGAGTTGCCAGACCCTTCCCCACATCCAAATTGATCGGCTAGCCGCTTTAGGTAGTCTCGCACCACCGGCGACAGATAAGCGTCTAGCACCGTTGTCTCGGCTCGCAGCACCGCCTTGATGCGTGGTGCGACTTGATGGCTGACTGAGACCTGCTGGAATCCCATGAGTTGTGCGAGGTGAGCGAGGGCCATTTCGTGCTCTGGATGGCGAAATCCATGCAGCAGGCAGATGGCCAGCGAGCGAACTCCGGAGTCGAAGATCTCTTGCAGTCGGATGGTCGCCTCTTCGATGTCCAGTGGCTTCAAAATGGCACCATCGACAGCAATGCGTTCGGATACCTCCATGACACTTCGGTAGAGCGGTTTGCGTTTCTCGACCTTCAGCTGAAAGAGTTCCGGCCTGTCTTGTTCGCCGATCTCCAGGAGATCTCCGAAGCCTTCCGTGGTCACCAAGGCGACTTCGGCTCCCGTCCGTGTCAGCAGGGCGTTTGTGCCGCGGGTGGTACCCAAGCGAATCTCCATCGCGGGTAGCGGGGAGTTGGACGAGAGGCCCATTAGCTTGCGTCCCAGCGCGACGGGTGCTTCCCATCGACTGTGAATCGTGTAGTCGGTCGCTGCCTGGACTGTGGACTGGCTGTCGATCGGATCCCATTTCAGCAAGCTGCCTTGAGATCGAAGGATGGGCCAGCGGCCCAGATGGTTTCGATTCGTGTCAAAGAGTTCGATATGACTTCCCTGCCAAAGGTTCTCAGTCTCCCCTTGACGAGTTGCATCGATGAGCTGTCCTGGGCGGATGGACTGGATACTCCCGAGAACCTTGCCGCTGCTGAGCATTTTTCCTGTGTGGATGCCCCCTTGGGGATCGACGGCGACCCCATCGGTAAAGGTTCCCCCTACATCCACCCAATAGCGCCAACGGCCATCTGTCTGCATGCGTTTGGTTGCTCCTGCTTGGCAAACGGGAAGGCCACCGCCATCGCGACATCCAAGGTCTTTCAGGTGGTCTGGGTGGAGTTAGAACTCCACGTAGTTGGACGCCAGGAATATACCGCATCGATTTCCTGGGGAGTATCAGTCGGGTTGGCTGCTGGGGCCAAGAGAGCTGGTCAGGGAGGTGAACTTGAGACCAAGCGACTCACCTGAATTCAGCAGACCCAAGTGCCGGAGCTATCTCATGTCGATTCCTGAAAAGCCAGTCGACTCGGAGAGCCCCTTACCACGCCGCCTGGAGAATTGAAGCTAGGTCGCCTACGGAGGGTTTTCGGGGACTGACTTCCATCAGCCGTTCGATGCGGTGAGACTTCTCAGCAAACGACTCCAACTGCTCCGCCTGCACCCCCAGGTCGCGCAGACGGGAGCGCAAACCGCATTGTCTTGCCAATGCTTCTATCCGCTCAATCGCTTCTTCAGCCATTTGCTCAGGCGTGCCGCTTTGTGCACCGAACAGGGTAGCTATCTCTGCCAAGCGGTCCTTTCTGGCTGGCAGCAGGAAGCGGAGAACATGCGGTAGCAGTAGGCCATTGCCTTCGCCATGGCTGCAGTGGCAGGAAGCTCCAACGGGATACTCCAGCGCATGAACCAGCCCAACGCCACAATTGGAAAATGCCATTCCTGCAAGGAGAGCGGCCCAGGCCATCGCGTCTCGGCTTGCGGGAGTCGGTCGAGTCAGGACTTGCGGTAAATGGGTGGCAATCGCCCCGATGGCTTCGCGGGCAAACATATCTCCCAGCGGATGCGATCCCTCGTAGCCCAGATTGCTTGAGGGATCAGATGGCATCAGGCTGAAGTTCTTCGCAGTAAAGGCTTCCACCGCATGCACCAGAGCATCGATCCCGCTGTGAGCCGAGACGGTGGTTGGGCAGGAATCGGTCAGGCTTGGATCGACAAGAGCCGCTGTAGGTCTTAGCCATGGGCTGAGCGTACTGACCTTGATCTTTTGTTTAGGGTCGGTGAGTACTGCGGAGTGCGATACTTCACTTCCTGTGCCTGCCGTAGTGGGGATGGCGATCAGAGGAAGGATCGGACCGGGAACTTTCTGGAATCCGAAATAGCTTTCAGGCTCACCGCCATGGCGAAGCACCAGGGCTGTAACCTTCGCTACATCCAGGTTGCTACCGCCGCCCACGCCGATGACTCCATCGTTTTGGTGTTGCCGGCCTAGGACCACGGCCTCGCGAGCGATCTGGACGGGAGGCTCGGCCTGACCCCCATCAAAAAGGGTGACCGATTGGCAGTGGTCTTTTAGCGACTGCAGGATGGGATCGATTAGCCCCGTTCGGATCAAGTTCTGGTCGGTCACCACCAGTGGGTTGCGGATCGCCAATTGGGCTGCCGTCGATCCACAGAAGCGCGACGCACCGCGGCCGAACTGAATCTGCCCTGCCATTGCAAAACGCCAGACGCTATTGGCCATCCTCGAACTCCCTCCGGCCTACTTTCGCCGACCATACTACCAGGGCGGTTCCCGCCATGATGGCCAGCGCCCCGGCGATCCACCAAGAGGACGGCAAATGGTCGGTCATTGTAGGAAACCAGCCCAAACCCTCCACCAACTCTTTGTAGTAGGTTAGCGAAAAGAGAGCGGCGTTGTGGAGGCCATGCACCAGCATTCCTGGAAGGATCGATCCGGTGGCGATCGTCAGCCAAGCGAAGGCGAGCCCTAGTATTGTGGTAGGCAGCCAGCGTTCGAGCGCGACAATCTGCCCGACGAATACATGAAAGAGTCCAAAGAGGAGACCTGACAGAGCGATTTTCTGCCATGGCTTCCAACGCCAAACACTGCTCAGCAAGAATCCTCGAAAGAACCATTCTTCGGCGAATGCAGGAACCACTGCCGTCCATAACATCAGTTGCCACCATGGCAGTTGTAGCAATTTCTGTCGTTCCAATTCCACCAATTGTCTCTGGTCTTCTGAGATCCTGATCCATTCCCATCGTTCGCTCAGAAGATAAAACTCAAACGCCAGCATCCAGAGGGACGAAGCGATCAGAAAGCATCCTGCCAGCATCGAAAGGGTACGCCATCCGAAATGCCGGAGCGGAAAAGTGGAGGGGATACCAACATGGCGAAGTCGACAATAAAGAGTGGGGATCAGGAAGAAAAGGAGCAACAGGATCAGGCCGTTGGCAGCCAGTCGCTCCCAGGGGGCCCAAGATGCCATGCCTGCTGCGAGATTGCTGAGCAGAAAAAAGAGTGGATAGAGAACCGCTAAAAGCCCCGTCAGTTGGCCGGGTGTTGGGCGTAAAGTGTTGCCAAAAGCTTGCCAGGATCCCTCAGAGCCTCCAGGGCGTGTCGCTTCACGCCCGAAGAGATGGGAGGCTAGAAAGAGCGTCAGAGTGGCATAAAGCAGTGTGCTCGCAACCGCGATCAGGCTAGAGGCGGGATCGACCGATCCGATCATGATTTCGCGTGCCAACAGAACCATGTTGACCAGTGGCACCCAGGCTGTCCCTGGGGTTAGGTGGACTCCCGGAAGCAGTGTCACCATGCCGGGGGCTAACGCCATGAGCATCACCGGAATCAGGTATGCCTGAGCTTCTTTGAAGCTTCTTGCGAAGCTGCAAAGGGATAGCAAGATGGCGGAAAAGAAGGCAGCAAAGAGCGCCAGTAGTGGAAGAATCCGAAAGGCCTTAGCCAGCGAGAAGCCTTCATTTCCAAGCAGCGCCCTTCCGATTCCAGAGACGGAAAGCGTCATCCACATGGCGACCAGATTAGCGATCGCAGTTAGGATGGCCACCAGGACGACAGCCCCATATTTGCTAAGGAGAATTTGAAATTTCGGGGTCGGAGTTGCAATCAGCGCTTCCATCGTCCCGCGTTCCCGCTCGCCAGCCGTCAGATCGATTGCCGGATAGACAGCTCCTGTGATCGTCATGAGAAGTAGAACCAATGGAATGACCGTGGCCAAGCCGACCGAAAGATCGCGACTACTTTTCCTCGCCACGGCATTCCACTGCACATCGGGACGCCATTTGGGGAATCGTTTTTTTATTTCCAGTTCGTTCACATCATGCAGGACATCTTCAAGAAGCTGTAGACCCTGCTCGCTGATCGGATCTCCCTTGCGATAGTCGATCTGAAGGTCGGTTGCGCGCCACGCCTGTCGTTGACTTGGGTCATCGGGTACCGAGGTCGACCGAACCACCAGATCGATCGAGCCATTTTCGAGAAAGACGGTGGGGTCGGTGATCGCCAACTGCAGGTCGAAAGGACTCTCTGGTTCCTTCGTATCCTCCCCATCTTCAATCGCCTGAATTGCTTGCTGCCGTTCCCAGCGGTACGCATAGCTTGCCTGAATCATCTCTACCAGCTGCTCGGCATCTTCCGGGGTCGCCACAGCAATCCGAATCTTCGTCGAAGGCTTACCGGACAATCCTGAGGTCACCACCAGGCGCTGCAATGCAAGGCTGAGGATGGGGTAGACGATCAGCGGCATCAGAATCAGAGTCGCGAGGGTGCGACGATCCCGAAGCGATTCGCGGACTTCCTTCTGAACCAGTCGCAACAATCGACTCAGCGACCAAGAAGTGGCATGATTCATCGGTGTTCCGCCTGCATGAAGTTGGCGGGACGGCTGAGCAGATCGAGGAAAATATCTGTCAGATTGGATCTGCCGGTGCGTTCCTTGAGTTCGGTCAGGGATCCTTCCATCTGCATCTGCCCCTCATGCAGCAGGCCAAATCGGTCGCAAAGTCGTTCAGCCTCGTCCAGGCGATGGGTCGAAAGAAGCACCGACTTTCCAAGATCCTTCAAATGTCCGATAAAGTCGAAGATTGTCCGGCTGCCGACAATGTCCAGTCCCCGTGTCGGCTCATCGAGCAGAATGACTGGGGGATCGTGCATCAGGCCCCGTGCAAGGATCACGCGCTGCCGCTGGCCGGTGCTTAGTGTGTTGCACCGCTGGTCCAGGAGTCGAGTGATCCCCAGCATGGCAGAAAGCTCAAAGAGTCGGCTGTGGGCCAGTGCCGGATCGATCCCATAGAGATCGCCGAAATAAAGGAGCATTTCTTTTGCGGTCAACCAGGGATAGACGCCATCATTGGTGGAGATCATGCCGATCTGGCCGCGTAGTTCGACACTGTTCTCCTGAGAGCTTTTTCCGTCGATGGAAACCGTCCCTTGGTCGGGTTCCAGCAGTCCCATTACCATCCGCAACGTCGTCGTCTTGCCTGCCCCATTGGGTCCAAGCAGTCCGTAGACTTCCCCCTCGCGCACTTGAAAGCTGACATCCCGAACCGCTTCAATCCACCTGCCTTTGGTAGCGAAGCGTTTGACCAAGCCATCTGCGACGATCATGGTGCCTACCGCAGCCTTCCTGAGAAAGGAAAACGTCGGGTGCGACCCGACGATGGGAGAGATGAGAAGGGTTGCGGTCGCAAAGCAAATCGCGATCAAAGAACGCTGAAAATTATAAGAATACGGCAAATGGGGTTCGGTGGCACTGCAAAGGAGGCGTCTAAGACCCTGGGGATGCCAATTTGAGTACGGATACCCGGTTGCAGCGGCTTGTGTGATACGATGCCAACCCCGCAAAGGTTCGTCTTTTGGGGGCTAGGGGCGTCCTGGGGGATGGAATCCCGCTGGCGAATCAAGTTTTCCTGGCTAGTAGTAGGCATCGCGAGATATGAAAGGCGTTCACGACTTTCATCGGGCGGCTTACACTGGAGGGCGGTTCGGTGATCGGCATTCCCTGCAGGAGAGATGTGAGCCATGGGCGGGACGGAATTTGAGTTCCAGAAGCTGCTGGATCTGGGGGAAGATGCCACCGAGTACCGTCTGGTCACGGCCGACCATGTGGAGTCGCTTTCCTGGCGAGGGGAGCAATGGCTGGCGGTGCATCCGGAAGCCCTGCGGCTGTTGACCTCTCAGGCCTTTCACGACATCAATTTCTTCCTTCGACCGGCTCACTTGAAGCAAGTGGCTGCCATTCTGGACGACGCGGAGGCATCGGAGAACGATCGCATGGTGGCTCTTACCATGCTGAAGAATGCCGACGTTTCGAGCGCTGGCGTGCTACCGTTTTGCCAGGATACGGGGACCGCGATCGTTATGGGAAAGAAGGGAGGGCGCGTCGTATCCGAAGGGGATGAGGAGGCGATTTCCCGCGGCGTTTTTCATGCCTACACCGAGAACAACCTCCGGTATTCCCAGAATGCGCCGCTGACGATGTGGGACGAAAAGAATACGCAGACCAATCTGCCTGCTCAGATCGACCTGATGGCCGTCGACGGGGACGAGTACGAATTGCTTTTCATCGCCAAGGGGGGCGGGTCGGCCAACAAGTCGTTTCTTTATCAGGAGACGAGGGCCATATTGAATCCGAAACGGCTGGTCGATTTCTTGACCGAAAAAATGGCGACCCTGGGGACAGCTGCCTGCCCTCCCTATCACTTGGCTTTCGTGATCGGAGGGACTTCGGCGGAGTCGACGATGAAGCTGGTCAAGCTAGCGTCGACGAAGTACCTCGATTCGCTGCCGACGACCGGGAATCGACTTGGACGAGCCTTTCGGGATGTTCAGCTGGAGGAGCAACTGCTGGAGAGAGCAAGGCAGACGGGGATCGGGGCTCAATTTGGCGGCAAGTACTTTGCTCTGGATGTCCGAGTGATTCGACTGCCGCGACATGGAGCGAGTCTTCCTGTGGGAATCGGCGTCTCCTGCAGTGCAGACCGGCAGGCCAAAGGGAAGATCACACGCGACGGGGTATTCCTGGAGGAACTCGATCGCAATCCGATCCGCTGGATCCCGGAATCGCTTCGGCATCGCAAGGATGAAACGGCTGTCCGCATCGATTTGAATCAACCGATGGACAAGCTGCGCCGGCAGCTATCCAGTTATCCGATCACCACGCGGTTGCTGCTGACCGGGCCCATCATTGTGGCTCGTGACATTGCCCACGCGAAGTTGCTAGAGCGATTGGAGGCGGGGCAGCCATTGCCTGAGTACTTCAAGCAGCATCCTGTTTATTATGCGGGTCCAGCCAAGCAGCCTCCTGGGCTGCCTAGCGGATCGTTTGGACCGACGACGGCGGGGCGGATGGACAGTTATGTCGATCGTTTTCAGTCGCTTGGTGGCAGTCTAGTGATGATTGCTAAGGGGAATCGAGGCAACCAGGTGACGGAAGCATGCAAAAAGCATGGCGGCTTTTACCTGGGAAGCATTGGGGGGCCGGCGGCAATTCTGGCGAAGGAAAATATCAAGCGGGTGGAGGTGTTGGAGTTTCCCGAGCTTGGGATGGAAGCGATCTGGAAGATTGACGTCGTCGATTTTCCTGCGTTCATCTTGGTCGATGACAAAGGGAACGACTTCTTCGCCACTGTCGGCGCAGGCGGCTGCTCGCACTAAACAAAAAATCATTGGCGTTGGGCCACCTTGTCATGCTACCAGTCCAGCAAAGATTTCTGTTGTGGCTACAGCAATTGTTCCAAACGGAACGCAATCATTTCTATCGATTTGGTCATTTCATGCAAGGATTCGTTCCCGCCATTCTGTTCCGGGAACTCTATGCTGGTTGCTCTCCCGTTCAAAGCCAAGCTTGGTTGAACTACTTTGCATTTTTCATCTGTCTCGCGTTTGCCGCCGTCTTCGAACTGATCGAGTGGTTTGCGACGACCCTCGCCGGAGAGGATGGTGACGCGTTCCTGTGGCATCAGGGAGACGTCTGGAATGCGCAATGGGATATGCTATGGGCAATGATCGGGGCGATCCTGTCCCTGCTACTTTTAATCGCTCTGCATCAACGGCAATTGAGCCGTCCTGGTGAGGACGTCACTGTTCAAATGGATGCCTTAGGCTTGGTAGCGAGTCTGTCCCAAGGGGTATGAAGCCTTTTTCCAGTTTTCGCTAGAAAAGGGCCCAGTGCTGTTTTGGATTCGTGAGGGAAGACTTCCGAGTTGCTGCATGATCTCGACCGTTCTGTTGAAAGAGGTCGGACGACTTTTCCTGCCGGTTTATTGGGACAAGACGACTGTCTTCTGAAAAGAATTCCGCCGCCTTTTAGGCACAACACCTTCAAAGAAGAGTGGCTCCTTGGATTTGTGGTGAGGCGTTCCCGCGGTAATTGCGGTTTGGCTAGTATTCTGCCACAATTTTATTTGCTGCACGAAGAGACTAGCGTAGGCTCTCGGCGGAACCAAGCTGAGTGATGCTGAGCGGATCTATGTCGTCGCGCATTCGACAAACAAGCCGCGTCATTACCGTCGCGGTCATCTTGCTGACCATAGTCAGTTTGTTCTCTGCGATCGTCTCGTTGCGTTTAAGACAGCTTGAAGAAAAAGCCTATTTCATCCGTCACGAATCTTCGCGGATGGCGGTTCAACTGGCAGCCGGAAGCGATGTGCTTACGAACAATGTGCGCGGCTATGCGGCGACAGGTGATCGACGGTATTTCGAAGCGTTTCAGAAAGAATTGAACGAGGATCGGTCTCGCGACAAGGCCGTCGAGCGTCTAAAGGAACTCGGGATCACCGATCGCGAACTGGCGCTCATCACACGGGCCAAGCAGAATTCGGATGACTTGATCTCGTTGGAAAACCGGGCGATCGCCGCGGTTGCCAATAAGGATCTTTCGGAGGCGATTTCGCTGGTTTTCGGAGATGGCTACCGTGCTGCGAAAGATCGGATCATGCAGCCGATCGACGAGAGTCGGCAACTGATGGCAGAACGTCTTTCGAGTGATGCCGCGACGTTGTCCAAGCAGGCCAATGCTGCCAGTTGGATTGCAATCGGGTCCCTGGCGTTGAATGCCGTTTCCGTCATCGCCGCGCTGGTACTGTTCTACGGGCAGCGAGTAGTGAATCCGTTGGCCGCGTTGAATCGGAATCTAGGAGATCTTGTTGCCGGAAAAGCCGACGTGACGATCGGCTACCAGCAGGAAGATACCGAAATCGGTGAAGTAGCGCGTTCGATGGAAAACTATCGCCAGATGGTGGACGCTGCCGACCGACAGAGATGGGTGAAGTTGTGCGTGAACGATATATCGGAATCACTGCAGGATGAGGGAGTGCTGTCGACTTTTGCCGAGGTTTTCCTCTCCAAATTGGTGCCTTTGCTGGGAGGCGGCTTCGGTGCGTTCCATGTGCGGCGGCAAGACGGTCGGTTCTACTTGACCGGATGCTATGGCGGTTCGACTTCTCGCGCTGGAACTGATTACGCCACCGACGATGGTCTCATCGGGCAGGCAGCTGTCGAACGAAAAGCGATCGTGCTGACTGATTTACCGCCCGACTACATCCATATCCGTTCGGGATTAGGGCAGTCGCCTCCCAAGGTGCTTGCAGTCGTTCCACTGGTGAGCCAGGACCAGGTGCTTGCGGTGGTGGAAGTGGCGACTTTTGCGGACTTGTTGGAGCAACAGATTGCCCTATTGCAAGACGTTGCAGGCATGGCGGCGATGAAGCTTGAGGTGCTACAGCGAAATCTGCGCACGAACGAATTGCTGGCGTTTCAGCGTGCATTGCTCGAGAGCATTCCCTACCCGATGTTTATCAAGGACGCCCAGGCTCGATTTGTCGGCTGCAACAAGGCGTACGAGCAGGGATTTGGAATTGAAAGCGATTTCCTGAAGGGGAAGAGTGTTCTGGAGCTTGAATTTATTCCCGAGGAAGATCGCAAGCGATTTGACGAGCAGGATCGCGGTGTCATTCGCAACGCGAACCGAATCAGCTACGAGCTGCCGATCAAATTTTCGGATGGTGAAACCCATGTCACGCTTTATTCGGTTGATGGTTTCAAATTGCAAGATGGCAGTCCCGGTGGATTGATCGGATTGCTGGTTGATATCACTGACCAGAAGCGTGTTGCGGAAGAATTGCGGATCGCAAAAGCGAAAGCCGAAGAAGCGACGCAGATGAAGTCGATGTTTCTGGCTAACATGAGCCACGAAATTCGCACGCCGATGAACGCCATCATCGGGCTCTCGCATCTGGCGTTGAAGACGACACTGACACCCAAGCAGCGTGACTATGTCAGCAAGGTCCATAATGCGGGCACCTCGTTGCTTGCAATCATCAACGACATCCTCGACTTTTCCAAAGTGGAAGCCGGTAAGTTGGACATCGAGTCGACGGAATTTCGACTCGATGAAGTCATCACTTCGGTCACGACGCTCACGGCACAAAAAGCTCACGACAAGGGGCTGGAGTTTCTGGCCCAGGTGGCTCCCGAAGTGCCAGATGTTCTGGTCGGTGATCCCTTGCGGTTGGGGCAGATTCTGACCAATTTTGTGAATAACGCGGTGAAATTTACCGAACGCGGCGAGGTGCGGATCACGATCGAAGAGATCGAGCAGGTTGGAGAAAAAACGCATCTGCGATTTTCAGTCCGCGACACCGGAATCGGCATGACAAAAGAGCAGGCCGGCCGGCTCTTTCAGCCGTTCACCCAGGCCGACATGTCGACTACACGCAAGCACGGTGGAACTGGATTGGGGCTGACGATCAGTCGCCGGTTAGTCGAATTGATGGGCGGGCGTACTTGGTTGGAGAGCGAGCCGGGGGTGGGGAGTACGTTTTACTTCACCGTGTGGCTTGGCGTGGGATCGCATGTCGGGTCTCGGAAAGTAGTTCCAGAAAAACTGAATGAGTTGCGGGTGCTGGTAGTCGATGACAACGAAACTGCTCAGGAGATTCTCAAAGATCCGCTTGGCAATATCGTCTCGCGTGTGGATCTAGCCTCTTCGGGTAAGGCAGCGATCGATGCCGTGCGACAGCACGACGCGACGGATCCGTACGACTTGGTGTTCATGGACTGGCGGATGCCAGGAATGGACGGTCTGCAGGCGAGTCGTCATATCAAGAGCGATGAAACCCTGGCTCATCCGCCGCATATTGTGCTGGTCACGGCATTTGGTCGCGAAGAGGTGCGCGAGGAAGCTGAACGACTACAGCTTGACGGTTACCTCATTAAGCCGCTTACCAAATCGATGGTTTTCGACATGTTGGTGAATATATTTGCGGCGGAAGGCGACGCGGCACCAGCTGCCGAGCGGGCTGCAGAAACGATGTCGCTTCGCGGTGCCCGAATCCTACTTGCCGAGGACAATGAGATCAATCAACAGATTGCCGTGGAGTTGCTAGAGGGTGCGGGGGCAACGGTGCGTGTGGCCAGCAATGGTCGTCTTGCCGTAGAGATGCTTTTTAGCGGTACACCCGCTGATGTCGACGCAGTGTTGATGGATTTGCAGATGCCGGAAATGGACGGTCATCAAGCAACGGCTAGGATCCGGGCCGATCAGAGATTCGCGTCCATGCCTATCATTGCGATGACCGCCCATGCCACCATGGAAGAGCGCCATCGATGTCTCGAATCGGGGATGAATGATCACATTTCCAAGCCGATCAATCCCGACCAATTGTTCGAGACGGTTGCTCGGTTCTTTCGGCCTTCAGGTGAAAGCGCCATCGCGTTGCAACAAGTCATGGACCCTGGCCATGAAGTGATTCCCTCGATAGCTTGCCTGGACACCAAAGACGGTCTATCCCGCGTCGCAGGAAACCAGAAGTTGTACTTGAAGATCCTTCGTAAGTTCGTCGAGCAGCAGGGGGCCGCAGTTTCCGAAGTCGCACAGGCAATTGCTCAAGGAGACCGAGAGTTGGCCGAGCGGATCGCGCATACGCTCAAAGGGGTCGCAGGAAACATTGGTGCTAGATCTCTCTACAAGGCCGCGGGGCATTTGGAGAAGCGAATCCATGACAATGCATCAGCGCAAGAAATCGAAGCCGCGCAATCTCAGGCGCAGGCCGAGTTGGATACATTGCTCGCAGGTCTGAAGCCAATCGCCATTTCTGCTTCAGCACTTGTCGCGCCACCCGCTACACCGGTCGATAGCGTCCAAATCCGGAGAGCGGCTTCGGAATTGATCCTGTTGCTGCAGGCTTTTGATCCCGGAGCGACGGACTTTGTGGAATCAAACCACGCAACGTTGAGGTCCCTATTCGTCGGTTCGGCGTGGGAGGAATTCGAGAAGTTGATCCAAGGGTACGCGTTCGGCGATGCACAAGCACTATTGGAAAATGCGATAAAGAGGCTTGCCTGATATGAAACAGCCATCCGATTATCGAATTCTTGTTGTCGACGACGCACCCGCTAACATTCAAGCGCTATCCGCGACGCTGAAAGAAAAAGGCTATCGGATCAGTGTTGCAATTCATGGAAAGCAGGCGTTGGAATTGTTGGAAAAGTTGCCGATGGATGCGGTGCTGCTTGATGTTGTGATGCCGGAATTAGACGGCTTTGGCGTCTTGAAAAGTATGAAAGAAAACGCTGCGACAAAACACATCCCGGTGATCATGATTTCAGCTCAGGACGAAATGGAGAATGTGATTCGGTGTATTGAAATGGGCGCGGAGGACTATTTGCCTAAGCCCTTCAATCCCACGCTGCTCCATGCCCGCATTGGAGCCTGCCTTGAAAGAAAGACGCTCCGCGATACGGAACTGGAACACTTGCATACGATCGAGCAGACGCAGCGGCGTCTGAAGAAAGAGCTTGACGAAGCCACGCACTACGTGCGATCTATCTTGCCTGCCCCCACGTCGTCACCGCTGCAAATTCAATGGATCTACCAGCCATCCACCGAGTTAGGTGGTGATGCATTTGGTTACCATTGGGTTGATTCTGACCACTTTGCCGTCTATTTGCTTGATGTCTGTGGTCACGGAGTTGGGCCGGCGTTGCTTTCCGTCAGTGCGATCAACGTGATCCGGTCTGGAGCGCTGCCGAATACCGATTTTCGCGATCCTGGCGCCGTGTTGACCGCGCTGAACATCGCCTTTCCGATGGAGAAACAGAACAATCTCTTTTTCACGATCTGGTACGGGGTGTATCACGCACCCAGCCGTACCTTGCGGTATGCCAGCGGTGCACATCCGCCTGCCCTTCTGCTCGAAGGTAACTCGCCAAAAAGCCATCAATTGCGGACGGAGGGAGCCATTATTGGACTAATGGAAGGGCTAGAATTCGAAACAGAGTCCTGTACCGTAGCGCCCGGTGATCAGTTGGTTGTGCTGTGCGACGGCTGCTTTGAGATTCAGGATGAGCAGGGACAGTTCATGAATTTCGAAACGTTCGAAGCGTTCATGCGTGAAAACGGTAGAGCACCCGATGGTCTGGAACAGCTTCAAGCTTGGGTTCGTGCTCGGCATGGAGTCGGTCCCTTGGATGACGATTTTTCCATCGTCCGCATTCAATTCTGATTCCCGGGTGTCAACGATAGGGGGCGGATCACTTTGATCTACCTTGGACTCAGACTGCCTACTGCAATCGGGGTGGCCCAAGAAGGGATCGAACGTAGCCGAAAAAGGATGTCATCTCCTCGGGGGGGGCAGGCCCGATCACCAGGGGGCCCTTCGGTCCTTCGACCAAACGACCATGGCTGCCGCGTACCAAGGAGGCATCCAGCGGAACGACGTCCATGCGATACCGAAAGCCAAGCTTCTTCTGCAAAAGTCGTCCCGCAGCGCGCAGGCCGCTGGTCATAAAGAGTTCGGCCGGATCGTATCCAGGTTTGCGGTGAATATCGACTGTCCGCGCGAAGTCCGGCGCTGCAGAATCGTCCCTCCAGTAGGGATAGGCAAACCAGGCATCTGGCTTGGCGACTGCGATCCAATCGCCGCTGCGCGGATGGTCCAACTGCAGATCCCCTGGTTCGGCAACCAAATCGACGCCTTCTATCGACTCCACCAAGCGTCGTACTGCGATGCGATCTTCACCTGGCTTTACGTAGATATGCGCAATCTGGTGGTCTACCACCGCAAAGGCTCGGCAATCTCCAGGAATCAGCATTTCGCCAAAGGGGCCTTTTCGAATCTCGAGGTACCCTGCCTGACGCAGGGCCCTCTGGAGATAGATCGGATGATGCACGGGAGATAGCCCATACTCGGAGACGACGATCGGAATCGCTCCGATCGACTCTGCTGCATCCAGCACCTCACCCGCGCACCGATCCAGCTCGGCTACCCGCTGGGGATCTTGGATGTCGTATCGCTGAAAGTCGTAGTCGAGATGCGGAAGGTAGACCAGGGTCAGTTGCGGCCGTTGCTCACGCAGCACGAGGCTAGTTGCCTTGGCTATCCACTGGGTGCTGTCCAGTCCCGCTTTCGGTCCCCAGAAGGCCCAGAATGGAAATGCTCCCAGTCGGTCGGTCAGCCGACAGCCCGTCTGGTCTAGGATGTCAAAGACTTTCGAACCGTCGCAACCATAATGTGGTTTGGGCGTCGCGCTCCAGGTCACTGGTGCATGCTGGTTGTACCACCAGAACATCTTGGCGGTGGGATAGCCTTCGTAGAACTTCTCCCCCTGGACCAGATGGTTTGACTGTTGCCAGAACCGGATTTCCGCCGTGTCGCGGAAATACCAGCCGTTTGCAACGATGCCATGCTGATTGGGAGGTTTCCCCGTCAGCATGGTCGCTTGGCAAGTGGACGTGACCGCGGGGATCGATCCCTTCCATGGCGTCGCCACCCCGCAGCTTGCCAATCGCGGTGCGTGCGGAAGGAGTTCCGGGGTTAGGCCGACTGCGTTGAGAACGACGACGTTTGCCATCTGGAGGTTATTTCGCTGGAATTTTTTGCAGGATCACCCCGGGGGCCATTTTAGTCGGCGCCCACTGAGCAGATGGAAGTGGAGGTGCATGACGTCCTGCCCACCACCCTTGCCGCAATTGATTACCAATCGATAACCAGATTCCGCACACCCCAATTGGCGAGCTACCGTGCGGACAACGCGATGCAGATGGCCAAGCAGTGCATCGTCTTCATCGCTGGCATCTTCCAGGCTCACGATCGGTTTCTTGGGGATCACCAACACATGGATTGGAGCTTGTGGATTGATGTCGTGAAAGGCGAGTGCCAAATCGTCTTCATAGACTATGTTGGCGGGGATTTCCTTCCGAATGATTTTCGCAAAAACCGTCTCCATGCGATCTGTTCCCCTTCTGAGTTTCAGCGGCGGGACAATCAACCACGCGTGCCCGCTTCTTCATTGTGCCCGGCGTCGGTGGAGTTGTCGACGTGCCAACCGGCGGGAACTTTTCGGGAATGTCGGATGTCCTCTTCAAGCACTTCTATGGGGATCCAGCGGTCTTCGCGATTTTCGAAATCGAACCACAAGGAATCGTCCTCGAAGGCAGGTTCTTCTGGTGGCCGTTCGGCGATCGGTTCCAGGATCTCCGCTTCGGGCAGTGCTTTCTGGGCCGGTTGGTGAGGTTGGTAGATTTTCGCTTCTCCCGGTTCGCCTTGAATCGGCAGGACGCGTACTTGCACGTCGATCTTATGGAACATCCGCATGATGTGTTCGTGGCAGGTAAACATAATCACCTGATGCCCCATTGCCGCGAAATCCTTTAGGACCTGGGCTGCCAACTGAGCTCGATGGCTGTCGAAGTTGACCAGGACATCATCAAGCACCAGCGGCACAGCGACGCCACGGCGGGCAAATGCGGAGGCGAGCGCCAGACGCAAGGCGATAAAGACCGCTTCGCGCGTTCCGCGACTGAGCACTTCCAGGGGGAGTGCCTGGCCGGTCTGATTATCGATGCGCAGCTGATTTTTACCTAGTTGGGTCCATATGCGGGTGTATTTTCCACCCGTCAGTTGCTTAAGGAATCCTGAGGCTTCCCGAAGTGTCTCTGGCTGACGTTGGGTCTCGTAGACCTCGCAGACCTGTTCCAGCATACGATGGGTTGCGGCCAGCGTCTTCCATCGGGATCTGCCGACCTGGATCTGCTTCTCCAGTGTCGCCATTTCCAGCTGCACCTCGGCCAAGCGGCGATCGCTAGCAAGCGTTTTCATCTCTTGCGACACCTCGCCCTGTCGCTGCAGCAGTTGATCGACGCGGCTGCGGGCCTGTTGCATTCGGTGTGTGAGCGATTCCCATCGTTTCTCCAGTTCATGGCGATGTTCCGGGGACAGCCACTGCGCCATCGTGTCGTAGGGGACGTGCCCGGCGAGCATGGTGCGAATCCGCTGCTCGGCTGTCTGCAACTGGCCCGTTAGTTTCAGATGCTCTTGCTTGCTCTTCTGCTGCTCCTCTAGTTGTTCGACCGATTCCACACCCCAGTCGGCCAGCATCGCATGGATCGATCGTTCCAGCTTGTCGGTGGAAGTTTGTATCGCACGCTGCTGCTTGGCAAGTGTTTGATCCTCCTCTTTCCACTGCCGCCGGCTTTGCAGCAATGAACGCTGTTCCGCCAACATGGCTACCATCGCATCGATATTCGCATTTGGGGAAGCGGTGGAGCCACTGCTACCGGCCGTTTGGTTTGGGGCAACCGCAGCCGAAGTCGGCTTGGCGTCGCGTGCTGCCGATGGCGAAGTTGCGTTTGCCGAAGGTGCGGAAGCGTCGGCACGCATCGAGCGATGGAGGGAGTCGATACGTTGGCAGAAGGCGTCCCACTCAATGGAACGCTGAGCCAGTTCGTCTTCGTGGGTTTTCAGTCGGCGTCGACTGGTGACCAGTGACTCGTATCCATCGGCCATCAGTCGCAGGCTTTTTGGGCTGAGCGATTCGGAAAGCCCTAGATGATGCAACGTCTTGCGCCACTGCGTCTTGGCTTGGTGGAGACTGACGCCTGCCGAGTGAGCTGTTTGCTCCGCACTGCTCAGTCGCTGCAATGCAGCTTCCAGGTTTTGCTGCACGGGGAGGAGGGTTTCAAAGAGCGACAGTTCATGCTCGCATTCCTTGATTCGCTGTTGAGCATTGCCGGTGAAGCTTGGGATCGATCGGTCGAGTTCTTCGCGGTCGACTTCGGATTTCTTCAGTTGCCTGATCACTGCATCCAATTGACTTTCGCAGTCGTCCAGGCTTCCATCGGTGCCACGTTCTGTGAACGACTTCCAGGTCCACCAGAAGAAGAGCGTCACCATTCCGACCAGGCTAAGTAGCGAGCCATTGCCGACGTCGTGATCGAAGAAGAAGTTGGTGAGCAGTTTATCGAGGCCAATCAGTAGCATGACAGCGCCGATGGCGTAGGGGATCATCAGGACAAAAAACCGCTCCAGCGGGAGAGCGTCTTCCGCCTCCAGGTCAACGACCTCTTCTTGCAATTCGCGGCGATGTTTCTGCAGCTTCTCGATCCGCTCGTCGATCTCCTGCCTAGAGCGGAGTTTCTGGATTAGTTCTTGCAACTGGTGCATGCCAGCGGTCAGATCGGTTTGTTCCCTGACAGCAAGAAAGTCATCGATACGCCGTTTCAGCTTTTCGGCTTCCGTGCGATCGTCCACCGTTTGTGCCTTCGCTTTAGCAAGCCGTGCTGACTGGATCCGTACCTCGCGGGCAGGTACGGCTAGGTCGGCAATCGCCTGGCGGGAGAGATCGGGAAGATTGGCTAGCCGTTGATCGCGAAGTAGCTGTTGTTGGTCTTCTTCGCTGAGCCCCAGTCGGCGCGCATCTTCCAGGAGGTGGTCGCGAGCCTGCTGCACATCGGCCTGGAGGCGTTGAATCTGTTTTTGCAGCGATGCGATCCAGGGGGACTGCTCCGCAGCGGCTTCGATTTTTGCCGCGTGTTCCAGCACCGGCCGTCGGATTGGCAAAGAAGCCGCTCGGGCCCGTAATTGCTTTCGTTGTTGTTTGATCTGATCGATCGACGTCTGCCGGTCCTGTTGGTTTGTTATCAACTGTTTCACTTTGGTGACCGCGTCGTCGGGAAGATCGATGCGAGCCTTTAGTTGGGCGATCTGTTCGCGAATGCGGTCGCGTTCGATCCAAGGCTCCTTCATGCTGATCGCCAAGTCGACTCCCTTGAGTTCCACCTCCCATTGGCCCAGTCGTTCGTACAGGGAATCGATTTCTTCCTGCTGATTCTGCCGCGTAGCCGCTAGTTCCGTCCAACGTTTCCCCTTGGCCAGGAGCACTTCCTGTTCATGGCGGAGTTTTTCGCGTCGCTGTAGTGCATGGGCAAGGAATCCAGGTTCTTCGGCCGTTCCGACGATCTGGTGCCTGGCCTGTTTCAGTTGACGGATGATATCGACCAGAGAGACGCGATCCATGCCGCTAGATAGCTTGTAAAGTTCATCGGCGGCGGCGGTATCATCGAGGGAACTGAGTTCCTGGAGTTCGCGAATGCCGATGGCGAAGACATTGCTGAAGATCGATTCATCGATTTGGCCGAGGAGAGCGCCCAGTCGGTGAGCCCCTTGAGTGACTCCATCGGAGCCGGAGACGGTGACCTGACCTTGGACGGATTGATCATCGAGCGTTGCGCGGCGGGAGACCTCGTAGCCACCGCCTGGACCTGTGATGCGCAAGGCGCCTCCGGGGCGGCCGCCATGAACAGGTGGTAGGTAACGCTGCCGCCGCTCGGGTGGGAACCCGTAGAACATCGCACGAAGGAATTGCATCAGCGTCGTTTTGCCAGCTTCGTTTGGCCCATAGAAGACGGCCATCGATTCCGGGAGCGAATCGACCGTCAGGCCTGTCCAGACGCCAAAGCCGTCGATCTGGATGTCGCGAATTTTCATGGTAGGCTTCTCGATGGGGTCGCGTGATGATGAGGTTGGAGGTGCGAGGCAATCTCAAAGGTTTTTGCTGGTTCCAAGGCCCAGCTTGCGGAGTCCCGCTAGGAGGTCGACCGACTGGCCTCTCAGCAGTTCGCAACCGATCAACTGAGCATGGCCAATCGCTTCGGATCGATCGTCGGGGCGTTCGTCGCTCAACCATTCTTTCCAGAGAGCGGATGCTGGGGTTTCTGCGTCGATAGTAGCTGACCAACGCAGGTGCTTGAGGTTCTCTTTGCGGTGAGCGTCCGCGACACGGAGGAAGTCGCCGAGAATCGTATCCTCCTGCGACCACTTGGCGGGTAGGCTTTGAGGCGGTATCCAGTGGATGTCGACCGTCCAGGCTGGATGTCTCCCGTGACCATATTCCGCTCGCAGCCATTGCAGCAACTCGTCCATGCTGTTGCCCGTCGTCCAATCCAGGTGCGATGCATCTAGTTCAATCTCCCATCGCACCAGAAGCATTTTGCCGGCGTGGTCGGCAATCATCCTCTGCATTCGTCGAGCGATCTCGGGCCGCAAATCATGGATTGCCGAGAGTTCATCGATTGTTAATTTGGCCTGGAGATAACGAACCGTATCCAGTTCGACAAATTGCGACTGCAGTTTGCCGTGGGAGTCGACTTCATGGAGATAGCAACCATGCGAACCAGGTTCGTCGAAGCTGCGTCCTTGGGGCGATCCGCACTGATGAGCGATCAGGGAGGCGTCGGTCCATCGTTGCGACTGGTGCTGTCCTCCCAGCGCCCAGTGGTGGATGCGAGCTTGCTGCAACGCCTCCAGTTCCACCTCGCCATGTCCCACCGCGATCGAAAAGGTAGAGCCTGGTTCGAGGTCAAAGTCACCACCGCGAAGCGTCTGGCGTCCGTCACTGGATCGGCCAATCAGCGAGGCTAGTGGGTGGCCGGCTCGCTTGAATAGCACGATCTCAGAGCGATCGCTGGAAAACCGCGTGACGTGGTCGGGCAGACGGATCGCTTCCGGCCAGTGATCGATGTGGTCGGTGGACCCGGTCGCCCAGTAGATCGGGATCTTGGCTTCGGCAAGGCGATCGAATTGCTCCAGAAGGAATGCGATGCCCGCCGGTCCCCCGTGTGCTGGCTGAAGTAGATCCCCGGTGAGAAGCAGGAAATCGACCTGTTCGAGAAGGGCGGTGTCGAAAACCAACTCCGCGGCTTTCCAGGGCGCTTCACACCAACTTGCGCGGAGATGATCAGGACGATCGATCAAATCCTGCAGCGGACGTTCGAGATGAAACTCCCCCGCGTGCAAATAGCGAAAAGATTCCTTGGCCATGCCGCCCTCCCTGGCGAAGTTTTTGCCTGGCTTGATGGACCATCGCGAGGTTGCCTATCCGCTAATGGTCGCTGCACCATGTGTGGATGGATCCAGATCCTTCCGATCGGCCCACACTTGTTGGAAGGAGTCTAAACCAAGTGGGGAGGCGGTGCCAAGTCGGATCTGGGGGCGGCACTGGCCATTGCGGCGTGGTCGCGTTTGCTAGCATTTGGATGGGGTAGCTAGCTTGATTCCTTCCCGACGGAAGCGGGTGCAGGAGCGGCGCGCGAAGCGAGCCAGCGGGGTTCCTGGGGCGTCAGCAATTGGTTTTCCCTAGCTAGGTTGCTCAGCCATTCGTATCGAAACGCACTTCTCCGTAGTTGCGAAGAAGGGCCACCGTCACTTCCTGGCGAGGGGGAAACGCCTCGAAGCTGGAATGGCGGCAGGGCTGATGCCGTCGGTTCATCCCGCCATTTCATCGATAGAAATCGATCCACGCCCACTCGATTGACTCTGGCGCTTCCCTCAGCCATTCCGGTGGCAGTTCGATAGTGAAAGTTCGCAGCGATCCCGGTGGAAGCGCTTTCTGCGGCGATCCCTTGAGCACCTTTTCTTCGGGAGATACGACCGTTTTCCGCCACATCTCCAGCGATTCTCCTTGTTGTGGAGTTCCATCCACCTGGATGCTCAACGGTTGGGGACCACTGGAATGGAAGTTCCATTCGATGCGATGGTCACCACAGATGCATTGCAGTGACTCAAGGCCCCTCAACGACGATCTCCACTGGAGTCGCTGCGGCCATCTGTCGCCTTCTCGCCACAGCGTTGCTTGATCGATGGGATCAGCCTTGCCAAAGTCCACCAAGATGCCTCGATCTAGCGACTGGAGTTTCCACTGCTGCGAGCCTCTTTTCGGATGAACACCGATACCGATCGGCATGCCCTGGACTGATGTGAGAGGGATTCGATCGACTAGCTGCAGCGCGAATTCCGTGGGGGTCTGGGTGGGATCGGATGAGAGGCTTGGCCAGGTCCACTTCTGGTCGCGCATTACGATGGTGGGGAAATCCTGGGTCCCCAACGCGACGACGACCGCCTGTTTGGTGAAATCGATCACCGGCGTCGTCGACTTTGGGAAAAGCAACGGCCAAAGATGGCTCCACAGGTTCGGGTCGCCGATCCAATCGTGATTGGGGAAGGGAGGCCGTGGTGCCTTGGGATCCAGCCTGCCGCTCCATCCGATCCAATGCATTGTTCCATTGGCGCTCAGTTGCACTGGAAGGCTGACAGCAGACGCGGCAGAGAGGAGGAGCAGGCCGCGTCGGGTCCACATGGTTGCATCCTCGGTAGGTCAACTGAACTTTTTCTGGAACAGAGCACCAAGCGAAGTTGTCGTGGATGAAGGTGGCGATGCAAGCGGAAATTTACTGTTCTGCGGGTGCTTCGCGTTCCTTGAAGAGTCGATCGAGCAGTCCATTGACGAATTGTCCGGAATTGCGGCTACCGTATCGTTTGGCGATATCGACAGCTTCGTTGATGGCGACGCGGCCGGGCACCGAGCCGTAGAACATTTCGTAGGCTGCAATTCGCAGGATGTTGCGATCGATGGCCGACATCCGCTTGAGCGACCAGTTGGCGGCATTTTTTGAAAGCAGCAGATCGATATCTTTGCGATGGGACCGGACGCCCTGCAGAAGTTCCGTGGCAAACTGCACAAGCGGTCGATTGCCCAGCAATCGCTGCGTCAGAAACTCATGCGAGGGGTCGTCGTCGCGTGTTGGATGAAACTCTTCCTCAAACAAGACTTGCAGAACAATTTCCCGGGCTCGTCGTCGCGTGGTCATAGCAACCTGTGGGCTCGCTGAAAAAACGACCGTGTTCGAGGGATGGCGAGGTTGTCTTGGAGGCAACCGATCGATGCTGGATCGAAGTACCGTGCTTATCATCCTCTCTCTTCTGCGATCGCTCAAGGCCATTCGCTTTCTGGATTGTCGAGGTGGTTTGTGTTGGAATTCGTTAGAGAAGCGAACGGACAGCGATTGGCTGCGGTATAGTGAACGGTTTGCTACGCGAGTGGTGTGAAAACGCCCCGAATTTTTCCAGCCGATGGTAGGGAGGGGATGATGCGAGGTGGCTTTTCGAGAAGGAGTGTCTTGCGGTGGGGCTGCTTCTTGGGGGGGATCGGTACGACCCCCAGGTGGTTGCGAGGGGCACAGCCCCGACCTTCCGGAGGATTCATCTACGAGACCGCCAGCTTTCCCGAATGCCATGCATCGACTCTCGTGGCGACTTCCGATGGCGTCGCTGCCGCCTGGTTTGGAGGGACGGAGGAGGGGCATCCCGACGTCGGGATTTGGTGGAGCCGTTGGAGGCCGGAGGAAGGTTGGGAGGCCCCTATCTTGGTGGCGGAGGGGGTGCAGTCGATAGGAGCCGACGGAAAGGATTTGCGTTTCCCTTGCTGGAATCCCGTCCTAGTGCCGACTCCCACAGAAGGGCTTTTCCTCTTTTACAAGGTAGGCCCCAGCCCCGATCGCTGGTGGGGTATGGTGACGCGATCTAGGGACGAGGGGAAGTCCTGGGGCCTAGCGATGCGATTGCCGGAGGGGATACTTGGGCCGGTTCGAAACAAAGCTGCAATCTGCGCGGACGGCTCTTACCTGTTTCCGACCAGCACCGAGGCAGGCGGGCCATGGCGTGTCTATTTTGAAAGAGCGAAGGCTCCCTTTGAGCATTCCCGATTGAGCACGCATTGGGAGAGTACGGCGCTGCTTTCTACGTTGGATGGTCTGGGCGGGATTCAGCCCACGCTGTTGAAGCATCCGGATGGGACTTGGCAGGCACTGTGCCGCTGCGACTCTAAGGGGAATCGAATCCTCCAAACTTTTTCTAAGGATGATGGCCGCAACTGGAGCGTATTGGAACCAATCGATCTGCCCAATCCGAATTCGGGTATCGATGCGGTCACACTTCAGGATGGGCGTTTCCTGATGGTTTACAATCACACCCAGCGGGGTGCGATTTTTCCAGCTGGTCGTCAGGCGATTCACTTGGCAATCAGTCGCGATGGAAGAACCTGGGAGGCATGTGGAATCCTGGAGCAGCGGGAGCAGGGGGAGTTCTCCTATCCCGCCGTCATCCAACTGAAGGATGGGTCGGTCCACATCACCTACACGTGGCTCCGCAAGAAGATCGCTCACCGAACCCTAGATCCCGCGCAGTTGCGTTCCTATCCCATTCGGGAAGGCAAGTGGCCGCAGGAAGCACCGGACTGGACGGTTCCATAGGAAGCTGGGTTTTGTTTGGTCGGCGACCCCCCAGTTTGCTGGTAAAGTTCTCTTTTCGATAGTTCACCAACTAGGCATCTGGCTTTCATTCATTCCAATCGCCTCTCAGGAAGGTTTCGCTCGTGAAGGGTACTTTGTTGGATCGGGCAGTGGCCATTTGTTTTTTTGGAGTTTGGCTATGGCTGGGCGGACAGGGGTGTGCGCCGCTGAAGGCGGACGAAAAGCCGAAGCTGAAGGCTCTGCTGATCGCGGGTGGCTGTTGCCACGATTATCAGAACCAGGTGAGGATCCTCAGTGAGGGAATTCAAAAGCGATCGCAGGTACGCGTCGATGTTTTATGGACGCAGGATGGCAGCACCAATCCGCCACTGCCGGTCTTCGATCGCACCGATTGGGCGGAAGGCTACGACGTCGTGATCCACGATCACTGCGCCGCTGACAACAAAGATCTTTCGGTAATGCAGCGGATTCTGGATGTGCATCAAACGCTGCCTGCGGTGCATTTGCATTGCGCGATGCATGGCTTCCGGAACGGGACGGAGCTATGGTTCCAGCACTTAGGCCTGGGAAGCAACAGTCACGGACCTCAGGAGCCGATCGAGATCGAGTGGTTGAAGGCCGAGCATCCGATTCTGGAAGGGCTGAAGGCCTGGAGGACTGGTCCGGAAGAGTTGTACAACAACCTGAAGAACTATGGGGCTATTCCCATAGCACGAGGGACTCAGCGATATCTTCGAGACGGCCGCGAGGTGGTCGATCAGCAGGTGGTAGCCTGGGTTACCGAAAGGGAATCGGTTCGGACCTTTTCTACTACCTTGGGGCACAACACCGACACCGTCGCCGACGCCAGGTATCTGGATCTGGTGACGCGTGGACTGCTTTGGGCCTGCGACAAGTTGGATGCCGATCATTTGGAAGGATACCAAGGAGAGCATACGATCCGCTTGATGTCGGCGGACGGTGAGGGGGACGGTGCGGACGGAGGGCTTCCAAAGCCTCCCGACGGGGCGACGTTGGTGAAGACCTCAGCCAGCACCGAGGAGACGGGGCGGCACAATTATGCTTGGCGAGCGATTGATGGAGACATGAATAGCCGCTGGTGTGCCTCGGATGGCCGTTATCCTCAGTGGTGGCAGATCGATTTCCCTGAGCAGCGCTCGGTGGAGACGGTACAGATTCATTGGGAACATCCTGTTGCTTATCAGTTCGTGGTGGAGGTGTCGACCGATGGTACGGCGTGGGAGACGATTCTTGATGCCTCGCAACATGCTACGGACGAACCAGAACCGCTGAAGGTCAGCAAAGTGCAGCCTGCTAAGAGTCTTCGCGTCCGAGCGCTGGGAACCAAGAAGGGACAGTGGTGCAGCATTCGAGAGGTGAAGTTAGGCGGGAAAGGGTTGGACAAGCTGTTTCCGGAAATCGACCCGGCGCTGGCCGGGTTAGTGCCGGGACTTGGCGGGGAACGTTACGCCAAGCGAGGTAATATCGAACCGGTGGTGGAGAAGCTTGGGGAGGCTGCCGAGCGATCGATACAGGAGGACTTCCAGGTTCCCGAAGGTTTTGAAGCGACGATCTTTGCTGCGCCGCCTGCGGTCAATTATCCGGTCTTTGTCACAGCAGCACCCGATGGAACGCTTTACGTCAGCAGCGATGGAAACGGATCGCTGGGGCGCGATCCTGGGCGCGGGCGGGTGATCCGCCTTCGCGATCTCGATGGGGATGGACGTGCCGATGAGTCGAAGGTCTTCTGCACCATCGACGCACCACGTGGGCTGGTCTGGGATCGGGATCGACTTTATCTGATGCATCCACCTCATTTGAGCGCCTTCATCGACCATAACGGCGATGGGCAGGCGGACGAACAGAAGGTTCTGGTCCGAGATCTTGCGTTCGGTTATGACGACCGCCCTGCCGATCACACCACCAACGGTCTCTCTTTGGGGATGGACGGCTGGCTGTACATCGCAGGAGGTGACTTCGGAGTGCTTAAGGCAACCGGCAGTGACGGCGCGACGCTGACGCACCGAGGAGGTGGCGTGCTGCGCTGTCGCACGGATGGTTCTGGGCTAGAGGTTTACGCGACCGGGACCCGCAATATCCTCGAAGTTGCCATCAGTCCCCAAATGGAACTGTTCGCTCGCGACAACACCAACGATGGTGGCGGGTGGAATGTTCGCTTTCATCATTTTGTCGGCGGGGAAGATCGTGGCTACCCGAGGCGGTACGTCCATTTCCCAGAAGATTGTCTTCCGCCGTTGGCCGACTACGGCGGGGGTTCTGGCTGTGGTGCGGTGTATATCGATGAGCCAGGGTGGGGGCCCTGGAACAAGGCTCCTTTGACTGCTGATTGGGGGACTGGGGCTCTGTTTCACCACCAAGTGGAGGCAGATGGAGCGACGTATCGAGAAACCAGGGATCCTGTTCCCATGGTGAAGATGACTAGGCCAACCGATGCGGACATCGATGCGTTTGGAAAGCTGTACTGTGCAAGCTGGCGGGGAGCCACCTTTTCGTGGGAAGGGCCGAGGGTTGGGTATATCGTTCAGGTTCGTCCGAAGGATGCAAGCAACCAGCCGCTGCTCGACTACCGTTCGGCATCGGTGGAACAGTTGATGGAAGAATTGGATGGCCCCAGCTATCGGCGGCGATTGGCTGCAATCAGAGAACTTCAGTCGCGGGGTGAAAGCAAGGCGGAAGGTTGGCTGGCGAAACAACTGACCCAGCGGACCCCCGAGCGGCAGGAGGCGTCGAAGATCTTTCAGATGTCAGGGGAGGATTTGGCTGCTGCGATGCAATCCAAAGATCCTGTGCTTTCGCATCTGGCCCGGCAGCGAGCCATTCGACTGAAGGCGGACCAGCTTTGCATCGACGCGGCGAAGCGTCATCCCGCGCAGGCGCCAGTTTATTGGCGGGCACTAGGAGAGATTCATACGATGCCAGCGGTCGATGCTCTTTTGGATCAGTTAAATCAGCATTCAAGTCCGGAGGTTGTCGCCGCGCTCTGCCGACTCTATTTCCGCGAAGCCGTCTGGACTGGAGATTCATGGGGGACTCGCCCCGACACGCGTGGGCCCTACTATGAACTGGAGGCTTGGGAAGGGACTCTGCGCATCAGTGAGGCGCTGGAGGCATTCGCTGAGGAGTCCGATTTTGAACAGGCCGTGCACCTGCAGCAAGTGGCTCGCAAGCATCGAATCCCGTTGGAGGCCCCTCGGATTCGATTGCTACAATTGGCTACCGAAGATCAACAGTTCGCGGATCGCACCCTCGAGATTCTGGCGACAAGCGAGGGAGTCCCTGAGAATGCGATGGAGTTTCTGGAGCCCTTGACCCACCGGACGCAGCTTGGGATGGATTCGCGTCAGCATCTGGTAGCATCGCTCGGTAAGATTCCCGAAGCAGAGGCGATTCTGGGTGCGATTCGTGTCGTTGGCGAGACTTGGCGCGACAAGAGCTTCGAAGCGGCCGATAAGGAACGGCTGACGGAGATTTTTCTGAAGTCTCCCAACCTGCCGTTTCAAGAGGAATGGCTAGAGGAACTCGCGGAAGAGCGGAGCGATCCAGCATGGCTTTCTGCAGCCACCTTGCTGCAGATCGCCGGGAACTCGGACGCGCCCCAGGTATTCCGGCAGGGCGCGCAGCGTTGGATCGATCAGCAATGGGCCGATGCAGAAGAAGGGAAACTGGTGCTGTTGGAAGCGATTGCAGAGACCAGAAATCGAGCGATGGCGCCACGAGTGCTGGAAGCGTTGTCAGATCCCAACGGAGATATCCAGGCACTGGCTCAGGTAGCCGCCGACCGTCTTGGGGTGCGACGGATTCCTGATGAGACACCCAGAGCCAAAGAGATTGGGCTAGAGGAATTCGCCAGTCGGGCGATGGGCATGCAAGGGGATGCGACGCTGGGGGAGTTGGTGTTCATGAAGTCCAATTGTGCTGCCTGCCACACAGTGGACACTCGACAGCAGCCCAAAGGTCCCTATCTTGGAAATATTGCCAAGACTTACCCTCGCGACGAACTGGCTCGCAATATCGCCTTCCCCAACCGGACGATCGCACAGGGATTCAAGACGGAAACGTTCTTGACAGACGAGTCACAGGTGCTGACTGGGTTTGTCGTCCGAGAGGCAGCCGATCAGGTGGCGATCCGAGACAGCCAGGGGAAAGAGCATCAACTGGAGGTGGCATCGATTGTCGAGCGGAAGGCGTTGCCGGTATCGTCGATGCCTGATGGCCTATTGGATTCGATGAGTGTTCTGGAGTTCGCCAGTCTGCTCGATTATCTCCAGGCATTGGCTCAGAAGCAGTAGCAGGGTACGGTGTTCGTCCGGTTGTGTCTGCGACTTAGTGGCTGGAAGCTTGCGGAAAGAGAGGAGGGAACCGGTTTTCATGGGAGACACGGAAGCACAGGAAATTTACTGTCCCACCTGCCAAAAGCTGTTCGTGGCGGATAGGAAGTCGCCTGCCATGCCGTTTTGCAGTCCGCGCTGCAAATGGATTGATTTGAACCGATGGTTGACGGAAGACATTGGATTGCCGCACGCGCGCGATCCAGAGGAAGAAGCAGAGCGCGAAGAGGACGACTCACGGACCAGGCGGGAATGGATTTTCGAAGAAGATGAAGAGGAATCGCGATGACGGAACCAACGTCTAGGGATTGGGCAGAGATTCCTAGGGTGCAGATGGACTGGTATCGTTCCATGCCCCCTTGGAGATTGATGTCGCGGGCGATCACGATAGCCTGGCGCAGCAGCCATCTAGTCTTTGCCCTCTTGGGAATCGGAGCGACCATATTTGGAAGCTGGTTTGCATCGATTCTCTTTGAGACGTCAAGCGTTGTTGCGACGCAGCCTAGCTGGACGCCGAAGGGTGGCAGTCTCATCGAAGCGATCCGTCAGGGGGGGCTAAGCGAAGGCGCTTTGGCGTCGGCAAGACTGTTGAGGGAACCGTGGGATTGGTTTGTGGCGACGACGTTGTCAGCTGCTGGAGCGGTGGGGTGGAATGGTTTGGCGCAGAGGGTCTTTACTGTCGGTTGGACGATGATCGTCTGGTCGCTGATCGGAGGGCTGCTTCTGCGTCGGTCCCTGGTGGAATTGGGAACTCAGAGCACCATCGGCTGGAGTGACTGCTTTCGGACCGTCGGAAATCGCTTGGCGAGTTTGCTCTGGTCGATTCTGCTGCCATGGTCGATGGTTCTAGCGATCGCACTGCCGATCATGGTGATTTGTGGGGTGGCGCGCTTGGGGAGTGTGGGCAATTGGATCGCCACCGTTCTTCTGGGATTGATGTTGATCCTGCTGCTGCAGGCCGGGTGGGCGATGCTCCATGGAGTTCTTGGTTTCCCTCTCGCAATGGCAGGAGTGTTGGCTGAGCGGAAGGGGGATGCCTTTGAGGGGTACTCTCGGTCATCGGCCTATCTCTTTCAGAAGCCATTCACCTTGGGTATCGCGTTGCTGGTAGGAACCGTCGCTGGGGTCGTTGGCGCGTTGATGACGGCGGTAGCCGGTTGGCTTGCCAGTCGCTTGATGTCGACTTTGCTAATCCAATTGGGACCTGCCGGCGAACCTGGAATGCCTCTGAGCATTTTGACTCGTTGGATTGATGCCTGGCCCTACTGGTTCGGCTTGGCCTTTGCCTTCAGCTTCTTCTGGACCTCGGCTGCGGCGCTCTATCTGATCTTGCGAAAAGAAATCGATAGCACGGAATACGAGGAGATCGATCTGGACCTGCCTTTGCAGGAGAGCTTAGTTGAGCGATCCGAGATAGAGGAAGTTGAAAAGAAGTCGGGCGAGGCGGCGAAGGAGTCGGGACGGCCTGCAGGGGAGTAGCGTTCAGCGGGCGATCGTAGGGGCCGCTGGCGAGGCGATCGATAGGTGATCGATCTAATAATAGCCGGTAGGAAGTTGGCGGTGACGGTGATGGTGGGGACCACTGATTTAGAGTTTGGTCGATTCCCACTCCATCGATTACTCAGCATGGTGATGTTTTTCCTAAATGAATAGTCAGGTGCATGATTAGCGAAGAAATTGAAAATGGTTTGAAGCAACCCATTGCCGATTTAGGACTGACCGGAATCACTCCGAAGCAGTTGAAGTTGCTGGCCAATTATTGCCAGTTGCTTTGGGAGTGGAATGAGAAAGTCAACCTGACGCGACACATCACGCCGGAGCTTTTTGTGAAGCGAGATCTGCTCGATTCCTGGCACGTCGCGCAGTTGCTGAAACCCAACGAGGAAGTGCTGGATATGGGGACCGGTGGAGGGGTCCCTGGTGTTCTTGTTGCGATCCTAAGGCCCGATGTCGAAGTCAGTCTTTGCGACAGCGTGGGCAAGAAGGCGAGGATCGTCGACGAAATCGTCCGGAAACTCGATCTTTCCGTCCCAGTTTATGGGCAGGGCGTTCAAAGGGTACTTGAGGATTTCACGTTTGATACGGTGATTGCCCGAGCGGTTGGGCCACTGCCGAGGTTGTGTGGCTGGCTGCAGAACGACTGGCACAAGATTGGAAGGTTGTTGGCGATCAAGGGGCCTCAGTGGATTACTGAGCGGGGGGAGGCGAGGCATCGAGGATTACTGAAAGGGATTGAGCTGCGAAAAGTCGATTCCTATCCGATGCCCGATACCCATTCCCAGTCGGTGATTTTGCAGTTGCGTCGACCAAGACCGGGTGAAGCTTTGTTGCCGGAAGGGGGAGAGGGTGACGAAGCCGAATGAATGGTTTTTGGGGGTTGAAGCGGACCTGCGAACGACGGTCCACACTGTGGGGTGAAAAAAGGAGCTAGCCCCTGGAAATTGTCTCGCCCATCCGGTAGATTATTCCATCCTGCCCCTGTAGCTCAGTCGGTAGAGCAGCTGACTCTTAATCAGCGGGTCCAAGGTTCGAGCCCTTGCGGGGGCACTCCGCATGCTATCCCTGGATAGTCGGTGCAACAAGCGCCGTCTGGCCAGGGATTTTTTTTGCTTCCGTTTTCCGGAAGAAGGGTCGCAATCCGCGTCACGCCTTGTCCGAGGCGGCCGGATTCGAACGCCGTCGACTGCGTGTTCGGAAGTAGATCATCGCACCAGATACAAACGCGATGCTGCTGGGTTCTGGGATGCTGCTGATTCCTGTTTGCAGGCTGACGCTGCCGAGGATTGCAGCGCCACCGGCACTGGATGTGTTGTCGCCAAGGAAAAGGAAGTTCGGGAGACTATAGGGGGTCCCAAAGCTGGAGTAATCCTTCACTTCCCCTTCCAGAATCGTCAGCCCGTCGGCGGCCAATGCGTACCGATCTCCCAGGATTTGAAGACGGTAGTCACGGGTGATCCGTGTGTCGATCGTGACCCCTTCCCCGTGCTGAAACAACGGGCTTTGAGTCTGTGCCCAGATTTCATTCTCCCAAAATCCCAGTTCAACCCCCTTTCGGTCTTGGCCAAGCAGTAGGACGCTCCACCCGGCACGGTGAATCGATCCATGTTGCTCGGAAAGAATCTGGGTGCGAAACGCAAGTTGAAACCCCTGGGAACGGACGAGCTCCGGGAAATTCGGGTTCTTCAACTGGGAGAGAAAATTATGGTTGCTGTATCCTGCGCTGACAGGTAGATCGGTGGCCAGTCGCACACCACCAGACACTGTGGTCTGCGAAACGGTTCCCCCAGAGACAAGGCGATCATCCGCGTAGCTTAGCCACGGTTGAAGCGATGGCAGGCCACTACCGGAATAGAGTTCGATGATCTCGCCTTGCGACGGGGCAATAAGCAACGGGAAAAGCAGTAGGCTCAGGAGAAGGCCAAGGCATTTGGTGGGTGTGGGAGGGCAACCGAATGGCATCGTCATGTCCACTGTCGAGATCCCAAAAAGAGGTTCCAGAAATATCCTTCAAGAATAACTGGTCTGGAGGAAAAGGGAACTTCGCCGCCCGGGATTGCCGTTGGGGGAGTTCACCGAGTCGTTACAATACGGTGCGACCCTGGGAGGGGAGTGCACCCGCTGAGTTTTCCCGGTCGAAATCCCTTGAGTTCCTTTCTTTTCAGTTTGCGGAATAGGTCGATGAGCAGCAAGATCCAGCGAAATCCTACGCGAACAGTCCGAATCGGTTCGATCGCGATTGGAAGCCAGCATCCGATTGCCGTGCAGAGCATGTGTGCGACTCATACCCAGGACATCGATGCGACGGTGATGCAGATTTTGGACCTCCATGCGGCGGGAGCTGGGGTGGTTCGAATCGCAGTGGATAGCGACAAGGATGCCGAGGCGCTAGCGGAGATTCGTCGGCGAGTCCCTGCCAATCTGTCGGTAGATCTCCAGGAAAACTACCGATTGGCCGAGAAGGTCGCGCCTTCGGTGGACAAGATTCGGTACAACCCGGGGCATCTGTACCATCACGAGCGACAGAAAGCTTGGCAGGATAAAGTCAAATATCTCGTCGACATGGCGATGCAGCATGACTGTGCGATGCGTGTCGGTGTCAACTGCGGAAGCGTCGATCCAGCAGTCAAAGAGAAGTATCCGGCGGAGGATTCGATTTCCCCGATGTTGGCTTCGGCACTGGAGCACTGCGAACTTCTGGATCGCCTTGGATTTGATCGTTACGTCGTTTCCCTGAAAGATAGCGACCCTGCTAAGGTGGTGGAGGTCAATCAGCGATTTGCCAAGGTGCGGGCGGATGTGCCTTTGCATCTGGGAGTGACCGAGGCAGGATTGCCACCGGATGGGATCATCAAGACCCGGATTGCTTTCGAGCAACTGATTGGCCGAGGGATTGGCGACACGTTGCGAGTTTCCTTGACCGTCCCCAACTCGCGGAAGTCCGAGGAAATTCAGGCAGGGAGCGCAATTCTCGAAGACATCTATGCGGGGCGACTGCGGAGCGTTGTAGCGCTTGATCCGACCAAACTGAATATCATCTCCTGCCCCAGTTGCTCACGCGTAGAGAATGAAGCATTCGTCGAGCTGGCGCAGCAGGTCAAGGAGATGACCCAGTATGCCAAGGACCATGCCATCACGATTGCGGTGATGGGTTGCCGAGTCAACGGGCCGGGGGAGACCGATGATGCCGACTTGGGTTTGTGGTGTGGGCCTACCCGAGTCAACATGAAGCGAGGCGGGGAAACGGTTGGCGCGTTTCCGTACGATCAGGTTTTGGACAAGTTGAAGCAGGAGCTGGATCAATTGATCGAGCGAAAGCAGAAGCCGGCCCATGGTGCTTAGTTTCGGCTTTCCTGCCCTGCCTCCCGATAGGTTCTGATGGCAGGTACCCCAAGCAGTTATCTTCCTAGAGGGACTAAAGCCTTTCTTCAGGCAACTTGCTGAGACAGATCGTTCGAAGGACCAGCGGAAGCTTACTCAATCACTCTTTCCATCCTGACTCCCGATGCCTGTTGCTGGAAGCCCAGTCGCTCCAGCAGCACCATGCGTGCGATGGCTCGATCGTGCAACACCGTGTGGATCGTGCGCAGTTGATCGTTGCGCAGGGTTTGGAGTGCTTCGGTGAGGAAGAAGGCCATCTGTTCCTGCTGGGCCGGGTCATCGCATTCTTCAGGCATCCACAGAAGGGCCAACTGTCCATCGGTATCGGGAATCGGTGGTGCGATGCGCCAGAAGATCGCGGTCGCCGCTTTGGTCTTCTTCGATTGATGGATCAGATGAAACCCGATCGTTTCACCATGGCCCAGGACAACCGCCTGCCACGTATCATTCCATTCGCTCTCCAGAGCTCGCGTGACCATCGACTGCCTCCTCAAGAGGACGTGTTGTCGCCCCATCGCTGGATGGAATTGCAGTAGGTCCAGTTGCCAGTTGAGATAGGTGGAGGTGGTTTGGAAGCCTGCCTTTTCCAGCCAACGGCGACGCCGAATGTCAGGGGTTAGCACACCACTCCATCCATTGCCTGGTTCCAGACCAACCAATGTTCCGAGGTGGTCCGGAGAGGAAGTGGCGATCCACCGAGATTTCGAGTGGAGGTTGGGTTGGAGAAGCAGGTGCCGCAGCAGTTGTTCGGCAAGAAAATCTTCATCTGGTCCAGGTCGAATACAGAGTTGATTGAGAATCATCGTCCCATCCCCCATGCCTGGGTAGGAGCGGTTCTCGAAGGCGACGGCAAAGCCGGCTGGTTTTGATTGGGAGTCCAAGATCAGGCAGCAAGTTGATTCCTTCAGAAATGGCTTGCACAGCAACCCTAGCTCAAACCGATCACTGCGGGCATTCAATGGATATCCCGCAACTTGCCAATGCTTCTGCCAGATATCGGCGATTGCTTGGCGGTCGGTGTTGAGGAACGATCGAATCATGCCGTGATTTCGTCCCGCCGCGAAAGCAACGAGGGTTAGAGCGGTCGGATGTGGGGGAAGGGGGGACCGGCGTCATCGGGCTTTATAGGCCCTGCCCGGGGCATCGCGTCCGACGAGAGCCAAAAAACCACTGCGAATCGCTTGCAGTGGAATCCTTGAAGTCTATTTTAGCGTGAACCTCTGCGTCGCGAAAACAGCTATGGGCCCAAAGCTTCGAAAGGCGATCGAAGGGATCGCCTGTAAGCCGGGTTCTGTTCGGCGTTGCCGCGACGATCATTCCTCTAGGACGTCAATTGCTCGACGCCTCAAGCAACCTACCCGGAGGCATGCTGTCGAGCCGACAGAGCGAGTTCTCCGCAAGGAGAACCCGCTCACCTCCTGTTTGGTCTTGCTCCGGATGGGGTTTACCTAGCAACCGAAATCACTTTCGGCTCTGGTGAGCTCTTAACTCACCATTTCACCCTTACCACGCGTCACTCCCTAGGGAGTGACCGTTCGGCGGTATCTTTTCTGTGGCACTTTCCCTGGCCTTGCGACCGGTCGGCGTTACCGACCATCCTGCTCATTGGAGCCCGGACTTTCCTCCCGCCTCCCCTTTCGGGGATGCCGGCGATCGTCCGGCGATCCCTTCGATCACCGAGGAGATTATAGGCTGGTTGTTCCCGAGGGAAGTTGAGAGCTAGTTGGTTGGCTCCTCGACAGAGGCTTCGATCCAGGCCGCCGACCTCGACGTTTTTGTGCCGATTGCGGCAGCAGGGTGGTATCCACTTGCATCAGGATGCGGCTGATGCAGAGTTTGTTGACGCTCATTTCCAGTTCATTGGCCTCGTCACAAATAAATTCGTGAAGGCACTTGGGGATTCGAATAGTGATCATCCGTGAAGGCTCTCCAGCCTCGCATTCCGGTAGATCTCGAGACCGAAGAGCCGTCAGCATCTCCAGGATTTGGTGGTGTTCGGGTGAACACCAGTAGTCTTTTCTCTCTTCCGGAGTGACGAAGAGCTTGGAGACCAAGCCGCCACGCGCCATCGTCGCACGGAAGAAAGCGACCCAGCTGGGTGCTAGGCCGAACAGCTCGGTCGCGCAGTCCACAATCTGCTTACGACGCAGGGCGGCCGGGACACCGAGAATCAGCCTCTGGTTGAGTTCCTCAACCACCGCTTCAAAGGCTCGAAGGTCATCGGCCATCTTCTCACTGGCACTCCTGGCTGCCCCCGCAGCCACAGCCGTCGCCTCGGATCCAAGTACCAACTGCGATTTTCCTTCTTCGTGCATTTCCCACTCCTTTGCTCTTGCTGGCCACAAGCTCCTTCACCGACCCGTCCCGCTCGGAAACAAATCGGCTCACCACCACTCCGGCGGCTGAACGTGCCCATCCTGCCAATGCAGGCAATAGAGGATGTCGTAAACGCTTGCATTTCAACGACTTAAGACCGCATTGCATTTCTTGCTGATAATTCTGGCATGGGTGCCTTAATTTTGTGCAGATCGAAGGCTGCTCAAAAACTGCGCAATCGCCCTTGTTGCGAAAACTAAGTGTCCATTCAGTGGACGTGGGTAGAACTTTAGCTAAATGCTTGTTTGTTGTGGAGGAATTTCCTTGTTTCGGATCCATCTCAGTTACGCCACCACTTTCGCTCCCCGCATTGTTCATAGCGATTTCGGTTGAAAAGTTCTTTGGGGACGGGCATCGGCGAATGTTGGCGTTAGATAGTCAGGGTTTCCGGCGTCCTTGCCGCATCTTGTCAAATCCCTTGGAGTCCGCGCTCCAAAAGGTGGGTGGCACCGATCTCAAAAGGTGGGTGGCACCGATCTCAAAAGGTGGGTGGCACCGATCTCAAAAGGTGGGTGGCACCGATCTAGATCTCAAAAGGTGGGTGGCACCGATCTCGAAAGGTGGGTGGCACCGATTGTGGGGTGGTGGGGCGCGACTTGTGGAATGGCTGGCTTTCCCGTTTTGGGATGCGAGAAATTATAGTGTTCATGCGTCCAGTTTCTGACGGGTTTGGGCTGGCCACTCGGGGGGCTCGATCGTCTCGTCGCATCTCCCCCCCGTGGAGTGATCGCTCCACGGCTTGGCGGCTTGTCATTGGAAGGGGGGAAGGGAAGGAAGCTTGGGGGGGGGCGAAAGTTAAAGACGGCGAAGCATCAGCGACAGTTTCCGCTCGGTTCGCAGAGTGCCCGCAGAGTCGGAGGGTGAACCGGAGGGAAAAGCAAGCGTATTAAAGACAATGGAGTTTCCTTGTCTGTTTCCATTGGGATGGCGCCATGTTTCCAGTACTGCCAGTTGCCGCGACCGAATTCTGGATGACTCGATGGTTGACCACAGTCTGGCTGGTAGGCCTTGGCGTGGCGGTGGGGCTAGCGATCCTCGCGTTGCTTGTCGGTCTGTTCGCCATTCTCGCCAAGCTGAAGCTTTTTCTCCCTCTTCAGGCAAAGCCCTGGCTTGGCCACTCGGTCGCGCTGGTGCTGTCCCTAGGGTTGGCCGCGGTCGTCTGGTGGGGATTGATGCAGTCATCGGAGCGGGCGATGACCGATGTGGAGCAGCGACTTACTCTGTTCGCGACATGGTTTTTTGCCGCCATCGCAACTTGGTCGCTTCTGTTTTGTTCCTCGAGTCGCTGGATTGGAGAGTTTTCGTCGATCGCTTTCCGGGGAGTTGGCGCTGCCATTTTGACGACGGCAGCAGTTGTGGCGGCAGTTGGCTTGGCGAGTACCTTTGTGGTCGAGCAGCCGATTCAAACGCTGGCCAGCTTGCCTCAGATTTTTAGTGCTGGGGAGCGAGTGTACAAGATTTCCGTGCCTGGTGCTCCGACTGATGCGAAGGAATCCCCGTTCACGGTCGCTGCCGTGCCCTATCGTGCAGAACTGCTGACCTCGGTGGTGATTGAATCGAATCGAAACATCATGATCACCGACTCCGATTCGGTTTCGCGTTTTCAGATGCGTCCTGTGCGTGTCGAAGCGAGGGGAGAAGTCAACTGGAATCGTAAATCAGCCATTCCTCCGCCGTTGCCGACCGCTTCTGGATCGCAAATGTTTATTCAGAACCAGGAGATCGATCCTGCAGAAGTGGTATTTCGACTCGCGACGAGCCCAGCAAATCCCGAGGTGAAGGCTCTTCTCATTTCTGCTCTGGGAGTCATTTTTGCCGGGCTTCTGTTCTTCCTGCAGCAGGGAGTTGCGCCACGAGTGTCGGCTATCGCCTTGGCGGCGGCGAAGAACGAGATCACCCAACCGCTCTTCCTGGTGCTCAACCTGATCGGGATTTTCCTCATTCTTTTGTTCGTGTTTCTCCCATTTCATACCTTCGGCGAAGACATCAAACTGCTGAAAGACTGCGGCATCACCATCATTCTTGTACTGGCTTTGTTCCAGGGAGTGTGGTCTGCCAGCAGTTCGGTTAGTGAAGAGATTGAAGGGCGTACGGCACTGACCGTGCTTTCGAAGCCAGTCGATCGGAGGTCGTTCTTGATCGGGAAAATGCTGGGGGTTTTCTGGGTCCTGGCACTGATGTTTGTCATCTTGGGTTCCTGGGAACTGTTTTGGGTGGCCTTCAAGCCAATCTATGACGCCAAGGAGTCATCGCAGGACACACCGACTTGGCAGAGTTGTCACTTGGAGTTGGTTCGAACCGTGCCGGGTTTGGTGATGGCGTTCCTCCACGCCTGCGTGCTGAGCGCATTCAGTGTGGCCTTGGCGACCCGATTGCCCCAGTTGGCCAATTTTGCTGTCTGCTTCGCCATCTATGTCGTAGGCCATTTGACCGAAGCATTGGTCAGTAGTGCTGAGGGTGGGTTCGCAATCCTGCAGTTCGTCGGGGAGCTGATCGCCGTGATTATTCCCGACTTCGAGCATTTCTCGATGCAGTCGGCGATCGATGTAGGAAATCGCGTGCCCATGTCTTTTCTATCGGGCGCGTTACTCTACGGATTGCTCTACACGCTTTTGGCGGTCCTGCTGGGACTGGTTCTATTCGAAGACCGAGATGTCGCCTGATCACGCTTTGAATTGTTTCGATCCCTGATGGATGGGAGAGGCACCGGAGTCCTTTGGTGTGATGCACCGGAGGGCATTGTGTCTGCTGGTGGATCTTCCGATTTGCTGTGGGGATTGGGCGCACCTTCCCAGCAAGGGACGGTAATCGATCGAATCGTCCCATCTTGGGCAGGATCACTCTAGCCCCGTCGGTGTTGCTTGCAGGCAGCCTGATTTCTCTTCGGCATAGCGACAGTCCAGTTCTTCTCTGGCTCCGCCTATTCCAGCCAGCAACGGTGGTGCAATCCTCCGGATCACGTTTCGCCTACTTGCATACATTCTGCAAGTGTGTATCATGTGCTTTTTGGCTATCGATGGTTGCTCTCCGTTGCCAAACGAATTGGTGAGAGCGGATGCGGATTGTTGTTGCTCGGGAGTCATTTGGAATGGAGACAGGAGCCTACCAAGCGATCTTCTCAAGGTTCGCTGCGATGGTTTCTCTTGTGGTCTTATGCGGTTGCCAACCCGGGCAAACCGCCAGTCCAAATCGTTATCGGGTAGCTGGAATGGTTGTTGTTGACGGACAGCCGGCTCACCGAGTCCTAGTGCAGTTGGTCCGCTTGGAGCCTCCGGAAGACGGGGTGTTTGGGAACGATGCCTTTCCCTCGGGCTATACCGACACCGAAGGGAAGTTTGTCATCGGGGGAGACAGTGTTCAGCCGGGAGTCATCGCTGGCAAGTACAAGGTTCTATTCACCTGGATGTCGACGGGAGACCTCGATGCGATCGACCTTTTCCAGGGGATGTATGCCGATGCTTCGCAAGCGACGGAGTGGTTGGATATCCCATCGGAGCGATGTGAATCACTGGAATTTCGGCTATCAGGTAGTCCATAGCCTTCATCCGGCATGGACGAACGTTTGCGGGAAGAGATGCCAGATTTTGATCCAAGTGGCGTGAGCCGGCTATCGCTTTCCGACGGGCCCCTTGCGAATCGACTTGAGGAAGAGGAGTTGCGAGTATGCACATGCGATCGGCAGATCGAACTGCGTTCACTCTGGTGGAACTTTTGGTTGTCATTGCCATCATCGGCGTTCTGGTCGGACTGCTGCTCCCTGGCGTTCAGGCTGCTCGCGAGGCGGCTCGTCGTATGCAGTGTTCTAATCATCTCAAGCAGATGAGTCTTGCGATGCTCAATTACGAATCGGCATTTCGTAGATTCCCGAACAACAACCCGCTTGTCCAACGGGCACCCGGCCAAACGATCATCCAGGGACCATGGACCTATGCGATCCTGCCATTCATGGAGCTCAATACGATCTATGACGCCTACGATGTGAATCGCGGCTTTGCGGAGACACCTAATCGTGCGCTCCTGACCGCATCGATGCCAATGTATAAGTGCCCTTCGTCACCCGTTCCAGCGGTGGCCAGTTTCTCTCCGGTAGCTCCCTCCTTTGCTCCTGATCGTGCAGCAACATCGGGGGGACGCTTTGACGCGACGATCGTCGAGTACTCCGCTGGCTTCAGCGTGCTGGAACCACCGATGAATCTTCCGCCTGCCGGTTTCGTTCGACCTCGGGGATTTCTTGCTCAGTTTTCAAGCTCCAATGCCATGAAAGAGATCCTGGATGGTGTCTCCAACACGATTATGCTCGTCGAGTGCGCGGGCGGACCTCGCAGGTTCAACCGTCGCACTGCCGTAGGTGACCAATCCAGCCCCTTTGGTCACTTTGGAGGTTGGAATCGTCTTCTTGCCAATCGGATGAGTCGTGATGGGACGACGACCTACGCAGGCAACTGCTTAGTCAACTGCACCAACTGGGCAGGGCAGAATGTTTATGCATTCCACTCAGGTATGGCGCAAGTCGCCATGGGAGATGGCTCGGTCCAATCGCTCAGTGAGGCCGTCTCCATGGATGCCTTTTATCGATTGATCGCCGCGCAGGATGGATTGCCTCTATTGGAATGGGAATGAGCGAAATGTGCAGGAACGTTTGCGTGTGGGCCATCGCATTGGCAAGTGTGGCATTCTCTTCATGCGGCAAGATTCGTGCCCAGGACTTCCCCCGTGGAAGCTTTCCATCGTTCAGGGTCCCGATGAGCGATTCAGGGGATGCGGAACTGCAGTATCGGTTGGCCTGGACGCCTGACGAGGTTCGTTGGAGTCTACCGCTGAAAGGCTACGGCCAGTCCTGTCCAGTCGTTTTCGAACGGGTGATCTATACCATCAGCGTCGAAGGTCCAAACAAGGAGAATCTCTATTTGCAATCGTTCGATCTGGATACCGGGCACCTTCGCTGGACCAAGACCTTTGCATCGAGCGCTCCGGACCCTAATACGCCGATGGTGAGTCGAGCTGCTTCCACGCCTCTGGTCGACCCTCATGGGGTTTATGCTTTTTTTGAAAGCGGAGATCTGCTCAAGGTCAGCCACCAAGGAGAAATCCTCTGGAATCGTACACTGCAGAAGGACTTCGGCCCCTTTCTCAATCGATTCGGTCTTTCTTCAACACCATGCCAAACCGATGATCATCTGTTTGTCCTGCTGGATCACTCCGGGGAGTCTTTCCTCGTCGGTATCGATAAGGCGACCGGAGCCACTTTGTTTCAAACCAGTCGCGGAAAAAGAGCCCACAGTTGGTCGTCACCGGCAATCATCAGGCTGGATGAGCAGCCGCTCATCGTCTGCTCGTCGGTTGGTACCATCGATCTTTATTCGACCGACGGAGTGCTTCAGTGCAGTCACACCAAAGTCGGTGGCAATTCCGTCGCAACGCCGTACGATCTTGGAGAGGGTCGCTTTCTGATCAGTTCACTGATTCGACCTGCCGATGGGCCTTCAGAGCATGCGCTAACCTCCAATCTTATGGCTCGTGTTGTCCGACATCAGAATGGTTTGTCGATTGAGGTGGTCTGGGTTGCTGAAGAAGCGCGTGGATCTTTCTGCTCACCCGTGGAACATCGAGGGTTTGTCTATTTCATCAATCCTCAAGGGGTACTGTTCTGCTTGAACGCGAAGACAGGTCAGCAGTACTATGCTAAGCGAACGCCAGCAGGTGCTTGCTGGGCAACTCCGCTTGCCGTAGACGATCGGCTGTATCTGTTCGGGAAGGAAGGGGTGACCAGCGTGGTTCGGATTGGAGAGCAATTCGAACTTCTTGCCGAAAAAAATCGGACCTGGGAAGATGCTCCTGCAGACGGTGCTCAAGGAGATTCCCCCATTCGCTCTGGCGACACTCTCTATGCAGGGCTACCGACTCGAGTTGGCCTGCTGATTCGCCGAGGGGATCGGCTGTTTCTGGTGGGGCTCCCCTGAAGCCAATCCGAGTTCCGCAAGACAGCTCCCAGGCAAGGTGCCATCCGCTTGGTTGTTGATTGCGAGGAGGCGTAATCTACCGTCTTGTTCCCAAGAGCATCACGGCGTTAGGGGGTTCAAAACGTAGGGGGCGTTCGGGCGCAGAAGGTCGCTCCATAGCCGACCAACGGATATATGAATCGGCCCCGGGGCATTGAATGGGAAGCAAGTTGGGCGCTGTCGGCCATTAATTGAACAGTTGAATCAACCGTTGGAAAATATTTGGTTTCCTGGAGATCGAACGACGGTGAACCTCCTGGATCGTCCTTGCGTTCAGCGAAAGTCTTGGTGGTGGTACCTGCTGAATCCATTCGTCCAGGTGACGCTCCGCCTCCGTTCGATCCATGGAATATAGCCGGATCAGGTGGTCGACCCATTTGGTGCGGTTGCCGGCAATATCATCCAAATCGTCATCGCTCAATTCAGGAAATACGGTCGCGGCGATGGCCCCTACGTATTGCCAATGAGTCGGTACCTGATTCCATTCCATTGGTACGATCCGGGAGAAAAGGTTCGCTCGATAATCACCAGACACTCAAAAAGATATTTGCCACTGTAGGAGCCGGCAACGAGCCCAGAATGAATCTATCGAGTTTGTAAACCAACTTTGCCGTTTCTACTGTTTTTTGGCCCCCTGGCCTACCAATCAGCGTCGCCGGCAAGGGAATCGTCTACCAGCCCAAATAAATTCATAGACCGGGACGTCTGTCGGCGACAATACCATTTTTGTCTGAAAATGACTTACCAGTTCATCCCACCGGTCCCCAGGGGGGCTCTTGGGATGCCAAGATTCACAGGTTCTGCCTACGAGCCATCTAGGTCGCTCCCAGAAAAATCCCGCCTTTTGTAACTCCGTCAACTCATAGGAACCGGTCCAAAAGCCTGGCCTTCTTTCTAAAAAGGCAAGGGGATGATTTCGAAGGGCCAGTCGGATTGGCAAAGACAAGATTGGCCTGCAATCGGCCATCAACCTATGGCATCTTATTCGGCCTGGCAAAAGAAGAGGAGTCCACGGACCGAATGTTTGATCTTTTGCCAGTTGTAGGCTGAGAACCCTTCGCCCCGGCGGAGCTACATCGGAAGAATAGTAGATTTCGCCATGCGGAAACCAAGTGTTCCATTAGGGCATGCTCATTGGCTGGGCCCCGCCTCCTGCAGCGCGTCCAGGACGTTCGATTCGAACAGCAGGGCTCTCAGCAAGATCGGTTCTGTGGGACGAGTGCTAGGGTAAACCGCCAGCAGGGGAATCCCGTTGCTCTGCAGTTCGATCAGCTTCTGTTTGATCTCGGGACCAAAGTCGGTCCAGTCAGCAACCATGGCAACGACACGATTGTCGCGAATCTTCTTTGCTACTTTCTCCGTTTCGATCGCTGTCTTCAGGTTGGTTTTGCAGTTGGCGCACCAGTCGGCGGTAAAATCGATCATCACGGTCTTTCGTTGCTTTAGCAACTTCTGGAGTTCACCTTCGGAGTAGGGAACCCAGTTGATGGCGTGCGCGTCGTTCTTGTCGACTGGGCCAAGGGCTCGGAAACTCCACACTCCAAGGCCAACAGCTACAGTCGTTGCCAGCGCGAGGGTCGTCCAGTATTTGCTCCGCTCGGCCCAGGCGGGAACTTTCCCGATCCACCAGCAGGCAAACCACACTCCAATCAGCATCGTCAACGTCGCGATGCGATAGTCATTCGATATCGAGCTGAGCAGAAAGATGCAGGTGAACAGTAGCGGGAAGGCGAGAAGCTGTTTGAAGGTATCCATCCACGGACCAGGCTTGGGAAGCCAGCTCATCATCCGTGGGAATGCCGCGATCAGGATGTAGGGGGAACTGAGTCCAAGTCCGATAAACAAAAAGATCAGCAGTACGATCCAGGAGGGCTGAGATAGAGCGACGCCGAGTGCCGTTCCGAGAAATGGTCCGATGCAGGGTGTGGCAAGGACGGTGGTGAGCGCCCCTTTGCTGAAGGCGCCTACGGGGCCTTCCTGGGCCATCCACTTGTTCGAGGCGCCGCCGCTGGCGAACCCCGGAATCGGGATTTCCCAGACACCCAGGAAGCTGAGTGCCATCGCAAAGACCAGCACTAGCATCCCAATTCGAAACCCCCAACTACTGAACTGCTCGCCCCACATAAACGTCGCACTGAAAAATTCCTTGGCGATCACTGTCGCCAGCCCCAGGCCCATCACGACCGACAGGATTCCGAGCACATACCAGAAGTTCAGCCAGGCAACACGCCTACGGCTCCCTTGGCTTTCCTGCACGATTCCCATGATCTTCAGACCGATCACTGGAAGAACGCAGGGCATGAAGTTCAGCACCAGTCCCCCAAGGAACGCCAGTCCAAGGTTCAAAAGCAGATCGGCCGCCGAAAGAGCCGGGGGGATGGGGATCGTAGAGCCAGGGCGAGATACCGCAGGCGAGGTGGCTGCGGCATCAGTGGAGCTGCTTTCCGGAGAGCCGGCAAGCCAGCGATTGCGTAGCGGAGATCCCGCGACCTCTTTGAACGGTACAGGAAGAAGGCTCCACTGCTGAATTTCTATCTGTCCACTTTCGGTTTGGGTCCATTCCCCCTGAAACTTCGCCCCCAAAGGCTGATCGCACGACTCCAGCGTGCATGCTTGGTAACCGATCCATCCTGCAATCGAGCCTTTGGACTGCTGGGGGTTAACCGGGAGCTTCATCGGGATCCGCCAGGTGACGTTTCCGTCGTGGTAGGGAACCGGATCGGCACCGGGAATCTCCTGAACCGCCAGGATGGCATCGGTCCTGGGCGGTCCTTGGGGCGCCAGGGCCGAGTCGGGATCGAGGATCATCAGCGTTCGAAAGTTTGTTTCCTCTTCCCCTTCTCCCGACGGATAGAGGTGGTACTGATCGTCGGGAATCCCTTCGATCACCAGGGAGCCGGTTCGCGCTTCGGTGCCTGGCTCCCAGCGAAGATTCCACGAAACATGGGCTTCCGGATCCCGCCAGGGAAATGAGACAGAAGGCTCGGGTGCTGCAGGCTCCTTGGGTTCCTCCCATCCTGCAAAGCTGGCTTTCAGGACCTCGGTGAATGGAATGCAAGTATCGGAACAGACTTGGCCAACCGCACGAATCTGAATTGGCTTTGGGGGATCAACTGGAGGCGACTTCAGGCGAATGCTGCCGGTCCATGTCACCTCGTCAAAATGCTTCTCCACCACAATCTGCTCGAACCCTGGCTCTCCCTTGACCTGCTTGGGGGGCCGATCTGGCTGCCAGTCACCGACCAAGTCTGCGTCTTTATCTGGGAAGCTGAATTTCGTCTTCAGCGGGCCGCCTGGCGGTTGCGTCACCGAATAGATGTAGAAATCATCGAGCAGTTTGGCCGTGATGCGGACCGTCGCCTGGTCGCTTCCTTTCTGCGCCTGGAAGGTCGCTTTCCATTCGACAGGTGGACCATCGAGGAGGCTGGGGCCGGTTCCCAGTTCGAGGCCGGGGATCCCAAGGGAACCTGGCTTTTGTGCCCAGGTGAAGGAACAAAATATCAAAGAGGCAAGCAGTGCCCAGGTCCATTCCAACTGCTTCATCCGTCGATCCTTCTTTCGTACCCCTCGAGGCAATGCCATGTCCAGGACGTCCACTGGCCTTCCCGTGCTAGCCTCTCAAGTCAGCCGGCCACCGGCCCAGCTTCGCGTGAAAGTTCCTCCTAGATCATAAGAAAAATCGTGGATCACCGCACCAGGAGTCGCTTTGCCAACCCGAAGTGGGGGGTGTGTCACTGCCGCCACGTCTGCATTTGTGTAAGCAATTCGGTGAGTCGACGATGCGACTTGGGCTGGAAGAGAACGTTCTGTTGGCGCGGCAGGTCTGCCCAAAGGATCCACTGGCCGGCAGTCAGATAAAGTTGAAAGCGGCCCAATTCTGCCAGTCGGACGATTTTTTCTTCCAGGGAGTAATGACGGTGCCAAGGTCCGGGGGCACTCTGTTCTTCAAGTGTTTGGGCTACTATTCTCCATGCTTCCAGCCTGTTCCAGAACGGTGTGGTGGTCATCAAGCGAATCCAATCCCATCCTGGCCAGTCCCACGAAGTGGCTCCCCAATCGATAATTCCGCACGGGAGATTGTGCTCGAACAGCAAGTGATCACGCCAGAGGTCGCCAACGATCCAACGTCTTGGGAATAGACGGGAGATCGATTCGACCAGTGGACCGAACGATTGAGGTGAAATCTGCCTCCAGCAATCCCAAAGATCTTGGAGAACAGGTGCAGGATCGACGTCGTGGCAGGCTGATGCAATCTCGTGGAAAGCGCTTAGGCGAGCGGAACGGCGATCGAGCGATAGGAGTTGGCGATGGAGCTCGATGCGTCGCTCCCATCTCGCCGAAGCACCCACATCGGTTCCGAGAGCAAGGGATGCAGCATGAATCTGCTCCACCGCCACCATCGCCTGTTGGAAATGATGCTGCTCGAAGGATTCGTAGGAGCGGCTGCTTCCTACAAGCCAGGATCCCCATTCCCAGAGGCGTTCTTGGCACGCCAGAATGGTTTGTCCGTTGGACCAAGTGTGAACCGTCGGAATGCGGCAAACCGCTTCCGTGAAGCAATCGATGGAGGGGAGACGCACCCATTTGGGAGAAGTCGATTGGTTTAGATGTCGGCCGATCGCCACTTGGACATGGTGCGTCGAGTGGAGCTGCGCGGCGCGGCCGCTGGTGTCAGGCCACCCCTTGAGGGCGCGACGTTCGCCGGCCCAGCGCAAGTCGAATACCAGGGAATCGCTGAGCCCTTGCCCGCTGCAATCGACCACCGCCTGCAGCGTGCCAACTTGGATCGCTTCGGCCAGAAGGCTTTCGGGGCAACTGCCCAATCGCTCCCGATCACTCATCCGTTGGAATCGGAGTCGCCGGTCTCTGCAGACCTGCGTTTGATCATCACGACGCTGTTGCCGCGATCGTTGTAATGGACTTCGGACATGAATTCCTTGATCAGCATCACACCTCGACCGCGCGGCTTTTCGATCAGATCTTCGTCGGTTGGGTCGGGCAGCGTATCGGGATTGAATCCCGATCCCTGGTCGGTGATTTCAAGATAAATCTCCGTAGGACTGACCCGGAACAGGAGGTGAACTGACTTGCATGGATCTCTCTTATTTCCATGCTCGATCGCGTTGACGACCGCTTCTTCGGCCGCCATGTTCACCTGGAAGAATTCACTTCCATCCCAACCCTGTTCCACCAGTGCGCCCATCAGTTCCTGGATCGCGACCTGACCCTCATCGGTGCAACTGGTGATGACGCGGTCCAGCGTCCATGGTTTTGCATTGAAATCCAAGGAAAACTCCGATTCATGGGGTTGGTCCTGTGGATTGAAAGGTAGCACCATTCCGCCCCTTATTTGAAGCTGGCCAGGCCCTTTTCTTCATTCGGCAGTATCTCGATCAGCTTGTCGAGTTTCGTAATCTTGAAGACCTGCTCGATGTCCTTGTGAAGGTTGCACAGCTTTAGCGTGCCACCGGTCGGCTTGATCTTGTTGCGCAGAGAAATCAACTTGTTCAAAGCGGCGCTCGATAGGAACTCGACATTCTCGAAGTTCAGCAGCAGCATGTTCCGCTTGTCTACGGTCACCAGGGCGATCAATTCCTCGCCAAGCTGTTCGATGCTAGACGAATCGACAATCTTTCGATCGACGAAGCGAACCACTGAGACTCCATCCTGCTCGTTGACCACAATTCTTTTCGGAGTCGCCATGGACTTACCTTTCGGAAATCAACAAAAAACACAATTCAAATCAATAGATCAATCCAACGGTCCGCGAGTTCCCCGTCTCAAGCAAGCTCTTTCTGACAGGTTTCCAGTAGCTTCTTGGTCGCAAGAATTCCCTCTTCTTCTCCCAGTCGGCCACCCTCGTATTCGATGCCTACAAAGCCATGGTAGTCCGCTTTCAGCACGATCTGGAGCATTTTGCGGAAGTCGATTTTCGTCTCGTTCCCCTGAGCGTCGAAGTCGTAGCTTTTGGCGCTGACAGCCTTGGCCAATGGCATCAGATCGGTGACACCCTGGTAGCGATCGTACTCATAAAAGTTGCCGAAATCTGGAAGGGTCCCGCAATTGTCCAGCCCCACCGCGCGGATGGTTTCGGCCAGCCACTTGCCATTGGAACTGAGTCCACCGTGGTTTTCGACGATGACTCCCAAGTCGAGCGGTTTGGCGAATTCGCTGAGTCGCCGAAGCCCATCGGCAGCCAGTTTCTTCGCCTCATCGTAGTCTTTCGAAGATTCTGCGTTCACGCGGATTGAATGGCAACCCAACCGCTTGGCCGCTTCCGCCCACTTGAAGTGGTTCTCCACCGCTTTCTTGCGTTTTGCTTCATCTGGGTCGCCAAGAGCTCCTTCGCCATCGATCATGATGAGTAGCGTCTTGACTCCCAAGTCATCGGCCCGCTTCTTCAGGTCATCGATGTAGGCATTGTCTTTGGCTTTGTCTTTGAAGAACTGATTCACGTACTCGATGGCATCAATCCCAAATCGCTCCTTGGTGAATTTGGCGAAATCGCGATTATCCAGTTTGCCTCCGAAGAGCATTTTATGGAGCGACCATTGGGCCAGCGAAATGGAGAACGGGAGCTTTTCTTTTTGGATGGGTGCGGCAGTCGCGGGTTGCGTCAACCACGGAGAATGGGAAGTCAGGCCCAAGCCAACCAGACCAGCGGTGCTTTGGACGAGAAACGAACGGCGTTGTTGCACGATCATGGAGGGAAACCTTTGACGGGCGCGGTTCGACAGATAAATCCAAGTGGGAGGCGAGCAGCTGCGACCGGCTCTGGGCCGCTGGATGGCGGACGACCTTAAGACCACTTCGGGGGAAGGATCTCCCCTCTTAGGCAGCGCTACGCGAAGTCCCCACACGTCTGTGGAGTATATTGGCTTTGTGCCCTGCAATCAATCAAGGAGGGTAGCGAACCGAGGGGCCTCGAGAAAAAGAAATGGTATTTCCTTCGGCGCTGTCTCAGCCGCCCAGGGGTTGGGATGCTGTTTTGTCTGGCGGACTGGAAGATTCGGTCCAATCGGGCCTTTTTCGCCCAGAACCCGCGTTAGATTGGCTTTTTGACTGGCAACGGCTGGTCGGAGAAAGAAACTAACGTAGCGGGGCGATTTATCTAGGAATGTTGGCGTAGAGGCTTGTCCATTGGCATGGCGTTGCCAGACTTGGAGCTTCCGCAGCGCAAAGTGTCTTGGGTTGCGAGTCCGGCCGTTGGGAAACGATGGCGCGCGGTTGGGATGAGGCGGCTGTCCTTTGAAGAGAGAACGGCTGGCGGCCTTGGAGCGGACGGTGCAAGCTACCGGGCGATTGGGAGCAAGGAAATCGCCGCGCTTCGTGGAGCGTGGGAAGGGAGTTCGAGATTGATGACCGACGGGAAGCCGATGCCACTGTCTTCGTTCGATCAATTTCTTTTCGGCAAGGGGGAGCATTGGGAGCTTTATGGAAAGCTGGGGGCCCATCCCGTGGGGCGTCCAGCGTCCTCCGTTCCCGAAAAGGGAGTGGTCTTTGGGGTCTGGGCACCTAACGCCACGTCGGTTCAGGTGATCGGCGACTTCAATCGATGGACCGGAGATCTCGCCACGCTTCAGCCTGTCGGATCGACCGGGATTTGGTGGGGGATCGTTCCGGAGGCGCGGCGGGGCGATCGCTACAAGTACCGGATTCAGGCTCCCAACGGCCAGGTGCTGGATAAAGCCGATCCCATGGCTTTTTCATCCGAATTGCCCCCTGGTACGGCCTCGATTGTCGAGGGACTTCAGCCTTTCACATGGCAGGATGAGGAGTGGCTTGAGCGACGGAGGGAGCGACAGGGACTTGATCGTCCGCTATCGATCTACGAGGTGCATTTGGGCAGTTGGCAGCAGGAATCTGGACGTCCCTCGGGATGGCTGGATTATCCAACGCTGGCCGAGAGACTGGTGGCGTACTGTCTGGAGATGGGGTTCACCCACTTGGAGCTATTGCCGATCAGCGAGCATCCCTTTACGGGATCGTGGGGCTATCAGACCACCGGCTATTACAGTCCCACAAGCCGATACGGAACGCCGCAGCAGTTCAAGCAGTTTGTCGACCACTGCCACCGCCATGGGATTGGTGTATTGATCGACTGGGTTCCAGCGCATTTCCCTCGCGATGGTCATGGGCTCAGGCAATTTGACGGAACGGCGCTCTACGAGCATGAGGATCCGCGACAGGGGGAGCATCCAGACTGGGGAACTTTGATCTTCAATTATGGGCGCAATGAGGTATGCAATTTCCTGATCGCCAATGCCCTTTACTGGATGGAGCAGTTTCATATCGACGGACTTCGTGTCGATGCCGTTGCTTCGATGCTTTACCTCGACTATTCCCGGCGGCAGGGAGAGTGGATTCCGAATCGGTATGGCGGCCGCGAGAACCTAGAGGCGATTGCCTTCCTGAAGAAGCTCAACAGCGTCATCGCGGCTAGGCATCCAGGTATTCTGACGATCGCAGAAGAGTCGACGGCGTGGCCGGGAGTGACCCGACCGGTAGACGAAGGCGGATTGGGATTCGGATTGAAATGGAATATGGGATGGATGAACGACACCCTTTCCTATTTCCGAAAGGATCCGATTCATCGACGGTTTCATCATGACTCTCTGACCTTTTCAATGATGTACCACCACAGCGAAAGGTTTCTGCTCCCTTTCTCGCATGATGAAGTGGTGCATGGGAAAGGAACCCTGCTGGCGCAGATGCCGGGCGATCGTTGGCAAAAGTTTGCCAACCTAAGATTGCTGCTGGCCTACCAGTGGACGCATCCTGGAAAGAAGCTGCTTTTCATGGGCAATGAACTGGCGGGTTGGAACGAGTGGAGCGAGAGTCGCCCGCTGGAGTGGGACTTGCTGCAGTGGGCGCCGCACCGAGGTATACAGCGACTGGTTTGCGACTTGAACCGGTTGCTGGTCGAGTATCCGCAGTTGAGTCGAGGGGACTACGATCCGAGGGGGTTTGAGTGGGTTGACTGCAGCGACCGGCAGGAGAGTCTAGTCAGTTATCTGCGGCGAGCCGACGAAGGTGGTGAACCGCTGCTGGTCGTCTGCAACTTCACGCCTGTGGTTCGTCATCGGAAGGTGCCTGTTCCTCGGCCTGGAGTCTACCGGGAGCTGCTCAATACTGATTCGGAGTACTACGGAGGATCGAACGTCGGGAATTCCACCAGCGGTCTGGCGCAGCCGACCGGCGGCAATGGCCAAGCGATGCTCGACCTGACCGTCCCGCCTCTAGCGGCGCTAGTGTTTCAATGGCGCAGTAACCTACCAGAGCTCGGGAAAGGCCAAGAGGCTACTGCTGCTTCCAATTCCTCGGCAGCCTCCGGCACCGTCTTGGCGGACCGATCGAGGGTGTCGCCAGAGGCAACCTAAGCGGCAATGGGATTGCGGAAGTACCATCCGGCGGTGGGGCGACAGGGTTCGATCCGAGGGCTCGCATCGATCGCCAGGATATTCTAACGATCGTTAGAGTGTTTTGGGGTCAGTCTCAAGGAATTGCCTCGGGGCCACTGCGGTGCGAGTCGCCGGAGTGACTGAATTCGCTTTGCAGCCATCGGGCTCGTTCGATATTCCGTTCGGAGGGAGTCATGGTGCCGCCATGTCGCTTTTGCAGGTGGGCAGGCTGTGTTTGGATGATCAGTCGATGGACGGTAGCGATCGGGACCGGATCGATCCAGCCTAGGCTGATACCCAGACGAACCTTGGAGAGATGGTCCATCGCTTCTTCGCTGGTGATTTTCTTCGCGGTTTTCAGTATTCCCAGGCCACGACTGATTTGGTCTCCCAGATCCTGGGCATGTTCTCGGACGAGGAAATCCCTTGCCATCCGTTCGTATTCGAGGAGTCTTGGAATGATCTCCTGCACACGACCGATCAGTTCTTCTTCAGTCTGCCCCAGGGTGACTTGATTGCTGATCTGGTAGAAGTCTCCCATGAACTGCGAACCTTCGCCGAAGAATCCTCGCACTGCGATGGAGATCTTCTGCATGCTGCGAAAGACCTTTTCCATCTGCTTGGTGATCACCAGCGCCGGCAGATGCATCATGACGCTCAAACGCAAGCCAGTGCCTGCGTTGGTGGGGCAGGCGGTCAAGTATCCGAAGTCGGGGTGGAATGCGAAGCGAAGGTGAGTTTCCAGATGCTGGTCGAGCGATTTGGCGTGCTCCCAGGCTTCTTCTAGTTGAAGTCCAGGAAGGAGCACCTGAAGGCGGATATGGTCTTCCTCATTGATCATCACGCTGTAGCGATCGTCAGAGCCAGCCAGCAGTCCCCTGGCTCCTGTTCCCTCACTCAGTTCGCGACTGATCCACTGCCGCTCCATCAGAAACTGCCTGTCCAGAACCGACATCGGAGCGATATCGAGAAAAGAAAATCGGCAGGGTTCGGTCAGCTTTTCTCCAACACTTCGGACTTGGCGGCAGATCGCATCGCGGTCGGCGTCGGAACAACGGCGGATGAAAGGGAAGTCGGCGAGGTTTCTCGCCAGACGCGCGCGCACACTGACGACGATGTCGGACTGGTCCCCCTGGCCCGACCACCAAGATCCTGTGGTGTTGACTAGGTCGTCAAGATTCACGAATTCCCCTTTTGGTCGACAACTTGCGACGATCTACAACGGACGGAAGCCTCTTCAAGTACCGAGGCGATGATGGACATTCTTTCTGTTCCTGAAACGGTGCCACATGGTTAGCTGTTGGCGATGGATGATCCTGCCATCCTGCCGGCGAAGCATCCATCTGGATGACTCGGCTGGAACAGCTCACTGGGCACTCTGCTGTTTCTCCTCAAGCCCTTTGATCTGGTCTCGAAGCTGACTGGCTTGTTCGTAGTTCTCTTGCTCGATTGCTTGCTGCATCTGCCGCCGTAGCTGGATCAATGCCTGCTGATCCTCGGGCGATATACCAGCTCGATTCGGCTTTCGTCCGCGATGTGCCGACGCACCATGAATGTTGGTCAGCAGAGGTTCCAATTGCTCTCGAAAGTGAGTGTAGTCGTAGGGACAACCCAGACGTCCGCTTTTTCGAAAATCAGCAAATGTCATCCCGCATACGGGGCATTCTTTGCGATCGGTTTCCTCCAATTCCCCCAGCTCTGGTTCCAGTTGCAGTTGCTGTGCCACCATCTGAGCGAGGGAGGGTGGCGTGGCAACTCCCTCGCCACCGGCCAGGAATTCCCGGGCGTGATCTTCGCACAGGTGCAGGATGACCGGCCCTTGCGGATCGGTCAATTCCGTTATGTGGAAGGTGGCGGGCTTCTCGCAATGCATGCATTTCATAGCGCATCACCGCTGACGGTTTAGTGGGCATTCTGTCGACTAGCGCGTTTCTCGCACTTCCCATTGTAGCGTTCGACAAAAGTTTCAGGCGAGAGGTATTGCGGGGAAGTGGGGTAGTGGTGTTGCCGTTGATGGGATCAGGAAGTGATCTTGTGGCAGCGTGGCAGGGTTTGCTAAGACCCGCCAGGCACTAGGTCGCGCAATGACCTGGGGGGCTTATTGGATCTGCATTCAATTCAGGGATGGGACGCTGACATGGCAGCCGTTGTTGCGTTTCGCGGTATGGTGGATCGCATGGGGGATCGTCCGAGTCACTGGCTGGCCAGCCTCGCCATCTTCATCATGTCGATTGGTTTGCTTACGGCAGGTTTGGCTGGGGCCCAGGAAACCCAGTGGATCTGGACTCCCGACTCCCCTCCAGGTGCCGCTTCGCTCGGCAGCGCCTGCTTCCGCAAAACCTTGCAATTGCCGGCGATTGAACAGGCACGGGTGACGATTGTCGCCGATGACAGTTACGAACTTTATTTGAACGGCATTCAGGTGGGGCAGGGCCAGTCTCTGGAGCACCTGGATCAATACGATGCTTCGCAGTGGTTTGCACGTGGTCGCAACGTGATCGCCGTACGCGTCGAGAATCGAGATGGGAAATCGGCAGGGGTTGCGGTTCAGGTCCAGATCAAGCCGCAGGGGAAGCCCTGGCAGACGATCGCAACCGATGGGACCTGGAAATGCACCGCCGACGTCGTCGATGGCTGGCAGATGACTTCCTTCAACGATTCCCGTTGGGAGGCATCGGCGGTCCTTGGGAAACTGGGAGAGACGGCTCCTTTCGATCGGCCCCAGGAATCGCAGGACTTGGTCGCTAGTCAGGGACGGCGCTGGGAGACCCAGCCCGGATTTGAGGTCGAGGAGATCCTTGGTGATGGCGAGGTAGGATCGCTGATCGCGATGGCTTTCAACGAGTTCGGCCATATCATCGCCTCTCAGGAAGGCGGCCCACTTCTTTTGATCTACGACAGTGACAAAGACGGACGCCATGACAAAGTGCGAACCTACGGCGACCAAGTGAAGAATGTCCAGGGCCTGCTGCCGCTCAACGGCGATCTCTATGTCACTGGCGAGGGACCCGAGGGCAGTGGTCTTTATCGACTGGTCGATCAGGATCGAGATGGAACCCTGGAATCACCGAAGAAGCTGGTCGGTTTCGAAGGGATAGCTGGCGAGCATGGGGCCCACCAAATCGCCCTTGGTCCGGACGGACTTCTTTATGTCGCTGTCGGCAACCACGTGAAGGTAAGCCAGGAGATCAGCAGCAAGAGTCCTTACCGGCATCCTTACGAAGGCGACCTTCTGCTGCCTCGTTATGAAGATCCAGGTGGACATGCCAAGGGGATTCGTGCTCCAGGTGGCACGGTGATCCGGTGCGATTTGACCGGTAATGACGTGGAAGTTGTCGCTGGCGGTATTCGCAATGCCTACGATCTGGCTTTTCATCCCGACGGTAGCTTATGGTTGCACGATAGCGACATGGAGGCCGATGTAGGGATGACCTGGTATCGGCCAACGCAATTGTTTGAGATCACATCGGGAGCGGAGCTGGGGTGGCGGAGCGGCTGGGCCCAGTGGCCTGAATACTATCCGGATCGAATCCCACCGGTGCTCGACACCGCCCGTGGCTCCCCAACTGGTTCCATCGTCTACGATCACTACACCTACCCTGCCAAGTACCATCGCAACCTTTTCCTGGCCGACTGGTCCGAGGGAAAAATCTGGTCGGTCAAGCTGGAACCGCAGGGGGCTGGTCACAAGGCACAGGCGGAGCTGTTTGTTCGCGGACAGCCTCTCAACGTGACCGACATGGATGTCGATCGCGAAGGTCTGTTGTATTTTTCCGTCGGTGGTCGTGGCACCGACGGCGGCATTTATCGAGTTCGTTGGACGGGCGAGCCATCGCGGGAGCTTTCGCAATTGGGGAGCGGAATCGCGAGGGCGATTCGACAACCCCAGCTCGCCTCCGCCTGGGCTCGGCAAGAGGTCGCGCTGCTGAAGAAGGAGCAGGGGGTATCTTGGAATGAGTCGGTGGCTGGAGTCGCCTACAGCCCTGAAAACCCAGCGAGATATCGCATCCGGGCGTTGGAACTGATGCAGTTGATGGGGCCTGCGCCGACGGCCGAATTGCTGATCGAACTATCCCGTTCCCCCAACGAACATTTGCGCAGCAAGTGCGCCCAGATGCTGGGGCTGATGACGACCAGCGACCTGGCGGCCAAAAGGCTAAAAGAGATGCTGCGCGATCGCGATCGCATGGTGCAGCGCACTGCATGCGAATCGTTGGTAAGGCTGGGTGCCGAGGTCGATCCTGCGCAGTTGTTGCCACTTCTTGCCAGTGAGGATCGCTGGTTGGCTTTTGCTGCCAAGCGACTTTTGGAAACAATCGATCCGTCCCTTTGGACCGATTCGCTGATCCAAAGCAAGGATCCGCGTCTGTTGGTGCAGGGGGGGCTGGTACTGATGTCGATCGATTCGACAGAGGCTCAGGGGATGCACGTCATCCGAGCCGTTGAGGAGACGCTAGAAGAATTTGTCAGCGACCGCGACTTCCTCGATCTGTTGCGACTGGTTCAGGTAACACTGCATCGAACCGGGATCCAGGGAGATCAGGTACCGCGCCTGCGTCAACGGATCTCAGAAGAGTTTCCTGCAGGGGAAGGAATCATCAACCGGGAATTGATCCGCCTAGCGGTAGCCCTAGGGTCTGACGACATGGTGGATCGCGCGATCGCCTACTTGCAGAGCAACGCTCCGATGGAGGACCGCGTCCATTTAGCGATGCACTTGCCTTTCCTGAACCGCAAGTGGTCCAGCCCCGAGCTTTTCTCGTTGATGAAGTTCATGGAAGAAGCGACGCAGGCACCAGGAGGGAGCAGTTTTCCTCTCTATATCATGAATGCCACCGCCGATCTCACTCGGAACATGTCGGTGGAGGAAGCGAGGGTTTTCGTCGCCGAAGGAGTGCAGTGGCCCAATGCAGCATTGGCTGGGCTGCGAATCTTCCCTCAGCAATTGTCCCCTGAGGATGTGGAGGTGTTGAAGAAGATCGATACCGCCATCGATCAGTCAGGATTGGAATCGGATCGTCACAAACGATTGAAGACCGGCATTACGGCCGTCCTGGCTCAGCACGGTGACAAGGAATCGATGGCGTATCTGCGTGAGGTATGGCGACGCAGTCCCGATCGCCGCGCTGCGGTTGCAATCGGACTGTCACTTCAACCGGATGGAGAGAATTGGGACTACCTCATTCGCAGCCTTCCTATCCTAGATGACTTCGCGGTTTCCGACATTCTCTCGCAACTCAAGACGGTTCCTGCTGCCACGGATGATCCCGAGGCGATCCGTCAGGTCATCCTGCACGCTTTGAGAATGCAGCGCGATGGAGAGGATCCGAATAGTGCCATCGCCCTTCTGGAGCACTGGACTGGCAACTCGTTCCGGGACGAAGCGAAAAGCATCGACAGCCAGCTGGGTATCTGGCAACGATGGTTCCACGAGCAGAATCCGGCTCACGCTCAGGCAGAACTTCCCAGTGAGGGTGCTGACGGCAAGTGGACGATGGAGCTGGTGGAAGAATATCTCAATGGTCCAAAAGGTAAGAGCGGATCTCGCGAGAAGGGGAAATTGGCCTACGCCAAGGCCAAATGCGCCGACTGCCATCGGATGGGAAGCCAGGGTGGCAATCTCGGACCCGATCTGACGACGCTCTCACGCCGTTTCCATCGCCAGGAGACACTCGAATCGATCCTCTATCCCTCGCACATCATCAGCGATCAGTATGTGGCGCAGCGCGTCCTCACCGTCCATGGAACAGTGGAGTCGGGCATGCTGACCAAGCTGCCTGATGGAAGTGTGAAGCTGCGTCGCGCCGATCAGAGTGAAGTGACGATACCCGGCGAGGACATCGAGGAGATACGCACCAGCAAAACCTCTCTGATGCCAGCTAATCTCATGGATGTACTCCTAGCAGAAGAGATCAAGGATCTGATGTGCTATTTGGGTTATGTGCCCGATCAGACGCAGGTGGCCGAACAACCTGCCGCTGGCCCGATCGTTCGCTGATCTATCGGTGCAATTGAAGCAGGAACTGGCGGCCAGGTCAGGCCAGCAGTTCCTGGACCACGGTACCGTGGACGTCGGTGAGACGGTAGCGACGGCCCTGGAACTTGTAGGTCAATCGTTCGTGATCGATTCCCAGTAGGTGCAGCATCGTCGCGTGCAGGTCGTGGACATGGACTCCACCGGTCGCAACGTTGTACCCGAGTTCATCGGTTGTTCCATGAATGCTGCCAGCCCGAATGCCTCCACCTGCCATCCACATGGTGAAGCAACGTGGATGGTGGTCGCGTCCGAAGTTCTGCTGGATCTTTCCTTGGCAGTAACTCGTTCGGCCGAATTCGCCCCCCCAAACCACCAGCGTCTCATCGAGCATGCCGGTCCGTTCCAGGTCGCGGATCAATGCGGCAGCAGGTTGATCGGTCTCGCGGCATAGGCCAGGTAGGCCTCCTGGAAGTCCGCCGTGGTGGTCCCAATCCTGGTGGTAGAGCTGGATGAAGCGGACTCCCCGTTCGGCCAGTCTCCTGGCCAGCAGGCAATTGGCTGCAAAGGTCCCTGGATTGGCAGCATCTGGCCCATAGCTTTCGATCACTTCTTTGGGTTCCTGTGACAGATCCGATGCCTCGGGGATGCTCGATTGCATCTTGAACGCCATTTCGTAGTGGCCAATTCGATTGAGAATCGACTCATCGGCTCCCTGCTGGTAGTCGGCTTGATGCAATTGCTTGAGATGATCCAACAGATTGCGACGGCTCTCTGGGGAGACTCCGGGTGGATTCCCGAGATACAGGACCGGATCTTTCGCGGCGCGGAAGAGGATCCCCTGATGCTGGGACGATAGGAAGCCGCTTCCCCAAAGATGGGCTCCCAGGGGCTGTCCACCCTTTTCCTTGGTAATCAGGACGATGAAGGCGGGAAGGTTGTCGTTCTCTTGGCCTAGGCCGTAGCTTAGCCATGAACCGATGCTTGGCCTTCCGGCGATCTGAGTCCCGGTCTGGAGGAAGGTGACACCAGGTCCGTGGTTGATTGCTTCGGTGTAGGCTGCCTGAATGATACAAAGCTTGTCGGCGACCGATGCGGTGTGGGGCAACAACTCGCTAAACCATGCCGCCTGAGGTCCATGCTGCTGGAACTTGAAGGGGGACCCGACCAACGGGATGGAAGACTGGTTGCCTGACATACCAGTTAGACGCTGACCTTTTCTGACCGAATCGGGTAGTTGTTCCCCATTTCGTTTGACCAGTTCCGGCTTGTAGTCGTAGAGGTCCAGTTGCGATGGCCCCCCCGACATAAAAAGGGAAATGATCCGTTTGGCTTTGGGGGGGTGATGGAATTGCCCACCTAGAGCCCCTTGGGCTGGGAGCGGCTGGTCGTTTGCCAGCAAGCCATCGCGATTCAGCAGGTCGGCCATTGCAATCCCGGAGATCGCCGCGCCGGACTGCCTCAGCAGATGGCGCCGAGTCAGACTGGGATGGGCCGCGTTGGAGAACTCTCTGTCCATTTTCCTGTTCCTTCGATACAGCAGAGCAGCCGGGGGGCTGCTGGATTGGTCGGTCAGCGTTTCATCAGAAAGGCATCGAGGTTCATCAGCGCCTGTCCTAGAGCGAATGCGGCGGCGGCCCTCGCGTCATCGATCATCGGGTCGGTGGAAGCGTTTCCTACTTTTCGAATCTGAGCAGCCTCTTCCGGGTGCGATTGATAGTAGGCCAACTGGTCTTCATAGAGGTTCTGGAGCGTCTTGCTCTCTGGCTCGGTGGGCTTTCTCGATAGGCAGAGGAGGTAACCGCGTTCGATCATCTTGGGCAGCTCCCCCTGAGATTCCTGATGCAACCGTTCCCCAAGAGCTCGTGCAGCCTCTACGTACTGCGTCCCGTTGAGAAGGATCAATGACTGGAGCGGGGTGTTGGTGCGTTCCCGTTTGGCGATACAAACCGCGCGACGCGGTGCGTCGAAGGCCAGCATCGCGGGGGGAGGTGAGGTGCGTCGCCAGACCGAGTAAAGGCTTCTTCTGCGGACGTCGTCACCTCCGCTGGGACCTGCCGGCTTGAACGCCTCCGACATCTCATACGGCGTTACGGGTGGGCCACCCAGTTGGTGTTTCAGCAAACCGGAAATCGCAAGCAGTTGGTCGCGAATCGCTTCGGCCGAAAGCCGGAATCGCGGTCCGCGGGCAAGCCAATCGTTCTCGGGGTCCTCTTCCATCCACTTCGGCTCATCGAGGCTCTCCTGCCGGTACGTGTCGCTCATCACGATCGTGCGAATCAAACCTTTCAGATCCCAACCGGTCTGAATCCAGTGGGCGGAAAGACCATCGAGAACTTCTTGATACCTTGGGCGATCCCCCTGGCTGCCGAAATCCTCGGAGGTTTTCACGAGCCCGCGTCCGAAGAAGGACTGCCAAAGCCGGTTGACCAGCACGCGTGCTGTCAGCGGATGGTTGGGAGCGGTCAGCCAGCGCGCGACGCTCAACCGGTTGGCAGGCGTTCCTTCCGGCAGAGGCGGTAGCGCTTCGGGGACTCCTGGCTCTACCGCTTCACCGCGCTGGTTGTATTCGCCACGCGTTAGGAGGTATGCTGGCTTCATGCCGGGCAGTTCCCTCATGACCATGATTTCTTGGATGCTGTCTTCCAGTTGGTGCAGCGCTTCTCTTTTTTGCTGCAACGCGACAAGCGCCGTGCGGAATGTTTCATCGCCAGTGTGGATTGCAGTCTCCTGAAGTTGGGCATCGACTGGCCCCAAGGACTCCAACGCAACAGCATGGAGCTGCGCATCGCAGTTGGAAGGAAGCTGGGCGACTTCCCATGCCGTTAGCTGGCGATCGAAGACTCGTAGCTCATCCACCTTGCCACCGCGAAAGCCACGGTCGCGAAACCGCTCGCCAATCGCGATATTGTCTCCTCCGCCCCCGGTGATCTCTTTGGTCAGGTTGTCCCGCACCACTTCGCAGTCGACAGGTTTTCCATCGATGTAAAGCTTAAGTCCAGCAGCGCGGCTGGACCCGTCGTAAGTAGCGGTGACGTGGGTCCACTGGTTCAGTGGTGCTTCCATTCGGGTGCGGATGGAGATGGCGTTTCCAGGCCAAAAGTGGATCAAAGACCACTTCCATCTTCCTTCCTCCAACAGCAGTTCGTATCCGCGACTGGCGGCATCGGTCCAGGCTCGCGATCGATGGAGCACCACGGCCCGTTCCTTCCGATCCGGGGTCTCTGCCCACAGCGAAATGGAGAAGGGCTGACTGCGGCGGAAGTTTCCGATCGGTAGATCGATCGGATCATCTCCCGTCAATTCGACCGCCTGCCCCTGTTGGCCAGCAACAGCTTTGTTTTCTCCTCGCACTTCCGCCACCATCTCCGCTTTCAGCTTGCTGGGAGATTTCCCTTGCTGCAGGTCATCCAGCGGAAACCTAGCGATCTCTCCCAGCAAAGGTTGTGCCATCGCTGCCGCCCCGATCCCTGCCATGCGTTGCTGGAGTAGCTTCTGTACCGCCTGCTCCGCCTCCTCCACTGACTGACGCAGAGTGGCCAGTTGTTCCTTCTGCGGATCGTTGGGAAGCATCAAGGCTGGCGTCGGCGGTGAAGGCGTGAAGTAAGAGTAGAGACCCGCTTCGTCGATGTTCTGGAAGACTGCAAAGAGTCGGTAGAAATCCTTTTGCGAGATGGGGTCGAACTTGTGATCGTGGCAGCGAGCGCATTCGAAGGTCAGTCCGAGGAAGGCAGTCGCGAACGTCTGCACACGGTCGGTGACATATTCCACACGATATTCCTCCTCGACGCTTCCACCCTCGGCTTCCTGCTGATGCAGTCTTTGGAAAGCCGTCGCGAGAATAGAGTCCTGCGTGGGGTTCTCGATCATGTCGCCAGCGACCTGCCACTGGATGAACTGATCGAACGGCATATTTTTTTCAAAAGCCTGCAGCACCCAATCCCGCCATCGCCACATTTCGCGATCGCGATCGACCTGGAAGCCGAAGCTGTCGCTGTACCTAGCGACATCCAGCCAGTCGACTGCCATCCGTTCGGCATAGCGGGGGGAGTTCAGTAGGCGATCGACCTGTTTGGCGTAGGCGTCGGGCGATGGGTCTTCCAGGAACTCCGTTAATTCTTCGGGAGTCGGCGGCAAGCCGATCAGATCCAGCGACAGACGGCGAAGGAGCGTCGCGCGGTCGGCGCTCGGACGTTGCGACCTTCCCATCGTCGCCAGCTTCCTCCGAATCGGCTCATCGATCAGTGAAGCTGGCGTTCCTTTTTCCGTGGGGAACTCCGGAGGTAGGAAGGACCAGTGCGGTTCGTAAACGGCTCCTTCGGCAATCCAGTTGCGAAGCTTTTGCAGCTCTTCGGGGGTGATCGGATCCAGCTTGGAATGGGGGGGCGGCATCTGGAGGTCTGGATCTTCCGACAGGATCCGCTCCAGGATCGGGCTGGCGTCCGGCTGATCGGGGCGGATCGCAGCAGCTTGTTCTACCGCCACTGCGCGATCGTCTAGGCGTAGATCGGCCTGTCTGTTGGCGGCATCCGGACCATGGCAAAAAAAGCATTTGTCCGAAAGGATCGGTCGAATGTCTTTGTTGAACGAAATCTTCGACGCGGGTGCAGCCTGCTGCTGTGCTTGCGTGGTACCGGGACTTAGGATCAGGCAGCAGGCAGCCAGGGCAGGGAGCAATGAGCGAAAAGCGAATCGCTTCGCGCTGTAAAAACGACGGATGGGCGATGAACGTCTGGCCATGGAAGCGGGATTCCCGTTGGGTTCAAGCGATCAGGTCCTGGACCACATTGCCGTGGACATCGGTGAGACGATACTGTCGACCCTGATAACGGAAGGTCAGCCGGGTGTGGTCTATGCCGCACAGGTGCAGCAGGGTCGCCTGCATGTCGTGGACATGGACCGGATTTTCGACGATGTTCCAACCGAATTCGTCGGTGGCACCATAGACAAATCCCGGCTTCACGCCGCCACCAGCCATCCACCAACTGAAGGCGCGGCCAAAGTGATCTCGTCCATTCGGCTTGTTGGGATCGCCCTGACCGAAGGGGGTGCGACCGAATTCAGCGCCCCAGACCACCAGGGTGTCTTCGAGCATGCCGCGTTCTTTCAGATCCTGGATCAAGGCAGCGGCCGGTCCTTCCGTGTCGAAGCATTGTGCTTCAAGCTGGGTGTAGAGGTTGTTGTGCTGATCCCATCCTGCATGCATCAGCTGAACGAATCGCACCCCTCGCTCCAGCAACCGTCGTGCTACTAGGCAATTGTTGGCAAATGTTCCCTTGGCGAGCGCATCCGGACCATAGCGTTCGATCGTTGTCGCTGACTCGGTCGAAAAGTCCACCAGTTCCGGCACGCTGCTTTGCATGCGGTAAGCCATCTCGTACTGTGCGATCCGCGTGTCGATTTCGGGGTCTCCGTAATCGGCCAGATGGAGGGCATTCAGCTTGGCCACATCGTCCAGCATGGCGCGCCGCGCCGCACCAGGAACTCCTTGGGGGTTGGCCAGATAGGGGACCAGATCGCCTGTGTTCCGAAATCGAACTCCCTGGTGCCTGCTTGGCAGAAAGCCACTGCCCCAGTAGTAATCGAAAAATAACTGACCGCAGGTCTTCCCCTTGTCGCTGGAGGTCATCACCACAAAGGATGGAAGATTCGCTGACTCGGATCCCAATCCGTAGGTCAGCCAAGCCCCCAGGCTTGGGCGGCCGGGAACCTGAGCCCCGGTGAGAAAGAATGTGACTCCCGGAGCATGATTGACGGCTTCCGTGTGCATGCTTCGAATCAGGCATAGTTCGTCGGCGATGGCTCCTAGCTTGGGAAGCATTTCGCTGAGCATCATCCCGCATTTTCCGTTCGCTCGATGCGGCTTGATCGCTGGAATGCAGGGCCACTTGGCATAACCGGAGGACATGGTGGAAAGGCGAGTCGACCCGCGGACCGAATCGGGGATATCCTGTCCCTGCCGCTCTCGTAGGGTTGGTTTGTCATCGAACAGATCGACATGCGAAGGGCCGCCACCTTGCCAGAGCATGACGACACGTTTGGCCTTCGGCGCATGATGCGGTAGCCCAGCAATGGCCGGCGGGATGCCAAGGGCCTCTTGGGAAGCAGCTTGCGCGTCGGACTTCAAGAGGGAAGCGAGGGCCGCCATTCCAAGCCCTGAGGAGAACCTGCCGAACAGTTGACGACGCTGAACCCGTTCGATGTTCTCTTGCATCCACGAGGGAATCATTGGTCCACCTTCCCGTTGCGACATGGCGGTTTACTCGCGGTTCAGGGATTCATCCAGGTTGAAGATCGCTAGACACACCGTCGCCAGGGCGCTCGCCTCCGGCAGTTTGTCGTCGGGGATCGGGGGGGCTGGGAATTTGCCGGTACTCCATAGCGGACGCCCCAAGTCGGGCTGCTGCCGAAACAGTTCTACCTGCCGAAGGTACATCGACCGCAAGAGTTCCAATTCGGATGCGGTCGGGAGACGAAGTGTCGTCCGGCGAAACGCCTGCTGCAAAGGAATGTCGATCGAGGGGGCATCACGCATCAATTCGGCTGCCAGCACACGCGCCGCTTCGATCCAAGTGGGATCGTTCAACGTCGTCAATGCATGCAGCGGCGTGCTGGTCTGTGCACCGCGTACGCGGCACGCCTGCCGGTTGGAAGCATCGAACATGTTCGACGGGCCAACCGTGCGCCGCCAGAAGGTGTAGAGACTTCGACGGTAGAGGTCGCTCCCCTGGGAATCCGGGTAGGTAAAATCTCGTTCCTTCGTGATCGCCAGCGACTCCCAGACTCCATCGGGCTGATACGGATACACCGGTGCTCCCCCAATGCGTCGCTCCAGAAGGCCGGAGGCCGATAGAGCCCAGTCCCTCAGAATTAGGCTTGGCATCCGAAACCTAGCTCCCCTCCCCAGGTAGCGATTCTCCGCATCCCGTGCCAGCGCCTCTGGGGTGATCCGGCTGGACTGCTGGTAGGTGGCGCTTAGCAGGATCGTTCGATGCAGCCGCTTGCTGCTCCACCCCCCCTTCCGGAAGTCACTGGCGAGCCAGTCGAGCAGATCGAGGTGGATTGGGTATTCTCCCTGGACGCCGAAGTCTTCCGAGGTTTTGACGAGCCCTTGACCGAAGAAATGCTGCCAGATTCGGTTGGCCTGAACGCGAGCAGTCAGAGGGTGTTCGTCGGAGATCAGCCACTGAGCCAGCCCCAGGCGGTTGGCCGGGGCGCCCTCGGGAAGCGGTGGGAGAAACGCTGGGGTGGCAAAGGAGATTTTCTCGGTGGGAGCCAAGTAGTTGCCGCGATCCAAGATCGATGTTTCTCGCCTCTGTGTATCGCTCATCACCATCACTCGAGGGATCTGGTCGTTGCGGTACTGATTGAGTTGCTGTTGGATCTGTGCGGCTTCGTTGAGCTTTGGGAACTTCGCGGCCAGGGAGGGACGGATCTTTTCATCGAAGTGCTTCTTCAGCCCCGAATCCAACTGGTTCTTCTCGTCGTCGCTGCGTTGTTCCTGTGGCTTGACAAGGAGAGTGCGGACGGCATCTGGCAACCCTGCCGCGTCGGTCGCCGCTTGGCTGGCGAGGATGGCAAGCTTCCAGCTTTCGAAAGCCGCTTGTTCCAGAGGCTGTGCCTCGCGCTGTACGGCCTCGATACTTTGCTGGTACTCGGCGATCTTGGCGAGGTTTTCGGCGGTGGGAAGTTCGATAAGAGGCGGAGCCACTCGAATCCGCGATGAAAAGTACTGAGGGACTCCGTTTTCAGGAAGATGGTTGAATGCGTCCATCATCGCGTAATAATCACGCATCGTGATGGGGTCGTACTTGTGATCGTGGCATTGGGCGCAGGCCATGGTCAGGCCAAGCCATGTGGTCGCGGTCGTATCCATCCGATCGAACAGGATCACAAACCGTTGCTCTTCCGGGATTGCACCTCCCTCGCCGTTTAGGAGATGATTGCGGTTGAAGCCGCTGGCAATTTTCTGTTCCGTAGTGGCGTCGGGCAGAAGATCGCCTGCCAGTTGCCAAACCGTGAATTGATCGAAAGGCATGTCTCGCTGGAGTGCACCCACCAACCAGTCTCTCCAGATCCACTGCCAGGTGTCGCCATCCTGCTGGAAACCGTTGCTGTCGGCATAGCGAGCCGCATCCAGCCAGGGCAGCGCCATTCGCTCCCCATACCGAGGATCGGCCAACATCCGCTCCACCAGTCGCTCGTATGCATCCTCGCTTGGGTCGGCTACAAAATGGTCGACCTCCGCCTCACTGGGTGGCATTCCCAGCAGGTCGATCGACAGCCGCTTGATCAGCGTTGCACGATCGGCGGGCGGATTGGGGCTTAGGCCCACCTTCTGAAGTTGTGCCAGCACGAATGCATCGATCGGAGTCTTGGGCCAATCCGTGGCCCGAACCTCCGGCGGCTTGGGATGCCTGGGAGGTTGGAATGCCCAGTGGATTTCTTCGGGAGCCCCCAGATCGATCCATCTCGCCAGCAATTGCTTCTGCGGTTCGGTCAGCGATCGATTGGACTCGGGAGGCGGCATCTGGAGGTCGTGGTCGGTCGACAAAATGCGCCGAACCAACTCACTCTCGCTCGACTTGCCTGGGACAATTGCACCCTTCTGCACCGCTTCCTCGCGGCGATCCAGTCGCAAGTCTCCTTCTCGGTGGTTAGGATCCTGACCGTGGCAGTAAAAGCAGTTCTCCGCGAGGATCGGTCGAATATCGCGGTTGTAAGAGACCTCTTGCGGACGCGCGGCCGGTGCCAGAACGAACCAGAGCATCAAGCCAATCCATAGCGACCGATTGCGACGCCCCAGAAAGGGAGCCAAGTGACGGGGTAACAAATGGCAAGTTTGCATGGAAACACCGATGCAAAACAGAGGCAAGGTGGGATCTCACGGGAGGGGGTGGGCTTCGGAATCCCACCACATTCAGTATACCGTACAGGCCGGGGGCAGGTCGTTTGGGCCGCCAGGTTTCCAAGAACCCTGCACGCTGTGGCGCAACAACTCTCCGTTTCCTACTCCGGAACGGAGCGATAAAAATCACCGGAACGAAACCAATCGCCATGCTCCGGGATTTGCCGAACCCTTGCCAGACTTGCTATTCTTATCTTTAGAGGTCGGAATTTTAGGAATAGCGAGCGTTTCTCTCAATGCTTAGGGAGGGTCAAGCATGGTTGGTCGGCTGTTGCTTTCGGGGATTGTTGCAGTGGTCTTGTCGGCCAGTGGCCAGGCCGCTGAGCCTGCCAAGGCGTTGTCGTTTTCGATGAAGACGATCGACGGGAAGCCAGTGGAGTTGAACAAGTACGACGGGAAGGTAGTCCTGATCGTCAATGTCGCCAGCAAGTGCGGTCTGACCCCGCAGTACGAAGGTTTGCAGGCCCTTTACGAAAAGTACAAGGACCGCGGTCTGGTGGTGCTGGGATTTCCTTGCAATCAGTTTGGCGGCCAGGAACCAGATTCCCCCGAGAAAATAGCTCAGTTTTGTTCCTCCAAGTACAAAGTCTCCTTCGACATGTTCGACAAGATCGAAGTCAATGGCGACAATGCTGCACCGCTTTTCAAGTATCTGACCAACGTCGACACCGAACCTACCGGGAAGGGGAAGATCAGTTGGAACTTTGAAAAATTCCTGCTCGATCGTGAGGGTAACGTGGTGGGACGCTTTTCTCCGCGAACCTCGCCCGATGCAGCCGAATTGGTCTCCGCGATCGAAAAGGCACTCGGCAAGTAAGCGAGTGCTGAGAGAAATTTGGTCCCAATCGAAACGGGCCCCTGAAGAGGGGGCCCGTTTTTTTGTCGAAGTTTGAAAAATAGAAGGGGAGAACGGGCTGCCGAGCGATTTTGCAGCAGGACGTGGAGACTAGTTGAATGAGCAACGTCGGGCAGATGGCCGAGAGCATCGATTGGAGTCGAGCGGTGGAGGAGAACCGCCGATGGCTGACGGCGGTGCTGCGCGCACGGCTGGGTGATGTCAACGCCGTGGACGATGTGTTGCAGGAAGTTGGCTTGGCGGTTTTGAATCAACCCAAGCGTCCCACCGACCCTCAGAAAGTCGCTCCATGGCTTTACCGAATCGCTCTTCGCAAATCGGTCGACTACCGGCGATCTCAAGGCAGGCAGCGACGATTGCAGGATGGCCTTCGCCAGCGGCTGCCGAGGGACCAGCAACCGGCCGCTTCCGAATGGCTGATGCAACTGGAAGACCAGAATCAGATTCGAAACGCCTTGGATCGGATTGGTCAAGCCGACCGGCAATTGCTTGTTTTGAAGTATGGGGAGCACTGGAGTTATCAGCAAATAGCAGCGCATCTGGGGTGCACCGTCAAGACGATTGAATACCGGTTGCTTCGAGCGAAGGAGGCGCTCCGCGATCAGATGGAAGGCATGATGCGAAGTGAGGTGAAGCGATGAAAGAAACTATGGGCGACTTGCGGCTGGAGTTGCAAAGATTGGTGGATGGTGCGCTATCGACCCAGGATCGATCGGCGCTGCTTCGAAGGATCGATGAGAGTCCTGAGCTGTGGCGGGTGGTGGCGCTGCAGTTTCTGGAGGACCAGGCGCTGCGGAGCGTACTGGGGACGGAAGCGACTGGGGGACAGCATGTCGTAGCGATCCAAGTGAAGGGCGATGTGATGGACGATGCAGTTGCGTCGAAAGCCAGCCTTACCGAAACTCGCAGCAACCATCCGCTAGTCAGCGAACCTGCAACGAAAATCCCGACCAGTGCTGTGGCAAATGTCCCTCGAGGTTGGGCGGCGGCCAAGTGGCTGGCGGTTGCTGCCACCGTCTTTGCGATTCTTGGCGCCTATCAGGCTGGCAATCAAGCCGGGCGTGGGCGTATCGAGCGACAGGCTCCGCAGCAGTCGGGGCTCGCCGATTCTTTCATGAAGCCGGAGGGTCGCTTGCTGATGCCGGTGGGGGATTCCTCAGAGAATATGTTGGAAATACCAGTTTTCCAGGTGCCACAGATCGACCCATCCTGGGTCCAGGCACCACTCCCAGAGAAATGGGAGAGTTATCGCGAAGCGCTTCGACGCGATGGTCTGGATCTGCAACTGGAGACGGAAGTGATCGAAGGAAAGTTGCCGGACGGCCGGCATCTGATTGTTCCGGTGCGCAGTGTGCGGATCGAACGGCGTGGGCTGTGATTGGGTGATTGGTAGGCTGAATTTGCTGAAACGAATTCAACAAGTGATTAGGTTGCGTCTTTTTTGAAGGGAGTGTTCGATGAAGAAGTGGTGGTCGCTGAAGGCAGTCGCTTTGGTATGTGGATGCCAGGTGGTTGGTGGAGTATGCATGGGTCAAGAGACGGTCGAGACCCAGACGCAGACGCAAGTGCAAGTCCAGGTGGTGGGCCAAGATGAAGGGGCTGGATCCAAGAAGTCCGAAGTGCGGGTTTTTCAGGTCCAGTCGACGAAGCCTAACGAAGTGGTGGACCGCATCGAGAAGATGCTGAAAGACTCGGGCCTGGATGACGAGGCCAGGAAGAAGGTCTTGGAGCAGGTCAAGCAGTTGGCTGCCAATGCTCCCGGAGGACAGCCGATGGTGATGGCGGTCCAAAGCCGCAAGGGGGAGGGTGCTGCGAAGGAAGTCGGAGTGCCCCAGGTTCAGGTGCAGGTCCAGGCGGTCCCCCAGGGCCAGCTTCAGAACGCTGAAGTAGAGTCACAGCAGATGGTTTTCGTCGATGAAGACGGAAAACAGCATACGGTTCAAGTCATTCGCAAGGGAGCACCGCAGATCCAGGGGGGGCGCGTGCAGGTGCAAATGATTCCGCCAGCTGCCGGAGGCAACCAGCCAGCAGCCGTGCCGCAGGTGATCCCACCGCTTCCTCCCATGGCTCCCGGAAATATGCAGGCGATTCCACTCAACGTTCCGATGATGGTACAGGGGTTCCCGCTTCAAGCTCAGGTTCAATTAGGGCAAGCGATCCAGGGTGGCAATCGCTATGCGTTGGGCGTCTCCCTGGAACCACCTGCGGGAGATGAGTCGGCACCTGGTTTGGTAATCAAGGAAGTCATGGAGAACTCGGCCGCCTCCGAAGCGGGATTGGAGCCGGGAGATCGCGTCGTAGTGATCGATGGGGAGGAAGTGGAGAGTGTAGAGCAGGTGGTCGATCTGGTGCAGAAGGCCGGATCCGAGGGGAAGTCGATGGACTTGGTGGTCCAGCGAGGGGACGAGGAAAAGCAGATCGAAGTGAAGCCCCGAGCCTCTGCACTGCCGCAGGGGATCGATCAGCTGGAGAACATGCTGCAGCAGATCCCGGGCGGGCTGGGAGCCGGTGGTGGGTTCTTTGTTCCGCAGCCAGGTCCAGGGGCTGGATGGAATGTTGGCGGGGAAGCGATGGAAGAGGTAAAGAAGGAACTCAAGTCGATCCGTGAGGATCTCCAGGAGATCAAGGAGATGCTTGCGGAGCTTAAGGCGATGGAAGAAGACGACGATGAAGACGACGATGAAGAGGAAGACGGGGAAAAAGAAGACCAATAGCCGCAGCGTTCCGCCTCTACGGCGAAACCAGTTACGATTGAGGGGAGGTTCACCAAGTGGTGGCCTCCCTTTTTTCGTTGAAGGAGCCGAAAACGATGTCGACTCGCTGGATCGCGCTATTCGGATGGCTGGGACTGCTGGCAGCAAACGCTGGGGCGGAGGAGCGTGAAGATGCGATCCGCAGCAGCTACTCCAAGACCGAGGTTCGAATTCCAATGCGAGATGGGGTGGAACTGTTCACCTCAATCTACACCCCCAACAACCTGGACGCAAAAGCTGTCTATCCCGTCCTGATGATGAGGACACCTTACGGCGTTGGTCCCTATGGTCCCGATCGCTACCGCAATCGATTAGCGCCCGCCGAGTCGATGGAAAAGGAGGGATACATCTTCGTTTTCCAGGATGTACGAGGGAAGATGATGAGCCAGGGGGTGTTCGAGAACATGAGACCCCATCTGGAGGCGAAGCAAGCCGGTCAGATCGACGAGAGCAGCGACACTTTCGATACGATCGACTGGCTGGTCCGCCATGTGCCTCGCAACAATGGACGCGTCGGCATGTGGGGCATTTCTTACCCTGGTTTTTACACTGCGGCCGGCGCGATCGATTCCCACCCAGCTCTCAAGGCGATTTCGCCACAGGCCCCGATCGCCGACTGGTTCTTCGATGACTTTCATCGCAACGGGGCGTTTGTCCTGCCGATGGCGTTCCAGTTCTTTTCGTCCTTTGGCAAGAGCCGTCCGGAACCCTCCGTGCAGTCGCCACAGGGGCTACCGCAGACGACTCGCGATGGATATCAGTTCTTTCTCGATCTGGGGCCTTTGTCGAATGTCGATCGAAAGTATTTTCAGGAGTCGATCGATTTCTGGAACGCGATGGAAGCGCATCCGAATTACGACGACTTCTGGAAGGCGAGAAACATCCTGCCCCATCTGAAAAACATTCGCTGTGCCTCGCTGGTGGTGGGAGGATGGTACGACACCGAAGACCTCTATGGCCCACTGGCGATCTACGACGCAATCGAGAAAGCCAACCCAGGGATCGCCAACCATCTGGTGATGGGGCCTTGGTATCACGGGCAATGGAGTCGCGATGAAGGGAAAAAGCTTGGGGAAGCTGATTTCGGTTTCGCGACATCAACGTGGTACCAGGAACAGGTAATCGCTCCTTTCTTCTCGCAGCATTTGAAGGAACAAGCCGTTTCGGTAGCGATTCCCGAGGCGACCGTGTTCGAGACAGGAGCCAATCGATGGCGAAGGATGGATCGATGGCCGCCCCAGCAAGTGGAACGTCAGGAGTGGTTTTTTGGGGCCGGTGGGGCGATGGTTCGTGAGGCGCCGAGCGATTCTCAGTCGGCAGCGGCGCAAGACCGCTTCGTCAGCGATCCCGCTAAACCGGTTCCCTACACGATGGAAATCACTACCCGTTGGGCTCGCGATTACGTTACCGAGGATCAGCGATTCGCCGCGTGGCGACCTGACGTACTGGTCTACCGCAGCGATGCCGCCGAGAAAGCATGGACGATCGCCGGCCCGATCGAAGTCGATCTCTGGGTTGCCAGCACCCAGTCGGATGCCGACTGGATCGTCAAGCTGATCGATGAATACCCAGGGGCTCCCAAGGATGGGACGGGCGAGCCCGGGAAGATTCCCGAGACCTATCCCAGTGGTCGGCAGGAATTGGTGCGCGCCGGGGTGCTGCGAGGGCGTTTCCGGGAGGGGTTCGAACGAGCGGTGCCGATGGTGCCTGGAGAGCCGACAAGGGTTCGGTTTGCGCTAAGCGATGTGCTGCACACGGTTCGGCCTGGTCATCGCATGATGATCCAGGTACAGAGCACTTGGTTTCCCTTTATCGATCGCAATCCTCAGAAGTTTGTATCGAGCATTTTTCAGGCGAAGGAAGAGGACTTTGTCCCTGCAACTCATTCGCTGCTGAGATCCGCAAGCCATGCAAGCAAGATAAGTCTGCCGGTGTTGCAGGATTCGGCCGGAGGGTGGTGAGAGGATGACGCAAGACTGGTGACAGCAATCGGTCCGATGGCGTGATTCAGTCAGGGGGGCCGGCGAGTTCGCTTAGCCAGCAGCGGATCAGCGGGAGCAGGCGCGCTTCAGCAAGTCGCGCGACATCGACTACCTCATCGTGTCCCGTTTTGGCGAGGCGATCGGGGTTGGCGACGTTGGTGATGACAGAAATCGCGCCGACGCGCATCCCCAGACGCCGGGCAACCTCCACCTCCGGTAAGGTGCTCATCCCCACCATATCCGCCCCCATGGTGCGAAATGCACGGTACTCGCTGCGGGTTTCGTAGGTGGGGCCCAAAGTCCCCAGGTAGCTGCCGCGATGCAGCGACCAGCGGTGCGATGTGGCGATCGCTTCCCATTGCTGAAGGATCGATGGATCGTAAAAGGGGATATGTCGCCGGGGCGGAAGGGGGTAAGGTTCTTCCGGCGTCGGTAAGGCAGTTGTAGGGCGAAAAAAGAGATTGATGTGGCTGTCGATGGCAACCAACTGCCCCTGGCGAAACCTTGGGTTCAAACCTCCTGCGGCATTGGAAGCGATCAGGGTCTCGGCTCCTAGTGCGTGCATGCATCGCACCGGAAACGTCGCACGATCTACATCATGGCCTTCGTAAAGATGGGCGCGGCCCGACATGGCGACGACGGGAATGCCACCCATTTGTCCCGAGATCCACTGGCCTGCGTGTCCCGCGGCATGGGTTGCAGGAAAGTGTGGAATCTGATCGTAAGGAATCACTTCTGGCCGCTCGATCGATGCCGCCAAGCCCCCAAGGCCGCTCCCCAGGATCAGTCCCACTTTGGGTGGCAGAGGGGCGACTTTCCGCAGCACCGATGTTGCCTGCTCGATCTCGATCGACATGGAACGCAGCAATGGGTCCATCTTCAATCTCTCGATATCCAGCCCAACGGCGGCGAAGGTGGAAACACCGGAATTAAGAGTCCGTGCCGAGGGATGTGTCGTCGGGGCCGCAAAGAGTGATTGGAGGGCGGGAGCCGACTCCAATAGAAAAAGGGCAGGCGAACCTGCCCTCTAGAATTGATCTTTTCTACAAAGCTTCAGATGCTTATCGCTTCCGCCGCTTCGACTTCGCGTTGCCCTGTCGGACCTTGTATCGAGGATTGCTCTTGCAGATCACGTAGATCCGACCACGACGACGCACCACCTGGCAGTCGGGGTGACGGTACTTAAGAGCCCCAATCGAAGACACCACTTTCATGATCGCCTCTTCCGTGCAAGCTGATGGACCACCTGCACCAGCGAACCGGGGGCAGGCGATGATTTGATATACTTCGGTTCCCACGATCGGAAGGGGTGAACAAATCCCGCCGACCGAATCTGGCATTTTAGCCTTCCCGAATCGTCTCGCAATCCCAAAAAAGCCATGAAAACAGCCTATTTTGATTGTCTTTCCGGGATTTCGGGCGACATGCTGTTGTCGGCCCTGGTCGACGCGGGGGCCGATCGGCAGGCGGTGCTTCGCGGGATCGAATCGCTGGGAATTCCTGGGATCGTACTGCAGTGGCAGCCGGTGCAGAAGTATGGCTTTCGAGCTCTTGGGATGACGCTGGAGCATCCTGCCGACCAGGTGCACCGAGGGCTCCGCGAAATCGAGCCGATGGTCGATCGAGTCGATGCAAGCCCTTCCGCCAAAGATCTGGCAATTCGCATTTTTCGTAGGATTGCCAAGGCGGAGGCGAAAGTCCATGGCTGTGCGATCGAAGAGGTCCACTTTCATGAGGTGGGGGCGATCGACTCCCTGGTCGACATCCTGGGAAGCGCGATCGCATGGGACAGTTTGGGGTTGCGGCACGCTGTCAGCAGTCCGGTTCCCACTGGATACGGGCAGATTCGCATCGCCCATGGTGTGGTATCGCTACCAGCACCTGCGACCGCCGAATTGCTGCTTGGCGTCCCCTTGGCCAGTTGCCCGATCCCGATGGAAATGACGACGCCGACGGGAGCGGCATTCCTTGCGGAGCTGGTTTCCAGTTTTGGGCCCGTTCCCGCTTTTCCGATCGAGGCGATTGGACTGGGCGCTGGAACGCGCGATCTCCCCGACCGACCGAATGTGCTGCGAATTCTGATCGGCGACATCCCTCTGGAAAGCTCACGCACCCAGGTCCTGGTCGGCCACACCCAGATCGACGACATGACGCCCGAAGACTTGGCTTTTCTGATGGAGCGGATTTGGCATCAAGGGCCTTTGGACCTATTCACCACACCCATCGCCATGAAGAAAGGGAGGCCGGGTATCCTGCTGACCGTCCTTTGCAGGCTCCATCAGCAGCGGGCCATCGAGGAAGCAATTTTTCGCGATAGCACCACGCTAGGGGTCCGCTGGGAGGTCCAGGATCGCACTGAGCTTCCCAGGCGAGTACAGCAGGTTGGCACGCCCTGGGGGATGATTCGAATCAAGTGGCGGAGCTTGAAGGGAGAGACATCGACATGGAAGCTCGATTTCGACGAATGTCGAGCCATCGCGATCGATCGTGGCTGGGATCTGGAGACGACGCGTCGCAATCTGGAGAGGTACTTGAGCGAGCATCCGCCGACTGCGCCTAGGGAGCAACCGTCTACGAAAGCAGAAGGCGATCATGGTCATCACGATCATGGTCATCACGATCAGGGTCATCACGATCATGGTCATCACTATCATGGTCATCACGATCATGGTCATCACGATCATGGTCATCCCGATCATGGTCATCACTATCATGGTCATCACGAGAATGGTCATCACGATCATGGTCATCACGATC
>JBEISR010000061.1:0-11722 GCA_040375295.1 Planctomycetaceae bacterium
CGGTGGCCGAAGGAATCAACAGCAAGATCATGGCTATCAAGCGCCGAGTGGGTGGCTACAGAAACCGGGAAAACTTCAAGACCGCCATCTTTTTCTACTGCGGCGGTCTCGACCTCTACCCACGATAAAGCCGGATGGACCAAAAAATGTCGTTTAAGTCCGAACGAATTGCATCCCACTCAGTAATTCTCTTTTCAATCAGCTTCTGGCTGCGCCACTGAGATTGTTCAATTTTTTTGGTGATTCGGAGTAAGAGAATTCCAAAAATAAGTGAGATGATCGACATCATAATCTCAGGCATCATTTTAAAAAAATCCAAAAATCCTCTGGTTTCTAAATGCAAAAATATTTTGACTGGAAAAATAAAATCTTCCATACAGCGTTCTCTAAGCTTCCGTTATTACTGATGGCGGACTATATCGTGGTTTTATGAAAAAATTTTGACGAACGAATGAGTTTTATTTTTATCACAGTAAAAAATATATTTGGTGGCTTTCCCTGGAGGAATTGCAATTAGTCATTCTCCTGAATTATTGTGCGATAAATAATTTTTATTTCTTAAAGCATTTCGAATTTATTCTGTATCCATTAATGGATCAACATCATTTGGGAGCAAGTTGATATGCGATCATTTGATGATGATAGTGTGTGGCAATCCGATTGGGTAGATAAAAGGTTTCTTTTTAACGCTTGAGTTGAGCTTTTTTCATAGGTGATCAAATTGTTGGAGTATGCATCGCGCCCTCACCCCAATTTCGATTCAAATCGGAATTCCGGCCCCAGCAGGTCCAGCAATTGGTCCGCCGTCAAGGAATGAAGATCGTACGTTTTCTCCAATTGACGGATTCGCGTAGGTAAACGATGAGTCAGGTCGCCTGGAACAATCTGGTTAGTTGGATCAATTCCTTTTCTGGCGCGGTTGGTTTGAGGATCAAGATACAGTTTCTCCGGGAGCTCGAAGAAGCACGGAATTCTAGTCAAAAAAAGGCGCTTCGTTGCTTCCTTCGTTAACACATCGAGACTGGAGATGCTTCGATCTAGCAGAAGGCGATTATAGGTGGGTGCTACGTCCAATATACGCCACGAAATGAAAAGCAAATGGCGATAAAAATGGCGAGTATTCTTCGGCTCGTAGATGTAGGTATAATCATTCCGCACCGCCCGCTTCCCGTCGCGTTTCGGGCAGATGCTGTCGAAGAAATAGAGCGATAGCCAGGTCCAAAGCCCCTGATCTTCAATCACGGTCTGTTTCGGGATCTCTCGTAGTAGCTTGTGTAGGTAGGTCGCAGCCTCTCGTTTGGTCTGAAAACTGATGGCATCCACTTCCGCAGGTGGATTCACTTCCTCCGTCAGCGATGGATCTTGCAATAGGTCCCATTGCACGGAGGCAGTTGCATCCTCGCGCGCAAGACGCAGATACTCGCGAAATCGATCGACCCCCTTGTTGTTGAATCGCCTCAATCTCATCTCAGTCTCGCAGACCTTCTGACTGGGCTATGGCTTTGGTAAAACGGTCCCGGAACGACTTTTGCTTGCAGAACTCCGCAACGACGCTTTCCACCCACTCGTCGATCGCTTCTCCTTCAGCGGGTGACGGCGGTGTCATTCGTTCCGGATGGAAGCTTCTTCCGAACTTCAGCCACAGGTAGGGCCATCGATCCTCCTCCTCTTCGAGGTCTACATTCTGATCGATCGCTTTGTAGAGGATCCGGCGGATAATCTCTGGATAAATCAACGCATACGACGCTGGATCGGACTGAAGCTGATTCGGAAGATGTTCGATCTGGCTATTGACCAGCAAGAAAACGTCATGGTCCCGGAAATCAATCTGCCACAACTGCTGCCCCAGGTCGATCGCTTCCACAGGAAGGATTCCTCTCCGTCCCGCATTCGTTTGGAGCCCCGTTTCGATCGGTCGAATGTTTTCTGCAAGTCCCAGGATCCGCCCGATTTTCTCCGATTGATCGATCACTTTCAAATGGAAGAAGACATTCCTACCCGTGAGGTCCTTAAGCGGCGTATCGCGAGGCGCCTTGAGGTTGTTCAGAGGTCCGCATTCGAAGCGACTCACTGTAGGCGATCCAGCACACATCGCTTCGATCACGACGATCGCTTCCTGCGGCCAGTCGTTCTCCGGGAGTTCGATCGATGCAGAAAAGCGTCTCGGCGTTCCATCCGCGATCGCCACGGCCATGCAGTCGCGGGGAATCCTTTTCCTCCCAAGCGAGTTAATTCGTTTGATCATTGGACTCTCCTGTTGGCTTTGGATCGGGCTCATCGATCCGCACAAACAAATCTCGATGGACGTCAAAACCAGTAGCCGTCAACTGAAAATCAGTCTGGGTGACCTTGAGCTGCAAGGTATTCCCTGATTTTTCGACCATCGATAGGCCGTTGACCTTGAAGCGAACTGGACCGTTGTCGTCAGTAAAATCGAAATCGTACTTGCACCAGGATCGAAGAGGATTCCCGCTCGTTAAATCATAAGCTACCGAAACCTTCAGTATCGAATCGACTTCCGTGGGAAGCAGTCCGCTGTCGGCGATGGTGAAACCGCCTGGGCGACCCGACAACCGGTACCATCTCAGCGTCGGTTCCGGAGCCGAGAAGGTGGAGGAATCGCCAGGGTCTCCTACTTTCTTCTCTCTTCGGGCTAGCTGAGGCGCGTGGACCCGTTCGATCGAGAAGAAGTCGCTTAAGAGATCAAAGTCGGGTTCCGTGCTTTTGGGTGTGAGCAGCTCGTAGAGCGAGTCCAGGATACCGGAGCAGAAGGTGACTCGCCCTTTCCAAGTTTTCCATAGTCGATTGGGGCGTTCATCATTCGATGTGTCCCAGGTCGTATGGGCGGGTCCTTCGGTATCCCCCAGCAGTGAAGCCAAATAGCCACGCTCGACGATGACCAATCCATGGACTCCGCGGATCGATCGGCGTATCGTCAGTTTCGGAATGGTCATCCCTTCGCGGATATAGTAGCTCTCGATCCGGTCAGCGCCTCCAGTTTTCTTTAGGAATGCGAGCAGTTCGCCTTCTTCCGAAGAGCCAGATTTTTTTGGCAGCATCAACCGAATCTTCGCTGCTACGATCTGGCCGGACTGGAATTGATGCTTCAGCTTGGTAAGGTTTTCTGCCGGGAACGAAGTTGCATCGAGCGATGGAAGACGCGACTGGCCTAAAACCTCAGAGGTTAGGCAGTTGGGTTCAGCCGCCAAGCATTCCTTGGCGAATCGGATCGGAGGTGGCGCGGATAGTTTCAGCGAGGCTCTTCCTCCCCAGGTCAATTCATGGCAGATGGTTTCGATCGATTGGTGGTCGACTCGTTTTTCGAGTCGACCGCTGGACGATGGACCGGCGATCTCGATGATTAACTTCTTCTGGATGATCGGAATGAAGAAGTTCACGATGGCTAGGCGAAGAAGGCTGTCGGTGCGTAACTCACCGGCGACATAGGGAACGACCACTGAAAGCCCCGGCTCATTCGAACGAGTCAGATGCCACTCTTTTTTAAACAGAGCGATCTGGTCTTGATCCTCGATCGGTGCGGGAGCCCCATTTCCTGCTGATCCTGCGCACCAGAATCCCTCAGCGGCCCACTCTTCACCATCGTGGGTATGGATCTTGAGGACTGCTTGTCCCATCAGCAATTCTCGGTCATCCGACCTGCGGCGAGTCAGCCCGAACATGCATCCGACTCGACTGGCGGCGCGATAGACCGTTTTTCCGAGCCCCCAACGGCCGAGATCATCGCCGGTCTTGCCGCTTCTACCGATGTTTCTCCAGAACCAATAGAAGTCTTCACGCGAGGTAGAGTTTTTCGGTGGGTCGGAGATCAGGCAGGGATCTCCGGAGAGTCCGCGCGTTCCGAAATCTTCGCAGACTAGAAATCCATGGTTCAGTTGGGGTATGCCGCTGGAATCGAAGGTGATGTCTCGAAACTCGAGAGCGGGTTCCAGCCTGCGAAAGTAGGTAGACAGACGATTTCTCGACGGCAGGTCGGCTGCATCATGCAAAGAAAAGCGGAGCCGGACAGGTTCTTCGCCATGCCCAGCGTCCAAGGAATTCTGGATCACCTCCCGGACCAGCGCGTCGGTACCAGCGTACTCTCCTTCGCCGGCCTGTTCGGTCTTAAACAGCTCCGTCTCATTCGGATCGCGACGCACGGCCGTTGCAGCAACCTTGGAGAAGATCCATTCGCTCATGCTATGGCGCACCATTCAATTAGACGATGCATCGCGTTACCGAAACCGATGCGTTGCAACATGGGTGAGGATGAGAAGACCTTCGTCGGTTGCTACTCGGATCACGGGGCAACGAAAGGGAATCGACAACCTGCTTCCGGCCTGCGCTTTGGCGGCGTGTAGGTTCGGCGATGCCGTGAACCAACCTCCATTCCCCACAATATAGACAAAACGCGAACTGCAGAAATAGCTGGTGCTGGTCGATCGCCACTTGGGATAACCACCGCGTCATTGGAACCTGCAGGCGAAAGAGCCAGCGGTGTAGTCGTGCCTCGATCAAAGGAGAGGAATGCCACGCGAGCCGTGAACGAACTGGAGGTAGGAGCCTTTGAGGGGGCAATTGCTTGGACCTCGACGGAGAACCGTCGAATATCCTTCGAACTACATCGGAAAGTCGATACGGATACCCCGTCTTGACTACCGCGAAAGCGAGAATGAGGAAAATCAACAGAAAATCAGGAGGGATCCTCCAAGTTCTTGATCCTGGAACTTGCAAGTGGGGCTTCGGTACAGTACGAACAAAGAATCCACTTCCCTCGTTTTTGGCGAACTTGCGATGCCCGACCCAAACTCTGCTCTCACCCTGCGAAGCCGGATCACCTGCCCGCACTGCTGGAATCAATTCCCCCCAGAAGAGTCGCTTTGGATCGCTACCGACCACCCCAATCTCTTTGGCGACCCACGGCTGGGTGAGCAGGAGCCGGTTCGTTTTCTCCCTTCACGATTCACCTACGACGGGGAGGCGATCGACCCGGAAGGTCAAAAGACAACGCGACTAGCATGCCCCGCCTGCCATCTAGAAATCGCGCGGCCGCTCTGTCAGATCGCTCCCGTCTTCTTCTCGGTTCTCGGCGCTCCCGCTTCTGGGAAAAGCTACTTTCTGGCTTCGCTGAGCTGGCGGATGCGTCAGGTGCTGCCGCAGCTTTTCTCCATTGCCATGACCGACACCGACGCTGCAGCCAACGCCAGGCTGCACGAATACGAAGAGCAACAGTTTTTGAATCCCAATCCGAATGCCCTTGTCTCAATCGCCAAAACGCAGCTGGATGGCGATCTCTACGACCGCGTCAATATGGGATCGCATGTGGTCAGCTATCCGCGGCCGTTCCTCTTCACTCTACAGCCAATGGAGTCGCATCCAAACCATTCGAAACTCCAGGAAGTGTCTCGCGTCATGTGTCTTTACGACAACGCCGGGGAGCACTTTCTTCCGGGGACCGATTCTTCGACCGCCCCAGTGACCCGCCACCTGGCATTTTCGCGGGTTCTCTTTTTCCTCTTCGATCCCACCCAGGACGCTCGTTTTCGCAATGCCTGCCAGGGGAAAACCGACGACCCGCAGATGCAGCATCGATCCGAACGTCTGGCGCGGGAGGGAACCACGCGGCAGGATACGATTCTGATCGAGGCGATTCAGCGAGTTCGGCGGCATGCTGGGTTGCGAGACGATCAGACCGACCAGCGCCCGATGGTAGTGGTCGTAACCAAATGGGACAGTTGGAAGGATTTGATCCCTGGCCTGTCGCAGGAACTCCCCTACCAGCGGGTTGGGAATCGACCGATGCATGTGCTCGATGACGACCGGATCTATGAGACCTCCGACAGGGTGCGAGACCTCCTTCGGAAACTGACACCGGAAATCGTCGCGGCTGCCGAAGGTTTCACAAAGAAACTAGTCTTCATCCCGGTCAGTGCCACTGGTGGTCCGCCTCACAAGTCGGAGGACTCGGGCGCGTTCGGTTTTCGTCCGAAAGATCTGAAGCCCTGTTGGGCCGAGGTGCCGCTGTTGCACGCGATCAACCACTGGTGCCCTGGGTTGATCGGTTCCCTGCCGAGGAAAGGGCAAGTCTCAACGTGACAAGTTATTTGCGGACGCAAGGACAGGATGATTTCCCGGACCCCATCGAGTTGCACCGATGAACGCAGAACTCCTCTACACTTCCGCACCCCAGGGGCTCAAGCAGGGAAGCCGTGGCTTCTGCACCGTGCAAAGCACTGCCGGGATGCCGATCAACCTAGCCATGAAGCTGGAATCGTTGAGCGGCTATCGGCACTTGTATCCGCCTGGAGATTCGCGTGCTGCGCTGAACCCCGTGGCCTGGTCGCACCTGAGATTTTCCCTTGGGGGGAGAACCGTATCCGTCCTGTCCCGAATCGCTGACTACGGGCTTGATTACAGCCAGCGCACCAACAAACTCGCGCACCATCTGGTGCTGGATGCGCCGTTACCACCCGCCGGTCCCGTCACTTTGATTCAGCAGCCTGGAGTACTGAAAACGTCCTGGGATGGCAAATGCACGACGCTGCCTCCCCCGATGATTCCGGGAGTTTCAGCTCCTGGACCTGGGATCTGCCGCACTTGGCAAAGGCTGACCGGTGATGCCGGCTGGGCCGGCATGGTCGCTCAGCACTGGATGCAGCCCAGGGCAAAGCCACTCCACTTGATTTTCGCCGAATCACAGTCAAGCCAACTGATGCAGCTTCTGGCCGAGTCGATGGCTCTTTTACCGCCATCGATGTTCTGGGAAGCGACTTTCAGCACGTATGTGACGAGTCTGCCCCCTGACATCGATTGCAAGGTGAGATGCTTGGTGGCGGGAAGCGAAGAAGCGCGGGCCATCGCGGCCCGTCACACCGTCATCGACCTCACCAAACCTAATCCAGCAGCTCCATCTGGGCCAGCGGTTGAGGCGGCCAGAGCGGGCCGATCGATTCAGACGGCCGCCGCCCCGGTGGTCGCCAAGGCCCCGGAACGGATGTTAGAGCAAAAGCTGGAGGACGACTTCTTTGTTTTGCCCGATCAGGACGATGCGGAGCTTACCTTGCAGCCCGATCGGCCACCGCCCGTGGTAGCACCTAAACTACCTCCCAGTCGCTCCGCATCCCTCCCGCCTGCTGCTTCCCAGGTGACGCATAAAGAGCCTCGACGGGCCCCTATCGAAGAACGAGCCCGCATCGCAACCATCGTAGCAGCTTGCTCCGTTCTCCTGGTTCTGGCTCTCGGGGGCCTCGCCGCCTGGAGGTACCAACAGGCTTTGCAGCTAACTCAAGCAGACATTGCGACAGGCCAGCAAGTTAACGATTGGGGACTTCCGAAGCCTCAAGTTCCAGAACCATCTCATGATACGCAAAAAGGCGGCGACTCTCCTGAGAATGAGCAGGTGTCTAGCGACTCAAATTCTGATGAAAACGATGGACAGCCAAATATCCAAACCCCGGCCGGTATTCAACTGGAGAAACCTCCCCAAGCAGATGCTTTGAATGAACCTCAAGCCAAACCAAAAGAGTTACCACATTTTTCTCTGGTAACTATTGAGAAATTTGCATTTTCAGGTGGTCCTACCCTAGATACTTTAATCCCAGGATCTGTGATTCGTTTTGCAATTCCCGAAACATACGAGATCAGTTCGGTCGCACTTCGCTATGTAGGCAAGGACGAGGAAGAAATCAAGTTGGTGAGGAGTGAGCTCAGCACAATTCCATCGAAGTGGGAGTTAGAGATTGCAAGGATTCTCCCACTTGAAGGGGGTGCTGGTCAACCTGAATTTTACACTCTTCTTCCGAGTCAGATGATTGAAATCCATCTGCAATTTAAGGACTGCAAGGGATCGCTGCCTGTACCCGTAGCGGAGTCGGTCGGTGTATTTACGGCAAGAATTGATCCTGCGAATGCAATGAGTATTCATCAAGCTTCTAAGTTAGCTATTACTCAAAAAATAGATGTCAGATTTGAATTGCCCGAAAATTTAATGAAAACCAATTCCACTTGTGAGGTCTTGTGCAATAAGCAGCCTTTGATGGCTATGGAAATGGGGGCTTCCAAACCTAGGGAGATGAAGCTGTCAAGTTTCGCAGCAAATTTTGACTTGCCATTTGTAAATCAGATTTTCGAAATGAGAGATGAATTAAAGGAAATTAGGAAGAAACTGGAAGAGCTGGAAGTCCATAAGAAATCCTATTTGGAGCAAGTTTTGCAATTGCTGTCGCAAGTTCAATCACCATCAACCTATTTTATCGTAAACAATCTCGAATCGCCCTCTCTTATAGAGAATCTCAAGAATGAGTTGAATAACCTCGCGGAGATCAAAAGAAAAATAGGCGAGCTGAAGGATGGAAGTCCAGAAGCAAGCATAGAAAACGGTAAAAAAGTAGATGTAGAAGAAAAAATATCGCAAATAAGAGGGGCCCTTCCATCGGGATTTCCGGTGGAAAATAAATTTAACGAGTTTTATGCTAATTGGTGTTATAGAAAATATCCAAAACTGCAAACTCCCAAGGAGATTTATGGAAATTATATAGATAAATGGCGGATGCTTCAGAAAGCGGTTTCTGAATCGAAAATTTCGAATGCTGGGTGGTTTCAGATACGACGTAAGTCAGCGAATACCAAACCGGAGGATATTGCGTTTCATGTCCAATTCGTTATCGGCGATGATGCGGTCCCCGCGGGTGTCAATAATAATATGCCGAGATTGGCTCCGACGCTCCCAGTGGAGTAGAACTATTGGATTAGGTGGGTTATGCAAGTCGTAAAAAAACTGCGAAATCAGTTTGAGCAGCCGGATGGTCTGTCGGCAGAGGCGCTTGCGCCGCTGGTCGAGGAATACTCTCGCGCGGTGGTGGAGGTCAATGAGCGACTGGCGACGTGCGTTGGATTGCTGCGCAAGGGCCTGCGCAGTGAAGCACTTCAGCGGGCCAGGATGAAGCCGGATTTGCTGGAGGCCGCGGCTACGCTTGATTTTCCCGAGCTGCCGGATCTAGTCGATATTCTCCGTTTGCTGGAATGCAAACCGCCGGAAATCGTCGACCGGGATTCGATCGGGCAACTTAACGAGGCGTTCATTGAAGAAAAGCCGCTTGAGGAGATGCTAAAGCTGCATCGTCGGCTGGCCATCGCGAAGGCTCCACTTCCCGCACGGCTGCGACTCCTTCGCAAGATCGCTGAACGGGATCCGATGAATGCTGTCTGGGGCGAGGATATCAAAAGCTGGGAACTGGCAAGACTGCAAGAGATCGGTGCACGGTGGTTGAAGGTGGCGAAAGATGCTAGCGCCACAGAGGAAATTCATCAACTGTCGGATGAAATCTCAAGTAAGCAGTGGACCGACCCGGTGCCCAAGGATTTGCGACGTGCGATTCGCGAGGAATCGAAACTTCGAAAGGATGCGGCCAAGGTGCGGGAGATCGAGCATCTGGCCGAGCGATTGCATCGTGCATACGGGGAACTAGATGACGCCTTGGCAAGGCATCTGTGTCAGGAGTGGGCGGAATTGACTGAAGATGCCCAAGATTTGGTCAGTCCGTTGATGTCCGAGAGCGTCTCACCGGTATTTGAGTGGTTGGAAGAAAAGGCGAAGGAGCGCGAAGTTGCCAATCTGCACCTGCAGCGCAGCGATTCGCTGGGACGATTGCTGCAGGATCCCAATGCCAAGGTGGGGGATCTGCAACGAGCCCGCGATTCTGTGGCAGCACTACAGTTGGGGCTGGATCCGATTCTGGAGGCCCAATATGTCCAACGCGTTGATGAGATCAACAAAGCCAATCAAAGACGCATGGTTCTTTCGCTGGCCGCCATCGTCGCAAGTTGTCTTTTATTGATCGCAGGCGGTTTTCTCTGGTTCCGGCAGCAGCAGTACTTAGCGGCCGTTTCCGCTGCTAACAACAGTATCACCAAATTGCTGGAAGGAGGGGATATCGACGCCGCCTCCCAGTATGTCGATTCCTTGGCCAAGGAAAATCGAGCATTGCTTGGCGATCCGAAGATCGCTGCTTTGATGACCACCGTGACGCAGAGGCGAGAATCGGAGGATCGAAGGCGTGAGGAATTTAACCGTCTTTTCCAGGAGGCCGATGCCCCCGATCCTAAAGGTCTTCAAGCAGGAAGAATTCTTGCGGCCGAACAGCAGGCGGTGACAGAAGAAGAGAAAATAGCCGTGTCCAGGTTGCGGAAGCGGCTTGGGGATTATGAGCGTCTGCTTGCGGAGGCGGAATTCCAGGCGATACGCGACGATGTGAGCCAACTGGAAGCCTCGTTGCAGACGATCGCCAATGCTCCTGCGGCAGATTCCACCAATGACCAGTTGGAGGAAATACTTCGAAAGCTGAAGCAGCTTCCTATCGACTATCCCAAAGGTGTCGCTCAAGCCAGAAAGCTGCTTGATCTTTCCGTGCAGCGGACCACAAGTCTTCGCGATTCGATCAAGAAGTCCCTGAGAGATCGTGAGATGGCGGCGACGGGGATGGCGAGCATCCGAGTTGCCAAGTCGATTGAAGAGTATGAGTCGGAGTTGCGGCGATTCACAGAGAAGCTTCCGAACAGCTCGACGAGTAATGAGTTCTCGAAAGTTCTTCAGGAGACAAAAGCTTGGCGATCGGCTGAGGAGTGGACTCGTTGGTGCGGCGACCTAGCAAGATTCTCGGAAGGGACTCTCGACCCAAAAGACGCCAAGCAATTGCTGCAGCGATTTGACTCCCTCGTGTCGAGTATGAATGGACTGCCTGGAAAACCATATCATGCCGCAGTCAAGGAGCGGTTTCAGGCGCCGACCGATCGAGTGCAAAAGCTGGAGCAACTGAAGCAGTCGCTAACGAAATCGATCTTTCTGGAAACGCTCACACTGATCTCCGCTGGGCAGAAGCGGGCCTTCATCGACTACTCCATGCTGCGCGACATCGAAAGCACTCGCACTGCGGCCACTGCAAATTCGCAGTCTTTCGTTCCGATCATCAACGATCCCAGTGGAACCGTAGTGGACCGTAACTATCGAGGGAAGTTTGAGATCAAGACCCAGCCTCGGCAATTGGTGAGAAATCTACTCAATGAGTTAGCGAAGCAGGATAGTTTTCTGACCGACTGGGATCAGCGTTGCGTTCAATTGATGGAGACAGCGCGGGATACGAGCGATGTCGATGGCGTAATCAAAGAGATTCTCCTATCGGATATCCTTGCGGTCGGGGTGGCGGGGAGCACGATTCAAGGTAAAGCGTTCGCGCCGATGAGTGATTTCTTTATTGAAAGCTCCGAATCTCGTCTTCGTTGGTATATCGAGTCGATGGAGAACACGACGATCAGTCCCAAAGTGGCAGAATTGCTTGAGCAGGGAATCGCTCAGATTCAGAAGGCCCTGCAGAAGCAAATGGCTGATATCGACGTTTTAGCAAAGACGAAAATAGTCTGGTGTGGTGGTTTGGTCCGCGAGGAGTCAGGTGAGGTTGGCACTTTTCTGGTCCGCGAGAATATTCCAGACGGCGTGCTGCTGGTTCCCACGGTCAGCGCAACCGGAAGTGGGCCTGGAGAATTTCTGCAGGTGGGTAGCATTACCCAAGGACGGGCCAGTCTGCAGTCGAAGCCTGAATCGTTGCTTCCCGGGCGTCCGCTTTTCTGGGTCCGGAAGTAAGAACCTATCCGAAAACCCCTGATCTAGCATAGGTAAGATAGGCACATGCAAGATGCAGGCAAGCGATATGATTTTGTAATTTCTTTTCCC
>JBEISR010000025.1:0-76198 GCA_040375295.1 Planctomycetaceae bacterium
GGTGGCTAGTGCGCCTTTGACGGCGTCGAAACGGGAGGGTGTAAGTCCCTTCATGGGTTTGATTTGGACCCATTAATCAACAGTAACTGCGTTCCTGCAAAGGGAGGTGGAGAGCAACTGGCGATGAATTTCCAGTCCGTAGGATGACGAACACGATTCGGCCTGTCGCTGTGACGAGCCTGCTAGCAAATGGCGAAGTCCAAGATGCCTCGATTCACCGCAAGGTGAATCGAGGTCAGCCAGAGGGATAAAACAAATCGATCCGTTGGGCAGCGGGGGGTGGTTGGTGACGGAATGGAAAGAAGTTTCGACGCAATAAGAAGGGAGATCCGTTTCGGGCAAGCCGATCCGGCATGCGAGTCCAGCCTCCCCCATAGGGTCAAAAGGGCGCATGCGGCGTCGCCGCGACGGAAGTCAGAGCATCCATAGGAGCTTGGAAGCGGGGTAATGCCTGCGGAGCAAAGGGATGCAGGAAGATAGATTCGAGAAAGGACAGAACCTTGGAAGACCAATCGGGTCAAGTGGCTGGGAAGTCTCTGACCAACCAGTCTAAACCCACCGAAGAGGCCCGATCCCGATGGGGATGGACCGAACCGAGTGTCTGGACCAATCCGATGTTGGCCACACTGGAACAAAACAGTGTTCGAGGAGGTAAATGGCATAGTCTGATCGACAAGGTCTACAAGACGGAGAACTTGCTCTCGGCGTACCGCAAGGTCGCTGCGAACAAGGGATCGCCTGGAGTCGACAATGTTACGATCGAGGATTTTACCGCTGACCTGACGCGGCATATTCACAAACTGGAGACCCATCTGCGCGAGGACAAGTACCAGGTGCAGATGATTCGGCGCGTGAATATCCCCAAACCAGGCACCAATGAGACTCGCCCGCTTGGTATACCGACGGTGCGAGATCGCGTGGTTCAAGGCGCCCTTCGCCATGTACTGGAACCGATACTGGAGCGGCAATTTGCCGATCACAGTTACGGTTTTCGCCCTAACCGAGGTTGCAAAGATGCGCTTCGACGGGTCGACCTGCTCGTAAGGCAGGGCTACCGCTACACGGTTGATGTGGATCTGAAATCCTACTTTGACACGATTCCGCATGACCGACTGTTAGGGGAATTGCGCAAGTACGTCGCCGACAATCGCGTGCTGGATTTAGTCGAGAAGTTTCTGAAGGCTGAGATTCTTGACGGTAAGGAACACTGGGAACCTGAGAGTGGCGCACCGCAGGGTGCGGTACTCAGCCCGATGCTGAGTAATCTTTATCTGAACGATTTAGACCACCTGATGGCATCTACGGGGTACGAGATGACTCGGTACGCAGATGACCTAGTGATCCAATGCAAGACACTCTCGGAGGCCGAAAGCGCCTTGGATATGGTAAGGGCATGGACCTCCGAACGAGGCCTGACACTTCACCCGACCAAGACGAAAATCGTCGACGTGGAAGTAGACGGATTCGAGTTCCTTGGATACCGGTTCATCGGCCATCGGCGATTCCCTCGCCGCAAGAGCATGATGAAATTCAAAGATACGATCCGCCACAAAACCCGCCGAACGAACGGCCGCAGCCTGCAGTCGATCATCGTCGACGTGAATGCAAGTGCTCGGGGCTGGTACGAATACTTCAAGCACAGTTGGAAGACAGTCTTCCCGGGGCTTGACGGTTACATTCGGGGCCGGCTGCGCAGTATCTTACGCAAACGCGCTGGCCGGTCAGGCCGTGGCCGTGGGTTGGATCATCACCGGTATCCCAACGCCCTCTTCGCGGATCATGGGTTGCTGAGCCTTGCGGCGCTCCATGCTCGTGAAAGCCAATCCTTGAAAAGGAAGCCAAAAGCTTAGCTATCGACTGGAGAGCCGGATGCGGGAGATCCGCCAGTCCGGTTCGGAGGGAGGGGAGCCGCAACCCAATGCGGCTTCCCTACCCCTATCCGCAAGCGGTGTTAGCCAAGACTCTTCGTAGCCAACGCCCTCAGCGATGTTCAAAGAGATCGATAATGCAGCACGACGGAGTTGATTGACCAGAAAACTGTAACAGCACTGGAATTGCTCCGTCGCTGGAAGTCTGCGTCAGCGAAGTCAACGGAATTCTGGTAGACGAGCAACTTCTCGAATTGGAAAGTCATTCGGCTGCTCTGGAAGAAGAGAGTAGAGCAGTAGAAAATAGACCGAGTGGAGAAGAGAAAGCGGATTGATTGCCTAAGTCACATGCCCTAGAAAACCACTCGGGCGTGAAACCTCTACTGGTCCACTTTCTCCTCTGTACTATCCGTATTCGGCTCCGCCGAAAATCGGGGCGGCGGGATTCGAACCCACGACCTCCACCACCCCAAGGTGGCGCGCTAATCCAGGCTGCGCTACGCCCCGTGCACCAGCAAAAGTGCCACACGCAGGAATCCAACAAACCGCCAATCTGATCCCGGTTGGGGTCGAACCAAAGTTTGTCGGTAGAACACCGAGCCTTGGTTGGGATCATGCGGACAAGTCGTCCAACTACGTGAGTCCCCATTGTATCGACTACCGCTTTTGCTGCAACATCGACAGGCACTCCGGAGCGGAAAGGGAATAAAATATCTTTCCTTGCAAAGGTCGAATTCCAATGAGGATTTTACGACCTCAGGAACAACCTTGGCAGTTTCGATTCCGCGGCGAATGTACCCCGTGAGGATGCCGCCGGAGTTCAGCTGCCGAGCGGTCCCCGATGCACTTGGTGTTTGTTCCTGAGTCGCTTCCGTCGAACAGACTAGTGCCGATTCCTGGAGGACAATTCGGGCACGGCTGTGATGATTCTTCCGAACGAATTGATCGATATCGCTGGTCCCGGCCGCTGCGGCCCTTCCCGAGCGGCATTGGGCAGACTTCAATCATTAGAAAGGTCATGGCGACCTGACCCCATTTCCATCGTCTCGGAAGGCTACCAATCTCCCATGGACTCTGAAGAACTCGGCTTCCTCGGCGGTGGCCAGATGGCTACTGCACTGGCACAAGGTGCCCTCGCCAATCATCTGATGACGGCGGAGCGGCTGCATTTTTGCGAGCCTTCAAAAACGCAGGCCGAAAAACTTCGCAGTCGTTTTGAGGGCTGTACGGTCCATTCCGGGCCCGAACCGATTTTCACCAACTGCTCGACGATCGTCCTCGCAATCAAACCTCAGGTGCTGGTTGCCGTCCATCCCCAGTATCGGCCTCTGGTCCGAAGCCAGCACCGTATCCTCTCCATCGTGGCGGGCATCTCGATCGATTCCCTCTCTGAGTGGCTTGGTACCGATCGTATCATTCGCGTCATGCCGAATACCCCAGTTCAGGTGCTGGCGGGTGCCTCCGGAATCGCCTACGGAGACGGAACGACAGATGAAGATCGTGCATGGGCAAAAAATCTGATGCAAAGCGTCGGGCTGGCAGTGGAGGTGGGCGATTCCCAGTTGCATGCCGTCACCGGCGTCTCCGGATCTGGTCCTGCCTACGTTCTGACCGTGATTGAAGCCATGGCCGATGGCGGGGTGGCTGCGGGCCTCTCGCGCCAGGTGGCACTGCAATTAGCGGCCCAAACCGTTCTTGGAGCAGCTCGCATGGTTCTGGAAACCGGGGAGCACCCCGCGGTACTTCGCGACCAAGTCGCAAGTCCCGGTGGAACGACGATTGAAGCGATTCGTACGCTGGAGCGCCAAGGATTGCGAAGCGCGTTGATTGAAGCCGTGCTGGCCGCGACAAAGCGTTCCAAAGAACTTGCGGGATGAGTTTGGTGATGGTTGGTTGAGGCCACGTGTGATGAAGGCGTTCCACCATCTGGCGATGGTGGCTAGTGCAAGCCATGGGGGTAGCCTTCGGTTGGCTACCGGCTAGCCACTTCACTTCTTTTCTTCAGGCGTTCCTCAATACGAATCGACGTTAGGCTGGTGGCAAGACCACCCAGGGACGTGCAGCGATGCTCGCGAGGCATCTTTTCAGAGACGCGACGTGCCGCATCGACGACTTCATCAAGCGGTATCAGAGGGTCATATCCCGCCATTGCCATGTTGGCGCAACAGAGCGCATTGGCCGCGGCCATGATATTTTTCCCAAGGCATGGTGCTTCGACGCGATTGGCGATGGGATCGCAGATTAGTCCCAGCATGCTTTGGAGCGCCATGGAGGCAGCAGCAAGCGCCTGGTTCGCAGTGCCGCCGTTCAGCTGAACCAACGCACCGGCAGCCATGGAGGCGGCGGCACCGCCCTCAGCCTGGCACCCCCCAACCTCTGCCGCAAATGTCCACTGCGATGCGATCACCACACCAATCAGTCCAGCAGCCAAAAATGCCTTCGCTAACTCCTCATCGCTCTTTTGCATCTGCTCGCCGGCTGCCAGCACCACGCCGGGTAGTGCCGCACAAGCACCGGCAGTGGGGGCGGCGATAATGACTCCCATCGAACTCTTGACCTCCATGAGTGCGGTGACGTTGGCGACCACATGATCCAGCAGACCGCATGGGATCAGTCGCCCCGCCTTCATCGCTTCGACATACCCTCCACTTTGGTATCCCAGGATACGATCCTCGTAGGTAGTACCCGCCAGCCCCGACGCTAGCGATCGCTTCCAGATTCCGGTCAAGTCCAACATCATGTCAGTGATGCGCTGGGAGTCGTATCCACTCCGCTGTTGTTCGTATTCCATCGCTAGTTCTGAAAGCGTCGTCTCGGGACGCTGGATCGCTTCGACGATCTGCCGACTCGTGGAAAAAGGGGGCGGTGCTCCGGGATTCGAGGGGACGGGCAGCACGCGACCGATGCGAGCTGACCAGCGTGGTTTTGGAGCCGTAGCGATCCAACGGTTCAGTTCGGCCTCCGGAAGGGGATCCGCCGACCGTATCTGCATCAAAGTAGCATCACCGCTTCGGTAGATCCTAAGCGTGGCATTTTCAGGTGCGCTCCCTGCCGAAGGTTCATCGGTAATCCACCAAACTTCGTCGCTGCCACCATCCGTTTCCATTGCAAACTGGTCGACCGAAAGAACTTGGATCATGCCGCCCCCGGTAGAGATGGCGATCAGGGAATGTGGGCCATTTTCATTCCACAAGGTGATGCGGTAGGTGTTGGGATGTGGGTCGCCAATATCGATTGTCGCGAACTGGTGATCGATACCGGCTTGCTGCAACGCTTGGAGGGAATCGGGAAGTCGAGGATCATCGGCATCCCATCCTAGCAAACCGCCAAACAGGCCCATGTCGGATCCCTGGCTGGTGTGGGTGGTAGGGAGCGAACCAGACCGATCCATTTCGATAAGCACTCGCTCAATCCTTCCTCCCATCAGATCGCGACAGATCCTTCCGATCCGAAGCGCTGCCGCACAGTGGCTACTGGAGGGCCCTCGCATCACCGGACCAATCACGTCATTGAAAATCGAAATATTGGACATCCAAATGCCTCGCAAGGACTTTGCAAAATCGGTTGAAATGGGAGCACGACGACCTATCCTTTGGTCCCAATCGCTAGTGCCTCTTTTGTACTCGATTCTGAACCTATCAAGTATCATCTGCTGCTTTAGAAACCTTGGGATGCCCCTCTGTAGATCGCCCTTAGCTCTCTCGAGATCGATTCGAGGGAAGCGGTTTCGCTCGCACCCGGGGGAAGACGCGTCGAGTCGTCTACTCATAGAGATGTGGGGAAAAGGAGCAGGGGCACGGGGAATCTGAAACCTGGTGAACGGATGCCGAAGATACAGGGTTTTTCTGCGGAACCGGCTTGAATCCTCCTGTCCAGCTTCCCGATGGTGAGTTTCGGCGAAGGGTTTGCGGAAATGAACGGGTGCCTCCCTCCTAGAGGCCGATTGATGTGGACGTCAGCCACCAGGATGCTACGATTTGGAGGTTCGGCGGATCGGACGAATGTTGGGGATTTTCAGTCTTTCTGATGCGATTTGGGGCTGCGACGCCGCCGATGTAACGCTCGATGCACGATTTCTCCTGAGAATCGTGCTGATCAGAGTTACTCTGTAGATGTCTTAGTCTAAAGAAGGGTGTTGACCGAGGAGTGCTGGGATCAATGGACTCGACGCAGACCAAGAAACTCTACATCGAAACGGTCGGCTGCCAGATGAACGTGCTGGACAGCGAAATGGTGGTGGCGGCGCTGCGAAAGCAGGGATATATCCTGACCGCGGATCCCTACCTTGCAGACACGCTGTTGTTCAACACCTGCAGCGTGCGGGAGCATGCGGAGGAGAAGGTTTACAGCAACCTAGCCAAACTGAAAAAATGGAAATCCGATCATCCAGAAAAGATCATCGGTGTGATGGGCTGCATGGCGCAGAAGGATCAGCGACTAGTCTTAGAGCGGGCTCCCTATGTAGACCTGGTGGTAGGTCCGGGGCAACTGCATCGCATTCCCGAACTGATTGAAGGAATCCAGAACGGCTCAGGACCGCAGGTGGCCGTCAGCCTGGGCCGGCGCGACGGGTCTCAAGAAGATATTCGACGCAGTCATGAAACTTTTGATCCACTGCGCGATCCTGCCATGAGGCCTACGGCGTTTCAAGCCTACCTTCGGATCCAGATCGGCTGTGATAAGTTCTGCACCTATTGCATCGTCCCGATGACTCGGGGCCCCGAGCAAGGTAGGCACCCGGATCAGATTCTGTCGGAGGCAAAAATTCTTGCCGATCAGGGGTGCAAGGAAATTACCCTTCTAGGGCAAACGGTGAACAGCTATCGGTATGCGGTCGGTGATCGCACCGTACGCATGGCTGATCTCCTCCACTCCCTGCATCGAATCGAAGGGATTGAGCGGATCAAGTTTGTGACAAATTATCCGAAGGACATGACCACCGAACTCCTAGAGACGGTGCGTGATCTTCCTAAGTGCTCGCCCTATTTGCATGTTCCAGCACAGAGCGGATCTGATGCCGTTCTCAAGCGGATGAAGCGAGGATATACGGTTGCTGATTACGACGACATGATGGAAAGGATTCGTAAGATTCTCCCTGATGCGGCGGTGTCGAGCGACTTTATCGTCGGTTTCTGCGGGGAGACGGACGAAGACTTTCTCAAGACAGTGGAATTGGTGGAGCGTTGGCGATTCAAGAACAGCTTCATTTTTCAGTATTCCGTGCGCCCCGGGACCAAAGGGGCCGAGCTGTATGAGGACGATGTTCCTGCCGATGTGAAGACGGCGAGGAACATGAAATTGCTGGAGGTGCAGAATCGGATCAGCGAGGAAGACAACCAGCGGTTTTTAGGGCGCACGGTGGAAGTGCTGGTTGAAGGCCCTAGCAAGGTATCGATCAAGCGGGGAGAAGTAGGACCTGTCCGACAGATGACGGGGCGCACCCCTTGCGATCGAATCGTCGTTTGGGAGGGGAATGAACGCCAAGCTGGGCAACTGCTCAGGGTGCTGATCCATGATGCCAGTTGTCATACTCTTTTTGGTGGGATAGAAACCCAGGAAACGGTTCATTCTCTGCCGCTCCAGTCCATTTCTATTCCAACCAAGTGATCAGCGAGCGAGGCGATACCCCCCGGAGCATGAAAGCAGGTTGAGGTTTAATTAGCTTTGCTCTCCTTCGGCTGCCCCGGTTACGTGCGATTGGATTCGACAGCCGATAGGCACTTTTGGATGCGTTTGGCGTTGCTATATCGCCGAATCATCGGTGCGACCATTCTCAGATGCGGTAGGTGGACATGAACCGTGCCGAGGAGGTCGGTCTCACGACGCTGCTCCTTGCTAGCATTCGCGCGGGTTTGATTGGATCTGGGAGGATGCAATTGGTTTCCTGTAAGTGGTTGCGATTACCGGCCGATCATTTAGAGGATTCGTTTGAGTTGTCTTTGGGAGTCTCTTGGGAAGGATTTGGTTGCCTATAGCCCCTGCATCCTTCAACTCTCTCTTTGTTTTCATCTTTCTTTGCGCAGTCCTCACTCAGGGGGCGGGAGCGCAGGAAGCTAGCGGCGTTCCAAGAGGAGAGTCCGCTTCCATCGCGAATCCCGAACCCGAATCGGAAACTACCCCGCGAATTTGTTTTTTGAACTCAAATTGTTTGAGGCTGCCGACAAGCCGGTCTACCTCAGGGCTGGACGCCAAGAAATGCTCTACGGCTCTCAAAGACTCATCTCTCCCCTGGAGTGGGCCAATACCCGAAGAACTTTTGAGGGCGTCAAAGTGTTCCGCCAAGGAGAGAAATGGGATTTGGATACCTTTTGGGTCCAGCCCGTGGTTCCGAATTCGGGGGAATTGGACCGCCCTGACAATCAGCAGAATCTATATGGGAACTGGGCAACTTACCGTCCCGATAAGAACAAGTCGATCGACTTCTACCTAGTCCATTTCTCCAACGACCGCCACGTCTCACAACTTGGCATGGACAGAAGCCCTGCTGAGATCACCACCACAGGAACTCGATTTCTGGGTGATCGCGACGGATTGCTTTGGGACTTCGAGGCGATGCTTCAGGCGGGTGAACAGACAGATCGAGACCTTGCTGCCGGCGCCGCTACGGCAGGACTAGGCCGTTCATGGAAAGAGGCCGGTTGGTCACCTACTATCTGGGCGTATTACGATTATGCCAGTGGGGATAAAGATCCATCGTCGGGGGACGCGCATACATTCCATCACCTTTTTCCTTTTGGTCATTACTACATGGGATGGATGGACTTGGTTGGAAGGCAGAACATCCACGACGCCAATCTACATGCCTACATTTATCCTGTCCCCTGGATCACGCTTTGGGGGCAGTACCATCGATTTTGGCTGGACCAGGAAAAGGATGCGCTCTACGGCCCGGGTGGGAATGCGCTTCGTCGGGATCCAACCGGTTCAGCAGGCAGGGATGTCGGGAATGAAGTCGGATTGTTCGCGAATTTTCATCTGACTAGGTATTCCGACGTGATGGCCAGCTACAACAAACTCTACGGCGGCCGATTCCTGGAGGAGACTGCAGGGCCCAATGGGGCCAGAGATGCGGAGTCGCTATATCTTATCTTCTCCCAGCGGTGGTGAACCGGAGCTACTTCAGCCCGAGACATGGTGGTAAGGCTGTTGCTGAAAATCCGATGCGAAGGAAGGAAATGAGCCACCTTGGCGATGGGCATGGGAGCTTCAGCCGCCGAAGGCGTCCTGATCGCTTTGAGGTGCGGCCTGATAGCCGTAGGGTTCCATGGAGCTGCTGGCGCGTCCCTGGCTTAGGCTTCGGATGGCGCTACTGTAACCGAAGAGTTCCTTCAGGGGGGCGTGAGCAACGATCAGGGTGTTCATTCCGCGATTCTCTGTCTTCTCAATGATCGCTCGCCGCTGCTGCAAATCGCCAACCAGTTCCCCCATGTAATCGTCGGGGGTCGTGATCTCCAGCTTCATCACCGGTTCCAGCAGCACCGGTCCACCCTCTTCCAATCCTTGCTCGAAGGCGTCGTTGGCTGCTATGCGAAAGGCGACTTCATCCGATCCGGTTTCTGCCATCTGCGCTCCCAGCAAGCTGACGCGCAGTCCCGTCAATGGGAACGATCCAACACGTCCCCCTCCCTCGCATCGATTCTTCAGTTCCTCCAGCACCGCCTGCCTCAGCGGTTCGGGCAGCATCATTTCGGGTGGCGTCCGATCGAACACCAGATTGGATGCGGCCACATCCTCCATCGGTTCAAATTTCACCTCCAGCCTTGCAAAGAGTTGGGTAGACCCCACTTGCCGATTGCACTGTCCGGTGACCGTGGCCGGCTTGGCGATCGTTTCTCGATAATTGACCCGCGGTTTGTAGAAGCGAACATTGAGCTGAAAATCGCGAGTCAGTCGATGCTTGATCACATCCAGGTGCAATTCGCCCATGCCCGAAATCAGCGTTTGCCCGGACTCGGTATTTTCTACCGCCGTGAATGTGGGATCCTGTCGTTTGAGCATTTCCAAGACCTCCGCCAGCTTCTTCCGCTCGGCGGTATTCTCTGGCTCAATCGCCATCGACAGCACGGTTTGCGCGAACTGGATCGATGGCAGCTGGATCATCTCTCGAGTATCGCAGAACGTATCGCCCGTAATGGCATAGCGAGGCCCAATTGCGCAGGCGATGTCTCCGCACTCCAGCGCATCGATCTGCCCTTGCCGTTCTTTTTTGGTGGCGTGGATCTGCCAGAGCTGGGCGATATTCTCTTTCTTATCGCGATTAGGGACATAGACTCGGGAATTGGCTTCCAGGCGACCGGAGTAGACGCGTATCCAGTAGAGGTCTCCGGTTTTTTGCGGCAGGATCTTGAAAACTAGCCCGCAGAAGGGATCCTTGGGGCTTGGTTTACGAACCAACGACTTGTCTGGCTTTTCCGGATCACAGCCTTCCACCGCTGGTCGATCCAGCGGACTTGGAAGGAAGGCGCTGACAGCGTCCAGCAGCGGCTGGATGCCCATCCCATGAAGAGCTGCGCCGCAAAGGACGGGTTGTAGGACTTGGTCGATGCACGCCTTCCGTAATGCTGCACGTATCATCTCCGCTGGAATCGGCTTTTCGTTGAGCGCCAGTTCCATCAGCTCGGCATCGTGCGGATAGAGTTTCTCCAGCATCTCATCTCGCCATATCTGTGCCTCATCCTGAGATTCTTCGGGGATCGGTTCGGCGATGACGGTCTTTCCGCCGTCGGCGGGATCAAAGCGAAAGTATTTCATCTCCACCAGATCGATGATGCCGCGGAACGGATCGCGTGTATGCGACGGCCCCATGCCGACAGGAATCTGGATGGCGACGGGGGAGGCATTCAGCCGCGGTGAGATTTCCTCCAGCACTCGATAGTAGTCGGCTCCTTCGCGATCCAGTTTGTTGATAAATACCAATCGCGGAACGCCGTATTTGTTCGCCTGCCGCCATACCGTTTCGCTTTGAGCCTCCACCCCTTCTCGCGCGCTGAATACCACCACCGCGCCGTCGAGGACTCGAAGACATCGTTCCACTTCGGCGGTGAAATCGACGTGTCCAGGTGTGTCCAGAAGATTGACGGTGCAGTCTTTCCAGCGAAACGTAACGCAAGCGGCAAAGATCGTGATTCCACGCTCTTGCTCTTCCGGATCATCATCGGTTTCGGTGGTGCCCGAGTCGACCGATCCGGCGCGATGCTTGGAACCACTCATGAACAGCATCTGTTCGGTAACCGTCGTTTTGCCCGCGTCAATATGAGCGATGATGCCGATGTTTCGAATCCATTTCAATTCGCGGGCCATGCGAGTGCAACCGATGCTGGAGGAGGATCCAGGGAAGGGATCGAAGTACAGAGACGCAGCAGGGGGTTTCCCGACCCAACGCCGATCGATGGAGCCGTGGAGGCCACCATGCGGATTTCTGATTGTCGCCAACGGAAGAAGGCTGACAAGGGATCAAGCCCGCAGCTTGGCAAAGGGTGCCAGGTGCGGTTGTCTTGAACGGCCCAAAGCTAAGGCGAAAAAGGGGAATCAGCGTCCTGGGGGGGCCGGCGGAACTTCGGCAAGCCGTTCGGCACGTCCAGCCTCACAGCTTGCGGTCCAGTTGGGAGCATCCCAGCGATGAAGGCCATGACTGCGGGTTCCGGCGATGAGGTGATTGCCGTCACCACATAGGGACAGAGCCCAAATCCCGCTTCCTGGGCCATCCAGATGATGCACTAGCGTCTTCGACTGGAGGTCGAAGAAGTAGACTTTGCCGTTCATGCAGCCAGCCGCAACGAAATCGTTTGGCAGGCTGACCAGGGAGGTGATCCAATCGGGGAGGATCGCGATCGTCTGCAGCAACTTACCGCCTGCGACGTCATAGAGGTTGAGTCTTCGGTCCGCGTCCCCAGTTACTAAAAGGGAGTCATCCTTCGCAAAGGCGGTATCCCATACTGCAACAGGACCGACTGCAATTTCCCGCACAGGCTGGAGATCCGCTGTATTCCACAGTTTGACGCTACCCTGACCGGAAGAAGAGGCGATCAAGGCGCCGTTCTTCGATCGGCGTAACGAGAAAATAGCGCTGCCGTGTGCATCGGCGGGAGCAGCGGCCGTTCCATCGTTGGTCTGAACCGCAACCACTTTGCCATCCTCCGTGCCAATCAGCACGCGACCATCTTCCAATGGCAGCAGGGCACGCGACCAGCGCGTTGCCGTCTCCAACTTCTTCGTCAAAGCAGGATCGGCGAGACTACCTAGATGAACGCCGCCACTGTAATCGGTGGCGATAAATCGCTGCTTGTCCGGCAGCAGTGCGACTTTCCATGCGCTGGAAGGTGTCTCCACTACCTGCTGAAGCGTCGTGGGGTTGTTGATGGAAGCACGTTGGATCGAGCCAGCCCGCAGCAACAGTCCAGTGGCGCTGGTGGCGATGACGTCATCTGGGCCGGGGCCAACATCGATCGAGGTGATCCAAGGTCCACTACCTAGCGGCTTGGACGCTTCCTGCGCTTGAATGGCGGAACCGCCGTGGAAAACACAAGCGGAAAGAACGACGATCACGAATCGATGCCAAAAGATCTTCATAGGTCACCTGACAGGATGGGTCATCGAAGGAATAGGGTGGGATAAACGCATGCGGTAATCGATGAGTATAACCACCCGCGCCGTCGGGAGCGAACCAGGGGAAGAGAGGAAAGGCCATCCGGGCGAATCGTATTTCTTGTCCTCTCAGTAGCCACCGCGGCCATGCGGAGGAGGTCTATGAACATCGTCCAACCAGTCAATCCACCATCTGGCGATGGGTGGCTACCGCAGGCGGGTGAAAGGTCGCCTTGTCGATCAAGACTTCTTGTAGGCACCAGGGCCCGTAGACACCGCAGCCACGCGGTGGAATGCTGCGCAAGTCGTCCAACCAGTCAATCCACCATCTGGCGATGGGTGGCTACCGCAGGCGGGAGGAAAGCTTGATTCCGGAATCCTGCCGCAGCCTCGTGTACCCCATTGGAGTTGCTATTCAACACGGGCCTGCAACCAGCCGTCCTGCGTATCGATGGATACGAGCCGAAGGTCTGGTGCGCCTTCGGGAAGCTGATCGAATGGACTGATTGGCTTTTCCAAAAGAGGGTTGCGAAATACTTCGTCAAACTTCTCCTGGAGGAATGCACGAGTTGTCGTCGCCTCCAAGCCGCGGGCTCTTGCACCAAACAACTCCACCTTCACATCCCCTTCGCGAACCAGTTGCAGCGTATTGTTCTCTACGACAGGCCGGTACGCAGCGGTGATGGCGGCGGGCTGGTCCAGCTTCTGGTCACCTTTCTTCTGATTCGTGGTGCGGATTCGGATTTGAATCAGTCCATCCTCAAACTCCATTTCCACGGGGTGATACGATGCCATCGACATCGACCAAGGCTCTTCCTGCGACTCCTTTTGCAGTCGCTCCGATACTCTCCCACCCGCTTGCTGGACGAAGGCAGGCAGATCGGTATTCTGAATGATCCGGCCAGCTAGGACGGGATCCAGCAAATTGTGGAGGACCGACTGGTGGACCTGAAGCGTCACTCCACGCGGCTCCACCACCATCGGGCAGGCGTTTGGGGCGGCCAATTGGCCGGATTGCCTTGCAAGCCAGCGGAGGGCAAGGTAGTCCTGGCTGGTCCAACTGGACCGTTTCGGTTTATCCAGTCCCAGGCGGTTGAGCGCTGGTATCTGAAGCGATCCTAGTCGCTGATTCGCGTTGCTTAGCTGCGCCACCAATTGCTCGTGAAACTGTTTCCGTAGCCGCGTCTCCAATCGCTGCTCGCCGATCTGGTTGGCGAGATCCTGCTTCTTCGCCACCTGCCTTGCAGCCAATTTGCGCACGATCTTCAGACGATGCTGAATGTCGGTGACATCCGTATCCAAATCGGCTTCAACACTGGCATCGTTCATCGCCACCAATCCATGGTCCAGCAATTGAACTGTCTCCGATGCAGAGATCGGTGCGTGTCCTTTAGTGAGGATCGTGACACCTCGGTTGACGCCTCGGTTGTCGCTTTCAAACTGCGCCAACAGCTGGAGCGCCATGGTGGCATTTCGTCCGTTGGGGACTAGTCGAGGTGTGACCGATCCTTCAGTGATACTATTCCCTTGAATTCGGGTTCCCAGAATCACCTCCTGTACCGGACTGGGCTCGGAAACCGCTCGCTTCAGTTTCGTCTGAAGAAAGTCGTCAGAGACCAGGAGGCGAACGTTTGGGCCACCAAACATCGATTCAATCTTCCTCACCAGCGGCTCCGCTTGGTTCGATTCCGTGAGGAACTGCGTCAAGCGACCGATTTCACGTTGCCGCTCCATGTCGGAGCCTTCAGGGGACTTTTGAAGGGCATCGGCGAGCGGGGCGAGTTGTTTTTGGAGCGTCTCGATCGATTTTTCGGGTTCGCTACCATACCTCAGTCCCCGTGAGAACTGCTGGATTGCATCGCGCAGAGCTACGAACGGCGCGTAGTCCAATCCCTGATAGTTTTGCCGCATGCGGAGTGCAAACTGATCCAGCCGCGATGGGGATGGGGACTCCGACTGAATCTCCTTCAGCAGGTCGTCCCATCGCAGAAACTTCAGCCAATCAGCTCCACGAGGATTGCTTTCCGGGTTCAGGTACTGCTGCAGTTGGTAAGCAGCCTGCTGAACCTTCTCCTTCGCCTGATCTGGCTTAGGCAATCGCTGGATATCCCAAGCGAAGGAAGGCAGTTGGAGGCCGCTTGGAATCGATGAGGTCGGTAGGAATGCCGCGGCGGGTTGAACCGCATCGACTGGCTGGTTGTCGGTGGCCAGTGCCGTCACGACACTTCCTGCATCATCATTTTGCACTTGCAGTTGCTGAGCGTGCAAAGGTCCCGCGATGGTTCCCAGCAAAAGCAATCCATGCCGACGAAATACAACTCGACGGGGGCTACTGTCCCTAGTGCCTGCCATGAGCTACCCTTTCTTCACCAAGCCGCCTGGAAAAGTTTGCAGAATCGCTGCAGTGTACCTGATCGGCACAGTCGCAACCATCCCGGAGCGGAGGGCAAGCGGGATAGAGTGGAAATGCCTTGCAATTCATCCCGTAGTCACCACGGACCGTAGCCACCGCGGCCAAGCGGTGGAGTGCTGCGCAAGTCGTCCAACCAGCCAATCCACCATCGGGCGATGGTGGCTACCGCAGGCGGGAGCATAGTCGCCTCTTAGATCAAGCATCGTTGTAGTCACCACGGACCGTAGCCAACGCGGCCAAGCGGTGGAGTGCTGCGCAAGTGGTCCAACCAGCCAATCCACCATCTGGCGATGGTGGCCAACGCAGGCGCGAGGATGGTCACCTGGTAGCTCAGGCATCCTTTTCCCCTGCAGATACTTTTTGGGGCTGGCACTCTTGGAGACTCGCTCTACTGGTACCCGAGCGATCGTTCGATGGCCCTCGCTTCAGGTGCTAGGCCGGAGCCTTTTTCCCGCGTGCGGCCCCAGGGTCGAATACGTGGCATCTGCTGAGTCTTGGTTCCCGAGTCGATTTTCGAATCATCGGGACTTGGCGCAATGGAAGCTTCTTGGCTGGGTGAGGAAGCGCTTGTTCCAAGTGCGCAGCCACCGACCGACAGGAGCATCAGGCAAATAACGATCCTGAACGCTGTCATCCGAGGAACTCCCGGGCGAAGAGGCCTGGTTGCAATGAGAAACTACCCGATGCCGGATGGTCGCTATTTCCAAGGCGACTGTCGAGCCTGATTTTTAGAAAAAATCTTCGGGGGTGACCAAAGGTGTCCGTCCTGGGGTGAAAATGAGGCGATGGTTCAGCAGGGATTCATGCGATCACCAAGGAAAATTAGGGATGCGGATTTTGCACACGGCGGACTGGCATCTAGGACGGATGCTAGGAGGAATGGATCTTGTGGAGTTGCAGGAGTATGCACTGGAGCAATTGGTCGGAATTGCGCGAGATCAGCGTCCCGACGCGATTGTGATCGCAGGGGATGTTTATGATCGCAGCGTGCCGCCAGAGCACGCGATTGCGTTGCTGGATCAAACGTTGATGCGTTTGCGCGAGGTGGCACCAGTATTGGCGATTGCTGGCAATCATGACAGCGGTGAGCGATTGCAGTTTGGTGCCGGCTTGCTGCGGCAGGCGGGCGTATTCGTCGCTGGCACCTCGTATGACGGAGCATTGCGAGTCGATCTGGAGGATCGGTTTGGCAAGGTGGCATTTCATCTGATGCCCTACAGCCTTCCTTCCGATGTCCGACACGCTCTGGAACTACCCGATCTTAGAACGCATCATGAGGCGATTGCGGCACGAGTTGAGAACTGCGACATGCACGGCACAGGCAGGCATGTTCTGGTGGCGCATCTGTTTGCCGCAGGTGGGCAGGCTACGGAGGATTCCGAACGGGATATTTCGGTGGGTGGATCGAGCGCCGTCGAGTCCCACCTGTTCGATCGCTTCTGCTATACCGCGCTCGGGCATTTGCATCGACCGCATGAGATTGGTACGGAACGAGTTCAGTACAGCGGATCGCTGTGCCGGTATTCGTTTGCCGAGCAGTCGCATAGAAAGTGCTGCGTGATGTTAGAACTGGATGGCGAAGGAAAGGTGACCTTCGAACGGCTGGAACTGCCGCAAAAGCTGGGGATGCGAACCCTGCAGGGAGTGGCAGAGGATCTGATCCAATTGGCGAATCAGGATAGACGGCGAAATCAGGATCTGATTCGCATTGAGCTGAAGGATCTGACGGTTCCTTTTGGTACCAGAGAGCGATTGAAAGAGCTTTATCCCTTTCTTCTGGAAATGGATCTACAGCGAACCTTGCAGCCGACTGACTGGACGGGAGGCAGTGCGCCGACGGAGCAGTCTCCGCGGGTGCCACCATCGCGGAACGTAGAGCAGTTTCTGAAGGAACGCTTCAAGGATCGAGACTTGTCGGAGCATCTGCGGCTTGCGGCAAAGTGGATGGAGATCGCGCAGCAGCAGGAAGGAGGTCCTCGATGAGATTTGAGCAGCTGAACATTGAAGGTTTTGGTCCGTTTGCAAGTCGCCAGGAAATCGATTTTGCAAAACTCAATCAGGCAGGACTGTTTGTCATGGCCGGTCCTATCGGCGCTGGCAAGACAACCTTGCTGGATGCCATTTGCTACTGTCTTTACGGCGAGACGACCGGGCAGGAGCTTCGGGACGGAAGAACGGGGACGGACCTCAGAAGTGCTCATGCCAAGCCCAGCCAGGAAACCTCGGTGGAATTGGTCTTTCGATTGGGGCATCGGCGCTACCGGGTGAAGCGAAATCCGGAGTATCTCCGCGCTAAATTGAAAGGAGACGGACTGACCAAGACCGCCCCCTCGGCCGAACTATTTCAGTGGCTGGACTCGAAAGAACCGGGCGACGGAACCTGGTCTCTGCTCAAGAATCGGACGAAGGAAGTGGATGCGACGATCGAAGAGCTGACGGGATTCACCGCCGATCAGTTCCGTCGGGTGGTGGTCATTCCGCAGGGGCGATATCGCGACGTGTTGATTGCCGATCACAAGGAACGTCAGGAGTTGATGCAGAGAATTTTTGGGACGGAGGTTTACGATCGGTTCACGCAGATTGCAAAAGAAGCTTCGAGGAGCCTCGGGGAATCGGTCCAGGCGGAACAAGGACGACGTGCCGCCCTCCTGTCCGCTCATCCTTGGACCGTCGGCAAAACCGATCAGGAAATTCTCGATGCGATGGAGATCGAGCTTCGGCAGCGCACCCAATCATTGGAAAAATTGGATGAACAGCTGCGCATGCTTGCCGATCAGAAGCAGAGAGTCGATCAGAAGCTGGGTGCTGATCGCAGCCTCAAACAGCTCTTCCTCCAGCTTCGCGGCTTGGATCGGGAGAAGCAGGAGCTAGCCACCAAATTGACCCAGCAGGAAGCTATTCGCAAGGAGATCGAGTCGGCGGAACGTGCGGTTGAACCGTACCGCCGGTGGAAAGATCGAGCGGCGGTGTCGGAGAAGATTGCCGTCGTGAAAAAGGAGCTGGCGCTACTACAGAAACAACGAGATGGTTCCGAGAAGCTGCTCTCCGAAGCGATGGTAGCGAACCAGGACTCCGCCATTTGGAAGAAGCAACTGGAAGAAGGGAGGGAGCTTCTGGGTCAGGCTAAGGAGCGGCTTAGGAGTCATCAGGAAGAATGGCAGCGTCTCCAGCGGGCTCGGCAAGATGTGCAAGCTGCTCATGCAGCTCTGCAGGGCGCTGAAAGTGAAGCCGAAAAGCTGGTTGCAGAGCTTCAGAAGCTGAAACCATTGGCATTGGAAGCCGAGGCCCGATGGAAAGAAGCCCAGCTCTGTTTTGAAAAGCAGGCGGCTGGCAGGTTGGCGCGGAACCTGATCGATGGCGAGCCGTGTGCCGTCTGTGGCAGCCGTCAACATCCGCGTCTGGCCACGGTCGACGGGGATCTTGTGACAGACGAACAGCTGGAGACGCTGGAGCTGGAAAAGAGCAAGCAGCAAAAGAGGTACGAACAGAAAAAGCAATCTATCGCGGAAATGACGGTTCGCGTCGAAGAGAAACGGAAGGCCTTTGAGGAAGCCAAGGCAAGACTGGCGGAGATGCCCGAAGTTCTGGATCCTTCGGAACTGAATGGGGAGCTAGTGCAGCAGGAAAGTGAGAACGAAAAATTGGCCAAGCAGATCGAGCAGAGGAGCCAAGCGGTCGAGGCCTGCCGTTTGAACCACGACAATCACAAGGGACATGTGGCGGCGAAGGAATCTGCATTGGCGACGCTGACCGAGTCGGCTCAGGAGGTGGAAAGGGTGTGGGGGGAAGTCTTGCAGGCAAGCGGAATGGCGAGCGAGGCGGAGGTTGTCAGCGCGTATCGCGAACCAAGATGGATCGAGGTGAATCAAGAGAAGTGTCGCCAAGTCGAGGAGGATGCGATTCGAAATGAAAATCAGCGGATGCTGGTGATTGGACAGATCGGGGGTCAGAAGGAACCTGAACTGGAAGCGCTGGAGATGGAAAGTGGACGATTGGCGAAGAATCTACAGGAAGCCAACCAAGACAAAAGCAGCGCGCTGGGGATGCTGAAGAATTTAGAAACGCTTCAAGTAAATTTCCTTTCCTTCGTGGCTGAAGCGGCCGAAAAAGAGAAGAATGCCAAGATCGGCAAGGAGCTGTATGAGATGGTGTCCGGGCAAGTGACCGGTTCGGATCGCGTCTCATTGCACTCCTGGGTGCTGGGGACCGTGATGGGGTCCGTGGAGACGAACGCAACGACTTTGCTCCGCCAGATGTCCGGAGGTCGATACGAATTACGTCGTGCGGGGCAGGAGACGGGATCCAAGGGTGGCGGGCAGAAGGGGCTAGAGTTTTCGGTTATCGATCAGCAGACGGGTACGGAGCGTCCAGCGCGAACTTTGTCAGGTGGGGAAACCTTCCTTGCCTCTTTGGCCGTCTCCCTGGCGCTCGCAGAGACCGCCTCTGCGTATCACGGCGGCCGGTCCTTGGATACGATCTTCATTGATGAGGGATTTGGGACATTGGATATGGAATCGCTGGAAGCGGCGATTAAGGCCTTGCAGATGCTGAGCAAGGATGGGCGAGTGATCGGTGTGATCTCGCATGTGGAGGAATTGCAGAGAAGCATTCCAACACAGATTCGCTTCCACAAGTCTGGGCAGGGGAGTCGTGTGGAACTGGTGGGTTGCTGAGATTGGAGCGAGGCTAAGAAAAAGCGACTTCTCGACCGAGATCGATTGCTTTGCCGCCTCATCGACGGTAGGCATCGACGAAGCGACAGAGCATTCCCTAACCAATCCCTCCCTTCGCTTGCGGTAGCCACCATCGCCAGATGGTGGATGGCTATCGACAGCGTTTTTTTTCTAGCTCTCCACCGCGTGGCCGCGGTGGCCACCAACTGACGTAGACTACCAAGAGGCGGAGCATTCCCTCTCTCCTTGGCGATCGACCCGAAATCGGGGACACTGGCATACAGAGATAGAACTTGTCCCCCGGATGTCATCTGCAATGGAAGCTTCGCGTGCCCTAGCTGAACTAATTGACTACTTCCAGGAAACGGCTCGTTGGTCGGGTACGTTGGCGCTTCTGGAGTGGGATGAACGAACGGGGATGCCCAGCGGCGGGGCGGAGCAGCGAGCTCAGCAGATTTCCGATCTCAGCGTTCTGGTCCATAGACGGCGAATCGATCGACGTGTGATCGGTTGGTTGGATGAACTGCAGGATGCGGATTCGCGAGGACTTCTTGTGGATAGGATCCCTGAGGGATCTTTGTCAAGGATTCGGGAGGATTACGAGAAAGCAGTGCGATTACCCGAGTCGTTGGTTGGTACGCTGGCGAAGGCGACAACCATGGGGCAACGAGCCTGGGGGGAGGCGAAAGAGCAGAAGGACTGCAGGAGTTTTCTTCCGATCTTGTCGGAGATCGTTGAGCTGAAGAAGGAGGAAGCGGATCTACGACGCGTCGAGGGAATGAGTCGGTATGGCGCGCTTCTGGATCTGTTTGAAGAAGGAGCGGATTCCGAGCAGTTGAGGGAACTCTTTCAACGGTTGCAGAGCTATTGGAGTTGCAAGATCGATCACTTGGCAGAGGCAACGAAGAAGAGACCTCGTAAGTGGTCCACGCTCGAGGTGGGAATCGATCGCCAGCGAGCTTTGAATCATTGGATTGCTAGTCGCATCGGGTTTGATTTTCATCGGGGCAGGCTGGACGAAACAAGCCATCCTTTTTGCACGACCTTAGGGCCGCATGATCATCGTATTCTGACGCGATATGACCGCATTGACTGGACGTCTGCTTTCTATTCGACGCTGCACGAATCGGGTCACGGGATTTACGAGCAGGGGTTGTCGACGCGGTGGCATGGCCTACCAGCCGGCTCGGCAACCTCCCTTGGGATTCATGAGTCCCTGTCTCGCTTTTGGGAAAATGTCGTTGGGCGAAGTGAAGGTTTTTGGCGAGGCGTATTTCCCGAGATGCGGGCCTGGTTGCCGCCAGAGTTTCAGTCAGCCGATCCGGGTGAGTTGGTGCTGGAAGTCAATCGGGTGGAGCCGAGTTGTATTCGAGTGGAGGCGGATGAGACGACGTACAATCTTCATATCGCGCTGCGAATGGAGTTGGAGTCGAAGCTGGTCGAAGGAGAGTTGGACGTTGTCGACCTTCCAGCGGCGTGGAATGAAGCGTACGGTCGCTATCTGGGGGTAACCCCTGCACATGATGGTGAAGGGGTATTGCAGGATATCCACTGGAGCGCGGGGCTATTTGGCTACTTTCCGACTTATGCTTTAGGAAACCTGATCGCTGCACAGTGGCTGGAGTCGATCGAAAACGCGTTGGGGCCGATAGAAAAGATATTGGAAAAGCAAGAATTTGATCTTTTGATCGAATGGTTCCGCAATCACGTCTTTCCCAAGGGCCGCTGTGTCACATCGTCACGCTTGGTGGAGGAAGTGACAGGCAAGCCGATTCATCCGTTTGCCTGGAATGGATATCTGGAGAAGAAGTGGGCCGAGCCTTTGAGGAGTTGCAGAGGTTGACGCAAAATTCAGATGATTAAACGGTGGCGCGAGCCCGCCGATGGACTTGGAATAAGCAAGGCTTGCGACGTGAGCGATCACCTGCAGGAGAATAGCATGATGGGAGTCGAGGGAATGTACCGAACAATAGTGACGCTGGTTCTCCTGCTGGTCGGTCAAACGGGTGCAGCGATCGGTCAGCAACTGCCAGATCATTTACCCAAGTCGTTGCAGTTGGCACCGCAGGATGCAGCGTTCTACGGAAGCTTGCTGAACCTGAGGCAGCAGTGGGATCAGGTGTTACAGAGCGAACCGGTCAAGGAGATCGTGGCTCATCCAGCAGTTCAACGCTGGACGGCTGGCCTGGAGCAGGAGTGGAAGAAGGCAGGTGGTCAAGCGGCCCAGGTTCGCACCATGATGCGAGTTCCGCTGGTACAGGATCTTCTCGCTTTGCTTCAGGAGATGGCTACCGAAGAGATGTTTTGGTTTGCCGACAGTCGGATGGATGGGTTTTTGGTGGAATACAACAAACTGATGTCGGAGATGACCGAATCGCTTGGGTCGGGTAATCCTGAGATGTTGATGAGGTGGTTTGAGAATCTCGACAAAAGCCGCATTGACACAATCCCAGTCCCGACTCTGGTCGTTGGATGGAAGATCGACGATCAGAATCGAGCCCTCGGGTTGCTCGATCAGTTGCAGGGGATCGTGCTTCTGGGGATCGGCAATGTCCCTGGCTTGAATCAGGTAACCGATGCATTTCAGCGGATCGAAGACGACCGGGGGACTCGTTTGGTGCTCCAGTTGAGCGCTGAGGTGGTGCCCTGGGATCTGATCCCCTCTGGGACTGACCAGCAGGAGGTGATTTTCGAGAAGCTTCAGGAATTGCTGGAGGGGCGTACGCTGACCATCGGTTTTGGACTGCTGGATGAGTATCTGGTGATGACAGTCAGCGAAAAGGCAGTGCAGGTGAAGGAATTGGGAAGCGGTGCTCCCTTGTCGGCGCATCCGCACCTAGCGGACGTATTGGCGGCGCCGCCGGGTAAGTTGACTTCGATTGGTTATCAATCGGATGCTTCGGCCAAAGCGAGCTTCGATGTTACCTGGAATCGGTACTTCTCACGGCTTTACCGGAGTCTGGCCCCGGCACTGACATTATCCAATGAAGGAAAGTTGCCTGAATGGCTGGAGCCTCTGGAGGACGATCTGGAGTGGCTGGACAGTGAAATCGGACAGCATGTACCCGAGTTCAAGGGATATACCTCCTACAGCTACCTGATCGATGAGGGGCAGGAAGGATGGATTCAGCGTCGAAGTCGGCCAGTGCTACTGGATGGCTCCAAGCCGCTTACGATTCTGAATCATCTGGGGGGTGAGCCGATGATTTTTCTGGTTCAGCGACATCAATACCGTCCCGAGTGGTTTGGATCGGCAAGGAAGATTGTCCAGAAATTGCGCAACTATCTGGAAGGCCTGGCCGAATCCGAGACGGTTTCGGCCAGCGATGCGCAGCGTCTATCGATGCTGCTCGATGAGCAGTGGCCGAATCTGGAGCAGATTGCCAATGCATGGCAGGATAAGTTTTTGCCAGGAACCCGAGATGGCCAGTTTGCGATCGCAATTTCCTCGGGAAATTTAGCGCAGCGGCGGTGGGCTTCGTTGATGCCAGAATCCTCTGAGGCGCTTCCTTTCCCAGAAGCAATGCTGGTCACCGGTGTTAGCGACAGTCAACTGGTTGAGGATGGCTTTGTGGCGACGTATCAAGCTGCTAACCAGACCGTGGATGTGCTCCGCAAGATCAATCCTGGTAGCATTCCGGCGGATTATTCGATCCCCCTTCCGGATCATGAAACGATTTCGACCGGCGACCGTTTCTTTTATCCGATTCCCGACAGTTGTCCCGCCCCTAAGGAAATGGCACCCCAAGTGCGACTTGGGAAGCAGTGGCTGTCGATCGGCTATTCGGATGTGCAGTGTGGAGCGGCCCAGGAGGAAGTTGCCTTGAAGGACCGCGCCTTCTGGTGGGACGGCAGTCAGGCGATGGCGGGGGCTTCACACATCCATTTGGGCAAGATCCTGGAGACATTATCACCCTGGGTTCGTTACGGTGTTGGGCAGGTAGTCGATGGAGATCTCGATCGAAACCTGCTTGAGAGGGCGCCCGAATCGTTGCAGCTGACGGCTGGTGAACTGATTGAAATCATCGAGCCCTTGAAGCGGCTTGGCAGCTGGACGGCAACAACCGAGGCGAAGGACCAGGGATCGATGGTTCACTGGCGATTCCTTCATACTCGCTAGTGAACGTCATTTTGAAGCCAAACCGGGCGGAAAAATGTTTACTGAGATGGATCATCGACAGGCCGGCCTGGGTGATCGGACTTTGGATCGTATCGGCAGTCTCCCTCTGGGCGGTCGCTCCTCGCTGGGATCAGGTAGCTCAGGATGGCGACTTGCGTTTCCTCCCATCCGACAGTCCCAGCCAGCGCGGGCAGCAACTTCTGGAGACTGGATTTCCGGATCAGCGAAGTCGAAGTGAATGGTATCTCCTCTTTTGTCGAGATCGAGAGCAACCACTGACTCCACGTGACATGGCCGTCTCGCTCGATGTGGCGCGCCATCTCGCTCATGCGACCGCAGTTGCCCAAGTCAAGAGGACGATGAGCCAGTCAGCCGATGGGTCGTCCGCAAGAGAGAATGTAGCCAGCGCTACACCCAAAGAGATTCCTGCCAAAGAGCAGATGGATCGATGGGGTCTTGCAATCCGTTGGTATGACATCGCCATCGAGCTCGATTCGAAGTGGGCTGATGCGATGGAAGTTGCTGGGGAACCGATCGCTTCTGGAAGGCTTTCGCAAGCCTATTGGGATCGCGCGGCGATTTGGGAGTTGGCAGGTGATCTCTCGCAACGCGATCGCGATCTGCTCGAAGCGGGGAATTTGTCGGGGCAAGGGCTGGAGCTTCCGCAGTGGAAGAAGCCGCTGGAGCCGGAGGTTTTTTCCTGGGATCCATTGCTGGAAATCTGGACGTGGGAAGATGAAGTGCTCGGTAGCAAGCTGGGTAGCGAGCGGAGGGATGCCAAGCTGATATCGCTTCGCATGGCCACCGAGTTTTCGTCGACCAAGCAGCTGGAAGTTAGGCAGAGGCTGGAAGGATTGATCGATCGATGTAGAGAGAGAAGCGGGGGAGAAAAAGGTACCGAGGGACTGAGAATCGAATGGAGTGGTTCGGGTGCTTTGGGGGCGGATATGTTGGTTGCGGCTAGTGAAAGCGTTCGAAAAACGGAAGTCGCGACCGTTTTGCTGGTGATTGGAGCCCTCTGGTATCTCTACAGAGCTCCCCTCCTGGTGCTGATTCCACTGGGATCGATAGCGCTGAGTGTGTGGATAGCGACGTCGCTGATCGCCCTCATGGCGCAATCGGAAGTTGAACCCGATCGCTGGGGTTGGCTGAAGGTGTTTACCACCAGTCGCATTTTCCTGGTGGTGCTTCTGTATGGAGCCGGGACCGATTTCTGCTTGTTTTTTATCTCCCGATTGCGTGAGGAACTAGCGAGTGATTCGAGAAGCGATCCGAATGGCGATGAAATCGGTCCCTTTCGATCCAGCCTGACAAAGGCATGGCTGGCCGTGCGGCCGGCACTTGTGGGAAGTGCCGTGACTACGGTGATCGGATTGCTGATGATGGGTGTCGCCAGCTTCGAGAAATATCGTTTTTCTGGCTGGATCATCGGGATCGGGCTGACCGTATCGATCGTGGTTGTTCTGACGTTCACAACCAGCCTTCTTGCGCTTTTGGGGGCTCGCGTTTTCTGGCCGCAAGGAAGGTCACTATTGAGCGAGAGGGCAACAGGGCGTTCTGTAGGGGAGACCAAGAATCCTCGCATCAATCGTTGGTGGTCGACCATTGCTGGTTGGCTAGTCGAAACTCCGTACCGATGCCTTTTGGTAACGCTTGGATTCCTATTGTTTCCTGCCATCTATGGCTGGATGCGTATAGAAAAGGTCAACTACAACCTCACCAACCAGCTCAGCGGCTCCAGCCCCAGTGTGCGGGGCATGGAAGAGATCGAAAAGCGTTTTAGCGTCGGATCTAGAAGTCCGATTCAGCTGGTGGCGAAGCTTCAAGGAGTGACTCTGGAGTCATCTGAATTGCGATCGTCGATTGATAGTGTTCGCGAATCGATGTATCTACCTGGAGTCCAGTCGGTTCGCTGCGTGACCGACCCTCTGGGTGATTTCCCGCCAGGTCGGCGCATTGGTCTTTTTGGGAAGGATGCTTGGCGCAAGCGATGGCTGGAAAGCAACCCTTGGATACAGGCCCAGTTCCTTCACAACGATTCGTCCACCGGCTCCGTTTATGTTCGTTGGGACATCGCGATGGCCTCAGATCCGTTTTCGGGAGAGGCAGCAGAGATTCTGAAGGGAGTGGATCAGTGGATGGATCAGTTGCGCCATGAGCCGTTTTGGAGCGGGGCAAAGCTGGAGCGATGTGGAGCGACGGCGGGGATGGTTGATCTAAAGAAGGTGACCGGTAGGGATCAGATTCGGATCCGATGGGCGGTGTCGGCTGGAGTGGGGCTGGCCCTCTGGATTCTGCTGGGGAAGGTTCGATGGAGTTTTTACCTGATGGTGACCGTTCTGGTCAGCTATTTGGTCACCATGGGCCTGACACACTGGTTTTTTGAGGCATGGCGAGGCGATGCCTATCAGGGCATCGACTGGAAGGTTCCACTATTTCTCTTCGTCATTCTGGTTGCTGTCGGGCAGGACTATAATGTTTATCTGGTGACGCGTGTCGCCGAAGAGCAGAAACTACGGGGAAGTCGGCGGGGCATGCAGTACGCCATTGAGACGACTGGCAGCATCATCAGCAGCTGTGGCTTGGTGATGGCCGGGACCTTTCTTGCGTTGGCGGCTGGCGGAGCACTTCAATGGTTGGCAGAAGCTGGGGTACCTGCCTGGCTGGTGGGGAACGCTCGATCGCCCGTTCTGCAAGGGATGACGGAGTTGGGGGTCGCTATTTCCCTCGGCATCCTCATCGATACCTTTGTGGTACGAACCATCCTGGTGCCCGCTCTGCTCTCTTTGGATGCTCGCATCTTCGATCCTCAAGAACGAACAAGGAATCCAATCCGTGACGCCTCGTGATGTCCTGGTCCTTTGCCGTGAACGCGATGTACGAGCGGTGGATCTGCGTTTCACCGACCTGTTTGGCCACTGGCAGCACTCCACCATCCCTGCTTCACGCTTGACAGCCGAATCCTTTGAAGAAGGGTTCGGGTTCGATGGATCCAGCATTCGCGGTTGGCAATCGATTCACGAAAGCGACCTCTTGATGGTTCCCAAGGCGGACACTGCCTTTGTCGATCCATTCGCGCAGTTGCCTACGATGAATCTGATCTGCGAGATTCAGGATCCGGTTACACGGACCGATTATCCATTTGATCCAAGGCATCTGGCCAAGAGGGCTCAAGACTACATTGCGGGAACGGGGTTAGCGGATGCGGTCTATATCGGCGCGGAATGCGAGTTCTTTGTTTTCGACAGCGCGCGGTTCGACCAATCCTCCTCGCACGGGTTCTACTATTTGGAGGGTGGCGAAGCCGCGTGGCAGCAGCATCGCACCGACAAGCCGAATCTTGCCTATCAGATGCGGAGAAAAGAAGGCTACTTTCCCTGTCCACCGCATGACCAGGGAATGGACCTTCGCAACGACATCATGATGGCCCTGATCGAGGCAGGGTTGGATGTCGAATGCCATCATCATGAGGTGGCCGTCCCTGGACAAGGAGAGATCGATTTTCGTTACGACACACTGATTCGGACCGCCGACCATGTGATGCTCTACAAATACGTCGTCCGAAATCTGGCGAAGCGACATGGGAAGGTGGCGACATTTATGCCCAAACCGGTGCTGGGCGATAATGGTTCGGGGATGCACACTCATCTGTCGTTCTGGAAGAACGGGAAATCGTTGATGTCGGGTCGCAACTATGCAGGACTCAGCGAACTTGGGATGTTTGCTATTGGGGGAATTTTGAAACACAGTGCGGCGCTGATGGCACTGACCAATCCCTCCACCAACAGTTACAAGAGAATGGTGCCTGGCTACGAAGCGCCAGTGCATTTGGCCTATTCCCAGCGGAATCGATCAGCAGCTATCCGAATCCCGATGTACAGTCATCAACCGGAAAGCAAAAGAATCGAGTTTCGATGCCCCGATGGAACCTGCAATCCTTATCTCGCGTTTGCAGCGATCGCCATGGCAGCGATCGATGGGATTCAGAATCGCATTCCTCCCGGCGACCCGCTCGACAAGGACATCTATGATTTGCCTCCCGAGCAACTGAAGGCGACTCCACGAGTCCCGAGATCGCTGGAAGCATCCCTGGAGGCGTTAGCATCGGATCACGATTTTCTACTGCGCGGCGATGTTTTCTCGGAGGAAATCCTCCGCAAGTGGATCGACTCAAAGATGGCCGATGAGGTGGAAGCCCACCGCATGGTCCCCGATCCCTTCGAGTTCGCTCGTTACTTTGATGCTTGATCGAACACAGGCCATGGAAATCGCCTGGAGTCCGCTTGGAAGGCAAGGCTTCTGCGCAGCTTTCCTTTCCGGACCAGCAGAGTGTTGGACTGGTCTTCAACCTGGTCTAGCAGGATCGTGTGGTGTAGAAAGCGGACGCGATTGGCCTTTGCGTCGGGTGTGCCTTCTGGAAACTCCGGCTTCGACTCGTGCAGCCGAAAATAAACCCAGAACCAGCCTCGCGACGATTCGGTTCCCACCAGTTCCAAGCGACTGACCTTAGTCCCTTGCGGACGGTTGCTGGCTGCGTCACCTTGGGGCTGCTGTGCCAACGCATCTTCCTCGACTGACGACTCCGAGGATCCTTGATCCGGTTTTTGGTCAGCGAGTGATTCGGCAACAAAAAAATGAGCCTCAAGCAATTTTCCCAATTCAGGAGGAAGATCGCCGGGCTTCAGTTCCACATCCCTTTCATTGATGCCTGCCATCGCACGACGTAGATCCTCGGCATGCAGACGCAATGCGACCTCCCAGCATTCTTTTTCTTCATCCCAGTCCATTTCGCCGACGCAGATATGGAAAGGGTGGTTGGCAGGGCAGGGGATCGTGGCAAAAAAAAGTGCAAACAGCAGAGCGAAGCAATGGTGGTGGATCATCAAACCGCGCTTTCTCTAAGGAGTGCCTGGCTGGCAAAAGTCGCAGGGAAGGGCTTCTGGGGGCACAGTATTATTTCGATTATTTCGGCCGTTGCGAAGCGATAGAGTTCTTCTTGGGAATGGAACGCTACGGGTCCACCATCTGGCGATGGTGGCTACCGCAAGCGGGTGGATGGTCATTCTGCAAAACCTTCTGCTCGTCGCGTTAGACTGCTCGTAGCCACCGCAGCCACGCGGTGGAGTGATACGAAAGTCCTCTATCCAGGTCATCCACCATCTGGCGATGTTGGCTACCGCAAGAAGTAAAATGGATCCTTGGCATCCAGACGAAGACTACCTGCTGGAAAGGAGCCAAGCCGCCTTTTCGCATGACTCCTATTGTAACCGGAGGAGTTTACTGCAGTTGTCTAGCGGTTATTCTGATGTCTGTTTGGAGGAATAGTTTCGGGGGCACTAAAGGGAATGAATCGGATGGAAATCTGGCCGGCAATCGATCTGCTCGGGGGCAAGTGTGTGCGACTTCAGCAGGGTGATTATGCCCGCGACACGGTCTTTGGCGAAAACCCGGCAGAGATGGCAAGTCGCTGGATTGGGGAGGGATCGAGTCGGTTGCATTGCGTTGACCTGGACGGTGCGAAATCTGGAAGTCAGGCGAATGAGCCAGCGTTGAGGGAGATTCGTAAGGCTGTAGCGAGCGCTACACTTCAGGTGGGTGGCGGGATCCGAGATGAAGAAACGATTCGGCGGTGGATCGATCTAGGAGTCGATCGTTTGGTGGTGGGAACCACAGCGCTCAAGCATCCGGATTGGTTTGCAGCAATGTGCGATAAGTATCCTGGCATCCTTGTGCTGGGCCTGGACGCTCGCGACGGCAAGGTAGCGACAGAAGGGTGGCAAAAGACATCGCAGAAAACGGCTGCGGAACTCCTGCAGCAGATTCAGCAACAGACGCAAAACGTCGCTGCGGTCGTCTACACCGACATCGCACGAGACGGCATGATGGCGGGAACCAATATCGAGGCACTCGTTGCCCTTCAGAAGGTATCGAATTTTCCAGTCATCGCATCGGGAGGTGTTACCGACTGGAACGACATCAACCAACTTCTAGCGGTGCAGGCAGCCGGTTGCATCTTGGGAAGAACGCTGTACGAAGGCCGCTTGCGATTGAACGACGTGCTAAGGCACGTTGATAATCATAGCCATGGTGGTGAATCCCCCGGAGATCAAAGGAGCGATCGATGATTGCCGATGCGGTGCGACGCGCGGTGGAAGAAGGAAAGCTGATCGCTATTTTAAGGCTGGATGATCTGGAGCAGGCAGAATCGCTGGTGCGCGCGCTGCTGGACGGGGGGGTGCGCGCGGTTGAATTGACGATGACCAACCCACAGTCACCGGCGGTGGTGCGTCATTTATTGAAGGTGATTCCAGCGTTCCAAAACGGGGATTGCGCTATCGGTATTGGCAGCGTACGAAACGATCAGGAGGCAACTTTGGCGATCGAATCGGGGGCACAGTTTCTGGTGTCCCCGATTGTGTTGCCGCGGGTCATCGAATCGGCGGTCAGGCAATCGATTCCAATTCTTCCTGGTGCACTTACCCCAACCGAAATGCAACAGGCCTGGGATGCTGGCGCCACATGGGTCAAGTTCTTCCCTGCTCGGTGGATTGGACCGGAGGGGATTCGTGAGGTATTGGCGCCTCTACCCTATCTCAAGCTGGTCCCCACAGGCGGCATTCATCTTGGAAATGTAGCCGATTATCTTGCGGCTGGCGTCTCGGCGGTGGGAGTCGGTTCGGCCCTGATCGATCGCCAGGCACTGCGGAACCAAGATTGGCATGGCGTTGCTGAAGCAGCGGCCCGATTTGTAGCGGCAACCAGGGAGTCGCGATGAGTAGACCGTACGATCTGATCGCTTGGGGGGAGACAATGATCCGGTTGTCGCCTTCGGATGGCAAGCGACTAGTGCAGGCGAAAATGCTGGAAATGCACGCTGGAGGCAGCGAATCGAATACGGCTGCGACGCTATCCAGGCTGGGCCACTCGGTGGCATGGCTTAGTCGCATGACCGACTCTCCTATGGGACGCTGGGTGGAACAAGAGCTTGCGACGCATCGCGTCGATACCTCCCATGTCATCTGGACGAATGAAGATCGAGTCGGTTTGTATTTTTATGAGCCGGCAGGAGCACCGCGAGGAAGCCAAGTGCACTACGACCGGCGCGATTCCGCCATGGCCCGCACCTCGCCAGAGCAGTTGCTTAAGTCCTTGAGCGATATGCCAGCTCCAAGATGGTTGCACTCTACCGGCATCACGCTGGGACTGAGCCAATCGTGCAGGGAGGCGACCATGAATCTGCTGGCTTGGGGGAAGCAAGGTGGCGCAAGAACTAGCCTGGATGTGAACTACCGTTCCAAGCTTTGGTCGACTGACCATGCCGCCGCTGCATGCTTAGCAGCGTTTCCATCGTGCGACCAGATCTTCCTCGCTCGGAGGGATGCCAGTGCGCTGTTTGGAGTGCCCGAAGGAGCGGAACATGTCGAAGCGGTGCAGTCGATTCGACATCTGGCTCCCCATGCAACCGTAGTGATGACGTTGGGTGAACAAGGGGCGATCGGCTGGGCCGCTGAGGATCAGCAGCCGGTTCATGTCGGCACGCGGGCAGTCCCTGTTGTCGATCGATTGGGCGGCGGCGATGCATTCAGCGCAGGTTGCATGCATGGTTGGTTGCGAGGGGATAGCTTTCGAGACCAACTGGCGTGGGGAAACTTGGTCGCCGCCTTTAAGTACTCGATTGCCGGTGACATTGCCTGGATCAACCCCGAAGAGCTCCAGCGCGCATGGAACGGGCAGTGGGGAAGCGAAGTCCGGCGCTAAGGTCCATTCCGCCATTTCTTATCCAGCTTCGCCAAAAGGTCGATTGCCAAGTGTCGAAAGCGGCAGGGCCCACACCGCTGGGCAGTTATGTTGCCAGCTATGTTGCCAGCAGAAAAGGAATGGCAACCGCTGACGGCGAGAGCACCAGTGACTTGCAGACCCACTACATGGAGGGGGTCTGTGGGTGTGAACCGGGACAAACGGCCGAAATCTGCCAGGGCGTGATCGATTTCCTGTGGGGAAGGCGAAAGCCAACGGTGCGCCTGCAATTTAGCTCCTTTGGCTACCTCCCAGTTTGGCTCTTCCCCAGATAACTTGTCTTTCCTAAACGGATCGTTCTGTTGGGATCTTTTTTCGCTTGCGGTTTCCCATTGCACCATCGTCGTTCAGATGACGATGTTTTAGAGCAGAGAGCCGAGCGGAGCGCGGAAGGCCACCTGAAGTGGTGGGTTCTGCTGGACGCGGAAGAGGAATCTGCTACCTTTAACGGTGATGGCGGCAAGGGGTTTTGCATGCTGAAGAAACCAGCGCCAGACTTGATTGATCAAGGATCTTCCGTGCTTGACATTCGTCCGATTGTGTCTCCCTTTGATCCACCGCGCAGCCATTTGGTCGATAGCTTGCGCTACTGGGCAAGGCTCACTCCGGATGCGGTGGCCTATTATTTCACCGACGGAGAGGGCGGTCCGGACCAGCAGATCACTTTTGCGGAGCTGGACCAAGCGGCTAGAGCGGTCGCTGTAGAGATTTTGCAGCACGCCAAGGTGGGTGATCGCGGGCTACTGATCTACCCTCCCTGCCTGGAGTTTGTGACAGGGTTTTTCGGAACCTTGTACGCCGGATGCACCGCTGTCCCTGCTTTTCCCCCGAGGCGCAACCGGAAAGGGGCTCGCCTAACCGGCATCGCTGATGACTGTTCGGCACGCTTTGCCCTGACGGTGGAATCGGTGCGCAAGCAAGTGGAAGGGGAAAGCCAGCTTCCCGGGCAGATGGCTGAGGTGAAATTAATTGCTACAGAGAGGGTAGACCGACAGATTGCGCTGCGATTTCAGGAGGTTCCTGTGGATTCGCGGTTCCCTGCGGTTCTGCAATACACTTCTGGATCTACCGGGACTCCCAAGGGCGTGGTGCTTAGCCACTCGAGTTTGATTCGCAACTGCGAGTTGATTGGTGTGGCCTTTGATTTGAACACGGAGTTGGTAGGTTGCAGTTGGCTTCCTGCTTATCACGACATGGGGCTGGTTGGTGGGATTCTAGCACCCTTATTTGTGGGAAGGCCTTGCGTGCTGATGAGCCCCATGGCGTTCCTTCAGAACCCTGTCCGGTGGCTACGCACGATCACCCGGTACAAAGTGAATGTTTCCGGGGGCCCGAATTTCGCCTACCAACTGTGTGTCGACAAGGTCACCGACGAGGAGATGGAAGGCCTGGATCTGAAGAGTTGGCGAGTGGCCTTCAATGGAGCCGAACCAGTACGTGCCTCGACGCTGGAGCAGTTTTCCGAGAAGTTCGGTCGAGTTGGCTTCCGCCATGGCGCCCATCTTCCATGCTATGGCATGGCGGAAACGACACTGATCGTCAGTGGAGGTCCGAAAGAGACCCGCCCGGTAATCCAGTATTTCCATTCGCGGCAATTAGACGCTCGCAAAGTGGTTGTTGTGGAGCCGTCGCACCCGGAGGCCAGGGCGTTGACAGGTTGCGGAGCGATTTTGCCTGGTGAGCGGGTGGAAATTGTCGACCCGAAGACGTTGAGGATTGCAGCACCTGGGGCCATTGGCGAAGTTTGGATCCAATCTCCAAGTGTTGGCGACGGATACTGGGACAAGGCAGCGGAGACGAAAGAGACATTCCATGCCTACACGGTGGAGCAGGAAGGTCCATTCCTTCGAACCGGTGATCTCGGGTTTTTCCACCAAGATCAGTTGTTCATCGCAGGCCGTGTCAAAGATCTTATCATTGTGCGCGGGGTCAATCGTTACCCGCAGGATATTGAATTAACCGTGGAGGAATGCCACGAGTCGATTCCATCTTGTGCAGCCGCAGCCTTTGCGGATGTATCGGGAACGCGCGAAAAGCTGATTCTTGCCGTCGAGGTGCAGCGAAGCCTGGAAGACGACTGGGAACCGGTGATTCAGACGATTCGCCGGGTGGTGACACAAATTCACGAATTGCCTCCCGACGCCGTCTACCTGGTTCGATATGGGTCGCTCCCAAAAACCTCCAGTGGCAAAATCCAGCGACATGCTTGCTTGAGGGATTACCAGGAGGGAAATCTTCGGGTGGTGGCCAAGTGGGAAAGCTGGGACCAGGGCTTTGAAGAAGCTGCACCGATGATCGCAGCATCCACCATCGAGACCAAGCAATCTGCGGGTGACGATGCGAGGCGACGCGTGGTTGGAAAGAAACAGCGCGACCCCGACCCGGAAGTGGTCGAACTGGTCAAGCGAGCCATACGTGCGGTCGCTCAAGAACGCGCCAAGCAACTCGATCTGGACACCAACATCGTCCTGGATCTGGGGTTGGATAGCATCGAGCGGTTGCAGATCGCTCACACTCTGGAGAACGCATTCGGAGGACGTTTCCCGGAAGAAGTGTTGCAGGAAATCGAGACGGTTCGCGAAGTTGCTGACGCGCTCGTCCAGCATTTCGGCAAGCATCGAATGCGGGTCGATATGTCGTTCGATGAGTCGAACGAAGAGGCGGTTGGACATGAAGTGGTAGCCGAAGACTACCGTTTCGACCAACTCCCCGAATACAAGCGGCTCAAACAGACGATGGCACAGTTTGAGATGTCGGGGCTCCCCAACCCCTACTTCTCCGTCCACGAAGGGCTGACTCGCGACACGACGATCATCGCAGGTCGCGAATTGCTGAGCTTTGCCAGCTACAACTATCTTGGGATGAGCGGTGATCCGCGGGTGACCGAATCGGTTGCTGCGGCAGCCAGGAAGTATGGAACAAGCGTTTCGGCTTCGAGACTTGTTAGCGGTGAGAAGGACCTGCATCGTGCTCTTGAGCAATCGATCGCTAAGTGGATCGGTGTCGAAGACGCCATTGTCCTCGTTGGTGGTCACGCGACCAATGAATCGGTGATCGGCCATATTGTCGGCCCTGGGGACCTGATCCTCCATGATGCCCTTTCGCACAACAGCATCGTGCAAGGTGCAATCCTCAGTGGTGCTCGGCGTCGGCCTTTCCCTCACAATGACTGGCAAGCCCTAGAAGGAATGCTGGAACAACTCCGTCGCAGACATCGACGCGTTCTGGTGATCGTCGAGGGGGTGTACAGCATGGACGGCGACTACCCAGATCTTCCGCGTTTCGTGGAAGTGGTGAAGAAGCATCATGCGTGGCTGATGGTGGATGAGGCCCATTCGATCGGAACCATGGGTAAGACCGGGCGAGGGATCTCCGAGCACTTTGGCGTCAATCCCACCGATGTCGACATCTGGATGGGAACGCTCAGCAAATCTTTCGGCAGTTGCGGTGGTTACATTGCAGCGAAGCATGAACTGATTGAACTGCTGAAATACACAACCCCTGGGTTCGTCTTCAGCGTTGGCCTGAGCCCGCCAAATGCGGCGGCGGCGTTGGAAAGTCTTCGCGTTCTCCAGGATGAGCCACAGCGAGTGACGAAGTTGAGAGAAAACGCAGCTCTGTTCCTGAATGAAGCGCGGAGCAGGGGTTTGAATACCGGTGCTAGTCAGGACACACCTGTGGTGCCAGTGATCACCGGCAACTCATTGCTGGCACTGAAGCTTTCCCGACGGATGTATGAATCGGGCGTGAACGTGCAACCGATTCTCTATCCGGCGGTGGAAGAGTCGGCAGCGAGGCTCCGATTCTTCATCAACTGCACTCATAACCAAGATCAGATCCGGTATGCGGTGCATAAGGCGGCTGATCATCTGCAGGATATCGCGCCCGAACTGTTTTCTTGACGAGGTTGGAAACGCCAAAGATGGTTGGCTAGGTGGCCTGAGTTGAACCTGCATAAGAATTGTTCTTGTTCTAACCGCTATTGCCCCCATGGCGGATCAGCGGTGCGAACTGCTTACGCAGCAATCCGCCGCGTGACCGCGCTGGCTACCAAGAAGCGGGGTGTGCTTCCGGTAGCTGCCATTGCCAGATGATGGATTTGCTAGAAGGGCGCTGAGCAAACCTCTGAGAGTCGGCTGCCGCGATAAATTGCTTGCGCACACAGGTCGACTGGTGGCTGGAATCACTGCCCGATAGTGGCAGCACATTCGCAAACCATTCCGCAGGGTACCCTAGGCGGTATCGGTTTTGTAGGGAATGTGAATCAGCCTAGCATTCTGCCCTCTTTCCTGATGGCTGTTTTGCGTTGACAATAAAGGGCCACGGATGGATGGTACTTTGTCACCCTGGAAAGCGATCTCCGGGTGACGCCAGTGCCGATCGGGTGTCAACATTCGCAGATATTTTCTTCTACTCGAGTTGTCGCAATGAGCGATTCGTCGAATCAGGTTTCTGACTTGCTGGCGCGATTGATACCTGGATATTCGGGGTACAAAAATGCGCGTCAAAGGCAACAGGACGATCAGCTGACTCGTGATTACCTAGTGCGCCGTCTTCAGGAATGCAAAAATCTCCTGCACCAACATTCAGAGCGGCTTTTGCAGGGAGGCAAGTGGGAGCAAATTCGGCCACTGGAGGATTTGCGATTGAAGCTGGACGCCAGGCAAGAACTTTGGCGTTCTATCCCCGCCGCGGAAGCGAGTCTGTGGAGTTCTCGAAAAGTCGGTGAGAAAGAGGCACTGCAGTTAAGTCAATGGGATGGGGATACGATCCTGTTGATCGATCAGTTGCAGACAGAGTTGATCAAACCGGACCCATCGACGATCGACTGGAAGGAATGCGATCTACTGGTAGGACGGATCGAGGAGCGTTGGACAAAACGACGGCAATTGCTGGCGGAACTGGGACGATAGGGCAAACGCCACTGTCAAGAGAGGGAATGGCTATGGTATTGCGATTGGAAGTGATCGATTTCAACGACCCCAGCAATCAGGCACTGGTGGCTCGCATGCCCGAGAGTGGGACGGCAGCGATCGTTTACGGGGCACAGCTTGTGGTGCAGCAGAACCAAGAAGCGATCTTTTTCCGCGAGGGAAAGGCAATGGATCGCTTTGGGCCCGGCGTTCACCGACTGACCACTTCCAACATTCCCATTCTTTCCAAGGTGCTCAATTCACCTTGGGAGAAGTCACCGTTTCAGGCTTGCGTCTACTTTGTCGCCAAACAGATTTTTCATGACCAGCGCTGGGGAACACGACAGCCGATCATGATACGGGATCCCGATTTTGGTGCCGTGCGACTTCGGGGCTTTGGCAAATTTGCCTATCGGGTATCGGATGCCTCTCTTCTGGTCAATAGCCTCGTGGGAACTCAGGGAAAGATCACAACTCAGGAGATCAACGATTTCCTGCGGGACTCGGTTGTCTCTGGGCTGACCGATTTTCTTTCTACTGCAAATGTCCCTTTGCTGCAGCTACCAGAAAAGTTTGACGAAGTATCTGCGGCAGCACGGGTGAAGTTGGCAGGTGAGTTTTCTCGCTATGGACTCGAACTTGTTCAGTTTGTCATCTCCAGTATCACGCCGCCTGAGGAGGTGGAGCGAGCGATTGACGCGAAGATGTCCGATCGGATGGGGGGCCGCACGCCATCCCAGCCAGAGCGACGTTCTCCTGTCGAGTTTCCGGAGGTTCCAAAGGCTGCTGCCAGGGAGCCCAGCGGGAAGTCCAAGGAACCGGTGTTGGATTCATTGAACGATCCAAGCCTCAGTCTCCAGCATGCGACAAGTCTTCTAGAGAAGTCGGCGATCGAACGTGGGTGGAAGGTCAACAGCAATGGCCATGATCTTCTGGTGAATGTTCCGCTAGGACAGTTTCGCCGGCAGCAGGTCAAAGTCGACTTTGGACTCAAGAACGACCAGGGCGACGAGTACGTCGGTCTATGGACTGTCTGCGGTCCGATGAATCCATCCAATGCGGCAACGATGCTGCGAATGAATCAGCACTTGCTGCATGGCGGCTTTTCGCTGATGCAAACCGGCTCTTCCGAACTCCTCGTGATTCGATCGAACCTCACCCTTGGTTCGTTGACCGTCAACCAATTGCTGGAGACGATCGCAGCGTTGGCTTGGCAGGCCGATTCGATGGAGCAGCAGCTTTCGGGATCCCAGGATCGTTGGTAGGGCAGTATTTCGTAAGTCGTTTAATTTGCTCATCCACCATCTGGCGATGGTGGCTACCGCAAGCGGGTGGATGGTCATTCCGCAAAACCTTCTGTTCGTAGCGCTAGTTTACTCTTAGCCACCGCGGCCACGCGGTGGAGTGCTGCGAAAGTCATCCGTCCAGCTCATCCACCATCTGGCGATGGTGGCTACCGCAAGCGGTTTTGTGCAGCTTGTCGAAGCAATCGGATGCTTCGCAACCAGAACTCTTCTTAGCCACCGAGGCCACGCGGTGGAGTGCTGCGAAAGTCATCCGTCCAGGTCATCCACCATCTGGCGATGATGGCTACCGCAAGCGGTGGCTTCGACTATTCTTGCGGGATCGTTTCGATTAGCCAGCAACTCTCGATCTTTGACCCAATCAAAGAAGAACTTCCAGAGGGACAGGGGGCACGCACAGAAGCGGCAGCACTAGGCAGCACCACCCTAGGCATTGCCGGAACCAGCCCAGCGGCGTGGTATCATCGCGGCTTGGTGGGTGCTTGATTCCGATAGCAAGAATCAGCAGTAGCATCAGGACAAACATCGGCTGACGCGTCCAGATCAGATAGGACACACAGGCCGCGTAAGCGCCGTAAGCGAACCATTTGCTCCTCCGCCCCAACAAGCCAAAAATCACATGACCGCCATCCAATTGGCTCATCGGTATCATGTTCAATCCCGTCACCAATAGGCCGGTCCAGGCGGCCATGAGGAAAGGATTGAGTTCTGTGTTCGGAATTCCGGCGCGGTTTGCTACGACTGCAGGGTTCAGCCATTGGGCAGCCCACTGAACTAAGAGGGGTTGCCCAAGTTGGAAGGAGGCTTGAGGAACAAAGCCGGGGGCGTATTGAGTGAGCATGCCGAGAATCAGGATGGGCAGGATGAGCGCCAGGCCTGCCAGCGGACCGGCCAAGCCGATATCGAAGATTTCTTTGCGATTGGCCTGCCTTCCATCCATTGCGATCACCGCTCCCAGAGTGCCGAAAGGCATGAACGGGAAGGGAATGAAAATAGGGGGAGTGGCGCGGACGCGATAGTACCTTGCCATGAAGTAATGACCTAATTCATGGGCAGTCAGGATGGCCAGAAGACTGAAGGCGAAAATCGCTGCGGACACCCAATTGGCCAATGCCATCCTTCGGACAACCATCCACGATTGATTGCTGAAAACCTCTTCCAGGGCTACCAGGGGTGACCAAGCGGTGATGCCGGTCCAGAAAAGTGAGAGGAGGGTCAGCAAAAAAAGCCATAAACGCCACGGCTGGCGTCTGGGAGAGCTTTGTTTGATCGACTCGTCTCCGGGAGGGCTGACCGACGTGGAAGTTCGAAAGAAATCGTCGGGAAAGCGAGAGTCTCGCCAGGCTTGCGCATCGCCTTTGGACATTCCAAACCTCAATGATATTGCTTTGCAACCGAACGCCACCTGTCCGCTTTGGACGAGAGGCTCCCGGGATAGGATTTCCAATGGAACGCGTTTAAAATCGGCCGCGGATCGAATCGTCTCATCAGTATATGCAACCGAACCACTTTTCGGCCTGCCGACATCTCCGAATTGTGCCACTTCTCCATGGAATCGTCGCCAAGTTCCGACGCGATTTCTTGTGGCCAATCGGGGAGGGCCTGCGAGTGGTCACTTTGGGGATTGGAATGCTTGCAGCACGGTTGGCCACTTCCGCAGTCTTCATTGCCTTCATCGTCCTTTCGCTGATGCTGGACCATTGGTACCCCATAGGATCGGTACATGGCATCTGGCTGATGCCAATGCTGCTGATGTTTGGGGGTGCGACAGCCTTTGAAATGGCTTCGGCATTGTCGCTGGCCTCAGAAAGAGCAGCTTCCGATTCTTTCGCAGCCCATGTCACCGGGAGACGGGCTTTGGTCGATCGATACCAAGCTACTGTCCTAGCGCTGCTCCCAATGCTCTCGACCACTCTGCCTTGGTTCTACCGTTGGATCATGAATCAGCCCTATCCCGCCAACTGCCCGATCAGCGATTCCGGCTTACCGGTTGCCGGCATGGTGGCTGCGTTTGGTGCAGCTAGTCTGCTTCTGCTACGCCGCTACGGAGATCAGGGGACCGATGCGGTGAAGAGTTGGCTGATTCAGTTGTCGGTGATTTGTTACATTGGTCTTCCCGTCAGCTTTTGGGTACTCTTGCGGCAAATGGATCCCAATTGGTTTGGTCTGTTGGCAGGAATAGGAGTGGTTGCCGTCACCAAACTGGCGGACACCGGAGCCTATTTTTTGGGAAAAGCTTTAGGAAAACACAAACTCTGTCCATCGATCAGTCCCGGAAAAAGTGTGGAAGGTGCGATCGGAGGCGCGATCACGGCGCTTTTAGCGTCCCTTTGCTGGTTCGGCTGGTGGCTCCCCAAGCTCGGTGCCGACCAAGCCTCGCCGTGGCAAGTGTCGGGAGCCGCGCTGATGGGCATTCTGCTTTTTGCAACTGGACTGATGGGTGATTTGCTGGAGTCGACAATTAAGCGCTATTCGGGAATTAAGGACAGCAGCAGATGGCTGCCGGGGCTTGGGGGGATCTGGGATATCACCGATGCTCTCATTCCTGCCTGCGTCGTCGGCTATTACAGCCTGGCATTAGGTTTGGTGTGGCGACCTTAATCTTTTCGGGCGAATCGTCCGGCACCGGCGGGTATTCTGCAGCATTCTTTCATCCCGCAGCAAACCCCTGGAACCTCACGAACTGTTTCGCCCTCAAAAGGGTATTGACCATGGCCAGTCGAGATCACCGCAGAGGGATCACTCGGGCGACGCCATAGGCAGCTCGCCGCAGCTTGCATTGGTGGGCCGGAAGCTTGGTAGCTAATGGTGCCGATCGGTGTACAATGCTGGGGTGTAGCAAAGGGAGTGAACCTGAGTGCTGTGCTCGTTCGGTTCTAGCAACACCGAACCTGTGCGTCGCGATCGTAGTCCTTGTTGTGCCTCGCGAGTACTGCGAGTTCAGACGAAGTTCATTTGTAATAGAGGAGTGGAGTGGAAGAAAACCAAGGGATATCCGAAGCCACCTTGCAGATCTCTGACCCCGAGACGGTGCTTCGCATGTTTGGTCCGCATGACCAGAATCTCAGACAAATCAAACAGGAGTTTGGTGTTTCGATCACCCACCGAGCTGGGCTGATCAAAATATCCGGGAGCCCCGAAGCGGTTCGATCGGCGACCGAACAGTTGGAGCGTTATCGCAATCCGATGGCTGCCGCTACGGTGGTGACATCGGTCCCTTCGCCCGCTGAGCCACACACCAAGCCAATCGGTTCGTTCCCGGGGGCGGAAAAGAGGGAACTAGCGATCCATCATCCGTCTTTGCGGATCGTGCCGAGAACCGAGGGGCAGGCGCGTTACGTTGAAACGATTCGCCAGCATGACATGACTTTCTGCATCGGTCCTGCCGGATGCGGCAAAACCTACCTAGCCGTTGCAATGGCCGTGGAAGCTTTCAAAACCAGACAGGTCCGAAAAATCGTTCTGGTACGCCCGGCTGTCGAGGCAGGGGAAAGCCTAGGTTTTCTTCCAGGCGATCTGCAGGCGAAGCTGAATCCCTACCTGCGGCCGTTGTTGGACGCGATTCATGATATGATGGGGTTCGAGCAGGCGAAGTACTTGATGGAGCAGGAAGTCATCGAAGTGGTGCCTCTTGCTTACATGCGAGGCAGAACGTTGAATCACTCATTCATCATTCTGGATGAAGCCCAGAACACCACTGTTGCACAGATGAAAATGTTCCTCACACGAATGGGTGAAGGGGCCAAAATGGTGATTTCTGGAGACATCTCTCAGATCGACCTGCCACATGGAGTGACCAGTGGGCTTCGCGATGCGGTGCAGAGGCTCAAAGGGATCCCTGGTATCGGTTTTTCCAAACTTCAGGAAGTAGATATCGTACGGCATGCTCTGGTGCATCGGATCGTGAAGGCTTACGAACATCCGTCACAACCGTCCGGGTATCCACCTTCTGGAGGCATGGAGCAAGGGCTCTGATCGAATCATGCACGCGCTGGCGAGTTCCGAGATTCGATGACTACCTCAACGCCCAAGAAGACGCGAAGTGAACGCGTCGCATCCCTTCAGACGGGGCCATCCTCCTGGGATCGCTGGAAGACTTGGTTGCTGAAGCGACAGACGTTGCAGCAATTGGCGATATCGTTCTGCGTCTTCGGCCTTCTCTGGGCATCGACGGGAGCGTGGAACCCTCCATTCCCTTATCGCATTGGGGATGTTCCCGGAAGATCCTTAGTGCCCAGGATCTCCTTCCAGCGCCCGGACCTGTTTCGCTCGGCTGTTGAGCGGAATCAGAGGCGACGGGAAGTGCAATGCGTTTACGAGAACCGCCCACAACCTCTGGTTCAACTGCGTGGTGCGATCAAGGATCAGGTGCTTCGCCTGGCTGACACCCAGGACGACCAACAACTGCAAGAAGCCGTTTCTAATTTCCTCCCGCTGGATAGCGAGGATCGAAGTGAGGTCAGTGAAGCCGACCGACAGACACTGGTGCAGTCCATCCGCCAAGTGATGGCCACACCGGAACAGAGAGTTAGCCTGGAGCGCGCACTGGAGGCAGCGATGCAGCCCATGGAGGCTAGGGGCGTGCTCAAAAAACTTGGGCATGGATTGGAAGAAGGGAATCAACGCCTAATTCAGGTTCTTGGAGCAGATGGAAAGACCAGGGAAGAAAGCGTCGACGATCTACGAACCAGCCATCATGCCCCGCTTTTCCTGACCCTTCTGCAAGAGCAACTGAAAAACTTTTTGAAAGCACCCTATTCCGATCAACTCGCGCAGGCAATTCACCGGTATGCAGTGCCGCTCTTACCAGAAACGCTGGTCTATAGAAATGACCTCAGCGATGCGGCACGGGAAGAGGCAACCAACCAGGTACAGGAGGTGATGGTGTCCTTTCTGCCGGGGGTCACTCCTCTGGCTGCTGCCGAAAGGCCTTTGAATTACGAAGACCTCGATCTGTTGCGTCAGGAGCATGCGGAATGGTTGCGGCAAAGCCGCAACTGGGTCGATCGCCTCCTACGAACAGTTGGATTGTTCCTTGTATTCATCGGATCCTTGCTGTTCGTTGGGCTCTGCATCGACTGGCTGGGACTGAAGGCTCGCTTCCTGGAAGCAGACGAACTGGCACGGTTGGTTGCCTTTGTGTCGATTGCTATCTTGCTGGCGAATGTCTTCTCCAAAGACCCTTGGCGAGCTGAAGTCCTAGTGGTTTCTCTTGCGGCATTCACCGCCGTCATCGCGTACGGGCGATCTCTGGGGCTGATCCTGATGCTGGTGATCACTCTGCTTGCCACTCTGATCAGCGGATGGTCGGTCGGAGAATTGGTGGTGCTTTGGGCTGCGGCTGGCTCGATAGTCCTCTTCACCGGCCGCATCCGAAATCGCACTCGCCTGATGGTCGTCGGGCTTTCAGCGGCAGCGATCGTTTTTTTGGCGACCTTAGCAGCGATGCTGATGGAAGATCAGATCTTGACTGTGTCGCTGTTCAGGGGATTGCAAAATTCCACAGCGGGTAACAGCAGTCCACTCTCCTCGTGGATGCCATACTGGCTGACTCCGCTTGTCAGAAACTCCTTGTACACTCTCCTGGCAGGTGCACTCATGACCGGTCTGCTGCCATTGGTGGAGCGGGCGTTTGAGGCAATGACGGATCTGAGTCTTCTGGAGTTGGGGGACGCTAGCCACCCAATTCTTCGCCAATTGGCTCAGAAAGCCCCGGGCACTTACAACCATTCGATCAACGTGGCTGCGTTGGGCGAAGCTGCTGCGGATCACATTGGCGCCAATGGGCTGTTGGTCCGCGTAGGAGCCTACTTTCATGATATTGGCAAGATGTTTCAGCCCCAATATTTTGTCGAAAACCAGTCCCCTGGTTCCAATCCTCACGATGGATTGCAACCAGCGATGAGCACATTAATCATCGTGGCGCACGTGAAAGATGGAGCCGACTTGGCACGACAGCATCATTTACCGCAATCGGTGATCGATTTCATCGAGCAGCATCATGGAACGACCCTGGTTGAATACTTTTATAAACGTGCTGCAAAGCGGCTGAAGGATACCGGAAGTGATGACGAACTATCGGATATCGATTACCGGTACCCTGGTCCCAAACCCCAAACGCGGGAAGCGGCTGTGCTGATGCTTGCCGATGCAGTGGAAAGTGCTGCCAGGACGCTGGTCGAACCAACGCCATCCCGAATCCAAGGGCTAGTGGAAGATCTAGCCAATCGCAGATTGGCCGATGGTCAGTTTGACGAATGCCAACTGACGCTGCATCAATTGGCGGAGATTCGCCAGAGTCTCGTCAAGAGCTTGATCGCCATCTACCATGGCCGAGTCAAATACCAGACCCAATCAGGAAGCTCCTCATGAGTGCTTCATCGCTGGTGGTAGAGTGGTCCTGGCTTCATGGCGAACGGGATGCCAACAGAAGCGACGAAGAGGTATCGAAAATCCTCAGGAAGATCGCCAGCGATGCAGGGTATCTGGAAGGAGAAATCAGTGTCGCAATTGTTGACGATCAGAAGATGCAGCAACTGAATGCATGCCATTTGCAACATCACTACACCACCGACATCCTTAGTTTTCTCTTGGGGGACGGCGAGCGTCTGGATGGGGAACTGATCGCATGCTGGGATGTTGCCAAACGCGTTGCAGAGCAGGAAGGGTGGGATGCGCATTGGGAACTGATGCTTTATTTGATTCACGGCATGCTTCATCTGGTCGGGCATGACGATCACGATCCAGTCGGTCTGGAGAAGATGAAGCGATCCGAATATCACTATTTGAATTTGGCGGGCTGCCCGATCGCGCAATTGGACGGCATGGATCGATTCTTCGTAGGGCCCGATGCTGCCGCCACTGGTGACGAAAGCCAGGAGCCTATTCGATGACCTCCACGGAGTTTCCAGCATGGATGGTTTTCGGAGCGTTGCTCTCGCTGATTGGTGGCTTTGGCGCCCAAGTGCTTGGAAACTTTTCGGGAAGGTCCCTGGAGTCGTTCTGCAGACTTCGAGGGCGTCGCGATCGATTCGGGGATATCCTTGACTGGCAGGACGAAGCCGTTGCTGCAGCCCGTTATCTGTCGTGGCTTGGCAACGTACTTCTTATCGGGCTTGGATTCCTCTGGTTGGGGCAGATTTTCCACTGGTTTCAAGAAGATCAAGGCAAGTCGGCATTTCAGGCACAGAGATTTCCGATCGTAGTCGCAGTGATCCTGGCCACCTGGACGCTGCTGTTCGTTCAGGACTGGTTGCCTCGCGTCATGTTTCGCGCAGGCGCCACCCGGTTCCTTTTCTACACGTGGCCATTCTGGAAACTGGTGGCTCGCCTCTTCAGGCCCCTGACGACCCTGGGAGATTTTTTTCAGTGGATCGGATCACGGCTTAGCGACCAGCCATTGGATGAAGACTTCGCCGAAGAATCGCTTGAAGATGAAATCCGAACCATCGTTCATGCAGGAGAGCGCGAGGGCCTTGTGGGATCGGGCATTCGCGACATGATCCAAGGAGTCATGAACCTCGATGAACGTGAAGTCGCCTCGATCATGACCCCCCGCAGCGATATCGATGCGATCGACATCGATTTGGACCCAGCATTGATCCTATCCAGTGTTGTCGAGTCGCGACGGACAAGAATTCCAATCTACCAGGGATCGCTCGATAACGTCCTTGGAATTCTCTTCGTGAAGGATCTACTTGGATCGATTTCGGATTCTCAATCGATCGACCGCGATAGACTGCGGAAGCTATTGAGGGAGGCATGGCGCATCCCAGGAAATCGTTTGATCAATGAACTGCTACGAGACTTTCTGCACAAGCGCAACCATATGGCCATCGTAGTCGACGAGTACCAGCAGACGGTAGGCGTTGTGACGATTGAGGATGCCCTTGAAGAAATCGTCGGAGAGATTGCGGACGAAGCAGATGAAGAGGAAGCAAATCAGATCCTCTATGATGAAACGCACGATTGGGTTGAAGCTGAAGGGCGGGTGGCGGTAGCCGAAATCAATAGCAAGTTGGGATGGAATCTGCCGGTAGGCGAGGATTACACCTCCCTAGGCGGGCTTTTGATCTCCAGGCTTGGACGAATCCCGGAGGAAGGCCTGGAAGTGATGGTCGATCAGGTGCTGGTCAAGGTCCTCGCTGCAAATCATCGGCAAGTGCGTAGAATGCGGTTGGAGCACTCACCGCCCGACGCTCCATTGGCACAGGCGTAATGAAAGATCCCCGAGTGCAGCGAGGCGAAGCCGAAGATGGCCTGGATCCTAGCCTCAACCTCGATTGCTGTTTTCCTGGGTTCGGGGGTGGTAGCCACCTGCCTAGCACTTCCCGTCGCAATCTCAGCGACCAGGTTGACAGGCCATCTCGCTAGATGGCCCGCTGTTGCCCTCCTGGCTTCGCTGGCACTACCACTCTATGTGCAGGCAGCTTGCTGGGAGTCGCTGTGGCAGTTTCTCGGTGGATGGCCTATTAGTCAGACCCGAGCCGCCGCATCGCGAGTGGTAGGAGTCATCGCGGTCAGCTGGATTCAGGGGGTTGCAGCAGCCCCCTTGGCATTGATTCCTTTGCTGGCCAGTCTCAACCGCATCCGGACCTCCCTGGAATCGATCGCATGGATAGATCGCGGTAGCATCGGCGTTGTACGGTCTGTCTGGCTGCCGGCACTAGTCCCTGCATCGTTGATCGCCAGCCTTTTGTCGGGGAGCTGGGCACTGCGTGAAATGCTCGTCACCAACCTGTACCGAGTCCCAACCTGGAGCGAAGGGATTCACATGGATATCATTAGCGGGACCGCCCCATGGGGATCCATCGCCATGTCGATGATCCCCATGCTGATTTTGGGATCGATTGCGTACCGGGCTGTGGGGTGGGGTAGAGCGCAAGAGCACCTATCGGCCACCGAAGCAAAGCCAATTCTTCGTGTTGGTGATCCCCTCATGCAATCGATCCGTTTGGCTGCTTGGCTTTCGGTGGTGTTGGTACTTGGGGTTCCTGTCACCGCCCTGGCGATTCGCGCAGGCTGGAGGGTGGATGCCAATGGTTCCGGTGGCTTTTCCCTCGGGAGGCTGGTCGAATCCTGGAAGGGACTAGCCGACTTTCGTCCCGAATTGTATTGGTCCTTCCTTCTAGCAAGCGCCTCGGTCCTTACCTCGTTGTTCCTTGCGTTTGGCCTTCTTTGGTGCAGTGGAATGAAGGGAAAGCAAGATGGCTGGCTGGCGGCATCGAGCGCCGCTTTGCTGGCCTTTCCGGGGCCCGTCATCGCTCTGGCATTGATCCGATTATCCAATTCCCATCCCCTACTTTCCTGGTGGTCCCATCGCACTCTGGCATTTCCGATCGCCGCGACCTTGCTACGGCTTACACCTGTCCTGTTCCTTTTGCTGCTTTGGAGATGGAATACCTGGAGACGATCGCAACGAGAATTGTGGCTGGTGGACGGCCGATCCCATTTTCATGATGTAGCCCATGACTTTCTCCGCGGCTCTTGGCGACTTGTGGCAAGTGGTATCATCCTTGCGTGGTGGCTTGCTATTGGCGAACTTGGAGCTTATCTGCTGGTACTTCCTGCAGGTGTCAGCACACTTGCCAGCCGCATCTTTGAGTTACTGCATTATGGGGTAAGGTACCAAGAGGCAAGCCTTTGCCTTCTCTTGGCCCTGGTCGCACTCGTCCTGGGCGCGATCGCCATGCGGATCCCGGAAGAAGAGTGAGCCGATCCGCGGTATACGGATCTCCGGTGTTTTAGGTCCGCTAAGAATCGACCTCTCTTCCTCGATACCGTTCTGATAAACTTCCATCTGGCGACCGTGGATATAGATTGCCCGGATTCAGGAATGCCAACCTATGACTACTCTCAACCAAACCAAAATCTTTCATTGGATTGCGATGGCTCGCATCCTTGCATTCAGTACCGTTTTGCCTACTCATTTTTTGATCGGCCAGCAGGATACGGATACAGGTCGTCCTCTGGTTTCTGTTGTGTTACAGACGCCACAGGATCGACAATCATTGACCGGAGAAGTGCAGCTCGAAGCTCAGGACGGTGGAATTCTGCTTCTAGACCCCAGTGGTAGGCTGAGTCTGATACAACCCGAACAGATGCGAGAGCGGAGGGAGGAATCGGGAGGGCTGGTCGTTTGGGATCAGGAAGAAATGAGCAAGGCACTTCTCGAGGAGATGCCAGCTGGTTTTCGTATCCATCGAACCGATCATTACATCTTCTGTTACAACACCTCGGACGCCTACGCGAAATGGACTGCAGCACTCTTTGAACGGCTTTACCGCGGCTTTTACAATTTTTGGAAGTCGCGGGGAGTCGAATTGCAGGAGCCTCGCTTCCCTCTGGTTGCCTTAGTCTTCGAGGATCAGAAAAGCTATCTGAAGTACGCCGAGACGGAGCTTGGAGAAGCGGCCAAGTCGATGCTTGGCTACTACCACATGATGTCCAATCGAGTTGCTTCCTTTGACTTGACTGGAGTGGAAGGATTGATCGCTCCTGGGAAAAATGTCGATCGGATTGAGTTAGTGCAAAGGATTCTTGCGCAGCCTCAGGCCGAACGAACTGTCGCAACCATCGTCCACGAGGCGGTCCATCAGCTAGCGTATAATTCGGGTCTTCAAGTACGATTGGCAGATAATCCGCTCTGGGTCAGCGAAGGCCTAGCCGTCTTCTTTGAATCCCCAGACACTTCCCATGGTTCGGGCTGGCGGAGTATTGGCAAGATCAACCAGCACAATCTGATGATCTTCAGAAGGTATCTTGCTGTACGCCCCTCAGATTCCCTAACGCAATTGATCAGTGATGACAGCCGATTCCGCCAAGCGGATACCTCGGCTTACGCCTACGCAGAATGCTGGGCCCTAACCTACTTTCTGCTGAAGACGCAAACAAAACAGTACATCGCTTACCTGAAAGATCTCGCATCCCAAGATCCTCTTGGAGAGAGCGATGCAAAGACGAGGGTGGAGCAATTTCAAATGCACTTTGGCGAGATAGCCAAGGTGGAGCGTCAGTTCATGAAGTTCATGCTGACACAGCCATGACCAACCAAAAAGGGTGGCGGTTGAAATGCTGTCATGGCAAGCCTTTTCGGTCAGGTAAATCGCTCAAAAATTGGAGGAACATTGAAGCATTTCCTCTATTTTTTTACTCCTTTACCGCAAGAATCCGAGTGCCGTTTCCGATCGTCGAAATGTAGGTGCGATTTCGCATCCCGTCCGATTGATTTTTGGAGCCACTCCGATGCGTTATGCCATACTGCTGGTGTTGCTTGCCTCCAATCTGATTGGTCTGACCGGGTGCACTCCACGTGTACGAGTCCTGCCTAACCCAACAGTCCATGACAAGGGTATTCGCTACTATCGTCCAAAGCCCTACCTCATGGTCACTTCGGGTGTTGCCGAGGTGACGACTTCGGAAAAAGAAAAAACCGTCTCCACAACGACCGTTCCAGACCCCCGATATGTCAACATCCAGTTGGTCTATCTTCCCGACTTCGAAGAAGAATATGCGATCGATGTTCGAACCGGTTTCGGCACTGCAGATGTCAGTATCAAGCTGGAGGATGGATGGAACCTGACCGAGATCAGCCAGAATCTAGACTCGCAGACCGACGAAAACATGGAAGCTGCTGCCAGTCTGATCGGTGCGTTGGGTAGTCTCCCCATACCGGCTGGCAGAGGAGGGGAGGATTCGTCGAAACGGATGATGGGGCCTGCCTGCACTGTAAAAGCCACTAATGTGCCTCTCGGCTACTACGAATCGGTGCTCGGACGCGACGGCGCCGGACGCAAGCGTCTTTATGGGTTCCGCTATGTTGGGTTCCTGCCTTACGCCAATTGCCCGCAGGCGATGCAGGGAGCTGAATGCGGTAACTGCCAAACCGCTGACCTGTTTGGACTAGTTTTCGAAGGCGACATGATGGTCTTCAAGCGATTGGGAGAAATCCAGGAGGCTGTCCCCTGTGTCGGGTCGGCCCCTGCAGAGGGAGGGGAATCTGCGAAGGTCGAACGTACGATTGATTACACCAAGGATGGTGTCGCGAACGATGCGAAGATCACCGTCACCGACAAGTTCGAGATCAAATCAACACGTGATGATGTGCTCTATGTGCCACTTCCCAAAATCGCCAACCCACCCGTAGCGAACCAACCCCTTCAGCAGGGGAATGTCGCCGAGCCGATTCAGGGGGACGAGGAGCTACCACCCATTCGATAAGCGGTCGATTGACCATGCAGGAAAGGGCTGGTTGAAGCATGTGCCTCAGGTTGTACCTCGGAACGGATTGCGATCTGGAACTGCGAGAAGGACCGTCTCTAAGCGTTCGGCCTCTTCCCCAGGATGGTTTAGCAATCCTGACTTTATTGAAGACGAGGAGTGCTTACCACATTGGGTCCCATACTGGCTGCAGCTGTGGATTCCCGAGCGTCATTGCCGAGAAGCCGATGGAATACTACGAGGGCATGCTCGACGAGAGGGGAGAGCGGGCGGCCGACCTGGCAAGCGTCCGTGAATTGATTGCCCTTCTCCACAACGTTCTGCACAAAGATAGAAAATGCTTCTTGTACCCCGTCTGGAACGGCGATGAATCAAAAGCGACCAAAGGCCTGTGCCATCTTCACCTAAGTCAGATGTCAGAGGCAACCTTCGTACTTACCGAACAATTTGTCTACCACGTTGGTTCCGATACCTGCGATGTCCGGGACTATCGTTAGCAAAAAACACCGTTCATGGCTTTCCTAAATAGGTCCATCCGACAATCCGTTCGTCAGTGGGGCGAATGCGTCCCGCTGCTACACAACGGTGCCATGACGAAATAACCGCCCAATTTTTGCGGAGCACCGCACGCCGCTTGTTTCCGTGTGCCAGCAGACGCTTACCGGAGGGCTTGCACCCTTCCGCTTACGTTTTGGAAGATGGAGACCACCTTGTCACCTTCCCAAGGGGAGGCTGAGATCCATCCCGATCGGACCTCGAAGGCTTGAATGCGCCGCACTTGCCCATAAAACTTCATCCCTCCCAATTCGGTTGGCCGGACGAATACTCCTGTCAGTACATGCGAGCCATGCCGTGACCTTCCACGGGTGACTCCAAGCGGAGATAGTAAAGTGATTGGCACCCACAAGATTCTCAGATGGCCCCTGAAATAGGCCCCATGACAACCATGGAGGCTTCTGCCAGTCTTTGTTGATCGATGGAGCTGCATGTGGCGAACGGAAATCCCAGGGAGCAGTTGAAGAATCTGGTGGGGAAATCTCTCACCGATCCCTTGGTGGAATCGTTCTGGCGTGGCCGGGTTCAAACGACCGGTGTTCTGGAGTCGCTTCCACCTGGGTGGTCTGCAGATCGTGTACCCCGGCCTGGTGAAAACTGGGGCAACGAGCCTGCTCCGGGATCCCTTGCGGATTGGATCCACGTCAATCGGTCTTTGCGACGAAAGCAGTCTGAGCAAGTCCTTGCGGACAAATTGACTTCGGAAGATGCCAAGTATCTTGAAATGCCACGATGTGGTCACTGGCGAGTGACGCGTGGTCTGGTGCCACCTTCGCTGGAAGGAAGAATGGGGCGGCTGGAGTGGCTAGAGCATTCCGAAGTGGGATGGAAGAAACGGAAGCTAACGCTGGCGATCAGGCCAGGGGGGCTTCCCTTCAAAGTCAGCCAAACGTATTTCGATAAGTCGGTCGATCGTGCTGTCGCCTCCTGGAACAACGCCGATATCGGAATCGAGATCCGGAGGATGTCTGCACCTACAACCCCCGACATCCTTGTGCAATGGACTGCGCCCGACGATGATCCTCACGACTTGCTATCCGAGCAGGTTCTGGCTCACGCAGACTATCCTGAAGCGAACATGCATCTGGTTCCCAAGCCCCCCCTGCCGATCTGCCTGAACAAAAAACATCTCTGGGCCAACGAAGGCTCTGTCGGTTCAGAGATCTCCGCTCGTCATGACATCGAAAGCTTTGTCCTGCACGAACTAGGGCATTGCCTGGGACTCTTTCATAAGTCGGAGTCGAGTGTGATGTTTGAGATCGTCAAGACTGGCCGCCATCGGACGCTTGACCGCGAATCGATCGACGCCGCAAAAAAACTGTACGAAACAGGACCTGAACACTCGGCCTGATGATCGATGCGTCTAACCAGACATCAGAAGGCTTCATCGACTATGATCTGGGTGACCATCGTATCCAGAAGCCTGCATCCAGAGATACCGAAGCGGTTCCTGAGAGAATCGATCGACCGGATTGCCAGCCACCACGAAAGCAGTGGCCCCAGGCCGACGCGGAATCTCGCACCATCCGACCTACCTGGTTTTCGTCACCATGCCCGCTGATCAGAAAACCAAAAGGCTCGTCAGCCCACAGCTCTCCGATGCATTCCAGAAGCATCGGGAGATGGCGATCCAGTTGCCATCGGTTGCCATCTGGTCCGTGACCGTAGGCGGGTGGATCGAGGACGATCAGTTGGTAGCGTGATCCTCGTCGAACTTCCCGTTGGCAGAATTTCAGGGCATCTTCCACCAGCCACCGGATGGGGCGATCCGACAACTGGCTATGGTGCGCATTGAGTCGTGCCCATGCCACTGATGGCTTGCTGCTATCGACATGAGCGACTCGTGCACCGGCGTCGGCCAATGCCAGCGACGCGCCACCGGTGTATGCGAAGAGATTCAATGCAGACAGTGGCGCTGGAGGGACAGCTGCCGTATGACATAGCTGTTGCAGCCAGTCCCAATGCCTTGCATGCTCTGGGAAGACCCCCAGATGCCCATAGGGGGTGTAGGCCAGTTGCATCTGCAGAGCGCGCCAGCGAATCATCCAGTTTTTTTCCGCAGCGCGATGATGCATCCAATCTGAATCTATTTTCATCCCGATAGAATCGTCGGGCTGCCACCGATTCACAGGAAGTTGGGGCTTTCCAGTCGCTGCCGGCGAAGGACGCTGGATCACCCTGCAACCGAATCGCTCCAGCTTCCATCCATGCCCACAGTCCAGTAGTTCGTACTGGCCTGAGTCCCAAATATGATTCGCTGATCCCTGGCTTTCCATAACACCCATCAAGCTGGCAGACTACAGGAGGGGGCGTCCTTCGTAGGCGGCTGCCAGGATCTGTACGACATGCAAAACCGGTAAAACATTCGACTCCTGCTGGAGGTGGCGAGCGATCTGCATCTGGCACCCGATGTTGGCAAGCGCCACCATTTCACACCGGGACTGCTGAATGGCTGCCGCTTTGCTTCTCCCCAGTGAATCAGCGATCTCCGGCTGTTCGATGTTGTAGATGCCGGCCGAACCGCAGCAGAGATCACTGTCGGGGATCGGAACCAATTCCAGATTTTCGATCGATTGCAGGAGTCTTCGAGGTGCTGCTGTTTCACGCTGGGCATGCGCCAAGTGGCAGGCATCGTGATAGCCGACTCGAATCGTCCGGGCCAATGCAGGGGGAGGTTCGATCCCGATGCGATCGAGAAAAGTCAGGATGTCGCAAGTATTGGAAGCGAAATCAACAGCATGTTTCTGAGTCGCACTCCCCTCGAATAGCACCGGATATTCGTGCATTGCCGATCCACATCCAGCCGCCGTGCTGACAATGGCATCGAACTCTCCTTCAAAGGCTTTGAGGTTCTTTGCTGCTTGCTGCTGCGCCCTCTTGCCATCGCCAACGTGCCAGGCGAGCGCCCCACAGCAACCTTGCTGGGGTGGCACATGGACCTCCACTCCGTTTCGTATCAATACATCGATCGCCGCTTGGTGGATTTCCGGGGCTAGGACACGTTGCGCGCATCCCTCCAGCAATGCAACGCGGAATCGAGTTGGGGTGCGCGGTCGGTAAATCGTCTGCCGCTTCTGCGGAGTCTTGGGCAACTGGTCCGGAATCATCTGCAGCATCGGCTGAAGGGCCGCCGGGGTCCATAGATTCCATTTCTTTGCAATCTTTCCCAATAGGAGCGCCCAACGGAAACGCCAAGGAAAAGGGAGTGTTTGAAGCGCCATCCAGCGCGCCAGGGAGGGCCGCTGTTTCGATGTTTCTCGCTGTAGATCGCGGTAGGGACTGAGCAACTGAGAGTACGGTACACCAGAAGGGCAGTAGGTCTCACAGGCCAAGCAACCCAAGCAACGGTCCAGATGGGGCGCTGCCTCCTCAGGTGCCAGATCTCCCTCTAGCACCTGCTTCATCAACACGATCCGACCCCTCGGAGAATCCGCTTCCTCACCAAGCACCTGATAGGTTGGGCAAGTGGGAAGGCAAAACCCGCAGTGGACGCAGGTTTGAATCGCATCAGCCATCAGTTTGCCACGCACTCCCGACTGTTCCACAGGAATCCGATGAAGCATGCTACCTCCAGCCAATTCCGTTCAGATCACCAGGCACCGCGCGCTCTTTCAATCGCTCAGACGATAAGCCACGAGCGTAGCTCACCACACTCCCATTGAAAGCGGCCCTCTCTCATTCTACCTTGCGGGTCACGAACGAGCGACCCGGAGAAGTCATCCTTTACCGCGGCAGGCGAACCTGAAACATCCAATCTCAGCGAAGATCCCCGACTCAATCGAGGCTTCGATCGGACCGACTTCAGACGAGTTGTTGGAACAGCAGTCGGGAGTAGGACTATCGCAGGTGCCCGCAGCGACAGTGACGTCCGACTTTGACCAATCGGCAATCAATCGATTCCGTTCGCAAAGCATCACGGGAACGAACTGGTAGTTCGTTCTATCCATTGCCTAACTTTACCCGACCCCTCCTGTCGCCAGGCACTATCAGTTTTACTTACTTTTCCATGGCAATTTCAGTGCAGCAGTCGGTTTGGGGAGAGTCTGGTCGCTTGAGCTAACAGAGGGTGTGGGGTACGATAGTGGGCTCTCCGTTTTTGAAGTGAAGCGGCGCCTTGGGAATCCCCACAAATTACCGCTTTGCGGCTTTCGTCCGCCATGGAAATCGTCATGAGGCATTTGCTGTCGGCACTGGTTCAAAACGTTCCCGGGGTTCTGTCGCATATTTCGGGAATGTTGGCATCGCGAGGGTACAACATCGATTCGCTGGCGGTAGGCGAAACGGAAGATCCCAACCTTTCCCGTATGACCTTCGTTGTCGTCGGGGACGACAGAGTGCTTGAACAGGTGCGCAAGCAACTGGAAAAGATTGTCACGGTGGTCAGGGTTGACGACATCGGCGCTTCCGATTTTGTTGAGCGGGATTTGATGCTGATCAAAGTGCATGCACCCCCTGGCGGAAAGCGATCTGAAGTTCGTGAACTAGTCGATATTTTCCGAGGGCGAATCGTCGACGTTGGAGCCGACGAGGTGATGATCGAGATCTCGGGACGGGAAAGCAAAATCGAAGCCTTCATCGATCGGATGAGGACCTACGGAATCAAGGAACTGGTGAGAACCGGACGCATCGCGATGGTTCGATCCAATCCTGGACGGCACACGGACGTCGGCGACAGCCCAGCCGACACGATGTAAGGGCTATCAAAGTTGATGGCTCTTGAAGCGGGGACGCGAATCGTAGGATTGCGTCCTACCAATCTGGTAAGCAAACGAATCAACGGGAAACACCATGCCAGCTACGATCTATTACGACAACGACGCAGACCTCAGTAAGCTCAAGGGCAAGACGATCGCCATCCTGGGATACGGTTCACAGGGACACGCACAAGCACAGAATCTTCGTGACAGTGGTTGCCAAGTGATCATCGGCCAGCGTCCAGGCAGTCGCAACTACGACTTGGCGGTGAGCCATGGTTTCCAACCGATGAGCATCGAAGAAGCGACGAAGAAAGCCGATGTGATCAACCTGCTGCTTCCGGATGAAGTTCAAGGCGATCTGTACCGAAGCGAAATTCGGCCTAATCTCCAGACTGGCAACGTCTTGATGTGCTCTCATGGTTTCAATCTGCATTTCGGACAGATTGAACCGCCCAAAGGTGTCGATACCCTCCTGGTCGCTCCCAAGGGTCCCGGCCACTTGGTTCGGAGCGAATTCGTTAAGGGCGGCGGCGTGCCCTGCCTGATCGCGATGGGTGCTGGCGCCAGCCCTACAACCAAAGAGATCGGTCTTGCCTACGCAAAGGGAATCGGTGGCACTCGAGGCGGTGTCATTGAAACCACGATTGCTGAAGAAACGGAAACGGATCTCTTCGGCGAGCAGGTGGTGCTATGCGGTGGTGTCAGCGAACTTGTCAAGGCTGGCTTTGATACGCTGGTCGAAGCCGGCTACCAGCCGGAAATGGCTTATTTCGAGTGCATGCACGAACTCAAGCTGATCGTCGATCTGCTTTACCAGGGCGGGCTCAATTACATGCGATACAGCATCTCTAACACCGCCGAATTCGGCGATTACACTCGCGGCCCTCGCATTGTTACCGAGGAAACCCGCAAGGAGATGAAGAAAATCCTCAAGGAAATCCAAACCGGTCAGTTCGCTCGGGAATGGATCCTTGAGAACAAGGCCGGGGCCCCGGGATTCAAGGCATCGCGACGACTGCAGCGACAGCACGCAATCGAGCATGTCGGCAAAAGGCTGCGAGGTTTGATGAGCTGGATTGATGCCAAGGTTGTTGAATAGGCTCTGTTGCCAACATACGTTTTCAGCGCGATAGGCAAACGCGAAAGGGCCGACTCCTCATCCGAGTCGGCCCTTTTTTTATGACCGTTTCTGGTAGTGACTAACGACTAGCGCCGCGTTCCCGTTGCCGCAGGTCGCTGAGCAGCCCTCTGACCCTGGATCACATACATCTTCGGATCATCAACGATCCAAGAGGTGCTCCAGGTCTTTCCGTCGTCGCTGTTGACCACATTGTAGAAGAAGGTTCGGAACCGCTCGCAGCGATAACCATAAGGGTATTGACTGGTGATGTAGTCATCTTGCGTCAGCTCATCGATCCCAGGCTTGGCATAGTAGTGGACCATGCCATCTGGCGTAAAACTCATTCCAAGCGTCCACCATCCGGTGGTTTCGATCGCGGGACCCTTGAAATCGATCCCCCTTCGGTCGCTTCGAATGCGAATGTAGGCGTAGTCATGCTCCCTCTTTGTCTGGTGTTTGCTCTCCAGGCAAATGAACATACCGGGCCAATAAATTTCCTCCTTATCTCGTGTCACGGGGAAGAGGAAATTCGTCTTGGTTTCCTGAATGGTCGTTTCGACTGCTGCGCGAAACGCAAACTGAGGCCCAGTTCGCTTTTCCCACTCGGCAATCGGCGGAAGAAAGACACGCGTCGTCACGCTGGGTGTCTGAGCTACGCTGACCGGGCCACCAAGGCGGTACTGAACATTCGCAATGAAATCGTCTTGGTGCATCGTGCCGCTAGGACGGTTGGGAATCCCTGTCTGTAACGATTTCATCAACATCGCACCTGTGCTTCCCTCCAATCCCCCCTCTGGCGTCGGGACGCGTTTGACAACGTCCGGATGACCTCGTTTTACCCCCTCATACCAACGGCCATTGATCGTTTTCCCTGCCGGCAGCCTCTGCTGTTCGTCAATATCCTCGCTGCTTTTTGGATTCAGTGGCTGGTACTCCCAACCTTCATCCTCAAAGTCGTCTCCCACCTGCGTCAACTGGACTCCCGTACCGGGAACAATGGCGTTGGGGGGTGCGGCCGGGGTGGAGGTCTGCAACAAGCATAGGAAGATGGTCGCAACGGAGACTTTCTGAGCCGGTCGCAAAATAGCAGCCAAACCTAGTTTGCATGTCCTAATTCGTTGTCTCGCTGGCATGGCGTCACTCTTTCCCAGACTTGCGTCCTGGGCTTCCATCCAATTTTTCTTATCCGATCCCATAGACGCAAGGAAAACCATATCGCCTTGCGCAAACCTACCAACTGTATCGGTTGTTCCGAGGAACGCTGTCGGAATTTTGAGCAGGGAAGACATTCCTTGCCTGATCGGCACAAAGCCCTATTGCTAGCTCACGACAGGACGCGAGAACCTGTTTCTCGAGCCGGTCGGGCATGCCTCTGGACATGGACGCTCACCACTCCAAATGGGGCGACGCAAGTGTCGGACATCTGCAAGCTGTTGAAGGGCAAGTGGCCTAACTCAAACGTTCAGAAAATTCGAATCGCCGCGAAGATAATCCGGAAACCAGCCACGCTCGCAGTGTCAGACTCGGTATGCAAAGGTTGCAACTTCTCGAGGGCCTTTGCAGAGAGCTTAGTAGAGACACTGGGGGCAATGATACGATCAATGGATCTCAGGAGTTTCCGCCAAGCCAACAGAACCATTTGATGGGCGATTTGCGATTTTTCTGGGTGGCGATCCAATCGACTGCATCCGGTTTGGATCGCCCTTGGAAACTCTCCGAACGGCTAGCTTCGTTCCGCTGGGATTGGGTATTCCTGTCTTGCAGAGCCTTCTTTGCATCAATGGATGGCTTTGACCAACCGACCCACAGAATTCTCGGATAGCCCAAAAAAGTGCCGTCCCTCTCTATTCAGCGTGGCTCACCAATCGTCGGTACGGAACGATGAAGCAGGAAGTCCGTCGCGATTGTAAAGATTCGCTCCATCGGGATTCATCGAGTAGGCATATCGAACAGAAACTGGGGTAATTCCTTCAGGATGTCGAATCACCACTTGGTCTCCATCGATTTCGGCGATGCCCCAATGCCATTTCTTGTCCTCGCCAGCCACGGCAAAGCGCTTCAGTGGTTCGTGGCTTTCCTTCGTACCGTCTACAGGATCGTACCTCCCGACCATCAGGCCCTTACCGACCTGATCAAACTCAAGCACAGCGCGATTCCCCTCGACGCGCATCGCCCGAAGCAAAGGCCCCGATGCTTGAACCGATTTTCCGTAGACATCGCGCAAAGCCCATAGAGCCAATCGACGGCCAACTTCCCACTTGTTCTTCGGGTGGATGTCAAGAGGATCGCCGATGTCCAAGGCTGAGGCCATTCCTGTTCCGGCTATCTTCAGGCAGCTCCGCTGAGCATCGCGAAAGTGGGCCCAGCCGGAGCTATCACTTGGGTCTTTCGTCGGCTGCTGCCAACTGGCCAACTGCACGAAATAAAAAGGGAGATTCCTATTGCGGAATCCGTTACGCCACTGCGTCAGCATGGCGAGTTTCTTTTCGAAGTACATTTTTCCATCTTCGGGCGATCCTGCATTGTTCTCTCCCTGGTACCAGAGGACGCCACGCAGTGCCATCGGGAAAAGCGGATGGATCATCCCTTGATGCAGTGTGACACAACGGGGACGAAACAGCTTTTCGCCGAATGGATAATCGGGGATCGCAGGTGGCAATGGAATCGGCTGCCCTTCGTTCTTCGCCTTCCTCGCCTCCTTCAGCCAGCTATCAACGCGGTCCAGCGATGTAGCAAGGTCTGTCTGGTGTTGAGCCAGGGATTGTCGCATCAGATCGCCGTAACTCTTCAGCGATGGCGTCTCCATCAAAGTTTGCTGCGACATCCACAGCTCAATATTCGTCCCTCCCACCGACGACCGTACCAGTCCAATCGGGACCCCAGACTCTTGGCGTACGGTCCTGGCGAAGTAGTACCCCACGGCAGTGAAGCCAGCAACGGTTTCGGGCGTACACACCTGCCATGTGCCTCGAACATCCTCTTGTGGGGTTGAAGCGAAATGCATTTCGACTCCGAAATGCCGAATCTCCTTATCACTGGCTTTTCGGATATCCTCAGGGCGGTCGCATGCCCCCACCGGCCACTCCATGTTCGACTGTCCGCTACAGAGCCAGACGTCCCCCATCAGGCAATCTTCAAGAACGATCCGATTGCTTCCAGAGACCTCCAAAGTCACAGGTCCAGACTGCAGCGGTGATGGTGGCAGGATGCACTCCCATCGGCCCCGGGAGTCGGCAACTGCATCGCTACGAAGACTTCCCAGGACCACCGAAATCTGTTCGCCAGGTTCAGCCCAGCCCCATACCGGCAGAGGCGCATCGCGCTGGAGCACCATATGGGACTGGAACACTCCAGCCAACCGAACTTCCGCCTGCGCGGTCCGCGATAAACTGACTAGCAAAAGGAGAACTCCAAGCTGGCAAGTGCAGCGATCGATCGAACCAATCAGTCCAATTCTTGACATCTTGCAAGTCCCTCTCCCAATCCCAATCCCCAGTTCTTCGTCTGCTCCTCAGCGTACCATCCCGAGGGCGCTGCAGGGCCTCCTACACGATGCAGGAAGGAGAGGGCGGGATGGAGTCTCAGGGGCAAGGGCTACGGATACAAGGAGTGCGATGGTCCTCACACTCCCCTTGGGATGGTGGCTGGGAGCTTTGGCCACCAGCATTTCTTGAGTTGCGGCAGTGAAGCGACTGCAACCCACCATAAAGCCGCGTGGGCCAGACAACGGCGCCACGCGATGTTAAGGTAACATGTGGGTAAAGGATGGGTTCGGTGGAACACGCGTTTGGTGCTGGAGCGTACTGGACTAGAGGAAGAATCAAGGTGCAAATTCAGGAAATAGAGGGTCAAGCACTTGCGATCTTTCAAGCGATTGGGGATTTGAATATCCGATTCAGCTATGAGACCTCCGCGAAAATGAACTTCGCTTCGGTTTCTGATCAGCGGTTTTTGCTTGGACTCAAAAAGCGCCGCATCTCGGGAGACCCTGATGCTCGCCTTCTCAGTATTTGCTCCGTCTTGGGGATGCCTGATGACTTGATGGTGCAGTACCGAAAGGAGCTACCCTTTGCACAGCATGTTCATTTTGGCTTCGAGTTCGGCAGCGAGCATTCGACCTTTAAGGCCTATCTTGAGTTCTTTGATGTTGTCGATTCCCGAATCGGTAGCTTGGGGACTCGCGCTGAACGGCAGCTTGTCCATCGGGGATTTAAATGGAAGCCGAATTCGAATGAGCCCGCGAATGTCACTTCGTATTGGTGGTTTCCCCATCTCTCTCGCGAGGGAATCGAGCGGCAGTTGGATGAGCTTTTGAAGGGAAGAGAGGGAGAGAAGATCCAAGAAGTCGCAATGAGATTGCTTTCCAAAGCATACCAGCGAACAGCACCTCAAAACCTGTTTCTGCTCGAAGTTTGCGAAGAGCAGAACGATCGCCGTTCATTCGACCTGAATTTTTACCGAGCCGTTCTGTGTATGGGGGATGTGGCAGAGGTGTACGCCGCGGCAGTGTCTCTCCATGGACACTCGACTGCCAGAGGCATGGAGTTCCTTTCTCAAGTCGCACGCGAGCGATTTGGGCATTTTGCCGGTGGCTTTGATCGCGTCGGTCAGAGTTTCATCACTTTCTATTACGGCTTGAGCCACTACGAACCACTTGGCTGAAGGGGATGAAGATTTCATCTTGCCTTGCCAAGGAGTGTCCTTGGAAACCGAGGATCGGTTTGGCGTCGTCTTCGGATGGTCACCAGATGGCTCGCACCGTACCTCCAGGATTCTTCCAAGACGCAGCGGAGCGGTGGCTTGGGTATCACGTCGGCTGGAGCAAAAAAAAGCAAACGCGTGCCCCGTTCGGAATCCGATGGAACCATCCGACGGTTCTTTGGGTCTGTTGAACTTCAAATCCTCGCTGCTATTGAAGATTGCCACATGACATGGGTGCTCTGCTTCCGGTTTCACCGAAAACCCCATGCGATGAGCAGCAAAGGGCGAAACGATCGGGCTACATGGAATGCCATCGCCATGCGGAAAATCCGCGCAGGACGAATATCCTCGCCCCCATGACTTCTTGCGGCATCGCGACATCCCCTTCTCGGTTCAAGCGAAGCCGCAAAGTTACCCAGCCATCGAGAAGCCCCGGCCCAATTGCGATTCCTGCTTGGTATTCCGTCGACTGTTGTGTGAGCTGTATCTTTGGAAGCCTAGCTGCGAACGCTTAAATTCTTCCCGCCATCCGCTTGCGAAGCTCCATCCAAAAGCTGGAAAGCTGAGTTTGGAGTGGTGGGGTTGCCATCAGTATTGCTTCCAACTCGGCATCGCTCATCACCTGGTCGACCGTCTCGGTCGCAGTGCTGTACGCGCGGTCGTCGACTGGTCCTGATAACTCCCACGACGTATCCTCCGCACCGCCCAGGACAACTTCTTCAATAATCCCCTCGGAGACAATCTCTAGGTCATCCCAGGGAGAGCTATCATCGAAATCGCTTGGACCACCGATCAACTCGGCGCTGGCAAAAGGCCACGCCAAGTCGCTATCGCTAGTTACCAGAAGCATCGAAGCGATCGAGCTTTCTCCCTCACCACCGGCTCCCGCCAAGTTCAGGTAGTTGATGACACGGAGAGCATCCAGGGGCGTGGCGCTGCCATCGCCGTTGACGTCGTACCAGAAAGGCGGGATGCCTGGGTTGGGTGGCAGAAGACCCTGGCCCACCGAATTCAGGTAATTGATGACCACCAAAGCATCACTCGGCTTGATATCTCCAGAGTAATTGGTGTCGTAAGGATCTCTGGGGTTCTGCCAGTCCGATTGGCTGGAACTGCGGACGACCACTCGGTGGTCCTCAACTTCTCCCGTCACCGCTTCCCCAGTCGGTAGCAGACCGCCGGTGGCACTGAATCGTAACCTCGCGTAGGTGATACCCGGAAGCGTTCCTGCGGGCAGCATCCACTGGAACGTGTTTTCTCCAGGTTCCATCAACACCGATTCACCCTGCGTGAAATGTTCATCGGGGCTGAAATTTCCATCCTGGTCTAAATCCAGCCAGAGATCCAAAAAGCCCAGACCACTGGCAACCAGGGTGACGTTATTCATGACGCCCAACACAAGCCTTACAGATGTGTTAGCTGCATCCTCATCGGCTATCCCCGAAGTGTCGTCCTTGTTAGCAAGAGAGCCTGGGGCACCATCGGACTCCGTATCGACGGCATACCCAAGGTAAAGTCCACTTCCCAGTCGGTGTCGAGGACCATCTGAGGCGACAAGAGTTCCATAGCTGTCGGGTGCGTCACCAAAATCGTACTGTACCGACCCAAGGGCCCACGGCTCGCGGCCGAACTCTTTGGTGAAGGCGGAGAAAAGAACGTTTTTACCATCCCAGTGCAAATCGGCTGGGTCACTACTAGCTGGTCCCGGTTGTATATCACCTGTCATGACAGTTCGTGCCGATGTCCCGTCGGAAAACCAAAGCTCTGCTCCATGCTCTTCGGTGACCGCCGTGAAATAAAATCCGCTCGGCGTCTTCAGGAACGCGTTGTCGTATCGCCTCAAGCCATCTGACGCCCCAGGAAAGAAGTCATAGAACAATTTGGTCCCTTCCACGGTTCCATCCGTTTCCCACAATTCCGTGCCGTCTTCGGAAGTGGTTGCAGCGAAGTAGATCTTTCCGTTCCAGGCAACAAAATTTTTCCCCTGGAAGCCATACAAATCAAAGAAAGAACGAAGAGGTTTAGTACCCTCGGAAGTCCCATCCGAAGTCCATAGTTCCATTTCAAGGGTCGTCGAGTTGTAGACGAGACCGACCAAAAAATTTGGGCCAGAAAACCAGTCCTGAGGATAGTTCCCTTGGAAATCGTAAACCATCGTTGTGCCATGCGGCGTGCCGTCGGTCTTCCAAAGTGCCTCCTTGATGGAGGCATAGGTGCCAGGCAAATGGAAGGAGGGGCTCATGTAGTACTGCCATTCATCATCGGCGTAGGTGAGGAAGTAACTCGCTTCCACTTCGGGATCTCGATGTGTCATGGACTGGATAGCGGTGATTGGATGAGCCAAAGAATTTGGGCGCATTTCCACCACGTAGCCAAAAGTAGCCTGATTCTGAACCTGACTTGGAATGGTCTGTAGCAGCATGAAGAGCCCTGGCAAGGCATCATCCTCGACTGATCCGATCACCATCTGTCGCATTCCAACACCGACCCACTGCGGGATCGCATAGCCCACCTCACCATAAAGTGCACCGTAATAAACCAGCGCTTGACTACCTACCGACGGCGTCACAATGACATCGGTCCAACCGTCACCGGAAATGTCAGCTAGATCCAAGTCCAGTGCCGCCGATGCCATTTCTTCACGACGCGTCAAGTAGACATTACCCGTCGCGTCTCGGAGAGCCACGATCATCCCCAAATCGGTCGTAGTGGCGACTAGATCCAGTTGGCCAACATGATCCATGTCAGCAAACTGAACCAACTGCGGACCGCCTGGGATCGAAACGCTTTTCGATTCCAAGAAGCCTCCTGAAACCGCTTGTAAAATGTGCAGTTGTTCGCCCTGTGAGTCAGGTGTCAGCAGATCGTTGTCCCCATCCCCATCGATGTCGACAGAAAGAAGTTGCTCCCCACCTCCAGGAAGATTTCGGATAATCGAAGGAGCAAAAACTCCCAGTTCGTTCTGTTCATAAACAACGATGCGATGCACTGCGGGGTAGCTTACAGCCAAGTCCCATCGCCCATCCGAATTCCAGTCGCCAGTGGCCATGTCTTGGGCACCGGTTCCCAAAGCGATCCGTTGATCCTGAAGAAAGCTTCCATCCTGGAAGATCGACACGTAAGGCCCCTCTGGAAAAAGAAGTAAAAGATCCTTCTCTGGGGCTCCTTGAAGCGACTCGGCCAAAACCTTCGACGCCTTGCCCGGTAGCACCAACTCGGGTACGTAACCAGCCGGTGCTGAAGCCCACTCGCTGACAGCCCCTCGTCGGCTAATCTGCGTGGCATTCACGATATGACTTAGCGTCAAAATAGTATCTTCGGTATTTCCTGGGTTCCGATATGCCACTGAACTGATCACTTCTCCAGTCAGTGGTTTCGACGGATAGATCCCAAAACTACCCCCGTTGAAATTGGTGTAGGTGACGATCCGACTTTCCTGGTCACCCATTGCAAAGTCGGTCAGTCCATCACCATTGAAATCGCCAGTTGCAATACTGCTAGGCTGCCCATCCATCGCTATGCCGATAGGAGTGGCGATCAACGGAAGATTTTCCGCTAGCGGATAGACCAGCCACTGTGAGGGGTTGCGGACGCCAATCAGCAAAAAGCCCCCGTCCCCATTGACCGGAGGGGCGACTTGCATGCCGGCCAGTCCACCAGGAAGGCTGTTCCAAGTTACAGGACCATCATAGCCAGTGGCTGTTTGTAGAATCACGCCGAAACGGCGCGCTCCATAGTAGAAGGTGTCGACGTTTTGACCAACAATCAAATCCTCTCGCCCATCCCCATTCCAATCGGCAAGGGCCATTTGCTCGACATACCAATCCTCTTCGCCTTCCGTCGAAAGGAACGTACGACTCTGCTCAACAAAGGATCCAAACGACGACTGTTTCAAAATGGTGACACGAGATTTCTCTTGACTCCATATCCTATCCGACTCAGAAGTGACGATGTCCAGCAACCCGTCGCCGTCGAGGTCCTTCGTCTGCAACCGATTAATCTTCTGCTGTTGCGTAGCAACCGCAATCTGGTCCAGAACCGGCGAGTCTCCAGGTGTGAGGCGATAGATCCTGTTCTCGATGGCCACAAGGAGGTCGTCACCAAGGGTTGCGTCCACCGATCCCGTTGCCATGGCAACAGAGATCCCTGGTAGATCCATCTGGATGGCGAGCGTGAATTGGCCTAGACCATCGTTCCGGAAAACTCGCAATTCCGAGGAATTGACTGCCAGGGCTACCGCGATATCCTGGTCGCCGTCTAGATCAAAATCGATCGCCTGAATTCCAGTCCGGTACTGCCAGTTGTAGTCAATCGTAAAATCACCGTAGGCCAAACTTCGAAGAACACCTCCTTGGCCATCTCCGAAGAGAATTCGACCAGGTACAGCAAAGTCGGTCGCTCCATCGCCATCGAAATCGGCAGTCGCCAAAGATCCCAATTGGCCGATGTTCAAACCGTCAATCCCTGCGTACTCGAAGGGTTCAGCGATCGCTGCGGTGATATCGCGCAGCTGCTGGGTGCCGCTGACCGTCCCATCGGACTTCCATAATTCCATAGGCTCCCCGCTGAATACCACGTTGGGGCCGCCCACACTTTGCAGTTGATCGACATACGAAAACTCACCGAACGACTGCAATAATGTAGTTTCGGTTAAGTCGCTGTTCGCTTTCCACACGTCATGATGCGTGTCATAGTCAGTGAGGGTAAAAAAGAGATCACTTCCGTTGGATACAAAAAAATCTGGATAGAGGTACCCGAAGTACTCAGTTGAATCCAAAGTCATCCAAGTCTGCATTTCCTTGGATTGAGGATCGTAGTACAGGAACTTTCTGACATCGGGGGCCCCCACTTGGTTGATCTGGACGCGGAAAACCAATTTGCCGGCGTGCTCGGTTAATTCGTTAACAAACGTGCTACTATTTCCATCGCGGAAATCGGCGACCAATTGTGGATCACCGGCCTTGCCCTGCGTCGACCAAAGCTCTGAGTCATTTAGAACAAAGAAGGTTCGGTCGCCAACGGAAGCCATCTTTTTGATCACGCTGCTTGCTTGCCCTGGAGTCAGATCAGCCAGCAGTTCGGGCGTCAGTCCCGGTAGTGTGGCAAGCAATCGTCGCCCCTCAAGCTGCTCCAGAGTCAGACGTTTCCCACCACCATTTGCAGGCGATTGGTTCCCCTTAAGCCGTCGCTTCAGGGAAAAACCTTTTTGTTGCCGCCAACAGTTCTTCAGTGCCACCAACGGACTTTCGCGCTTCATGATCGGCTCAGTAAATTGAGAAACAAAGAATATGCGGCCAACACCCGATAGAGGGGACATCTTAGACTCTCCGAAATCCTCGTTGCAAGCCTATGAAGAGAAAACACCGTCCCGCGTTCGCAGGCGATACCAGCTTGGTCGCCATTCAGCCGGCACTGGGAAGATCGCTTGCGTTGCGATGAACTTGTCCACCCCATTCGACGGCTATACTCTGAAAAGTTCTTCGATCGGCGATTATTGCGACGACATAGAGAACCAAGATTTCAGACAGTGCTGCAGCTAATCGTCTCCGAATGGCCGCTATCGGAGAACGCGTCGATTCCCCATTCTTTCATCGGAGGTCGATCTGAGTCCTGTGTCCATTAGAGAACGAACGAAACGAATTCGGATCGGAGAAATGTTGGCCTTTTCTTTTGTTCTCTGGCTAATCGGCTCGAGCATCCAGGTGTCCTTATCGCAGGATGCACCCCAATCCGCGGCTAGATTGATCGTCACGCGTTGCCTGACCTGCCACGCAGGTTCGGAGCCCGAAGGAGGGCTCGATCTTTCCTCCCATTCCGCTGCACTGCGCGGGGGCGAATCCGGCGCTGCGATCGATGAAGCATCCCCAATGGCCAGTCGCATTTGGATGCAGATTGAATCTGGCGAAATGCCCCCTGAGGATCCCCTTTCTCCTGATGAAAAAGAAATCGTCCGCCAATGGTTGATTGAAGGTGCTCCTTATCCCAAAGACGCTCTCGACCGCTACGCTTTCACCACAGATCGCCGGGCTGGTGCCGACTGGTGGTCTTTCCAACCACTTCCCAACCATTCGTCCGATCTGCTCGCTCCCGATCCCAAACACCATCCGGTCGATGTATGGATCGATCGAGCACTTAAGCCGCAGGGATGGCAACAGGCCGAATCAGCAACACCCCGCACTCTAGTCCGCCGACTCTACTACGACCTGACCGGCCTGCCTCCATCGTTCGAAGTGATCGAGGCATTCGAGCGAGAACCCACTGACAAGGCATGGCTGGAACTGGTCGATCAGTGTCTTGCTTCTCCCCACTACGGCGAACGCTGGGCCCAGCACTGGCTGGATATCGTCCGTTTTGGAGAAAGCCACGGCTTCGAATACAACCAGCCTCGCGATCACGCTTGGCACTATCGCGACTGGGTCATCCGGTCGCTCAACCGCGACATGCCGTATAACGAATTCGTTCAGATGCAATTGGCCGCAGATAGCTTGACTCAAGACACCTACGAAGCTGCTGCCGCGTTAGGGTTCTGGGTTGCTGGACCGCATAACACGGTCCTCGGAATCAGCGACGCGATGAAGGAAACAGTGCGGCAGCAAGAGCTGGAAGAGATCGCATCGGTCGCGGGGCAGTCGCTGCTTGGCTTGACGATCCACTGCGCCCGCTGCCACGATCACAAGTTCGATCCAATCCCAGCCGAAGATTACTACCGTTGGATCGCCAACTTCTCCAGTGTCGGTCACGGCGTTGCCTCCGTTCCACGCGAACAGGATCCCTCGGCCCTACATCGAAGAATCGCAAATCTGCGACATCAGCAGGTGAAGCGGGCCGAGATGCTATCCCTTCCTTCGTTGCTGCAATCCAGCAATGCCCTTTGGACCACCTTACCCGCCAGCGCCAATCGTCCCGGCGACCGCTATCGATTGGAAATCCGAACCTCTCCCACCGTTTGGGAAAACCCCAGTCAAGCAACTCAAGAATACGATTCACTCTGGCTACGCCTCTTGGACTCCCAGAAAAACTCGCTCGCCGATCACTTATTTTCCACGCCGTCCTGGATTGCTACCGGACAAGCTCAGGATTTCCAGACGCAATCGATCGAATACTGGGGCAACGGTGCTGGCAATGCCACGTTATGGCTTGGCCCCGCCATCGCCAACGACCGTTTCGCAGCCGCCATCGACCATCTTCGCATCGTCCGAAGCGACGGAAAGTTGGTATACGAAGAATCGTTCGATGCCTTGCAACCAACCCAACACTCCGGCAAACAGGCATCGACCCAATTGCCGATCTATTTCCATGCGATCCTTCCTGGATGGAATCAGCAAGGCATCCATGCACTGCACGCAATCCAGTACCAACCGAACCAATGGGCTGTGCAGATCTACGCGGGAACCTCTGCCCCCATCGCCGAATCCACTGACCCCCAGTGGACCCAGTGGAGATTGGAAATCGAAAGATCGGAGCAGGCGTTGAAGGGGGTGGAGGTTTTCAGTCATGTTCCCCGGCCCGCAACTTCCATTCGCGTCCTCAGCCGCGGCGATGTGCTGCAACCGCTCCATGAAGTCACGCCCGGACCAATCCAGTTGGTTTCCCAAGGAGTAGATTCCTGGACGTCGCCCCCCCTCAGCCCTCAAGCCCTCTCCGATGAATCTCTCAACCGATTTCGCTTCGCTCAGTGGATTACGCACCAAGAAAATCCACTGTTCCACCGAGCCATCGTCAATCGCGTCTGGCAGCATCACTTCGGCCAGGCTCTCACCCGTCATCCGAACGACCTAGGCTTTCAAGGCGGACTCCCATCGCATCCTGAGTTGATCGATTTCCTCGCTTGCTGGTTTCGTGAGCAGAACTATTCACTGAAGAAGCTGCATCGTCTCCTGGTGACATCGAAAGCCTATCGCCAAGCCAACCACCCACGGGATCCGTCGACGCTGGATTCCGACCGTGACAATCGCTGGCTGACTCGCCGAGACCCGCAACGGTTGGATGCCGAACAATTGCGGGATAGCCTTCTTGTATCCAGCGGGCTGCTTGATCCAACTCCCTATGGCCCTCCCTACCGCGATGTGGCGATCGATGTGATCGGTGCCGCCCACTATTACCGTTTCGACAAGGATTGGGAGACTTCGCAAACGCGCCGAACCATTTATCGATGGCGTGTCCGAGGCGATCGCAGCGGACTGCTCGATTCCTTCGACTGCCCCGATCCCTCAGCAAGCATCGCAACGCGAACCCGCACCACCACTGCCTCGCAGGCGCTGGCGATGTGGAATGAGCCGTTGGTGGAGGTGGCGTCCCAACGGCTGGCGGAAAAGGTAGAACGGCAGGCGATCGACCAACGCGAACAAATCCGACAGCTATGGCGCCAGGTTCTTTTGCGCGACCCTACGGACGCCGAGTTGGAGCAGGCGATCGATCTCAAAATTCGATATGGCTTACCAGTCGTATGTCGTCTGCTTTTCAACACGAACGAATGGATCACGGTGGACTGATGCGCGAAAAATTGCCTTGTATCCAAGCGACCACGGCTTGGAATCGCCATGACTTCCTCCGTTTCGCCGGAGGTGGTCTGGCATCGACCGCACTCTGGACGCTGCTCCAACGCGATCAACCGCTTCATGCAAGCACAGACGGCTTGAACAACGCCCTCCACCCTGCAGCCAAAGCCAAGCAGGTGATCCACATCTGCCTGGTGGGCGGATACAGCCAGATCGATTCGTTCGACTACAAGCCGGAACTCGAGAAGCGGGACGGACTAGCGCTGGGCGGTTCGGAAAAGCCCGATACCTTTTTCGGAAGTGCCGGCTTGTTGGCCAAAAGCCACTGGGCTTTTCGGCAGCATGGGAAAAGCGGCCTTTGGGTCTCCGATCTCTTCCCGCACCTAGCAACGCAGGTCGACCGATTGGCGATGATTCTCTCGATGAAGGCGGACACCGCCAACCACACGCCGGCCACCTTCCAGCAGCTGTCCGGGTTCCAAGCCAATGGCTTCCCATCGCTCGGCAGTTGGCTCTCCTTCGGACTCGGCTCGGAGAATGATTCCCTCCCTACCTTTGTCGTCCTTCCAGACAACCGAAGCCTCCCTAGCGGTGGGGCGCTCAACTGGAGTCAAGGATTTCTGCCCGCCAAACACCAAGGCTCGTTGCTTCGCACCTCCGACCCTCCCATCCCGAATCTCTTCGGACGCTCTCCGCTTGCGGAAGGCTCCCAAAAGGACGCGCTGGCGCTGCTGGAGACGTGGAACCGCAACCACGCCTCCGGACGTACCGATCGGGATGCACTGGACGCCCGCATCGATGCCTATCGCCTAGCCGCTCGCATGCAGGTCTCTATCCCAGAAGCTTTGGATTTTTCGGATGAAACTAAAGAAACGCAGCAGTTGTACGGATTCGATCGGCCGGAGACTTCCGATGCCGCGCGACGCTGCCTTCTCGCTCGACGTTTGATTCAACGAGGCGTTCGATTTGTCCAGATCTTTTCTGGCGGCTGCTTCGGTGGATCACCTCGCCATGGTTGGGACAGCCATGAAGATTGCCGAACCGACCATGCCGTCGAAGCACTCCGAATCGATCAACCCGTCGCCGCTCTCCTAGAGGATCTGGCCCGCTCTGGCCTTCTCGATCAAACCCTGGTGCTCTGGACAACCGAGTTCGGGAGAACGCCGTTTGCCAACGCCCCTGCGGGCGTCAAGGGACTGGGACGCGATCACAACCCGGAGGGGTTCACTGCTTGGATGGCAGGTGCCGGTGTCCAAGGAGGCATTGCATATGGAGCAACCGACGAATTGGGTTGGAAGGCGGTTGAGCGGCCGGTGACGTGGCCTGACTACCATGCCACTGTCTTGCATCTCATGGGAATCGATCATCTGAAATTGACCTACTACCACAACGGCATCGAACGCCGTCTTACCAACGTCGAGGGTGAGGTAGTGCAAGGGCTTTTGTCATGAAGCGACCGCCGGGGGAATCACCCCGACCGCCGATAGCAGCTTGACCAGTAGATAAGCGATCCCACCCGACACCGGAATCGTCAAAATCCATGCCCATGCCATCCGCTCGACGACGGTCCACTTGAGGGCATTGAATCGCTTGGCCGACCCGACTCCCATGATGGCTGAGGAGATGTTGTGAGTGGTGGAGACGGGGATGCCAAGCCAGGAAGCAAGCCCGATGACGAAGGCCGAACTGGTTTCTGCGGCAAATCCATGCACCGGCTGAAGTCGCACCATCTTGTGCCCTAGCGTGCGGATGATCCGCCAGCCCCCCGCTGCCGTACCTGCTGCCATCACGACTGCGCAGAGGATTTTGATCCACATCGCAATCTCGAAGTCCTTGCTCCCGGCTGGCACTTCAACACGAAGGAAATTCAGCCACTGAGGAAGGCCGTCAAACTGGCCATCGGTAGTGCCAGCAAGCAGAGCCAGTGCGATGATCCCCATCGTCTTCTGAGCGTCATTGGTTCCGTGCATGAATCCCATGGCACCGGCACTGATCATCTGCGCCCGACCAAAGACTGATGACACCCAACGGGGCTTCCAGTTGCGAAGCAGAAAATACAGGATCCCCATCAACAAAAAGCCAATAACAAATCCGAGGGCGGGGGAGGTGAACATCGGCACCAACACCTTCCAAAGTAGCCCCTTCCCTTTGTACCAGTGCTCGGCATCCGGTTGCGACCAGATCACAACGCTCCAACTGTTAGCCATCGCGACCGAAGCCCCGACCAAGCCACCGATCAATGCATGGCTGGAACTGGAAGGCAATCCCCAGTACCAGGTAACAAGGTTCCACACGATCCCACCCAGCAGCGCACAAAGCAGCACTTCTTGCGTCACCACCCTCGTATCGACCAGCCCCGACGCGATCGTCTTCGCTACGGCCGTGCCCCAAAGGGCGCCGATCAGATTGGTGAATGCCGCGAGCGCAACGGCCTGGCGTGGACTGAGCACTTTGGTGGCGACAACGGTAGCGATCGAATTGGCGGTGTCGTGAAACCCGTTGATGTACTCAAACACCAGGGCGACAAGAATCACGCAAAGAATGAGCGTCATGGGAGGATGGCCTGAGAGGAGACGAACAGAAAGCGACGCTCGAATCAAGCGTTCTTCATGGCGATGTAGGAGACGACATTGCCTACATCGCGGCAGCGATCAATCACTTTCTCCAGAAGATCATAAAGATCCCGGACCAGCATCGCCTGAATCGGCTCGTACTTTCCGCTGTAAACCTCTCCCAGCAGGCGGATGATCACCGCGTCGGCTTCACTTTCGATCGCTTGAAGCCGATCTAGAAGCGCTTTCATCGTTTCCAGCGGAGGCATCTTTCGGAGGTGCCCAACCATCTCGCAGATCGTCGCCGTCGCCCGATCGATCAATTCCATTTGCTGTCCGAAGTCGACACCTTCCAGTCGCTGCGGTGCGAGGTTGAAGCGTTCAGCAAACTTTTCAATTGTCTTCGGGATCCGGTAAAGAGCGTGAGCCAGGGAGTCGATGTCTTCGCGTTCCATCCCCGTCACGAAGGTACTGACAAGTTCCTCGCGGATCTTTTCGGTGATACGGCGGTCCTTGCTGCGAGCCAATGCGAATTGATCGAGAGGCCGAGCGGTTTTGCGATCCTTCAGCAACTCGATCAGCAATTGCGCCGACGCCCGCGCCTCCTGCGCGCTTTGCTCCAGCATCTCAAAAAAACGCGCATCCTTGCTGAACAGCTGTTGGATGGAAAACATAAGCCAACCTCACGCAAAGGCTCCAAAAGACCCTCCGCTCCGTGTGCCCACCACCATGAAAGTTGTTTCATGACAGCCAGCACCCTACCCATGTAGCGAAGAATTCCTCCTGATTCTCTTCGCTGCCGAACATCGCGGAAAGGGGGGAAAGCTAGGGAAAGTCGCTCTAGACCTGCATGGAATCAAACGAACCGGGCTGCTTGCGGGGCTCGGTTACCATTTCGGGAGGTTGCGGAAGAAAAATGTTTCCTCCGCTGCAAGCCAAACCTCTCGCATGCACTAGCCACCATCGCCAGTAGATCGACGATCCTCATGCTTGCACTAGCCACCATCGCCAGTAGATCGACGATCCTCATGCTTGCACTAGCCACCATCGGCAGTAGATCGACGATCCTACCGCTTGCGGTAGCCACCATCGGCAGTAGATCGACGATCCTACCGCTTGCGGTAGCCACCATCGCCAGTAGATCGACGATCCTACCGCTTGCGGTAGCCACCATCGCCAGATGGTGGATTTTATCGAATGGTCGTGATGCGCAGCCCTCCACCGCTTGGCCGCGGTGGCTACGAGCGAACGAGATCTCTACGATTTTTCGGTAGCCACCAGAGCCGCAGACCGAGCGCGTTGAAGACAACGGCAAGACTTGATAAGGTCATCGCTATCCCGGCCTGTACGGGAGTCAGCTCCCAGCCGAGTAGTGGCTTCAACAACCCGGCCGCCAGCGGGATCAACAGCAGGTTGTACGCAAAAGCCCAAACCAAATTCATCCGGATATTAGCCATCGTCGCCCGCGATAGCTCGATCGCCACCGGCAGCCTCGCTAGATCACTGCCCATCAGAACAACGTCCGACGTATCGATCGCCAAATCGGTCCCTTTTCCCATCGCAATTCCGACATCCGCCTGCGTTAGCGCCGGACCATCGTTCAGCCCATCTCCCACGAACGCCAAGCGATCGCCTGCTTGCTGTCTCTCTTGAATCCATCGCGCCTTGTCCTCAGGGGAGCACTGCCAACGGTACGATCGAATCCCGGTCGCCACCGCCACCCGCTCCACCGCCACTTTCCGGTCACCACTGAGCAGCGATGGTTCAATCCCTGCGTCGGTAAGCCGCTGAATCACTCCCGCCGACTCAGCCCGTATCGCGTCGTCGACCCAAAGCGTTGCCACATGCTTTCCATCGATGGCGATCCAAAGCTCCGTCCCTCGTTCACCAGTCGCCTCCGTGCCCGCGATCGCTTCATCCAACTGGCTACCGATGGACTCCAGAAACTCGCGGCTCCCCAAAGCCACCGCCTGTCCATCCACCGTTCCAGCAATCCCCTTCCCGGGATTCGCACGCACCCCCCGAGCGTTGGGCCAACGAATTTCATGCTTTCTGGCGAGGTCCATTACTGCAATCGCCAGCGGATGCTCCGACCGCTGCTCGATCGCCGCCGCAGCCCCCAACCATCGCTCCATCGGCTCCCGATCGCTCGCCTTCCACGACGACACCACGGGCTTGCCTTCGGTAAGCGTGCCTGTCTTATCGAGTGCTACGGAGTCGACACGACTTAGCGACTCGAGGGCCGTGCCGTCGCGAAAAAGCACTCCCAGCTGAGCCCCCTTTCCGATCCCAGCTACAAGACTGGTTGGGGTGGCAAGCCCAAGTGCGCAGGGGCAGGCGACCACGAGGACGGCGATTGCATGGATGCACCCTTCGATCCAGCCATTCCACCCTTGTATCAACATCCATGCTACGAAGGTGAGCGCCGCCAGGGTCAAGATGCCATGGACGAACCATGGGACGATCTGGTCGGTCAGTCGTTGAATTGGCGGTTTGCTGTTCTGCGCATGCTCGATCCACTGCCGAATCCTCGAAAGCATCGCTGCCTCGCCACTGGCCAGCGTCCGAATCGTCAGAGCTCCAGTTCCATTCCGGGTTCCGCCGATGACACCATCCCCCACGGCGCGCACCACCGGCATCGACTCCCCGGTAACCAGACTTTCGTCCACCTCGCTTTTCCCTTGCTCTACCTTTCCGTCGACCGGTATCCTTTCCCCCGGCCGAACGATCACCAAGGTTCCCGGAACGATCTGACCGATCGGCACCAGTCGCTCGCCCGCTGCCTCGACGATCCGAGCTTCGGTGGCTTGTAGACGAAGGAGACCTTGGAGCGATTTTCCGGTCGCTTGTTTGGCCATCGATTCCAGCCACCTGCCTAGCAGGGTCAGGGAGATCAGCATGGCAGGTGTTTCGTAGTAAGTATGCCTTGCCTGCAGCGGAAGTCCCGACGGGAAGAAGGTGACCCAGCCGCTGAGTAGCAAGGAGGCAAGACACCCCAGAGCGATCAGGGAGTTCATGTCCGGTTCGTTGCGAAGCAGATTGCGGAGGCCCGTGGTCATCATGGAACGGCCAGGGAGCAGCATCGCACCAACTGCCAACAGGGCAAAAGCGATCTCCCAGGATCGCATCGGCATCCACCGCATCATCTGGTGCATCCAGGAGTCCCAGAACATCGGCAGCATGGAGAATACGAGTAGCGGCAGGGAGAAAAAGAGGGAGCCGACGAACCGCTGGAAGGGGACTGATTGCCAGAGCCCGGTTGGCTGGTCGGAGGGGAGGGGAGGGGCTGGCCCCGCCGTTTTCTCGACGACGCCGTAGCCAGCTTTTTCGATCACTTGGGATATAGCAGCCCAGTCCAACTGTGCCTCGTCCCATTCAATCGTCGCCTGCTCGCCGGGCAGACTGACGGAGACACTGTTGACCCCTGGCATGCGCCCGACGACGCGTTCGATGCGCGCCGAACAGGCGGCGCAGGTCATTCCTTCGATACCGACTGATTTTTTCACCGTGGGAATATCTTCAAAGTGGAATCGTTGACTCCTTCATGACCTCCGCTCGGTAACCCTCTTCTTCAATGGCCTGCACACATGCCAGCCCCACCGAATCGGCGGTCTTCACCACTGCCTCCGAATCGGCCAGCGACACACTCGCCTCAACCACACCTGGAACCGCCTGCAGCGCTTCCTCCACTGCCTTCACGCAGTGCCCGCAACTCATTCCCTCCACCTTCAGAACCAGTTCTCTCATCGCTTCTCTATCCTCGCATGAGCCCTTCTTGGACTAAATGGGACTGGACCCGCCACTGCCCCCCCGACATCCATCCAGCGGGGATCCATTTGTCGTCCATTCTACGCAGAGTGAGAAGAAAAGGAGGGTAGTCCTTCCAAGGAAAAATTGAAGGCGGCTTACTGGGGAAGGAAGGACTTCAAAAGAACCCGGCCGCTTTCGCGGCTTGGCTACCACTCGGGATATAAGCCATCGATGCAGCAAACCAACGCATTACTTCCGACTCGACAAACCCCGGAGGGCGTCACACCCTTTGCGGTTCTTCCGACATTTTAGTGGCAGCCGTGCGGCATCATTTCGAGCTTGCCGCAGTAGAACAGGATTCGCAAGCGATAGTTTGCGAAGTTTCGAAATCCTCGGGCTGCTGATTTGACGGATTGAATTCTGCTGTTGAAACC
>JBEISR010000032.1:0-52707 GCA_040375295.1 Planctomycetaceae bacterium
ACAAGAACTGCCGGTGGCGGCAGCCCCCGGTAAGAAAGGATGGAATGGTTCTCCTACTTCCGCTCCCCGGGGCCTGTTGGCCCCGGCAAGAGTAACGTCGCCCCTCCGGGGCTGGTGGTGTGGGTAAGCAGCCAGTGTGCTGCTATAGAGTTGCATCGCAACTTGTTCCAGGCCCGGAGGGCCGGCACAAGAACTGCCGGTCGCGGCAGCCACCGATGAGAGAGGATGGAATAGTTCTCCTACTTCCGCTCTCCGGGGCCTGTCGGCCCCGGCAAGAGTAATGTCGCCCCTCCGGGGCTGGTGTTGTGGGTAAGCAGCCAGTGAGCTGCGATAGAGTTGCATCGCACCTTGTTCCAGGCCCGGAGGGCCGGTACAAGAACTGCCGGTGGCGACAGCCACCGGTGAGAGAGGATGGAATGGTTCTCCTTCCTCCGCACGTTCTCTTCCGCTGCGGTTGGCCGGATGGATACCCCTGGCCGTCTCCTCATTGGCTGATCAGGTCTCCCATGGCATCGGCCATGCCGCGGCCGATACCACCGAGAATTCTAGACGACCCAAGGTAGTGGAACTCGGCGTTCGATACCCCCTTCCGCAATAGCTCCCTCTCCCGCTCGGTGAAGCTCTCCCCGCGCTGCGCGTCAACCCAAGCCTGCCTCGCCTTGTCGTCCCACTGCTGCTCCTTGCCGACTCGTTTCGACTCCTGTACCAGCTTGGCATCGCGCTGTACCACACCAGATAGCTCTAGATCCCAGTATGCTTCGGTCCGCAATGCGATGACGCGGCCTTGAAACTCGGGGAGCGACGCGGGGGCTGCCATGGCGTCACGAAAGGTCTGGTGGATGGCGGCATAACGTTTCTGCTCGCCATCATATCGATGGGTCGGTCCGCCGACTCCCATCACGCCAATGACCACCGGCAGGTTGGGCGCCTCCAGGTCCTTCCGCACATCGCGAATCCACTGTGCCAGCAGCGTGCTGTACTCGTCGTACCCACCCAGCTGACCTCTCTGCGGGTAGACCGTTGCATCCACCATGTCGTTCCAGCCTTGCAGCCAAGCCACGCCAGCCAGTTCATAGCCCACCTGAGGATCATAGAAAGGAACTTCCGTGGCGATTCGATCGAGTACTGCTCGAACATACGCCACCATGGCTCGGTACGACACTCCCGTCGCTTCCTGCTTCAGTCGCTGAACTTCCTCCAGATCCTTTCCTTCCCGCTTCAGCCGTTCGATCTCAGCCTCGCTGAATTGGTAAGGACCCGCTCCAGGTGGCCGAAAATCGGTATGCAGGCTCTTCCCTCCCCACGCCGTCTTGATGAGCAGGATCGGTTCGCCCAGCCTCTGCTGAAGGAAGTACCCGAAGGTCAGTTCGGGACCGATCTTCTCCCTGTTGGCTCCGTATCCAGTCGTCAATGGACCGCTTTGGATCCCTTGGGAATTGAGGGAGCTGATCCAGACTCGCGGGTGGGTTTTCGGTGTCATGTCGGGCTGGACCATCGCTTCCATCAGAGGTCGGCTTTCCTCCTGCATCGCCAGATGCTCGATCGTCCTCACATGCGCATGTCCCTCCATATTCGACTGGCCTGCCAGCAAGAAGATTTTCAGGGGCGGTGCTGCAGAGGCAACGCCCGACAGAACGGGGAGAAGCAAGAGCAAGATGGTGACGCGAACGGGAGACGAAGGATGGTGCATTGGATCGATTCCTGGAGAAAGGCTCACCGGAGGGCATGATGCCCTTTCGTAACCATTGGAAATTCTAGCGGAACGGCACAAGCCGTCCGGTCTTTCGTCGTGCGCCTGAGGTTTTGTGGTTCTTCCCGGTTTACCTTCTTGGGGCTCTTGGAATTCGAAGCGCCGTTGCAGGTGGAGGTAACGAAGATTACATTAAAAACCAGTCGATGTTGCTTCGTAACGTGGATGCAGCATCGATGCGGACAAGGCTTTCGCCACCCTGCGCGTGGCCCAAAGTAGAGAAAGCCAGTAAGATCCTGTCCGCCCTTGTCGGAGTCGCTTCCTGACGGAAGCTGAAACTCAAGATGCCCAAGCTGGCAGGCTCTCTTGTCCGCTACCCCGCTCGCGTCACCACGGCTTGGTTTGCTGGAGGTGTTCTGCTTGGTACTTTGCTGCTGAAGAGTCCCTGGAGTGGCGCCAAGCCGGAAGCACCGATCAGTTGGCTGGACGCCATGTTCACCGCCACCAGCGCGCTTTGCGTGACGGGGCTGAGTGTTCGAAGCACGGTCAGCGACTTTACCCTCTTTGGGCAACTGGTGATTCTGGGGCTGATCCAGTTGGGTGGGATCGGCATCATGACGATCACTACCTTCGTCTTGACCGCTTTGGCAGGCCGAACAGGGCTTCGGCAGCGCGCGGTGGTGGCCGAGACGCTGGGGTCGAATTCCAACGAGGATCTGCGGTGGGTGCTGTATCGCATTTTTTTCGTGACCGGATTGATCGAGGCGATTGGTGCGACGATTCTCTTCGCACGCTTCATCTGGGATCTACCCCCCGTGACCGCGCTCTATCATGCCGTCTTTCATTCGATCTCCGCTTTCTGCAATGCCGGTTTCGCGCTGCATGACCAGTCGATCACACCCTACCAAGGAGACCTTGCGGTCAACTTGACTCTTTCGATCCTGATCATGCTGGGCGGGATCGGCTTTCCGGTAATCATCGATGTCTACCGTAGCTTTCGAACCAGTGGTCCCAAGCGTTGGGACCATCTACACCTGCACACTCGTTTAACCCTGCTGACGACTGCGGTGCTGGTGGTTGGTGGCGCAGTGGCCGTCGCGGCAATGGAATGGGATGGCGTGCTGGTGGGCAAGCCATGGATGAACCAGATTCTGATTCCGATCTTCCACAGCATTTCCTGTCGCACTGCCGGATTCAATTCGATCGACTTGGCGGAATTCTCCAACGCGACGCTTTTCCTTTCGATCCTTCTCATGTTGATTGGTGCCGGAGCCTGCTCGACCGCCGGTGGTGTGAAGGTGTCGACCGTCGCCATCCTCTGCGCACAAGCGTGGCGGCGTTTCCAGGGGCATTCGCGAGTCACGGTGTTTCGAAGGACCATTCCCGAGCATTCGGTCGATCGCGCGATGGCCAGCTTGGTCATCTTCATGATCATCGGTGCTATCGCCCTGACGTTGCTATGCATCGCCGATCAGTCACATGCCAGTCACCGCAATCAATCCCATGACTTTCTGGATGCCGCATTCGAAGTCGCTTCGGCCCTGGGAACGGTCGGTCTTACCACTGGCTACACCACCCAGCTGGGAACGATGGGCCGATTGGTGATCATCCTGTTGATGTTTCTGGGGAGAGTCGGACCGCTGTCGGTGTTTGCGGCGGTTTCGCGAGACACCAAAGAGTCGCCCGTTCAGTATGCGACGCAAGAACCTCTGGTAGGGTAATTCATATGGCTACCGTGAAACGATTTGTTGTTATCGGCCTGGGATCCTTCGGGTCGGCACTGGCAAGGAAACTGGAAAGCAATGGTGTGCGAGTCACCGGGATCGACGCGACGGCCGACCATGTCGAGGCGATGCAGGACGATCTTTTCGAAGCGGTGATTGGTGACGCAACCGACCGTGCTTCGCTCGCCGCTCTCTCTCTGGATAAGGCGGACGGAGTGGTGATCTCGCTGGGCGAAGACATCACGCGAAGCCTGCTGGCTACCTTGCATGCGAAGGAGCTGGGGGCGAGGCATATCATCGTCAAAGGGGTAACCCCTGAGCATGGAAAATTGCTCAAGTCGCTGGGGGTCGAACGAGTCATCTTCCCCGAGACGGAAATGGCTCAGCAGCTTGCCGATCGACTCACCTGGCCCAGCGTCATCGATTTCTTGCCCATCGATCCCGAATACAGTTTTGTGGAAGTCGCCATGCCAACCAGTCTCTCCGGAAAGACCCTGCTGGAGACCGACCTGAGGAAGCGATTCGGCGTCTGGGTGATTGGCGTCAAGGATGCGCTGACAGGCAAACTGACGATGTTTCCGGACGGCGATTTTCGACTTAACGACGAGCAGATGGTGCTGCTGGTCGGTAAGGAAAAAGACCTGAAGAAATTCCGTGAGGACCTCGCGTGATTTTCCGAGCGACCAGGGGACGGGGGTGCGAAAATTTTTCTCGATCAGTTTCCTGGCTTTGCCACTTGAAAGCATCCGCAGTCCCGTAAAAATCTTGCGACGCGGCGCGGCTGCCGCAAGCGTGGCTGCGATATAGAGTCACCCACTGAGACCGATCCTTCGGCTCACCATTCCCCATGATTTTCAGGAGTCTCGCCCATGGCTGACCTAGTAGCCAGATACAACGAAGCAGAAAAACTGAAGGACGCCGGGCAGTATCCCGAGTCGATTGCCATTCTGGAAGAAATCCTCGTGGAAGATCCCGCGCATGTGCTTTCGCACCTGACTCTGGCGAGGATTTTCACGCAGACGGGGGTGCATGATCGAGCGATTGAGCATGCAGTGAAGGCATGCGAACTGGAACCCAACGACGCTTTTAATTTTTCAGCTCTCAGCATCACTTATCAGCGAGCCTTTGCAGGGACGGGCGAACGGAAATATATCCAGTTGGCCGAGGATGCGATGGCCCACGCCAGAACTCTGGCTCATTGAGAGCAAGCTGGCAGGGCATCTTTTCCTTCCCCGTGGCACGGGTGTCCCGCCCGTGCTGTCGTGCTGCACTAGCACTTCCCCTTTCCTCGGTCCATCCGGGAATAGTGTGGGGTTACGATCGTTTGACTGCCGCGACTCAAGAAATGCCGGTGGCCACAGCACCCAGTCGGTCTCCCAAGGGGAGGATGAGATCTATCGCACGGCCTGTATCCGTAGCCCTTGCCCCTAAGACTCCATCCCGCCTATTCCAGTCGGCCCGACAGATACGCCCCACGGAATTGCCGGATGGACCCTTTCCTCTTGGTTCATGCTTAATAAATCCCCTTCTCCCCGCAAACGGGGCGAGGGGGCAAGAGGTAGTGGTAGCTTGAAAGAATAAAGTGCTGGTCTGACAAGCTGCCTCCTCTCCTCCGGTCGCGCAGCGTTTGGGGACGAGTGCTCGGGAGAGGTGCAGATCGATGTCGCAAAGCACTGCTCCACCGAAACCAACCATTCGCTCAAACCCCTTCTGCAGCGACCGGTTTCTCGCGTGGGAAATGATCTTCGACCACGCGATAGAAATCCTCTGGCGTCTCGACATGGGCGACATGGGTTCGGAACAGGCGAGCCCCAAATTTGCCTTGTGCGTAGCAGCAGGCATACTTCCGCATGAGGTGCGTTCCTTTTTGGGGGCCGAATCGATCGACTACCAGTTGGTAGTGATGCAACATGCATCGCCTCTGTTGCTCCAGACTGGGTTCCTCCGGTACTTTCTCCCCACGCAGTGCGGCGGCGGCCTGAGCGAACAACCAAGGTCGCCCTAGGCTGGCTCGAGCGATCATGACGCCGTCGACCGGATACCGGTTGAACGCTTCCACCACCTGTTCAGCGGTTTCCAAGTCTCCATTGCCGATCAGTGGGATGCGGTGCAGATGCTGTTTGATCTCTGCGATTCGATCCCAATCGGCAGAGCCTTTAAAAAAATCGGCAGCGACTCGGCCATGCACCGTCAACGCCGCCGCCCCCGCCCGCTCGACGGTCCTAGCCACTTCGATCGCGTTCATCGTATCGCGGGTGCAGCCCAAGCGGATTTTTGCAGTCACAGGGGTTGGTGCACAGACCTCCACCAACCTGGAGATGATCGCGTGCATGCGGTCGGGGTAGCGAAGAAGATACGATCCGCTATGCGCTTTCTCGGTCACCTGCTTTACGGGGCAGCCAAAGTTGATGTCGACGACGGAGACCTGGTACTCTTCGACAAGACGCCTGCCCACTTTGGCCATCGTCTCTGGATCGTTATCCCAGATCTGAACAGCTAGCGGCCTCGGTTCGTCTCGTACTCCCCAGAGTCGGTCCGGATGCTCGCAGTCATGTTCATCCAGCCAGACAAAGCCTCGGGCATTGACCATTTCGGTCGCCTGGAGACCGGCGCCACCATATTCCCGGACCACCTGCCGAAATGCGAAATTGGTGAATCCAGCCATCGGTGCTTGAAGAATCGGTGGATCCACAACCAGCGGTCCAATGCGCAGGGGCTGTAGGTCTCGAGCGACTCCGGGGTAGGTGGAGCTATTCATCATCGCATTCTCAATGGCTTTTACATCCTACAAAGCAGTGGCAACTGCTGTGTTCATTTTCCCTTCGATACGATTCCTTGCAAGCGTACGGAATGTAACGATGGTTTTCCGTTTCCATACCTAAAACGACATCCGGATTGCCCGGATATCAGTTGCGGTATCGCATAGAGCGGAGCATCCGGCGTTGAGGATTCATCGAGCCGTTTTCCGTCGATGGAATCCGGTGCGTCTTGAGCAGGGACAGAGATCGGATGCTCAACGGAATCGATGGCGGCTTTTCGTGCGGTCGGCAATTTGGCTGCTATGGCACTGGCCGATCTGATCCCTCCAAAAGCTTTGTGGTGGGCCGCGGAATCATGCAATCGATCCCGTGGTGCCGCGGTGCAACTTGGAAGATGTCTCCGGGATATCAAAGAACCATCACAGAGGGAGGATGGCACTCAGTGTAGAGGAGTCCGGAAGAGCGAGTCTCGACCTCTAAAGGTTCACTCCGCGGCGATCGGCAAGCGTCGTGATCGCAAGCCGAAAATAAGGGAATGGATACTTCGGGTTGCGTTCCCGAGACCACACGAAAAGAACATTGACCATCGAACGTGGAATGCGGCGATCTTCGACCGCTTTGACGACGGTTCTAAGAAATGCACGTTGTTCCGGAGTTACGGCTCGCAGTCCGTTGATCAACTGATCTTCCAACTCCACAAGATTCAGTTGCAGCATCGACTCTGCCTCTTCCACTGGCGAGCCAATTTGTTGTCCCTGCGTATTCAAGGGAAAAGCAAGGACGAGAGATGCCAGGAGCATCTTTCGACGATTGTTGTTCAACGAAGCCCAAAACTGCTTCATCGCCAAGTACCTCGATCCTCGCTGATTACTGCCGAGCTAGTCTTTGACGGCCTCGCTTCCAACAAGCATGGGAGTCTTCCGTAGAGGCTTCTTTGGAAATCTCTACGAAAGACAGCCCTCTGAAAGATTCTTTGGTGTCCCACTACCGGTTCACACCAGGCTGCAGCGACGGGGGGGTTGCCAGTTGATTGGGGGCGCCGGGAGCAAAGCCGGCCGGTGGCTGTTGCAGAGTCGCAGGCGGAACCTGCCCGGGTGCACCAAAGCCTGGTTGCTGAAGTGACGGAGGAGTCTGCGGCAGGGCAGTTTGGCCTGCGGGCAGTGCTGCGGTGCCAGAAGCCGGTGCCACCTGCGTGTCACCGGGTGCGGAAGGTCCAGTGGCACTGGCCGACGAGGCGCCAGGTGGGGCCAATGCAGCGATGTTTTCGAAGTCGATGATTTCCGGAGGCTGGTTCGGTCCGTTGTCCAATACCATGCCAGCGATGCGCCACCCTTTGGGCTCTTTTCTCAAGGCAAAGAGAGCTTCACTGCGAACGGGAGTCCCCCCCTGCTCTGCTGGTTCCGTCCACGCCAGTTCGACATAGGCAGCATCCTTATCGGTATCGGTATAGCGAGTCTCCCCAAGTTCAAAAGTCGCTTGAGGGCTGCCTGGGGGTGCTACTTCGATCCCTGCTTTGTCCAAAGATTCGATCGCCAAGTCGGTCAGCAGTCCCGCGACCCGATCGCGATCTCCCTTTTTGACGCTTTCCAGGAACTGAGCGACGATTTCGGCCGCTTCCGGTGCTTCATTGTTGGTCTCATTCGCTTTGGCAACCTGAGAGGAGGGACCTCCCGACGAGGGCTTGCTGGCATTTGAGCCGCTTTGTCCACATCCAATGCCTAGCGAGGTGACTCCTAAAGTTGCAGCAAGCATCCAACGCTTCATGGTTTCTATTTCCTTGCTTTGTGAAACCGCTTCGAATCGAAAACCCAGCACGGAGGTAATCGAGCGATCGGCGCTTTCTCTAGTCCATTGCTCCCCAACCGATTCGCCGGGGAGGATAGCGACACCATGCTTGGCGAGGCAATATCGATTGCATGGGAAAAGAGGTCGAAATGCATCGTCTGAGGCAGGAACAGTTTGGTGCGACCGTCCCAAATCCCCCCATCGCTCGAACGGAGAATCGCCACCTCAGTTAGAACCAAAACTCAAAAGGTGGGTGGCACCGATTGGAAAGTTGGGTGGCACCGATTGAGTGACAGCATTTTCTGAGGCAGGAACAGTTTGGTGCGACCGTCCCCAGTCCCCCATCGCTCGAACAGAAAATCGCCACCTCAGTTAGAACCAAAACTCAAAAGGTGGGTGGCACCGATTAGAAAGGTGGGTGGCACCGATTGAGTGACAGCATTTTCTGAGGCAGGAGCAGTTTGGTGCGACCGTCCCAAGTCCCCCATCGCTTGAACGGAGAATCGCCACCTCAGTTAGAACCAAAACTCAAAAGGTGGGTGGCACCGATTAGAAAGGTGGGTGGCACCGATTGAATGACAGCAATGCTTTGCACGCAGTGACGCAGAAATCTCGGCCAAGCGTAATGCAATGCATGGCATTGCTACTGGGATTACCGAGGGAAAGGATAGTCGGGAGCACATTCCCAGAGAAATGCCGGTGGCATGACCGGCATGGGAAGCAAGAGTTTCAGGCGAACCAGTCGCCAAGTCTATCCAATAGGGCTGACAGGAATCGAACCTGCACTCCTTACGGAACTAGATCCTAAGTCTAGCGCGTCTGCCAATTCCGCCACAGCCCCCAAGTTCCCCGCAGCCATCGTAAGCGTATGCTGACAATCGCCAGGGGGCCGCACCCCTGGGCAATCTTCCAGAGGGCGGCAATCTTTTCTGCTCAATAAACCATACAGATCGTCGCAAACAGTCGAACGAGTTGGACTTTCCCTGGGCCTGCCATCAAGAGTTGGCAGATGGAACCACCCAGACCTTCAGATCGGCGGCGACATCCTGGTGCAGCTGGATCTTGACGGTGTAACGCCCCAGCTCCTTAAGTGGACCGGACAATCGCACCTGGTCATCGGTGATCTGAATGCCATTGGCTTTCAACTCGCGAACAATCTCGTGAGCTCCGACGCTACCGTACAGGTGACCTTCGTCGTTGGCGTTGGCTTCGATGTTAATCGATTGCTTGCCGATCTGGTCAGCTAGCGCAACCAAGCCTGCCAACCGCTTCTTCTCCAGTTCCTTCAACTTCGCCTTGTGCTTATCGACCATCCTCTTGTGATGTTCGGTGGCGACAATCGCAAGACCTTCAGGAAGCAGGTAGTTGTTCGCGTACCCCGCTTTCACCTCCACCACGTCACCTGATTTGCCGAGGTGATCAACCGACTGAATCAACAGCAGTTCGATCCCGCCGTTGGGTCCTTTAGGGAGCCTCTTGAACATCGAAGTGGTCGACTTGGTCATAACGATCGCCCTGTTCTGGATGGCACTTTGGTTGCTGGATGGCAGCAGAGCCCCGGTGGGTACCACCCGAAGCTCTTTCGCTCATCAATTTCTCAACATTCTGTTCGAATCAGAACGGAATACTATCCGAAGGATAGGCCTCGGACTCATCCCGTTCGCCTCCGGAGGGGCCATACGCTTCCCCTTCCTCGGCCGCCGCTCTGGCTCGTGATTCGGCTGCACCGCCACGAGCCCCGAGCAGTTGCAGGCGATCACAAACCACCCGCATCTTGCTCTTCTTCTCTCCGTCCTTTTCCCAGGTATCCAGCTTCAATCGCCCTTCCACCAGTACCGGAGACCCCTTGGGAAGGTACTGACTGGCGATCTCTGCATTCCGCCCGAAAAAGGTAATATCGACAAATAGCGTTTCTTCAACCCATTCCCCGGAGGGATTTTTGCGTCGATCGTTTACGGCCAATCCGACTTCACAGACCGGGGTCTTGTTCGCGGAAGTGTGCCGAAGTTCGATGTCGCGGGTGGTATTGCCCATCAGAATCACACGATTGAAACTCGCCATGATGCAACTCCTGGTTCCTGCGAAACGGGTGACGTATACGGCTAGGTTAACAGGATGGTGTACACAAGGCAACTCTTTGGGTGTGTCCCGAAGGTGGGCAATCAGGAATCCGCCAGTTCTTCCTCCTCATCATCGATTCCGACCGGAACGGGCTTCCTCACTTCGACATCTGGTGTAGGCATAGGCTGCTGTCCGGTGGCGTGAGCCACCAGAGCGTCGATCAATCGAGGATTGACCGAGGTGACCAAGTGCCGAACGACCAGGTCGTTCAGGTGGCAGATTCGATTCAGTTCGTTCACCCGACGGCTTTCCCCTCGGAAGTAAACCAGCCAGTAGGTTCCCTTCTGATGGCCGTCGATTGGATAAGCCAACCGCTGTTCGGCCCAAAGCCGACTGACGAGGATTTCCCCACCAATCTGCTCGATCATCTCCTTGACCGACTGAGCGGCGGCGTTGGGATCGCGTGAGTAGCGGTTGCTGTCCAGAATGAACAGGCATTCGTAATTGTGAGTGGGCAACTTGGCGTCTCCTGGTAATGGCTGCGACCGATGGTTCAATCGTTGCGGTTGTGTCGATTCATGCAGGTGTCGATCCCCAGTCCAACCCAGTCGGCGGCCGCATCGACCGCTTTCTGAATCGACAGATCCACCTCCGGTTGTTCCTTCTTGTTGAAACGGCTCAGGACGTAATCGGCGGCATCCCACCCCGATGGTACGGGGTCGATACCGATTCGAAGCCTAGGAACCTCCTGAGTGCCAAGGACTTGCAGAATGTCTGCCAATCCTTTCTGACCACCACTGGACCCCTTGGCTCGAATCCGAATTCGCCCTAACGGCAAATCCAGATCATCGCAAATCACTAGGATCTGAGATGCCGGAATTTTAAAAAACTTTACCAGTTGTCCGACCGCTCGGCCGCTGCAGTTCATGAAGGTCTGCGGCCACAAAAGGTGGCCGCGGCGACCTTGAATTTCAACGGCCTGCCAAAGGCTATCGAATTTGCTGGAGGGACTTCCAGAGCCGAACTGCTTGGACAGCCGATCGACTACTGCAAACCCGATGTTGTGTCTTGTCTCCTGATACTTGCTTCCGGGATTCCCCAGACCCACAATTCCCCAGGCTTCTCCCCGAGTGGCAGCGGACGCCGCTGGTGAGTTGCCAGGGGAAGGAAGCGACTGGCCGGAACCATCCGATTTGCCGCTTCCCATTGTGCCAGCCCTTCAGGTTGAGGAGTGATGCACCGCGGAAATGGCAGGTGACCCTTCCAATACCCAGCTGTTTACTTCTTGTCCTTCTCGTCTGCGGCGGCCTTCTCCTTACGGATCAGTTCAGGCTCCGCACCAGTCGCCATCGCCGCTTCGTCCGATGCAGCGGAAGGCACGATGACCTGTACAATCACTTCGCTTGCGGGAGTTACCGTCACGGCACCGGACGGCAGCTTCACTTCGCCAGCGTGAATCGCCTGCCCAACCTGCAACTGCGAAACATCCACCACAATATGCTCGGGCAACTGACCAGCTGGACATCGGATCGCCAGTTGATGCGACTGGAATCGCAACTGGCCGCCCTGCGACAAACCAATTGCCTCTCCATGGAGAACCACTGGCAGGGTGACATCGACCAATTCGGTGGCCGACACACGAGCAAAATCGAGGTGAATCACCTCATTGCCCATGCTGTCCCACTGCACGTCGCGTACCAAGGCTGTATCCTTAATCGCGCCCGTCAGATTTACCAGCCGAGCACCGCTCTTGAGCAACTTGGCGACGGTTTCTTCGCGGAGCGACAGGAGGACGTTGGCTTCTCCATGCCCGTAAAGAATCGCTGGCACCATCCTCTTGCCACGCAATTTCATCACCTGACGGGTTCCCACCGCTTCGCGGACATTGGCTTCAATCGTTTCAATCATGGTTCACTGTTCCAGCGTGACTTCCGGTCGCTCGACGCGTCCCTCGACAGCGCCAATCTTTCCTGCGGCCCCAACCAAGGATCAACCGACCGAAGCGATGTGACTCAAGCACGCGCCTCGATCCAGCCAATTCGGACACACCATGCAATAGCATCCAACGATCCCGCCACCCGGAGGGCGCAGGGCGTCGTTTTGGTCCGATTGGTTTCGGGGAAACCGGAAAGTATGACGAAAAACAGAGGGGTCGCAAGTCCAAAAGCGGCCGGCCACCCGCGGGATAGCGTTTTCTCACGTTCCCTTTTGGGGGGGCGGAGCCAGCTCCACTGGGGTTGGAAGCTGGGTCGTGGCACGCATAATAGATGCGAGGGCTTGCTGGCCGGAAAAAGTAGCAAAGCCGACTCCGTCTACCAAAGTCGGCAAGGTGGACTCCAGTTGCGTTTGCATCTGGAGCCCGGGGGCGTGGAAACTGAATCGTTTTGGGAAGAGTGGACGCAATGGCAAAGAAAAGGGCGGAGTTGTCCTACATCGAACCGATCGGGGCACGCGTCCTGGTGCTCAAGGATGAGCCGAAGCGACAGACCAAGGGTGGGATCGCTCTACCGGATGTCGCGGAAATCCCAACCATCACCGGACGCATTGTGACGATCAGCCGGCAGGTGGAGCACGACGAGGACATGCCACTGCGGCAGTATGACAAAATCCTCTTTCACCCCAAGAACGCCATTCCTGTCGATCTAGAGCAGAACAACCAGCTCTTCGTCGTGCCGGTGGAAGATGTCGTCGCCGTCTTCCGCAGTGGCCCTCCGGAAGAATCTACGGACGACTGACTTGGGCATGCTGGCCTGTCACCGCCCTACCTGACGGGAAGTGACAGTGCGGAGTTCTTGCTGGTTGGTCCTCGGCAAAAATCGAGGAAAAGCGACTTGGCGCATCGCCCGGACGAGGTGCCTTGCGGTCAAATCGCCCGGCAGAAATCAAATGCCGCTCTCTGGGGTGCCGTGGGGAATGGTGTTACTCCCTTTCGGCTCCGAACATCTGGCTGATCGATTTGTTGTGATGGATTCTCTTGATCGCTTCTGCCAGCAGTGGGGCCACCGATAGCACCGTCATTTTGGGAATGATTTTGTCCGGAGTCAGCGGGATGGAGTTGGTGATGACGACGGTGTCGATGGGGGCATCCTTCAGACGCTGGATCGCCGGCCCGCAGAGGACTCCATGCGTTGCAGCGACATGGATCTGTTTGGCGCCCGCCTCATGGACCAACGTGGCGGCTCCGCAAATGGAACCTGCGGTGCTGATCATGTCGTCGAACATGAGGCAGATTTTTCCTTCGATTGGTCCGCCGATGATATTCTTCTGCCGAGTTTCCATCGCGTTGTCGCGGCGTTTGTCGACGATCGCCAGTTTCCCACCCATCCTCTTGGAATGCCCAATCGCGCGTTTGATACTCCCTTCGTCCGGGCTGACTACGACAATTTCCGAAGGGTCGATTCCCATCGCTAGGAAGTGCTGATTGAGTACTGGGGCGGCGTAGAGGTGATCGACCGGAACATCGAAAAACCCTTGAATCTGCGGGGCGTGCAGGTCCATCGTGAGCACGCGATCGGCACCGGCACGCGTGATGATATTCGCCGCCAATTTGGCGGTGATCGGAACCCGACCTTCATCCTTGCGGTCTTGTCGGGCGTAACCGAAATAGGGAATGACTGCGGTGATCCTGGCAGCGCTAGCCCTTTTGCAACTGTCGATCATGATCAACAGTTCCATCAGGTTGTCATTGACCGGCGGCGAGGTGGGCTGGATCAAATAAACATCGCGCCCGCGCACGTCGTCTTCGATCTTGCAGAAGTTTTCGCCGTCCGGGAATTTACCCAGCGAGATCGATCCGATATCCAGGTGAAGGAATTGGCAGATGTCGCGCGAAAGGGCCAGATTGGCTCGTCCACTAAAAATTTTCAGCTCGCGCATGGATAGCCCATCTCCTTCATGGCCACTTCCACCAAGGTGAGTTCATCAAGCGTATTGATGCTGAGTGCTTCACATGCATCCAGTTCCGCCCTGGCCTCCACGGCGTAGCCGCGGTCCATCATCAACGATGGGCAATCGGTCAGGTAGTATTCGCCCTGGGCATTGTGATTCCCCAGGGCCGCCAAAGCTTCCAGAAGCGGCTTGACTCGAAACAGATAGGTGCTCATGTTCACTTCGTGAATCGCCTTCTGCGATTCGGTTGCGTCCTTCTCTTCGACGATTCCTGAAAATCGCCCTTCAGCGTCTCTCAGGATCCGCCCGAGCCCTTTCGGGTTTTCCTTGATCAGCGTCCCTAGCAGGCAGGCCGCACCCGAACTGCTGAAGCGTTCAAGGAGCCGCAGCAAGGAACTGGATTGGACCATCGGCGAATCGCCTGCTACCACCAGCACGGTGCCCGCATGCTTGTTCAGGTAGGGAATCGCCATCTGAACGGCATGCCCCGTACCCAGCTGCTGCTCCTGCAACGCGAAGCGAACTCCCGCCCGGTCGCGTAGCTCCTCCTGCACCAGCTCGGCGCGATACCCGACCACGACGATCTTCTCTTCCACTCCAGCTCGATCCAGTGCGTCGAGCACCCAGTGGATCATCGGCCGGCCATGCACCGGAAAAAGCACCTTCGGCAGGTCGCTTTGCATTCGAGTGCCCCGCCCTCCCGCCAGCACGACGGCCATCGTGCTTTGACCTGCATCCCCCGTTTCCACTGCGTTCACCTCGTGGCTTCCCCTATTGTTTTCCCTGGAATAATCGGTCTCGGAAAGTGGTTCCCAGATCCGCTGGAGGCTCCCGTTGGTGTGCCACCTCCAAAAGCCAGAGATCCTTGAGCAAGCAAGAGGTTTCCGCCAAAACCGATCGCGATTGCTTCCAGGTGCCATTTTGCCAGCCCAGCCAGCGGTTGAACAGCCAGGGGCGAAGGAACCCGAGGGCGATTGAGCGATTTCGAAAAGGAATGAGGCACCCGGAGTCGGATAGGGGTGTTCAGGGAGAGGCCTGCCGACCGGGGAACCGTTGACCTTCTGCCTGCGAACCACTATTTTCATCCACCAGACTGCGGGCTCGGGTGCGATGACACCCGATCGAGCGATCCGGATCAGGAAGTCCACGGGCGACCATCCCGTTCGTCGTGGTTGCTTTGACCTCTTGATCCCATTTTTTTGAACATCCGCTAGAAGGACTTGAATCATGGCAGGTACCGAACGGCAGAGAGAACTTCGTCGCCGACGACATCGCAAGCAGAAGCTGGTGGTGTTCTCGCGAAAGGCAAAGAAGGCTTCTAAGAGCGAAAAGCTGGTGTTGGCTGACAAGATCCGTCGGCTAACTCCGGGCTGCGAGCATGTGATGGCCAATTTGGGCATCCGAAGCTAACCGAACCCTGGCGGCCCCAAGCGCTGGTGCTTGGCAGGGGAGATAGGTCCCCAGCGGCCAGAGATGGCTTGGGGCCAAATCAGTGCTTCGGTTAGGTGCCCGCACGCATCGCGATTTTGAGTCTCATAAAACTCCCGGTAGCCTAAAGCCGGGAGTTTTTCTTTTCAGCTTCCCTGCGGCTTGTGGCTAGGCTTGGAAACGCGTTTCTTCGAGTTTTCGTTCTGCCCGGCAGGTTCCCGGCTGTTCGTTCAGTAGCCGAATCCGATGCGAACGACGAAGGCATCCTCCAGGTCCGTGTTGTCCTCGGTCCGGGTTTTGAACAGAAGTTCCCGGTTGAATACATAGCCTCCTTCGATGAATCCTACGCGTTGCCCTCGCCGAATCTGATCGTTGCGGCCCCACTCGATCCCCACCGCCACTCGCCAGTCGTTGATGTCGATCCGGTCCTCTTCGCCTGATGCGCGAGTCACCGTCCAGGCGCCGCCACCGTAGTAGCCGGTCGCATACCACCAGACGTCGTTGGTTCCCCAGGTCGAAAGGTAGTGCTCGATCTTCGGCTCTGGGAAAAAAACATCGATCCGCGAATTCGGATTAGGAGTCCACAGAATTCCCCCAGCAGGGATCAGCACGTACCGATTCCGATCGATGTAGTAAATGCCGGCGCGCGCCGTGCAGTTGGGAGTCAGCCGCAGTCGGCCAAACGCCTTTCCCATGATGCGGTAGCTGTCGCTGACCAGTGTATCGAAATCTGAGAACACCCCGGTCCGAAGCCCCAGGTCGAATCCCATCGTCAAATTGGGATCCGACTCCCAGCCCAAATCGACGAAGGCGCTGTAGAGCTGGCCTGGGAGATCGGCTGTCGGTTTCGTCGGGCCATCCAGCAGATGGATCGAAAAGGAAGGGACGATGTAGAGCGGCTGGGTGCATCCAAGGAACTGGGGTACGTGGAGGACCAACGACACATCGCCGTCATGTTGCTGTAGCGATTCGGGGTCGTCGTCTCCTGAAATCCAGGTGTACCGGAATCGAGGTCCAAGGCAGCAGCGAGATGAGGTATAGGCGGTCGGATTGGCGATCAGCGGCCCGGTGCCGTTCCAAGTTCCCCAGCTACTGGTGGTCGTTGGCTGCACCCCCCAACCACTGGTTCCCCAAGGATCGGCTGCCCAGCTTCCAGGATACGTCCCGCCAGGGTAGCCACCGGTCGGATAGGTCGGATACCCTGCCGCTGGATAGTACCCAGGAGGCGGTGCCGAGGTGGCCGTCGCGGCACTGGGATACCAACCACTGGATCCAGCCACCGGCACCATGCCGTTGGGCACGATCGTGCTGCCCGGATTGTAGTATCCCCCTGGTGCCCCATACGGCGCTGGGGCCCCATAAGTAGCTCCAGGCATTGGCGGATACCCAGTCGCCGGCCAACCGGTTCCATAGGGACTTGCCGATGTGGGCGCGGTCGCCGTCGGTACCTGGTTCATCGGATAGATGCCGGGATTCGTCGGGTAGGCGGTTCCAGGTGTGGGGTACCAATTGGCCGACGTCGACGCGGGGGCCGTATTGGGACGCAAGGTCGCAAACGGGTCGATCCCCGCAGGCGATGCCCCTGGATACACCCCTCCAGGAGCTGCGAGTGAAGGTGGAGCCGGGTAGGGGCCACTCCCAGATGGATAGACTCCCGGCGGTACACCCGTCGGGGCTGCAGCCGTGGGAGCTACCGGTGCGCCGTAACTGGCAGGAGGAGCTCCAAAGGTGGAGGGTAATGGCAGGGAGGAAGAAGGAAGCACCGAGACAGGGGCATTGGACTGCGGAATCGAAGGAATGGGATACTGACCCAGGGCTGGACTCGCACCAGGGCCATGAAGGGAAAGAAGAGTTGCAAAGCAAAGGAAGGTCACCGAGCGGATGTCAGCCCCGCCGCAGACCCAGCTCGCTCCTCTTGCTTCGGCTTGACGGCCTTCCTTGGCCATGGACTGCCTTCCCGAAGAGACCCTAGTTTCAGGGGGTTTCAGGCAATCGCCTGCGCTGTCCGGTCTCGGCCGGTCGTCCCACCCTTCGCAGGCGATTTAATTAGCGACCGACAGACTGTCAGGTCAAGCCAACTTTAAGAATTCTCAAGATTTCCGTTGAATCGCTCACTTCCCCCTCACTTCCCAACTCGAAACCGTCGATAGATAAGATTGCTAGCCAAAGGGATCGGCGGGGGATTGGCCCAAAATCGTTGCCTGCCCTCTCGCTGCTGATTATCCTTACAAGAACGACTCGCTTCTCCAGTTGCCCTATTTTTGCCAGCCGAAGAGCGGCGGTCGACCGCACCTGACTGGTCTCGATTTGAGGACTGCGACCCATGAATTGCCGATTCCGTTTGCGTTGGCTTACCCAGGTCGGGATGGCGCTGTGCACGGCGCTGCTGATCCCCTCGCTTCTCCTCGCTCAAGGCGATGGGGGTGGTGGCGGTGGTGGCGGTGGTGGCGGCGGCGACGGTGGTGGTGGGGATGACAACGACGTGCCGCCGGTCGCCGGTGTGGAAGTGGATGCTGAAGGTGTCCTGCGGGTCAGTCGGATCGATCCGCAGCTTATTTACGCGCAGCGCGCGGCGGCTCGTCAAAGTCGCCCCAAGGCATTGCAGGCAGCAAGCCCGATGCGCAAGGTTTCGCTCAACCGTCTGGAAAGTGCTGTCGCAGCGCGATTGGAAGCCGGCAAGCTTCCAACTCGCGACATGATGACGTTGGCTGGTCTGACTCGAATCGAATACGTTTTCTATCTCCCAGAATCTCAGGACATCGTTTTGGCAGGCCCTGCCGAAGAAGTCGATATCGACGCCACCGGCCGTCTGGTCGGCTTCGGGTCGGGGTCCCCCACGCTGCGTCTGGATGACCTGATCGTCGCTCTGCGCACCTTCGGTCCAGAGGCCAAGCGCGGCGTCGTCGTCGGCTGCTCGATCGATCCCACTCAAGAAGGTCTTCAGCGGATGCAAGCCTTCCTGAATCAACTGGGAGGTCAGATCGGAGGGAATTCCGATGTGGCGATCGCCAGTGCCCTCCGAAATCATCTCGGGTACCAGAAGGTCACGGTCCACGGCGTTCCTGCCAGCACCCACTTCGCGCAGGTTCTGGTGGAAGCCGATTACCGCATGAAGCTCATCGGAATCGGGCTCGACAAACCGCTGCCTCAGTTCACCAGCTGGGTGGAACGCGCCAATCCTTCCTCGCGGAAGGCCAATCAGATGCAGCGATGGTACTTCGTCCCCAACTACGATGCCGTCAAGGTCAGCCCCGATCGCAATGCACTGCAACTGGATGGCATCGGTGTCAAGCTGGTAGGTGAAGACGAATTTGTCTCCCAGACCGGCGTCCGTGCTTCCGCAGGGTCGACGCAAGATCGCGCCAGCCAGGGCTTCACCAAGGAATTCAGCACCAAGTACGAGGCGATCGCCAAGGCGAATCCGATCTACATGGAAATGCGGAACCTTTTCGACCTGACGATCGCTGCCGCTTTCATCCAGTCGTCGGAACTCTATGGGAAGGCCAACTGGAGTTTGGGAGCTTTCGCCGCAGAAAACAAACTGCCCGTGCAAGGCAAGATGGCGCCCACCCAGGTCGAATCGGCCGTCAACGCCGTTTGGCGGGGATCGACCCTAATGACGCCGATTGGAGGCGGGGTCACCATCGCCACCAAGAGTTTGCTGAAAGACCAGGCAGCGGTCGATGAGGCCGTCGGGCAGCAGGCCACCAAATCGGCTCCTGCCAGTGACTTGGCTGAAGGCCGCTGGTGGTGGGACTGATCGAGCGACCAGGTAACTGTTGTCGCGACGACTGTTGTTTCAACAATCGACCAACGAAAAAACCTCCGGCGAGACCGGAGGTTTTTTTATGGAGCTATCGATTCTGAATCCATTGCTGCAGCGTCGCCAGATCGCGTACCGTCGCATCGATCCGGTCTGGGAGCAGTTGGTCGGGTTGATGATCGATATGCTCCATGTGAAGCGAAAGCGGAACCTTCAACCCGTCTCGGAGCACTTTCCGAAAAAAGGATTGCACATGGGGTCCTTCCCCCAGTGGCACATCCCTCGCCTCCCCCCGCTCGACCACAGCATCCTTCAGAAAAATCGCTCCGATGCGTTCCTTCATCCGCGCATAAATGGTCTCCCACGAGCTGGTGGCTTCGACCGTGGTGTGACGGAGATCCAGCGCCAGTGCCATCTGCTGGACCGGTAAATCGCAGAAGACTTCGAGGAGATCGAGCACTGGGGCGCCGACGTACCCGGCACCAGCATGATTTTGGTAAAGGGCCGTGATGCCCAGTTCCTTGCAGACGTCCGCCAGCGACTTTGCCTGGCCAGCGAATTGCTCCAACTGCGGCAGCAGAGGCCGCGATAGATCGTATTTGTAGTAGGCCATCCGGAAATACTTGATCCCTTCTTTGGCCGCTACCTCCAGCACCCTAGCAACGTCCGGATGGTCGCCGCGTTGGATGTCGGTGGTCAGGATGTGGAAATGGCGATCGCGGGCTCTCAGTGCTTCCAGAAGCCGTGGGAGTTTCTCGGATGCCTCGGCCGGTTCCACCTGACCTCCCTGCCTCACCGTCGCCTCGATTCCCGCAACAGGCCAACTCCCCACCAGTTCCGCCAAGTTCTGAGTTTCCATCCTCTGAAACGGCTTCGCGAAGATACAGATTCGGAGCGGATCCGAAAGGGATTCACTTGCCCTGACCGCTTGCAGTGCCTCCGCTTGCCATCGACTGAGACACAATGCGGTGCCTAGTCCCAGGATTTGCCTCCGATTCGGTGGGACGCAGGGCGGGCCTTTGGGAACAGAGCTCATACCATCCTGCATCGGGGCTCTCCCGCCCGGAAATTGCCAGAAGTTGCTGGCCCATCCCCGGCGTTCATGTCGTTAAGTTCGATCTATTCGGTTCGATCGATTCGAGCGACCATTTGCTGCAAGAGGCCGAACGGACTTCCTGCACGAAGTCGCCTTCAGTCTACTATTATGGAGAGAAATCGCAATCGAATCATGAGCTGATGGCGGCGGTTGACTGGATTCATAAATCCGCAAGCAGCTCATGAGGCCACTCCTTCTTTTCAAGGCGTCTTGCTGTGAATTCCGTAGGCATCATCGGTTTGGGATATGTCGGTCTGCCATTGGCAAAAGCCTTCGTTACCTCGGGGGTGCCAACTTATGGCTTTGACATCGATGCAAAGAAAATCGACCTGCTTCGCCGCGGGCAAAGTTACATCCGGCATCATGATGCTGAATGGCTGACCGATGCGATCAAGGCAGGGAACTTCATTCCTACCGAAGATATGGCGAGATTGAGCGAACCGGATGCGATTCTGATTTGCGTGCCGACGCCTTTAACCAAGTCCCGAGATCCTGACCTTTCCTACATCGAATCGACAGCCGAAGCGATCGCAGCGGCCTTACGACCAGGACAACTGGTGGTCCTGGAAAGCACCACCTATCCGGGTACGACGCGTGATGTCGTCGGCCCCATCCTCGATCGATCAGGGCTTCGGTGTGGCACCGACTATTTCCTCGCTTTCAGTCCCGAACGAGAGGACCCGGGCAATCCTTCTTTTTCAACGCAGACGATCCCTAAAGTCGTCGGAGGGATGGATCCGCTAAGTCTTCAGAAGGCCGTTGCTATCTATTCCCGGGCGATGAAGCAAGTTGTCCCTGTCTCTTCATGCGAAGTGGCCGAAGCATGCAAGATTCTGGAGAACACCTACCGCAGCGTCAACATCGCGATGGTCAATGAGCTGAAGGTGCTGTTCCTCCAGCTGGGAATCGACATCTGGGAAACGATCGATGCTGCCAAGACTAAGCCTTTCGGCTTCCAGGCGTTCTATCCCGGCCCAGGTCTTGGCGGCCACTGTATCCCGATCGACCCGTTCTACCTCACTTGGCTGGCGCGCTGTCACGAACTACCGACCCGATTCATCGAACTGGCCGGCGAGATCAATACGTCGATGCCACGGTTTGTTGTCGATCGAACGGCCGAAGCGCTCAACACGGTCGGCAAGCCGATTCGGGGAGCAAAGATCGGAATCCTCGGAGTCGCCTACAAGAAGGATATCGATGACCCGAGGGAAAGCCCCAGCTTCAAGTTGATGGAGCTGCTGGGAGAACGAGGCGCACAGCTAAGTTACTCAGACCCGCATATTCCCAATCTTCCCGCCATGCGTTCCTTCGATGTCCCTGCCCTCACCGCGCAGACCCTTTCGGCCAATTACCTCCAGCAACTCGATTGCTGCATCATCGCTACCGATCATTCGGCATTTGATTATCGGCTGATTGTTGATGCCTCCAACTTGGTAATCGACACCCGGGATGCGACTCGAGGCATTCCCGCCCCGGCTGGAAAGGTCTGGAAAAGCTGATTGGGGATTCAAGAAGCCAGCAAGAATAGTCCGCTTGGAGTGAGATTTCTGCTGCCCGCAGGCTCGCATCCTATCGGTCATGATGCAATGGCAAGGCACCCGTATATCAGGTGACACTGAACCGACGGCACGGCCTGTTTGGCTAGGTCGGACCAGGTTCGGTGGCGATCGGCGAGAGTCGCTTTGGGGCGGGATTTCGATTGCCAACCGCGTCCATCGTCGAGCGATCGCAGTAGCTACGATCCGGCCCGCCGCATCGGTGGACTTTGGCTGGGACCCAGCGAACTGTCGTCGGGATCGACCCCAGCTTCCCGCACGCCGCGACGATTGAAGTAAGGATGATCTGGAAGGTCCAGTTGTGGCAGTACAGGGACAAAGCGAACTTGGCCGTCTTCGAAAAGGATATTGATTCCTCTGCCTCCGTGAACCAGCCACTGATCCCGTCCCTCATCCTCCAGTGGGCTGTCGGCCAGGATGGCATAGTTTGCCCTCCCATCCAACCTGGGAGCCGAATAGACTCCCTCCGACCAGTAGCCAAGATTGTAAGCGTAGCTTCCGCCTGCAAGCTGCTGCCAGTAGCTCTGGAAATGATCCGATGCCTTCTTCATTGCACTCTCAGAGGGCAAGCTCCCCTGCACCAGCCATAGCCCGCCCAAAGATGGGCACCACAACTGGCCTGCGTCGTCCAGGATGCCCGCATCGTTGAGCTGCAAGGCATACGAACCAGCGAACGACATCGGACCCTGCAAAGCGATCTGCGGCAAATGACGCTGCGGACTGAGGCTGGCAAACTGCGACAGTGAGAATCCCAGCTGCGCCAAATTCCTACTGCATTGTTCTCGCCTAGCCTGCTCCCGAGATTGCATCAATGCGGGCAGTAGAAGGCCAATGCAGATCGCAACGCCCAACGCCGTACCAGCGAAATCCCACCACCCTTGTCGTTCGGTTCGCGACAGGCCTTCCTGAGCAGCCAGAGGACGGAGCGGTGCAGAGACTGGATCCGGGGAGGCCGTTGGGTCGGCAGACTCCTCGTGCGACACTGCGGCAATCGCGTCCAGTGTCCGTTCCGCCAGTCCTTCAGGTATCGGTGGATCGTCCTCTGCATCGGCAAAAGGCATCAGCCTCTGCTGAAGCTCCAAAAGGCGCTCTTGCAGTTCCTCAGACTCGGCGATCCTCTGAGCCACCTTCGACATCGTGGGAGCATCCAATGCCCCTAAAAGAAACCCCAGCAGAGTTTCATTCGAGATCGAATTGGCTTCGAATGAATCCATCGTCTACTTCTACCAACTCAAGGCTATTTGAGACATCGTTCGATGTCCCCGTTCGGTCGCCTCACCCACGCAGCAAGTCAGCTCGGCTGCCGCTTCTGGAAGATCTACGCCCAGAGGCTTCTTCGGGTTCACCAACCCGGCATAGAATCTCCGCCTGAAATTTTCCCGGCGCCACCTCCAAAAGGCAAATTTCCAGAGGTCTCCGGGATCGATTTTCCTCATCCTGCGGAAAAACATCCGGGGTGACAGTCGGACGCCTTGGTTGGCACTGCGCTGCCATCATCCCGTCGTTCGGGCCCCATCATCAAGCGTGCGAGGAGATTTTCTTCTGATAAAAAAGCGTGCCTCCCAGGCCTGGCCCACCCTGAACCTGAGAAAATCCAACGCGATGATAAAGTGCCCTGGCTGGCCGATTGTGCTCGAGCACTTCCAGCGTGATCTTCCCCACGCCCCACTGCCCAGCCTCTTCTTCGATGGCTGCCAGCAGTTTTCCACCAACTCCCTGGCCTCGGTGTGAAGGGATCACCACTAGGTCATGGATGTTTAGAGTCTTTTTCCCCATGAATGTCGAGAAACCCAGGAAGCAGACCCCCATCCCTACCGGCGCTGCGTCATCCCACGCCAAAAAAACTCGGGCCGTTGGAAACTCCTGAAGCCCCGGGATCAACGCCGCCATAACCGATCCAGGAAGTGGCTCCCCATTCCCTGTCGGTTCGATCGCATACGCCGCTAGCATCGCCTCAATCGCTTGTTGATCGATGAGTTTGTGCAAGTCCGCCAAGCGAATCTCCATCGACAATCCTGCAACTTTCTCAAGTAGGTTCTTGAAACCCGCCGAGGTATCTTGTTCCACGGCCCACTAGGTACTCTGGTGGTGCTGTCCCAACCACCGCTCTGGGTGTCTTGGTATCCGGTGGCGCAGATAACGGGGCTGGAAAAAGATCATTCTACGCGATGCCATCGAGACTCGGGCATTTCTTCAATCCAGCATGAATCGATGGGAGGCGATCCATTGGTCATGGCAAGTCGATTGCTACAATGTCCGGCCGTTATGTTCTACCTTCCAATCCTTCCCCGGTCTCTTCCGTTTCGAGATCCTCCTGAAGCCATAAGACGGATCCTCCAGCGGCTCATTCGGTTTCATCCTTCGCACATGGACGGTGATCGACCCATGTACCCCACACCCGATCCCAGTCCCCAACGCACGCACTACAACTCGATCGGGGCGTCCTCGTCATGAAGATGCGCGGTGCAACAAGCGATCGACCGGTTAGTTTTGCGATCGGCGCCAGTTGTCGCTCTCTGGCTCAATCGTTGGTCCAGTGGAGCGACCTGCGAGGCGCATGCGATCAGTTTGCCGATCGGGATCTCCCCTGCCCTCCTCTGGTCCCTGCGTGGCGGTTGAACCGAGCGGCCGAGCAAACGGCAGCCCTTCAGTCCTCGCCGCCCTGGCTGTTCCTAGCAGGTGGAACCGAGCATCACCGCGGCAGTCTTCAGTGGCTCAGCGGCGTCATGACTCTGGCCGCTCCCAGTCTTCCCACGATGGCGCGCCTGCGCACCTTGCGCGCCTGGCAACGATGGACTCGCAGATCTGGGTGCCGTTTTCCCCAAACGATTCCCATGCGATCCATGCTGGCCGATCCCCATCGAAATTGTCTGCAAGGCGACGATCCACGATGGCTGATAAAATCGTTGCATCACGCAGGCGGATTCCATGTGACACCCTGGCAACCGACCATTTCCCCAGCGCCTTCCCGGCATGGGCTGGTGCAGCAGTGGGTCGATGGTCGAAGCGTTGGTACCTTCTTCCTGACTCGCCCCGGCCAAGTGCAGTTTCTTGGCTGTGTCGAGCATTGGAGGTCGGAGCATCTCCCAGCTCCCGCACCCTACGCCTTTCGTGGTGGGTGGGGACCCGCACCTCAGCGAATGGAAGTCTACCAGCGTTGGATCCGATTCGCGGAGGTGGTTCAGGAAGAATCGCCGGCTCTCGGGCTTTGGCAAGCCGATTGGATTGTTCCCGAAGAGGGGCCTCCGGTACTTTTGGAAATCAATCCGCGATGGTCAGGACTGACGGAACTGGTGGAACGGTGGAGCGGTCAGAATCTCAGTCAGGCGCACTGGGAATGTCTGACGGGAAAGCCAATTCAGAATCGAACTCTGTTTTCGGGGCTGGAACCCGTTGCCAACCTGCTGTGGGGTAAATCGATTCATTACGCGAGGTCCGCCGGTCAGGTCGATGCGCCGACGGCGCAGTGGTTCTGGGATCATCGTTTTCAGGGATCGATCCCGACATCGATTCCTACCGAAGGAATGTGCTATCTGGCCGATCTGCCGCATCCTGCCACGATCATCGCCCAGGGCGCACCGATTTTGAGCGCAATCAACGTCGGTGCTTCCCCGAGCCATCTGCTGGCGTCCGCGTTGGCCTTCGATCAGCAACTCCATCTGCGTCTATTTCACGGGAAGGATTCTTCAACGCTGCCTTAGGAGAACGGCTGAAAGAACCAGCTGCCAGATCCAGGGTGATCGTTGGCATTCAGGGAGACGGTGCGGTCGGCAACTTGCGTAACTGCAAATGGCGGAACTGCACCTTGGTGACTCCATCTCCATGGATCTGCACTGCGATCCGACCTGTGCGTGGGATCGATGGGTCGGTTTCGCGATAATCGACCGTCTGGACTTCATTCAACCACAGCTGGATGCGATCGCCCTGGGCACGGATCCGATATTGGTTCCAGTCATCCTTCTTCAGCGCTTGCTGCAACACTTGCGGATCGGCCTGCGCGAGAAACTTGTTGCGCCGACTTTCGTCGTACAGCGATCCGTCGTAACCAGCGCCCAGATCCGCTTGGTAGCCCGTCATCTCATGATGATCAGCGATCCGCTGCGATCGGAACTGGACACCCCCGTTGACGAATCCTTCGGTTCCCTCAATTCGATACTGCAGTTGCAGTTCGAAGTCGCCAAAATCGTCGAGGGTGCAAAGAAACTCATTGCGAGGAAATCGTTTGTCCAGCGAGCCGGCCACCAGCGCATCGTTCTCGATTCTCCAAAACTCTTTTCGATCCTCCTCCCAGCCACGCCACGATTTCCCATCGAACAGGTCGTACCATGCTTTTTGGGTTGTTTCGATCTCCGTGGAAGATTCCTGGGCTAGAACTCCTCTGTCGATCTCTCCCGAAATCGCAAGGAGGGTCAACACAGCCAGATTGGCCGCAAGCCACTTGGTGGCCAGCCGGGAGAATGGGGACGCCATGAGCTGATTCCTGTCGAAAAACGTCGATTCCCAAGGGATGTTTCACCCCAGCGATTGTAGACCAAAGCCCCTTTGGCCATGAAGCGAGTTAGGGAGGAGGAGTTTCGGAATTCGTTCGGTTTTTGCAAGGGAGCCAGCGGGGTCGTTATCTTGTAAACGCGGTTTGTGGGGCACTAAATCTGGGGTGCCCATGGCACCGTTCAATCGACTTGCTAGGATGCCTGATCCGCCTTCCAATGGAAGCAACGGGTGGGTGAGCTGCAGGTACGGATGGAGTGATCGGATTCGGCGTACGCCGAAGGTCAGGAGGAGCGATGTCGGGGGAGGTGAAAAATTTCCGCAAGGATGGCGCGGTCAAGAAGCCAATTTCTTTTTCGGAGCTTCAGGATCGCAGTCCCCCGTACGACCTGCAGGCCGAGGCTGCCGTGCTGGGATCGATGATGATCGATCCTCGGATCGTCAATGATCTGTTGCTCGAAATTCGGGAAGAAGACTTTTACGATTCGGCCCATCAGAAAATCTTTGCGCACATCAAATCGATCTATGACGAAGGGCGGTCGATGGATCCGATGATCCTCGCCAACTCGCTCAAAAAGAAAGGGCAGTTGGATGAGGTCGGCGGGGTGGCGATGCTGGCCGATCTTGCCCGATCGGTTCCGCACGCAGCCCATGCTTCGTTCTATGCCAAGATCGTCGTCGATAAAGCGGTGCTGCGCCGCTTGATCGATACCTCCAGCGAAATCCTCCATGAAGCGTACGGAGGAACCACGGAGGTCAGTGAGTTGGTGGCGACTGCGGAAGCGAAGATCCTGAAGGTTCAGGACGAACGGAACGCCACAGCCACCTCCAGCATCTCCGATGTCCTCAAGGAAGCGATGAAACGGATCGATGCACGGCTCCGCGGTGAGAAACTGGAAGGGGGCGTGATGACCCACTTCGCGGATTTCGACAAGATGACCGGCGGCCTGCATAATGGCGAACTGGTCATCCTGGCAGCACGTCCCAGCATGGGCAAGACGGCTCTTGCGATGAACATCGCCGAACATGCAACGCTCAAGGGGAAAGCTCCAGTCCTTTTTGTCAGCCTGGAAATGTCGGCAATCGAATTGGCCGATCGCCTCCTCTGCTCGGTCGCTCGCGTCAACGGCAGTCGACTTCGCAACGGAACGATTTCCTCCGAAGATCGTCAGCGACTGGTCGGCTCAGCCATGCAGATCTCCCAGGCTCCTCTCTTCGTCGACGACTCTCCAAGTCGATCAGTCAGCGAAATCGCCGCCGTAGCACGGCGCATCGATCAGCAGGTCAAACAGAAGCAAGGGCATCTGGGGCTGATCGTCATCGACTACCTGCAGTTGATCGAGCCAGAGAATCAGCGAGACCCTAGGCAGGAACAAGTCGCCAAGATCGCTCGACGACTGAAAATCTTGGCTCGCCAGCAGCAAGTCCCCGTCCTTTGCCTAGCGCAGCTCAATCGACAGGCCGAGGAAGGGAAGGACCACACGCCTCGGCTTAGCCACCTCCGGGAATCGGGAGCGATCGAACAGGATGCCGACGTCGTGATGTTCGTCCACCGCGAAGAGTATTATCATCGTGGCGAAGCTGCCACACAGTACGCCGGTCAAGCTCAGATCATCATCGCCAAGCAGCGCAATGGTCCCATCGGTGAAGTCGATCTTCTTTGGGAACGTGAGTACACGCGCTTCCTCGATAAAGCCCCGGAACGCCTTTCGGAATTCGATGGCTATTCCGGGTTTTCCTCCCCTGGTGGCTTTTAGACTCCCCGAACGTTCTGCCGCAGCCATTCAGCCGTGCTCTCTCGATGCTGAACGTCTCGGTGCCCTCGAATGACCGCCTTCCCCCGTCGCTACCTAGGACGGATCGCGTCAAGATCACCGTGCGACTTGAAGCCGTTGTTGCAACAGGGCCCTTGCGCCTCTGTCTATAAATCGGTTGATGCTACCGAGCGTGCCTTGCAGCCTAGCCTCAACGGCTCTTGCTGTTGGCTACAATAACGGCATGGATCCAAGGTAGTCGTGCAAGCGACATGGAGTCGATTCCCTGGCGAAGGAAGTGAGGCGTGGTGATGAGGCGATGGGTGGCGACGTGGATGCTGGGAAGTGCTGGTTCGATGGTAGCGGCGATCGCTCATGCGGAGGACTGGCGGCTTTGGCGCGGGCCATCGGGGAAAGCGGTGATCACTCAGGCAGAAGGTCTAGTGACCAACTGGAACGACACGGAAAAGGTGATCTGGAGCCAACCGTTGCCTGGACGCGGGCATAGCAGCCCCTGCATCGCTGGAGATCGGATCGTACTGGAAACGTGCGACGAAGCGACTCAGACACAAAGCGTGGTGGGCCTGGACCGCGCCACCGGGAAGCAGCTCTGGCAGACACCGATCAATCAAGGTGGACTGCCTAAACTCCATCCCAAAAACACCCATGCATCATCGACCATCGCTTCCGACGGTACGGCCTTCTATGCCCCCTTCCACCACCACGACAAGATCGATCTGGTGAAGTTGGATCCGGATGGAAAAATCCTTTGGCGCGTCGACGCGGGCCCCTTCTCCCCCAAGCTGTACGAATACGGCTATGCCGCGTCGCCCACCATCTATGGATCGACTCTGATCGTGACCGCCAATTGCGACCGCGCCTCCTGGATGAAGGCATTCGACCTGCAGACCGGGAAGGAAGTCTGGTCCCAGGAGATGCCTCGCATGCTGGTCTGGTCTTCCCCGATCGTCGGCCAAGTGGCTGGAAAAGACCAGTTGCTGCTCAGCGGCTTTGAGGCGATGTCCGCCTACGATCCAACCAACGGCAAGCAGCTTTGGACAACCCCATGCCTGACGCTGGCCACCTGCGGAACCGCAGTCTGGGAAGGGGATGTCGTCTTCGCCAGTGGTGGTTTTCCAAAGGCGGAGACCGTGGCGGTCAAGGCCGACGGGTCGGGCCAGATCCTCTGGAAGAACAACGTGAAGTGCTACGAGCAATCGATGCTGGTCGATCGAGGCTTGGTCTACGCTTTCAGCGATCAAGGCGTAGCCTACTGCTGGGAAGCGGCCACCGGGAAGGAACTCTGGAAGGAACGGCTTAAAGGCCCCGTCTCGGCCTCCCCCTTGCTGATCGGCGACAAGATTCTGGCCACCAACGAACTAGGGACCACTTGGGTCTTCCAGGCGACCGGCGAAGGCTACAAGGAAGTCGCCAAGAATCAGCTGGGAGACGAATCGTTCGCGTCGCAGGTGTTTGTCGATGGCAAGCTGTATTGTCGAGTCGCCAGCACGAAGGATGGCGTCCGGTCCGAACGGCTGGTCTGCATCGGTAGTCAGCCCTGACCTACCGCAACTCTCCTGATCGATTCCAAGCAGTTCTCCAGGGTCGAGGGGGCTTCATGAACGGGTGGACTTGGAAGGTGCTGTTGAGCTGCATGCTTGTCGGCTGTTTGGCGATCAAGGGGCCTGCCCAGGATCGCATCACCGGACAGCCATTCGCCACACGATCGGAAGTGATCGCGCAGCACGCCATGGCCGCCACCAGTCAGCCCCTGGCGACGCAAGTGGCGCTCGACATCATGAAGCAGGGGGGCAATGCGATCGATGCAGCGATCGCTGCCAATGCAACCTTGGGACTGATGGAACCTACCGGCAACGGCATCGGTGGCGACCTGTTCGCCATCGTCTGGATCCAGGCCGACCAGAAGCTCCATGGGCTCAACGCCAGCGGCCGGTCTCCGGAGAGTTTGACGATCGAGCGATTGCAGGAGGAATTGAACAAGGCGGGCCGCCAATCGATACCTCCCACAGGGCCTCTGCCAGTCTCCGTCCCCGGATGTGTCGATGGATGGTTCGAATTGCACCGACGGTTCGGCAAGCTGCCGATGCCGCAGGTGCTTGCCCCCGCCATCCGCTATGCCCGCGAAGGTTTCCCCGTCTCGGAGTTGATCGCCTACTACTGGCGCCGCAGCGAAGGGCTCGCCCGCTTCCCCGGATTCGCTGAGACATTTCTACCGGGAGGAAAAGCTCCTTCCAAAGGGGACATTTTCCGCAATCCAATGCTTGCCGCTACCCTTCAGCAGATCGCTGACGAAGGCCGCGACGCGTTCTACCAAGGTTCGATCGCGCAGCGCATCGATCGATTCATGAAGCAGCATGGTGGCTACTTGTCGCTGGACGATCTGAAGAAGCATCGCAGCGAATGGGTGGAACCAGTTGGGCTTGATTACCGCGGCTACCGTGTCTGGGAATTGCCACCCAACAGCCAGGGATTGGCCGCTCTTCAGATCCTTGGCATGCTGGAACGCTTTCCAATCGCCAAAGCTGGATTCGGAAGCACCGACCATCTGCACTGGTTCATCGAGGCGAAAAAGCTGGCCTTCGAGGATCGTGCCCGATACTATGCAGACCCCGAGTTCTCGAAGGTGCCAATCGAGGGGTTGGTCGACCGGGAGTACTTGAATGAGCGGAGTCGATTGATCGGCAATCGGTCGGCCCTGCGATACGACGCTGGAAACCCAGCTCTCAAGCAGGGGGATACGATCTATCTGACCACTGCCGATCCGGATCGGAATATGGTCTCCCTCATTCAAAGTAACTATCGCGGCTTCGGATCGGGGATGTGCCCCGATCAACTCGGTTTCTGCCTCCAGGATCGCGGCGAACTCTTCGACCCAACGCCCGGAAGAGCCAACTCCTACCAGCCTGGGAAGCGTCCCTTCCATACGATCATTCCAGGCTTCATCACCAAAGACGGGAAACCTTTCCTCAGCTTCGGAGTGATGGGAGGAGCTACCCAGCCACAGGGACACGCACAAATCGTCCTGAACATGATCGACTTCGGGATGAATTGCCAGGAAGCTGGGGATGCACCCCGCGTGGTGCACGAAGGATCCAGCGAACCGACGGGGGAGCGGATGCAGGATGGCGGAAGAGTGTCGCTGGAAAGTGGATTCGCGGCCCAGACCATCCGCGACCTGATGGCACGAGGACATACCTTGGGATACGACCTTGGCAACTTCGGCGGCTATCAGGCGATCCAATACGACGCGCAGCGCGACATCTACCTGGGTGCCAGCGAATCACGCAAGGATGGCCAAGCCGCCGGATACTGATCAGATCAAAAACCACCCGGCTTCCCATCAGAAACCCGGTCTGTGGTAGCGGCCAACGGGATGGGGCTTCCGCCCTTCCAGCTCCAGTGAATGAACGTCTATTCCTCGTTCACCAAGATAACGACATCGCAGTCTCGGCTAAACTCCGCTGCGCCGTACAATACGCACGCCTGACCTCCGATAAGCAGGTGCCTGACCATGTGGCATGACAGCGTCGAAAGGACTTTGAGAATCGGGTTCGGGATCAAGAGAGCCTCCTGCGTCGAGATAGAATCGCCACAGTTTCATCGATTCGCGCATCCTCTCGATAGGCGTGAGTCGATACCATTCCTTCCACTCGTCTGACTCGAACTCAGCCTCTCTCAGTTGCGATTCTCTCTGCTGATCGTCCATGGTTGAATTTGGTTCCACGTTGGTGGCAGAGGTTGTTCGAGCAGGAAAACCTGTTGGAACCGGCGGTCTGCTCTGCTGACGGTCCACACCGCGAGGCCCCGGTGACTCATCGCTACCCCTACTCTAGACCAGCACTGCAGGCCAGAAAAGTGAGACGGAACCGATGAAACCGACAGGTCCGGCCATCGCACAGCCGGACAGCAGACATAAGAACTGGAATCACTCGGGAGCCGTGCTTTGCGTCATCGACGTTGGGAAAGAGTCGCTTTCCAGTCCGATAACGCTCTGGACGTCCCAAGAAATGCCATGCTCCGCTCCCAGTGGATGGAAATCAACGCTGCCTCTGGACCGTGGGAGTTGCCCGAGCGATGGAGCCGCGAGCAATGGAGCCGTGAACCCATTCGCCCTGCAGCATGACCGATTTCAGTTTCATGGTCTTGCTAAGCACTAAAAGGTCTGCCCTCTTCCCTGGTTCGATGCTTCCCACTTGATCATCCAGCCCAATCAGCCGTGCTGGAGTCAGCGAAGCCATCCGAAAGGCTTCAAACAGCGTCGCCTTCCCCTGACGGACCATCCCACGCACCATGTGGTCCATCCCCTGCACCGAGGAAGCCAGCGATCCAGGGGATGCCCATCCGACTTTGCCGTCACTTTCAAACCACGGTCCTGTCTCCGCATTTCCGAAGCGATACCGACCAGGAGGCATATCCATCGCTCGATTGCTGTCGGTCACTAGGCACAGCCGATCTGGCCCGATCATCCGACGCGCAAACTGAAGCAGCTCGGGAGACAAGTGGCAGCCATCGGCGATCACCTCAGTACTCATCGTCGCTTCCGCTAGCACGAACTCAGCCATGCTTGCCTGCATCGGCACTCCGCACCGTGCCCGCAGCGACGGGATCGAACTCATCGCGCACCAAAAATGATCGACATGCCTCATCCCGGCTCGCCAACCCGCCGCCATTTCTCCCCACGTGGCATTGGAGTGACCGCAGGTCACCAGGCAACCTGCACGCACCGCCGCTCGGTAAAATCCAACCGCTCCCGGTAGCTCCGCCGCCGAGGTCGCCACCAGAACCAGCCCGCTTCGCAAATACTTCAGGTACTCTCGCGCCTCCGGAGCTCTCGCCTCCTCGGGCGCGTGACAACCAGTCTTCCCCGCAGCGAAAAAAGGCCCATACAGATGAACGCCTGGCATCCAGGCACCCCAGGATCGATCCCATCCGTCCCGATACTGACCCGCTGCCGAAAGGAAACGATCGATCTGATCGGGAGAGGCCGTGGTTGAGGTGGGGACAATGGTGGTGGTGCCATGCTGGAGATGCGCGGTGCAGGCGATGCGAAAGGCATCCAGCGTTCCGTCCATGAAGTCGGATCCCTGGCCACCATGCACATGGAGATCGACCATCCCAGGCGCCAGGTAGTCCCCTTGGAGATCCACCCGGCGCAATTCCTTGGGATCCCCCTGCAGTCGTCCCTTCCCTCGCGGACCGATTGCAGCGATGCGCCCTTGTTGAACTAGCACATCGCATGGGTCCGTGATTCGATCGGGAAGGACCACCCGAGCCTGACGGATCAGCCAGGAAGCCGTGCTCACGTTTTCTTCGGGAGGGCGTTTGGCCATCGACGAAAAGACCTCCATCCCCTTCGGCTCGCCTGCATCAAGGCCGCGTCAGTTTCAGTTGTCGCACCGCTTCCTTGTGGAGAAAATCGATATCCATGAATGGTTCATGGCTGATGTCCTGCCAGGCCACGCGGCCCTGAGCATCGATCACGAAGGTTCCGTGCATCGGCGTCTGTTCGAAATCATCGTAGCAGCCAAAATCGCGGAAGACACGATGCGTCGGATCGGCCAGCAGGGGAATCGAAAGCGGTTGGTCGTAGGTGCTCATCCCCTTCTGCAGCAATTCCTGCGATTCGGTGCTGACTGCGATCATCTGCAATCCAGACGATTGAAATTCCGCGAGTTTAGGTTCCAGTTTCTTCAGCTGCTCGACGCAGTGCAGGCAACCAAAACCCAGATAGAAAACCAGCACAGTTGGCTTGCCTGCCAAAGATTGCGAATCGATCACCTGCCCATCAGAGCGCTGCAAAGTCCATGCAGGGGCCGTGTAGGGAGACCAGCGGAATGGCCCCAATGTCTCCAGCGGTGTCCTGCCCTTCATTTCCTCTGGGACTTCGTAGGGCATCGCCCAGGAATCGCCATGGCCCCATGCGATCGCCAGCGGATTGAGTCGAGCCAACAGTGGAGTTCCCAGGTCGGCTTCGGCAGCCAGCTTCCTCAGCGATTCAAAGCGTTCCTTCGCCTCCGCCTCCCTGCCTGAAAGCATGTAGACGTGAACCGCCACGGCCAGCGGAAGGACCTCTCCTGGTCGTTCCTGGACCGACTTCTGCACTAGGTCGATCGCTTCCTGGTGCTTGCCTGCCATCGCCAGCCACTCGGCCTTCTGCAACTGACTCTTGCGATCCGATTGCTCGTACACCTCTAGCGCTTCATTCCACTTCTGCTCCGAAGCGGCACGATGAGCGGCGATTTCATGCTTGCCCCGCTGCCATCGCTTGGCCTCCTGCTTCTTCGTTTCCAGCTGCCTTTTTCGCTCTTCCTGGCTCTTCTTGAACTGCTCCTGCTGCTGACGCTGCCAATCGCTGGTGGCCGATCGCTCGGGCGGCCCCGGTGGCTCTTCCGTCAGCCTCTCCACCTCCTCTTCAAGCTCTTTGCAACGGCTTTCAATCTGCGATGCAAAACGTGATGCTGTTTCTGGATCACCCCCTGCAATTCCAGCGATCGCAAGAGCCGCCGACCGTTCGGCCTTCCAAGCGTCGTCCTGCGTCTCTTCCAATTCGGGAGCATCCTTCAGCTGCAGCAATCGGTCCCAGAGCCGGTACTGCATCAACGACTCCAGAAGCCGATCTCGCCCCAGACCACTGCTCCCTCCGCCATCGGCATTGTTGTACTTAGGGTGCCTTGGAAGGGAGATCATGTTGCGAGCCAGATCGATCGCATGGTCGACTCGCCCGATAAACAGAAGGTTGCGAATCAACCACTCGTTGTTGTGAGCGAAATTGTGGATTTGGTCGGGCAGCACGCGCTGCCGCATCATGTAGGCGTGATCGACTCGTGCCGATGCCTCCTGCTGATAGACCGCGTCATGGTAACGACGTAGTTCCGAGAAGGTGTGGCCTGGCATATGCCACATGTGAGCGATCGCTGGGGACGCCGGTCCACACCGCACCGCCGACTGAACCGCCAGCTTGGCTCGCGAATGATCCCAGAGATGAATCCGATAGTGATGCGCGGGGTGCATCGGCGCTTTGGCGAAAATCTGTTCTAGCAGCGCATCGATCGCCAGATGGCTGGTGATCGGCAGCTCCTCGTGGATGCTCTCCCAAAGCCGGTAGCAAAGGAGCGCCTTGGCCTCCAGGTCGTCGGGAAAATCGATCGCAATTTTTTCTAGATCTCCAATCAGATCGCGCGCCTTATCGGCTCGACTTCGACCATCCTTGTCCCCTTCCGCTCGATCGAGCCCATAGTACCGTCGATATGCATCCAGATACCTCTTCTCGCGATCGCTCGCCTTCTCCCGATACTTATTCGCTTCCAGCAAAAATTTCTTTGCTCGCTCCTCATTCCGATTGTTCGCCCAGGCCATTCCCACATAAGCCATCGCGCACTGGGGATCGATCGCCGCCGCCTGGCGAAACGATCGCTCGGACTCCCAAAACCAGAATCCGTGAAACTGCGAAATCCCCTGCTCGATAAACTTCTGCGCCAGGGGACTGGAGCTGACGGGAAACTGCACCGGATAAAGCCCAGGCATCAGCTTGGCCGCCTGCCTAGGCCCTTCGTTGAATGCTTCCCCGTGAAACGAATGCCCCGGTTTGATCCCGTCGCCTGCGGGGCCACTTGGCTTCCCCTGCTCGCCCTCCGCCCCTTGCACTCCGCTAAGATCGATCGCGGGCAGCAAGCACCATCCCAACGCTGCTACCCTCAGAAAAAAACGGATCGACCGATCGGCAATCAATAGCGTCATGGACTTTCGCATTCGTATGGCCAAGGATGGGAAACCAGGTGGGGGAAAGGCATGACACCTCATCCTACCATTATGGTCTCGATCCCTGAGATTGCCACCTGATCCCCCCTCCCAGTGCGCAGCTCCTGCAATCGATTGGTGTTCGTTAGGGCTGGATTCCTTCAGTCGATCAAGATTCCTTTCTTGGCCGGCTCTGGTGGCGTTGAACTAGATCCAACAGACAGCCCACAGCAATCCCGATGGTGTAGGCGAGGAAATCCCAGGAGTGAAATGTGAAGCCAAGCACCAGATGGCCAATCGTGGTTCGACGGATCGCGTCGATCCAGGGGGCGTGATACAGCTGCGAGCATTCCACCAGGAAGCTGCTTGCCAGTGCCCAGATGACCACGCGCCTCACCGAAGCAGCGGGCATCACGATCGCCCAGCCACAATAGACCGCCAATGCCCAAAGAGCATCTCCGGGGTATTTGCCGAACACCTCGGGAAACAAGCCAGGAATCCGGCGTGATGCGATCCCAAGCAGCAATACCAAGACACAGGCGACAATCCAGAGCAATCTAGGACGTCGGGTTTCCATCCGATGCCTCCGGTCGATCCACCTAAGCTTGCCCTTCGGCAACAATCCAGACGATTCCTAGCTTGCGCCGATTCATTCCATACCCACTACCTCATTCTGGCAGATCCCCTGATGCTTGAAAGACCGACTGTCACGATCGTCTGGTTCAAGCGGGATTTCCGGCTGGAGGATCATGCGCCTCTGGCGCGCGGGGCGTCAAACGGCAAGGTGGTACCGCTTTGGGTGATCGAACCGGATTGGTGGCGATCTCCCGAAATGGATCGCTCCCACTTCCTCTTCGCGATGCAGTCGGCGTTGGAACTCCGGGAGCGGCTACAGGCGATGGGTGGGGATCTGATGATCCGCGTTGGTGAGATGACGACGATTCTCGAAGAGCTGTCGAGCAAGTTCCTTCTCAAAGAGTTGGTCAGCCACGAGGAAACAGGTTCGTGGTGGACTTACCAAAGAGATCGACAGGTAGCAAAGTGGTGCAAGGAGCATCGCGTCCCCTGGGTCGAATTCCGACAGGATGGTGTGGTGCGGCGGCTGGCTAGTCGAGACCGCTGGGCCAGCCATTGGCACCGATGGGTTAGTGAGCCACTCATCCAGCCCCCCTCGCGCATCGAATTGCCGGAGGGGTTTCACCGTGGCGATGATCCGATCGCCTTCGCCGGCAAAGTGCAGGGCCAGCCTGCCACCGACTTGCAGCCCGGTGGCGCTTCCCACGCCCAACAGCTCCTCGATACGTTCCTTTCCAGTCGTGGTATCCAATACCGAACCGATATCTCCAGCCCCATCACCGCCCAGCACGGCTGCTCGCGGCTGAGCCCCTATTTCGCATGGGGCTGCATCACGGTACGTCAGGCGTATCAGCAACTGGAAGAAATGCGATGGAATCAGCCGCCGCGATCGGTCCAGGACAAGTCATCGTGGGGGAAATCGCTCAATAGCTTTCGATCGCGTCTGGCTTGGCACTGTCACTTCATGCAGAAGCTGGAGGATGAACCGCAGCTAGAGTTTCGCAACATGTGCCGTGCATACGATGGGCTGCGAGAGGCCGCATTCGACGAGGCGCGTTTCGCGGCATGGTGCGATGGGAAGACCGGCTACCCGATGATCGATGCCTGCATGCGGTACCTCAGGCAGCATCGATGGATCAACTTCCGGATGCGCGCCATGCTGGTTTCCTTTGCCGCTTACGATCTGTGGCTGCACTGGCAACGGCCAGCTCAGTTCCTCGCTAAACATTTTCTCGACTTCGAACCGGGGATTCACTACCCACAGATCCAGATGCAGTCGGGGGTCACCGGCATCAATACGCTTCGGATCTACTCGCCAGAGAAACAGGGTCGGGAACAAGATCCCACTGGTCAGTTTGTTCGCCGCTATCTCCCAGAGTTGGCGCAGGTCCCCAACGAGTTCCTTTGGACACCTTCGAAAATGAGCCTCGATGATCAGGCTCGCTTTGGTTGTCGATTGGGGATCGATTATCCCTTTCCCATCGTCGACCATACGGTTGCTGTACGGCAAGCCAAGGAGCAGATCGCGCGGGTGCGGCGAGATCCCCAGACGCAGGAGGCATTGCGTGCCATCGCAGTCAAGCATGCCAGCCGTCGTCGGCGCGATCCTCTGCCGATCAAGCCGCCGGTTCGATCGGGGCCCTCGACGCAAACCGATTCCCAGCCGCCGTCTACTGCGACACGCAAACCTCGTAGCCGATCCGGTCGCGCGGCGCGCCCTCGCAAGGACGATCGCCAAGGTTGGCTTCCCGGCATGGACCCCAATGGCTAGCCGATGGCGGCGTTCGAGGTCAAGTCAGGATCGATCTCAGACTCCCTGAAGGGAGTGCTTAGGGCGATTTGGTTGGTCTTTGCTTTGGTTTCTCGTACTCAGTCCGCCGCGGCGGACGGTACTCGTACTCGTAGTCGATGGCCCAGTGTCCCGGCGATTATTTTCGAGTACGAGAACCATTTCATTGAGTACGAGGACGAGTACGAAAAAAACCGGTAGCTGAGGCTCCAAGGCCACAATCATTCCTGAAGAGCCCTAAGGGAGGATAAAATCGTTCTTACCAACAACACCAGCGCCGGAGGGGCGGTATGGCTGATGCCATGGCAGATCTGATCAGCAAATGAGAAGCAGGTCCCGCATTGCAGTAGGAATGCAAAGCTAAGGGGTGCCGCCAACCCCCTTGAACTTCTCGATGAACGCGGCGATTTTCTGAAAGACGGTTTGCTTTTTCGTCAAATACTGAGGATTCAGAGGGCTCATTTTTGGCAGAATCGAATTCAGCTCGGTTCCATTTTCGCTAGCGTACTCGCGCTGCAACGATGCGTTGATGTAGCGCCTTGCCGCATCGGGATTCAATCCCTCATCGACGATCAAATTCTCTGCCTCGCGTTGCAGTTCAACGCGTGCAAAACCAAAAAAGGACTCAATCACGCTGGCCTTGTCGGGTAGTTCGTCCAAATTCGCTTGATTGATAAAGTCGACAACCAAACTTTCCTTGGCGCGATTTCCCACGCTCGCGCGAATCAAGCGGCGGACCTCTTCCACCAAACTGCTCTTGCTACTCACCTTCTTGTTGTGATCAAAGATTAGCTCCAGGATGTAATCGAGGCTGATCTCCTGCGATTTCAGAAGATCGACCTCAAAAACGACATCATTCCAATCGATGCTGGACTCTTCTTTTTCCTTGCTCGCCTTCTCACGTCGCAACCAATCACGAATATCGTTGTAGGTAGAACGATAATCCTGAATCTTGCGATCTGAGGGCAAGTGAATCCCCTGTAAAACCTTCAGATCTTCATCACTGACGTTGTAGGCGTTCTGGAACTCTTTGACCTCCTCGGGATCCTCGCCATTGATGGCCTGCAATTCCCGAACATGGGAAAACTCATCAAAATTTACGAGCACATTTTCCAACCGAAGAAATTCGCCAAACAGCTTCACAAAATCCTTCTTGTCTCGCTCCCTTACAATTTCGCCGGGATCGGGAAAACGCTGCTCCAGGTCGGCAACCACTTCCTTGAACCCACGACGAGCTTCGCCGGTCACGATGTCGGTAAAGCCTTCCATGTACTCCTTGTAGCTCTTCTCCAGCACAACGTTCTTCGTGTTGCTGTCGCCGAAAAGAGTGATCGCGTCAATCGTTGCCTGCTGCAGATCGCGGAAAGTGACGATGTTGCCAAACGTCTTGGTCGCATCGTAGATCCGGTTTGTCCTCGAATACGCTTGGATCAGACCGTGGAAACGCAGGTTCTTATCCACAAAGAGCGTGTTGAGCGTTGGAGCATCGAAGCCCGTGAGAAACATCCCAACCACGATGAGCAAATCGATCTCCCGCGATTTGACTCGCTTGGCCAAATCGCGGTAGTAGTTCTGAAACCCATTGCTATCGACGCTGAAGCTCGTTTTGAAGTAGGCGTTGTAGTCGGTAATCGCAGCGCTCAAGAACTCCTTGGCGGTGGTGTTCATCGCCGACACATCAAAACTTTCATCCTGAATATCACCTACCGCGTCTTGCTCTTCGTTGGCTGCAAACGAAAAGATGGTAGCCATTCTCAGGGGCTTGTCGCCCTGGGCTTGCAGATTGCGAAGCGATTCGTAATACAGCTTTGCAGCGTCCACGCTGGTTACCGCGAACATGGCATTGAAGCCAGTTGAACTCGCTCGTAGGCGATGCGTTTTCTGACGGTAATGGGTCAAGATGTACTGCGAGATCTCTCGAATACGCTCCGGGTGCAGTAGAGCCTGCTTATTCTCGGCTGCCGTTAGTTTCTTTTCGTCTTGCTCCGATTCGATCGCTTTGAACTGCGGTCGAACATCGTTGTAGTCGACTTTGAACTTGAGCACCTTTTCATCACGGATCGCGTCGGTGATCACGTATGAATGCAACTCTCGGCCAAAGACACTCGCGGTTGTTTCGGCACCCAAGGCATTCTGAGGGAATATCGGTGTGCCTGTAAAACCAAACTGATAGTACCGTTTGAACTTCTTCCTGATGTTCTTCTGTGCCTCACCAAATTGGCTGCGATGGCATTCGTCAAAGATGAAGACGACGTGTTTGCCATATATCGGTAGGTCACCTTCGCCCTTCATCAGGTTGTTGAGCTTCTGGATCGTCGTGACGATGATCTTGTTGTCGTCCTTCTCCAGGTTGCGCTTGAGCCCAGCTGTACTATCGGAACCGTTGACGCTGTCCGGCGAAAACCGCTGGTACTCCTTCATCGTTTGGTAGTCGAGGTCCTTCCGATCGACGACAAAAAACACTTTGTCGATGAAGTCCAGTTCGGTGGCCAAGCGAGCTGCTTTGAAACTGGTGAGTGTTTTGCCCGAGCCGGTGGTGTGCCAGATGTATCCACCGCTTTCGGGTTTGCTCCAGGTTTTGGCAGTGTAGGAGCCGTTGATCTTCCATAGGATTCGCTCGGTGGCAGCAATCTGGTACGGCCGCATCACCAGAAGCGTATTGCTGACGTCAAACACCGAGTACTTCAGCAGCACTTCCAGCAACGTGTTCTTTTGAAAGAAAGTCGCGGTAAAGTCTTTCAGGTCTTTGATCAGGCTGTTGTCCGCTTTGGCCCAATTCATCGTGAAGTCGAAACTGTTCTTGTCTCGCTGCGTCGTGTTTGCGAAGTAGCGCGTATCGGTACCGTTGGAAATCACGAACAGTTGCAGGAACTTGAACAGGGAGTTTTCGCTATTGAAGCTCTCCTTGCTGTACCGATGCACTTGGTTGAAGGCCTCTCGAATCGCTACACCACGCTTTTTCAGTTCCACCTGCACGAGCGGTAAGCCGTTGACCAAGATCGTGACATCGTAGCGGTTAGCATGGCTACCAGTTTGCTCGAACTGCTTGATCACCTGCACCTTGTTACGAGCTAGGTTCTTCTTGTCGAGTAGGTAGATGTTCTGAATACGACCGTCGTCAAATACGAAATCGTGGATGTAGTCGTCGTGGATCTTGCGCGTCTTATCGACGATCCCTTCGCTGGGTTTGTCGAGATAGGTCTCTACGAAGCGCAGCCATTCACCGTTGGAGAACTGCACGTTGTTCAGCGTCTGCAACTGAGCACGCGCGTTGGCCAGCAATGTCTCCTGAGAATTCAGGTCGGGCCGAAACTCGTACCCCTGATTCTGCAAATCAGTGATCAGCTCACGTTCCAAGTCACCTTCGCTCTGGTAGTTTTCGGCAACCTTCCATTCCCGAACATATTTCTCCAGGATGATGAAGTTATTGGATTCGGCGATGGGCTTGTATTCGGTCATTGATTTGGTTCCTGCCTCCAAAACCGGTAATTGTTCACCAGGTGATTCAGCAGGAGAGCGACGGTTTTCTTCTCTTGCTCGGTCAGCACGGCAACAGCTTCGTTCGACAACGTTGAATGGCTGGTAAATTGAATGATTCGATTTAAGTAGGCTTGCTTGTCATCGGGCAGCAGCTCGGACCATCTGGGATAGCCTAGAAAGCTGGCCGCTTTCTCGTATAGGTTTCGTAGAAGCGTAAAGTGGTATCGCTCTACTTGGTTGTCTGCTATCGCCTTTTCCAGCAATTGCCGCAAATAAAGGTGATACGAGAAGCTCTTGTTTGAATCCCCCTTCTTTTCCGTTAAGGCAAAGCCTCCATCTTCAAGTCGCTCAAGCAAGTAGCCGGTCTTGCCGTTAAGTTCGTTGTAGAGCACGTTGTAAAACAGAGGACTATGGGTGGTGACGATGAATTTCAGTCCGGACTGGCTTAATGTGATCAACGCAGCGAGATTAACGGCCAATTCGATCAAATGGTTTTCATCAAGCGAGCAGACCGGATCATCTATGAAGACGTACTCAAGCCTGTTGAACTGATCGGATTCTCGTTCATCTGGCTCGGCGACGTTAAGGATCGTAATCACAAGATCAAGCAGCGTGTAAAAGACACTCCAAACGAAATTGCTCTCCTCACCCTTCGAGATCTTGAGATTGCCCGTCTGCAAATTATCGCCACTCTCGATGGAGAAGGTTACTTCCCGAAAATCGGTGCTAAACTGTGGCGTCAGCTTTTGGGTCGCATATCGCTGAAAGTTCGTGATGACATTTCGATCCTGTCCCTGATCTTTCAGTACCCAGTCCGTGAACGAATTGGGTTGGATTTTCAGTTTCGGCTCGGAATCGAGGGCAAGGTCATTGTCCCAAAAGAACAAGTCCTCGGTGAACGCGTTGTAGTAGAGGATCTTTTCGCGAGCGAGCTCTGCGGGCTCTTCTGGGTCAGTACCTGTTTCGGCTTCAGACTTCGGCGCAATCGATTGCTTGAACGCCCGTGACAAACGGGTTTTGCCAGTTCCATTGAAGGCGTAAATCAACTGCACCTTCTTGTTGGCGTCTTTTAACTGCTGAGCGATCGCCTCTAGGGTCTTGCTCATGTCACACCTCCACTTCTTCCGGCTTGGGGAAGCTCAGCAGCAGATCGCGATAGTATTCGTACTGCTGTCGCCGCAATTCGATCTCGCGAGGCAACCCCTCGGTGAGCGAGTTCGTGAGCGCATCTAGCTTATCCAGAATATCAGCGATCTTCTTCTGCTCAATAATCGATCTTGATGGGTTGTCTGCATGTGGAATCGGTATAAGAAGCTTCTCCAAAAGCACTCTTGAGCTGAGATTCGCTTGCGCACCACCACCAGCTAATACGTACATTGCTTCAGTCTTGGCAAGCAAAAAATGGTAAAGGTAGCGATTGTTTAAGAGATCAGCATTCGGAACAAATTTGCCCACTCGCTGGTTGAGGTAAGCTGTTTCCGAACTGTCGAAGCAGCCAATCTTCCCCGTAGTAGCGCCTGACATTGCAATAAGGATGTCGCCTCGATTTATTGCATATCCCTCGGTGTTTTCCTTGTAGTCACTCGGATCGAAGAATTTCACATCAGATAAATCGACTGTCGAACCGGTGATATTGGTAATCCGTACGATGGGAAGACCCGATTCTTTGAATAGGTTGCTTTTGAAAGCAAATCCATTTTTGAATTCGCAGACTTCTCCCAGCGTCTTCCATTCAACCTCGCCATCCTCAAATCGTAGCAACTGGTCGCGATAGTAGTTGTACTGTTTTTTGCGTGCGGTCAGCTCGGCGGTCAGCTCGGCGGTCAGCTCGGTAAAGGCGTCCAGAATGCGGACGATCTCTCCCTGGATTTCAAGCGACTTCTTCGGGTTCGATGGGCAGGGAATGGGGATGGGGTATCCTTCGAAGTCGCTTGCTCGAACATGAGGTACACCCGCACCTTGACCCATTTGGTGAATCTTTTCTTGGTCCTTCTTTAGGAGATAGTAAACATACTTCGGTCTGAGATACTCATGGGCTGGATGGATACTAAACGCATCAGTAAGAAACAATTGAATCGTCCAGAGGCTAACGAGGCCCGCGTACGCGCCGGATCTCGCTATCACAATAGTCTCTCCGATACGATTACTTTCGGCGTGGAAATAGTTATAGCCAGGTCCATTACCAACAACTGGGAAGTCGCCTGGTTGTGTTTCCTTTTTCGTTATGGCAGTGCCTCTTCGGATTTCAGCGAAGTCGCCTAAGTGTTTCCACTCGACTTCTGCACCATCCAAAAGCTTGTCCATGAAAGTAATGTCGCTCACGCCTCCACCCCCTCGCCTTCGATCTCTGCAACAATCGCGTCGATCTCCGAACGCAACTTATCGATCCTTGCGACGGTTGTTCTGAGTTCCGCATTGAGCTTGGCGATATCCACTCGCTCACGAGTGTCTTTCGTTTCGATGTAGCTGCTTACCGACAAGTTGTAATCGTTGCCGGTGATCGTATCGAAGTCGACGTTGCGTGCAAAATGTTCGACATTGGCCTTACTGTCGAATACCGCCATGATCTGCTGAATATGGCCAGGATCTTCCGGGTCGTCGTTGTCGGTCAGAACGTTGTTATTGGTTTCCTTCTTGAACAGACCGCTGGCGTCGATGAACTGGGTGGTTGTATCGGTCTTGTGCTTGGAAAGCACAAGAATATTCACGGCGATGGTGGTGCCGTAAAACAATTTCGGCGCCAGCGAAATCACGGTCTCCACATAGTTGTTGTCCACCAGATATTTTCTAATCTTCTGCTCGGCTCCGCCTCGGTAGAAAATGCCGGGGAAGCAAACGATGGCCGCTCGGCCCTTGCTGGAGAGGTAACTGAGCGCGTGCAGCACGAACGCGAAGTCGGCTTTCGATTTTGGGGCCAACACACCGGCGGGAGCGAACCGTTCGTCGTTAATGAGCGTGGGATCGTCGCTTCCGATCCATTTCACCGAGTAGGGAGGATTGGAGACGATCGCATCGAAGGGTTTCTCATCACCAAACTGAGGTTCAGTCAGCGTGTTCCCAAGCCGAATATCGAACTTGTCGTAGTTGATGTTGTGCAGGAACATGTTCATGCGAGCGAGGTTGTAGGTGGTGTGGTTGATTTCCTGGCCGAAGAACCCCTCTTCGATGATGTGAGCATCAAACTGCTTTTTCGCTCGAAGCAACAACGAACCCGAACCACACGCATGGTCCAGGATCTTGTTGATTTTGGTTTGTTTGTGCATCGCCAGCATGGCGATCAGCTTCGAAACGTGCTGAGGCGTGAAGAACTCGCCACCGGATTTGCCTGCGTTGGCAGCGTAGTTGGAAATCAGAAACTCATATGCATCGCCGAACAAATCGATCTGACTTCCCTCGAAGTCACCGAAATCGAGCCCCGCAACACCTTTCAGCACAGACGCTAAGCGAGCATTCTTATCCTTGACCGTATTGCCAAGGCGATTGCTGGTCGTATCAAAGTCAGCGAACAAACCTTTGATGTCGTCCTCCGAAGGGTAGCCATTGGCCGATGATTCGATCGCAGAAAAGATTGCAGCCAAGTCGGTGTTCAGGCTTTCGTTGGTGTTGGCATCTTTGGCGACGTTGGCAAATAGCTGGCTGGGGTAGACAAAATACCCCTTGGTTTTGATCGCATCGTCTTTGATCTCTGGCGTGATGACGCTGTCAGGTAGTTCGGCGTAACGGATGCTTTCGTCGCCGGCTTCGATGTAGCTAGCGAAGTTCTCGCTAATGAACCGATAGAACAGAGCCCCCAAGACGTATTGTTTGAAATCCCAGCCGTCGACGGCACCACGGACATCGTTGGCGATCTGCCAGATCTGGCGTTGCAGTGCGGCGCGTTGTTGGGCTCCGGTCATTCGATCTTCTTCCTTTGTCGAGGGATAGCGCGTGACGCAGCTTGATTTGGTGCTGGTGCGGGACTTGCGATTCCGCTAGTGGTTTCCGCCTAGCGATGTGATCAGTCGGACGACCTAGCTCGGTTCCAGCATTCCATTTTTATCGCGATCGTGCTTCGCGAAAAGTGAACTTTTTCGAACGCTCAAGGTAGCAGGCAAAAGACCTCGAAGACAACGTCCGATTCGGTTTCAAGCTGTGTTTTCTAGTCTATCGGCCAAAACTGCTTTCGATGGATTGTGAGAGGAGTATGTGGGGGAGTTCTTTGGGCGATTTGGTGGGTCTTTGCTTCGGTTTCTCGTACTCAGTCCGCCGTGGCGGACGGTACTCGTACTCGATGGCCCAGTGTCCCGGCGGTTCGTTTCGAGTACGAGTACCATTTCATTGAGTACGAGTACGAGTACGAAAAAAGCCTTTAGCTGAGGCTCCAAGGCCACAATCATTCCTGAAGAGCCGAGGGAGTTCTTCGGGCGATTTCGTGGGGCTTTGCTTTGGTTTCTCGTACTCAGTCCGCCGTGGCGGACGGTACTCGTACTCGTACTCGATGGCCCAGTGTCCCGGCGATTCTTTTCGAGTACGAGTACCATTTCATTGAGTACGAGTACGAGTACGAAAAAAACAGTAGCTGAGGCTCCAAGGCCACAATCATTCCTGAAGAGCCCTAAGGGAGGGTAAAAAAGTAGAACTCACCTTCCACGCGGGACTCTGGCTAGTTGCTGTGGTGATCTCAGCCATCAGCCACGGATCGCGCGCAGTCGATTTCGTGAGAGCGGTCGCTGTGTCCCACTACTGGCTCTGGTATCGCTCCAGTGTCTTGCGATAGCCAATCCCCGCCGGCTCAAGTTCAATCGCCTTCTTCTGCCATGCGATCGCCTCGGGACGATTCCCCTGCGCCCAGTAGACGGCAGCAAGCGTATCGGCGAAGGCAGCTACCTTAGGACGATCGACAGTCGCCTGTTTGGCTGAGGCAAGAGCTTCCTGGAGATCGCCACCGGTATTCGCCAGGAGCCATGCCAGTTGATTGCAGGCGTCGGCGCGATCCAGCAGCAGATAGAAACGCCGATCCTCCCCCGCATTCCTTAAATCCTGCTCCACCCTCTGCCGACGATTCCGCAGTTTCGTCGCCGCAGCCTCCAACGCGCCACGTACCTCCTGCTCTGTCGGCTGCTGCACGCTTCTCCCCTCCCCTTCTCGCGACCACTTCGCCAGTTCAATCAGCACATCGGTGTCGTATGGCAGGCTTTTCCATGCCCCGATCGTCGCCTGCTGACGCGTTTGGCCATCCCTAGCCGCCTTGGCGCGAAAGTACCAGTAATTGCCCAGGAACCGGTTGGATAGTGAACTGTTGGTGTCGCGTTCCTTCTCCGGAGATCGATCAACCTGAGCGGCGTAGAGCGGTTCGTTCTGCAATCGCTGGGCGATCGGCTCCCACAACTTCTCTCCGTCCGACCATCGCTCCGATTCCATCAGCAGGCTGCTGTAGGTTCGAAGCGGTGCCAGGTGAAAGGGGATCAAAGGATCCAGCTGCTCGGCAATCCGTTCGTACTCTGCCAATGCCCATGCGTTGCGACGACGCTCCAGCAACTTGGTAGCGATCGCATGGCGTTCGAGCAGATCGGGAGCCGCACCGGACACTCCTTGGCGTTCCAGAAGCTGCCTAGCTTGTTCCTCGCCTTCCTTCTCGCGACCGGTCGCCACCAAGCTTTCGGCGATCAGGTAGCCCAATTCTGGGTCGGACCGCGCTGCATCCGGCAAGCGTTCGGCCAGCGACAGCGTCATCTCCGGCAATCGGTGGTCGATCGCCCATCTGGCCCATTCCAGGATGATGGCTGGCTTGGCATCGATCGATGGCATCGCCTTTTGCAAAAAATCAGCTGCATCCTGCTTGCGATCCACCGACATCAATCGCTCACCACACCAGCGCGCCAGCCGCTGGTGGATCTGCAAGGCTTCGGCGGTGCGAGGTGCGATCGACTCGATTGGATGAGCCGCCATCCAATCCTGCCACGCGGTGATCGAGAGGGATCCATCTTGCAGCCACGTACGATACAGTTGCAGCAGTCGACATGCGGAGCGGTTGCAATCGGCGAGCGCCGTGCCGATCGATTCGGCAAGCGACTGTTTTCCTTCAACGGTCGGTGGCGGCGATTCGATCAGCAGAAGAGCAGCCAGAAGGCTGAGCGATTCCTCGGGCTCCAGTCTCGCGATCCGGGCGAGAACCACTGGTGCCCCCAGTTCTTCCGTTCGGTATTGAGGCTGTGTGATCAATTGCTGAAGCAACGCTTCACGTCTGGCCAGTGGCTGGCCTCCGTACATTCGAAACAGTTCCCGAACCGCCGGCGGATCGCTGTCGACGGTCCACTGCGGCTTCAACTGCAATAGAAGGTACTGAGCCGCCTGAGCGATCTGAGGATCGGCGCCTGAGGCAGCACGCTGCAAGGGATCCATCGCATCGAATCCAGCTTGCAGCAGACGCTGGGATGCTGATCGCCGCACTGCATAGGAATCGTCCCCCAGTTGCTCGATCCACCTCTCTATCGCTTGGCTTTTGTCTGATTGCTGCGGTGCGGGATCGATCGGAGATTGGGTAGCGCGATCAACTTCTTGGCTGTAGCAAAGAGGAGTGGAATATGTCCCGATGCCGATAGCGATCCAGGCCAGGGCGAACTGGCTTCGCAGGCCAAAGACTCGCAGGCCAAAGACTCGCGGGCCAGAGATTCTCAGGCCAGAGAATTGTCCGACCCGCCATGCATTCCAGGACATCCAAAAATCCATCGTCCCTGTTCCTGTCGAACTTTGCGTGCCCCAAAACTGCGTCGCCGCGCTAGGATCGCCTCACCGGCCGCCGCTTTGGCATCATGGTGAATATAGCCCGGCGTCAGGGGGATCGGGAAATGGCCCAGCCGATTCCGCCTCCCGCAGCCCCACGAAAACCGCCGACATGGTAGCCGTACGGCGCAAGCCCTCCGGTATCCGGCGCTCGATAGAAAGAGCCCAGCACCTCGTACCGCACCGTGAAATAGGATGCTCCCTGGCCGCTGGTGACCCTATCGGTCCGGTAGCTCTTTCCCCCCTGCCCCCTTTGACCGTTTGACGGCCTCCTTAAATAATGGCAACTTCGATCGTTGTTGCTCGTTGGCCCCCACCTAAGAAGATTTTTATGAAACTGCACGAATACCAAGCCAAGGCGCTCTTCCGAAAGGCGAACGTTCCTGTTCTCAACCACCAGGTAGCCAAGACGCCCGAAGAAGCCAAGGCGGCTTTCGGTCAGATGGGAACTCCGGTGGCTGTCGTCAAAGCCCAAATCCATGCGGGCGGGCGCGGCAAAGGGACGATGAAGGAAGTACCTACTCAGCGAGGCGTTCAGTTGGTCAAGTCGGCTGACGAGGCGGCGCAGGTGGCAAAGAACCTCTTGGGGAATCATTTGGTCACCCTGCAGACCGGCGAAGAAGGCAAGCAGGTCAACCAGGTGTTGATCGAACAAGGGTGCAAGATCGCCAGAGAGCTGTACCTGGGAATCGTCGTCGACCGTGCGGCCTGTAAGCCAGTGATCATGGCCAGCAGCGAAGGCGGGGTCGAGATCGAAAAGGTGGCGGAGGAGTCGCCAGAGAAGATCATTCGCGAACACTACGACCCGCTGCTGGGACTGCAAAGCTACCAGGTCCGAAAGCTTTGCAAGCAACTGGGGATCACCGGCAGCGCCGCCAAGGCCGCCGATGGCTTTCTGAAGAAGCTCTGCAAGCTCTTCGTCGATCTCGATTGCTCCATGGTCGAAATCAATCCGCTGGTCATCACCGAAGATGGGCAGTTGATCGCTCTCGATGCCAAAGTCACGCTCGACGACAACGCCCTCTTTCGTCATCCGGATCTGAAAGAGCTGCGCGACCTGACGGAAGAGGAACCGGCCGAGGTACGTGCCGGCAACACGGGGCTCAGCTACGTCAAGCTGGATGGAAACATCGGTTGCCTAGTCAACGGCGCCGGTCTGGCGATGGCGACGATGGACATCATCAAGTACCACGGTGGAGCCCCGGCGAACTTTCTTGATGTCGGTGGCGGGGCCAACACCCAGCAGGTCACCGAGGCATTTCGGATCATTTTGTCCGATCCAAACGTCAAGGCGATTTTGGTCAACATCTTCGGCGGGATCGCCCGCTGCACGACGATCGCTACCGCGCTGATCGAAGCCAGCAAAGAAGTCGGCTTCAAGGTTCCCCTGGTGGTACGACTTGAGGGGACTGAGGTGGAGGAAGGGAAGCGGATGCTCAAGGAGAGCGGTCTGGCGATCATCTCGGCCGACGACCTCACCGATGCCGCGAAGAAAGTCGTTGCCTCCATCAAGTGATTCACCCCACGTCGCACCGGCCCAGCACTCGCTTGGCCTGTGACTTGCAGCAGACAACCAAACTCAATCCAATCATCGATCAAAGGCAGTAAGTCGTCATGAGCATTCTTGTGAATCGGAACACACGGGTGATTTGCCAGGGAATCACCGGCAACGCAGGGGCCTTCCACACCAAGGGGTGCAAGGAATACGGAACCAAGATGGTGGGTGGCGTCACCCCAGGGAAGGCCGGAGAGACGGTCGAAGGCCTCCCGGTCTTCGACACCGTTCAAGAGGCCGTTCAGCAGACCGGCGCCAACGCATCGATGATCTTCGTGCCACCTGCCTTCACCGCCGATGCGATTCGCGAAGCGATCGATGCGGGGATTGAAGTGATCTGCGCGATCACCGAAGGGGTTCCTGTCATCGATATGGTGTCGGTCTACGATACCGTGCGTCGCAGCAAGTCGGTGCTGATCGGCCCCAACTGCCCAGGGGTGATCACTCCCGGCGAGTGCAAGATTGGCATCATGCCTGGCTACATCCACAAGCCAGGGAAGGTGGGGATCATGAGCCGATCGGGGACGCTGACCTACGAAGCGGTCTGGCAGACCACCAAGGCGGGACTCGGGCAGTCCACCTGTGTTGGGCTGGGGGGCGATCCGATCGTCGGCACCTCGTACATCGACTTGCTAGAGCGATATCAGAACGACGATCAGACCGAAGTGATTCTGATGATCGGTGAGATCGGTGGGGATGCAGAAGAACGAGCTGCGGAGTATGTGAAGAAGCATGTCACCAAGCCGGTGGCGGCCTTTATTGCAGGTCGTACCGCCCCTCCTGGAAAGCGCATGGGCCACGCTGGCGCGATCATCACCGGCGGTAAGGGAACGGCAGCGGAAAAGGTGGCGGCACTCGAATCGGCCGGCATCGTGGTCGCTCCCTCACCGGCCGATATGGGCGCGGCCGTCCTCAAGGCGCTGCAGAAGAAGGGATGAGCCGCCGGCTGCGGGTTGGCTTGGTCATTCCAACGCTGGATCAAGGCGGAGCGGAAAAGCAACTCTGTCTGCTCGCCTCCCGGCTCGATCGTGACCGCTTCGATCCGCATGTCTTCGTCCTGACAAGATCGGGCCCCCGGCAATCGTTTCTGGAAGCCGCTGGCGTGCCAGTGACAGTGATTGGCAAGCGATGGAGAGGGGACCCGTCCGCCTGGTGGAAACTGGCGGCTGCATTTCGTAAGCAGAAGCTGGACCTAGTCCACACTTGGCTGTTCGCTGCCAATAGTTTTGGACGCACCGCAGCGCTGTGGGCCAAAATCCCCGTCGTGATCGGAGGGGAACGCAGCGTCGATCCTTGGAAAAGCGGCTGGCAACTAATGCTTGACCGCTGGCTGGCCCGCCGCAGCGATGCCATCTTCACCAACAGCAGTGGCGTGGTCGATTTCTATCAACGACATGGGATCGATAAGGAACGCTTTCTTATCATCCCTAACGGCGTCGAATTGCCTCAGCCTTCCAGAATTGATCGACCCGAAGCACTTCGTCGAATGCAGGTTCCATCGGATTGGCGCGTGATTCTCGCGGTGGGAAGATTGTGGCCGCAAAAGGGGTATCGCGAGGCACTCTGGTGCATGGAGCTGCTGCGGTTGGTGGAGCCCAGGACGATGCTGGTGTTGATTGGTGAGGGGCCGCAGCGAGCCAGTTTGGAGGAGTATCGCGACAAGATTCAGGTTGCGGCTCATGTGCGACTGTTAGGGGAGCGATCGGATGTGGGGGATTTGCTGCCGCATGCCGATGTGCTGCTCAATACCAGTCAGTACGAAGGGCAGTCGAATGCGATTCTGGAGGCGATGGCGGCAGGGGTGCCAGTCGTGGCCAGCGACATTCCGGGGAATCGGGATCTGGTGATCGACCAGCAAACTGGCTACTTGGTCGATCGGGAGGATGTGCGGACGATGGTGCAGCGACTTCGGCGACTGGTGACCGATTCCCAGTGGAGGGAAGTGATGGGGCAGGCGGCGAGGGGGCGTGTGGCGACGGAGTTTTCGGTCGATCGGATGGTGCAGCGTCATGAAGAGGCCTATCTGCATCTGGCCAGAAAGCGATCGGTTCCCGGGATGGACTGATCCGAGTCCCTGGGGCCATGGGTGGCTGGTCGCGGGAGTCCCAAGGTGGGGTGGCTGGAAAGTGGTTGACGGGGCCGTCGAGTGACCTTGCAGGAGCCGCTCGAATGGTGCACAATAATAGGACTGCTAAGGCCATTCGGATTCCCGCGTCCCGCAAGGGATTTCTGGGGATTTGGGGGGCTGTGAGTGGTAACCGGAGAGGTGGCTGAGTGGTCGAAAGCACCGGTTTGCTAAATCGGCGTAGGGGTCAAACCCTACCGCAGGTTCGAATCCTGTCCTCTCCGCTAGTTTTCTGAAGCCCATGCTGCAAACCCCTGGTTTTCCCAGGGTTTTTCGCATTTCTGGCCAATTGCTTTGGCTTTCCTGCACGTGCATGCTTGCAGGTGCTGCCCCCGATAAATCAACAACCCTAGTGCGCTGCCTTGCCCCCTGGTGAGTCGTCCAGTGAGTCGCCAGAGTCGCCTCAGAACCCTCGTTTTTGCAGGGAAAACAGGTGGTTTTGCAGCAGAGGTGGTAGGATTCGAACTAGGTGAGTTCGAATCGTAGTGGTACTCATTGCCAGAGCAGGGATGTCGGGAATGCTCGCGTCGTCCTTCGATACTAAGATGCTTGCGCCGAAACATCCTATCACTCCATCCAATTATTGTTCGGTTCACAAGTGACTGATATCATTCAACTTCGGATAGAGGTTAGCTTGCGTGATAGGCTGCATTGGTGCGGTCTACAGAGT
>JBEISR010000075.1:0-3618 GCA_040375295.1 Planctomycetaceae bacterium
AGTCTTCGATCTGGTGATCCAGGGTGCTAATGGAATTGCTCTGGTAGAGGGTATTGGAAATGATAAGAGTGCCCGAGAACCAGTCGTAGGCGATATCTGTCCCTCCGCCACCTTCTAGGACGTCATTGCCGCTGCCACCAAAGGTTGCATCGTCACCATGCAGTGTGTCGTTACCATCGCCCCCTCGAAGCGTGTCATTGCCAGTCGATGGAGTTCCGCTGATATAACTGTCGCCCAAGAGAAAATCGTTTCCGGCATTCCCTTCGACGGTGTCGTCACCGGAGCCGCCATATAGTTCGTCGTTACCGGTACCGCCCTTCAGAATATCGTTTCCGGAACCTCCATCTGCGTCGATCATCGCGCCGATCCATAGACTGGCATCGAAAGTATCATTACCCGACCCGCAGGTGACATTGATCTGTGTGATGCTGGTGGCAAGCATCGCCTGTTCACCAGCAACTGATCCGTTGGTGTCCATGTCGCTGACAAGATTTCCGCCCAACGGGAGGTTGTGTCGAAAGTGTCCACTTGGGGCGACAGAGATTTGGACGGCATCATCGCCGGACGATCCTGTCAAACTGACAGTCGTCCCTGTGCTTGTGATTGCAAATGCAAGCGGCAATCTCTCTTCAAATTGCTCGACCCGCATCAACCGGACCAAGGCGGCGCGCCTAGCGACTTGAAGCCCTGACAACCTACGATTGTGGGGCGATGATCGAAAAAACTCTCGGATTCGTGAAATCTTCATTGGAAGCACTCCCTGCTGACGTTGTTCCAGCGACCCGTCTAGATGTAGTCACACTTGAAAACGCAAAGGATTTCGGCTTCCGAATGGAAATATCGAAATTTTTCGGTTGTTTTTCATGCGAGAGATTGGACGCAGATCAAAGGGCGAATTTGATGGCCCGATCTTTTTTCTGATGCGGCTATAGCGAACTGAGTAGGGTGCGTGATAGGATTGCTATTCCTAGGGAAATGGGGAATTGAAGATTGACCAAGTGCGCGGATCGGCGAGGGTGGTGAGCATGGCGGCCGAAGGAACCCAGCCGGAAGAACTAGTTTTCCGATGCGACGAACCAATCACTTCTTGGCTTCATCGGTTCGATAATGACTCTGTTTTGGCGCTGATGAATTACTACAGGCCCCTACTGCGAGCAATTGCTAGAAAAAAGTGGGACCGGCGATTTCAGGGGCATGTCGATCTCTCTGAGACCTTGCACCGAACTTGGGCTACGGTTGCACTTCAAATGCCTAAGAAGCAGTTTTCTAACCGCGCGGAGTTCTGTGCTTACCTGACACGTTCCCTCTGCAACCAGTTGGTTTCGTATCGTCGCTATCTGCTGATGGCGAAGAAGCGATCGGTACGGCGCGAGGTCGGGGCACCGGATCCGGAGAACATGGTTCAAGCCAGTCCTTTGCAACCTTCTCACATTCCTCTTGAGAGAGTGATTCAAAAGGAGCTTGCGAAAAATACGCTGGACGCGATGTTGCATCTGCCAAGAGAGCTGCAGCATTTGATGCGATGGAGATTCAGGAAAGGAATGACCTATCGCGAAATAGGGAAGAAGATGGGACGGTCGGAAGATGAGGTGCGGCATCTGGTGAACTATTGCATCAAGCAGGTTCGAAAAGACCTTAGTCGAAGATATCTGAATGACATGGGTGGAACGGAAGGAATAAGTTGATGGATCGCAGGGATTTCCTCTCCGAGTCTGGTGAGACAAATTCGGATGTCCTTCGGAGACTGGACGGTTGGATCGATAAAATCAAAGGAAATACGTCTAGTACCACCACCGACCACGGCGATCATGATGCATGTCGGAAGCTGATTGAATGCGTTTCGCCTGTGGTAGGCCTTGCTGGTGTCGTTGAAGCAAGCTCGATGGCACGATTTTCAGAAATTCGACTGATCGGGCGTGGTGCTTATGGGATGGTCTTTTCGGCGCTGGATGGAGCCAGGGGCAATCAACGGATCGCGATCAAAATCCTGAGGCCATCGCTCAAGTCCGATGCAGTCGCTAGAAGAAGGATCGAGTCGGAGGCGAAGGTGGTGGCAGGGATACAGCATCCAGGCATTCTTGCAGTGCTGGAGTCTGGAACCGTGGGTGAATTGCCGTATCTAGTGACGGAATATGCCAACGGCGGATCGTTGGCCGATGCCTTAGGAGGAGATGCGGCAGGCTGGAGCCCAAGGCAGGTCGCTTGGCTCATTTTGCAAGTATCTCAAGCCCTATGGATCGCTCATTCGAAACTGATTCTGCATCGCGATATCAAGCCGGGCAATATCCTGCTGAGACAAGCGGCAGCCCCTGCCACGGAAGGAATCGGGCTGGAGCCATTGCTGTGCGATTTTGGCCTGGCCAAACCATACGGTGATGACAACGCGACCGCTTTGACAACCGAAGGGAAAGTCCTCGGTACTGTGGCCTACATGTCCCCGGAGCAGGTCTTGGGTGAGTCGCTGCAGCCTCCCAGCGATCAATTCTCGCTGGGTGTGGTGCTGCATGAACTTGTCTATGGCGTTCATCCCTTCCGTGACTCCAGCAACTACATGACGCAACATCGCATTCTGAGCGAAGTGCCGAGGAAAGTGGACGGGCAGGGCAAGAGAGTCCCTAAGGCACTGCAGAGAGTGCTCGAAAAGTGCCTCGCGAAAAATCCATCCGATCGTTACCGGACGACGTCTCAATTGGTCGATGACCTCCAAAGCTTTCTTCAGGGAAAGCCGATATCGATCCCGGCACCTTCACCATGGCGGTCGCTGAAACGGTTCGCCATGCTTCATCCGATCGGTGCTACCTTCCTAGCGACCTTGCTGGCAAGCCTCATGGCGATGGTTCTTCTGCTGAGTCGAGAGTGGACTATCCAGAAGCAACTGACCAAGCAAGCTGAGGAACTGGCTGAAGCTCGCGCTAAAGTATCTGGTCTCTTTCTCGATTCGATGCGTCGCACCAATAGTGGAATAAACGACACGATTCTTTCTGGTCAGCGTGTGCTTCCGGATGACCTCCTGAAGTCACTGGAAGAACAACTACCGTTGCTTGAGGAAGCCAGCCGACTGGATCCAAACGATGTCGAGTTGCTCAATCACCTAGAAATATTGCTCCATTATTGCTCGCTTTGCTATTACCATCGAGCCTCCAATGCAATCCAAGGAGAAGCGAAAACACCAGCAGAAAAAGCCATCGAAATGCGAAGTCGATCGCTTGATATCATCGACAATTTACTTTCCCGGCAGCCGGGTAATCGCTACTTTTTGAGAGATCGAATAAATAACGAATTCTTGATGAGCCTATGCTACAAAGCTATTTCCGACTTGGAAAAAACATACCAGTGGACGCTGAAGGCAATGAAACATGTCGATGAGTACTTGATTGCCTATCCAAACGATCGGGCAATGAGGGAGACATCGAATGCCTTGAGAATCACCGCAGCAGAAGCAATACAGCAATCCGATCCTGAGAAAAGTTATGAATTGCTGGAATCCACGACGCGATCGAGCCTTGAGCTCTATGAAGAAGATCGCTCGAACGTCGGCAACTTGGTCTACGCTGTGAATGCACTGCATGAGATGGCCAAAGCTCACTCCCGCTCCGACGAAAAAGAGCAGGTAAAACA
>JBEISR010000017.1:0-115192 GCA_040375295.1 Planctomycetaceae bacterium
GCAGATCACTTTGAGGCCGCGTCACACACCCTACGAAGAGGCTGGGTATTCCGCGTGGCACGGGCGTCCCGCCCGTGCTTGCGTTGGTGCAAACCCGTAGGGTGTGTGAGCCGGGGCGAGGGCGTTGGACGGTGGTGTGGTCAAACCTGCCCCGCGAACACACCAGGGGTTCGTAATGAGGATTGGTAGCGGGATGGTGCCTTGGTTTTGGTGTGTTCCGCGGCGGAGAGATTAGCGCGCGGGGTAGATCACTTTGAGGCCGCGTCACACACCCTACGAAGAGGCTGGGCGGAGTATTTTCGCGCGCGGCGCAGATCACTTTGAGGCCGCGTCACACACCCTACCGAGTCAAGGCGGAATGCCCGCTCCAGATCACTCCGGGACCGGTTCGATCGATGCCGACATACTCCCTTTGCATTTGACGCTCAGAGGATCCTTACCGAAGGCATGGATCTGATCTCGCTTCAGTTCCGCATGCTCCTTGGTGGTCGTCAGGCAGATGCATCGCCCGGACTTGTCGACTTCTTCGGCAAGCTTGAACCCTTTTTCGACCGAATATCCAAAGAGTTCCTGCAGCATGCGGATGACGTAGGCGTAGGTGTGTTCTGAGTCATCCCAAAGGATGACGTTGTAGCGTGGCTGTCGCTTGGGTTTCTGATTTTTTTTGTCGACCGGTCGCACGACGACTTCTTCGGCGACTGCTGCATTCGAATCACTCATCAGATCCAAACTTTCCTGATCGGGATGGGATGCTTTTTCACGTTGGCTGAACCCCTGATCCTTTTCCGGGCGGACAGGTGGGGGCCAGTGAAAGAGACGTTGGGTCCAATCGAGCGATCGTTTCGCCTCTAGGGGTAACGATCAACATCCGATTGGATGCCTGGAGAAGCCGACGGGTTCCGCGAAAAAAAGGGATGTCGCTGACCCTCACCCCATTGTACGGCCGATGGGTTGAAATTCAATTTCCTCTGGGAAAAACCGTTTGCAGGCAGGGGAATCGGGGAGTGGCTGATCGGGGCACCCCGCGATGGCTTCCCGACAGGGAGTGCGGGGGGAATGACGTCCCCTCCCGCACGGGTTGGCTGGTCTGCGGTATCTTAAAAGGCTTGTCGTGGCGTGGGGGACGAGCCGATGGTTTTGGGGCTCCCGCCCTGACCGATGGGTGATGAAGCCACCGGGGGATCACTCACGGGAAACCTCAGATTCCGGGATCGATGGAAGGGGATGAACATGGCCGACATGGGAAGCATCGAGCGGTATTTGGAGGGGCAGCGAGAGGAGCATCTGGGGGCTTTGTGCGAGTGGTTGCGGATTCCCAGTGTCTCGGCCGACCCAAAACAGTCGCAGGCCATGTTGCAGGCGGCCGATTGGGTTCAGGACCGATTTCGAAGGCTGGGTTGGAAGACAGAGAAGCTGGGAAGTGGTGGGCCTCCCCTGGTGTATGCGGAGAGTCCTCCGGTGCCTGGAAAGCCGGTGGTCTTGGTCTATGGCCATTACGATGTGCAGCCCGCCGATCCGCTGGAGCTTTGGAAGAGTCCTCCTTTCGACCCGCAGGTGCGAGACGGCAACCTGTATGCTCGCGGCGCTACCGACGACAAGGGGCAGGTGCTGACGCACATCCTCTCTGTGGCGGCTTGGCAGGAATCTGGCCAGAAGCTGCCACTGCAGATCAAGTTTCTGATCGAGGGGGAGGAGGAGCAGGGGAGTGAGGTGCTGGGTCGTACGTTGCCCCAGATCGCCGACCGACTGAAATGCGACGTGATCGTCATCAGCGATTCGTCTCAGTACGCTGTGGGACAGCCGGCCATCACCTATGGACTGCGCGGGATCGCCTATTTCGAATTGCGGGTGACCGGTCCCAAGCAGGATCTGCATTCGGGGAGTTTTGGCGGTGCGGTCGCCAATCCGGCCTTGGCGCTGGCTAGGCTGCTCACGGCGATCAAGGATGAGGAAGGCAGGATCCAGCTTCCTGGATTTTACGACGCCGTGGTGCCGCTGGATCCGGTGGAGCGGCGGAACTGGCAGCAACTCCCCTTCGACGAGAAGAAGTTTGCGGCACAGCTGGGGGTCGACCAGTTGGTTGGAGAGACTGGCTATACCGCGCTGGAGCAGCGTTGGGCGCGGCCGACCTTCGATTGCCACGGGCTGATGGGTGGCTATCAGGGAGAGGGCGGCAAGACGATCATCCCGTCATGGGCAGGGGCCAAAATCAGTTTCCGTCTGGTCCCCAACCAGACCCCGCAGCAGGTGGGCCAGCAGCTTCGGCAATTCGTCGCTCAGCACGCGCCTCCCGGAGTGCGCGTTGAGGTGATCGACCTGCATGGCGGGTTGGGGGTGGTAGTCGACCCCAACAGTCCCTACATGGCGGCCGCCCAGCAGGCGGTCACCGAGGGTTTCGGGCGCGAAGCGGTGTTGATTCGCGAGGGTGGTTCGATCCCAATCGTCGCCAACATGGTCTCCCACTTGAAAGCCGACGTGTTGCTTTTGGGATGGGGGCTGGATGACGATGGGGCGCACAGTCCCAATGAGAAGTTCCACGTTGCCGATTTCCATCGCGGGATCCGAGCCAGTAGTCACCTGTGGAACCACCTGGCGGGATGTTCACCGCGGGCCCTATTGCAGTCCTGAGCGACCTTTTGGAATCCGTGTTGAACGGGTCCCGCAATCGATTCACTTCGACGCTTTTCTGGGTGGAACGACACCCGCAAGCAACCTTGCTCATCGACGATGAGGAAGTCCAACTCAACCCTATTGGAGAAGCCACTGGCGCCATGCTCGACCGAAAATTCATTCTCGACAACATCGAAGCCGTCAAGAAGAACTGTCGCGATCGCGGGGTCCCCGAAGAGGTCGATCGGATGGTGGAGTTGGAGCTAGAGCGGCGGAATTTGCTGAAGCAGGCAGAGGAATTCAACCGGTTGGCCAACGAGACCAGCAAGGGGATTGGCAAGGCGACCAGCGATGCTCAGCGGGAAGCGATGAAGGAGCAGGGGAGGAAGCTTCGGGAGCAGAAGGAGCAGGCGCAGAGCGCCCACGACGCCCTGGAGGTACAGATTCAGGAAATCCAGGCTCGACTTCCCAATATGGCGCATCCTGCCGCGCCGATCGGCAAAGACGATCATGCCAACCTGGAAGTTGCGCTCGGCAAGACACCGATCCGGCAGTTTGACTTCCCACCCAAGGACCATGTGCAGCTTGGCCAGCAGCTCGATCTGATCGACTTTGAAGCGGGGGCTCGGGTTGCCGGTGCCGGCTTTTACTTCCTCAAGCGGGAGGCGGTGCTTCTGGAGATCGCGCTGCAGCAATTCGCTCTGCACCATCTGATGCAGCGCGGATTCATTCCGATCACGACGCCCGACGTGGCCCACACCGGCATCCTCCGCGGAATCGGCTTCATGCCGCGAGGTCCTGAAACGCAGATCTATAGCATCGAGCAGACCGACTTGAATCTGGTGGCGACTGCCGAGATCACGCTGGGAGGGATGTACGCAGGGGAGGTATTTGAGGCCGAGCAGTTGCCACTTCGCTTGGTGGGGATCAGCCATTGCTTCCGCACCGAAGCCGGCGCGGCAGGCCGCGCGTCGAAGGGGCTCTATCGCGTCCATCAGTTCACCAAGATCGAGATGTTCGGTTTTACGCTGCCCGAACAAAGCGACCGGTTGCACGAAGAGCTGCGGGAATTGGAATGTCTGCTGTTCGATGAACTGGGGATTCCTTACCGAGTGGTCGATACAGCCACCGGCGATCTAGGTGGACCTGCCTACCGCAAGTACGACCTGGAGGCGTGGATGCCTGGCAGGGGTGAAGCGGGTGAATGGGGAGAAGTGACCAGCACCTCCAACTGCACCGACTATCAAGCGCGCCGTTTGAATATCCGCTACCGAGTCAAAGGGGAGAAAGGGACCCACCTAGTCCATACGCTCAATGGCACCGCGATCGCTATCAGCCGGGCGCTGATCGCTATTCTCGAAAATTACCAGCAGTCCGACGGTAGCATCGTGGTGCCCGAGGCACTTCGCCGTTGGATGGGCATCGATCGGATCGGTCCTCGTTAGCCAAGGAATCGGCCGAGGGTGGTTTTGGGTGCAGCGACAGTCTGCATCCTTGAGGAAGGCCGCAAGCCCTCCCGTGGATCGAGCATGTCCGAAGAACCGTGAGACATGCGCTGTTCTGCGAGGGCATGGGTCGAAGCGTGTCACCATGTCTGGTAGCAGCGGCACGTATCTGCTCGATGCATCCGGCCGGACCGACCGAAAAAGAGCGTCATCCGACAATGCTGTCATTGCTTCGGGATGGTTGCCGCGACGCTGGAAACCCTGGTTTTTCCAAGGTAGAAGCGAGAGTGGCGGGATTGGTGGAGCGGTTCTATTTCTCTCTTTACTCCTCGGGGTGAAAGAGGCACAATACCGCCGCGCGGATTGAGTTGGTACGAACTGGCTGCAGTGGGGCCTGGCATCTGCCGGGGGCAACTGTAGCGAGCGTTCGTCGGCGGTTCGCGGAAAGAAGCGATTTCCAAGGAGGGGAACCGCGCAGCCGGCCGCTCAGGCCGCAAAGGCTCACCAGTAGCAAGGAGTGCGTTAGCGTGCGAGTCACCATCAAGTCGGCCTGTCTGGCCATTGGACTAATCTGCCTGAGTCTACCGGTTTGGGGGCAGGCTCCTGCACAGCAGGGAGCACCTGCCGCAGCGGCTCCTGCAGCAGCGCCGGTCACCAAGATTGGCGTGATCGACATCGGATACATCTTCGACAATCATCCGACGATGAAAGATCAGGTCGCGGCCATCAAGGCTCAGATCAAGATGGCGGAGGATGAGATCAACAAGCGACGCGAGTCGGTGCTTGAGGAGCTCAAGTCACTCAAGAGCTATCAAGAGAACTCGGCGGAGTTCAAGCAGAAGGAAGAGCAGATTGCACAGCTAGAGAGCCAGTTGAAGCTGGATTTCAGCCGCAAGCAGAAGGAGTTTGCTGAGGCGGAGGCGAAGGTGATCTTCGACACCTACAAGCAGATCGAAATGGTGACTAAAGCCTGGGCTGAGTACAACCAGATCGGCATTGTGTTCCGATACAGCCGGATGGAGATGGACCCCAAGGCTCCGATGACCGTCTCGGCAGGGATCAACAAGAACGTCGTTTACTTCAACTCGACGCTCGATCTGACCGATCCCATTCTCGCTTACCTGCGTCAGCAGCAGGGAGCATCGGCTGCAGCCACCGGGGCGCGAGCCGCGACGGCTCCTGCGACCGGTACGATCCGCAAGTGATTGGAAGGGGATGCAGGTTATCGGGTGTTGGTCCAAGCAGCACTCGACTGCGATAGAAGGATGGCAGGCGGCGTCGTGGAAGGGATGACGATCGCTGCCTTGGCCGAAGCGATTCTTTTTTGATCTAGGAATTCCATGCGATCTATCCGTTTCCAGCAGACGATTCTTCGCAGCTTCCAGGTGCATGGTCGGGGATACTGGACTGGCGTTCCGGTGACCCTGACGTTTCACCCTGCGGATCCCGATACCGGGATATGTTTTCGCCGGACCGATCTCCCGCATCAGCCGGTTTTGCCGGCAGTCGCTGGGATCCGCTCGGAGACGCAGCTTCGGACGCGTTTGACCCGAGAGGGAGCGTCGGTAGACATGGTGGAACATGTCGTTTCGGCGTTGTGCGGCATGCAGGTGGATAACTGCCTGGTCGACTGCGACGCTCCTGAAATGCCTGGCCTGGACGGCAGTGCGATGGCCTATGCGCTGGGGATACAGGAGGTGGGTGTAGCTCGCCAGGATCGCGCCAGGAAGGCCGTGGTGATCGAGCAGCCGATTCGGATTGGAGACAATCAGCAATGGGTGATGGCGATGCCCTGTTCGGATCCATATCCGCAGTTGGAGTATCGTCTCGACTATGGTCCGAAGCATCCCATCACGGCAGCGACTGCATCGTTCAGCCTGGGGGAAGGGGACTACTTGCAAGCGATTGCACCGGCGCGCACCTTCGTCACGCAGGAGGAAGCGCAGCAGCTTCAAAGTCGCGGGCTTGCTCGGCACGTCTCCTATCGCGATCTCTTGGTTTTCGGAGACGCCGGACCGATCGACAACACCCTTCGTTTTGCCGACGAATGCGCGCGGCACAAGCTGCTTGACCTGATTGGCGATCTCGCTCTGTGCGGCCATTCGTTTGTCGGGCGCATTGTTGCTTTCCGTTCGGGGCACATGCTGAACGGTCGCATGGCGGAGTGTCTGTGGAGATTGGCACAACGCACTACAGCTGAATCCCAAGTCGCCTAACACGCGGCGTTGAAACGACCGTAACGTCCCTTACGCATCCGACTGGCAGGAGCCGAGGATGCTGGAAAGAGCCGCAAGAACCATGCCGACCATCATAGCTCACACCGCCATCGTCGATCCGCGAGCCCAGTTGGATGACGATGTTCGCATCGGCCCATTCTGCGTGATTGGCCCGCATGTTCAGATCGGCCGAGGCACCCGTTTGGAAAACCATGTGACGATCACCGGTCATACGACGATCGGAAGGGAGAATCACTTTTTTCCCAACTGCGTCATCGGTGGCGATCCACAGGATCTCAGCTACCGAGGGTCGCCCACCCAGGTGGTCATCGGTGACTTCAATGTCTTTCGCGAGTGTGTCACGGTCAATCGTGGTACGGAGAAGGATGAGGGGGTGACGCGAGTCGGCAATCACTGCTATCTGATGGCCAACGCCCACGTGGCGCATGATTGCGTGGTGGAGGACCGCGTCATCATGGCCAATACGGTGATGCTGGGAGGTCACGTCCGCGTGCAGCACGACGCAACGCTTAGCGGAGGTGTCGCCGTGCACCACTTCGGATCGATCGGCTGCTATGCCTTTGTTAGTGGACTGAGCCGTGTGCTGCAGGATATTCCTCCCTACATGCTGGCCGAGGGGTTTCCTGCAAGGCCGCGATGCGTCAACGTCGTGGCGCTCAAACGCAAAAACTTCAACAACGAAACCATCCGCTCGATCACCGAAGCCCACAAGCTGCTTTATCGGTCCAAGGTCGGTGCCAAGCAGGCTCGCGAACTTCTGGCTGCCGGCGGAGAGTGGTTTCCGGAGCTGGACGTGCTGTTTGAATTCATCGAAGAATCGTGCCTGGGTCGGCATGGCCGTGCTCGGGATCGGAGGAAGGCAGCATGAAGCGCCTGAGACTAGGGATTGCGGGAGCCGGTCATCTGGGGACGATCCACGCACGACTGGCTTCCAAGCTGCCGCAGTTCGAATTGGTTGGAGTCGCCGACCCGCTGGCTGCAGCTCGCGAGAAAATCGAACAGACGTTGCAGCTTCCGACCTTTTCCAGCCACGAAGCGATGGAAGGGAAGATCGATTGTCTGGTGGTCGCATCCCCAACCTTCCTCCATTTTCCCATCGGGTTGTGGGGTTTGGACCGCGGCATCCATCTGTTTGTGGAAAAGCCGATCACCGCATCGGTGCTGGAAGCCGACATGCTGATCAAAGCGGCTCGCCGCCACGGCTGTGTCCTGCAGGTAGGACATGTCGAACGCTTCAATCCCGCCTATCGATGGGTGCGCGAACGATCTTCCGTTCCCCGCCAAATCCATGCGGTTCGCACTAGTTCCTTCACCGGCCGCAGCACCGATATTGGCGTCGTGCATGATTTGATGATCCACGATATCGATCTGGTGCTCGACTGGGTCGAAAGCCCTATCGAAGAAATACGCGCCTCAGGCGTCAGCTGGATGGGTACCAATGAGGATTACGCTCAGTGCCAGATTCATTTTCAGAACGGCTGCGTTGCCTCCTTGATCGCAAGCCGAGTGCACCGGACGGCTCAGCGCTCCCTTCTTGCCATGACCGACCGGCAAATCATCGATGTCAATCTTGCCACCTGTGAGGTCGCTCTCTCCGAGGCATGCTCGGAAGTGGTCAGTCGGACCTTCCATATCGATCGACTGACGAGTCAGGAGCGAGTTGGGTTGAAGGATGAGTTTTTTGAGCGATGGTTTCCAACGACCCAGTGGAAGAGCGAGCCGGTCAATGCGATCGAATGCGAACTGCTTGATTTTCACCGGGCGATCGAAAGCAGAAAAGCGCCCGAAGTAACGGGCGAGCAGGGCAGAGAAGCGATCGATGTGGCCGATCGAATTCTATCGGCTATCGCTGGACGCACCTCCGTCGCTCATCGACGAGTGGCGTAAGCGATCCACTAGCTCCGCCTGACTTTAGCAGATCCTAATGGACGACGATCTGTTGGAATCTATTCACATCCGTGCTTCCTTCAGTGCAGCCTGAGTCTGCAATTTTTTTCCGATGGCAGCACTTCGATTCGTGTGTGCGATACGTCGCCCCCCTGCTATCGCTGGTGCTTTCTGGGGAAGTGGTTTTTATGCGTTGATGGTCGTGTCATCCAACGCGTGTTGCAACCGTTTCCTTGCTGGTCGAAAAAGAGACCGCGCAACAGAAATTTCGCACAAAAATTATTTTGATAATTCTTCTCTGCGGGCGGGATCATCCTGCATTTTGTGATGCGCAGAATCGCAGATTTTTTTTGCTTTCTGTGGCGGTAAAAAAAAGTTTTATGCAGCGACTGGAGTCCGCTATTCGATCGACTGGCCCAGTTGTAGACTTCTGCCTCAATCCATGCTTTGGGTAATGAAGTCGTCCAGGATGGTGGCGGGCAGGTTGGTTTTTTGGGCGCGGGTTTCTGAACCAGAAAGTTGTTCCTTCGCTCCTCGTCAACGTTCTCATCTGCTCCTGGCGACGCTCCTTGGTCCATTCGGAAAGGTGTGTCGATGATGTCGAAGAGTTCCGGGAAAATCCGCCAGCAGATGACGCAGAAGCTATTTCGTTTCCTCCGTTCAAGTCCGGGAGTTCCTCGGGCCGTGCGAAGGCGAGCTTTGCGGATCGAAGCTCTAGAGGCCAGAAAGCTGCTGGCAGCGGAGATTTTTGGAACGGTCTACGCCGACAACGACCGCAGCGGCACGAAAACCGGTGGCGATAAAGGCCTCCGCGCTTGGACTGTTTTTCTGGATCTCAATCGCAACGGCGCCTTGGACGCCGGCGAACCCTCGGACGCGACAGACATTCGCGGCGACTATTCGATTCCAGGGCTTGCTGGGGGGACCTATCCTGTCACCCTGTCGCTGAAGACCGACTGGGTCCCGACCAGCCCGGCGTCGCGTAATGTGCGAGTGGAGACCGACAAGAAAGCGACCGCCGAATTCCTTGTTTTCGCTGGTGGAGATTTGAAGGGGACGGTTTGGAGCGATCTGTCGAATGATGGGATTCGCGATGTCGATCCGACCACTGGTGAGTACCTGGATCCAGGGCTTGGTGGCTGGACCATTTTTCTTGATCTCAACGACAATGCCTTGCTGGATCCAGCCGAGCCGTCGACGGTGACGGATGACCAAGGGGTCTATCGATTCATCAACTTGAATCCCGATACCTACAAAGTCAGAGAGGTGCTTCCGACAGGTTGGGAGCCAGCGCGGCAGCAGAGCGACAGCGCGAACGCGACGGTGGTTGCGCTCCAGGAGACCGTGATCGACTTTGGGAATTTTAGCGCCTCTTCAGGTGGGGTACGCGGTGTCGTCTTCAATGATTTGAATCTGGATCGGATCCATAACACTCACCCGGTGACTGGGGATTTCACCGAGCCCGGGCTTTTTGGATTTACGGTATACCTCGACGCCAATGGGAATCGCATCCAGGATGCTGGCGAGATTTCGACGGTGACCGATTCGGATGGGGAGTTCGTCTTTAGCTCCATTCCGGTCGGCAGCTATGACGTGGTGGTCGACTTGCCCGCGCGTTGGGATCCGACTCCAGGAAGCACAGCCATCGACACGGTGCTGGTCCGGGGTGGAGATGTTACCGCCACCAAGAGCTTTTCCCTTTTTACGATTCTTGATGGCGCGATCCGAGGGTTGATCTGGAACGATACCAATCGGAACGGGATTCGGGATTTCAATACGTTGACCGGTACGTTTGTCGATCCAGGCATTGCGGGTTGGACTGTTTTTGTCGATTTGAATCGAAGCGGTGTTTGGGATGCTGGTGAACCGACTACGGTGACGGCAGCGGATGGTCGGTATTTCTTCGGCAATCTCCAACCTGGAACGTATTTGGTTCAGGAGTTGATCCCGACTGGATGGGAAGTGGTTCCGACATTCTCGGACGTCCATTCGGTAACGGTTTTTTCCGGATCCACCTCGGTGGCTCCCGATTTCGCCAATTTCGATTCGGTTGCTTTCTCGCCAGGAACGATCTCTGGGGAGGTATGGGACGATCTGAATGGCAATGGTGTTCGAGAGGTGGGAGACAATGGTCTTGCGGGATGGACCATCTTCATCGATGCCAATGGCAACGGAGTCTTGGACACCGGCGAGTCGCAGTCGACCACGACGGCCAGCGGCGCGTATTCCTTCAGCAGTGTCAATCCAGGTTCGATCACGCTGAAGGTGATCCAGCAGGCAGCGTGGCGAGCAACCTCACCGCTGTCGGGACTTCGAACGGTCACACTGCGAGGTGGGCAGAATTTGACCGGGATCCAGTTTGGGCAGTACCAATTGAAGGAGGCAGGCATCTCGGGCACCGTCTATGCGGACAAGAACCGCAATGGGGCTCGTGATCCAGGAGAGCCGGGGCTTTCGGGTTTGACGGTTTTTCTCGACAGCAACAACAACGGTTTGCTCGATGCAGGCGAACCGACTCAGGCAACTTCGGTCGATCTTTTTTACACGCCGTCAACGGATGAGGCGGGACGCTACGCATTCACCCATCTTGCCTCGGGCAGCTATCAAGTGCGTGTGATCGTGCCGGATCGATTGAGTGCAACGCCTGCCGATCAATTGGTCCACACGGTCAGTCTTACCCCGGGTCAGTTGGCAACGCAGGTCGACACGGCGGCTGTCTATCGATCTGCCCAGATTCAAGGGATCAAGTACGAAGATCGCAATCGGAATCTGGTTCGAGACGCGGACGAGGGGGCGATAGCGGGAGCGGTGGTTTATATCGATTTGGATCGGGATAACATCCAGGACGATCTGGAGCCGTCGACGACAACAGGAAGCGATGGTTCCTACACCTTCACAGAGATGCAGCCAGGCAGTTACGTCGTCCGATCCCGGCCGGGATCGGGCTATCTGCAATCGTCACCCAATACGGTTGGTGGTACTTTATGGCCAGCCGGAACCAGCAATCCCGCCAGCGGACTGGTATCGCCGCAGTCGATCGAGTTGACTTTGGCTCCAGGTGCAACTCATCGCCAAAACGTATCGATCACGATTCCGGGTACCGGCAGTTTGACCAACATGGTCGATGTCTTCCTGCTGTTTGACGACACAGGAAGCTTCATCAACAACAGCCCGATCGTGCGGGGTGCCTTTCCCGATATCATGACGACGCTGCAGACGTCGCTGCCGGGAACCGACTTTGGGTTTGGCGTCGGCCGTTTTGAGGAGTATGCCAATTTCGCGGCTGAGTATGCTTCGGGTCGGCCTTTCATTCTCAATCAGCCGATAGTTGCTTCTTCGATAACCGGATACACCGCCGCGATTCAAGCGGCGCTCAACCGAACGACTCCGGGCTACGGAGGAGACGGACCGGAAACCGATATCGAGGCGCTCTATCAGTTGGTGACCGGCAGGGGATTTGATGGCAACAACAATGGATCGACGCTGGACAGCGGGCCCGCAGGATTGGCGATCACGCAATTGACTCCTGGGGCCAGCGGAGATGTCCCGCCGTTTGCGTCGTTTGTCGCCGATCCTGCTCAGGGCGTGCTGCCTGCTTCTGGGACGATTGGTGGTGGCGGCTTCCGCTTCGGCTCCCTTCCGATCATTCTTCTGGCAACGGATATCGGTGTCGCATACCAGCCGAAGGGAGAAACGTCGATCGTCGGAGCGGGTGGAGTTTCGGTACCGATGACGGCATTGACGCAGCAATCGCGTCCAACCACCCCTTTCAACAGCGGTGCGGGCATCCAAGAGACCGTTACAGCGTTGAACGCTTTGGGAGCACTGGTGATTGGATTGGGAACCAATCCGCTAGCCACCATCGATCCCAGGCAGCAACTGGAATCGCTCTCCAAGCTGACTGGATCGGTTAATCGTTCAGCGGCCTCCATCGCCAACGGGACTCCTGATCCGATCGATCCCGGAGACCCACTTTACTTCCAGATCGCTTCTGGTTTCGCCACCAGTGTGTCCAACGGGATCGTCCAGGCGATTCAAAATGCGGTCACTACGGTCGCCATCGACATCGAAGTCCGCGCTTCCGATCCGCGGGTGCGTCTGGTCAATCACACCGGCGTTTTGCCTGGTGTCGGATCGGGAATGACCTCCACATTCGATATCGAGATCACAGGAGATGGAAGCCCAAGGCGATTTGATCTGCAGTTTGTGCGAGCGGGAACACAGGTGGTGATCGGCTCTATTCCCGTCGTGGTCGGAACGCCGATCACCGGCGATTACTACCACTACGATGATCTCGAAGATGGCGAATACGAGATTGGCGATGACTTTGGCGATTATGATTCATCGAGCGGTGCCAATCAGGCGCCGAGCTTTGTTCCAGGGGCTGATGTGGTCGTTTCGGAAGATGCTGGGGCTCAGTCTGTCACCGCCTGGGCAACATCGATTTCGGCGGGTCCGGTAGGCGAAGCCGGTCAGACGGTGGCGTTCGAATTGACGACCGACACACCTTCCTTGTTTGCGGTCGCACCGACCATCAGTCCTGCAGGAACTTTGGAGTTCACCCCAGCGGTTAATGCCTTCGGTACGGCGATGGTCACGGTGGTCCTGCGCGACAATGGCGGGACAGCCAACGGAGGTGTTGATGTCAGCGCTCCCCATTCGCTGAGGATTGACATCCAGTCGGTCAATGATTTGCCAGTCGTAGTTTCGCCGATTGGCAATCGAACTTACAGTGAATCTTCAGCCAACGACACCATCGACTTGTCGGGGCGGTTCCAGGACATCGAGGATCCGACTCTCACCTACACCGCCGCTTCCAGCAACTCGGATCTGGTTGTTGCTTCGATCGCTTCCGGATCGCTGACGCTTGCCTTTGCACCGCAACGCAATGGAACGGCGACAATCACGGTGACGGCGTCCGACAGCCAAGGTGGGCAGGCGAGTTTTTCGTTCGATCTCCTCGTGCAGAATGCCATTCCAACCCTTTCTGCCACCGGACCTCTCGATGGATACCAAGGGGTGGTGGGTCAAATGCGGCGAGTGCTGTTGACGCCGTCGGATGCCACGGACAATCAGGGGAGGCTTTTTACCTTCGAGATGGATTGGGGTGATGGGACACCGATCGAATCGGTCAATTCGGTGGGGGCCGCGGAAGTGGCGCATGCCTACGATGCCACCGGCGCCAAGCTATCCAAGTTCCGCGTCATCGATCCGGATGGGGCGGCTAGCGCGTGGCAGGAAGTCGCTGGGAGTATTCTTGCTACCGAACTCCAGGGCACGACGCTTGCCGTTGGAGGAGGAGCACAGAATGATCTCTTCAGTCTGACCCCCGGCGTTTCGCCCAGCGTCACCATCCGCCTGAATGGAAGCCTGCTCGGATCCTACGCGCTGGGGGCTGGAGGAGTCGCCTTCTATGGTGCTTCAGGAAGCGACCAACTGCGCATCACCGGGACCGCAGTAGCCGACACCTATCTTCTGAACGATCAACTGCTTCAGTGGCAGGCGGCTACCAACTGGACGGTGCCAGTCAGTATTTCGATGGCCGGAATGGAGCAGTTGCACATCGAATCGCTGGGGGGCAACGACAGTCTTTCCATTGCTGCAGGAGCAGCCTCTTTCGATGGTGGTTTGGGAACCGATTCCCTGGCCAAGAGTTCCGGCATCAACACCTGGACGATTCAGGGGGCCAACACAGGGTTGCTCAACGGAAGGTCGTTCCTCGCGGTGGAGAACCTTTCAGGTGGCGCTGCGGAAGACAGCTTTGCTTTTCAAGCAGCAGGCTCCATTTCCGGAACGGTTCAAGGTGGTGGAGGGATTGACCAGTTCGATTACTCCGCCAAGACAACTCCGGTCTCCATCAATTGGATAACTGGAGCCGCATCCCATGTCCTGATGACTCAGTCGATCGAACGATGGATTGGATCGGCCAGCTCGCTGCTCGATTCGCTGATCGCGCCCAACACGGTGAATTCTTGGCAAGTCACCGATGTCGATACGGTGGCGTTGAATTCAGGTGCCTTGTTTGCCGTGGGGATCGAGAACATCACGGGCGGTAGTTTGAACGATACCTTTGCCTTCCAGGCCAATGGCCGCCTGACCGGCACATTGACTGGCGGTTCGGGGGTCGACGTGGTCGACCTCTCCGCCATCACCACGGGGATCGATTTGCAGTTGGGAACCAATACAGGAGTCGCAGGGGTTGTCGGGAAGCTTCTGTTGGTGGAGCAATTGGTTGCCAACGGGGCCAACAGCAATCGAATCCTCGGTTCCAACGTTGCAACTCCCTTCTTGATCGATACGGCAGGGAAGATCACGGCGGGCGGGATCGTCGCGTCCAACATCCGGACTATCATCGGCGGAACTTTGGTCGACACATTGACGGGCCCCAACGCCGCGACCACCTGGACCATCAGCGGATCGAACTCTGGTTCCCTGGTGGTAGGTCCCAGCGCGATCGCCTTCAGTGGAATCGAGAATGTGACTGGCGGAACGCTGAACGATCAGTTCCTGTTCACCGCCAGCGGCGTGGTGACTGGTGCTCTGACCGGCGGCACGGGGGTCGACGCGGTGGATCTCTCCGCCATCACCACGGGGATCGATCTGCAGTTAGGGACGAATACGGGAGTCGCAGGGGTTGTCGGGAAGCTTCTGTTGGTGGAACAACTGGTGGCCAACGGGGCCAACAGCAATCGCGTCCTGGGTTCCACCGTAGCGACCTCCTTTGTGATCGACACGGCAGGGAAGGTCACGGCCGGTGGGATCGTCGCGTCCAACATCCGGACGATCGTCGGCGGAACCTTGGCCGACACTTTGACGGGACCCAATGCGGCGACGACCTGGACGATCAGCGGATCGAACTCCGGTTCACTGGTAGTAGGCCCCAGCACGATTGCTTTCAGCGGGGTCCAAAATGTGAATGGCGGAACCCTAAACGATCAGTTCCTGTTTACTGCCAGCGGCGTGGTGACCGGCACCTTGAATGGCAACTCGGGGGTCGACCTAGTCGACCTCTCTGCGATCGTCACAGGGATCGATCTGCAACTGGGGACCAACACGGGAATCGTAGGGGTTGTCGGGAAGCTTGTATTGGCGGAACAGCTGGTGACCAATGGCGCCAACAGCAATCGAGTCCTCGGTTCCAACGTCGCGACCCCCTTTGTGATCGACACGGCAGGGAAGATCACGGCGGGTGGAATCATCGCGACCAACATCCGGACGATTGTTGGTGGAACATTGGTCGATACCTTGGTGGGCCCCAATGCGGCGACAACCTGGACGATCAGCGGATCGAACTCCGGTTCGCTGGTGGTAGGCCCCAGCACGTTTGCTTTCAGTGGGATCGAGAATGTGACTGGCGGAACTTTGAACGATCAGTTCCTGTTTGCTGCCAGCGGCGTGGTAACAGGTACTTTAAACGGCAACTCGGGGGTCGATGGGGTTGACCTAACCGCTATCGCCACCGGGATTGATCTGCAGCTGGGTACCAACACAGGAGTCGCTGGGGTTGCCGGAAAGCTACTGCTGGTGGAGCAGCTAGTTGCCAACGGTGCCAACAGCAATCGGGTCCTCGGTTCCAACGTCGCGACCCCCTTCCTGATCGACACGGCAGGGAAGATCACGGCGGGTGGCATCGTCGCGACCAACATCCGGACGATCGTCGGCGGAACGTTAGTCGATACGTTGACTGGTCCCAATGCGGCGACGACCTGGACGATCAGCGGATCGAATTCCGGTGCGTTAGTGGTAGGCCCCAGCACGATCGCTTTCAGTGGGGTCGAGAATGTGACTGGCGGAACCCTGAATGATCAATTCCTGTTCACGGCCAGTGGCGTGGTGACCGGTACCTTGACTGGTAACTCAGGGGTCGACGCAGTCGACCTGTCGGCTATCGCCACGGGGATCGATCTGCAGTTGGGTACCAACACGGGAGTCGCAGGGGTTGTGGGGAAACTGCTGACGGTGGAGCAGCTAGTGGCCAACGGCGCCAACAGCAATCGACTCCTAGGTTCCAATGTCGCGACTCCCTATGTGATCGACACGGCAGGGAAGATCACGGCGGGTGGAATCATCGCGACCAACATCCGGACGATCGTCGGCGGGACTTTGGTCGATACGTTGACGGGCCCCAATATGGCCGCGACCTGGACGGTAAGTGGGCCGAATGCCGGTTCGATCCAACTGGGAGCGAATGCCATCGCGTTCAGCGGCGTCGAGAATCTGGTTGGCGGGACCGGCGATGATGACTTTACGATCGCACCGACTGGAAGCTTGACTGGTGGTCTGCAAGGAGGATCCGGCACGGGGAGAAACTCTTTGAGTTATGCCGCCTGGAGCACCTCGGTGGTGGTCAATCTGTCGCTGACCACAGCAGGCAATGCGACTGCTATCACGGGAAGCACCTTAGGTATTTCGATCGTCATGGGGGGGCAAGGCAATGACACGATTACTTCCCTCGCCTCACTGTCCAGTGTGCTGGTTGGCAATGGTGGAAACGATCTTCTTACAGGGGGTGCCGGACGCGACATCCTGGTAGGAGGATTGGGCAATGACACGATTCAAGGTGGCGGCAGCGACGACATCCTGATCGGTGGCTGGACCAGCCTGGATGCGTTGCCGAATGCGTGGAGGTCGATCCTGGCGGAATGGCAGTCGACGCGCACCTATGCGCAGCGAACGAACAACATCCTGGGGGTGGGGATTGATCCGCGTTTGAACGGAGAGTTCTATTTGAACCGAAGTGCCGATCTGGTTGCCGATACGGTGTTTGGGGAACTGGGTTCCAGCGATCTAATGACCGGGGGGTTGCAGCAAGATTGGTTCTTTGGGGAGTTGCTTGAGGTGACGGACCTTGCGTCGACGGGGACGGCCCCAGAGCGGCGCGACTGAGCCGGTAAGTGATCGAGCCGGTAAGCGATCGAGCCGGTAAGCGATCTATTTGGCCGAAAGGGTTCTTACGGCTATCGTTAGACGCAAGCTCGGTCGCTCATCGGCTGGTGGTCTGGTTGGAAAATTCCTTAGGGACTTTTTTCCAACTCGCTTGTGCCCAGAGGGCCCCAAGGTACGTCGGTGAAGCGAACGACGAACCGCCTCTGGGTATGACACCATCCAGAACGGACCGTCACCGTCACTTCCTGTTCTCCCGACTTGAGCGTCGAAACAAACCGTTCGTTCTGCTTCTGATTGGGCTGGCGGTCTGCTGTTCCAGCCCATTGTATCTCCGCCCCTTGGGGCGCCCCATCGACGACTACCAGAGGTGGAGCCCCCAATAGGACTTCTTTCGTGAGATCTAGTGGCTCACCCTTCAGCGTGACATGGACCTGCACCGCTTCATCCAGAAGTCGCTGTGCCCGTCGCTGGTTGAAACCGATCCACCCAGCGACCAAGAGCAGAGGCAAAAACAATCCAACCAACCATCGGATCGCGGAAAGGTGTGCGTTGGTTGGTGAGAGCTTTCGCGACGCGAGAGCCCAAGGGACTTGCGGATTAGTAAACCGCTCGTGGATCAATTTCGCGGAGATGGAGCGACACTGAAGCGTTTCGTCGCTTCTGGCCCGATGAAGCCCAATCCAACGAGGCTTTGAGCTCAGGGATCTCACGGCCCCAAAGAGATAGGGAATCTCAAAGACCCCCCCGCCGCTCATTCCCGGCCGAGTATCTGACCCGATCAGCACCACGGCTCCTTCGGTTTCGCTTCGAAACAGAAAGGGTCCGGATGTGGTTGCCTGAGTGATTCCCTGTTCTAGCCCTGCCACGCCACCGGGGTAGCCTGAGACCTCTGCACGACTTGGCCAGAGCGTGTGGTTCGACCGTGCTAGACTCTCCAGATGCCAGTCTTCCAACCAGATTCCAGGGCGCTGTGCGTCGTTGCTGTCGAGGATTTCCAGGACTACCCAATCCTTCGACAGGTCCTTGCGATCCGCTTCTGACAAAGGTCTTGGATCGGGGTCCTGGATCTCCCGGACGATTCGGACCTTGCAGGACTGCGAGTCAGAAAGTCCCACACCGGGTGGCCAAACACGAATCCAGGATGGATCGACGAGGGAGCCAGCGCCATCGCTTCGATCGTCGTGGCTTTTCCGGAGGACATGGGTGCAGGTCAGCAGAAAAGTCCTTGGTTCGGCTTTCGCTGGACCGCCATTCTTCTCTGGATTTGTCGGACACAATTTGATCGCTACGGCGCTGCCTTCCAGCATGCGATTGTCCGCAAGTTCACAGCGCACATACCAGATGACATCCTGCGGAATTCTCATCGAATGAACAACCTTCGCTGGTCCAACATGCTTTGCTGACTCCCTACCTAGGTCGATTTCACTTCGGCTCCAGCATCCTTTTCGCCTTATCGCGAACTTCGTTGGACTGCTGATACTCGCTTAGCAGTTCGATTCCTTCACTACGATTGGTTCCATGCCGTTCGAAATACTCGATCGCTTCAAAAAAAGCAGCAGCGTATCTTCCCGTCGTATCCTCCTTGGCATGGAGCGAGATGAATTGATGGACCAAGTCGTCTTTGCCTGGGCCCAGCGATCCTAAGAGCGATTCGATCACAAGCGGCTGGGGATTGTCGGATTGAAGCAATCGGCTGATTTCCTGCTGCAGTGTCGGGCTTTGATTCCGATTCGCGATCCAGACGGCTCGTCGGGTGGTCATCGCGTCTTCCGCCATCCTGGATGCTAGCTTGTCGATCGCCTGGGCGTCTCCGAGATAGGCCGCCAAATCGCACCAAGGGCTTGCATCCAAGCCATCGAAGGCTTTTCGAATGTCTACGATGTGAGGCTGAAGTTCCTGGACAAAGGTGTCACGATCCAAGTTGCTGGCAATCAGAAACGGGATTGTCTGCTCCAAGTAGTAGTTCGGGGTGTTGCTGTTCGTTTCCTCGCTTGCCGTATTGTCGCGGCGCGCCTTCAATGCATCGGAAAACTTTTGGAGCAGTGCCTGAGGTCGATCGGCGGCAAACAGCAGCAGGAGATTTCCATTTTCGAAGGTTGCTAGTTCCCCGATGGAACGCTGAGACAATCGATCCAGGATCCGATCGGCATCCGCATCGCTGCCTGCGGCTCGTAGGAGGCTGTAGGCATCCAGCAGATCGTGATCTGGTACGGGATCATCTGCACTGGCGAGTTTTCCGGCATCCGTCACCAGAGCGGGTTCTTGTTGGATCATCGACCGGAGAAAGTCGCCAGTCGGCTTGAGAAGTAATGCGGTGTTGGGCGCCTGAATACGAAAAGGCTGTCGATCGACAATTTTCACTTCGGCTCGTCGATTCGTACCAGCTACCGAGTACGAAGCCCAAACCGATGCCTCGGCCATCAGCGAGCGATCGGCGTTGAAGTAAATCGGGAACTGGAATTTGTCCCCTTGGTTCAGACGCAGGTTGATCTCCTTTTCAGCGAACGCCTGACTTGCTTTTTCGGGTGCGACCTCAAAAGAAACGCCATAGACTTTGCGGCGAGTGATCTCACTGGTTCTTAATTCTGGAGCCAACATCCACGTGGCTTCCGGAAGTTTCAGGTACCACAGCGAGAAGAAGGTTGGAGTATCTTCCAGCGGAGTCCCGAAGGCATGCAGGAGGTCCATTTGGAGTGCATCGCGTGTGCATGCGATCGGCTGAAGAGCTAGGTAGTTGGATGCCTCGACAGCGCCTTCCATCGACCTGTCTTTGATTTCGAACTGGTAGGTTGCCGGGGCAGGTCCTGATCCCAAAGAACGAGGGACGGCGACGCGGTACTCCGATGTTTCCGCGATCTCCTCGACGGCACCGAACGAACGACGCGATACTTTGGGTCTTCGGGTGGACTTGGACACCAGATAGTCGATTCCGAGGAACGACATCCCCAGTCTGCCGGTGCGATGAAAGAAGAATTGATCGCTGCGATTGGTCAGCTTCCAGAGAGCGTCTTTCCTAGGAAGGACTTCGTCGCCTCGGTAAATTCCTTCGATCTCCGCGAAGGGATGGAACTCCCATTCTGGGGTGTCGCCCCAGCCGATGTTGGTGATCCGGACGCCGACGCGGTCGAGCATCTTGAAGGTTTGGCAGACCAGTTGGGGAGTTCTGTCGACCTGGACATTGTCCAGTTCCAACCGCAACGAATCGAAAACGATCGGCTGCGATTGATTGATCGTGCTTTCGAATTCAACGTAACCCGGCTGATATCCTGGGATTGAACTGAGGAATGTCTTGCTTTCCTGACAAACTGCAGTTCCGGCAAGCGAGTAAACCAGCCAACAGGCAAGAAGGGTGCGCTTCAGACTACGAGGGATGAAGAGGATCATGGAAGAGTATCCTGTGTGGTTTGGGTCACTTGGCATTCCATGTCCCGGAATCCAAGCATTGGAACGGATCAGCAACTCTCGCGATCTCTAAAGTTTTTTGGCCGTCGTCCGAAGAATCCAGAACGACGAATCGAGCACGCCATTGGTTGGGTTCGACTTGCCGAGTGCGTGCTGCTAAGGCTTGGGGTCTCCCTCAAAAAAACGATCGGAACCCGTGGTGAATCTAGGCCTGGGCCGTTCTATGAGAAGTTTGCGGGAGCGGGGGCAGGCATCCACCATCTCCCTATCCAAACTAGCCACTTCGTTTGGCCTTCACAAGTCGATGGCTGGATGGCAAGGAGCTTCGGCCATTCAGGCCGGTGCACCGCTGTAGAGCGACTGGATCACCTGGCCATTTCGCAAATGATGGGGTCGCTGCAGCGGGTCGGTGAGCGTCGCGTCGTGCGGGACTCCCAGTGCATGGAAGATGGTCGAGCAGACATCGGCGGGTGAGAAGGAACTCGAGATGGGATAGGCGGCATGGGCATCGGTTTGTCCGATCACCTGGCCCCCCAGGATGCCAGCCCCCGCGAACAGGCCCGAGTAGGCATGTGCCCAGTGATCGCGACCGGGGATCTTTTCTCCCGGCAGGGTCGACACCTTGGGAGTGCGTCCGAATTCCCCCATGACGACGACCAGCGTCTGCTCTAGCAACCCGGAGGCAGCTAGGTCGGTCATCAGAGCTTCCAGGCCCTGATCGAGTTGCGGGAGGAGGGTGTTCTTCAGTCGTCCCCAGTTGTCGACATGGGTATCCCAGGTCTGCACGATCCCCATGGCGGCCTGAACCATAGGCACCCCGGCCTCGACCAGCCTGCGCGCTAGGAGGAGGGATTGGCCGAACTTGTTGCGACCGTAGCGATCCCTGTCGCTGTCGGCTTCTCTGGTCAACTGAAATGCCTGCTCCAGCCGCTCCGAGGAGAGCAGCTTGTGCGCCAGCTGTTGTTGGTCGCGGAAGGAGGTCAAACTGGTGGCCGAAGAGGGTGCAAGTCCGGAATTGAATTGATCGAGCAGTTGGCGGCGGCTGGTCAGTCTTGCTGGATCGATCCCGTCACGTCGTGACAGTGCATCGACGCGAAATCCCTCCGCGTTTGGGTCGGCGTTGATCTGCCACGGATCGTGTTTGGCTCCTAGAAACCCCGCATGTTGGCCGGGCCAGGTGAGCGGACCTTCGATGTAGTAGTTGGGAAGCGTGACGCCCGTCGGGATCCCATCGCTGCGGGGGCGCAGGTAATCAAGCGCCGCGGCAAAGTTAGGAAAATCACTCCGCGACTCGACCCGATCCAGATCCGACCCACCGCGGGGCAAAGGTGTGTCGCGACCGGTGAGTGCCACATGGGTAGCCAGCAGATGGTTGTGTTCGCGATGAGCCAGAGTGCGGACAATTGCCCAGCGATCGGTCAGTCGGGCCAGTCGCGGCAGATGCTCGCTGACTCGAACCCCTGCTAGGGTAGTCCCGATCGTCCCGAATTCGCCTCGCACCTCGGCTGGTGCATCGGGTTTTGGATCGAGCGTATCTAGCTGGCTGGGGCCGCCACTTAGCAGCACCAGAAGGACCGACTTCGCCTGCCCAAAGCCATCCTGCCCATTCTGTTCGCCAGCCTGCGATGCGGAGGGAAATGGAAGCAGCGAACCGGCGACTCCCAAGCCCGCCATGCGCAGCACGCCGCGTCGGTCGATCGCAAAACTTGGTTGTTCCATAGTGAGCCGGGGCCCTTTTGCTGCATTTTCTCTTTGGCCGACTCTCCCATGATAGCTGGGGTAGGCGATCGATCGCCAGAGCGGACGGGGCTCGCCGCCAGGGCGATGTGGCTGTGGCATCAACCAACTTTCTATCTTTTCCCGAGGAATCTTCTTTTTCATGTCAATTTGGTGCGGGAAGGGATAATGCTACAGGTGAGCTGATTTCGAGGAGGGCAGGGTATGGACGAGCCAGTCAAGCATGCGGCCAGGCAATGGACGCTGGTTCAGCCGGTGATATCGGCTTGGATTCGGTCGGTGATCCACGATAAGTCAGCATGCGAAGATATCCTGCAAGAGACGGCGGTAGCGGTGCTGGAGTCGGCCACGAGGTATGACGCTCAGCGGCCGTTTCTTCCCTGGGCGATGGCGATTGCCCGCAACCAGATGCGACTTTATCTACGTCGTCATCGTCGGGATCGACTGGTCTTAAGCGATCCGACGATCGACCTGCTGGCGGAGACCTTCGAGCGTTCGTCCGATGGGTGGTCGGCGTCGTTGGAACACCTCGACGATTGCCTTCGGAATTTGGCGCCACAAGCCGCCGGCCTTTGCATGCTGCGCTACCGCGACGGGTTGGGTTTGCCGCAGATCGGAGAGCGCCTGGGGATGAGTGCAGCGGCGGTGGCCAAGGCGCTGCAGAGGGCTCGCGATGCGCTGCGTGAATGCATTATGAGACGACGTTCGCAGGAGGGGCATCCACGATGAGCGATGCGAGCGATTCGGTGGAAGCAGCGATCTGGAGGTACTTCGATCGCCAGTTGACCCAAGAGGAATTGGAAGACCTCGATCGTCGGCTGGCCGAGAACGTTGCGCAGCGTGAGCTCTTTGTTCAATGTGCCCTACTGCACCAGAGGCTGGGGGATCATTGGAGCGATGAATCGAGTGCGAAAAGGAAAGAAGATCTTGGACGGATGCAGGTCGAGCCATCGAGGGTGAATGGTCTGAAGGGTCTGCGCCGATTCGGATTGGCGATGGCGGCATCGCTTGCACTGATTGCGATTGTTTGGCTGGCAGTTGGTTCACGCCCGGCGACGGCATCGGCCGAGTTGCAGCGAGTGATCGCCTGTCAAAAGGCATCTGTCGATCGCACCTACCGCATCGCAGTAGAGGAGTCCTTTCCGATCCCATCGAAGCAGAGGGAAGAAGCATGGAGACCCCCCAAGCCTTCGATGGATGGGGCCATCCTGCATGTCCGTGGAACCAATCGATTCGTGCTGATTCGAACCACCGATGCCGGGCTTCCTTTCCTGACTGGCTGCGATGGCAACCAGAGCTGGGTGGTCAAGCCGGATGGACCGATTCGAACCAGCGGGGATCCTAGTCGATTTAGTCGCGATCTCCCCGGTCATGAATACGCTATGCCCTTCATTCAGATCGAATCAACCCTGAAGCAGTTGCAGGAAGCGTTCACGATCGAGTCGTTGCCAGCGGAGTTAGACGGGGCAGCGTCAGATGGGGTAGGAGGGCGCGTCAGTCGTCTTCTGGTAGCCATCAAGAAACCAGGGCGACGTGGTCCAAGGCGTGTGGAGGTCACCTACGATGCCGCCAGCGGCGAGTTGATGCAGGTACGGTTTATCGATCTACCCTATGGCCCCAAACGATTGACGCTGCGCATGACCAGTATGGAGCAGACAGAGCTTCCGGTCGATTTTTTTGAGCATCGTCATCACCACGCAGCCGACCGCAGGATCGAGACAGAGTGAGCCGGATGGTCGCAATCGCGGTTGGTGTTTCCAGGTCGTCTTCTACCTTTGATCTTTGATCGATGGACTCTTATCATGCAAGCAAGTTGGTACGCGTTCCTGGCGATCTTGGCTTCTTTCTGCTTCTGGCATGTCGACTGCTCAATGGCGATGGCAAGCGATCGCCCGAATATCATCTTGATGCTGTCGGACGATCAGGGATGGAGTGGATTGTCGGTGGCGATGGATCCGGAGGTTCCGGAGTCGCGAAGTCGCGTGATCGAAACGCCTCATCTGGAGTCTTTCGCATCGCAGGGGATGCGATTCACTCAAGGGTACGCCCCAGCTTCGGTCTGCTCTCCGACACGTATCAGCCTGCAGACCGGAAAAAGTCCGGCCAGGATGCAGTGGACCAAGGCGGCGCCGCCGGAGAATGGTCGGCCATTGATCGAGCCATCGTTGATCAAGCGGATCGACCAACGCGAGATCACCCTAGGCGAAATGCTGCGCGATGCTGGCTACGCTACAGCCCATTATGGCAAATGGCATCTAGGTGGTGGTGGACCGGGGCAGCACGGCTACGATGAGCATGATGGCGATACGGGCAACGAGCAGGCCTTCAAGTTCCAGGATCCCAATCCGGTCGATATCTTCGGAATGGCTCAGCGCGCGGCCGCCTTCATGGAGAAAAACCGGGATGCGGGCAAACCGTTCTTCATTCAGCTTTCCTGGAATGCACTGCATGCTTCCGAGAATGCCAGCCAGAAAGCGCTTGCCAAGTACGAAGCCAAAATGGGAGATGCCAACCGCAAAGCAGTCACGACCGCCGCCATCTCCGAAGACCTCGATCGCGGTGTCGGTAAGGTGCTTGAGGCGATCGAGGAACTTGGGCTGAACGATACAACCTATGTCCTTTACATGTCGGACAATGGGTCGGGTGGAGGGGGCAAAGCGCTCCGGGGTGGCAAAGGGGGAATGTGGGAAGGCGGGATTCGCGTACCGATGATTCTGCGCGGGCCTGGAATCCAGGCAGGTGCCATCTGCCGCACTGCAGTGGTCGGTTATGACTGGTTTCCTACATTCTGCCAATGGGCTGGGATCCCAGCCGATCGACTACCAAACCACCTCGATGGTGGCTCGCTGATCCCCCTGCTGGAAGATCCCATGAACGGAAAGGTGATCCGGCCTCGAGAGGAATTGATCTTTCATTTTCCTCATTACCAGGGGGATACACCGCACACTGCGATTCGTTTGGGGAATCTGAAGCTGATGCATTTCTACGAAGACGGTACCGAGCTCCTGTTCGATCTCGAAAACGACCCGAGAGAATCGCGCGACCTCGCCTCACAGCGGGCAGACGATGTCCAGTTGCTGAAAGCTAGGATGGATGCGTACCTCAAAGAAATGGAGGCGGGGTTACCGAAGCGCAATCCAGATTTCCAACCGGGAGCCAATCCACCGGCAACGCGAAGAAATCAGCGATCCGACCGGGGCAGTCGTTCGAGGAATGGCAAGCCATAAGCGGTGATTCTTGGTGCTAGCACAAGCACCTCCGGATGCTCCAAGGCCGTCGGATATCACGGTTTTCTCCATCGTCCTGGATTCCTTGACGGATCAAACCGTTCCATGCGGGAAGAATCTGTTTTGTATCTGAAAGCCCGATTGATCTCGGGGAGATCAGTTGCCTACACTCGGTCCGTGGAGATGGCTTGATAGGCGACTGGGAGCATTGCGATGGAAGATTCTTCATCGAATGCCGCCACTTGTGGAGTCGTCTTGAGGATTGCCATCGCGTGTGCAGCGTTTGCCAAGGGATTGAGTGTCTTGATCGAGGAGGAGGAACTCCATGTCGACAGTTTTGATGGATCGGTATCCCACCAATGCGAACCACCCGGCCTCCGGGACTCCATCGCCGATGGTTGGGAATTCGTGCATTCTTCCGCGATGCACGCTGCGGTTTGAGAAGTGTGAAGGTGGTCTGAAGATCTCCTGCTGCTGCGATGATGATGTCGCATGCGGAGCACTTCAGAATCTCTGCAAGATGCTCCAGGGGGGTGTCTGCAACTGCTGCTGTCTGTGGAATGGTCAGGTGGTCTTCCAGTGCAACCTTTGCTGTGGGCACACCAAGTGCGAGTTGACCGAGAACGGGTGCTGCATCACCTGCTGCAGCGGGGACGCTGCTTGCTGCCGCATGCTGCAGTCTTGCTGCGATGCCTTGTGCGCCTGCTGTGATGCGGGCTGCTCGTGCTGCATCTCCTTCGGTGGAAATCCGATCTGCTGCGGCACTAGCTGCTGAGTCGAGATCGAGAACAGAAGCCTGCTTGGCGAGTCCCGAAAGGAAACTCGTCGAGCAGGCATTTTTCGCTCCATCCGACAATTCTGTGGGGCAATAGCGCCTCATTGCAACACAAACTTTCCATGCTGGAATTGCGGCCCAATCTGAGCGGTAGGCTACGATCCGTCCGGTACTTTGGCGCCGGCTGACGCACCCCGTTCGGATTGCGTTCTTCCGCTACGATTTGAAAAATTCCTTTGAGGATTTCGGGCCTTCCCTTCGTGGCTGATCTGGTTATTGAAAGAGCGGATCGGTAGGATCCCGCGCGGTTTTCCGGTCGTAGGACCAGAAAAGAAGCCCATCGACTCCGACTGAACTGCCCTCTGGCCTTTTGTGGAATGTCGCATCATGGAACGCAATCGCATTCGCAAGTACGAGGCGATCTGGAGTGCCTCCGGCGAGGCAAAGGAACGTGCTGCAGACGCAATTCCCGAGGGCTTTGTCGCGGTGCCGATGGAGATCCTCCCTGTTGGTCAGCGGGAGCAGTTGATCGCCAACAAAGAGCTTTATGACTACGCCTATCAGCAGGCGATTCGCGAGGCGAACAAGAGGCTCTTCTGCGACTGGACGATCTGAGTCGTCCGCCATCTTCTAGCACAGACCCTTCGGTCGCTCATCGAACCGCTGTTTCAACAACCGTTGTTGCAACAGTTTTTCGGTGGGTGGCAAGAAGAGGTGTTGCCGGCACGCGCTGGCGCTGCGACCGCTGGGATATCGTTCCGAACGGCTTAGGGGTTAGGCCCGGGAATAACGCCGCCCGACTGGACAGAAACCATGGTGCTGTGGAGATCCTTCAGCTTCTGGTAGCTGCTGGCGATGGAGGTGGTCAGCGCATCTAGTTCCGCCTGCAATCGCTTGGATTCGGCGAGGATGACTGCCTGTTCCTTCTGGACTTGGGCCAGGTCGAGGTCGAGTTTGCGGCGTTCCACCTGCTTGGAGGTCAGTTGGGCCTGACCTTTCTGATTGGTGTCGTCCAGCAGTCCTTTTTCGCGAGTCAGCACCGACAGTTGCTGGATGGATTCGATGGTGCGCTGCCGCGAATCGCGGAATGCGTATTCGTAATTGTTGAGCGGACGGACGTAGATGCTCTTGACCGCCTCGGCAACTCCCAAGCGGATCAGATCCTGAGCGGCATCGAACCCGAAAACTCGCTTGTCTCCCGGCTTGAACTTCACTTCCGCCTCTTCGCCACCTCGCTTGAGCCGTGCATCAACGCTTCGGCCGCTGAGGTCATAATAGCCGCCATCGGTCGAAGAGCGTTGTTCCTTGCTGTCGACGTCGATGGTGTGCTCCTTGGTGAACTGAAGGAGAACCCAAGTCGCTTCAGGCGGCGTGCCATCGGGAGCCTGCTGGCCATCCAGCAGATAGGATCGCAGCACCGAGCCTTTGCGAAGGTTGAAATCGACTTTGCCCGCCACAACCAAGGGCGGATTGGCATCGAGCGTCTCTTTGCCTGTGCGAAGCAGTTGGGAGATGGCATCGGGATCCATACGTCCAAACAGTTCGTCAGGAGTCGGTTCTGACCCTTCGGCTGCGAAGGCTTCGTGCGAATCGAGCGGCATCAGTTCGTAGATGGTCCAGCGACTGATCTGGCCGGAATTGATCACCGCCAGTTGGTCGGGAAGGAGCTGCTGGACTGGTTTCAGCTTGGCGTCCGCACCCTGGCTTTCATCGACCAAGTACTCGCCAAGATAGAGCGTCGGCAGGAAACGACCGGTGGCATCGGGGGTTTCGCCGAACACGTAGACCACCAACTTGGCCGGCAACGTGCCTTCGGCGGGTCCAGCGGCAGGTGGCGCAGCGGCGCCTGGTTGATCGCTGGGGGATGGAGCTACAGGGGGGGCACCGGGAGCACCAGCACCGGGAGCACCGGCAACAGGAGCACCGGCTGGATTGGCATTGATCGGCGGATTGACTCCACCGGGCGAGGCTGCCTGTTGCACCCGCACCGAAACGCCGTCGGGCTTGACATCCAGCACTTGGGCGCCGCGCCAGACACGGCCGCGGTCCATCGTCAAACGTGTCAGCTTACCCAACACCGGGAGAAGCGCCTCATCGGTTTCCTTGGTGCTGGTCAGGTCGCCGTTTTTCAACGCCTGTTCCTGCTTCACCAAGTCCTCCAATTGCACCTTCTTTTTGTCGTGTACCTTGACCCAGCCAACCCGCCGCTTGGCGACACCACCGGCAGCGAAAAGAAAAACTAGCGTTGAAAGAAAAATAAAGACCAGCGATGTGACCTGCAGACCTCCCCATGTCTTGGCTGCTTTGACCAGCAGAACCAGAAAGACAATGAAGGCTACGAGCAACCCAACGAGGAGAAGAATGCCGGTGATTTCCATGGGGTCGCTATCCCGTCGGGTCGTACATGGACCGCTTGTCGCGGACGCGCAAAAACAGGTCGCTAGTTGATAGTAAGTGGGGGGGTTTGGGGTGTCAAGCAAACGCTTAGCACACCCGCTTGGTCCGTCGATTCCTCAGGTTCTTCGGGGCTTATCGGTTCGATGAGGGGGATTCGAGCAGGTGATCCGGGGTGCTGAAGAGGCTTTTCCGAAGGGATGGCCTGCGTAATCGGATATTGGACTTGGAGTCTGCGGTAAGGATTTCCCGATACAAAAACCTTCGTTCTTCCGCAAAGTCGATCCATTTTGACTGGATGAATCGGTTGGAAAATTCCGAAAAACCGATACATATCCCGCCATTTGACCATCGGGGAGGACCTACCGATGCCCGTATCGACCGATCGCATTGCCAGGAAGTGTTCGTTTCGGGGGGCCGACCGCGCCGGTGCGTGCGGAAGGGTGCCTGAGACGGCCAGACGCTGGCTGCGATGGTCGCTTTGCGCCGGATTGGGCTTGGTGAGCGTTCTGCCTTTAGGGTGCAATCGGGCCCAGTACCGAATGGATGCCGATTCGGAAGTTTATGCCCTGATCGACGAGAAGGCGGTGCTGGAGCGGGATGGGCTGGTGCGTCGGCTGGAGGTCGATCCCCGTTCTCGCATGTTCGATCCGTTCAATCCCGATCGTCCGCCGATGCCCGAGGACGATCCGGCAGCGCATCGCTACATGGAGATGGTCGACAAGAAAAAGCACTATCCGCTATGGGACATCAACGGGCACACCAATGCGGCGGAGAATCCCGTCTGGTGGCAGCACTTACCGCTGGATGAGCGAGGGGTGCTGGTGCTGGATGTCGACAACGCGGTGCAGTTGGCGTTGCTCCATTCCCCCGCCTACCAGTCTGAAGTCGAGACGCTTTACCTCTCTGCGCTCGACGTGAGTTCCGAGCGATTCCGGTTTGATACTCAGTTCTTCGCAGGGGCTGCATTTGATGCGTCGCTGGAGCAGGGAGGTTCGACGGTTGGAACGCGAGCCTACAGCCGAGGTCGACGTCCCTTCGCGATACAGAAACGTTATGCAACGGGATCAGAGTTGATCGTAGGTCTTGCCAACAATATCACTTGGTCGCTGGCGGGGCCCGATGACCAAAGCGCCTCCACACTTCTCGATTTCACCTTCATCCAACCATTTCTCAGGCAGGGTGGACGCGACTGGTGGTTGGAGCGATTGACTTTGGCGGAACGAACGCTGCTGTACAACATTCGCGCTTTCGAGCGGTATCGGCGCGGCTTTTACCTTCAGGTAGCGATCGGACGCAATGCGGAACCTGGCCCGACGCGACGAGGTGGTCTCTTCGGGGGTGCGGGGCTGGATAACTTCTCAGGTCTGGGCGGTGGTTTTGGACGAGTGGGGGCTGCTGGGGGTGGAAACCAGGGCTTTGGCGGTGGTGCGGCGGTGCCTCGCGTCGGTGGCTTTCTTGGTCTCCTGCAGACACAGCTAGAAATCCGCAATGCCGAAGAGAACATCGCTAGGTTGAAGGACAATCTTCTTCGCTTTGAAGACACGTTGCGGGAACTGCAGACGACGATACCCGCCACACAGGACACCATTCCTTCCCAGCAGCTTCAGGTCGCTCAGGCCCGTCAGGCTTTGATCTCCGCGCAGGCAGCACTGCTGCAGAATCGGGCGAACTTCGAGGCGACTTTGGACCAGTTCAAAACGCTGATGGGAATCCCTCCCTACATTTGCGTCGAAGTGCGCGACCCACTGCTCAAACAATTCAACCTCATCGGAGAACCACTGAAGGACCGCCGCAATGCCGTGGCGAACCTTCGCGATTCCATTGGCCAGACCAACAGTCGCATTCTGACGATGAGCCGGACTGGGCAGGACAAAGAGACGGGGGATTCCTTCCGCCAGATCGAGGATAGCGCCAAGCTGCGGGAAGAGCTTGAGGAGATCCGCGATCAGTCCGATCAGATTTCCCAGGTACGAGCGACGATTCTGGATCAGGATTTGCCGGACCTGGAGGCGGATCTGAAGCGATTGTCGCAGACCAAGTCGCAGCGGAAGTCGCAGTTGGAGAAGATGAAGGGAACTTACGAGCGGGATAAGGACCGGATCTGCGGTCTGCTGCCTGGTGGAATCGTCGATCCGTCGCTGTTTGAGACCAGCGAGCTCGATTCGCTCGACGATGCCCTCGGAAAGGAACTCGCTCGGCTCAGGAGTCGCTTCGAGGCGGGACGTGACCGGATCGACACGCTCAAGAAGGATCTCGATCGTTTGGTGGCCGAAGGTGGCGACCCCGATCCGCGAAAGAACTTCGCTGCCATTCGAGACCAAGCGGTGCTGCAGAGCCAGGATATTCTGGCCACGATGGCCGAAGACGTTCTAGCACTTCAGGTGCTGCAGGCGCGAGCACGAACCGAAAGTGTGATTCTCCCTGAAGTGGATCTGGGCGAACGCGATGCGGTGGAGATCGCCAGAGCCAATCGCGTTGACTGGTTCAATGCCAAAGCGAGTCTGGTCGATTCATGGAGATCGATTGAATTCGTGGCCGATGACCTGGAAAGCTACCTGGATCTGGTGTTCAGCGGGGATATCCGCAACACCAACGACAACCCACTTTCGCTCAGCGACAGCACCGGGCGATTGCGTGCTGGATTCCAGTGGGATTCGCCGTTGACGCGAATTCAGGAACGCAACAGCTATCGACAGGCGTTGATCGACTACCAGCAGGCCCGTCGCAGTTACTATCAGTTCGAGGATGGCATCTGGGCCTCCCTGCGAGGTCAGTTGCGGAGCATTGAGCAGAACCGGTTGAACTTCGAATTACAACGCTATGCGGTGCGCATCGCTGCCTCGCAGATCATCCTAAACGAGGATATTCGCCAAGTCCGTGAATCGCTCAATCAAGCTTCCGGCCCCACCGCAGCGCGCGACAGCGTCTCGGCATTGACCGACCTTCTTTCCGCGCAGAACACGTTTCAGGGGGTCTGGATCTTTTATGAGTCGCTCCGCCGGTCGCTCGATCAGGACCTGGGGACGATGCGGCTGGATGAACGTGGGATGTGGATCGATCCGGGGCCGATCACGCTGGACAACTTCACCCTGGAGCCGTTGGTGACCGATCCCGATGCCATTCCCTGTCTGCCTGCCGACCTGCAGCGCGAGGCCCAGGGCATTCGCTCTCCCGCGCCGCTGGAGTTTTCGGCTGAGGGCTAGTCGCGTTGTGATCAGCTGAAATGCCTAGGGAAGCGAGACTGGCCTTTCGAGTGTTTCACTGACCATTTTGCAGGGCCATAGGCCATTTTGCAGGGCCATAGGCCATTTTGCAGGGCCATAGGTCCAGAGCCAATCACTGCGATGCACGTTTGGAGACGATCTTGGCCTAATGCCTACGCATGGTACCGCGCAGGCTGTCCATTTCTTCATGGCTAGCGACGCGCGCGGGACAGTTCGCCTACTTCCGCTACGATTTCGAAGATTCCTGGCAGTAGCGCGCAGGCCTTCCTCTGACCTTCCGTGGGCGATTCCAAATAGATGCAGTGAAGGGGGCGCCACCCAGAATCATCGTATCGTGGGCCTTTACCTTTATAGGTCGACTTCGACTTGGCGTGCCGGCCCCTCATCGCCAGTGCCGCGAAGCTGGTTGGCCAGAAGAATATCTTCCTCGGGGAGGATGGTCCGCAGCACGATCGCCAGCGATCCACTCTGGGCGATCGCCGGGTCGTCGGAGGCGATGATCGGGACCGTCATCTGTTGCAGTCGCTCCTTCAAGCTACCCAATTCGCCCGTGCGGGGATGGAAATGAAGAACAGTCGAAGGCAGGGTCAACGAGGCCCACAGTCCTGATCCAATGGGGCAGGGGCGCTGATCGGAGTCGACCGCTTTCAGATCGGCCACTACCGCCAATCGTGGCAGCAACCTGCGGGCTCGATCTTCCAGATTCTCTTTTGGATTCCCCAGAATCTGTCCCATCGGAGTGGTGCGATAGTGGGCGGGATTGGTGAGCGATGGCTGGATGGACCGCCAGAGCCCTAAAAGCGGTTCGGGAGCTTCCAGGCCAAGGCTGGAGGCCATCGGCTGCAATTCCAGGTGGCTTTCTCGCGACAGCAGCAACGTGGCAGGCGGACCGCCCAACAGGCCATTGGCTGGCAGGATGAGAAAGTCGACGCCGCTTTGGAAGCGGCTGGCGATGGTTGGGGCCCAGCCCGAAAGAGATTCGATCGGAAACAGGGTGGCTGTGGGGCAGTACTCGATCACCTTAACGCCTGCCAGCGGGGTCAAGGTGCTTGGTCCACGCATCGCGATGGGGCTGGCATCACGAAGTTCCAAAAGGTTGCGGTGGGACGACTGTCCGTTGGAGGCAGAAGGTGGGGTGGTGTCGGCAGCCAGGGCGCGCAAGGTTGGCATGGGATCGAATGCATGGCAGGAGGTAGCGGGATGAACGAAGCAGGTGTCATCGATCGACCAGATGGATCGTCCACCATGGATCGCATGGATCAGACTGAGGGCTGATGCAGGTGAGGAGAGGAGCAGGGTGTGGGCCGCGCCGGTGGCATCGCGCCAAGTCGCATCGGATGCGGTTGCTAGGGGGGATGTCTTGTGCTGCTGATGGAAGCCGTGCTGGATCATCCCTTGGAGAGCGACTGAGGCTTCCAGAGGCAGTGGCACACTAGGCCAACGATCGCTGAAGAGCAGTCCGGTCCCGTTCAGGCATCGTCCGGGGATTTCGGGTGCTGCTTTCTCAAGCCACCGCTTCATGTCGCCGAGCATCTTCTGCCATTGTTCGGGATCGATCCCTTCGTAACCGGTAGCGCGCTGGACGGTCTCACCGATCTTCTCGGCAGCAGCTCGTATCTGCTTCCATGGAAGGTTTGCCTTCAGCCCATCGGCCACCGGCTTAAGCAGATCGCTAAAAAGTCTCGGATCCCACTTAGGAGGATTTTCCATGGCAGCACCTGGGATACGTACTCAGTGAAACTCTGAAACTCTGTCGAACTTCGAATCGATCGGGGGCGGCCCCGCAGTGATCGGGAAGGTGGCCTGATGATCCAATCATACCGACCTACGGTGGCAGCGACTTGGACGGCGTTCCGATTTGTCGGATCGGGAAGCCTGCTGCGGTTCGGTTCACAAGGCTTCATTTCCCCCCACCGCGATCCAGGTCTCTAGCGCTTTTTGCAAGCTTGCCAGGCAGTGGTCGGTGGTGGTGTGTCCCAAGGAAAAACGGAGAGTTCCTCCACATGAATCGGTTCCCAGGAATGGATGAATCGCCCCAGCGCAGTGGAAGCCGGCGCGGCATTCGATCCCAAACTGGCTGTCGAGCAGTGCGGCCCATTCCTGGGGTAGCATCGTGTCCGTCTTCAAGGAGACTAAAGGAAGCCAATCGTTGCGGTCTCCTTGATGGCCGATCGGGTGCCAGGAGGGCATCAGTCGGATGGTATCCAGCAACCGCCCGGTGCGTTCCTTCGCGTTGGCGCGCAACGTTTCGATCCCCTGGGAATCGAGCCAATCTAGCGCGGCGTCGACGGAGACCCAGGCGGCGGTATTGGGGACACCGCTTTCGGCTGCTTCGGTCCAGTCCCAGGGGCCTGACAGTTGATGGCTGGCCGACCCGGTGCCTCCCACCCAGGGGACTTTCAGATGGTCGGCGCAGCGTTCACTGGCGAAAGTGAATGCGGTGCCAGGCATGCCCCCTAGAGCCTTGTAGCAGGTCGCAGCTAGGAGATCGATCCCCAGATTGCGGACATCGATCGGCAGTTGGCCGACCGTTTGTGAGGCATCGATCAGGAGGAAGGTTTCGCGGGAAGCAAGTTGTTGGGAGACCTGGGCGACCGGTTGAAGAGCGCCGGTAACATTGGAGGCGTGGGAGAGGATCACCAGTCGCGTCCTAGGCTGAAGGAGTTCGCTCAGCCGCTTGGGGTCGACCACCCCTTGCTCATCGACCGGCCAGAGGGTCCAGGTCCCTTCGCCTCGCTGCTCTCGCTGGACCAAGGGGCGCAGGACGCTGTTGTGTTCGGCGGCAGAAGCAATCACATGGTCCCCGGGCCGCAGCATCGACTCAATCGCCAGGCGCAGGGCATGGGTGCCGCTGGAGCAGAGCGCCATTCGGTCGGCTGGCTGGCCTCCGATTTGTCGCAACAATCGATCGCGGACCGATTCTAGTAGCCGCTGTGCCCTGGAGGCTGCGCGAGTCGATGAACGGCCTGCAGCGGCTCCCCAACGACTTTGGTATTCGGTCATCGCCTCCAGCACCCCAGGGGGTTTGGGCCATCCGGTGGCGGCGTGATCCAGATAGATGCGCTTTCCATCCTGCATATCGCTTATCCGCCGATCTGGTACATGGCGCGAGGTGGCGGCTGGAAATCCTTCCGATCGATTCCGTGCGAGGGGTGTTTGGCCGCAACGCAGTCGCGGACTACTTGCAGTATCTGCTCCTCGTCCGCTTGGCTGCGAAGGAGTTCCGAGAGATCCCATTCCTCGCGACCAAAAAGGCAATTGCGCATCCGTCCCTCTGCGGTCAGCCGCAATCGATTGCAGGCAGCGCAAAACGGCTTACTGACCGAATCGATCCAGCCGATCTCCGTTCCACCGGGTAGTCGATAGTCTTCGGCTGGTTGAGACGGATCGACGCGGTCGACCGGTTGCAGTGATCCAAAGTGCCTTTCGATCGTTTGACGAATCTCTTCCCCCTGTACGACGCTCTGCTGCGTCCAGGCGCGATCGGCATCCAGCGGCATGAATTCGATGAAGCGAATCGCCAGTTGTCGGCTGGCGGCAAACTCCACCAGAGGAATGATTTCCTGTTCGTTGATTCCGCGTAGGATCAAAGCGTTGAGTTTGCTGGGAATGCCGCAGTTGATCGCTGCATCGATCCCTTGGAGGACGCGTGGGAGACCGGGGCGTCGGGTCAGTCGCTGGAAGGTCGATTCGCTGAGAGTATCTAAGCTGATATTGAGGCGATCCAGACCCGCTTGGCGGAGTCCTTCCACCTGATCGGCCAGCAGCATGCCATTGGTGGTCAGTGCGATCTCCAGCGAGGGTTCGATCTGGTTGAGTCGTCGCACGAGGTCGGCCAGGCCTGGGCGCATCAAGGGTTCGCCTCCAGTCAACCGCACCTTATGAACACCGCAGCGCGCAAGGATTTGGACCAAGCGAGCCACCATGGGAAAGGGAAGCCATTGTTGGCTGGGGAGAAAGGTGACATCTTCCGCAGGCATGCAGTACTGGCAGCGAAGATTGCATCGGTCGATGACGCTCAATCGCAACGACGAATGGATGCGCCCAAGGGAGTCGACCAGAGCATCGTAGGGATAGTTTGTTTTCGCGCTGGTCGAGTGGTTGCCTGAGTTTGGCGGGGAGGTCCTTTGCTCCATGGGCAGCGGCAGGATCGGCAGTTGTCGCAATGATCTATTCATCGCAAGGCTCCTTCGACTCCATCGGCTGCGGATCGGGATGGACCCATCGGCCAGTATTTGGATGGGGAACGACCTGACTGGGAGGAGGCAGTTCTTTTTTCCAGATGGGCACCTGCTCTTTGATCGTATCGATCAACCATTGGGCAGCCTCGAAGGCAGCTTTTCGATGGGGTGAACGAACCAGGATCGCGATGCTCGACTCACCGACGTCGACCTCGCCAAGGCGATGGACGATCCAAACCTGTGCGATCCGCCACTTCTGCCGCGCCGTCGCCTCCAGCTGTTCCATTTGCTCCACCGCCATCTGTCGATAGCCTTCGTAGAAGAGCGAATGGGTTTCCTCATCGCCGGTCCAGCGTCGCGTGGTCCCGAGAAATAGAACAGCGGCACCTGTTCTTTCATCGCAAGACAGGTCCATCAGCTTCTGGATATCGATACGCTGCTCGGTCAGTTCCACCACAACTGGGATTCCTGGGAGATGGATCGCACGGCAGGTTGGACGCATGCTTTCGATGACGCAAAAGCGGGTCGTTCTTCTCCACTCATCGGATCAATCGTAGCCGCAGTTGGCAGGTGCGGGTAGGTTTGAGCCAGTCATCCACCGCTGACCGGAGGGATTACGGCGATTTCGGTCGCGGATTCGATCTGGTCCTCGTCTGCCACAAAGCGTCGATCGACCGCCAGGCGGCTAACGGCCAGCCACGTGTCGATTTGGGGGTAACGCTGCGAGAGGATTTTTCGCAGCGCCGAGGCGGTTGTCGGAAGAGGGGTTTGGATCGTGACTTGATCGGATCCGACCACCTCGCGCACTGCAGCGAAAAGAAAAACCGGTAGCTCGACGGTGGCATGGGGTGTCGGGAGGTCCATCGTTGCGGTTGTCCTTGGAGGCGGGGGACATCGACTGGGCGGGTTGGGGTCAGCGGACCACTAGACCCTGGTGGTGGCTGTCGATCCACTTCTTCACTTCAGGCATCAGGCCATAGGCATGGGCGAGGATGGCGATGGGGTGGATGGTGGGCCGATCCGAACCCTGTTCCATCTGTAGTTTGCAGGCGCTGCATTCGGTGCTGCCGATCGTTACGGAGGGATCCTGCGTTTTTTGGATCAAGCTGCGGCCGATGCGAAGGCTGGTCCGGAAGTTGGCTCGCTTCAATCCGAACGTGCCCGCCATTCCGCTGCAACCAGCGTCGGCCTGCAGCACCTGGATGCCAGGGATCATTTTCAGCAGATCGATCCCTGGCTGCTGGCCCTTCAGGACACGAAGGTGGCAGGGCAGGTGGTAGAGGACGCGAGCTTCCAGGGGCTGGAAGTCGTGTTCCATCTTTCCTTCCTGGTGTAGTTGCCAGAGATAGCTTCCGGCGTCCCAGCTGTGGGAGGCGACCAGGCGGGCATCTTCGCTATCGATCAGATGCAGAAACTCGCGCTGCAGGCAGAGGGTTGCGGAAGGTTCGGTCGCCACGATCTGGTAACCCTGCCGCACCGATTCGGCCAGTTGTCTCAGCAGGGGCCGGATCTTTTTCCTGGCGCGTTCGACGTCTCCCATGGCGATATGGGTCATCCAGGAGGGGCCCTGGAAGGTAGGGACAAAGACATTGATCCCCTGATGCTGCAGCACCTGCACCAGCGACTGGGCCAAGATGGGATTGTGCCAGTTGGCGTAGGTATCGACGAAATAGAGAACACGTGGCCCAGGCGATTTTCTCGACCGATGCAGCCGCCGGCGCGTCGCCCAGCGCAGGAAGCTTTGCTGAGCGATTTGCGGCAGGCGGCGTCCCTGCGCGATACCGGTCGATTTCTCCAGCAGCCAACGCATCTTCGGATTCCCTAGGCTCCAGTTGGCCAGATTCGGAAACCGCTGCGCGATGGCGACGATCAGATCGAGTCGGGCGAGCAGCCGATCCTGAATGCTGAGCCCATGGGTTGCCACATGCTGCGCTTTCAGTTCGATGGCCAGTTTCGGGATATCGACCGAGGCGGGGCAGTCGATACGGCACTGATGGCAGCCAAAGCAGCGATCGGCAATTCGCTTCAGTTCATCGCTTTCGGCAGCCGCCGGATCGATGGCACCGGTCAGCAATCCACGCATCAGATTGGCCATCGCGCGCGGCGCTGACTCCTCTTCGCGGCTGGCGCGAAACATCGGGCACATCCGTTCTCCCGGGGCACTGGTTCGGCAACGACCGCATCCATTGCATGCCTGGGTGACGTGAGCTAGATCGTTTTCGACGGGCCACTGGAGCACCGGGAGCACGCCGCGCTTGGGAACAGGAGGCGTTTTGGGAAGATCATCCCCCTGCCGCGGACGCGACCGCAGATTGGCAGAGGCGGCGGTGCGTGTGGCAGGGCCACTGACCACCTGGCGCCGAAGATTGTCGGTCACCCGCTGGGGTGCATCGGTGATCAACTTGCCAGGATTCAGGATCCCTTCCGCGTCGAACCATCGCCGAATCTGCCGACAGATCGGGAACCATGCGCCCAGCTGCTTCCGCGAGTACCAGGTGCGGGAAAGCCCCATCGCATGCTCCCCTGCAACCACCCCCCCTAGCTCCATCACCTTCTCATACAACCGATCGGCCAGGCGATGCAGTTTCTCCTGTTCGGCCGTCTGCCTCAGGTCGATGAAGGGACGAATGTGAACCTGTCCATGCGCTGCATGCGCGAAGACGGTCGCCATCACCCGCTCGGACTTCAGGATCGTGTAGACCTCCTGCAGGAACTCGGGCAGCTTCTCGTAGGGCACCGCCGTATCGTCGATGCAGGGGATGGGGCGGTTCTCTCCTTTGAGCTGATAGAGACGCGGGACAACGCGCCGGCACAATCGCCAGTAAAGATCGCGCTGCGATGGATCGACGACAATGCGCGACGACAGCAGTTCGGGACACTCCCTCTGAAGCTGATTGACCAGATCGCGAAGCTGATTGCGGGCCGCTTCGTTGTCATCGCCCTGCATCTCCACCAGCAGCATCGCCTCCATGCCACGAAAGAGCATCGAGGAGAAAGCCGGTTCGGTCTCCCGAGCGATTTCAATCAGGCGGCGATCGAGCATATCGCAGGCGGAGATGGGGGCGCGCCGAGCGACGATGGCGGCTCGTGCTGCAAATTCAACGCGGTCGAAGAAAAGCAATACCACCGCGCGACCCTTAGGCAACTCCTCCAGCCTCACCGTCGCCTCGGTCATCAGGCTGAGCGTTCCTTCGGCACCGCTCTGCAGTCTCGCCAGATCGATGGTGGTGTCGTCCCAGCAGCGGTCGATTCGGTAGCCGCAGCCCCGCACCAGATCTCCCCAGGGACGTTCCGACAGAACCTCCCTCTGGCTGCTCAAGTACTGACCGACCTGCCGAGCCAGACGCTGGACGCAGTCCCCTTCATCCAGCAGGCCATGCCATCGATGCTTCGCCAGTTCCCCCAATTCTCCGGGGACCAATACCGCCTGCATCGATTCCAGCGTGTCCCCCGCCGATCCATAGCGAAGCCAATGGCTGCCCGAGGTGTCCATGGCGATGGCGCTGCCGATGGTGGTCACCGATCGCGTCGCAGGATCGGGGCCATAGAGCAACCCTTGGCTGGCAAGAAGGCGATTGAGGTCGGCGATCACCAAACCTGGCTGCACCCGAGCCAATTTCTGCTCGCGGTCCACCCAGATCAGCCGCCGCATGTATCGGGAAAAATCGATCACCAAGCCCGGGCCGATCGACTGGCCGGCCAGTCCTGTGCCGCCACCTCGTGCCTGCAGAGGGATTTTATTTTCCGCTGCGTACTGGACACATTTCTGCACGTCGTTGGCATGTCTTGGACGGACCACCCCCAGCGGCTGGATTTCATAGATGCTGGCGTCGCTGGCATAAAGCTGAGCGCGCAGGGGATCGCAGTAGACATCCCCATCCAGCAGTCCACGCAGGTCGGCTTCGATTCGAGTGCGGTCGCCATCGATCATGACTCTATCATCCTCCCCCCGGCACGATCCTTCCAGCCCCCACCACGCAGCCACTCCTAGGCTTGGCAGGTTTTCCTCCAGCGCACTGGCCAGACATGGGCGATCGCCCCTTGCCGTCAACGATAGAAGTCACCAAAGAGGGTACGATACAGCATCGATCGGTTCGAAGGTGGGAGAAGGTGGCTCGATGACTCTGGGAGCGATGCAGATGGCTTCTCGACGTGATGTTTTGGCGATCCTGTCCGCTGGCGGCCTTGGCAGTACCACCTTTTGCAGAGCTTTTGCTGCAAGCTGGCAGGAGGGAACTCCGGTCACTCGCCAAGCGGTGGAACAGGCGCTGTGGATCGCCAACGCCCCCCGCAGCCAGCAGCAGGTGGACAGCCTGACCGAGAAGATCACCGAGCTTCTGGAGGGGGAAAACAAGCTCCGCATCTGGCCGCTGGAAGACACCACCCCAATGGCTGCTGTCTTCTCCCCTCATTTCTTCGCCGACCCACCCGAAATCGATCGCCAAAAGCAGAAAGAAATCATTCGCTGCGGCATCAGGTCGTCAGAGCAGATTCCCGATTGGGACGACGAAACGGGGGTGGCCTGTGCGTCGCTGGCGCAACTTGGAAAAGGGCTACGACTAGGACGCTGGTCCAGCCAGCAGCTGACCCGCCGTTGCCTCGATAGACTCGAAAAGTACGACCCCTTGTTGCGATGCGTGGTGACGAGAACCGAGCGACTGGCGATGGAGCAGGCGGCAAGGGCCGATGAGGAGCTGCAGCGAGGGATCGATCGAGGTCCCCTGCATGGGATCCCCTGGGGCGCCAAAGATATCCTGTCTGTCCCCGGTTATCCGACGACTTGGGGAGCTGCTAGCTACAAACAAACCGTTCGTAGCGAAACGGCGACGGTCATCGAGCGGATGGAGGAAGCGGGCGCGGTGCTGGTCGCCAAGCTATCGACGGGGACGCTGGCCTGGGGAGACCAGTGGCACGAGGCGTTGACGCGCAATCCTTGGAATCTTGAAGAGGGAAGCAGCGGCTCTTCCGCCGGTAGCGCCGCGGCGGTAGCCGCCGGACTGGTTCCGGTGGCCCTGGGAAGCGAGACACTCGGCAGTATCGTCTCCCCGGCGATGCGCTGCGCGACCACCGGCCTGCGACCGACCTTTGGCCGAGTCAGCCGCTATGGCGCCATGACCCTTGGCTGGACGCTTGATAAGATCGGGCCATTCGCGCGGCACGTCGAAGACTGTGCTGTTGTGTTGGCGGCGATTGCAGGAGCCGACGGACGCGATCCCACCGTCGTCGACCGCCCCTTCGCCTCACCGGTCCAGCTCCCGGTCCAGGGGATGAAAATCGGAGTCCATGATGGCCAGCTAAGCGAATCCGATCTGGCGGCGATCGAGATATTGGAAAGGGCAGGGGCCCAGCGAGTCTCACTACAGTTTCCTCCTTGCGAGGTGCTGGAAGAACTTCTAGTGGCGCTCGACAGCGAATCGGCTTCCATGCACGACTCCCTCTATCGGTCGGTCGAGGAGGATGAGCTCTTGGGGAAATGGGGGCCAACCTTCCATGGAGCTCAGTGGATCAAAGCCGTCCATTACATCCGCTCGCTGCGGGCCCGTGTGCCAGTGATCCAGCAGACCGAAAAGGCATTAAGGGAGGTCGATGTACTGATAGGACTCGCGTCGTTGGTCCGAACCAACCTGACCGGTCACCCCAGCCTTGTCGTTGCGTTCGGTGGCGGGGACCAGGCCCAGCATCCCCAACCCAGGACGGTAGTCCTGTCGGCGCGATTCTTTGCGGAGGATCGATTGCTGGCGGCGGGGATGCAACTGCAGCAGGCCGCACCACCGACCCCAAGTCTCCCGGTCCTTTCCAAGTGACCTTCTGACAGAAAGCCAGTCGATGAAAATGGCCGTCATGCCCCTTTTCACCCTTCCCAAGCTCTAGTCCGCCTCTGATCAGCTATCGCTTCCCCACGATCCCCTGGTCATGTGCGCAGCTGACACGGACCGCTCACCCCAAATGGCCCGACTGGAGAAGTCGGGACTCGACATGAATTCAGGGGAGGGTGGCGAAATGGAGGGTTCCTGGAGCCATCGCGTTCTTTTCGCTTTAGTCGGCTACGACACTGCATCGAGCGCCTTCTTGGCGACCTGCACGCAGGCGCGGATGTCCTCGACGGGATTGTCGGGATTCTCTTCGTACTCCAGCGACAGCGCACCATCGGCCGGGAACTTCGCTGCGATCAGTGCTTCGAACACTTCCTGGCAGTTCAGATGGCCTTTTCCAAGAATGACCCCTTTGGTGTTCTCCTTCATCTCTGCGAAATCCTTTAGGTGGATTCCGTAGAGTCGACCCTTCAGAGTGCGGATCACTTCGACCGGCTTTTCGCCCGAACGGATGAAGTGACCAAGATCAGCACAGGCGCCGATGCGATCGTCCTTCCCCTCGATCGCCCTCAGCACATCGATCGCCTTGTTGTACCGATGGCTTGGGCCATGATTGTGGATCGCAACTCGAATGTCGAATTCCTTGACCAGGGCATTGAGCCTGTCGAAGGCTTTGGGGTCTGGATCGGCTGAGACGGCGCGGATACCCAGTTTCTTTGCGAACTCGAAGACCTTGCGGTTGGCCGCCTCATCGGCTCCAAAACCGTTGACTCCGTGAGCCGAGATGGTCATCCCCAGCGATTCCACTTTCTTTCTCGTCGCGGCGATCTGTTCATCGCTGGCGTCTAGCGGCAGCATTCCGCTGTAGAGTTCCACCTGCTGGAATCCCAAGTCCTTGGCATGCTGAAGTGCAACATCGAGTGGAAAGCCGCGCAGGGAGTAGAGCTGGATTCCCAGTTTGAGCGGTGAGGCTTGCTGAGCGAGGGGGAAAAGTGCCGAAGCTCGCTCTGGGCGGAGCAGAGTACCCAGGGCGGTGGAAAACGCAGCAGCACGAAGCATGGAGCGACGGGAGAGGGGCATGGAATTCGCTTTCTCAGGGGAGGTTCCAAGGGAGGAATCGCGACGGCCTTTTGGAGCCGCAGCGAATGGGACTTTGGGAGGACCCATCGCTGCAGGATAACGGACTGAAGAAGTCCCAGGCAAGGCGCCCCGCAGAGGCTACCGAAAACTCCGGTCCCCGCGAATGCATCCCACCGATTACAATCGCCAGAGGATTCCCCCAAAAAAAGCGGAAGGGGATTCACCGTGAGCCGTGAGGGATCCGATCGAACCGGACCACTCCCTTTCGACATCCTTGGGGTCTCTAGGCAGGAGTCGATCATGCGTCTTGCATCGAGAAAATGGGTCTTTGGGGGTTGGTTGCTTGGGATCAGCTGGTGTGGAATCGGCATGGTGGCGGGGACCCAGCCGCTGGTGGCCGATTCGAATGGGGATTGGCGATCGTGGCGAGGGCCGGCGGCCAGCGGCAGCATCGAACAGGGAAGTTTTCCAGATCGACTAGGTTCCGAGCAGCTTCTCTGGAAAGCTCCTTTGCCCGGCAAAGGTTGCTCGACACCGATCTTCGTCGAGGGTCGCATCTGCTTGACGGCCCCTTCGGAGGGTGTCGATAGTGTTCTGGCGCTCGATCGCTCCGGGAAACTCCTTTGGACCACGAAACTGGAGGCGGAAGACCCAGGCAAGCACCGAAACGGTTCGGGCAGCAACGCATCGCCGGTGTCGAACGGAAAGCAGCTATTTGTCTACTTCAAAAGCGGCACACTGGCGGCGCTCGATCTGGATGGCAAGGTCCAGTGGAATCGCAACCTCGTGAAAGAATATGGCAAGGATACCCTCTTCTGGGACCATGGGACATCGCCGGTGCTGACGGCAAAGCACGTCGTCATGGCTCGCATGCATCAAGGGGAATCGTGGTTGGCGGCGTGGGACCAGACCACTGGCAATCTCGCCTGGAAAGTGCCTCGCAACTACCAAGTCCCGACCGAATGCGATCATGGCTATAGCACCCCTCTGGTGATCGACTACCAGGGGGAAGAAGCGATCTTGGTTTGGGGAGGGGAGCATGTGACGATCCATCGGTCGACCGATGGAAAGGAACTGTGGTCGTGCGGTAACTTCAATCCCGACAAGGCACAGCTTTGGCCCGCCATTGCCACCCCGGTGTTGGATGGCGACATGGCGGTGATCGCCTATGGACGCAATGATCGCGGCATCCCACGTCTTCATGGCATCCGGCTGGCAGGCCACGGGGATGTCACATCAACCGGTCATGTCTGGAAGCGGGAGGATGTCGGAACCTTTGTCCCATCCCCATCCCTTTATCGCCATCAGGTGGTGCTGGTCGGGGATCTTGGGACGGTGGAGGGGATCGATCCGGCGACGGGAAAGACGATCTGGAAGGGGGAGTTCCCCAAAAGCCGTGCGAACTTTTACGCGTCGCCGCTGGTGGCTGCAGGCAAGGTGTTTGCCCCCAGGGAAGATGGCGTGGTTTTCGTTGGTCGGATCGAAGAGGATGGCTTCCGTGTGCTCTCGGAGAACGATCTGGGAGAAAGTGTCATTGGATCGCCAGTGCCGCTGGGAGACCAGATTTTGCTGCGGGGCGAGAAGCATCTTTATTGTTTCGGTGGTTAGTCGATCCGGCGTCGGGGCAGCAACTGGGTGCCATCGGGACTCGGTGGATTGATTCTCTTGGGTATTGAATCGCTTTTCATGCAGACGAGGCAGGGTTAGACATGGGACAGCAGGCAAAGGATGGCGGCGGGAAGGCATCCTGGATCGGTTCGGGGGATATCAACGCCTTCATGGGCCTTTCGCTGGACAACATCGCTGGTTTGGTCTTGATCACTGCGATCCTGACCAACCAGTACGGCGTTCCCGCTGACTTCATCTTGAAGCATATGATTCCGGGCACCGCCATCGGCGTGATGGTTGGGGATCTGCTTTATTTTTTCATGGCGCTCTGGATGATGCGGAAGCTAGGGCGCAGCGTCACGGCGATGCCGCTTGGACTGGACACTCCCAGCACCTTTGGGATGGCCTTTTTTGTTTTGGGGCCAGCCTTCCAGGCAGCCAAAGGAACGGGGATTTCGGACCAGGAAGCTGCTCGCGCGATGTGGCATGTCGGAATGAGCGCGATTTTTCTGACTGGTCTTTTCAAGGTGGTCTGTGCGTTTTTCTCCGGTTGGGCCAGGCGCGTCTTTCCTCGCGCCGGACTCTTGGGTTCGCTGGCGGCCATCGCACTGGTGCTGATCAGCTTCCTGCCACTGCTGGATGTGCTTGGGTCCCCCGTGGTTGGTTTTGTGGCGCTGGCTATCGTATTGACTTCGCTGGTCGCTAACATCCCACTGCCTGGAAAAGTTCCGGGAGTGGTCGGTGCGCTACTGGTGGCGGGAGTCATTCACTACACGATGCGCGGGATGGGCTGGATTCCAGCGCCCCATATCGCTTTTTCTCCAGCGGCCGGTTGGATGCCGACCGAGTGGATGGAGGCATGGAAGCTGGATTGGCTGAAGAACTGGCAGGTGGCGATTCCCTATCTCCCAGTGCTTCTTCCGTTCGCGCTGGCGACGGTGGTGGGAGGAATCGACTGCACGGAAAGCGCGGCGGCCGCCGGAGATCCTTATCCGACCGGCCCAGTGATTCTGGTGGAAGCCGTAGCGACGCTGGCAGCTAGTTTTTGCGGCGGCGTGATCCAGACAACTCCCTACATCGGCCATCCCGCCTACAAGGCGATGGGTGGACGAACCGCCTACACCCTGGCGACTGCCGTGGCGATTGGACTGGCAGGTCTGACCGGTGGCTTTGGCTACTTCTATCAATGGGTTCCTGAGGCGGCCGTCTATCCGATCCTGATCTTCATCGGACTGGAAATCACCGCGCAGAGTTTTCAGGCGACGCCGAAACGGCATTATCCAGCGGTTGCATTGGCATGCGTTCCAGCTTTGGCTTTTTTGGCTCTCAATTTTGCCGGTCAGATCTTTGGCGATTCGGTGGTGGCCGGCGCCAAGATCCAGCCTCCTGCGTTATCGGCCACCGCCCCGAACGATCCAGCCACTCCCGTCGCCACCTCCATTTCCGCCAAGACTCTGGCCAACGGCAAGCTGCGGGAACAGCTTCAAACCGCTTCGATGCTGGCCAGCAGTTTCATCCTGACCAGTCTTTTCTGGGCGTCGGCGCTTGCCTACACGATCGACCGAAGGCTGGGAGTGGCAGCCCTATTCACTCTGGGATGCGGGGTGATGACCCTTTTTGGGATCATCCATTCGCCGCTTCCAGGCAACGCGCTCTTTCTACCGATCGCCATTCCCGGGCTGGATACTGAGCGATGGGTGTTGCCTGCGGAGTACCGTTCGCTACAGTTCCAATGGGCTGCCGGTTATGGCATCACGGCCGCGATTCTTGCCGCCTGGGGCTGGTACCTGCGTTCCAGCGAGCGGAAAAGTTCGTCTACCACTTCGCAGGTGCCTGCGATCGATTGATCGATTGGGAAATAGTGCCACCGATGAATTCCACTCCTTCTCCTCGCGCTCTATGGCATAGGCCACACTACACCATCGATCAGGCGATCGCCCTAGACGATGCACCCATAGGGCCGCTGCACGAGGAGTTTCTCCAGTGGATGGCTTCTTGCACCACACCAGGGCGGCATGTCCTGGAACTAGGGTGCAGCACGGGACGGCTGGCCATCGCCATCTGCAGGAAGTGGCCAGAATCGCGCGTGATGGCATCCGAAGCATCCACGCAGTTACTGGATCTGGCCCGCTACGCGCTAGAAGTGGAACGCATGACGCATCGCATCCAGTTGCACCATGCCGATGAGGAAAGACCTTTTCCATTTCCCGATGCCTACTTCGATACCATCGTGGCGCATCTGGTGCTGCATCGAATCGATCGACCGCAAGAGTGGATCGCGGAAGCGATCCGCTGCCTGCAACCAGGCGGTAGTCTGCTACTGAGGGATTGGCTCCCTGGAGATTTGGCTGGCGATGGGACCCAGCTTCCCGATTCGTGGCAGGCGATGATTCCCTGGCGAATCGACCCTCTGGTGCAGCAATCGATCTGGTCGTTCGAAGAGATTGCTGCGTGGCCACTTCCCGCAGAGGCCTCTTGGCAGCAGATGGAGCAGGGCCCAGGGGGGCTGGTCTGGTCGGGAGTGATTCGAAAGACGGAGTCACAGCAAATCGCCTGAGCAATCTCCGCGCGGTACCGTGTATCTGCCGATGCCAGGCTGCAAAGACCGATTCAGCGTGCCAAACTGGCCGCGCGGAAGGCGAGCTGTATCGCTACCATCGCCACGACGATTCCGGTGATCGACCGGATGGCTGGACCATGCCGGTGATGATGCAGCCAGCGATTTCCAATCATCCCGCCAGCCAAGGCCGCCATCATCCACAGAGTGAAGGATGGATCCAACCGCCCCTGCCAACCTCCCGATGCGCTCCATCTCCCCAAAAGTCCCGCAATCGAATTGCAGGCGATCAGACCGGTGGCCAGCGATGCGATCTGAACCGGAGTGCCCCATCGCATCAGGTGCAGCACGGGTGCTAAGTAGATTCCCCCACCAATCCCCGTCCATCCGGCGACTAGACCCAATGGAAGTCCCATCAGGCAGGTAACGAGAGAGCGTTTCTTGGTGAGGCGAAGCTCCATGGGAACCGATTCCCTATCGTTTTTTTGCGGAAACAGTAGCGCCATCGCGCTGATCCCCAAACATCCGCTGACCAGACCCAGGAAGAGCGGTCGAGAGATTGTCATGCTGGCGGCAAACCATGCAGCTGGCATGGAACAGCCAACCAAGGGCAAAAGAAATCGCCACGGCATGGTGGCTCGCCGGATCGCCTGCCCCAGGCCCCAAAGCGATACCACCAGATTGCATCCCAGCGCCGTAGAACGCACCTGATCGGTGGGAAGATCTAGCCACGCGAGGATCGCCAAGTAGGACGATCCCCCAGCAAAACCGACGGAAGCATAAAGCGCCGCGATCAGGAAAAACAAAGCGGCGACAGCAGCGGTCATCCAGCGGCCTCAAAGAAAGATCGGTCCAGAAACTTGCAACCAAGGTGGCTCGGGAAGTCGCCTGCTTCGACGGCATCCAGAGTCCAATCTCTGCACCTTTGGCAGTCCCCCGGTGCGGACGGCATCCGCTATGCTGATGCGAGTGCCGCAGAACCTTCAGAATACCTTGTCCATAGAGATTTGTACCAGCAAGCCATGGAAGTACGCCAGGAAAGCATCTACGACAATCCTATCTACTACGACCTGATTTTTGGCAGCGACTGGGCTGCCGAATTCAAGTTCCTCAAGGCAGCCTTTGCCAAGCATCTGGCCAAGCCTCCCAAGCGGTTGTTCGAACCTGCTTGTGGAACGGGACGCCTGGTCTACCGCTTTGCGAAAGCTGGTTACCAGGTCGATGGCATCGACCTGAATCCCAAGGCGATTGAATATTGCAACCGTCGATTGCAGCGACATTCGCTTGCGGCAAAAACCTGGGTGGCGGATATGAGCGATTTTCAGGTGAAGCGGCCCTATGACGCTGCCTTCAACACGATCAACTCCTTCCGCCATCTGACCACCGAAGCGCAGGCGGTCGGTCACTTGCGATCGATGGCCGACGCGATTCGCCCGGGTGGTTTTTATGCCCTGGGGCTTCATTTGACCCCTCAGGAAGGAACCCCTACCGACCATGAATCGTGGTCGGCTAGACGGGGCCATCTGGTCGTCAACACCCAGATGTGGCCTCGCGACAAAGACACTCGCACTCGGATCGAACGCTTCAACATCCGCTTTGATATCCATCGCCCCTCAGGATCCTACCGCATCGACGATTGCTTGGTGCTGCGCAGCTACACCTGGAAGCAGTTCCAGAAATTCATCGACTCAGTACCCCAATGGGAAATCGAAGCGACCTACGACTTCCGCTATTCGATCGACGATCCAATTGAAGTTGATCCCTCGTCAGAGGATGTCGTCTATTTGCTGAAGCGACGCGCGTAAGCTACCTGCGGTGGGTGGTGGCGCCGGATGAGCGAGAGACTTTATCGCGTGGGTGAGTGGTGATGAATTCGATGAGACATGGTGGCTGGACCGCGTTGTTTCTTCTCTTGCTGGCCTCCTTAACATCCCCTGCGTCGGCACAGCGTCTGGCACCTGGCAGGTACTTGATCGTGCATGCAGATGATGCCGGGATGTCCCATTCAGCCAACGTGGGGACGATCGCTGCGCTGGAAAGCGGACTGGTCCGTTCGGCGAGCATCATGGTGCCATGTCCCTGGTTCAAGGAGTTTGCGCAGTATGCCAAATCGCATCCAGAGCACGACTATGGAATCCATCTGACGCTCAATTCCGAATGGGACGTCTACCGTTGGGGACCGGTAGCCGATCGAAGTGAGGTGCCGTCGTTGGTCGATCCGGAAGGCTACCTTTGGGACAACGTGCAGCAGGTGATGGAGAATGCAAAGGCAGACCAAGTGGAGAAGGAACTGCGGGCGCAGATCGACCGCGCGAAGGCATTCGGGGTTCCGCTGAGCCATCTGGATACGCACATGGGGGCGGTGATGAGCCGTCCGGATCTGGTCGCGGTTTATTTGAAGCTGGGGATCGAGTACGACCTGCCGGTGCTTTTCCTCCGGTCGCTGGATGAGCCGACCCGCAAAGGCTACCCCGCGCTGGCAGCGCGTCTAGAATCGGCCATCCAGATGTTGGATCAGAAAAAGCTTCCAGTGCTCGACTCTCTGGTTCAAATTTATGGTGGCGACGACCTGGAGATGAGGAAAGCGGCTTATGAGGAAGCGATCGCCAAGATTCCCCCTGGGATTCACCAATTGATCATTCACTGTGGCTATGACGATGAAGAGCTTCGCGCCGTCACCAACAGCGCCGCTCGTCGCAACCAGGACCGGCAGCTCTTTTCCTCCGAAGAATTCAAAAAACTGCTCCAGGATCACCAGATCGAATCGATCACCTGGCGTCAGTTTTTCGATCATGCTCGCGCCCCGTAACCGGGATAGAAAAACCGTCGCGATGCAAATCGCCGGCAGGCCTTCCTGTGGCATGGCCGTCCCGGCCATGCATGCCCGATCGCCAGCAGGAGGGCTTCTGCTGCCGAAGCAATGGTCGAATCTTGGGTAAAGCGAATTCGGGACGCACTAGGGATTTGGTGATCGCTGAAAGAGCTAAACGCGCAAGGCAGAAACGGGAGCTGAATTCCATGGCGATACGGACAAATCCCAGATAGGCAAGATTTTTAGCACTCATGACCTCGTGCAATTCGCTTGTCGGCTCGCGCGAAGCCGCGAAGGCACGAAGCGATGGAAAGCCCCGTCCCGTTTGCGATTCCTGCCAGGGTATCCAGTCGACTTTTTTTGTAGGCAGTAACCATTCATTGCCAATCGAATCGACAAGTCGAATCGTGGATGGACCTGGGCGTCAGGTGCTGACGAACGATCTGCCTCGTATCGTCCTTCGCGTCTTGTCGTTTTCGCGTCAGACCAACCGTTGCAATTTTTCGGGGGTTCAAGGCTCAGAACGAGGTATCTGGAATGGGCGAACTCTGTCGATGCATGAGGGAAGAACGATAGTGGTTGGGCACGAGTAGGAGTTCTGGCTTTTGGGCTTCGGCGATCCGGCCAGAGTGGGAACCGGAGAGGAACTACGGTTCAGGCGAAGATCTCGCGCACGACGCGGCCGTGGATATCGGTCAGTCGAAAGTCGCGTCCGGCATAGCGATAGGTCAACTTGGTGTGGTCGATCCCTAGGAGGCCCAGGAGGGTGGCGTGCAGGTCGTGGAGATGGACCTTGTTCTCCACTGCATAGAAGCCATACTCGTCGGTGGCGCCATAATGGAATCCCGGTTTGACCCCGCCTCCAGCCATCCAGACGGTGAAGCCCTCCGGGTTGTGGTCTCGTCCATCGGTACCCTGGGCGGTCGGAGTCCGGCCAAATTCGCCGCTCCATAAGACCAACGTCTCCTCCAGCAGGCCGCGCTGCTTGAGGTCGTCGAGCAAACCGGCGATGGGACGATCGACTTCACGGGCATTTTTCTCATGCCCTTTCTTCAAATCGCCATGCTGATCCCACTGGACAAAGGCGTCGCTGTGGCTGACCTGAACGAACCGGACGCCTCGTTCCAGCAGTCTTCTGGCGAGCAGGCATTGGCGACCGAAGTTTGCGGTGACGGGATCGTCCAGACCATAGAGTTGCTGTGTGGCTAACGATTCGCTGGCGAGGTCCTGCGCTTCAGGCATTTCCCCCTGCATCCGGAAGGCCAGTTCCATCGCCGCGATACGGCCTTCGAGCGCTGCATCCTGGCCCTGCGCTGCCAGATGCTGCTGATTGCGCTGCTGGATCCAATCGAGCTGCCATCGCTGGAGAGTTCGGTCGCGAGGCACCGCAGGTTCGATGAATCGGATTTTCGCTTGGTCGGAAGGAGTGGAGGCGTTGCCGACGGGAACCCCCTGAAACCTCGCGGGGAGGAAGGCGGAGCCCCAGTTGTTGACACCTCCGTGAGCCAGCGTCGGGCAGATGGTGACAAAGCCGGGCAGGTCCTGGTTCTCGGTTCCCAGTCCATACTGCACCCAGGCTCCCAGGCTAGGACGAACGAACGCATCGCTGCCGGTGTGGAGTTTGAGCAGTGCGCCGCCGTGAGCCGCATTGGTGCCGTGCAGCGAATGGATCATGCAGAGGCTATCGACGTGTCGGGCCACCTCCGGAAAGAGCTGGCTGACCCAGGTTCCCGACTGGCCGTACTGGGAAAACTTCCACGGGCTTCGAAGCAGCGTCGAGGTCGGTGCGAACTGGACCCTCGGCTTATCGAATGGGAGTTCCTTCCCGTGGTCTCGTTCCAGCATCGGTTTGTAGTCGAAGGTATCGACCTGGGATGGTCCCCCCTTCATGAAGAGGAACAGGATGCGTTTGGCTTTCGGGATAAATCCCTCCAGTGCAAACCGCTCGGGCGCCGTCTGCCCCAACCCTTGAGATTGGCTCAGCAGCACACTGGCAGCCAGCGAACCGAACCCGATGGCGGACTGGCGAAGCATGGCACGACGATCGATCGCGATGGGTCCCCCCTGGGATATCTTCGCCATGGAATCGCCTTCCGATCGCATCGGGAACCTCTAGGGCAGAAAGAGAAACTCATTGCTGGCCAGCAGGCCCTGGCACAATAGGCTCCATGCCCCCAGGGGATCTAGACCCCGCTGGGACGCCTCGTCCAGCATGCGGCAGGCCATCGCCGTTTCCTCCGCAGTGGCTTCCCGTTGCAGCGCGAACCGGACGGCCAGCGCGAATCGCTGAGCGTCGGTGCCATCCAGAGCAAGAACTCGCTTGGCCATTCCCTGAGAGGAATCGATCGCTAATGCACTGTTCATTAGGCAGAGTGCCTGGGTAGGGACATTGGTGATGTCCCGGTGGCCAAGCACCACAGCAGCATCGTTGTAATCAAACAGCTGGAACAGATCGTAGAGGTGATTGCGGACGACGGGCAGATAGATCGATCGGCAGGGATGGTTGTAATCGGTTTTGTCGATCGATGTGTGATCGAAGAAGAACTCGCGGTTCTTCACATGCAGGTAGGAAGTTTTCACCCCCATATCCAATCGATCCCCTACCTGCAGCAGGCAGTCGCGGATCGCCTCCGCTTCCATGCGTCGCTTGGGGAAGCGTGTCAGCAAGCGGTTCTCGGGATCGGCCTGCAGATCGGCGTGCGTCGTACTGCTACTTTGTCGGTAGGTGGCCGAAAGGACGATCTGGCGATGCACTTTTTTCCAGGACCATCCGTCTCGCTGAAAATTCCGAGCCATCCAGTCGAGCAGTTGGGGATGCGTAGGTGATTCCCCCAATTCGCCAAAGTTGTCGACGCTGCGGACCAGTCCCTGTCCAAAATGCCAACGCCAGATCCGATTGACGATCACGCGGCTGGTCAGAGGATGTTCCGGATCGGTCAGCCAGGCGACCAGTGCAGCCCGGCCGCTCTGCTGCGGCGCGATCTGGGGAGCCGGGAGGGGGACGGGGGCAAGGAAGCCGCGAGCGACTTTCTTGCCCAGGGCCAGATGGCTGCCGCGGATATGGATCGGGACATCATCGATCTTGCCTTCCGATACCGCCATGGCGGTAGAAACTTCCGGCGCTTTCTTCTCCAGTTCCTTCAGCTCATCCCGAAGCTTCTGCAGCATCTGTCGATCTGCCTCAGGCAGCATCGGTTCGGGATCTTCAGGCACCGGCATGTCGGTAGCGAGCGATTGTTTCCAGCGGTCGATGGCTTCCTGTCGAGCCATCGCGATGCGGTCACGATGGCTAGCCAGTTCCTGTTGGTGGGTATCTCGTCGAGCGACTTCTTCGGGGGTTGGAATTTCCGCTTCGTTCCATTTGGCGATCTTCGTGAAGTGCTCCATCGTACGGGTGCTTTTGAAGATTCCCGCCAAGCGATAGTAATCCTCCATCGACCAAGGATCGAACTTATGGTCATGGCATCGCGCGCAGCCCAAAGTCAGTCCCAGGACCGCCTTGCCGACCGTATCGATCTGTTCGTCGACAATATCCATCTCCATCTTCCGTTCATCGACCTCGGCCAGCACCTTGGGGCCAAGCACCAGCATTCCGGTGGCGATTTTTCGGCGATAGGGATCACTGGGGTCGGGAGGCAGAAGGTCTCCTGCGAGTTGTTCGGCGAGGAATTGGTCGTAGGGCATGTCGGCATTCCGCGCCGCGACGACGTAATTGCGATAGCGCCACGCGTTGCCGTGCGCGATGTTTTCATCGAGTCCGTTGGAGTCGGAGTAGCGAACGACGTCCAGCCAGTGGCGACCCCATCGCTGGCCATAGGTGGGGCTGGACAGCAGGCGGTCAACAACGCGTTCCATCGCGTCGGGCGCTGGATCGCGGAGGAACGCTTCCGTCTCCTCCAGCGTTGGAAGCAATCCCGTCAGGTCGATCGTCACACGGCGAAGCCATGCCGTTCGATCGGCAGGAGCAGCCGGCAGATGATTTTCAGGCCAGCGATCGGCGACGAAACGGTCGATGGGTTCCTGCGACCATTCATCCGCCGCATCGGGCAGCACGGGTAGCTCGATCGGCTGCAACGACCAGAGATCGCTGGCGGGAGTGTTGGCAAAGTCGGTGCTGGCATTCTCCGTGGGGTCGGTGCTGGGAGCGGTGACGGGAAGCGCGGCACCACTGGCCAGCCATTGCTGGATGCTCCGCTTCTGGGCGTGTGTGAGCGGTTGGTGGGGAGGCGGCGGCATCTGAAGGTCGGGGGATTCGCCCGAGACGGCAAGCCACAGGAGACTTTCCTGAGGTTTGCCCGGAACGAAGACCGGGCCGCTTCGACTGCCGATGGCCAGCCCTTCGGCTTGATCCAGTCGCAGATCTCCCTCCGGTTCCTGTCCACCATGGCACGAGGCACAGCGTTCTAGCAGCAGTGGGCGGACCTGTTTCTCAAACAGTTCCAGCGAATCCTGGGCGCACGATGGATTGGAGAACGCCGCAAAGAGAAGCGTCGTCCAAAGAGCGATTGGCCAACGGAGCCGGGGCAGGGAAGGTAGGTGGGATCGCATACCTTCATTGTCGCAAATCGACCGAGAGAACTCAAATGTTTTCGTCGCAAACCGGCGAATGAGCCTGGGGCGAAGTCCGCCAGGCACAGGGAATCGATAGCGAACGGAATATTCAAATCTTCGGTGGGGTGCCGAATCAGCTCACTTTGGTCAGCTTGGTGATTCGGCCCGATGCGACCCATTCGGCGACGAAGATATTCCCTTCCCGATCGAAGCAGGCATCGTGGGGGTGGACGAATTTCCCGTCGATCCACTTTTTCTCATCGTTTCGGATTTCGCGGTCGCCGGAGATCCGCTGGACGTCGTCTCCCAGGCGTGCAACGACTCGGTTGTCGCGATCGAGGATGGAAAGGCGGGCCTTGAGTTCAGGCACCAGCATGAAGTCTCCTCGGATGTCGATATTCGCTGGCAGTCCGAAGTCGGTCAGCGTGTCGATGTAGGTTCCATCCATTTGGAATCGCTGGAGCGTGTCGTGGGCGCGATCGGTGACGACGATCACCGGTTGGTCGGCTTTGCGGCGATCGATCCAAAGTCCATGCGGCGTATTGAAAGTACCCTGGCCAGCGCCTTCTCCACCAAAGCAACTGACCCAGTTGCCGTCTTTGTCATAGCGGTGGATCAGGAAGGCTCCATAACCATCTGCCAGCAGAAATCCACCATCATCGAGGAATGCGAAGTTGGTCGGCATGAAACGATCGCGACCCCAGACCTTCTTCGGATGCGCATACTCCTCCTCGTTGTAGCGATCGCTACCGCGCGGGGCTCGCTGTTCCCAGATCGTTTCACCTTCCAACGTCAGCTTGGCGATCGTTTTGACCTGTTGGTAAGCGGCGACGTAGAGGAACTCTTCGCTCCCCTCCTGACGCACTTCGATCCCATGACCACCTCCCTGGAATCGGGCGCCAAACGAACGAATCAGTTTCCCTTCTGGATCGAAGACAAAAATCGACGGATGCTCTTTCTGATTCTCTTGGCCCTCGTGGATCACGTAGAGATTGTTCTGGGAGTCGACCGCGACGTTGTGAGTGGTTTGCCAGGTGAAAGGGGAGGGAAGCTGGGGCCAGTGATGATTGACCCGGTAACGATGATCCCCTTCGCCAATGATCAGCTCCGACTGACTGGCCGATGCACGCGGCAGATGGATGGCGGGAGCAACGGCCCCCAGAGCAGCCACTGCGGCGGAGGTCTTGAGGAACCGGCGGCGGGAATCGTTCGTGCGGCGCTTCATGGATCGAACTCCTGGCATCGGTGCGAGAACCGCAAGGCTACGACCGAACAGCCGTCCAACCACCTGCAGATTCCACCAGGCGGTATTCTCGCAGAGCCATCCAGGGGGTGCAACCAAGGACGTTTCCACCCCTCGCAGGTCTCCTCCCTTTTCCAGCCTGAGAAAAAGCCCATCCGACAACTCTTTGAGGCAGTGGGGCACCGCTGGAACCAAAAAAACCTGATCGCGCCTGTTTGCCTCTCACGAAGTCAGGGAGAGTGTGGACCGATGGATTTTTCTTGCCTCTTTGTGACGCTGCGAGAGGAAGGGCTTGGCTAAAAACAGCTCGCAGGATCCCTGTCACAAGACCGTTGTCTTGAAGTCGCCATCTGGCGTCGGCGGCTCTGGGGGCGGTGGTGGGAGACTCTGCAGCCGTCTTGCGGGAATCGGCTCCCCTCGGCCCTTGATTCCCCCACTAGGGAGCCTACTATTTTTCGGGAACTTGCAGGTCGAGCGATCATCGAAGTTCCTGAAGGCGTTGCAACGCGACGGTGCGTCTGCGATCACGCTGGAGTTGGGGTTGTCTCTTGGGTCTCCAGACCAGGTTAAGGAGTGCGGGATGGTTGCTGCAAGACGATGGCTTTCGGTGGGATTGGCTCTGCTGCTGGTGGCAGCGGTGGCGGGAGATAGCATGGGAGGTTGGCCGCGATCCAGGACCGTTATCCGTTCGCGCACGGTGGGTGTGCCTGCCTATGTGCGGCCGGTCCCTGTGGTCCGCACCTATCCCGCTTACGTGGTGGCTCCGCGCGTCTACTCGGTGGGATACCCGGTCTATCCTGCCTATCCGACCTGGGGCTGGGTGGGACCAGCGCCCATTTACAGCCGGCCGATTGGCGTGGTTCCCGGATTCGGTTGGGGTGCCTTTGGTGTGGGTGGGTTTCCTCCGCTGGGAGCCTATGGCGCGGGCGGGGGTTTCTACCGCAGTGGTGTCTCGATCGGGATCGGCTTTTAAGTAGCCAGCATCAATCGTTTTTGGGACCACCCGATCCAGTCGCGGGTCGGGTGGTCAAAAGCCACTTCGAAGACAAGATGCCGCAATCAAGTCGCGGCCCATTCTCAAGCGGCACGGCGCCAGCCGTCCGCTTTTTTTGTTTGTGAGAGGCTCACCGGAGATCTGACGCTGTTCCGCTGGTATGCAGAAGATTCCCAGCGGAACGGCGCGCGTCGCCCTGTGCTACGCGAGGGACGATCGCATTCCAGATGCAGTCGATTCGATTAGCACCCGAAGACAGCCTCAGCTGCTTTGGATCTGTGCATGGCTCAAGCGGATCAGGCTAATCAGTTCATCGTTGGACAGCTTTCCTGCGCGATCGGACCCTTCCAGCACCCCGCTGATCAGCGTTCGCTTGTCCTCGTGGAGTGCTAGGATCTGTTCTTCGATCGTATCTTTAGCGACCAATCGATAGACGGTGACGGCTCGCTGCTGTCCGATGCGATGCGCCCGGTCGGTCGCCTGATCTTCCACCGCTGGATTCCACCAGGGGTCTAGATGCAGAACGTAGTCGGCCGCCGTCAGATTCAGCCCGGTGCCGCCCGCTTTCAGGGAGATCAGGAAGAGGTCGCCCGAGCCCTCTTGGAACTGATCGACTGCTTTCTGTCGGTCGGGGATCGGGGTGGAACCGTCGAGGTACTGGTAGGAGATGCCGCGCTGATCGAGCGATTTGCGCACGAGGGAAAGATGCTGCACGAATTGGCTAAAGACCAAAGCACGGTGATCCCCTTCACGCAATTCATCGACGATCTCCAGGAACATTTGTAGTTTCGCGGAGTCCCCCTGCCACTGGGCATCGACCAGTTTCGGGTGGCAGGCAAGTTGCCGGAGTTTGGTGAGCCATGCCAGGACGCGGATTCGCTTCTGTTGGGGATTGGGTCCCTCGTCATTGCCTAGATCGGCTAGAGCAGCCAAGCGGGTGGCGTCGTACTTCAGTCGTTCCTCGTCGGACAGTTCCGTGTAGCGGATCACTTCGGTTCGTGGTGGCAGCTCGCTGAGCACTTCCTGTTTGGTGCGTCGAAGGATGAAGGGGCGGACGACCCGTGCCAGCGACTGAAGTCTTTCCGCGTCACGATCCCTCTCGATCGGCTCGGCAAACACCTTGCGAAACCGTTCCCAGGATCCCAGCAGTCCTGGGCAAATCGTCCTTTGAAGACTCCAGAGTTCCCCGAGGTGATTTTCCAGCGGGGTACCGGAGAGCGCCAGGCTCCACTGGGCCTGCAAGGACCGGACGGCCCGCGAGGTTTTCGTCTGGAAGTTTTTGATGAACTGGGCTTCGTCGAGGACCAAAGTATTCCAGCTGCGCGAGGTGAACAGTTGGATATCCCGCTGCAGGAGTTGGTAGCTGGTGATGACCAGATCTCCGGGGCCGGCCGAATCGATCAGCGATTTGCGGTCGTGTTCGCGATAGAGTTTTGGCTGAAGGGTTGGCGCGAATCGCTGGGTTTCTCGTTGCCAGTTGACGCCGACGCTGGTTGGGGCGACCACCAGCGAGGGGCCTTCCTCCTGGCGCATCACGAGGGCTCCCAGGGCCTGGACTGTCTTGCCGAGCCCCATGTCATCGGCCAGGCAGGCACCGACGCCTAGGTGGCTGAGCCGAGCCAGCCACTGGAAGCCCAGCTTCTGATAATCGCGCAGCGTCGCATCCAGTTGCTGAGGGATCTGCGGTTCCAGTTGCCGAATCGTATGGAGCCGCTCGATCGCCTGCTTCCACATATCGTCGCTTTCGTAATCGATGTCATCGCCCAGCGCTTCCTCCAGCACCGGGACCGCAACCCTCGGGACCTGCAGAGCCCCGGAGTCGCTGTGGGAAAGATCGAGCATCGCGATCAGTCGTTGCCGCAGCGCTGGTTCGATGCTGGCGAATTGTCCCTCGCCCACTGCGATGTACCTGCGTCCGGCTCGCAGCGCCGCCAGGAGTTGATCGAGCGGGATGTCGATGCCTGCGATGGCGGCTGAACCCTCGACGCCGAACCAGTCGCGGTGGCCGGCGAGGCGGACTTTCAATCGCTGTGGGGTGATTTCCCCTATCAGGCGAAACTGCTGATTTTCCTGAGGCCAGCAGACGGCCGGCGCTTGATCCCCTAATTGTTCGAGGGTCTCGATCAGGTGCATGGCAGCGTCATCATTTTCCGCAAGCCACGTGAAGGGGCCTTGGGAGGTTAGTCGATCCAGGCCGGTTCGTGCGACGATCTGCTGGGCCATTTCCTCTTCGGCCACAAGATCGCGTACCAACTGGAATCGTCCTGCGGGCGTGTTGACGCGAAGCACTTTCGGGTCCTGACCTGGAATCGGCGGCTCACCCACCCCGTCGCATGCGATGCGCAGTCGAGCCTCCAGGCCGCCGCCGAAACTTGCGGGGGCCAGGTGCAGTTCGATTTGAGGAGCTAGCGGTTGTTCGGGGCCAGCCAGCACCTCCGGCAGTTCCAGATGCAGCGGGCGAAGAGCGGCACTGGTCATGACGGTGGCCATCCTGTCGGCCAGCCCATGATCCAGCGCAACGCGCCGACGCTTCGCAGCGCGGAATTCGCGCATCAACGCAATCATCGCTCCACTCAATTCGGTCATCACCACCAATCCCAGTTCGGGCCGTACCAGAAGCCCCAGGGAAAGGTTGGGCGCGATCGGAAAGACTGCCAGTGGCTGCGCTTCGAGGTCGATCGGCATCGTTCCCAGGTAGACACCAGGAAGGAAATGATCTTCCTCAGGATCCAACCGCACGACGAATGGTAGCTGTTCGATCCGCAGGGGCTGGGGTTCTTCTCCTTCGAATGCTGCATTCGGATGCTTCATCAGCAGGTGCAGCGTCTCGCGAACAACCAGTCCACTGTTCAGTTCGCTCGATTTCTTGGCGACATCGGCTTGGTGAATCGCCATCAGAAGGCGATCGCTGGGATGGGACCATTCGGGATCGATTTGGATCTCCGAAAAATCGTAGATTCGTTTTCCTTTGGTCCAACCGCCACGCTTGCGGAACTGCTGGAGATAGGGAATCACCTGCAGGGTACCCATCATCGAGCGATGGGGAGTGTGATAATTCAGACGCCACTGGATCCGTTCAGGAGCCTCCGCAGCGCTCGAGCCAGCCGGGATTTTGGTCAGGGCTTCGATCAGCTGCTCGGCAGCGGCCGAACCGTCGGCGACCAGTCCCTGCAGGAACTTCCAGGCGCCTTCGGGAGGTTGCGCCGCGATCTTCTGCCGCAGCCAGGTCACCGCTGCAGCCACGTGGGCGCAAGGTTCGATCGTAGCTTCGCCACAGCTGCATCGAAATCCCATCTCTCCGAAGTGCGATGGCGTTTGATGCCATTGCGATGGAGTTGCCACCGCTACAGGCTGGACCATGGCCACCAGCAAAGTCTGGAATGGAGGCCCATCTCCCATCGGGTTCAGATAATCAAATTCCCAGCACCATCGTTCTGAATTGCGATCCAGCCGTGGACTGTCGGACATTTTGCAGTAACGAGCTAGCAGGAGGCGGTTGCTTCGTATCTTCCGCTCCACCTTTCCCAGCGACTCCAGAATCGACAAAACGATGCCTTGGACTTCAGTCGGTGACTCATGCACGGATGGCGATCCCCAGGGACCTTTGGAATTCGGCGAGGCAAGTTCTAGGCGAGCAGGTATCCCCGCCGGGGGCTCGGTTCAGCCGCCAAGCGACCATGGTCAAACAAGACCGCAAACCGAACCCTCCAGTGTGATCGATCCGGGGGCAGATCGGCAAGTGGTCGCAGACTCCTGCGGCAAACCTATCTGAAGGGATATGCTTCCAGAGCCTGGGTTTGGATCGGTGGATTCTTCTAAAGTTCTTTCGCCTATTGCTAGCGATCACTGGAATCGATCGAACTCTGTCGCTGTTTCCCAGCAGGATAGCCGCGATCCGAAAAGGATATGCAGCAGGGCCAAGCACCCCCCGCACCCGATTTCGGAGACTGTTCTCGCTTTTTCAGCTCGACCCATGCATCAGGAATTCATAGTGATCCCAGGGAGTCTACGGAGCCAGAGTCGTTCGCCGCGGCCGCCAACTGCCAGATCACCGATCTGTCGAAACGCCCAGCGGGTGCGTGGCCAGGCGGAGTGGAAAGGCTGTTGGCGGTTGGCTTCCCCAGCAAGTTTATCTGCGAGTTTATCTGTGGGATCATTCTCCAGGCGGCCGTTCGTCGATGGTGCGGCCGAAGGAGGCTCGGGTCGTTTTCCGAATCGCCGGAGGACGTCATCGAGGTGGTTCCAAAGGAGTGGAAGGAAGCTGAGTTCCAGCAGTTGTTCGTCGCTCCACAGGGCCCCATCGGCCTGCGAGGAGCTTGGAGGTTGGGATGCGTCCATCGCGATGATGGATCCCCTTCGCATGCCGCTAGCCCATCCACCTCCGCATGGGCTCAGCAGAACAATCGTCCCAGCAATCATCTGGTGTGCACCATCCTCAGCGGCCTGTCCAGCCACCGCCACCACACCTCGGCGCATCCGCAGCAGAGCCTCAGCCCCCAAGGAGCCACCGACCAGCAGGGTGCCGCCGCGCATTCCGCCTCGTTCTCCGGGCAAGGGGGCTCCCAGTCTTCGTCCGGCGTTGCCCGCGATGAGAATTTCACCACCGCGCATATCGGTCGCGGCGCCCTCGGCGACCGATCCGGTCACTTCGATCTGGCCGCCTCGCATCGACTGGCCAACTCCATGTCCAGCATTTCCACGGATCTGCAGTCGGCCGCTGGTCATCGATCCGCCGAGTCGATCGATGCCTGAGCAATCGCCATCGAAGAGGATCTTCGCGTCGCTTTCAAGCGGCGAGACCTCGAAGAGTTCAGAGAGCCGGACGCGTCGCAGGCCAAGTGGGATCGGGATCGACAGGATCTCCGAAAGACTTTTTGGCAGCAGCTTTTCTGGGATCAGGTCGGATGCATCCAGCCGTTCCTCGAACACTTCGCGCGGTGTCAATCGCCAGCCACTCATCGCTTGCCTCCCATCACTTCCATGAGATGGAAGTGGTGCTTTCCCAGCTGTCCACCGTAATTGCCCGCTGTGATTCGACGGACGCCGCACGATGGGCCGATCTCGCAGGCTGCGAGGATTCCTACTCGCATGGCATCGGCAATCGTTTCGGGACGCAGCGCATCGATGACCAGTTCCAGTGCTGCCCCACAGCCATCTTCTAGTTCGGTTGGTCTCAGATGTTTCAGTGTGGGGCAGTATTTCGAGTTGGTGGACGCGGAGAGGCTGCGGTACTTGGAGCCGACTTTGGAGCCGCTGCGGGCGACGCCACCGGGGAAAGGGATAATGCATTCGGGGATCCGTCGAATCGCGCGAACGGCTGCATCGGAGGCGTGGAGCGCGCCATGAATAGTTTCGGCGAGGATCAGAAAATTGCCACCGCCAACCGCGCTGACGCGAGCGACCGATTCCTCACAGACAAACTCACCATCCATCACCGGGATGCGCCAGAATCGTCGGTCGCCGAAGGTTTTGGAAATCTGGTCTCCGTCGCCGAAATACCGAAGCTTCGATCCCATCGCGATCCGTTTGGAGCCCTGCATACCGGCGAAGGCGGAGGTGCTGGGGCAGGTCAGCACACACTGCCCGACCCGCCGCACCAGTTGTTTTTCTAGCTCTCCTCCCGACATGCTGAACAGCAGCACCGCTACCCCGGGACGTCCGTCTGGTGATTCGGATTCCTCGATCTCCTTTTCAATCCCTGCCTCCACGCCACAGCCGATAACGCTGGTGGCAAATCCTGTCATCGCTTCGGCGGCTCGCATCGCCCATTGCGGTTCGGCTGCCGTGATGACGATCCGCGTGGCGGTCATATCGAATGCTTCGGCAAACGTCGGTTCAATCGGGATTCCATGGATCCGCATGGCGTTGCTTCCTTCTGGCTGGAACTGCTGGCTGCAGGTTCGACCTCACGGCGTGCCGGGGTAGGCGACCCGCGCAGTCAGTTGGCTTTGCGATCCTGTCGATGTCGTGCATGGGCCGCCGAAGATTCCTTCGGGGAACTTGGCGGAGTGGGGACTGGCTCCCAGCGGGACGATCGCATCTCCTGAAGTTCGTCCCCCGAGATTCGTTCCGAGGCGCTGGTGCGATGGTAGATTTCCCGCCATCGCGCTTCCCAGGAGGGAAGGGCAGGAGCGACCTGGTCGAGTGGAGCGACCAGGGGCTGAGTGGCTGGTGGCTGGGTGCCTGAGTAGCTTGCGCTGCTGGGAGGGAGGATGCTTCCACGGTCGTAGACGATCTGTCCGCGACGGAAGACCCATCGAGCTTCGCGATAGGTCTCTTGGGCGTTCGATCCAATCGGGTAGACCGCCACATCGGCCAGCGCGCCGGGCTGTAGGGTGCCGCGATCGGTAAGCCCCAGGGCCATCGCCGGTCCCCAGCGAGTGGAAGCGGCTAAGTCGGTGTCGCTGAAGACCCGCTTCAGCTGCATCAGTTCGCTTTGCCGCTGCACTTCCGGATGCAGCGTCCGGAATGCAGCCTCCCGGAAATCGAGATCGGTCAGCAGCCGCATCAGATGGGGGTAGGTGGTGAAGGGAGCTCCATTGGGATGATCGGTCGTGAGAAAGACCCGGCTGGGGTCGGGCATCCGCAAAAACAGCTCCAGACCCACTGTCCATTGCAGGCCATGCACAAAGGAGGGATGACGGTAGCGAAAGGGTAGTACGCCACAGCCTCCTTGCAGTTCCTGACGCTGAAGGATCGTCTTTCCCGGATGGGCCAAGTCGCGATGGTGGGCTTGATGCGCCAGGTCGCCTGAGAGCGTCACGGTCTGGCCGAACAGGACCTGCCCAACATCGATCGTCACCAGAGGATTGGCTTGCAACGCATCGACCAATCGATCTGCTGCGGAAGAGAAGCCCATAGGACCCTCCTTGCCATAGGCGTGGAACTGCACGTGGGCCAGATGAAGCCTTTTGCCTTCCAGCGCGGCGATCGTTGCCAAGGTGGTTTCGATATTGCCAGGGACTCCCAGTTGGTTGCAGTGCAGATGCAAAGGGTGCGGCAGTCCAATCCGATCGACGGCGCTGGCAAGCGCTACAAGGATCGTCCGCCCGGTGACTCCATAGCGCGGGTGAGGGGTATCCAGCGACGTCGATCCTTGCCCCTCCTTCCATGCGCTGACACCTCCCGGGTTGACCACCTTGACTCCATAGCACTGGTGCGCTGCGACCATCCATGCGACGTAGTCATCGACCCATTGCTGGCTGCATCCTCCAGCCAGCTGTTCCAGAAGTAGAGTCTCGTTGCCCAGCACCAGATAACCGCCCGTATCCAAATGGGGCAGATCGGACAGTTCGAGGTGGGTCTGTCGGGCGCTGCAGGGAGCCACCGCGGGTTCCATCGCGACCCCGTAACCCATTTCCAAGTAGCGCCGGCCCGTCTCCCAGGCAGGGGGCACCGGGCTTGTCAGTCGGTGATGGCCCGCCGACTCCTTCCACCACGCCCCCGATCCGCTCCATCGCGCCGATTCCGGCAGCAGCCATCGAGCCAGGTTGACCTTGCCGCCACCGACGTGGGTGTGCAGATCGATTCCAGAGGCCATCACTAGGCAACCGGTGGCGTCGATCACCGAGCAGGGGGTACCTTCGGGAGGCGTTGTCGCGATGCGATCGGAACAGAAGTAGAGGTCCGCCGCGATCGGCTGGGGCCATTGGGAGGGATCGCAAAGCAACCCTCCGCGAATCACCCGCCATCGATCACCGCTCATACCCCGCTCCCTCAAGACTCCAATCCCACGATTCTCAACGGCCGGCTCTCCCCGACAGCGATTGCATCCTGTCTGAGTGTTCCACCTGGGCCTGCGAACTCCTTGTTCGCTTCCCAAGCCACCTTTTACCCTAGAGGATCCAAGGGCTGGCGACTATAGCGATCCCATCGAACCGGTCGCAGTCCATGGGATCGAAACCCTCCCAGGAGGACCTTCGGAGAGGCTGGCTTCTCCGGAAGCTGGCATCGCTGGGAGGAGGGTCTGCGTGGAGCTGCCTGAGTTGGTGGCATACGGGTGGGGGATGGGGGTGGCGTTGAGCGATTTTCGGAAGATGGTTACGATTGGTGACAACTGGAATGTTGGTTTTGCCCCGAAAAACTGTCTCGCATGAGGAACAATGCCCGTGGCTATTCGCGTCGCCATCAATGGATTCGGTCGTATCGGTCGACTTACCTTTCGCAATCTGATGAAGCGGTCCAACGAATTTGAAGTGGTCGCGATCAACGATCTGACCGACAACCAAATGCTCGCCACGCTGCTGAAGTACGACAGCGTCCATGGTCGCTACGACGGAACCGTGACCGCCGATGACACCCACCTGACGGTCAACGGGAAGAAGATTCTGGCGTTGTCCGAGCGGGATCCGGCCAGTTTGCCTTGGGGTAAGGAAAAGGTCGATGTGGTGATCGAAAGCACCGGGATTTTCGTCGGCCGTGCAGCCAACGGAAAAGCGGGCTACGACACCCACCTCCAGGCCGGTGCCAAGCGAGTGGTCTTGAGCGCTCCAGCCAAGGATGGTGCGGACCTGACGGTGGTGCTAGGGGTCAACGACGACAAGTTGTCGGCCAACCACCTCTGCATCTCCAACGCCAGCTGCACCACCAACTGCCTGGCGCCGGTGGCCAAGGTGCTGCACGATACCTTCGGCATCGAAACTGGTCTGATGACCACGGTCCATGCCTACACCAACGATCAGAACGTTCAGGATCTGCCTCACAAGGATCCTTACCGAGCCCGTGCGGCGGCGGTCAACATCATTCCAACCACCACCGGTGCCGCTTCGGCCGTCGGTCTGGTGATTCCGGAGTTGAAAGGAAAGCTGACAGGGATCGCCCTTCGCGTGCCGGTGGCCACCGGCAGCGTGGTCGACCTGACGGCCAATCTGAGCCGCGAAACCACCGCCAAGGAAATCAATGAGGCGGTACGAGCGGCTGCCGAAGGCAAGATGAAGGGAATCCTCAGCTACACCGAAGATCCCATTGTCAGCAGCGACATCATCGACGACTCCCACAGCTCGATCTTCGCTGCCGATTTCACCCAGGTCTTGGGAGATAAAGGGAAGTTGGTCAAGATCGTCAGCTGGTACGACAACGAGTGGGGCTACAGCTGCCGCACCGCCGACCTGTGCGCTAGGCTTGCCAAGTTCCTCTGATTTCGATCGCTTGATTTCACATGAACGTCTGGCCGGTCGTTTCGCCGGCCGGCCAGACGCTCGCTCCGCTCGTGGTATTCTTCTCGCATCCTGCCTTCGGCTCGATCTGGTCTTGCTGGGGGTTTCTCGAGGTGAGCGACTTTTTGCATGTTTGGAAGGCGATAGGTTTGCCAACTGGCCGCCCATCGGTCAATCCAAGCAGTCACCTGTGACGATGAGCGTTTCGTCCCCAAGATCTGCCGAAGGGACGATTCGCGTCACGGAAACCTTGTTGCGTCGTAGCGATTCGATCTCGCTAAGCAACAAGGAGAAGGCTTGTTGGATTTCCAGCGCCGCCTGCTCTCCCAGTGCGCTGCGAAGCGACTTGCATGTATCTTGACTGAGCATTCGATCCAGCATGGTTTTGGATTCCTTGTTCAAATAGCGTACTTTCCGAAGGCAAGCTGGTTATTCGACCGTGACACTCTTTGCCAAGTTGCGTGGTTTGTCGACATCGCACCCGCGGAGCATGGCGATTTGGTAGGCCAGTAGTTGCAGGGGGATGACAGTGACGATCGGTTGTAGAAGGGGGTGAATCGATGGGATCTGGACGATGCGGTCCGCGAGTTGTTCTAGTTGGCGATCGACAAAATCGGTGATCGCGATCACCGGCCCACCCCGCGCCTTGACCTCCTGTAGGTTGCTCATCACCTTGTCGTAGACGGGACCTTTGGAGAGGAGAAAGACAGAGGGGACGCTGGGTTCTACCAGAGCGATAGGGCCATGCTTCATCTCGGCCGCAGGATAGCCTTCGGCATGCAGGTAGCTGATTTCTTTTAGCTTGAGCGCCCCTTCGAGTGCGGTGGGGAAAAGGCAATGGCGTCCCAGGTACAGAATGGTGCTTGCGTCCTGATACTCCTCAGCGATCTGAAAGACTTGGTCGCGGGTTTCCAGCGCCTGCTGTACCGCTTCCGGCAGTCGCTCCAGCGCTTCAATCCACTCCATGCCCTGCTCAAAACTCAAGTGGCGCATCCGTCCGAAATGCAGGCCAAGCAGCGCCAGAATCACGACCTGGGAGGTGAATGCCTTGGTGGATGCAACGCCAATCTCGGGACCCGCATGGAGGTAGACCCCGCCGTCGGCCTCTCGGGAGATGCTGCTGCCAACGTGATTGCAGATCGCCAGGGAAGGATGGCCTTTCCGCTTCAATTCACGAATCGCAGCCAGGGTATCGGCCGTCTCCCCGCTCTGGCTGATTCCGAAGACAACGGTCTGTCGATCGACCGGAGGATTGCGATACCGCAACTCGCTGGCGTATTCCACTTCCACAGGAAGCCTCGCCAACTCCTCGATCATGTATTCGCCGATCAGCGCCGCATGCCAACTGGTGCCGCAACCGGTGAGAATCAAGCGGTCGACATGACGGAGTTGCGTTGGGGTCAGATTGAGCCCACCGAGGACGCTGGTGGCATGGGTGCGGTCAAGGCGGCCTCGTAGCGCGTTGCGAATCGCTTCGGGTTGCTGAAAGATCTCTTTGAGCATGAAATTCGGGTAGCCATCCAGCCCCTGCTCCAGTTCCACCCCATCCAGGCTCTGGATGCTGGGGGAGATCGTTCCGTGGTCGCGATGGATCACCTGGATAGATCGAGCCGTGATGATGGCGATCTGGTGATCGACCAGCGTGATGATGCGGTCGGTCTGCCCCGCCAGCGGCGCTGTGTCACTCGAAAGAAACAGCTCACCACGCCCCAGTCCAACGACCAGTGGGCTGCCCAGGCGAGCGGCTAGGAGGAAATCGGGGCGATCTTTGAACAGCACTGCCAACCCATAGGTCCCTCGCAACTGCTCCAACACCCCCTGCAGCAGACGTGCGTAGGCGCTGGGCGAAGCGATCATAGGGTCTCGAAACTGCTCGTCCGACTCCACGGCACAAGCGATCAGATGGGCGATCACTTCGGTATCGGTCTGGGAGTCAAATCGAACGCCACGCGACTCCAGTGCGTCTCGCAGTTCCTGATAGTTTTCGATCACTCCGTTGTGGACGACCGCGACTGAGCCATCGCCACCGAAATGGGGGTGGGCGTTTTCTCGAGTAGCTGGGCCGTGAGTGGCCCAGCGCGTGTGGCCAATCCCAAGCCCTCCTTCCAGATCCCCCTCAGCAACGACCCGAGCCAACTGCTCGATTCGCCCCACCGATCGAACCCGGTCCAGCTTGCCATTCGGGGAGAGGATCGCTACCCCCGAACTGTCGTAGCCTCGATACTCCAGCCTTCTCAAACCTTCCAAAAGAAAGGGGACGGCCGAACGGCTTCCGATGTAGCCGACGATACCACACATCGTATGACTCCCGTCGATCGACGCACGGCCCAGCTACTCGCTGGTGGCGTCCTCACCTGGAAAGAGAAGAGCAAAAGAGGAGACTTTTGACGGTACTCGCTCTAGAAGGATCTTTCAAACCGCTCTGAGGAACGAGCAACTCCTTGGATCGGGGGGATCGATTGCACTAGGGAGATCAAGCGGGGGATGGGAAGCCCCAAGCCCGTCGATCAAGGGTTGCGATTCCTCCCTTGAAGGCGTCCGTTGCAGAAGAGGCAAAATCAGAAATTCATCGAAATATCTTTCGATCCACCCGCGCTGCCTTTCGGCCATCCGCCTTTGTCCTAGTAGGGAATCACCGCCAGCTGTCCCTCACTCCACCAAGACTCGTTCTTCCCGGGTCACCTCATACAGCGACTCGATCAAGGCGATGTCGCACGGTCGCTGTGGGACTTGTCTTCGAGCGAACATGCGGGCTTGGGTGGCGATCATCACTGCGGCGGGGAGTGTGGCGACCTGACCAAATAGCTTGGCGTAATTGGTGAAGCTGGGTACGTTCGTGGTGACAAAACCATACAGCGCGCTGCAGACGCCCACCCATTTGCCTGTGAAGATGCTGGTGTTGATAGCTGACTTGCTATAGTCGCCGATCATGCAGCCCAGGAACTGCATCCCGGTAGCAACTTTTTCTGCCGGATAATCGACCGAAATCAGACCATAGGTGTTCTTGAGGTCGCTGGTACAGGTTCCGGCGCCTAGGTTGACCCAGCTACCGACGTAGGAATGCCCGAGAAATCCGTGATGCTGTTTGTTGGTGTAAGGTTCGATGATCGAGGCTTCGACTTCGCCGCCAATTTTCGTTGTATGCCCGGCCGCGACACCGTCCTTTAAGGAAGCATGTTCCAGCACACGGCACTTGCGACCCAGGTGCAGCGGTCCGCGCAGAAGACTGTAGGGGCCTACCTGAACTAGTTCCTCCAGGATCACCGGTCCGGTTGCTACATCGATGGTGCAGGCTTCGGGGAACTGGACGCCCTTGCCGACGAAGACGCCATCCTTCAATTGCTGGTAGCCTCCTCGCTCGATGCGCCACTGGAGGTTCTCCTGAAGGGTTTGCATGTGCTGCAAGACCACCTCATGCGGCCAGGCAAATGCCTCCAGATGCTGTGCATCCCTCGCGCTGTGCAAGTGACTGACACGGGTCTGAAAATAGCGACGACCGCACCGCTGAACTTCGTCAAAAGTCTCCTGCGGCCCCACGACGGCGACCACCTCGCCTCGGTCCTGAAACCAAAGGGGTGGAGCATCTGGACGGTGGCTAGCCATTGCGTCGGTAAGCCGTTGCCAGTTGCTCTTTGATGGAACCAATCGAGCCGAGACGATCAGTTGGGGACGCGCATCTGAGTCGGCAAGATGCATCGAGCGTAGTGCTGGGAAGTCGCTTGCCTGAATCGCTTCCAGATACGGTCGGCTGATTCCATAGCAAGGTACCGACATCTGCTCCAACCAGTCGACCAATCGCAGGCTGCCACAGCTGATGGCAGCTGCCAGTCGCGCGGTGGTCACTGGCGCCAGCTGCTCGACACCTGGGTCTTCGATCACGATCACCGACATCTCTTTTCTCCCTCGTCATCGCGCCTTGGTCGCCGGGACTTCCTCGAAGCCACCCTTAGGAGTTGTAGTCGGTTTCCGACTTTTCGCAACGGAGATGAGGGACGACGCCGCTTCCCCGATGGAGCAGCCAATCGATGGCAGCGAATCGACCTCGTGTATTGGAAATTCCTTGCTGGGAAGAGTGAAAACAATTGCATGAAGTGGGCGCGGGGATGACGCAGGAGAGGCTGCCATTTATTCCGATGCCTTCGATGGGACTCGTCCAGGGGGGCCGACACTGGGCTCAGCAATCGCTGGCTGCTCTTCAACAGTAGATAGCTTCAATAAGAGATACTTTGTCTCGATCCCAGGGACAAAGTGCCGTCGGTCGAACGCTAGCAATTCGATGGCTTCTCTGTTCCGTTAAGCTGTAACGGCCTGAAGCATTGCAGTGTTTTTGCGATTCGCATCGAGTCGATCACAGAAACGACTGGCGTTCATGGATGGATGGTCCGGTGAGTGCGGCTCTGGCTCGTCTATCAGAAGCGGCATGAACGCAACGGGTGGTGACTTCTTCGGTGGGGTCGACCATTACTTGCGTTTTCATCGGTTCAGGATAGGAGTTCCAGAACAAATGCGTAGGATGCGATTGGCTTTTGCCGCAATGTTAGCGGCCAGTTGCTTTGCGTCGAGCAGCGAGGCTCAGCAAAGTGAAGCCGTCTACAAGCGGCAAATTCGACAGGTGGAATACCAAGTGGGTGCGGTATCTCCCAGCGACGTTGCGACGGGAGTGGCAACCACTTCCTACGCCACCGGCTGTGCTGATGGATGCGATCATGGCCAGGGTGCAGGGGCGGGAAGCTGCGATGCTTCGGCCTGCGATTCGATGGCCGGCGGGTGCCTAGGCGGTAGCTTGGGTGAGCCATGGCGATTGGTCCCAGCAGACAATGCTTTGGGCCTGAATATCGGTGGCTGGTCCAACATTGGGTATCACACCAACAACACCTTCGGAACGTTCAACACCTACAAGAACCGCGTCCAGCTACAGCAGCAGTGGTTCTATGCAGAGAAGGTTGCCGACGGTAGCAACGGCCTGGGCTTGGGCGGACGTATCGATTACCTCTATGGTACCGATGCTCCCGACACCCAGTCGTTCGGGATTCCCAACAATCACTGGGACAACAGCTGGGATAATGGTGGCGCCTACGGCCATGCCATCCCACAGTTGTATGGCGAAGTGGCGATGGGATCGACCGCGGTGAAGGTGGGGCATTTCTTCACCATCATCGGCAACGAAGTGGTGGCAGCGACCGGTAACTTCTTCTACAGCCGTCAGTTCACCTTCTACAACGCCGAGCCGTTCACGCACACCGGGGCACTGGCGACGACCACCGTCGACGATCAGACCACGCTGTACAACGGCTACGTCATGGGATGGGACTCGGGCTTCGAAGACAACGGCGATGCCTACCTGGGTGGTTTCAAGCGACAGATCAGCGACAGCACCAGCCTGCTGTATGCGACTGCCCTCGGCCGTTTCGGTGAAAATACTTGGTTGGGTGGAGAGCGTGGAACGATCCACAGCGTCCTGTTGACCAACAGCCTGACCGATCGACTGACCTACATCGGCCAGGCCGACTGGATGTTCACCAACGATGCGGCCGACGTCGGTGTCCGCAACACCTTCGGCACGATCCATTACCTGATCTACAAGCTCAACGACCGCTGGTCGGTGGGATCCCGTTCGGAATGGTTCAATGTGTCGCAGGAAGTCAATGGCATCCGCAACGCCGATCTTTACAACCAGACCTTCGGTTTCAACTACCGAGCTACCTCGAACCTGCTGTTCCGACCGGAAATCCGTCAGGTTTGGGATAAGGAAGCTCTTGGTGCCAACGACAACGGCGGTACTAGCGAAATGACCTTCGGTACCGACATGATCTTCACGTTCTAGTCTCGGGCCCTGGTAACAAAACGCTTCTTGCCTCTCGGTCTGCGGTCTCCGCCGGCCGGGAGGTTTTTCTTTTGGTGGCGGAGGATTCAAAGCCGCCTGAGGCTAAAATCTGCGGAGGCGTCGCGAGGGAATTCGTCGATCCATCGAGCATCCTGACTGAGGGAACCCTTCCTTCCATGGCAAACCAAGAAAACTCCCGCGACTGGACTTCGCTCGCCTCGGGCCCCACCCAGCAGCATGCCTACCGCCATGGGCCACGCATCGTGGCGCTGGAGACGCTGGTGCCGCACGATGTGATGCCAGGTCTTCTGGCGCTGCGGATTCATACCGACGCCGGGACGGTAGATGGCCAACCGGTCATCGGTCACGGGGAAAGTTACTACATTCCCACCGCCGTGGCGGCCGTGATCCACGACTTCTTTGCACCGCGTCTGCTGGGGGCCGACGCCTTGGCGGTGGAAAGCCATTGGCGTTTCCTGTACGAGCGGATGACGGCGTTTGCAGGGACGGGTGCGGAACTGCGGGCGTTGTCGGCCGTCGACCTGGCGCTTTGGGATATCGCCGGCCAGTTGGCGCGCCAGCCGGTCTGGCGACTGCTGGGTGGCCCGGTGCGCGATGCGATCGCAGTCTACAACAGCTGTGGTGGTCCCTTTTATGGCCGGTCCAATCGCGCCACCCCTGCCGCCTCGGGGTGGCCCGGGCATGGCGATCCCGGACAGAGCGGTCCACTGGAAGACAATTGGTCCAGCATCCATCGGCCGGCCGAACTTGCCAGGGAACTGGTCTCGCTGGGGTATCGCGGCATGAAGCTGTGGTCGTTCGATGCGGTCTATCGACGCAGCGGGGGGCATCTTCTATCGGCCGCCGACCTGCGCGAAGGGCTGGCTCCCTTCGAAGCGATCCGCGAGGAGGTTGGGGACAAGATCGACTTGATGCTCGATGGACATGGCTTTTTCTCGCTGGCCGCTGCCCTCCAGATCGCGCATGCCATCCGGGACTACCGCCCCTTGTGGCTTGAAGATGTTCTCCGCCCCGACTCGATCCAGACCATGTCGACCTTTCGGCAACGCATCGACGTGCCGGTCGCCGTCAGCGAGATGCTAGTGACACTCGATGCTTACCGGCAGGTGCTGGCTGGGGAAGCCGCCGATTATGTGATGATCGATCCGACCTGGGCCGGCGGCATCAGCGGATCGCGGAGAATCGCCGACCTAGCACAGCTGCACAACGTCGCGGTCCTCATGCACGATTGCACGGGACCGATGACACTCCTGGCCGGCCTTCAGATCGCCGCTAGCCACACCGCCGTCACGCTTCAGGAGACTGTCAGGGCGCACCTGGCAACGCTATATCCTTCGCTGATCGATCAGACGATTGAGGTTCACGAGGGACATCTTCCCTTGCCAGCCCGCAGTGGCCTGGGAGCTAGGTGGCTCCCGCAGCTCTTCGATGCGGCTCACCCAGGCTACCGCCTCCAGAAGCTCAGCTGACAACCCCGCCGTCAGCGCTAGCCGATCGCGACTGGACCGCGTGCATCAGACCGCGCATGTAGCCCCAGGCAAACAGCCTGCCTAGCATCGTGTAACCTGGCTCCCCATCCTCTTCGCCTACCATCTGTGGGACATGATCGGGGCGCATGGCGCCGCGAAAACCAACGTCCCAAAGGGTCTGCATGGCGGCGGCCATGTCGTTGGGGCCATTGTCGTGAAAGGTTTCGATGAAGGCATCGGCCGTTCCCCTCACATCCCGAAAATGGACGTAGGCGATTGCATCGCCAAACATTCTAATGGTTTTTAGAATATCGCATCCCATCGCGGCGAAGGTACCCTGGCAAAAGCAGATGCGATTGGATTTGCTGGGATAGCGCTGCAGTAGTTGCTGGAACGATTCGACCGAGTGCATGATGCGCGGTTTGCCCAGCAGCTGCGGCAGCGGTGGATCGTCGGGATGCATGGCCATCGCAATCCCCAGCCGTTCGGCCACCGGCAGAAGCGAATCCATCATCCGGTCCAGATGCTGCCACAGCGAAGCAGAGGTCTCAGCCTTGGCGGCCGCTTCGTGCTCCGGGTCGCTCGCCTGGTAGCCCAGTAGCTGTGCTTTCTCAGCGTCCGCCAGTCGAAAGGCTGTCGTGCGCGCGCCACCCCGCTCGGTGGCCGCCAGTTCCGTCCTTGCCCAATCGGTACCTGCCATGAAGTTGTAGCACAGCAGCGGCACCTGACAGTCGCTCATCTGCTCCATCAGTCGTTGCATCGCCGCCAGCTGACGGCCATCATCCTGTCCGATCTTCAGTCTCTCAATCGGCAGGTACCCTTCCACCACGCGAACTCCCAGACCATACGCAGCCGCCTGTTCCACCGCGCGCTTGAGGGCACCGAGCTGATCTCCCGGATAGCGGACGACCAGTTCCTCGACACCGCACTGAGCGGCCAGCTGGAGGTTCTTTTCGTTGACCGGGGTCAGGACGGTGGCCAGACGCATGGCGGAAGAATTCCTTGCAAAGTCAGTTCTGGACAGGGGAGGTCGACGTCACGCTGGTGTGGCGAGCGGCGGGCTGCAGGGGCCGCGTGGCATCCATTCCCAAAGCCGCTAGTCCTGCGATGAAAAACGCCGCCGCGCAGGTGAGAAAGACTAGGTTCTGTCCCATTCCCTGGGAAGCACCGTAGACCATCAGCAGCGGTACCAGTTTGGCGCTGACGGCGGCGCCGAAATTGCCCCACATGTTGGCCCATCCAAAAATGGAGCCGGTATTTCTGCCACCGACATCCTGCATGAAGGCCCAGATCGACGGATTGCCCAGATCGGTCATCAGGGAGACCACCGCGCAGCAGGCCAAGATGCCCCAGACCGAATCGATCCAGGGGCAGATCAGGTAGGCGGTTCCTGCGACAAAGTAGGCGCCGGCGATCGGCAGGACGCGCCCCAGACGCAGACCAAATCGGCGGACGCTCCAGTCGGTGGCGCGCCCCCCCAGCAGCTGGCCCAGCATGCCGGAGGCTAGCACCAGGGTGACCATCATCGCGCCCCGCTGTTCCGGAACCCGGTGGACTTCCTTCAGGTAGGTCGGAAGCCAGGTGATCAGAAAGGCCCATCCGATGTTGACACAGAACTGACCCAGCGAGTTCAGCCAGAGACTGCGCGACAGGCAGTAAGTGCCAACCATCGAAGCCACCTCAGACAGCTGTGGCTTTCGATCGTCGGGAAGCTGGCCGATCCACTGCCGCTCCGCCTCATTGCAGCGGGGGTGTTCCGAGGGGCGATCGCGCACGATCGTGTAGTAGGCGGCAGCGATCGCCAAACCGATCACTCCGTAGAGCAGCATCACCGATCGCCAGCCACCGCTGTTTAGGATCAGCCACATCGTCAGAAACGGGGCTACGGTTCCCCCCAAGCGGCCACCGAAGGCGATCAGCCCGCTGGCTCGCCCCCGCGTCTGAAGTGGAAACCAGCGCCGCACAATTGCATTGCTGGCGGGGTAGGCTCCTGCCTGAGCGACACCGAATCCCAGACGGGCCGCCAGCAGCCCAGGTAGCGAACCGACCCAGGCGGTGGCGGCGGTCAAAAGCGACCAGAAAAAGATGTAGCTGGCCAGGCCGCGGCGAGCCCCCAGTCGATCGCAGATCCAGCCCGCAGGGACCTGAAACAAAGCATAGGTGAAAAAGAATGCCCCCAGCACATCGCCGATCTGGCTCTTGGAAATCCGAATCCGGCCCTCCCCACCTTCTGCCTCCAGCGATTTCAGTTGCTGCTGAGCTTTCTGTCGATCGAGGCCATCGGCCAGCACCATCGGAAAACGCATCTTCGCTTGGGTTTGCGTTTCCAGCCACTTGGCGAGCCGTTCGGGGGCCAGCGCGCCGGTCACTTCGACGGAGAACCGTGTCCTTGCATCGGCCACGATCTGAGGATCGTTGAGGAACGAATCGGTCTTGACGATCTCACCGACCGACACGCGGGTCAGATAGAGTCCGAAGGCCATCAGCACGCTGATCCAGACGATGCGGCGATGCACGCTGGTCCGCGCCGCAGACTCCTCTTCTCTTCGTGCCGTCTCCATGCGCGGTTCCTCGCTCTTTCCCGCCAGCCGATGATCGCACCAATCGCTTTCCACCTCTCCAGAGTAGCCCGTCGGCGGCAGCCGATGGGAGATGGCTGGCAAAAAGATCGGTGAGACGCAGCACCGGTGCGTCGCATGCGATCACGATCGCGACGGCAACCAATTGGATGATCATTCCCCGGCCGGATCGCGCACCGCCACGGTTCGGTAGACCATCTGAAAGAAATTGCCATCCGGCTGCGAAGCCAGCCCGCGCAGTTGGCGAATCCCTTCTTCCAACTCGTCTTGCGGGTACTCGGGTGAGACCAGCATCGCCAGAGCAGGTTCGATGTAGTCGGCGGTGTACTGGCAGTGAGCATCCAGCTGCTGGGGGTCGACCACGGTGGATCGCTGGATCGGGAAGGGGCGATGTTCGATCACGCGCCAACCAGCCTGCTGTAGCCAGTGAGGCGATCTTCGACCGGCTTGATGCTGGCCATGCTGCACGAAATGGCTCCGGAACGCAGCGATCAGCTGTTCCAGTGGGCGCCTGTGGGGCAGTGTCAGGTAGGTGTCGTAATCGGTCTCGATGATCCGAATCGTACCGCCTCGGCGTGTGACGCGTCGCGCCTCCTGGAGAATCTCCACCGGCCTAGTCACATGCTCCAGCAGCCACATCACGAAGGTATGGTCGAATGATTCATCGGGCCAGGGCAGGGCAGCGGCATCTCCCTGCCGGAGATCGATAAGATGCTGGGGATAGTTAGCCAAGGTGCTTCTGGCGGCATCGATCTGCGCAGGTTCCAGGTCGATGCCGGCCAGGTGGATCCCAGGAGCGCGCCGCGCCATCTGCAGCAGGTTGGCTCCCGCCGCACATCCGATCTCTAGCCAACGCCACCCGGGATCAGGCGTCAGGTCGACGCCGGTTACCAGAGGCCACCAGTAGTCGGCCTGGAGGATCAGTCGCTGATGTTCCTCCGGATCGTACCCGTGGATATAGCGATCCCCACCACTTTCGCCCAAGGAGCTCATTCGTCCACCGCTTCTTTCAGACGGCGCACCAAGTCGCGCCGGTCCCATGCCTGCTGCCGTAACGGGTCGGGGTCGATACCGAGGAACTGAGCCAACCGGCAGGCGAGGTCGACATCCCGCACCCCTTCATACTGACCGACTACATGCTCCTGGTAGTAGATCGTTTCGCGATCGCTGCGAAAACCGCTTTCGAAACAGTCACCCATCTCTTCGATCCAGGCTTCCGGAATGCATTGCTGACGACAGTACTCCAGCGACCACAGATCGTCGCCTGTGCATTCCTCCAGCAGCAGCCTGGCACGGATGCGATCCATTCCCCAGCGACTCCACTGGCTCAGGCCAACAGCTTCTGTTCAATCATCTTCAGATAGTTCCCGATCGCATCGATCAGCGGAATCGGGTCGTCGCGCCAGGGGACCTCCGAGCTGATTTGATGATGAAGATTTTTCACCTGAACCACCCCGCGATCCAGTTCCTGGCTGCCTGCGATCAGCGCGATGGAAAAGCCTTTCTGGTCAGCGTACTTCAGCTGTGGTCCCAACTTCTTTGCGTCGGGATACAGCTCGGCTCCAAACCCCGCTTGTCGCACCAGTCTGGCGATCGCCATGTAGTCCGAAAGCCGATCGGGATCAAACAGCGGGATGAAGATGGGGGCCATCGTGCGAACTAGCGGGATTCGGCCTAATTCCTGGAGCGCTGCCAGGAGGCGATCGAGTCCCAGGGAGGCACCGATTCCGGGAAGATGCTGTTTGGTGTAAAGCCCGGCGAGGTTGTCATAGCGTCCACCGCTGCAGACGCTGCCAATCGATGGCAGCTCTTCCAGCTTGGTTTCTAGGACAATTCCAGTGTAGTAATCGAGCCCACGGGCGATTGAAAGATCCAGGCGGTAGTGGGAGGCAGGGATGCCGACTGCGGCCACCTCCCGCAACACCTCTTGAAGCCGCCCGACACCTGCCTGGCCCGATTCCGAACCTGCGACGGCGGCATGGAGCTGCGATAGCTGCTGATCCTGCGATCCTTCCATCTCCAGAAACTTGAGGATCTGCCCGGCGCGCTGGGTGTCCAGCCCTTCGATCGCCTCCAGTTCCTCCAGCACCTTGGCTGGACCGGCTTTCTCTAGTTTGTCGATCGCTCGAAGCACGGGAGTCGTTTGGTGGGTGAGGTCCCACGAGCCTAAAAGTCCCTGCAGCACTTGGCGATGGTTGATGCGGATTTGAAAGCGATCGACCCCCAAAGCTCGCAGCAGGTCGTGGATCACCAGCACCATCTCGATATCGGCCACCGCGCTCTGGGTTCCGACGGTATCGAAATCGCACTGGATGAATTCTCGATAGCGTCCCGATTGCGTATTTTCGCCTCGCCACACCGGGGCGATATGGTACCGTTTGAAAGGAGTCCCCAGTTGGCTCCAGTGCTGTGCTGCGAAGCGGGCCAATGGAACGGTCAAATCGAATCGCATCCCCACTTCCCGACCTCCGTGGTCGGTGAAGCGGTACATCTGGCGATCGGTTTCTTCGCTCCCTTTGCCGGTCAGGATCTCCAGGTATTCGAGCGCCGGCGTATCGATCGGTGAGAACCCATAGGAACGGTAGACCTGACGGGCCGTCTCCATCATCCGTTCCCGAGGAATCATCGTCTCGGGGAGAAAATCCCGAAAACCTTTCAATGTCCGCGGCTCGATCAATCCCGCCATTGCTGTTACCTTGCCTTCTAATTCATTCCTGTTCCGTCGATGGTGCCGATCCCTGCTGGGAAGGAGCCGCCGGCGATGGTTTCTGCTGCGTGAGATCGACAGCCTGGGGATCGTCTGCCCCCTGTCTCACTTCTTCAGTCTGCCTCACTCCTTCTGTCAACGCAGAGGAGTCGTCCTTTGTATCCTGCTTGTGCGGTGTCGCCGACGTCGATGACTTGAGTTTCGCGAAGAGCTTCGAAGCCATCTCCCTCAGCGCCTCCTCCGAAAGATCTCGAGGCCTTCCCAGGCTCAGCTTAGCTTTGGAGGACTCTTCATCGGGGTTTTCCATCGTCTTGTTCCCTCTGGAAACCAGATCTCTGCCACTCTGAATGTACTCTGGCCGTACCCCATGTTGCGAGGCCAAACGGCCGGGGACTTCCGTTCGAAGACGGAACCCAGTTTGCCAATAGGAAGTGAGACAACAGCCTTCGCGGAAAAGAATCTACAGGGGCGCAGGGTTGACTCATCGCAAGACAAAGCGGCCGACGGACCACGTCGCTGCAATTTTTTGTTCGGCTTCCTTTGGCTATCGCCATCGGGCCGCGAGGCGCTGAATCGTACCTACTGTGGCAGAGCCATGCGACAATTCTATGGGTCAGTAGGTCACCATGGAGCGAAAAGAACGGATCGCGACGAATTGCCTCTCACGGAGGCACAGAGCCACGGAGAGTGAATGGACCGATTGGTTTCTCTGGCATCTCGGTGCCTTTGTGACGCCGTAAGATGAGGGGCGGGGTGCAAGTCTGACGCTGCCTGTTTTCTAAGGCACTCGGCAATTCCGTGGGTCGTATCCGTTCGGCCGACTGGAGTAGGCGGGATGGAGTCGCAGGGGCAAGGGCTAAGGCAAGCGATAGATCTCACGCTTCCCTTGGAATGCAAGGCATGCGATAGATCTCACCCTTCGTGAAGCGACGTATTCAATCGAGCATCGCAATGGGCTGAACGATCGGTTCAGAAAAGCTCAGCGGAGAACCGGGAGCATCGGCGGTTCCGGACTGCGGATATTTTCGGTGTAGGGCGCGATGACTCGCGCTTCTGCATACTCCGCCACCTGCTCGGCGGTCTCAAAGTACATGTCGTAGACGGTGTCTTCGTCGTACTCGCACTGCTCGGTGGTGTAATCGCGGCAGATCTGAGGCCGCGTCTCGTAGATCCCACACCGAAAGTCGCTCTGCAGATGCTTGCAGTTGGTGTGGACCAGCAGGTACCAGACCCCATCATCGACAAACACACTGGCTCGATCATGCAGCAGAAACCAGCGGATGAAATCGTAGTCTTTCGCTTCCTCGGGAGTATCGATCGGCAATGCGAAATAGCGGCAGCAGATCGCGGTGCAGTAGTCGCACAGGCACTCACCCTTAGGAACCTCCGACTTCTTCGGTCTGCGTCCGTCGATCGTCTTGGGAAGTTTGATTGGTGCGGCGCTGATCATGCCCGATCCCTCTAGGAATGGTTTCGATGAAGCCGATGCGACCATTGGCATCGTGACGTCCCGCATGGCGACCGCCCACCGTTGCGGTTTGGGAAGTGGCAAGCTGTGCGGTGGCATCCTGCGATGTCCGACCCGATCGCTCGGCGACAAGTCCACACTATGGACCAGCACCTTGCCATTCGTCAAGCGCCGCAGATCAAGTCGCTGGTTCCGGGAGGTCTTCAGCAGCCGCAGCGGGAGCGACCTGGGAGTAGGCAAACAGCCCCCTGGTGGTTAGATTTCAATCTGGTTTGGTAACTCCCATTGCTTTGTGCAGACACCACCTATGGAAATTGTTGTGACCGCCGTCGGGCCCGACAACGTCGGTCTGGCCGACCCTATCATCCACGCTCTGACGGGGCTGGGGGCCAATATCGCAGAGATTCAGATGTACGACCACGACGAAGCGGCGGTCTTCGCGATGATGTGTCGCGCCCATGTGCCGCCGGAGGCCTATCCAGCGATCGACAAGGCGATGGAAGAGATTGGACGCAGCAAGCGACTGGAGGTCCGCGTCTGGAGTAGCGACGCAGCGACGGCTCCTCCAAGACTGGCGATTTGCACCACCTACCTGGAATCGACCCCTCGCGCGGTTCTGGAAGGGATTGCCAGCGGCGCGATTCGCGCCCAGGCAGGGGTCATGATCGGCAACCGTCGACGCTGCGAACGATTGGCTCGCGAGTTCAATGTTCCCTTCGAAATGATCGGCGATGCCGATGGCAACGCCGATGACCAGCGCATGGTCCAACTGCTCGATTCCTACCGCATCGATTACGTCATCCTGGCTCGCTACATGCGAGTCCTACCCCCAGACACCTGCTGGAAGTATGCGGGCGGCCGGATCATCAATCTGCATCACGGATTGCTGCCCAGCTTTCCCGGACTGCGGCCCTACCACGATGCTTTCGCCAGCCGCATGCTGACCTTTGGGGCAACCTGCCACTTCATCGTTCCGGAACTGGATGCAGGCAATCAGATCATCCACCAGGAGACTTTCTCCGTGGAGCCAGGAACCCGGTTGGATGAGATCATCGACCGAGGCCAGCAGACCAATGAACCTCGATGCCTTGCCGAAGGAGTGCGGCGCGTCGTCGATCGGGAAGTGCAACTCCATTTTCACCGCGTGATCGCACGAAAGAAGTCGACCGAACCGTCAGGAACTCTGCTATGACCCGTGTCTGCCACCCGACTCGTCGATCGCGAACAGGCCGTCACCTCGCGGCGCTTCTGATTGCTGCGGTGCTCTCTGTGACCACTTCCTCCCTGCGCGCCGATCCTGGACCCGAAGTCCTGACGATCGCCACCTGGAATCTGGAGTGGTTCTACGATGCCTATCCGGGCGATAACTTCAGCGATCTGTCGAAGGAACAGTCCAGCCAGTCGCAGGAGCGATGGGAGGCGATTCGGTCTGGGGTGGCCGATGCGATCGCCAAGATGCAGCCGACCATCCTGGCGGTGCAGGAGGTAGAGAATCGCAAGGTGCTGCTGGAACTGACCAAGGAACTGAAAGACCGCCATCGACTGGGGTATCGCGTTGCGTTCATTGAAGGGTTCGACAGCGCCACCGAACAGGATGTCGCGTTTCTCTATCGAGGCGGACTGGTGGAGTTCAGCAGGCGCGAACAGACCAAAGAACAGTTCGACAGTCAAGACTTTTACAATCTGTCAAAACATCTCTTCGGCAAGTTCCAATGGCAGGTCGATGGGAGGACGGAAACCTTCACGCTGCTGAATGTCCATTTTCGCGCGAAGGCCGAGGAATCGGCGATCCGGCTGCGCCAAAGTCGACTGGCCAGAACGTGGCTTCAGCCCCACCTCGATCAGGGAGAGCATGTGATCTTCCTGGGCGATACGAACATCGAAGAGCCATGCTGTGAGCCGCAGCCTGGCGGGGAAATGGCGATGCTGGTGGGCCGGGGTACGGAAGCTGGTTCAGATGATCTGGTCGATTCCCACCAGAAGGTGCCGCCCGAAAAACGCCGTACCCACCTAGTGCTCGACAAGCAATACGACCGCATCCTACTTAGCCAGTCCCTGGTCCAGGATCAGCCCGATCGCCGCAACTGGGTCTGGGAATCGACCGAAGTGCGAGGGGATGTGGTGGTCCGTGGTGCCGGCCCCGATGAAGACCATTGGAATCAGCGGACGACAATCTCCGTTGAGGAACTCGACCTCAGCGACCATTATCCGGTGATGGTCACCCTACGCCTGAAATGATCCGACGACCTGATGTCGGCAGAGTCCAACGACTCGCCGCTACGCCCCCCAAGGAAGCTCCATGCCAGACCCCTCCGATCCCGCGACTCCCAAAGAGTCGATCACCCTGGAGCAGTTCCTCAAGTTGGCGCAGGTCGTCTCCTCCGGCGGGTCTGCCAAGCATCTGATCCAGTCGGGTGCGGTGCTGGTCAATGGCCAAGTGGAAACCCGCCGCAAGAAGAAACTGTTTCCTGGTGATATCGTCCTTGCCGAAGGCCAGGAGCTGCACGTGGCCAGCGATCAGGACGATCCTGGCGACCCTGCGAATGCTACAGATGATGCCAGTTCCTGATCGACCTGGATTCAATACCTCTTGGTAGAGCTCGCCCTTCGGGAATCCTGGAGTCCACAGGCTATGCGAATCCTGATCACCGGTGCGACCGGGCTTCTTGGCAATAACCTGGCGCGGCTGGCCATCGCCCAGGGTCATCAGGTGATCGCCGTCGGTCGCGATCGACAGCTTCCTGCCTCGCTGGCCGATCTGCCGATCGATTATCGTCACGCCGATCTGACGGATACCGTATCGATGCGAAGTGCTGCGGAAGGTGCGGAGGGATTGATCCACTCGGCCGCGGTGATCCATCTGGGGTGGACTCGGATGGAGGAGTCGATCGCCTTCAATCGCGGTTCGACGATCGCCGCAGCCGAAGCGGCACTGGATCGCGGCATCCCGATGACGCTGGTTTCGACGGTCAATACCTTGGCGATTCCCAAGCCGAAAAGTGTGGCCGATGAGACGACGCCGTGGGATGGGCAGGTCCCTTGCGCCTACGTGATCAGCAAACGCGCTGCGGATCAGGCGATGATCGATGCCATCCAGCGAGGGCTTTTTGGCACCATCGTCCACCCCGGTTTCATGCTGGGGCCCTGGGACTGGAAACCCAGCAGCGGCCGGATGATCTTGGAACTGAGCCAACGATGGACGCCCGTGGCCCCAGCCGGAGGTTGTAGCGTCTGCGATGTTCGCGATGTCGCCGATGGCACGCTGCGCGCTCTGCTTCAGGGGCAATCGGGTCGGAGGTACATTCTGTGCGGTGAGAACATGACCTATTTCCAACTTTGGTCGGCCATCGCCAAGGCGATCGGAAAACCTGCTCCATGGACCATTCTCCGCAAGCCTGGGCAGTGGGTGGTCGGCAAAGCGGGAGATCTAGCGGCAAAAATCACCGGTCGGGAAACCGACATCAATTCGGCAGCGCTCCAGATGAGCGGCCAGTACCACTGGTATTCCAGTCAGCGTGCCGAGGAGGAGTTGGGATACCAGCACCGGCCTGCATCGGTGGCGATTGGCGAAGCGGTCGAGTGGTTTCGCCGACAAGGCAGGCTCTCCTAACCGATCGCGATGGCTAGGCAGACGAATAGGCCGCCAGTTGCAAGACTTGCTCTTTGGGCATCAGGCCAAGAGGTCGGCTAGAATGATGCGATCTTCTGTGGGACTTTGAAGTCCATCGATTTTTTGCAGAAGGTCCATCCACCCGCCACGTCGATTGGAGGTGCGTGTTGCACGCCATCCTGCGTTCCGTTCCCTTGCTTGTCTGCCTGATCGCCTCCACCAGCTGGGCACAGGGGGATGCCAATCGGCAGATCCGCCAGATCTTCGCCGACTACCACCAGCGCTACCTGCAGCTCTTTCCGCTCGATGCCACCCTCTTCGGTGAACCGGGATTCAATCATCTGCTTCCCGAGCCTCCCTCGGTGCAGCAGAACGCCAGGGAAAGAGGATTCTATGAAGAGATGCAGGATCGTCTGCAGAAGATCGCTCCCGATTCTCTGGACGCCAGCCTTCGCATCTCCCGCGAGGTGCTGCTGGGGGAATTGAAGGGAAGGCTGGACCGACTGCAGTATCGTCCTGAGCGGATCCCGTGCCAGCAGTACGAAGGGCTACCCATCACCTTCGCGCAACTGGGAAGTGGCCAAAGCAATCATCCATTCCGGACGGCGAAAGATTACGAAGACTGGCTTCAGAGGATGGAGGCATTTCCAGGTTGGATCGATGCGGCCATCGAGCAGTTTCGGGAGGGGATGCGAGATCGGTTTGTGCTTCCCAAAGAACTGGTCGAGAAGATGATCGGGCAATCGACCGATCCGACGATCTTCGGAAGCGAGGGGACGCCCAGTCTCTTCGAAGGCCCGTTGCAGCGATTCCCTAGCGAGCTGACTGATTCCCAGAAAAAGGATTTGGAAGCGCGCTTTCGCGCGGCGATCCAAGGAAAGGTGCTGCCTGCGTACCAGCGATTGGCCGACTTTTTGAAGACCGAGTATCTTCCCGCTGCTCGCAGCACGGCCGGGCTTGGCCAGCTACCGCAGGGGAAGGAACTCTATCGTGCTCTGGTCGCCTCCTGGACCACCACGGCGATGGACCCTGACGAGATTTTTCAGATCGGACTGAGTGAGGTGGATCGGATCGAAGAGCAGATGCGTGGCGTCCAGCAGCAGATGGGACACACGGGGTCGCTGGCCGAGTTCCACCAGTGGGTCCGTACCGATCCTTCCTTCGCCCCCTACCAGACGCCCCAGGAAGTGCTGCAGGCGTACTATGCGATTCAGAAAAAGGTGGAACCGCAGCTAGACAGGATCTTCCTCAATAAGCCGAAGACTCCCTTTGAGATTCGGCGCACCGAATCATTTCGCGAAGCGACCGCCAGCGCCGAATACATGCCAGGCAGCGAAGATGGAACACGGCCGGGGATTTTTTACCTCCCCATTCCAGATGCAAAAAAATTCAACGTCACCAGCGGGATGGAATCGCTGTTTTTGCATGAAGCGTTGCCGGGGCATCACTACCAGATTTCGCTGCAGCAGGAGAACAAGGAGCTACCCAAATTTGCTCGCTTCCTCTGGATCGGTGCCTATGGCGAAGGATGGGCGCTCTACTGCGAGACGCTGGGCCGGGAATTGGGGCTGTACCAAGATCCCAAGCAGTACCTTGGGGCGCTCAGCGATGAGATGCACCGCGCGATCCGACTGGTGGTCGACCCCGGCATGCACTGGAAAGGATGGTCCCGGCAGGAGGCGATCGACTACATGATGGCACATGAACCGATTGCGGAAGATGCGGCGATCGCTGAAATTGAACGCTACATGGCGATTCCAGGTCAGGCGCTCTCCTACAAGATCGGCCAATTGGCGATCCGGCGGATGCGCGAGCGTTTCGAAGCAGAGCTGGGGGAGAAATTCTCTCTTGCCCAGTTTCATCACGAAGTGCTCAAAGATGGTTGCATCCAGTTAGATCTGCTGGAACGCAAACTGGAAGCCTGGGCTGCCGAAAAGAAAGCGGCCGTTCCGTAAAGAAAAACGGGTCCGCATCGGTCTGCGTGACAAAGAACTCCGTCTTCCTCAGGACTGGGTATTCCCTGTCGATGATCCATCGAGGCTCCATCATGGTTCGATCTGTTGCTGCTTGGTTGCTGCTTTCTTGCATGGGGCTTCCCTTGCAGGCCGAATCACCTGCTGCCACCGACGATCAGGCTGAAAGGATCGCTTGGGGTGTTCGGCCGGGAGTGACGATGACGCTGATCGCTCAGCAGCCAGCAATCCAAACTCCCACCGGCATCGATGTCGATAACGAGGGGAACATCTGGACGATCTCGTGCCATACCCACTTTCGAACCAAGGAATACCAGGGGCCGGAGAAGGATGAGGTGCTGGTCTTTGATCCCGAGGGAAAGCGAAGGGTCTTTTATCAGAAGACCGAAGCGACGATGCAGATTCTCTGTGGGAATGAAGGGTGGATCTATCTAGCAGAACGAGATCGGATCCTCCGCATCATCGATCGGGATGGAGATGGCCAGGCCGATCATGAGGAGACGATTGCCGATCTCCAGACGGAGGCCGATTATCCGCACAATGGGCTCAGCGGGATGACCTGGCATCCCTCCGGGGAGTTGCTATTTGCGCTCGGTGAAAACTTCGGCAAAGACTGGACGCTCACCGGGGTCGACGGCGCGGTCTGTCGCGGGCGTGGCGAGGGGGGGATCTTTCGGATCGATCGCGAGGGAAAGGGGCTACGTCGCATCGCCAAGGGATTCTGGAATCCTTTTGGTCTGACGGTGCTGAAGGATGGAACAATCTTCGCCGCCGACAACGATCCAGGAGCGAGGCCGCCTTGCCGACTGCTGCACGTTGTCGAAGGGGGCGATTATGGATTCCAGTGGGTCTATGGCAGCGCTCCGGTCCATCCGTTTGTGGCATGGAATGGCGAGCTGCGGGGGACGCTGGGGATGGTGCATCCGTGTGGCGAGGGACCTTGCGCGGTGGTGCCGCTGGGAGGTGGGCTGCTGATCCCTTCCTGGAGCGACCATACGGTCGACTACTATCCGATGACGCGCGAGGGGGCCAGTTACCGATCCGAGCGAATGGAAGTGATCCGGGGGACCGATCGCTTTCGCCCAGTCGCCATGGCGGTATCCAAAGATTCTGCGACCTTCTATCTGGTCGATTGGGTCAGCGCGTCGTACGAAGTCCATGGCGAAGGAAGGCTTTGGAAGATCGAGTTCGATACGGTCAGCGCCGATTGGTTGAAGCCGACGTGGGACAGCACCGATGCCAATTCGTCGCTGGCCGATGGCATTCGTGAGCGCGCAGGGGAGCTGCCCTTGCCGAAGATGCTGGAGATGGCCAGCAGCCCAGATCGATTTGCGGCCGACGCCGTGATGCAGTCGCTCTTCAAAAAAAGCCGCGACTGGACTCCCGAGACGCTGCTGGCTGCCTCCCCCGAGCAACGCCTCTGGATGCTGGTGACACTCCGCAAAGGGGAGCTGTCGGATCGCCGATGGGTGGAGGCGCTTTGGAACGATCCCGATCCCAGAATTCAGTTCGAATGCCTACGCTGGATCGCCGATGGCGTCCTGGTCGATTGCCTACCGATCGTCGAATCGATCCTCAAGCAACCCGATCTCGATTACTCGCTCTTTGAAGCCGCCATCGCCGCGCGCAATACCCTCCAAGGGAATCCCACCCTGGGGGTCAGCGATACGCCGCAGGCGATGCGGATGTTAGAGGATCCCGATGCATCAAGCCAGATCCAGCGTTATGCCTTGCGCATGGCGGCACCCGAACACGCCGACTGGACGCGCGAGAAGCTAGAGCGGTGGGTGAAATCGGAGGAAGTGGGGGTGAGGGAGGAGGCGGTGCGTTTGGTGGCGCTGCGGCAGAGGCAGGACGAGCAGGATTTGTTGCAAGCGGTGGCGATGGACCAGCAGCAACCGGTTGCTTTGCGAGCCGAAGCGGCGGCGGGGCTGCTGCCGACCAGTCCAGGTGAGTTCCAGGAGGAACTGATGACTCTGGCGGCCAATCGCCAGGAGACTCTGGCGACTGCGGCCCTCAGTTCCCTAGCCGATGGAAGTTGGAGCCCGCGGATAGGGGAGGGTATCGCGGCCCTTGGCAGGGCCGATGGTTCGATCGGGCAGAGAGCGGCGGCCCTGCTGAAGGCTCGTAGCGCCCCAGCATCCGATCCAACAGCCAGCGCAAAGGATCTCCTGGAGCGGATCGATGCTTTGCCAGGAGAGCCTGACCGAGAGGCGGGGAGACGTCTCTTTTTTCATCGCGGTACCGTGCGCTGCGCGCAGTGCCATCGGATGGAGGGACGAGGTGCGGTGGTCGGTCCCGAACTGACAGGAGTGGCTCAAGGCTTGGCGGTTGGGGATGAAGCCTGGCGGCGGAAGAGGCGAGAGGAGATTCTCGAATCGATTCTAGAGCCAAGTCAGAAGGTGGCTCCACAGTTCCAAGCGAGCGTTGTGGCGCTGGAGGATGGCGAGGTCTTCAGCGGGATTCTGCTGCGCAGTTCCAGCACCGAGGTGTTTCGCATTGCGGATGGCAAGGAACGATCGGTGCCGAAGGGAACGATCACCCAGCGCCGGCAGTCCCCCAAGTCGCTGATGCCCGATGGCTTGCTGAGCGGATGGAGCGACTGGGAGGTGCGGGATCTGCTGGCCTATTTGACCGAACCCTAAGGGGCGCCGCTGGGCAGAAAGCGTCCTGGCTACCTTTTGGTCATTGGCCTGTCTGCTTTTGGTAGATCGCCTGGAGAAAAGCTTCCGTATCCTTGTACTTCTTCGCACCCTCCATCGCCTGCTCCATCAGCCGCCGCGCCTCGGCCTCATGATGGCCTAGAACCAGCAGTGCCTGGAATGTCTCTTCGATGACTCCTGGAGGTTGCGGTGCGGCGCCGGGCATATCGCGGCGGACCAGCAGCGCGAACTTGGGCATCTTGCGTCGCAGCTTGGCGATCACGCGTTCGGCGGTGGCTGGTCCGACGCCGGGCAGCGTGGAAAGCCCCTTGGCATCCTGCTGTTCGATCATCATGGCGATGTCCTGAACCGGCAGCACCATGGCGCGCAGTGCCTTCTTCACCCCGACACCGTCGACCGAGCAGAACAGTTCGAAGAACTCCCGTTCGACCACCGACAAAAAGCCGACCAGCCGAGGGCTCAACCGCCCACCTTGGGCTGCGTTGCCATCGATGAAGTGGATGGTGTGCAGAGAAACGGTCTGCTGCAATTTGTCCTGCAGGGATCGTCGGGTGAATTCCGGAATCCCCACCTCGTACTCGAACGGTGGAACGATGAGGATCGCCGAGTCGTCGGTGAGGTGGGCCAGAGGGGCGGTGATTTTATCGATCACGCGTTGCTACCTTCCTGAAGCAGGATGTTTCGCTGGGTGAAGAAATGGCAAAGAGCGATCGCCAGCGCATCGGCGACGTCAGGCGGTTCTGGGACCTTCGGTAGATTCAGTTGGACCTGGACCGAGTGTTGCATCTGTGCCTTGGGAGCGCGCCCGCTGCCGGTGAGCATTTTCTTGACGTGGGTTGGCAGGTAGGCATGGACGGGAGATCGATGTTGAGCGGCTGCCAGGCAGAGCACTCCCCGCGCGTGGCCCATCAGGATCGCGGTGGTCGGCCGTTCGTAATGCGAATAGATCTGTTCGATCGCCACCGCCTGGATCGGATGGGAATTCCAGAGTTCGGAGAGCCCCTCATGGAGTTCCAGCAGGCGGTCCTCCAGACTCTTGGACCGAGGGCAGCGGATGACGCCGGCTTCCCGAACTCGGGGAAGGGGATTTTGCACGTCGATCACTGCGTAGCCGGTGATCCCCAGGCCGGGGTCGACACCCAGAATGCAGCCAGCAGTTTTAGACATGGTCACTGGCGGCTCCAGGTACTGCCTTCCTTCAGGTCTTGCACGGCGATCTTCAACCCCGTCAGCCCGTTGCGGACTAGGTCGGCGGTGGCGAAGTCTTTGTTCTGACGCGCCTGGGCGCGAATCTGCAGAAGGATCTTCATCAGGCCATCGACCAGTTGGGCGTCGTCTCCCTGGGACGACTGCGTCTGGACCGGCTTTTGGAACAGTCCCAGGATCGCCGAAAGTTCCCTGAGGATCGCCATTCCGGCGCGCAGCACCTCTAGCGCCTCCGGGGTGCGATGCTGCGACTCCTCCAGCTTGGCCGATTCGATGAATCGATTCAGCGAGCGAGCTAGGTCAAATAGATCGCTGACGGCTCCTCCGGTATTGAAGTCGTCATCCATTTTGGCCAGGAAGCTTTCGCGCATCGCCAGGACCTGATCGACGACCGGATGCTTGATTGGGGGTGGGACGAAGGAAGCGCGTCGGCGGTTGGGATCGATGTCGAAGGGGGATTGGCCCAGCAGCCGTTCGTAGCGTTGGAACAGTCGGTAGAAGGTCTCCAGGGCGGTACCGGCTTCCTGGAGCGGTTCATCGCCGAAGACGTTGGTCGACCGGTAGTGGGTGCGCAGCAGGAAGAATCGGAGTCGTTCGCCGGTCTGCTGTTCGATCAGTTTCGAAAGACCACCAGCCCCTTTGCTGCGCGAGATCTTGCTAGAGGCATCGGCGGGGGGCGCTTCGCGATCGCTGCGTCCGCCGACCTTGCCTGCGGCTTCGCTGGCGCGCATCAGACCATTGTGCATCCAGTAGCGAACCATCGGCGCACCATGGCAGCAACGGCTCTGAGCCGCCTCGTTCTCGTGATGCGGAAAGACCAGATCCAGACCTCCGCCATGGATATCAAATGTCTTGCCCAGGATCCGGCGACTCATCGCCGAGCATTCGATATGCCAGCCGGGGCGACCTGCACCCCAGGGGCTATCCCAGCTGGGTTCGCCAGCCTTGGCTTTCTTCCAGAGGGCAAAGTCGCCTGGCGATCGCTTGCGGGATGCGGCTTCACCACCTTCCCCCTGCTGGCTATCGGCCGATCGATTGCTGAGCTGTCCGTACTGGCTGTCCCTTGCGACATCGAAGAAGACGTCCCCTTCGCTGGCGTAGGCGTATCCACGATCGATCAGTTCCTGTACGAACTGGATGATTTCGGGGATGTGGTCGGTCGCTCGAGGCAGGTGGTCGATCTGGTCGACCCCCAGGGCCTGGAGGTTGGATAGATAGTCGGCCGTCATCTGGGTGGCAAGCTGCGGCATCGAGATCCCCAGCTGATTGCTGCGCTGGATCAGTTTGTCGTCGATGTCGGTGATGTTGACGACCCAGGTCACCGAGTAGCCGCAGTAGACCAAGTAGCGCTTGATGGTGTCGAAGATCACCGGGCCGACCATATGCCCGATGTGGGCTGGTGCGTACACCGTGGGGCCGCACAGGTACATGCCGACCGCCCCAGGCTTCTGGGTCATCAGCGGCTCTTTCGTTTTGGTCAGCGTGTTGTAGACGCGCAAATTTGGAGCCAGTCGACTGGAATCGTGCAGTGCTTCGGTCATGTCGGGTTCCCTGGGTGGAGGGGAATGCCTGGGTGAAGGAGAATGGACAGGGAGAGCGATCGGATTGGGATCGGATTCGGAAGACGATGAAGCCTCATCGGATTGGCTATTGGGCAGAGCGGAATTCCCGGTTCGGGCCAGTAGAGCGACCACCGTGGCTTCGGCTAGCTCCTTTTGGCCGATCGGTCCGCTCCCTTCTCCCGTTTTCCCTTTCAGGCCGATGGCAGCACGATCGACCTGGAGGATTTCCGCGATCGAAGCGACCAAGGCGCTTCGCATTGGCGACAGCTTAGGGATTTCCGTTTGGACGACGCAATCGAGATTGACCAGTCGAAAGCCGGCTTGGCGAACTTTTTCCCATGCCAACCGGAGCATATCGGCCGAATCGCGACCCCGGTTGGCCGGATCGGTGTTGGGGAACATCTGACCGATGTCGCCAAGATTGGCAGCCCCAAGCAGAGCGTCTGTGATGGCATGCAAAAGCAGATCGGCGTCCGAGTGGCCCACCAGGTGGGCGTCGCAGTCGATAGTCAGACCACCCAATCGCATCGGGCCTCCGGCAGCCAATCGATGGGAGTCAAATCCTATGCCAACGCGCAAGTCGTCCATCCTGCGATCTTCCTTCCGGACCTCCTGGTTGTCTGCCACCCGAGTTTGGCCGCACCCTGGGGCGGGCAGGTCATCTGGGTGCGTCTGGGAATCATGGTCGGTTAGCATAACTTTTTTGGAGACGCGAGCGAAGGCGGCTTTCGGCCAGCGGCGATCCCAAGAAAGCCAACTCGAAAAGCTAGCGGGGCCGATGGCCGGGGATCTGTCCGATGTCATCGGTATGGTGGGGTTGGGTCGAGCGAGGATGGGTTACAATAGTTGGTTGTGGTGGTTTTCTGTCGGGAATCTTCCTCGCCGCTTCGGATCCCATCCGGGGAATCGACCGGGTAGGTGCGATGCGTTGAGGATCCCAGTCGATGGCCGATCGGTATGATTTTCCCAGTTCGCAGGCGATTGTCGCCGTGCGGTCTGAGTTGTGAAGGAAAGGTGTTTCAGGATGAACAAAGGGGCGAAAACCGCGATTTCTCCGACGCGTACCGAGGACTATCCCGAGTGGTATCAGCAGGTGATCAAGGCAGCAGACCTAGCCGAAAATTCCCCTGTGCGCGGTTGCATGGTGATCAAGCCCTGGGGATATGCCCTTTGGGAAAACATGCAGCGGGTGCTGGATCGGAAATTCAAGGAGACGGGGCATCAGAACGCCTACTTCCCGCTCTTTATCCCGATGAGCTATCTGGAGAAGGAGGCGGAGCATGTGGAGGGATTCGCCAAGGAATGCGCGGTGGTGACGCATCACCGTCTGGAACCCGATGGGAAGGGAGGGCTTCGGCCCGCCGGTCCGCTGGAAGAACCTTTGATTGTTCGGCCGACCAGCGAGACGATCATCGGTGAGATGTACGCTCGTTGGGTGCAGTCGTACCGCGACCTGCCGATCTTGATCAACCAGTGGGCCAACGTCGTCCGATGGGAGATGCGAACACGGCTTTTCCTGCGGACAGCCGAATTCCTCTGGCAGGAAGGGCACACCGTGCATGCGACGGCTGAGGAGGCGATGGAGGAGACTCGCCGCATGCTGGACGTCTACGCCGACTTCGCAGAGAACACGATGGCCGTGCCCGTAGTGCGTGGCGAGAAGACTCCCAAGGAGCGATTTCCCGGCGCGGTCAACACCTTCAGCATCGAAGCGATGATGCAGGACCGCAAGGCGCTGCAGGCGGGCACCTCGCACTTCCTTGGTCAGAACTTCGCCAAGGCGCAACAGATCCGCTACCAGGACCCTCAAGGGGAACTGGTCTATGCCTGGACCACTAGCTGGGGTGTCTCCACGCGGCTGATCGGAGCGTTGATCATGACGCACAGCGACGACGATGGCCTGGTGCTGCCTCCGAGGCTGGCTCCTGCGCACGTTGTCATCCTTCCGATCTACCGCGACGATGCGCAGCGCACCGAAGTGCTGGAGTATTGCCACAAGCTGAAGCAGCAGATCGCGGCGCTCCGTTATGACGATCAACCGCTGCGTGTTGAGATGGATGATCGCGATTTGCGGGGCGGCGAGAAGAAGTGGTATCACGTCCGCCGAGGGGTACCGATTCGCGTCGAGGTGGGGCCCAAGGATATCGGCCAGGATGCTCTTTTTGTCGGACGCCGGGACTCCACAGGCAGTCAGTCGATGCCACGACCTCAGTTCCTGGAGACGCTGCCTAGCGTGCTTCAGGAGATGCAGCAGGGACTGTTCGATCGCGCCTTGAAGATGCGGCAGGACCACACGGTCTCCCTGGATACAGTCGATCAATTTCGAGAATTTTTTCAGGGTGCAGAAGACGAAAAAGGGAGCTTCAGCGGTGGATTTGCGCACTGCTACTTCGCCAGCGAAGAGGCGGTGGCAGACGAATTGGCGCAGCGCAAAGTGACCATCCGCTGCATTCCGCTCGATCAGCCCTCCCAGCCGGGGCGATGTTTCGTCACGGGCCAGCCGACCAGTCAGCGAGCGATCTTTGCGAAAGCGTATTGAGAGATGAGTGACTGGAGCGCCGGCGATAGCTCATCGCAGGAATGCGAAGAAGCGGGATGCGAAGAAGGATCCCGGTCGCATCGGCCATTTCCCTGCGCGCTCGTGGTCGCTCTGTTTAGCCGCCATCGGTCGGCCATCGAAAGGGTCCGAAGGATTGTGGAGTCGCAGTGGGGAGCGATCGCATTGCAGAGTCGGCCGTTTGCTTTTGAACAGACCAGCTACTACCAGCAGCAGATGGGAGATCGATTGGAGAAGGAGTTCTGGGTCCTCAAGCGGTTGGAAGACCCAGCATGCCTAGCGGACCGCAAACGGATGGCAATCGCGTGGGAGGCATTGATCGCAGAGTCGGGGGAGTTTCCCGAATCGCGACCGGTCAACATCGATCCTGGCTGGATCAGCCCGCTGAAACTAGTGCTTGCTTCCACCAAGGACCGCGCCCACCGCATCTACCTGCGCGATGGGATCTATGCGGAAGTGGCGCTACAGCGCGTCGGGTCGCAGTGGCGGGGTTATCCCTGGACGTATCCAGACTATCTCCTACCCGATTCGCTGGAGTTTTTTCAGCAGGCGATCGGGTATCTGAAGCAAGAGTCAGCGCGTCGAGATTCCCGAGGGAAGGGCGGTAGCGATGGGGCTTCAGGGGGGCACGCAAGATGAAGCAGGATGCAGCGGTGTGGGAGGTGGTGGGGTTCGTCCTGGGATGTTTGCTGCCAGCTGCGTTGCTGGCTTGGCTGGCCGTTGGGCTGGTGTGACGGTGGGCCGAGCCTTTGGGGCTGATGGACAAGCCGGGTTATCGCAAGGTCCACACCACTCCGATCCCTCTTGGGGGAGGGGTAGGAATCTGGTTTTCGGTGGCGACCACCTTGCTGGCCGCCACCCTGCTGGCAGGCCTGCCTGTGGTCCGCCAGTGGCTGCCTGAGTCGCTGGCCCAGCATCTGCCCGGCGTCGTCGAATCGCGATGGAAGCTGTGGGGGATTCTGGCTGGCGGCACGGTGCTGATGCTGCTGGGCCTGGAGGACGATCGTCGCGGCTTGAAGTGGCAGTGGAGGTTGGCGATCGAAGTGGCGGTGGCCACCGTCATCGTCCTTTGGCAGCAGATGCAACTGAGCCTCTTCATCGACAACGGCTGGGTGACTGGATTGCTCAGCGTTCTCTGGATCGTAGGACTGATCAACGCCTTCAACATGATCGACAACATGGACGGTCTGAGCGGCGGGGTGGCCGCGATCGGGAGCGCGATGCTGGCAGGCATGCTGCTTATGCCTCAAGCGACTGGCGAGTCGCAGCCGCAGTGGTTTGTCGCAGCCATGCTGCTGGTGTTGGTGGGGGCATTGCTGGGGTTCCTGGTTCACAATCGGGCCCCTGCGAAGATCTTTATGGGAGATGCGGGAGCCTATTTCGTTGGCTACTGGGTGGCGGTTGGATCGCTGGCAGCAACCTACACCGGCTACCAGTCCGCCACGCCTCACGCCGTATTTGCACCCTTGTGCGTGCTGGCGATTCCGCTTTACGACATGCTTTCGGTCATATGGATCCGGATCTCCGAAGGGAGGAGTCCTTTCGAGGGGGATAAGCGACATTTTTCTCATCGCTTGGTCGAGCAGGGGTGGTCGAAGACCCAGGCAGTCTGGATCATCTACTTGGCGACCTTTTGCTGCGGCATCAACGCCTGGATATTGGCCAGAACGGATTGGGTTGGATCTTTATGGGTACTGGCCAACCTGCTTGGGATCGTGGGATTGTTGGCGCTGCTGGATCTGGGAACCCATCGATCTCCCAAGCGATGATCGCTGGGTAGCTGGCGATCGTAGAAGATTGCGATGGTTTCCTTCTGCATACCCCAGCCTTGCCTCGTCCAAATAACCAAATGTTCCCAAGAGAGTTTCACCAGCGCAACTGCAGAAGGGCAGGGTAGCGTGAGCGGAGACGCCGGGGCGGAATCGGTCCGCATTGGGAAAGCATCTCCCTTTTGGATGCTGGCCACCGTAGCGACGATGGCCTGTGTTGGGCTTTGGATGCCCTGCGACAGCGTTGCCGTCTCCCAGGGGTTGGCTCTACCACAACATCTGCTTTGGGGGGCCCTGGCGATTGTCGGCAGTTGGCTGGCGTGGCCCGCCTGCCATTGGGTTATCCCCAGTCGGGCAACCCGCGATCGTTCGGCGTGGGAGCGGTTCCAAGCCATGGGTGGTTATCGCAGCCCGCAATGGCTTTGGATCCTTCTGGCGATGTGGATGTGGATCGCCGGTGTCATCGCATCGATTCAGAATGTGGATGGCCGTGGGCAGATGCGATCAGCCATTCATGGCGGTTGGGAAAGCATCACGTTGGTCTGGGTGCTATTCGCCGGGATGCTGGCATCGCGGTTTCGAATGCACCGCGATGCGCTGGCCTGGACTTTGATGCTGTCCTGTGTGCTGCTGGCCAATCATGCGTGGTATCAGTATGGGGTGAGCATGCCGCGCGATCGCGAAGCGTATCGCGTGAACCCGGAAGCCGTCCTCCGCCAGATGCAGATCGACGCACCGGCCGGCTCCGCCCTCCGCATCCAGTTCGAGAATCGACTGGCCAGCACGGAACCGCTGGGGCCCTTTGCGCTGACCAACAGCCTAGCGGCGACGCTGGCGATCGGCACGCTGCTGGCACTGGGGCTTGCCGTCGATCAGGCGCTGCAGCGGAGCGGTCGGTGGATCACGGTGGTGTGCTGCCTTTGTGGGATCCAGGCGTTCTGCCTCCTGTTGACCAAAAGCCGCACCGGTTGGATCGCAGTCCTGCTGGCGATGATCGGTTATGGACTGACTCACCCCGTGACACGTCGGTGGGCAAAAGCCCATTGGAAATCGCTCGCGGTTGGCTTCAGCACAATTTTGCTTGGGCTCTTCATCGCGCTTTCGAACATCGATGGTCTGGTGATCGCAGAGGCGCCCAAGTCGTTGTCGTTTCGGAAAATCTATTGGGATACCTCCCTGCGACTGATCGCCGACCACCCTTGGCTGGGAGTCGGCCCGGGAAATTTTCAAAGCTACTACGCATGGCGAAAACCCGTAGGTGCCAGCGAGACGATTGCCGATCCCCACCAGGCGATTCTGGAGACCGCTGCGTGGCATGGGATTCCGATGGCAATCCTGCTGCTGGTCGTGCTGGTGGCCTGGCTGCTGCACATTGTGCGACGCGCTCGCCTGCAAGCCGTCTGGCATCAGTTTCAGGCCAGTCATCCTCATCACGGTTCGGCGATCTCTTCCCTGGTCGCAGCACAGCATGATGAGGACCTGAGCGGTCGAAGCGGGCCGGCGGGCATTCGCACGCTCTCCGGAGCAACCCCGGGGTCCAGCTGGGCGCTGCAGCCACCCGAGCCCTCGGGCCGCAGGGCAAGCCGCCCGGAGTCTGCATCCCAGGGAGGAAGAGTCTGGAAGTGGAAGGTGCTGGCGATCGCCTGGGGCGCAAGTGCTCTGGCCGTATGGCTGCTCCCAGGCTGGTTGGGTCCGGCAACCGATCTGCTTCCTTACCTCTGGGGCATGCCGCTGGGTATCGCGATGACTTGGTGGATGGATCGTCGCGACGACCAGCCCGACGTCCACTGGTTCTCTAGCCATTCCCTGGCATGGGCCGCCTTCGCAGGATGGTTGCATCTGATGGCCAATGGCGGTTGGTTCACCCCCGGGGTCGCTCACCTACTGATCCTGGTCAGCACCCTGGCCGCCAGTTCGTTTATAACTCCGACTGGGACCGCGGTCCCGGGCAGCCAGCAGCTGGAGGGCCATCCACTGCTTCGCATCGGAACCCGCATTGGGTTTCTCGCCTTGGTCCTGCTGCTCTGGTTCTCCGACTGGCGACCTTCGATGGCGATCCTCAGTTGGAAGATGCAGACTCCTCCGACGCTGGAGGCGATGGAGCGAGGTGCCCAGCTTGCAGCGCAGGAAGACCCCTGGGATCCGATGCCTCGCCAGGTGCTCACGCAATCGATCTGGCAGCAGATTGCCGCCGAAGCAGCCAAAGGGACTCCCGTTTCCCCCCAGCGGCTTGAGGAGTACCTGCGGGCCTGCCAGCAATGGTTGGATAGCGATCCGGCATCCTGGCAGCCCCGGATCGACCTGGGGCATCAATCGCTGGAGCTGGCGGGGCTGATCCCCGATGGCCCCTTCGGAGCCCAGGCGCTCAAGCACTATCGAGCGGCGATCGAGCGATATCCGAACGAGGTTGCGGTCCATCTCCAGACCGCGATGGCGGCGGCACTCCTGGGGGACCTGGAACTGGCGAACGCCTCGCTGAAACAGGCCGAATCGCTGGACACCAGCACCCAGCACCGCGATCGGCGGCTGAAGGCGGCGCTGATCTACCTGCCAAAGTCCTGGGATTCTTCGATTTCCAGTCGGATGGGCGCCTCCTTCGTCCGTCCCAACCCCGGCTCCCCCTGGGTCCTGGGCGAACCGGCCGCAGCGCTGATTCGTAGCATGCTTGAGAGACTTGCGCCTCCGCGCCTACCCGCGTCGCAGGAACTGATACCAGCTCCCAATTCCTGAGTTTTCATGTCACGGTTCGATCGAATTGGCAGCAACGCAGAAAAGTCTCCTACTTTCCTGAAATTTTCCATCTGTCCTCAGCGACCTGTGCCATGCGAACCCTACTGCTTTCTCTTCTCATCGGATTGACCGGCCTGGGATTTGGCTACCTGAAATACCAGAAGGCGTTCGAAGGGGTCACGGAATCGTTTCAGGATCCCAAAGAACGCCTAGCAGCAAAAATGCGCGCGGTCGGCACGGCGATCCCTGAGGGAGACATTTCGCAACGCATCGGGAAGGCGGAGATCGTCAACGGAAAAGTCCATGACTTCGGCACCATGACCTTCGGCAGCTCCCGCAGCCACCGTTTCGTCATCCGAAATGCCGGCACTGGACCACTCAGCCTGGAAGTGCTCTCCAGCACCTGCAAGTGCACGATCGGCGAACTGGAGAAATCGGTGCTCGCCCCGGGTGAAGAGACCGGGGTCGAACTGACCTGGACCGCCGAAAGCATGCTGCGAGATTTTTCGCAGACAGCAACCATCCGAACCAGTGACCCCGATCAAGAAGAAATCCAGCTCTCCGTGCGCGGCTTCATCGGCAGCAGCCTAGTGGTCGATCCCATCCGTATTCTGATCGGCGATGTCTCCTCCAAGGACCAGACCCTCCGCAAGACGACGCTCTACAGCTATTACGATAAGCCGCTGGAAGTGGAGGAGATGACTTGGGCTGATCCCAATACCCGCGATCGAGTCCAATTGAAGGCCGCTGTTCGTCAACTGACTGCCGGGGAGGTGGAGCAACATAAAGACGCCAAGTACGCCGCTGATATCGAAGTCCAACTGAATCAAGGAATGCCTGCAGGACCACTCAATGGATTCGTCGAACTGAAGACCAATCTAGGAGAAAGGGAAAAGCTACAGTTTGGTGTCAGCGGCAAAATCCTCAGCGACATCCGTGTCATCGGAAGCACCAATTTTGACGAACGAACCAATGCCCTGACGATCGGAAAAATCGTTGCCAGTGAAGGCAAGGTGACGCCCCTGCTGATCGGTATCCGCAAAGACGAGAACGGCCCCGAGCCGTCGCTGACTGTCGACGCCATTCGCCCCCAGGAGACGCTGCAGGTGAAGATTGGGGAGCCCAAGGCGCGAGGCAGCCAACGGATTTTTCCGGTGGAATTAATTGTGCCACCTGGGACTGCACCGGTTTCGTTCGCAGGGACAAATCCAACAAACTTCGGGAAGGTAGTCTTCCGAACCAACTTGGAGCACTCTCCCGAGTTGATCATGTTTGTGAAGTTCGAGGTCGAATAGCCTCGCCTCGAACAAGATTTCGAGGTTCCCTTGATTCCATCCCACCTTTCCGATTGGCTTCGAAGAAGTTCCTCTCCAGCGCGTCGACGCCACTTGGCGCTAGGTCTGGGGGTGACCTTTCCCCTGTTGGCAGCCAGCAACCTGCTACCGCTTGCGGGCTGCCGGTCCTTACCCAGCAGCAGCCAACCGGTGTTGCCATCCGAACAAAGCACCGGGGCGTCCCGATGGTGGCCGCAATGGAAATGGCCTGAAGTCCCCAAGATCACAACACCCACCTTTTCTCAGAAGTCCCCCTCCTCGCAACGCTGGGGACTGGGATCCGGCCCGTGGTCGCGCGAAGAAGCGATCGCAGAAGTCCCCGCTCAGGCACCATCGAGCGATTCGACGCGTTCGACTCTGGCAGATCGCTTCGCCGAATCAGGCAAAGGAATCTCGCTGGGTGAGGGTTGGAAACGCTGGATTTCCACACCCGCCGATCGATCCAACACGTTCGCGGAAGGCCCGTCGCTCTCCACCCCTCCCACCCCCTATCCCAGCGCCTCTGACAATTTGAAGGCCGATCGACGCACGCGCGGATCGTCGTCCGACCAAGAGCCACAGGAAAGCAGAGCCTGGGAGGAGAATGCCCCGGCCAGTTCGTCTCCTTGGACTCGCCGACTGCCACCCGCCACCCCAACAGAACCCTCCACCAGTCGCCCGGCCCCCGCAGGCGATATCCAGTGGTTGCCTCCCGAATCCGAACGCCCCTCGGATCGATCCGAAGGGGGGATCCCTCTCTCGCAGCAATCCGGCATCCGAAGTCGACTGGAGCAGGCGAATTCGTGGGTTCAGACGGTGGCCTGGAGCGAACGGACGCGGAGAGGGTTGCTGGAGCGGCGGAGATCGGAAGGCAACATGCTCCCGGCGATTCGCTCGCCAGAGGCACAAACTACCGAGTCGGATCCGCCGGATGGGGATCGCGTGCCTGGTGGTCGATTGATCGCCGAAGAAAAGCCCGTCCGCACTGAGAAGTCGAAAACGGTCGTCGGAGCGCAGTCCGAAGCCAGCGCGACACCGCAACCTACCAAGTCGGATAGTGGGACTGCAGGAAAGGTGGCCCCAGAAGAAAAGGAACAGGTTCTGGCGGAGGGGTGGTCCGAACCCTGGGTCGCGCTCGTGGTGACCGGAGATCAATTCGGCTATCTGGAACCGTGTGGCTGTACAGGACTGGCCAATCAAAAAGGTGGCTTGATCCGCCGCGATACGTTGCTGCAGCAGATTCGTGGGAAAGGATGGAATGTCGTACCTCTGGATGCAGGCAACCAGGTACGACGGCCGGGGCGTCAGTCGGAGCTGAAGTTCGCTCGCACCGCTGAAGCGCTCAAGCTGATGGGATACCAAGCGGTAGGACTGGGGCCCGATGACCTGAATCTTTCGGCCACCGATCTGCTGCTCAGTTTCTCCGATATCGACCCCAAGCAGAAAAGCCCTTTCGTTTCCGCCAACGTCGTGGTCTACGAAGAAAGTTTTCTGGAGACGCTGAAGATTCTCTCGATCGGCGACAGGAAAATCGGAGTGACCGCATTCCTTGGAGTCGAAGAATCCAAACAGGTGCAGAATGTCGACGTCTCCCTGGTCGATCCCGTCGAACCGGTGGCCAAAGCGGCCCGGCAGATGGAAGAAATGGGAGTCCGCTTCAAAGTTCTCATCGCTCATGCATCCCTCGAGGAATCGGCTCAGGTCGCCAAAGCGGTTCCCAAATTCGATCTGGTCATCACCAGCGGCGGGTTCGGGGAGCCGACCTACAAGCCGGAAGCGATCGAGGGGACTCCAAGTCAGATGGTGCAGGTGGGTGTCAAAGGAATGTATGCCGGCCTCATCGGGCTCTACGATGACCCCAATCAGCCGTTGCGCTACCAGAGGATCGCGCTGACCGATCAGTTTCCTGATTCTCAGCGGATTACCGAACTGTTTCAGAGATACCAGGAAGAACTTCAATTGACCGGGTTGGAGGGGTTGGGCCTTCGACCCCTGATGCATTCCAGCAATCGCCGCTTCGTGGGGAGCGAGAAATGTGGTGAATGCCACACCCAGGCATTCGAAATCTGGAAAGGGACTCCGCATTCCCATGCGACCGATTCGATCGTCCACCCGCCCGAACGGTCGGAGATCGCAAGGCATTTTGATCCAGAGTGCCTCAGTTGCCACGTCACCGGTTGGAATCCTCAGAAGTACTATCCCTACACTTCCGGTTTTCTCGGATTGGAGACATCCCGGCACTTGGTGGGAAATGGTTGTGAGAACTGCCATGGTCCTGGCGCCGAGCACAGCGCTGCCGAAGAAGGGTCCAGTTCAGCCGATCCGACGATGCTGACGCGACTGCGCGAGGAGATGAAATTGCCTCTCGAAAGAGCCCGAGATAAGTGCTTGGAATGCCACGACCTGGACAATAGCCCCGATTTCCATCAGGATGGTGCCTTCGAAAAGTACTGGAACCAAGTCAAGCACTACGGCAAAGACTGATGGCTGAAGCTTCTTCCTGGATTGATCTCCGCAGCGATACCGTGACTCGCCCAACTCCCGCCATGCGACAGGCGATCGCAGAGGCCGAGGTGGGGGATGATGTGATCGATGTCGATCCGACGATTGAAAGATTGCAGGCGCGGACCGCTGAGATCCTGGGCAAGGAAGCTGCGATCTTCATGCCCAGTGGATCGATGACCAATCAGATCGCCATTCGAGTCCACTGCCAGCCCGGAGATGAGTTTCTCTGTGAAGAGCAGTGCCATGTCTACAACTACGAACAGGCTGCCTTCGCACAGCTCAGCGGTCTGGTCGCCCGCACGATCCCAGGGAAGTATGGCGTCCTGCACCTCGATCAACTGCGTGGGATGATCCGGCCCGAAGGGGATCATCTGGTGCGGACGCGACTGGTCTGTCTGGAAAACACACACAATCGAGGCGGCGGAACGGTCTGGCCCTATCAGCAACTGGTCGACATCTGCCAGTGGGCGCGCGACAACCAACTGAAGACGCATCTGGATGGCGCCAGGCTGTTCAACGCAGAAGCCGCATCCGGGATTGCAGCGATCGAGTGGTCGCAGCATTTTGATTCGGTGAGCATTTGCTTCAGCAAAGGCCTGGGGGCTCCCGTCGGTTCAGCCCTGGCCGGTTCCAAACCATTCATTCAGGCCGCAAGGCGCGCCCGAAAACTCTTTGGTGGTGGCATGCGACAGGCCGGTGTCCTGGCGGCAGCTGCCCTATACGCTCTGGAACACCATCGCGAACGTCTGGTGGAAGACCATCAGAACGCCCAGAAGCTCGCTGACGCAGTCGCTCGTTGCAACGCGCTAACCTGCGACCCGGCGCGTATCGATTCCAATATCGTCATCGTCCAGGTCGATCCCAGACGCGGCACCGCCAAGCAACTGGTCGAACAGCTACGGGAACACGGCGTGCTGGCGATGCCCTTTGGTCCTCAGTCGATTCGAATGGTCACGCACCTGGATCTGTCGTCGTCGCAGATCGACCGGGCATGCGCGGTGATCGAACGGATCGGACAGCATCGCTGAACCAGGCGGTTCAGCGTTTTTCGGTTCCCTCGCCGATCGTCAAGCGGATGCTTCCTTCGGCAGTTCTCTGATGCAAGCGATCTTCGATCGTTGCGTGGAGACTGTAGGACCCAGCGGCGATCTTCTTCGGCATATAGATCCGATAGACGATGAAATGATCGTGCCTGGAACTTTCGTACGACTCAATGTCTTCCGGCAGGTCTTGACCAGCGACCACTTGCCCAGCATCATCCCGCAGTTCGTAGCGTCCCGTCAGTTTTCGCTGGAAGCCACCCTCGTGAGCCGCTTCGCGAAGATTGCGAAGCTCCAGATAGAGCAGCACACCTTGGTCGGCAGAAAATGTGCGGCTGGCCACCTTTTCGATCGCGCCATAACCGAAGACCTCGTTGCAGAACTCGATCTTTCCAATCTTCATCCCATCGCCAGATTCCCGTCGCGACAAAGCCTCCAGCAGCCGGTCCACCGATGCCTGCCCCTGCGCCGAGTTCCCTTGGTCTGCTTCCGATTCCTTCGACCATTTTTCTACAATCCCAAGCACCTGATCTCGTTCCTGGGACGATACGCCACCGGCATAGCCTGGATCCATCGAAGCCAGGGCCTGCCGCAGCTTCTCCAGCGACTCGCGATTCATCGCTGTGCTGGCTGCCTCAGGCTGGCTCTCCAGCACTTGGATCGCACGATTCAGGCAAACACGAGCCGACGGATCGAGGGAAGAAGCCACCGCCGAATCGACCCCTTCCTTCTGCTCACGCCCGGAGGCCAGAACTGTTGTGGGAGGCGCCTTCAAGCTGGATCCTGCAGTCGCTTCCGAGGCTGTCGGTTCGGTGGGGCGATCCAAGCTGCCAGACGGCTGGCCGGCGACCGGCAGCACCGCAGGTGGATCAAGCCATGGCTTGGTTTGCACTCCACCCGCAAGGCTAGTTTCCGCCTTCGTTGAACCAACCAAGCCGCTGATCGGCGATTCATTGGATGGAATCTCCGGAGCTGCAATGGTGGGCGGCAGGGCGGAGGCTACTGGAGTCCCTTCCGGTCCATTCGTTCGTGATGCCGTGCTGGTACTTGGTGTGCTGGTTTCTGCCTTGGAAGAAGCGATCGGAGTGGAAGGGGCTGGGAGTCCCGGTGGAGCCATCAACGGGGAGCTTGGCGATTCCGCAACAGGATCGGAAGTGGCTGGACGGGTCGCGATCGATTCGCCAACTCCCGTCTCCCCCTTCGCCTGCTTGGGCTCGGAAGATGTCAGCTTGGTCTCTCCGCCAGGGATGGCTGGGTCGGCAACCGGATTGGACGCCGGTCCTGCCGCAGTGTTGCGAAAGCCAGGACGCGTTGCAGGTTGACGCAACGCCGCTAGCAGACGCTGATCCATCGCATCCAGATTCTCCTGCATCGTCGCCCGTGGGACGTTGGAATCGGTGATTGTGGCCTTCGCCGATGAAGGCTCGATTGATTCTCCAGGGGAAACACCCATGAATCTCTGGAAGCGCTGCAGTGGGTTCGGTTTGGAAGGCGCGTTGTTGGTGAGCGATCCCGAAGACGCTCTACCTGGCAACTCCTTCCGCTCGCCGGAAGACTTTGCCTTGGGCTGGAAGGGATTCCACCAACCTGCCGAAACGACTTCGGGCGAAGGCGCTGCGGAAACCTCTTGGGAAGGGGATGCCTGAATGTCGCTGGTGCCTCTCAGCCGCTTCTCCAACGGCTGGCACCCAGTAAGAAGGCAACCGCTGAGCAGCAGGAAGACGATCGCGATGCGAAAAAATTGCGGAAGAGAAGTTGAGGCAACCATCGATGAGCCATCCTTGTGCATCGAGGAGAAACCAGGCGATGGCGGGATGGTATCGAAGCGATCCAGGTGCTGCAAGAGATTTCATCGCTCGAGCTGCGAAGCCAAAAAGATCGACAGCCACCAAGCCGCGCAAGCTCGATCATCGACCCTCAGGCAGAGTCCAGCACGGCTAGCTAGCATTCCGATCGCAGCTCTAGAGTACCGCCACGGCGTTGATGCCATTTCGCGTGTTTGCAGCGGAGAGAAGCCGGGGAAGAAGAGCCGCGATGCTACCAAGCTCCAAGCCTTCGGCCTCCAGGCGATTTTTCCAAGTGAGAGCGTCCCACGGCTTCCCAGCCTCGGCCGCGACTTTGGCTTCTTCAACAAGCGACAGAAGCAGCTCTCGCGGAACCTCGATGTCGCGGACCAGTTTGATCAACCCGGGAAAAATTCCAGGGGTGGGAAAAGGAGCAACGTTAGGGGGAAGCCAGGGTAGGGGACCTTGCGGGATCGCAGCAGGAATAAGAACGGATAGATCGACGCCAGCCTCGGTCAGCTTTTGCCTTAAGGTGTCGATCGTCCAGTCGTTGCCGGCTTCCCAGTCAGCCGCCCACTGTTCTTTCAGCTTCTGAAGAAGTTCGGTGGAAACGCCTGCATCGGCCAGTCGCTGCATCCAGGGATAGATGTGAGGATGACGCTCGATGGGATCCAGAGAGATCAGGTCATCCGAACCAGCGGGGTTTCCAGGTGGCAACTCGGGGTGGCGCTGGAAGATTGCATCGAAATCGATGCCTGCCTCGGTCAGCTTTTGCCTTAGGGTGTCGATCGTCCAGTCGTTGCCGGCTTCCCAGTCAGCCGCCCACTGCTCTTTCAGCTTCTGTAACAGTTCAGTGGAGACTCCCGCATCGGCCAGTCGCTGCATCCAGGGATAGATGTGAGGATGACGCTCAATGGGATCCAGAGAAATCAGGTCATCCGAACCATCGGGGTTTCCAGGTGGCAGCTCGGGATGGCGCTGGAAGATTGCATCGAAATCGACTCCTGCCTCGGTCAGCTTTTGCCTTAGGGTGTCGATCGTCCAGTCGTTGCCGGCTTCCCAGTCGGCCGCCCACTGCTCTTTCAGCTTCTGTAACAGTTCAGTGGAGACTCCCGCATCGGCCAGTCGCTGCATCCAGGGATAGATGTGAGGATGGCTCTCGATGGGATCCAGTTGAATCAGGTCATCGGAATCTTCTGAGTCGCGGGGTGGGAATGCGGGATTGGCCGCTCCCGCGTCGCTATCGTCGGGACGCGATTCTGGTTTCCGAAGCTCACCATCGATCCAGCGGTCACCCCATTCGGGCCGGCCGCCCAATCGAAGGACATGCAGTGTTTCGATCGCCGACTGCTTGATGGCTTCATCGGTGCCGAAACGTTCCATCCATTGTTCCAGGAACTGGACTCGGGATTCGATCGGAAGGGAGCTGGGTTGAATGGTATTGGAACTGCTGGTGCGGTTCAGATAATTGAGCACCAGCAGCGCGTCGATCGGGGAGAGGTTGGAATCGGCGTTGATGTCGGTGGCGAAAGACTGGGGTGCCATGCGGGTGACCGCATCTCGACCCTGATTCAACTGATTGATCACCACTAGGAGATCGACCGGGGATACCGATCCGCTTCCGTTGCTGTCTTCCGGAAAGCGGAAGTTGTGGATCGGGGCCAGATCGGAAGCCATCAACTGGCGCATTTCCAATGCTTCGATCGCAAGACGTCTTCGGCGCAAGGATGTGGCCATGGCGGTTTCACCTGCAGGAAATGAGTGGAACGGGTTCCGAGGTCGATGCGGATCTGGGAGACGGATGCCGAGGAGCTTTCCGCAGCAGTTTCTTCGATTACCTATTGTTATGGAGGCTAACAGACCCAAGGAGCCCATTCAAGAAGAAAATGCCGATCCTTCGATACTTCGTCTATTCCTAGACCGACGCATGAGCTGGATTTGTCCAGCCAGTCAACCGGTTGGCATCTTTTGGCCACCCTCAGATCCCCAATACGTTCGATCCGCAAACCGCCGTAGGGGGGGATTCGAATCTCTTGCACAGGGGTCAGGCGACTCGACGCTGGGTGTCACTCCCCAACGCCTGAACCGACTGCCGCCACGGTTCCAGCCGCTCGTTGGCCTCGCGAAGTCTTCGAGTGATCCGCCGGACCAGAGATTGATCGCGCTGTCCCAGGACCCATCCCAGCCGCTCGGCGACCGTCGAAGGATGGACCAGGGCGCTGGCCAGTTGGCCCAACTGCCCGGCCAGCGAATCGACGGTGACCTCTGCTTTCGGGTTTTGGGCATAGGCGGCGGCAATCTGCCCACTGGCCATACCGGTCGCGTAGGAAGGTTGGCTAGCGATCCGAGCCGGTTGGTCGATGATCAGTTTGGATTCGGGGCAGGCCAGCGTCTGGAAGTCCAGAGCGGTAAGAGCCAGAGTCATTTCGGCGTCGGCAGCATCGCGGGGGAGACCCTTCAGCCAACCGTCTAATGCCAGGAGGGCTCGCTTGCGGAAAAAGCCACCCATCGACGAGACACCCACCGCCTCTCCGTCACGAACTTGTTGTTTCAGGGAACGCCGAGGCAGGGCAGTGCGATCCAAGCCAGCGGCGATACGGGGGCCGCCCGGTGCGTGATAGGCTGGTTGCACGGCACCTATCTGTGCCGATGTAAACGCCTCCAAAGGACCATGCCACCAGTCTTTGGTCACGGTCATTCCAGGGGCTATCACCTGGACGATGGGTGCGATCGACGATTGGATTCCTTCGTAGACCATCGAGAACCAGTCGGTGTTGGGATCGACAGGCAGGATGGTCATTTCCACCCCCGACAGTCCGTACGGGTCGGTGTATTGACCCGCATCCACTACGATCAGTTCGATCTGAGAATTGCGATTCTCAAGAATCGAAAGAATAGTCGCTTCTAGGTGACTGGGCCCCTGTTGAAAGGGGATCACCGCCGCAAGTTTCGGCACAGACTCACTCCCTCAAGAAGTCGAAGGGGACTTCCTTCATCCGGCCCGCATCCTCGCGGGTGAAGACTGGCGACGACTGGGCTAGCCAATCGTCCCCGTCAGTTTCGGCAATTCAAAATGCCCGTTGTGAAGGGAACCGGTCGGTTGCACGAAATGACGAAGGGGCAATCTTGGGGGAATGCGGAATCTGTAGGGGCTTGCAATAGCACACAACATCGCGGCAGCTAGTCGCGGGCTATCGGCCCAAGCCGCGAGGGGAGCGTCCGGCCTCCAGGGGTTTCCGATCGCAGGCTTGGCCCGCAGAGGCTCCCTGGACTCAAGCGGGACTCCTGGTTTCCTGGTCACCCAAACCCGGAGCAGCCAACCAGTCGATCGCTTACTCCCCAGAACGGTCGCCGCGTCCCGGAGCACCTTTGGGATCGAATAAAACCATCGGCGGGATTCACTGGCGGGATTCACTGACGGTTTCCTCCTTTGGCATCTCTTTCGATGACTTTTTTGCCAGCACGCTGGAACATCCCAGCAAGATGTAGGCGATCGTCATCAGGTGCCGCGTCAAAAAAAGACTGATCACCACGAAGGCGATAATCCCAGCCGCGACAAACCAAGCCGCCTGCTCCCTCCAATCCCCGCGGTGAAATCGGATCGCTTTCACCAGTTGAAAGGCTCCGATCAGAAACACCGATAGATACAACAGCAGGCCAATGACCCCTGTTTCCGCAAGCACATTCAGGAAACTGTTGTGAGAAAACATCCTGGCCAGTTGGCTGTCGTACGTTTCGATGACATTCTGAAAGTTCCCTGGTCCAATCCCAAACCATGGGTTGTCCTTCGTCATCTGAATCGCAGCTTGCCAGATTTCAATCCTCTGGCGGCCATTGTCGCCATCCTTAGTAAAGATCTGCTTGAATCGTTCACCGGTGGGAGTCATCCAGAGAACGAGGATGGCACCCAGCAATACGGGAATTCCCAGCGGTAGCCAGCGCCTGGGCACGATAGCCATGCAGGTCAATGGGATGCCAGCGAACAACGCCAGCCAAGCGGCGCGATTCTCCGTTTGGTAGGTCATTCTCAGTAGAACCACGGTTGCGATTGCGGCGAGCAGGCGCAGCAGCCAGGGGTTGGCCAGTCGACCGAAGCCAACCGCCAAGGGGATGGCAATTCCATAGATCGCAGCCGCATCGTTATTCCTCCAGTTGGAGGAAACAAAAAAACCGCCATGCCCGATCGCTGCCAAAGTGAAGGCCCCGAACAGAACCAGGAAATCCCTCTTGAGATCGACGAACTGAATGGTCACCGCCAGCAAGACCAGAGAGTCCAGCCAGACAAGGGGATGATGCCCCTTGCACACATCCCAAGCCGGTCCCCGCTGAAGCCCCTCTGCAAAGGAGACGCCAACCCAAAAAACGAACAGGGCGAAGCAGCCGAACAGAGGGTCGCGAACCGGAAGAAATGGTTCCCGAGTTCGGATTTGACGAGCGATCCAACCGGAGACGGCCAAGAGACTGATCCATTCGAAAATACCGAGATACACCATGAATCCATATTCGCTGGAATATCTCGAGAGCGTGTAGCACAGGCCCAGGTGGACGATCAGTGCGATGCAAGGATACCAGGGCATCGCAAGCATCAGGAGCATGCTGGCCAACCAGGTATGGACTGCCCAGTCGGGTGGCAGCCAATCTTTAGGCATCCAAGGATCGATGGACCAGTCTGGATCTGGTAGCAGCGCCGATTCCCGGCGGATGTAGACCACCGCCAGTGCCACACAGATGCCATGCAACAAGAACGCAATGAGGCTGAGGAAGTTTTTCTGGATCGTTGTCAACGAGTTCCCTCCTTACCTGCTCTCCGCATCGAGGAATCCGGCAATGTCGCTGGTACCATGATCTTATTCCGCTATTAGCCCACCAAGCGGGAAGATCTCCATTTCCCATTTCGGGAGAGCAGTACCACGATGGGCAGAGACAATGGAGCGGTCATAGTCGAGTCGCTAGGTGGGAGTTGCGGGCTGACCCCCTCAAGTTCGGATCCATTCTCGCGGGCTGGCGAGGAAATCATGGTACCCCACAACCTACCCAGTCAGGCACAGGAAGGCTTTACGATCTGTGCTCCGATGGAAAGGGGCGATGCCAGGTGCCGCGAGGGATTCCCTTCAAGGATCCCGCCGCAGCGGGATCCTAGATCGATCCTGGGGATCGCACGGGTAGGCGATCGATCAAGTCTCATATCCCAGGTTGGGGGCCAACCATCGCTCGATTTCCCTCAGCGACCTACCTTTGCGTCGCGCGTAGTCCTGTACCTGATCCTGCGCTAGTCGGTCGACGGCGAAGTATCTGGCCTGGGGGTGAGCGAAATAGAGCCCGCTGACGCTGGCAGCTGGCCACATCGCAAAACTCTCGGTCAGCTTCACACCGATCTGGTTCTCTACATCCAGCAACTGGAACAGCGTCTTCTTTTCGGTGTGATCAGGGCAAGCCGGATAGCCTGGGGCAGGGCGGATCCCGCGATACTCTTCGTCGATCAACTGATCGTTGGTCAGCGACTCTGTCTTTCCATAACCCCAGTCGACGCGGGCCTGCTTGTGGAGCATTTCGGCGTAGGCTTCCGCCAGTCGGTCGGCGATCGCCTTGACGAGGATCGAATTGTAGTCATCGTGCTGCGCTTCGAACTTGGTCGCTATTTCATCGGCACCGATACCCGCCGTGACGACGAACGCGCCCAGATAGTCTTTTCGTCCCGAGTCCTTCGGGGCGATGTAGTCGGCCAGCGACCGGAAGTCGTTTTGCCCTTTGCGTTCCCATTGCTGACGCAGGCAATGGAAGCGTGCCTTCTCCTGATGGCGCTGTTCGTCGGTGTAGACGACGATGTCATCCCCTTCGCTTGCCGCCGGCCAAAAGCCATAAACGGCTTTTGCCCTCAGCGATCCGTCCCGAGCGCATGCCTTCAGCATCTCCATCGCGTTGTGATGCAGCTCCTTGGCTTCCTTGCCCACGACGGGATCTTCGAAAATCTTCGGATACTTCCCCTTCAATTCCCATGCCATGAAGAATGGGGACCAGTCGATGAAGGGAATCAACGATTCGATCGACTGGTTGGCGATCGTTCGGTTGCCCAGGAACTGGGGCGTATCAATCTGGATAGACGACCAATCGGTCGCAAACCGCTTGGTGAGCGCTTCGGCATAAGGAACCAGCTTGACCTGCCTGGCCTGGTAGCTAGCAACTAGTTCCGACTGCAACTGCCGGTTGTTGGCAGCAAAGGTGGTGCGCGCTTCGGGATTGACCAACTGCTCCACCACGCCGACGCTTCGCGATGCGTCGAGGACATGGACAACCGGATGGGAGTAGTGGGGCGCAATCTTGACGGCGGTGTGCTTGGCACTGGTCGTCGCACCTCCGATCATCAGCGGAAGTTTCATCTCCAGTCGTTCCATCTCTTTGGCGACGTGCGTCATCTCATCCAGGCTTGGGGTAATCAGCCCCGAAAGTCCGATGATGTCGACCCCATGCTTGGTGGCCTCCTCGAGGATTTTCTCACAGGAAACCATCACGCCCAGATCGATCACTTGAAAATTGTTGCAGCCAAGAACGACGCCGACGATGTTCTTCCCGATGTCGTGCACGTCTCCCTTGACCGTCGCCATCAGCACCTTACCGCGGGACGACTGAGCTGCTTCGCCGAGGTTTCTTTTCTCCTCTTCCATGAAGGGAGTCAAATAGCCGACTGCCTTCTTCATGACACGAGCGCTCTTGACCACCTGAGGCAGGAACATCTTGCCGGCGCCGAAGAGATCTCCTACGACGCTCATCCCCTCCATCAGTGGCCCTTCAATCACTTCCAGGCAGCGGGTGCACTGCTGGCGGGCTTCTTCAGTGTCTTCGTCGATGAACTTATCGATCCCCTGGATGAGGGCATGCTTGAGCCGTTCGCGGACCGGCTGTTCGCGCCACTGCAGGTTATCGGTCGAGGCTTTCTTTCCCTCTCCCTTGAACGACTCGGCGAACTTCAGCATCCGTTCGGTGGCATCGGATCGGCGGTTGAGCAGCACATCTTCGACATGCTCCAGCAGATCTTTCGGAATCTCTTCGTAGACTGCCAGCTGCCCCGCATTGACGATCCCCATGTTCATCCCAGCGCGGATGGAATGGTAGAGGAATGCGGAGTGCATCGCTTCACGAACCGGTTCGTTGCCGCGGAACGAAAAGCTGATGTTGCTGACCCCGCCACTGACGTTGGCGCCAGGGCATTCCTTACGAATCTGCCGGACGGCCTCGATGAAGTTGACGGCGTAATTGTCATGCTCTTCAATCCCGGTGGCGACGGTCAGGATGTTCGGATCGAAGATGATGTCTTCGGGTGGAAACCCAACTTTCTGGGTCAGCAACTGGTAGGCGCGCTTGCAGATCCGCACCTTCTCCTGCGTCTCGGTGGCCTGACCCTGTTCGTCGAAGGCCATCACCACCACGGCGGCTCCATACTGCCGAATCCTTCTAGCGCGATGCAAGAATTCCGGTTCCCCATCCTTCAGGCTGATCGAGTTGACGATCGCCTTGCCTTGGACGTTCTGAAGCCCTGCCTCTAGCACCTCCCACTTGCTGCTGTCGATCATCACCGGAACCGATCCCGCAACGGCATCCCCTGCGATCAGCCGCAGGTAGCGTGTCATCGCCTCCGCACCATCCAGTAGCGCGTCGTCCATATTGATGTCGATGACCGAAGCGCCGTTTTCCACCTGCTGCCTGGCCACCTCGACCGCTTCCTCGAACTGATTGTTCCGAATCAGCTTGGCGAAGGCCCGCGATCCGGTCACGTTGGTACGTTCCCCGATCATCGTGAAGGGGTTTTCCGGCCGCAGCACCAGCGGACGGGATCCGCTCAGACGCGTCCACACAATTGGTTCGGGGTCTTTTCGCGGCGGCAACTTGGCCACTCGCTCGGCGATCGCATGGATGTGATCGGGGGTGGTGCCACAGCAGCCTCCGACGATATTCAGCCATCCCTGCCTGGCGAAGTCCTCGATGTAGTCAGCCATCTTCGATGGCGACAGATCGTACTGGCCAAAGGCGTTGGGCAGACCCGCATTGGGATGGCACGAAATCGGCACCGAGGAGACCCGCGAAAGTTCCTCCAGGTGGGGTCGCATGACGTCCGGACCCAAGGCGCAATTCATGCCAACCGAAAGCATCGGGAAATGACTGACCGCCGTCCAGAACGCCTCCACCGTCTGGCCGCTGACAAACGTCCCGCCCCCCTCACCAAAGGTGGCGCTGACCATCACCGGGATCGCCGTCCCCCGCTCCCGAAAAACTTCGCTGATCGCAAAAAGGCAAGCCTTCAGGTTCAGCGTGTCGATCGCCGTCTCAGGAAGCAACAGGTCGACGCCCGAGGCCATCAGCGCCTCGACCTGCACCTTGTAACTGTCCACCATCTCCATGTAGGTCACGTCGCGGTGCGCCGCATCTTCGACGTTGACGCTGATCGCAAGCTGCTTGGTGGTTGGTCCGATACTTCCAGCGATGAACATCGGCTGGTCCGGACGCTTGCCTGCCATCGATTCAATCGCCCGCCGAGCACACTGGACCGCGGCGGCGTTGAGTTCCGGTAGCAAGCTGTCGGGCAGGTTGAACTCCTTGATCCCGATCGGGCTGGCACCAAACGTATTGGTCTCCAGAATGTTGGCGCCCGCTTCCAAATACGCCCGATGAATGTCGGTGATCGCATCGGGCCGCGTCAGGCAGAGGATATCCGAGAATCGCACCAAGTCCTTGTCGTGACCGCGAAAACGATTCCCTCGCACCGCCTCCTCATCCAGCTTTAGCTTCTGGATCATCGATCCCATCGCGCCGTCTAGGATCAGCATCCGTTCCCGCATCAAACTAGGCAGCGAATCGCTAGCCTTTCCCCAATCGCTCATGCTGCTCCCCAACTGCTGTGGATTTGATCTTTCGTCCTGACCGAGCTTTTCCTAGTTTCCCACCTGAAAGGCTTGTTTTCCGAGTCGCATGAATTTCGAGTCAAGGCACGGAAGGTCCAACTTCCTATTGTGTGTCGGATCTTGGAATTTGGAACCTCTGTTGGCTGAATGGGACACCTTGGAATCTTCTTCGCACTTTGCCTAACCGGCAAAACGCTCAAGATCCAACCTCGGAAGGACGATTCCATGTTCGTGCAGCCGCTCAGGTCTCCGACCCACAGTGGCTCGATTTGTATTCACGAAGGGACCTGAGCATGTCGGCGCATCAACCGGGAAAGAACCGACCAGGGGGAACCGCAAAACCTGGGCTTTTCCCCCCAGTTTTGGCAAGGGTCCCCTATTTACCGGCTCCCGCGCCACTTCAATTTCGTACCGATCCCCCACACAGCCCACCCATCCCAACGCCACACGCACTTCCCACCATGGGAAGGGATGAACCGGCCAAAAATCGACCTCCCGCATTTTTAACCCAAGGATCCAACTCTCCATCCGGATCCGAAGCCGTTTCCCCAAAACCTCAGATCACCGATGCCTTTGATCCCCCTCGCGCTAGGGAGAGCTTGCCGCCAGGACGATTCCTCTGGGTCCACCGGACTCTGGTGGCTGCCCTCATGGTCGCCTGCGGAACGTTGGCTTGGGTCACATGGAATAAACAAAACACGGTGCGATCGACGCGCTTTGGCAGCGGCGAAAAGCTTTACTCGGGAGATGCTCCCTCGCTAGGCTCTCCGGATGCCCGGTCCAAACCACCCAGAACCGTCGGTCTGCCAGTACCGGTATCGCCCAAGCCAATCGGGGAACAGCCGGCAGCTCGATCGGCCTCGCGCCCTGGCTTACCAGAACCGACGCCAACCTCAAGCCAGCCGATGGAAGCAGCTCCTCCTGCTATCGACCCAGCCAAGGAATCGGGACCATCCAGTCTTCTGGATGCCTTCGATCCACCCCCAGCTCCCGATCGACCCGAGACATCGAAGCCGGACAGCGATTCCCCGTCCGAAGCCCCGTCACTTGGCGATCCTAACGAGGAGATCCTCCTGGAAGCCGACTCAGGGACCAGCAGCGCCTCGGCAATGCAGCCCAGACAAATCGGTCCTTCCCCATTTGGAGCCGGTCGTCCACTGGAGGTTCGGCCTGGGATTCCGCCGATGAGCGAATCGCAGTTCGAATCATTGCCGCTTCAGCAGTTGCTGGAGGCACGAAGAGCGGTTCTTGGGCGACCAGCCAAGAATGAGTCGTTGCCGCCCGCCGATGCGACCTCGCCGTCGGGGACCACCACCCTTCCTCCTGGCGCGCGTCGGTTGCCGCCCTACCAACCCGCCCTTCAACAAGTAGCGCAGGAAATTCAGCCAGGACCTGCTGCGAACCCTCCGATGCCACTGGAAGGTAGCGCCTCAGGTGCGGGATCGGCCATCGCTGCCCCGCCACAACCGGTTCGGCCACCCTACCAACCGATCGGTGTACCTGCGTTGCTTCCTCCGCCATCTTCAGGCAATGCCTTGCCGCCATCTGGCAATCTCCTGCAACCGGTCCCTGGGACTCCGACATCGTCCTTGCCGAACACCAGCCCCACAGCGCCCGCCAGCCCCCCACCGCCCCCAAGACCCACACCGCCCGCCAGCCCCACACCGCACCCCAGCCCCACAGAGCCCGCCCCCCCC
>JBEISR010000056.1:0-13709 GCA_040375295.1 Planctomycetaceae bacterium
CACCTCTGCACCTCTGCACCTCTGCACCTCTGCACCTCTGCACCTCTGCACCTCTGCACCTCTGCACCTCTGCACCTCTGCACCTCTGCACCTCTGCACCTCTGCACCTCTGCACCTCCGTGTGAGCCATCAAAAATAGAGCGTAGCCAGCATGGTAAAGTGGCGAAGAAGAGAAAACGCCGCGGCCACCTGGGATGCTTCTCCCTGGCGTCTCGTTTCACTGCATCAAGCTGGGATCACGCGTGAAGGGTCGCCGGAAGGCTGGTGACGTATCGCAAGGAATCTTCCCAACAACAGCGGGAGAGCACTATCCTTCTGCTCCCAAGACGCTCAGGATTCCCGCCGCAATTGCGGCAGTGGAACATAGTATTTGCAGTACCGTTTGCCATCGGTATACAGCGTGCCACGCTCATCCTGCACCAGCACAGTGGCTCGCCGAGTGATCCTGTGGACGATCCCGTGTAGCCGCTTCCCTTCGATGGCGAACGAGACGCGGGATCCGATCTTGATCTGGTAATGCTGAATCGCTCGTTCATGCTGCGTAGTCAGCTCATGCCGATGCTCCGTGTGGCCGAAGATCGACGAAGTGATCGACTGGAATCGATTGGCTGCGCAGTTGCTGTCGATCCAGACCAGCATCTCCAGCAGATGGATCAATTCATGCTCCACCACGCGCTGCATCGCTTCGAGGCGCGTCTTGCACGACTTACCACAGACGCGCACCTGCTCTCCTTCTTTTTGGAACGATTGGAAAAGGAGGGCGGCCGACAGAGTGATTTCATAGCGACTGCCGCCGAACTGACCATTTTTGGAAGGAAGGAGCCATCGAGTGGTCTTGCCCCCGGCGCTGGTCATCCGACGACTCCACCGAAACTCGATCCCCCCGCGCCGAGCCAGTTCCAGGCATCCGCCATCAAAAAACGCTGCGTCGTAAAGCTCCACCATCCGTCGCAGGTCGGACGACTGGACCGCCTGGAAATTCGGCTGCTTCATCGCCGATGACTTGCGCAGGACTTCTTCTCCGATCGCCTGGCGGTTGGCCTCCCAAATCGATGTTCCCTTGGCCATCGCCAGCCGGGTCAGATCCAGCAGCCTTTGAGGCGTCATCGGTGTCGAAGAAGGTGGAAACATAGCGCCCAACCCTGGCCAAACAACCCAACTACTTTCCAAAGTAGTCTTAACTCATCAGACGCCCTTGATTCTAACCTTTCTTCTTTTTGAGCAACACCAACGACACACATCCGCCACCCTTTGATGAGTAGACCAGGGCCATGGTCGTTTGAGGAATTGCGACCTGAATCGAGGTCCCTGAAGAAGGCTCCTGTTGCAGCCAGTCTTCCGCTCTTCTAGGCTAGTAGAGACGCAAGACTTCCTCCGAATCCGAGGATCGAGGGAGAATTGTGCCATCGGTTTGCCAGCGTCCGCTTCCTATCGAGCGGCGTTTCCCACCTGAATCACCCCTCTCCCTCTCGTTTCAGCAGAAAGAGAAGTGCTATGAGCCAATCGAACCAGCCGCAGGTCTCCTCCCCTCAGGAAAATATCGGACCTTCCCGTCGCAGCTTCCTGCAGCAGTCAGCAGTCGCCGGAGCGGTCGCACTGCCGCTAGCGATGCGATCGGTCCATGCAGGCGCCGACGATACGATCAAGGTCGGCCTGATCGGTTGCGGTGGACGCGGTATGGGCGCCGCCTCCAATGCCCTGGCCGCCGACCCAGGAGCCCGCCTAACAGCCATCGCCGACATGTTCGAGGACCGCCTGGAACTGGCAGAAAAAGCTCTTTCCCGCCAGCTAGGGGATCGCTTCCAAGTCGCGGATCGCAAATTCTTTGGCTTCGATGCCTACCAGAAGGTGATCGATTCGGGGGTCGATGTCGTCCTGCTGACCAGCCCACCCCATTTTCGCCCCCAGCACCTGGAGGCAGCGATCAAGGCAGGCAAGCACATCTTCTGCGAGAAGCCCATCGCATGCGATCCGGCGGGTGTCCGAAAGGTGCTGGAACTCTCAAAGCACGCCGAAGAGAAAAACCTCAACCTCGTCTCGGGGCTCTGCTGGCGTTACGACCTAGGTGTCAAAGCTACTATCGAAAAACTACTCGATGGGGCCATCGGCGATATCGTCGCCATCCAGGAAAACTACCTCACGGGCACCCTCTGGCAGCGAGCTCGCCGGGATTCCTGGACCGACATGCACTACCAAATCTACAACTGGCTCTACTTCCGCTGGCTGTCCGGTGACCACATCAACGAGCAGTTCATCCACTCGCTCGATAAGTCGCTGTGGCTGCACCGCGATGAACCACCCGCCCGATGCTATGGCATGGGGGGACGCCAGTGCCGCACGGCGACCGAATTCGGCGACGTCTACGATCACTTCTATGTCGTCTACGAATGGGCCGACGGCACCAAGACCTTTGCTGCGACACGGCAGATGGAAGGCTGCTTCAATGAGACGGAAGATTATGTGATCGGCACCAAGGGGACCGCCAAGGTGCTGGCGCACGAGATCCAGGGGGCCAACCCATGGAAGTACAAGTACGAAGGGCCGGGCAATCAGCCGAACATGTACGACCTGGAGCACGTCGCTCTGTTCAAAGCGATCCGTGATGGCAAGCCGATCAACAATGGAAAGTACATGTCCTACAGCACGATGATGGCGATCATGGGACGCGAAGCCTGCTACTCAGGACAGGCCATCACTTGGGAACAAGCGATGAACTCCAAGATGGATCTCACCCCACCCGCCTACGAATTCGGACCGGCTCCGGAAGTCAAAGTACTGCAGCCAGGCTCCTACAAGTTTGCCTGACCAAAGTAGCTTCCGCCGCAAAATCCAAAACCGGCTCACGCCCCCGCGACCGTGAGCCGGTTTTTTTAACGCCTGACATGCTCGATTCTCTTTGGCTCCGTGGCTCCCTGCGAGCCATGAACTAACGGAGCTAGACGAAGCACGGAAGTGGGGACGGCGAAAGGGCTGAGTTGATCGACTCTTCTCTGGATCCATGAAGGATTCTTGTCGCTGCGGTCAATTCCCTCCATCCGCAGGAGGGCCTCACGGAAGGCCATCGCATAGGTCTGGCGGCACGGACAGGCTTCTTCCAAGTCGTTGCGAACAGACGCATGCCCCGCGGTAAGCATCTGCTGCCACCAAAGCACCAGACGGCTTCCGCCTTGCCGCTAAAATCGGTCGGCTATTCCGGCCTGGCACCGCTATGTCGCAGCGCTTTGAACTCGCCCCACCGCACCAGCGAGTAGTCGGATGGATCTTTTTTGGATGGGGAACAAAGCGTCGAGCTTACAACCAGAGGTCGACAAAGAAATTGGTGATCCGCTCCATCACCCGCAGAGGATCCCCCAGAACCATGTTGGCCAGTAGTGCCCACATCAGCCCAAGCACCGCAACGATCGCGTAGAGGAATCTCTTCAGCGATGGCACTTTGGATGCTGCAGCAACCGCCAGCGCGTCGACCTCCTCTGAGGCCAAGCTTTCTCCCGAGGGCACAGCGACGTTCGCAGGTTGAGCCCAGCGCATCGCTAGTCGCGGTGCTGCGAGTGCCAGCCACAAAGTGCCAGCCATGCCGACGAAAACTAGACCGATGAGCACACCCCAAATCGCGCTGTGGATGGGACCGGGGTCGAAGAATCCGTCGAGCAGATTCTGGAGAACAGCAACTGCCGCACAGAGAAATACCTGCAGAGCGAATATGCCGATCAGACCTTTTGCAGCCGAATTGGCGACCGGCGAGTTTTCCCTGTTCATGGTATCCTGCCTGAAGAAAGGTTGCGTGTATCGGCTCTGCCACCCAACTCGAACCTCGGGCAAGTTCGAGCGAAAAAGACGTTATCGAACTCCGATTCCTTCCGAGGTTGCCCAGTACCCGCCTCGGGCGTGATCGCACAGCAATTCGCTCCCGCGCACCGATTCGTCGACGACTCCGTCGCAGTAGACTGTTTTCCCACCCACCCAGGTGCGGACCGGCCAGCCCGTCAGCGTCTCCCCCGCCCATGGGCTCCACTTGCACTTGGCCCACTGCTCTTCGTTTCGGATCGTCTTCTCTTTGCGAGGATCGACAAGGACCAGATCGGAATCGTACCCCTCTGCGATCCTTCCCTTGCCAACCAGTCCCCAGACTCTAGCCGGCGCATCGCACATCCAGCTGGCGATCTGTGTGTAGCTGCACTTTCCTTGCGCGGCTTGGTTGAGGATCAGTGCCAAGACGTTTTCGACCGCCGGCAGTCCACTGGGGGAAGCGGGGTAGGGCTGAGCTTTTTCTTCGAGCGTATGGGGGGCGTGATCGGTTGCGATGACCTGGATATCGCCATCCAAAAGGGCCTGCCAGATCGCCTTGGCATCTTGCTTGGTTTTGAGCGATGGATTCATCTGCACGAGGCTGCCCAGCCGCTGGTAATCGTCGATTGAAAAGAATAGATGATGGGGGCAGGCTTCGGCGGTGATCCACGGCCTAGCGGGTGCAAAGAGCGGCACCTCATCGCCGGTGCTGACGTGCAGCACGTGGAAGCGATGTCGATGTCGGACCGCCAGATCGATCGCACGTTGCGTCGCGATGATCGCCGCGCGATGATCCCGAATTCGGCTGTGATCGGCGACGGTCAAATCGCTTCCCAACGCCGCCTGATTGGCCCGCACGGTCGATTCGTCTTCGCAGTGCGCGCAGATTGGAAGCCGGGCCAGTGCAAAGATTCGCTCCAGTGCCTCCTGCTCATCGACCAGCAGATCCCCGGTGCTGGAGCCGATGAAGATTTTGATGCCGGGGTAGCGACTGGCGCGACAAAGTTCGTCGATATTGTTGCAGGTAGCGCCGATATAAAAGCCGTAATTGACCGCACTGACCTCCGCTGCGCGTCGGTACTTGGCATCGACCAGATCGCACGTGATCGCCGCCGGCTTGGTGTTGGGCATCTCCAAGTAAGAGGTGATCCCACCGGCCGCACAGGCGCGACTGGCCGTGGTGAGATCTTCCTTGTGCGTCAGCCCTGGCTCACGAAAATGCACCTGGTCGTCGACAACTCCCGGGAAAAGCAGCATCCCGCGCGCCTCGATGGTTTCGTCGACGGAAAGGGAAGATGCGGGATCGATCTGAGCGATCTTGCCGGCTTCCATCACCAGATCCATCTTTTCCAGACGATCTACCAACACCAATTCAGCTCCGCGTATCAGCGTGCGCATGATCTTCCTATCGGTCGGATTGCGATGGGGGTTTCTGCAGGAGGAATCTTACCCTCCCGAAGTCCCTTCCATTCTACAGTGATCCCCATCGCTCATGATTTCACCCGCCTCTTTTTTGGTGTACCATGACCCCCTGACGCGTAGCGCAAAATGCCACGCCATCGATCCATCAACTGCGAAAAGGCGAGGAGAGATTCATGGGCGCACCGGCCAGCTCGGGCGATTACGTAGCACCTCCGCAAGGAGAACTGCTGGGCCATCCCAAACCGCTTTGGATGCTATTTTCGACGGAGTTCTGGGAGCGGTTTTGTTACTACGGCATGCGAGCCATCCTGGCGGTCTACGTCGCTCAAACCTTCTTCGGACACCTCGCAGAGAAAGAAGCCAAATCGGCCGCATCGCTCACCTACGGCGGCTATACGTCTCTGGTCTACGCCACCGGCATGCTGGGAGGCTTCATCGCGGACCGTTTTCTCGGCTACCAGCGATCGATCCTCGTCGGTGGACTTCTGATGGCCATCGGCATGTTCATGCTATTGGTCAATAACCTCGCATGGTTCTTGGTAGGCCTGTCGGTGATCGTCGTTGGAAACGGTCTTTTTAAGCCAAATATCTCCTCGATGGTGGGCAAGCTTTATGCCCCCGGAGATGCTCGCCGCGATTCCGGCTTCACCATTTTCTATATGGGAATCAATGCAGGTGCCTTTTTCGCACCAATCGTCTGTTCGGCGTGGATCGGCGCTACGTACGGCATGAAGTATGGCTTCCTTGCTGCCGGTATCGGCATGATTCTCGGGATCATCGTTTTCCATTACTTCACCGGGATGCTCGGTTCGGTCGGCAAGGCACCGGCTGGAAGGGAAGGGTGGGGGCCTTCGGTCCAGGTTTTTCTTGGCTCCCTGGCTCTGGTTCCGGTGATCTACTTTCTGCTCAGCAAAAGCGACCTTTTGGGCTACGTGCTGGTCGGGTTGATGGCCGCATTGACCATCTACTTCATCTCCAGCGGCATGCGCAGCGGCGACCACGTGCAGATGCAACGTTATATCGCCATGATGATTCTTTTCTTTGCCAACATTCTCTTCTGGGCGCTCTTTGAACAAGCCGGTTCGTCTCTGAATTTCCTGGCCGAGAAGAATGTCGACGCCCCGTTCCATTTCACGCTCTTCCAAAGCTTCAATGCCCTTTTCATCGTGGCTTTGGCCCCCGTTTTTGCCATGCTTTGGCCCTGGCTGGACCGCCGCAACATCAACCCCTCGATTCCACGCAAGTTCGCAATCGCCTTGGTCACAGTGGGCCTTGGCTTTTACGTGCTGGTCCTGGCAATCCGGCAACTGGGGGGCAACATCGACCCGGCGACCGCTAAGATTCACTGGACCGTGCTGGGGCTGACCTATCTGATCCACACCGTGGCAGAACTATGCCTTTCGCCAATCGGCCTTTCGATGGTGACCAAGCTGGCGGCCCCCAAGGAAGTCGGGCTGGCGATGGGCGGCTGGTTTCTCTCGACGGCGTTGGCCAACTATGCCGCTGGAGTGATCGCATCGATCGCATCGGGGGGAGGAGGCCATTCCGAAACGGCGGGATCATTGACGCAGTATGCGACCGTCTTCAACTACCTCTGGTGGACCAACCTGATCATCGGGGGCATCTTCTTCTTCCTGGCACCACAGATCAACAAACTGATGCACGGCGTCAAGTAACCGGAGTCAGCCGGGTAGCTTGAGGACTCACCACGTGCGGCCTCTGGTAGTTGCCAGAGGCCGCATGCTTTACTGTTGAAATAAATCAGGCACTTCCAGCTCCAGCGACATCGGGAGTCCAACATGTCCAGCGACCCACGCAAAGACCAAGCCGCCGACGGGAGCCCCAAGGAAAGTTTTCGGCCCTTTATTCCGGACGAACAGGTCCTGCCAGAACTGACTTGGTTTCCTCTGGTGATGGGATCGCTGCTGGGGATCATCTTCGGTGCTTCGTCGATGTATCTGGTGCTCAAAGTCGGCCTAACTGTCTCGGCATCGATTCCGGTCGCGGTGCTTTCGATCACGCTTTTTCGCAACATTTCACGACTCTTTGGAATTCGGCGTACGACGATCCTGGAAAACAACATCGTCCAGACGGCGGGGTCTGCGGGAGAATCGTTGGCCTTTGGTGTCGGCTTGATCATGCCGGCGCTATTGCTTCTAGGCTTCGACATCGATCTGGTTCGCGTGATGACGGTCAGCGTCTTTGGAGGCCTGTTGGGCATCTTGCTGATGATTCCGCTGCGGCAGGCATTCATCGTCAAACAGCATGGCACCCTGACATTTCCGGAGGGGAAAGCGTGCGCCGAGGTGCTGCTGGCGGGTGAAAAAGGGGGATCGACCGCCACCATGGTCTTCAGCGGCTTTGGGCTTGGCTTTCTCTACCAAGTCGCCATGCAGGCCCTGCGGCTCTGGCGCGACTTTGCCTCCATGTCGCTCCATGGCATCGATGCCGCTGGCAAAGCAATCGGCCTCAAGGGTGCGTCGCTCAGCATGGAACTATCCCCCTCACTACTCGGGGTCGGCTACATCATCGGCCCGAAGATCTCCAGCGTGATGGTGGCCGGCGGGGTGCTGGCTTACCTAGTGCTATGCCCGATGATCGTCTACTTCGGGCAGTCGCTACAGCAGCCTCTGGAACCGGGAACCAAGCTGATACGCGACATGTCGGAAAACGACATTCGCGGTGCCTACATTCTCTACGTGGGGGCAGGAGCCGTTGCCGCAGGGGGGATCCTGAGCATGCTAAAGGCACTGCCAGTCATACTGGGTGCCATCGGGACCAGCTTGAACGATTTGAGCAAGGGAAGCCGCTTGGCGCTCGGCAAGAGGCGGACTGAAACCGATATCTCGCTTCCTGGTGTGCTGCTGGCTAGCCTCCTACTGGTCGCCGGATTGATGGCCGTCCCTCAATTAGGCCTCGGATTCACCGGGACCGGCATTGCGGCGGCCATCATGATCGTCCTCTTCGGATTCCTTTTCGTCACTGTCTCTTCCCGCCTGACCGGTGAAATCGGATCCTCCTCCAACCCGATCTCCGGCATGACGGTAGCGACGCTGCTGCTGACCTGCCTGCTGCTGTTGGGGCTCGAACAGCTGGGGATCGCCAAGATCGATAAACAGATCAAATTGACTGCTCTGACGATCGCCGGAGTGGTCTGCATTGCCGCATCCAACGGTGGCAGCACCGCTCAGGCACTGAAAGTGGGACACATCCTGGGAGCTACCCCGCGAGCCCAGCAGTGGGCGATTCTTGTCGGTGCCCTTACCTCCGCACTGGCCGTTGGCCTAGTGCTACTGGCGCTCAACGAAGCGAACTCCACCTACAGCCGAAAAGCCGTAGAGCCGCTTTCTGGGGTCATGATCGATCCGGCGGGCCTGCCGCGCGACCGCGTCCGCTCAGGGCCCTACGCCCAAGAGGATTCGAACTCCTACGCCGTACTCAACGTGGGCCGCGCCGAGACAGATCGTGGCGTTCCGCCCGGACGATACCTCGTCGACGACCAAGGAAAAATCGCCTACCTGGTCGACCCCGCGATCAATGGATCACTTCAGGTTGACGACCAGGGAAACGACGTAAGCACCAAGAAATTCGATGCACCCAAAACCGTATTGATGCAACTGATCATCGATGGCATTCTCGATCGGAGACTCCCATGGAGCCTCGTGCTGATCGGCGTGTTGATCGCGGTGACGCTTGAACTGAGCGGCGTTGCCAGCCTTCCATTTGCCGTCGGGGTCTACCTACCCCTGGCTGCATCGACACCGATTTTTGCAGGTGGCTTGATCCGATGGCTAGTCGATCAATGGCGGGGCAGGGGAGAAGGCGAAGACGATTCCAGCCCCGCCATTTTGCTGAGCTCTGGGTACATCGCGGGCGGTGCGATCGCTGCCGTGCTCATCTCCTTCCTCAACTTCGCACCGGAATGGCTCGCCGCGGTCGACTTTTCGGCCACCCCTGAGGCGGCGACGACGCGGCGAAGCCTGGTCGCGGGACTCCTTCCACCTTGGTGGTTCGCCACCGCCTGGCCGGCCATGGCTGCCTTTTCCCTGCTGGGGGTGATCCTATGGCTGGTTGGAGTGCGCGCCAAAAGGTCGGAAAACTGAGAAGCGATACCGTCCTTCGCTGACTGAACCGCACCGAATCACCCACCGCATTCTCGTCGCGGTGGGCCTGACGGGCTGGCCTTTTCGCTCAAAGGGCTGGCCCTATCGCTTGGCTGGCGTCAGAAGCGACTCGACCTTCTCCTCCAGATCGGTTGCGAAGTGGGTGCCGCTGGCGACCACCGTGCCACTGGGATCGATCACAAGCGTGACCGGCAAGGAAAGCACTCCCAGCTTGACCGAAAGGTTGCTTTCCATCCCGCCCTCTTCATAGAGATGGATCCAGGGATAGTTCTTCTCCTGCTTCAGAAAAGCGATGGCATCTTCGGCGCTGCGATCGACGTTGATTCCAACGATCGCAAGCTGACGCCCCTTGGCGAACTTCGCCTGCAGCTGCCGAAGCCGGTTCATGTCGGCCTTGCAGGGGGAGCACCAGGAGGCCCAGTAGTGGACGATGATCACCTGCTTGCCGAGTTCGGCCGAGTCGAAGGGTTTGCCATCGACCGTGCGGCCGGTGATGCGCATCTTCTGCCCCGCCAACTTCAGCCGCTTGGTCGCCCCATCGGCCTTTTTTCCTTGCACGGTATCGGGAAAATCCTTGGCGGCGCGGGCATACCACTCGACCGCTTCATCCGACTGCCCGCCGAACTCCGCCGATAACCCCACCAGCAGCATTGCCTCGGGGGCCTCCGGGGACTTAGGGAACCGTTCGACGAAATCCTTGAGCCCCTTCAGGTGGTTCTCTTCAATCTCCTGGAAGTTGGCATCTGGCTTGCTGATCGCCAGGACATGCTCCGCACGGATCCTGCCGAAAACCACGGCGCTCAGCGCTTCCTTCGCCTTGGGCAGCTCGGCCAATCGTTCCTCCAGCTTGCTCAACCGCTCGGCCCCCTCCGGAAACTCTCCCGCCTGCGCAGCTGCCGAAACGGTTTCACCATACTGACGAACCCAAGTCTCAAGCTCCTGATCGTTGTTGCTGGCACCAATCAGCTTCTCTAAGAGTTCCGCTCGATCCCCATGCAGCTTCTGTCGCTCTTCGCCACTCGTATCGGCCATGCGACTGTCGATTTTGTCGAGCTGCGCAAGGAGAGCCTGCACATCGGCGCTCATGCCGGAAAGATCCTGACCTCCGTCGGCTTGACGTCCCGGTGTGGCTGCGAGGAAGAATCCGCCCTCTTGCACCAGAGTGCCACCCGAGGCGAACTTGGGCAAATCGATCAACCTCCACCCCTGGGCAGTTTGCACCATCGAGCCGACATACACCTGCTCGGGCTTTCCTTCCGAATGATCGACCACGGCCACTGCATTTTCATAGACGACCAGGTCCGCTGTCGATCCATCCGTCCCGGCAGGGAGGATTCCGGGACGATCAGCAGCGAAATTGGACCATTGCGTCTTGCCATCGATCGACTTTTGGCCCGCCAAGGAAGCTTCCATCCCTTGACGAGTTGCCAGAAGGCGTTGAGCCAGCAGGGACTGACGCTCTTCCCCCAGGCCAAGCGTTGCGAGCAGATCGTCATCAAGCAGCAGCAGCTCCACGCGACTCTGATCTCGATCGCGATAAGCTTCCACCAGTTCCTGCGTCACTTCTTCAGCGGAGATCGCCTTCCACTGGTCCATCGCCCCATCTTCATTGCGATCAACACCCCATCGCGTCCCCAAGGTGCCCAGCCATCGGAACTGATCAACTTTTCCATTGAAGTCGGAATCGATGTCACGATAGATTTCGATACCGCCAGAGAAATAGGACCACAGATCGACGTTGCGATCCCCATTGGTATCTGCGAACCAGCGGAGCACTTGCCGATCGGGACCGAGAACTAGATACCCTTCCACTCCCGAGCGCTTTTCCAGGCTGCCCTGGCATTGATCGGCCGGGAACGACTCCGGAGTAATCCCCTTTTGCTTGGGAGCCTGTGCCAGCGCCTTGACCAATTGGGGATCGGGATCGGCTGCCAGGGCGTAGCTGGAGGATCCGAGCAACATTGCCATCCACCATCCGGACCTTCGGCTCTTCATCCTGCAACTCCTTTTGCAAAGATTCCCTCGCGAGGGATTTTCTACCCGCACGCTCTCCATCGGCGATCTACCCCGCTCTGCTTCACTCTGTCCCAGTCCGCACCCCAACGGAAAACGTCAGCAAAACCGACGCGATCCTCAGGCTGCCTCCCCTCCGCCTCTGGCGATCAGAAAAAGGGCAGCAATCAGTGGTTGACAGCTCAAGTTGATGGGCTAGGATTTCGAGTCTATCCGATCAAGCGGCTAGGCTCCTAGGGCAATCTTTTCGGCTCTGTTTTAGGGTCGAATGGATTGCGGCGAAACGCCTGGTTACTTGAAGTTCTCGACGATTTTTCGTTAGAGGAACGGAGCGAATTAGTCCCTCGTCAAAGTTTTGGCGATGACTTGGGCACGTAGCTCAGTTGGTTAGAGCGCGTCGCTGATAACGACGAGGTCCGTGGTTCGAATCCACGCGTGCCCACTGGTTTGGAAAGGAAAAAGTCGATTTCACAGGTGGGATCTGCCGATTTCCACCTGCGGATTCGATTGATTTCTCGGGTTTTTGTCCACTTGGGGCTGTAGCTCAGTTGGGAGAGCATCTGCTTTGCAAGCAGAGGGTCGTCGGTTCAAGTCCGTCCAGCTCCACTTACCCTGGTCTTTTGGCCAGGGTTTTTTTATGCCTCTATCCCTTGGAAAATGGTGAATCACCGTCGAAGAACTGTGCTTCCAACGCGATGGTCCGCGGCCCCCCACCGCTGCTCGCCACGAACCGGTTGCCGGACGGCCGACATTCCGCTGACGGAAAAGGGACCAGCCGCCGAACCATAGACGGGGGGGAGAACTTAGGGAATCGATGGCGATCGAACTCAACTGGAGACCGAGAAAAAACATCGCCCGCCAACTCCTTCCACTCGACTCACCTACCCCCCCCAGTGCCTGCCACAATGTTCGAACAGCGACAGATTGAAAGCCAGCGCAGGATCCCAGTGGCTCCATCGTTTCGAACATCTTCGAAAGAGAGCCAAAGATTCCGCTCTCAAATTCCGATACAACCGCTCTCGACGTCTGCACGACCAGCTACCCAGCCGATCGCCAGACACGAAACGGCAACGATCATCAACAAAGCTTTCCCAATGTTTTCTTGGGTGAAACCTACACTCGGGAAAAAAACGGGGAAAAAAATCGAAGGGGCCTTGCGAAGGCTTCCGAAATTTGGATGATCTTGCACCTCTCGCTGACGCATCGACAAAAGCCGACTGCCAAGCGAGAAAAAAAGTTTCTGAATGGCCTTGACCGGAAACGCGACAGCCGACAGAATACTTGACCCGCCACGAAAACGGCCTCGCTCAGAAATGAGCCCCGGTGGAGTGGTGGAAACTGATCTTTGACAATTTGGTTGGAATGGTAGATGGCATCTTACGACAGGTGCTACCGTTAGGGAGAAATCTCGATCGGGAATCACTTGTCGATGATTGTTTGGGAATGGTGAGATTCGATTCCGAAAGGAATCGGAGTTCTCCGTTCTTCGAACGAGCGCGATGAATGGCGAGTCCCCGCGATTGCGAGAGCGATCGGTTGGATGGTGAAGCGAAAGCAGATCGATCCAGCAACTGCTGAGAAGCAGTGAGAAGGGGGACGGAATCTGGAGCGAGCCTGCTGATGCAGAGAGTTTTGATTTGGGAAACCTTTCAAGAATCTCAGCGGGGGCGGAGGAGTTTGAGATTCCGTCGATCAAGTTACTAAGGGCGCACGGGGGATGTCTTGGCATCAAGAGGCGACGAAGGGCGTGGAAGTCTGCGATAAGCTTGGGGGAGCCGGCACACAGGTTATGATCCCGAGATTCCCGAATTGACATACGCTGAATTCATAGGCGTATGTGGCCAACCCAGGGAAGTGAAACATCTAAGTACCTGGTGGAAAAGAAAGAAAAATCGATTCCGTAAGTAGCGGCGAGCGAAAGCGGAAGAGCCCAAACCGAGGAGGTTTCCTCTTCGGGGTTGTAGGGCCATTCACATGGGAGTTACAAAGCGAACATTAACTGAACTGCTTGGAACGGCAGGCCATAGACGGTGACAGCCCCTTACGCGAAAATCGAGCGCCTCCCGAGGGGTACCTGAGTAGGTCGAGTCACGTGAAACCTCGACTGAATCTACGGGGACCATCCCGTAAGGCTAAATACTCCTTGATGACCGATAGTGAACTCAGTACAGCGATGGAAAGGTGAGAAGAACCCCGAAAGGGGAGGAATGTGAACCTGAAACCGTGTGCTTACAAGCGGTCGGAGCACGATTGATCGTGTGACGGCGTGCCTTTTGCAAAATGATCCGGCGAGTTAGTGTTTGCAGCAGGTTAAGGCCTTACGGGCCGAAGCCAGAGGGAAACCGAGTCTGAATAGGGCGTTGG
>JBEISR010000076.1:0-3566 GCA_040375295.1 Planctomycetaceae bacterium
AATCGCTTCCATGGCGACTCTGGCCTTGAACTCGGGGCTGTGGGTTCGGCGCTTGCTCATCGGTGGGAGCCCCCTTTCAGGGGTGGTGCCCCGCCTCAGAGGTTAACGATGGGGACTGTCCAGAAAAGCCAGACCACCTCACACTTCGAATGCTAGGAGGATCGGTGTATGCGTGAATGGAATTGACGCCAGAGCGAGACCAAGCAGTTTCAAAAGCCATGTCGCCCGCTCCGAAGGTGAATCGTCCATTGTTGTTTGAGTAGTCGAACGAGACAGTTCCTGACATCGCTGGTGACACGTAGCGCTCGGGACCAAAAGAAACGAGCGGCGCAATTGACGGGACAGAGGCAGCGAACGGGTTATTACCCAATGGGGGACGAGGCTTTACTTGCTCACCATGGATGCCTAGAATAAGCTCCGCGTACTTGGCCTCAAACGTAAGATCGTCCCGAAAGTCGATGTAGACACGAGACGACAAGACAATCGGTACGGGTGGCGTTAAACTGTTGCCACGAATCACCGGGATAATCCGGTCTGAAGTGATATCCTGCATGAGTTGTGCGGTGAGAATCATCTTCTCGTAACCGACACCTCCCCGACCGGCATTCGCCTTTTGCACGTACGGCTCTGTGCAGATTGCAAGAACTCGCTGTGCGGACGACAAGCCTTGCTCCATGAACCCAGGAAGATCACTTCCGAGCGTCAGGTCCCATTGGTCCAGCAGGACGTCGACACCATTCGCTACAAGTCGGGTTGCCAATGAAAGCACCCAATCCTTGTGTTGATCGCTATCATGCGAATAGGAAACGAAGACTTTAGGGGCAGGCAAAGACATGTGTGTTAATCGTAAGGGCTAGCGTGCACCATCGCCTAGCAGCTCAGTGCATAGGGTAATGCGGGGATTTCCTCAGGCAGCTCAGGTACAGAGGTAAGTTAGGCATCACGGTCATGCCGTCCATTGCGTGTCCTTAAAGTAGCCTAAATCGCCCTGAATACCCTGAACCTTCGCGTCTTCCGTTTGATCCCAGGAAGGCATATACAAATAGACGATGTCGGTGGAGTGCCCGCGCTTGCCGGCCTGCGGTCGATCGGTTGCGATGCCAACAACAGTCTTCACTCTCTTACAACGCCCACGAACGACGAAGCAGCGAAGAAAAAGCTCACGGCTTCGATTCTCGCGGTCGTCGTGGTTGCCCGTCGTAAAGACAAACGCAGTTTCATTGTCCGCAACGAGAACCCTTGCAGCCACGTGTGCCGTTTCAGGCTGAAGGAACTTAAGGAATGCATCAGCCAGATCCGCGCGGTGACCGCGGGGCTGCAGCGCCATTGCGACAAGCGCCAGCTCGTTTTGCGTCACCTCGTTTCGGAACATGTCGAACAGCCCGTCGGTGAGAAGGTCGTCAACGTAGTACTCGATTAGATGGTCCCATGCGTACGAGGACTCAAGTTCTCGATTGCGAGCTAAATAGTCTTCGCGTTTGATCATCGGCTCCCAGATGCCTTCCACGATGACAGCGAGAGTTGGTTTACCAGTCGTGGAATCAAAAAGGCCAAAGTCAGGTCCGTTTAAGACATACAGTGCCAAGAGATCCTCCGCTCCCCCGCCCATGAAAACTGGTCGAGCACCACGTTCAAAGATAATCTCTGCATCGCGCAGGTAGCGAACGAAGTCGGTGACAGTAGTCAACTCGCTGAATGCCGCCTCCAAGCTTTGCTCGTCCAAGAGATGGACGAAGCCGTGGCCGAAGTCTCCCCACCTCAAAGGCACGTTTCCGCGACTTCCGAGTGAGACCGTGACACGATGAAACTGGCGATCTACCTTTGGAGGCAAAATTATCTCGCGTCCATCACTCCGTAAAACACGATCGGACACTCGAAGCCAACGCTCGGCGCCCCAGATTTGCTTGACCGACTTTTCGATAGCGGACTTTTGCCATCGTTCCCATCCAGTTCTGTCGCCAGTATCTCGGTACTGGATCTCCTTAACGGAGAAGATGATGATGTGAGGACCGCAGACTACAAGGCAGTCACACAGCTCTTTGCCTCCCTTGCCAACGGGATTCGGGTGAGTCCAAAGATGGAGGAAGCTGCTTGTAGCAAGCCGGTGGACCAGTGCTTCTGATGTAGTGAGGGCTGCGGGCATGTTGATTGCGTCGCCTAACGTCTAATGTGAAACATGGAGCGTACCGGAGTTGCCTCTGTAAAATTCTTAGTCATTTTGGTTGGCTTCTTCTAATATTATCTTGATACTTTTGCTAAAGGCGTGCTCTGTCAGTAATCTTCGATCTTCGTCAGACAGCGCAGTTCGAGAAAATAAAACGAAAACGGGGTGGTATTCGTGATTTTCTTCCTCGTTAGAGTAATGAAGTTCCCTAATTAGCTGGAGCTTATCGATGTCGTAAAAAGCGTCCGGTAAATTCAGCGTACGGCATCCCCTGTCAAGCTTAATCTCCACTAAAATGCAAGCGCCCCAGAAGGTGAATCCCTTGCGGTTTGTGAGGGCTCCATCAGTTCCAATGGTATATTCGTCATGGTTGAAGATTGCTAAGTCTGGCTCAATTAGCAAGCGTTGATTTGAATCCAGAAATCGAGCCTGGCAGTGAACGCTCAGACCGCTTTCGACTTGAGCTACCTCAAGCTTCGACACGAGTTTGCGAAATATCCATGCTTGAAGGTCATGCTCGGTCAGGAACTTCTTGGGATCTTCGGATCCGAACGAAAGCACTTCTTCGATTGTTCTGCAGACAACTTGGAAGCATTGTTCTGATACTCTCATTGGCTAACTTGTTATTGGAAGGTTCCGAGAATCACCGGTGCCCACCCACCCATTTCCGAGAACCATGGTTGAGAGGTCTGGGCAAGGGCAAATCAGGCTAGTCCCAGTGAGTGTTCTTGGCACAAGTCTCTCAGATATAGCCCTGGTTCACGGGTCCGCAGACCGCCTGTCCGAACTGCTACACAATCTTGGTCGTAAGGAACATCCGCCGGAGCCCCTGAGGAGCCCCGGCGGGAGGCCCAGGCCTCAGAGCACCGCCACTAGGCCGATGTGGCGAGCCTGGAGCTGGCGGGCCACCGCTTGGGCGGTGCGGAGCGGCATCAGGCGGGGCTTCTGGACGGCCCGGCCCCGGCTACCGAAGTGCAGGGAGAGGCGGGCAGAGGCGGGCTTGCTGGAACCGGCAGGCACCAGGACCACCACGCGACGGATGGGGCAGCAGAGGGAAGCGGAGGCCATGAGAAAGATGGCGACGAACACCGGCCTCCAACGCCCCACCGCAGCGGCCGGGCAAGGGTGCCGCAGGCCCTTGCGTCAGCCCTTGCGCGCGCCGAGGTGGATGGGGCAGTGCTGGTGTGGTGCTCGCTCCTGCCTTGGCTCCGCCCCGTTCTGCTGACGACATTGTGCGTGAGTGGTGGTGCTCCTGGGTTCATGCGCCCCTCGACGCCCGATGAGCTCGGCACTGGAGTCGGGGCTGAGCGGGGTCCTGACCCGGAGAAGCCGCTGTGCACGGCCGCTGCCCGCTACCGCTCGCAACCTGCTGATCGACACCGCCAGGCGACCGAGGCGGATC
>JBEISR010000024.1:0-77014 GCA_040375295.1 Planctomycetaceae bacterium
ACCGTTTCACTGAGTACGAGTACCGTTTCACTGAGTACGAGTACCGTTTCACTGAGTACGAGTACCGTTTCACTGAGTACGAGTACCGTTTCACTGAGTACGAGTACCGTTTCACTGAGTACGAGTACGACTATCCTGACGGATTCTTCTCTGTCGGCTCAGCGGTTGAATCCTCGGCAAGCGTGCCGGAATTCGGCGGCGCGGCGCATGGCGCCACGGGCGCATTGGAGCGTCCGATTGGGGTCAGGGGGAGATCGGCTTCGCTTCCCATATGTTTGGGTCCTCGGAAACGAATGCTTCCCATCGGTCGATCCGACGCATCCAGTGGATCGCTGGCTGATCGACCCCGAGGCGATGGGGAAGAGGTCGGCCTGCCACAGGCCGCCATTGGTCGTATCGAACGCGATACTCATAATCTCCCAGCGCTGTCGGGACTCGAGTCATGCGCTCTACCAATCGCCCGGAAGGAGACTCGCCTTCCACCCAGAGTGTTTCCCTCCAGCGGCCAGCCATCAGTCCGGTCATTGCATTTGCCTCGGCTCCCTCCTTGCTGAACCATCCTTCATCGACCTCCCATGTCCAGTTATTTTCGGCACTGCCAGTCCAGATCGTCGCCTCCCGTTGGATTTGGTCGGCTTCATCTTGCCGTAGCACAATCGGATGTTCTCCCACCATCTTCCAAGCTCTCTTCCCATTCCACCCTTCGGAAATCACCGTCGTGCCGTAGCGGGTCTCCAGACGCATCCTTCCATCGGGATGCAGCCAAAGCGTTTCGGGAAGTTCCTGTCCGTTGGGTTCGACGCGGACCCCTTCCAGCTTCACCGGATGCGCCAGTTGCGGTGGTTCGGCTAGGCGGATCCGATCGAGTAGTTGCTGGGAAGTCTCTCTCCCTTCGCGTGGAAGCGCCTTCCATGACTCTTCGGTCTCCGATGGCGCATAGGAGCCGATCAGCGCATGCAGCGAAGAAGAGGGGATCTTCTGGCCGCGATGGCAGGTGAAGCAGCTGACCAGTTTATTGCCCTCGAAGTGCCGATCATGGAGTTCCAGAGTCATGCGAAACATCCGTCGCCCCTCCTCTTTCATCGGATTGGCTTCGCTGGCGAATCGATTCCCCTCATGGCAGTAGCTGCACTGAACACCGAGGGCCTGCGAGGCTAGGTTCATGATCTTGCCGATCTGATCGGCTGGCAGTGCACCAAGGACCTCCAGGTTCTCAAATCGCGTCGAGGCAGACTCCACAGGCGGCTGCGGCTCGCTCGAGCATCGGCTCACCATCGCCGCTACCATCCAGAGTGTAAAGGCCGGCCACCACGCCACGACGTGGCGGTTCGATCGGAAATCTACTGCGTTTTTCATTTGCGGGCTCCCTCCGTTCAGCATTGTCGCGAAACATCCTAACGGCAATCAACTTTGGGTGCACTGCTGGGTGCAGGCGGTTGCGAACAGACGGTTGCAAAGGATGGCAGAATGCTCTAGGCTCCCATCGACGAGTGCCTTTGGTCGCATCGCTTTTTCCAGTGTCGCTGTTTCTCGCACTGAGCCATTGGATTTCCGATTCCCTTGTGGAGGCTGGCATGTCTTTCTCCGCTGGACTGCTTCGAAAACCTTGCGTCGGCCCCACCTTTCTGCTTCTGCTTTTTCTGCTGCCAGTGACGAAATCCAAAGCCGATCCGTCACGGGGCTGGACTGCAGGGGCTGCCGTTCGCGATGTGACCCCCGAAAAGCCGGTGCCGATGTGGGGTTATGGATCGCGCCACGCCCAGCTTTCCGAAGGAACGCTTGATCCCCTCCAGGCGACGGCCATGGTGATCGCCATCGAAGGCAGGAAACTGGCGATCGTTGGGCTGGATCTCGGTCGATCCCCTTCCGAAGCTTCCTTGGGGAGGATTCGGGAGGCGATTGCAACGCGCGCCGGCATCGAGCATTCGATTATCGCGGGATCGCATACGCATCATGGACCTGTGGTGGAGCTGAGCGATCGCGCCGGAAGGGGAAAGGGGAGATTCGATGATGCAATCGCCTATGTCGCGATGATGGAGGATCGAATCATCGAAGCGATCGTGGAAGCCGACGCCAATCGCGTCGAGGCATCGTTGGAGTACGGAGCGACCGAGCTGACCGGTTACAACCGCAACCGTCATTCGAAGATCCCCCCGATACCGCTCGACCGATCCCTTCAGGTACTTCGGTTTCAGGATATCTCCACAGGAAAAACCATTGGTACCCTCGTCAATTTTGCCGCTCATCCGACAAGCATCCCCGAAGACCGACACCTTTTCTCCAGCGACTTTGTCGGCGCGATGCGCAAGGAGATAGAGGCGACGCTTGGTGGGCAGGCTATCTTTCTACAAGGCGCATCGGGAGACTGTTCCACCGATCGTTCCGGGCACGGAGATCACGTTGCCTTCGGAAAAGCTCTTGGCAGGCAGGTCGTCCAACTTGCCGGAAACCTCACTCCCAGTCAGCCTCGCCGTGCCAGCCTGGAAGTACGCGAAGAACGTTTTCAGTTCGCCTCCCGCACCAACTTCAGGAATCCTGTCGTGATCGGCGCTTACTCGATCGCCTTCTTTCCGGAATTGGTGGCAACCTTCGTCGACGAGTACCAAGAGGGAATTCGGCCCCGCCTAACGGTGGCCCTGATCAATCAGGAGATCGCCCTGGTTGCTGGATCTGGCGAATTCTTCTGCCAGCATGCCATCAGCTTGCGCGAGCGGGCTCGGGTGAAGCAACTGATCTTCTGTGGCTATGCCAATGGTTACCACCAATACTTCCCTACCATTGAGGCAGCCGCTGAAGGAGGCTATGGCGCGGACACCACGGTGGCACCTGCGGAAGTCGGTGCCGGTGAAACCATGATGAACACCGCGCTGCTATGGCTTTACCAGATGCGAAAAAAGCTCTGATCTAGCCTCAATCGATCGTATCCAAGCCGCTGCAGGAGAGGCGAAATCCGGCTGGCAACCGATCAGCGGCGTGGTACCAGTCCCTTGAGCGTTACATCGCTGGTGCCAACTCCCCCTCGTTTTTTTGGATCCATCACTTCCTGCGGCACATCCTGCCGCGAGAAGAACTCGACATCGGGCTTTTGCCATTGGTCTGCTTCGCTTTGCAGACTCTTTCCCTCTTCGAGTCGAACGATGGGGGGAACCCCGTTGCTACTGGCGCTCTGCCAGACGACTTCTTGACCTCGACTGAGCACCATCGAAGAGACGATTGGGGAGACGGTGACTGACACCACCTGGCGCGTCATCATGTTCTGGTACTCGGTGGTCTGCGCTGGCATCGTCTTGATTTCACCCGCCAGGAGGAATTCGGCGTTGTTGCTTTCGACCCACTGGTTGTCCACCACCTGCTTTCGCAGCTTTTCCAGCACCGTCGACGCCTGATCCCCATTTGCTTGCACCCTCACTTTAGTCCCCGGTCCGGCCAGCATGTAGTCCTTCCTTTGAATCTTGGTGACCGCCTCCAGCACCGCCGGCTCGGGAATCTTTACCGCACCCACCACGTACCCCTCCTGGACTCCTTCCAGGGCCGCGGCGTAGCAGAGATGGCCATCGATCAGCGATCTGGATCGACCGCTTCGGCTCTCCGCGCGGTAGACGTTGATATCGAATGAGTAGCTCCAGGCAGGCAGTCCCTTATCGAGGCTGAAGAGAACAAAGTCGCGCTGTCCGGTAGATACGGCCAGAAGATCGTCGTCGACCCAGTCGATCTTGGTGGCAAAGGGAGTTCCCACCGTGGTAGCATCCACTTCCCGGATTGGATCCTTACCCGTCAGATCGACGACCAAAAGACTCATGTTGGCGAGGATCGCCAGTTTGCGCCCATCTTGATGCAGCGCCAGGCCGGAACAGGATGCTGTCAGTTCCACCGACCCCAGCAGTTGACCCTGGTTGGGATCGAGGATGCGCACCCGCTTGTCCTCTGGCAGGAATAGGTACTTGCCACCAGGAGACAGGAGAGGTTCTGGAGCGAAGAACGACTCTTGAGCTGTCGACCAAGCGATTTTTTTGTTCTTGATATCCCACCCGATCATCCGGTGGTCGCTGTCGCGCTGCAGCACCAAGTCTCCGGTGACAAAACGAGCCCATGGGGGGGCGTTGCCAAGGTGCTTTCCTTCTCCTAGCCTCGCCTTCCAGCTGATCACCCCCGTCGGTTCGGTTGAGTTGGGCTGGACCGACCAGATGGTCAGCAGGGGATCGCTTTGAAATGAACCCTCTCCCACGGTGGTGAATGTCAGCAGTTGCTTAGATCCAGGGTGGTAGTCCACAAGCGTCAGACCACTCGGAAACGAATGCATCGACTTGAATTGGGATTTGGCCAGCGAAGCCCAGTAGATGCGAGTCGGCGCTTCCGCCTTATTGCCTCGCATATCCTCCAGTCCTACCAGCATCCAGCCATCGGGTCCTCCCAGGGGAATGACGCTGCCGAGGTTATCGAAGAAGTTGGCCTGAGGTATCCCAACGCCTGCCTGCTGCATTTTCAGACTGCTGCGCAGCGGGTCTGGATCGAGCTGAAATCCAGAGGTCTCCGCAAGCTTGCCGGCGGGGATCGCGACAGATCCCTGTGGCTTTTCTCCGAATGCGTTGTAGGTCAGATCGAAGGCCTCGATTTTCGGCGCTAGTGCGATCGGACTTCCGCCTCCAGCTTCGGAGCGAATTTTCTTTAGAAACTTCTGATCGCTCTCGCTCAGTTTGGCGATCGGCACCTCGATCTCCTGGCCATCGGTTTTTCGCAACAGGACTTTGTCGGGAAGGACCGCCAGAAGAGCGGCTTTGATCTTAAAGCTACCGGAAGCATCCGCCCAAGTACGGCCGCGCCAGATCGCCCCCGATTCATATTTCGCGCGGACCGCTTCCGGCTTGAAGACCTCCACTTTCACCGCATTGGCAAACTGGAATTCGGCCTGAACCAACCCCTGCTTGTTGACATCCAAGACCTTTGCAGGGCGCCATTCATTGAGGAAGAAGACCTCGATTTCCTCTCCCTCCTTGTAGTCTGCCCCTAGAGCCGCAAGGCCCATCGAGAGAACCAAAAGGAACCAACTGGTCATGCGTGCAAACCAGGGGTAATGCATGATGAGACGGCCGCCGAAGAAGGATAGAAAAGATATTCAACTCGCACCCGAAGCGTACAGTATCTCTCCACTGACGGCGTGGTTTTCCACCAGCATCAGGGATTTGAATTAGGAGACAATAGGCTGCACCACTTTGCCGAAGACGTCGGTCAATCGGTAGTCGCGGCCGGCGTGCCGGTAGGTCAGCCGTGTATGATCGAAACCCATCAGGTGCAGGATGGTGGCATGGAGGTCGTGGATGTGCACCTTGTTTTCAACCGCTTTGAAACCAAAGGGATCGGTGGCACCGTAAGCCATCCCACCTCTTACTCCGCCTCCAGCCATCCAGACGGTGAATCCCCAGGGGTTGTGGTCCCGGCCGTCGGATCCTTCGGTGGTTGGTGTTCTGCCGAACTCGCCCCCCCACAACACCAGCGTCTCTTCCAGCATGCCTCGTCGCTTCAGGTCCGACAGCAAGGCCGCCACCGGGCGGTCGATATCCAGGCACAGCTTCCGGGTTGCCTCGGTGTGGCCGGCATGGGTATCCCAGGGCTGGCCATTTCCGTAATAGACCTGAATAAACCGCACCCCTCGCTCGGCTAGCCTTCTGGCCAGGAGGCAACCGTTGGAAAAGTCGCTTTTCCCATATTCCTCTCGCACCGACTCTGGCTCCTTCTGGATGTCGAATGCATCGCTCGCCTCCATCTGCATGCGGTAGGCTGTTTCCATCGACTGGATGCGAGCCACCAGGTCGGGGTGGAGGCCAAGCGTCTGGGCGTGGCGTCGGTTTAGTTGCTGGAGCAGATCGAGCTGCTGGCGCTGCGATTTGGGAAGCGGTTGCGATGGATCGGACGAGAGGAAGGGGATCATCTTCCTGGGGTCCAGTTGGGAGTGATTGACGTAGGTTCCCTGATGCTCCGCTGGCAGGAACGCGCTGCTCCACAATTCGGCAAACCGTACCGGGCGGCCCGGACAGCAGGCGACGAAGCTCGGGAGATTCTCATTCTCGCTCCCCAGGCCATACGAAAGCCAGGCGCCCAACGTTGGGCGGTTGGGAGTGATCGTCCCGTTGTTCATCATGAAGAGCGCTGGACCGTGATTTGGGTTGTCGGTGTGCATGGAACGAATCACGCACAGTTCATCCGCCAGACGCGCGGTCAGCGGAAGAAGCTCGCTGACCGGAAGCCCGCTTTCCCCATGCTGCGAGAAACGAAAAGGGACCGCCATCAGATTGCCCGTAGGACGTTCGGTGCGTAGGTCGGCCCCCGGCGGTTTTTGGCCGGCAAAACGATTCAGATCAGGCTTGGGATCAAAAAGGTCGCACTGAAATGGACCACCATTCATGAACAGATGGATGATCCGTTTGGCGCGTGGCGCGAAATGAGGACCGGTCGCCGCATGCAGATCGAATCCTTGCGCGACGGCAAGGGCGCCCAGTGTGCTCCCCGCTTGCTGAAGCCAGTGGCGCCGAAGGAATGCTGCCATGCCGGTGGTTCCTGTTATTCCAGATAGGCCAGTTCGTTGCTGCCCAGGAGGGCGTGCGCCCACTGGTGCCAGACCTGCGGTTGGTCCGGATTCAGAAATTGCTCCGCAAGCTCTACTTCTGCCGCCTGGGGATCCCGGCCGAATACCCATCGGTAGGCTTGCTCAATCCGCATTTTTCGGTCGGATCCAGCCTGCCGATCTAGCCGCTCGACAAGTGCCGCTGCCTGCTGCCTGAGAAATGGACCGTTGAGAACAAACAGCTGCTGCAGGGGCGTTGTTGTCAGAATGCGAGTGGGGCTGTGGGTCAATGGATCCGGGAAGTCATACAGCCGAAGTAGATCATTCAACTCCCGTCGCTTGATCACCCCATAAAGAGTTCGTCTCGCATTCCCAGCATCGCTTAAATCTTGGGGAGCACCCCCCATTGTCCAATCGATCGAGCCGGTCGCCTGCAGCACGCTGTCTCGCCATGACTCCACCTCCAGGCGACGCAGTGGATACGATGCAAAAACCTCCGGGCGACTTCGCTCGTCCTCCTCCAAAGCAACCCGCTGGCGATAGGTAGAAGAGAGGACCAGTTCTCTGAGCAGCCATTTGATGGACCATTGATGAGCGATCCACTGGGATGCAAGGTGATCGAGCAATTCCGGATGGCTTGGAGGGGTCCCCTGTTTCCCGAAGTCGCTGGGAGTCGCAACGATGCCTCGGCCAAACAGTTGTGAGAAGATGCGATTGACCATGACCCGAGCCACCAGGGGACGGGCATCCTGGAAAAGCGATTCGGCCAATTGACTCCGGCCACTGCCCTGAGTTCCAAAGGAGTCGACCCCACTCGATAAAACCGACACGAAACGGGGCTCGATCGCCGGTCCAAGCCGATTCGGGTTGCCGCGGATCTCCACCGACATGGGAGCCATCTGTGGCGAGTACTCGATGCGACTTCCATGCGTGCCCACCGCCTCCAGAACCTGCAATCGGGAATCGATAGCACCTGGTGCACTCGGGAGATCCAGGCCAGGGGTTTGTTTGGCTGCTTCGATCTGTCTCTTCAATCCGTCCAGTTCGTTCTGTAGGTTCGACAGCTTTTCCTTTTCCTCGGCCGTCAGCGTTCCTTCCGACTCCTTCTTCCGTAGCGGTTCCAGCTCGCCGGTCCATTGCTGGAATTTCGGTTCCCACTGCTTCAGCTTCGATTTGGCTTCAAGAACTGCAAGGGAATCGATCTGCTCGTCGAGCACCCGATTGATGATGCGTGTGTTTGCAAACACCGCAGCCACAGCGTAATAGTCTTCCGTCGTGATCGGGTCAAACTTGTGGTCATGACACCTGGCGCACGCCATGTTGATCCCAAGAAAGGTGCTGGAGAAGGTGTGCACACGTTCTTCGTATTCGTCGGAAACAATCATCTTGATGATTTCGACTGGCAGTTGGAGTTCCTTCCAGTACGAGGGGCTGATGCCGATCATGCCAAGGGCGGCAAGATCTTTCGGCGTTGCATCTGGGATCTGGTCGGCCGCCAACTGGTAGGATGCAAATTGGGGATAGGGCATATCGCCATTGATCGCTTGAACGACCCAGTCCCGGTACCGATAGGCATTGTGGATTTCGGCCCACTCTTCCAGTACGTCGCTGTATCGGACCAGTTCTAGCCAACTGCGGCCCCATTTTTCCCCCAACCTAGGGCTGGCCAGCAACGCGTCGACTTGCCGTTCGTAGGCGTCATGCCGCGGATCGCTGACAAACGCTTCGATCTGGTCATACGTAGCAGCCAACCCGAGCAGATCGATCGACGCGCGCCGAATCCAAGCTCGACGACTCGATGCCTCTACCGGTTCCTTCCGCTCCGACTCCAGCTTTGCCGCAATCCAGGAGTCGGCAGGTCCGTTCGGCCATGACGACCACTGAGGGTGCAACGACACAGGGGCAGGTCGGTCCATCAGAGGCTGAAACGCCCAGTGACTCCTCCCTTGCTCCAGGTCGATGCTGGCCGATGGAACCGACTTTCGAGAAATCTCCGGCATCGGAAGGCCACGTGCGATCCATTCCGCCAGCAGGGCAATCTGATGATCTGGCAACTTACCTGCTGGCGGCATCTCCAGGTCAGCCAGGCGATACTGCACCACCTGAAGCAAAAGACTTGCGTTGGGTGAGTTCAGGTCGACCGATGGGCCATTGTCCCCACCAGCAAGGATGCTGTCGCGATCGTCCAGACGGAGTCCACCTTGAAGGGGGGGTGATTCGGCCGCGTGGCACTCCCAGCAATGCTCAGCCAACAACGGGCGAATCTTGCGTTCAAAGAAATCGACTCCTTCCCGATCTGTCCCTTGTCCCCGACAATCCGTATGGAGAGCCGCTCCAACAATGGCGAGGCAGATAGCAGAGATCGCGATAAATCGATGCCCGGGGAGCATACTTCCTATCGCCTTTGATTGGGGATGGCAGGAGCCGTCAGGTGAGTGCGGATGAAACGTGGGTCGCTTCGCGTCTGATACCTACCGAACCTGATTCACGCTACCAAAGCGGATATTGTGCCGCAAGCGATTCGCGTCGTTCGGTTGCTTTTTAGACCCTGCAATAGTCCAATAAAATGCTTGATTGGGGTGGCTTGCGATAGCCCCCGAAGAGTTTTTCGGCACCTCGTAAGCCAAAAGGAGGGATTCCCATTCCTGGCTAGCGAGACGGTCCATTTTTGTGAACGACAGCAGCGGGGGAGGTAACACATTGATCAAGCCCGACATCCTTCGTCGGATTGTCGATCACTGCCAGCGGATCGAAGAGGCTTACCTATCCGGCAAGACGGTTGATCTGGATTTGTTGGCACGCGAGTTTCAGGGGGCCGATCGCGACTTTGCGAAGTCGCAATTCGATCAGGTTCTGGAAAGGCTTCGTCGAAACTTTCCGCATTGCTCCCCAAGCCCTCAGGAGGGGGTACGGCCCAGGTTTGAGAAAGCCGAGTTGCTGACGCAAGGTGGGATGGGGCAGCTTTGGATTGCCGTCGACCTGGAGTTCAATCGCAAAGTCGCGCTCAAGGAGATCGTCCCATCGAGTGCCGACAATGAGGCATATCGTCAGCGGTTTTTGTCCGAAGCGGAAATCACTGGGAGGCTGGAACATCCTGGGATCGTGCCCGTCTACAGTTTGGGGCACCACGCCGATGGCCGGCCCTACTACGCCATGCGTCTGATCACCGGGGAGGATACAGGAACGCTTCAGCAGGCAATTGAACGGTTGCACGCCGAGGGGAAGCTTTCCAGCGAGCAGTTCGAACAGGGGACCCGGGAACTTCTGGGACGCTTGGTCAACGTTTGCGAAACGATCGCCTATGCTCATGGACGTGGTGTGCTTCATCGGGATTTGAAACCCGCCAACATTCTGCTGGGGCCTTACGGCGAAACGCTGGTGGTCGACTGGGGATTGGCTCGTACGTTCACTCCCGCATCCGAGGAAACGGTCACCGATTCGGCTCAGGATCTCAAGACGACGGCACCAGTTAGCCAGTTCCCTCACTCGGTGACCGGTTCGATTCTGGGAACCCCGGGGTTTGCTGCCCCGGAGCAGATGGGCCACATCGCATCGGATTCCGATCAGACCACCATGGTGACTCGCGAATTGAAGAGTATTCGGAGGGGAGGTCCGTGGAGCGACATCTATTCGCTGGGAGCTATCCTCTATCACATTCTCACAGGGCAAAGTCCGCTTCGGGCCGCTTCCTCAGGTGGTTCCTCACTTCAGGATCCTGACTCGCGCATCACCGATGCACCACGGCCTCGTGCGATGCGACCGGATATCCCGAAAGTGCTCGAAGCCATCTGCCTGAAAGCGATGGAGCGGGATCCAAGGAAACGCTACCCGAATGCGATGAGCTTGTCGTTGGAGTTGAAGAAATATCTGTCGGGCGATCCGGTGGAAGCCTGGGTGGAACCACTTCCGGTGCGTGTGTCGCGATGGTTTGACAAACACCGCACCATCTCGGCAACCACCACCTTTGCCATGGTGCTGACCATTCCATTGCTCGCTTTGGTCTCGATGACTCAAAGTCGTCTTCGCTCGCAGTACCAATCATCCAGCGAAGAGCTAAAAAAGGTGGTTGCACAGAAAGAGCAACTCGAAGGCCAGTTGCGGCAGCAATATCTGAAGGCAGTTGAACGGGAAGATGTCGCGATTCAGGCGATTCAGTCGTTCCGAGACATGGTTGTCCATACCGACGAATTCAATACGACTCCGGAAACGATGGAAGCGAAACGAAAGCTTCTGGAAAGCCCGATCAAGTTTTTCAAATCGTTCCGCGAAATGCTGGAAGCAGAGGGAAGCCTAAGCGATCAGTCCCGACTCCGTCTGGCGATGTCCAATCTGGAGTCGGGAAAGCTGGCCCAGGAAAACTCCAGCTTGGAAGATGCGATTGAATACTACAAAGAGGCGATCAACCTGCTGGATTCTCTGACGGCTGTCGCGCGCTTGGGAGGAAAGGACTCTGCGGAACTGAAGTTGGATCACGACCTTTACCGCGCTCGTGCCCATCGATTGATTCATGAGGTCCAGTTGCAGCGCGGCGATTTCAAGCAAGCAGAGATCGAACTGCGGAATGCGGCACAATTCAACGAACCGCTCCAGCAATCTGCGTCCGAACGCTCGGATGTGCAGCTAGAGCTCACGGAACTGAAACTGCTGGTGGCAATCCGCGAGCAGGCTAGTGGCGATACCGACTACGCTGCTTCTCTGCTTGCGGAAGTGAGAGACCAGTTGAAGGATCTGCAGAGTAAGGGAGATAACCCGGAAGTACTTCGCCAGTTAATCAAGCTCCGAAATGCGCAAGTCCAGCACCTTCGCGCCGATGGCCAGATCGCGGCCGCTGGCCGGGAACTGCGTGGGTTGATCGGGTTTCTGGAGGAAACGGTCGATCAGGAGTCGCTCTCTGATCCCATCCTTGCTCAAGAACTGGCCAAAGCATACACCTCCGAAAGCATGCTGCTTGCCGGAGGCGAGGATTCAAATCAAACGATCATTTCAATGAATCGCTCCGTCGAACTCTATCGCAAGCTGATGGCAAGGAATCCAGGAAGTCAAGAATACCAAGCCGAATGCTCCAACGCCCTGGCTCGTCTTGCTGAGCTACTTCAAGAGGAAGACGTCAAGCGATCGATTGATTTGATGAAGGAGGCGATTTCGATCAACCAAAACATTCGGGCGGTCGATCCGAATTCCGTGATGAATGAAACCGCATTGATGAAACACATCCATCGGCTTGGCCATTTACTGCAGATCGATCGACGCGTCGAAGAAGCGCATGAGGCTTTTGGAGTGTCGTTTCCGATTGCAACCAAGCTGGTGAATCAACTCCCGGATTCCCCGGGATTGCTGCGCGAGCAACTGGAGATTGGTGAGCATCTGGTGCAGTACGAGCTATCGATGTACCAGCTCGAACCAGCTCGCCAGCGTTTGGTGCGGCTGATCGAGGGGCGAGAACGACTGTCCAATGCACCGCATGCAGTTCTCGCCGATCGACTCGCTCACAAACAAGGGCTTAAGCAATTGATTCTGATCGATGAGCGACTTGGGAATGGGCAAGCCAAGCAATGGCGAACGAAGTTTCGCGAGTTGACGGAGAAGCGATTGGGTGCGAAGGAAAGTTATGAGAAGCTTGAGGCTGTCGAGAGAGGTTTCGTTCCCGAGAACCCGTCCGAACTGGCAAGCCTCGCTACCATGGCAGCCGATCTCCAGGACTTTCCTCTGGCGTTCGACCTCTATCGAAAACTTTACGAACTATCTCCCGATGTCTTGGAACAACCTGAATCTCCGCTCCTGATGAACGGGGTGATGTCGGCGATCCGAACTGCCGACATGGATCCTGAGAGGAGTGATGAGTGCTATCGACTGGCTATGGTATGGACACGTCAGTTCGCGAAGGGACTTCAGCAACTTCGTTCTAGTTCACCAGTCAAAGCCAGTCAGCTTCTTGATTTTTGGCGACAATCTCCGGAACTGGCGACCGTTGTCCGCCCAGAGGAACTGGCAAAGTTTCCAGAGGGTGAAAAAGAGGAATGGGATGCCATCTGGAAGCAGGTTTCGGAAAAAAACATCGACTGATCAATCGCTTTTCCTGCAGCCTCCAAGCAACCCCCGTGCGTCGTTCCCCCAAAGGTATTTGGAGGGTACCGATCGCTCGCGTTCTTTCTTCCCAGGCTGCTGGGCTTGGGACGAAAATGGCTACTGCGTCGATTCCCCTGCGTCGAATCGACTTGCGATATGCTCGGGGCGATCAATCCGACTTTTCGACGCTATTAGCCAACGCTGCCTTTTGGAACTCCTCGCGGATTTGCGACCCGTCGGCATTGGGGAAATTAGTCCGCTGGGTCATCAAGATCATCGCCTGTCCAGCAACCGGATCGATCCAGGCCTGCGTCCCATAGGCTCCCCCATGTCCGAAGGTACCTGCGTGCAGCATCTGGGTCACCCCCTGCGGTGTCTGGACTACACAGCAGCCAATTCCCCAGGAATTTCCCGGTGTGAATCCGACCGAAAGGTCTCCGGTGACTGGCCTCTGAAACTCGTCGACCGCACTCTCCGAAAGAATGCGGACATCGCCTAGCCGGCCTTTGTTCAGCAGCATCTGGCAGAACAAGGCATAGTCGTTTGCAGTGGAGAAAAGTCCACCATTGGCTGCGGGGAAACGATCGCGATCCGTTGGTGCTCGACCAGCCAACAAAAAAATCGGCTGTTCCACGAACTCCCCGGATTCTTCCTTTCGATACGATTTGGCCAAACGGGGATACTGGGATTCGGTCAGGTAAAAGCTGGTATCGCGCATCCCCAGCGGCAGGAAGATCCTTTGCTCCAGATACTGATCGTAGGAAAGACCGGATACCACTTCGACCACGCGAGCGGCGGTGTTGATGCTGGTCTGACTGTACTGCCAGCGACTGCCCGGTTGGAACAGCAGAGGTAGCTGGCGGTATCGCGATACCGCCTCGGAAAGATTCTTCGACGTATACGTCTGATCGGAAGGCAATTCGGCCATGCCACTGGTGTGGGAGACCAATTGCCGCAATGTCACAGGAAACCGCTTCCCATCCCCTGTCGATAGCTCAGTCAATTCCGGAAGGTACTTCGCGACTGAATCGTCCAGGTCGACCTTTCCCTCATCCTGAAGTTGCAGCAATGCCACTCCCACGACCGGTTTGGACATCGATGCAATCCAGAAGATCTGGTCGGTCTGCATCTGGGCTTCCGGTGCGATCGATCCTTTGCCGAAGGCCTTCAGGTATCGCACGCCATCCACTCGGACGATGCAACCGACCACACCGACTACCTCCTTTCGCTCGACAGCTTGCTGCAGCGCCAGGTCGATTGCCGAGACTGGGTCGTTCTCGTTCTGTTGCGTGGTCGCCTTCTGGGCTCTCGCCCAGGGCAACCCATCGGTCCCCCAGTGAACCAAAGTGAAAAAGAAAACGACAATCCATCGACATGTCGGATGAACCTGTGGAGATTTCAGCACGGGATAGCTCCCTCATGAAGAAACAAAAAAACCGGCGACTTGCTCAGCCGCCGGTTTTCTCAGATTCTCTTGGTCCATTCAACTGGACGACGGTTACTTCTTGCGAGTGAACTTCAGCCCTGCTTCCGCAGGAGCTCCCGGTGGAATGAATGTCCACTGGTCAGCTCCCCCAGAAACCACGCTTCCGGCCATCGAGCCTTTGTCGGGGGTATCCAGCGAGATTGCATCGCCAGCAGCAACCAGATCGCCTTTCAGCTCAGCAACGACCTTGTCAGCTTCGGTCGCCTTCCAGACGAATTTCGAATCTTCGGTGATCGAAAGCTCGATGTTGGATTTGCCTGCTGTCGCCGTCCATGTGCCGACCAGATCCGTCTCTGGCTCCGGCTTAGCATCCCCCTCGGCGGGCTTCGAATCTGCCTCAGCAGCCACGGGCTCAGCACTCCGTGCCTGTGTTGCAGAATCTTCCTTGGGTTCTGGCGGGCTGAGTGCATCCAGCATCCGCTTGGCCGTGACGTCCTGTGGCTGGTTGGCCACGACGACCTTCAGAGCACTAATGGCCGAATCCTTGCTGCCGATCACTAGGTAGTGATAGGCGAGTACAAAATGGGCCGCAGCATCTTTGGGATTCGCCTTGCAATGGGCTTCCAGCTTCCGCAGTTGACCGGTGTAGTCGTCCACGTTCCCGTAGAGCCCGCTGAGGGTCGTCCAGTCCATGCCGGGGGCGGAAGCAAGCAGCGAGTTGAGCGCTGCGGCAGCTTGACCGTAGTCACCGGTGGCAAAGAGTGTCAGGGCCCGCACTTCGTGGATGACCGGGTCGCCCGGCATGTCCTTCAATGCGCTGGTAAAGCTACCTAGCGAATCAGAGTACTTGCCTGTCTTGAAGAGCGCCAAGCCATCATCGAACTTCTTGAACGCCGGATTGGTCTCCTGCGTCTGCGTCGCCGTCGATGCTCCGCCGGTGGCTGACGAGTCAGCCTGGCTTCCCTGCGAGGTGTTCTCGGTGGTCACGTAATTATTGACGATCACCGGTTGCGAGTAATCGTAAGGAGCCACCTGAGCTGTTGGCACCGCCACGGTAGTTGCTGGGACCGCGTAGTACGGATTGACATACGTCGCACCGTATCCGTAGCCAGCGCCTCCGGTGAAGAAGGAATTCAATCCCCATCCCACCGCACCGTAAGCCAGCGGAGCATACCAACTGCTACCCCAATATCCGTTCCAGCAACCGTTGTACCAGCCATGGTAGTGCTGGTTGATGCAGTTGTTATGCCACGAATCGTTCCAGGAGTTATTCCAGTTGTTGTTCCAGTTGTTGTTCGAGCCCCAGTTGTTATAGCCATTGTCGAATCCCCAACCTGGTCGGTTGTAAGGCCGGTCCCATGCTGGACGATTCCACTGGTTGACGTTGATGTTGTTGTAATTGTTGTTGATGTTGTTGAAGTTATTGTTGGTGTTGTTGATGATATTGTTGTTGTTCCCAATACCACCCGGGCGATTGCCGCCGTTCCAGCCGTTTCCACCCCAACCGCCAGGACGGTTGTTGCCGTTCCAGCCACCATTGCCGTTCCAGCCACCGTTGCCGTTCCAGTCTGGCCGGTTGCCGTTCCAGTCGGGCCGGTTGCCACCAATCCCTGGGCGATTGACCGTTCCAGGAAGTGTAGTCGGGCGGTTGCCGTTCCAGTTAGGCCGGTTGCCACCGATTCCAGGAAGATCGTTGACCCCTGGTCGCGAGAGATCAGGGCGATTGCCACCACCACCGATTCCAGGACGATTTCCTCCCCCTTGGCCTGGACGATTCAAGTCGCCAGGTAGGGTGGTAGGCCGATTGCCACCGCCAGCAACGGGCCGCTCGAACCCGGGAGCAGGCTTGGTTAGGTTCCCGATCGAGGGGCGATCGCCGATCCCAGGCCGATTGCCCTGGCCCGGACGATTTCCACCGTTGGGTAAGTTGTTTCCGCCGTTTGGCAAGTTGTTTCCGCCGTTTGGCAAGTTGTTTCCGCCGTTTGGCAAGTTGTTTCCGCCGCCAGGTCCTGGTGGACGAATCCCGCCACCAGCGCCAGGTCGGTTGCCGCCGCCGATCCCCCCGCCGATACCTCCGCCGATATCGCCAGGAGCGGGACGAGTGGTGGGACGGACGGAACCTGGTTGCAGGGAAGGTCGCTGGGAGTTACCCAGATTTGGCCGAGTTGCACCCGGGGCTGGACGATTCTGAGGCAGCTGCGGGGCAGGCCGCGTGGTTGGAGTCCCACCAATTCCTCCCTGAGGGGGACGACTCAGTGAGTTGCCTCCCAGGTTGGGGATCCCACCAGGAGCCGGCCGATTCGATGGACTACCACCAAGGCCAGGGATTCCCCCAGGCGCTGGTCGCGCCATCGGGTTACCGCCCAGCCCTTGCGTTCCACCCGGAGCAGGACGAGTGCTTGCGCCACCAGGCAAGCGATTGCTACCACCGAGGTTGCCCGGTAGCGAGTTTGGCCGTCCTGCCGCGGCTCCAGGAGCCGGTCGGGCCATGGGAGAGCCCATGCCACCACTCGGCATCGAAGGACGCGCCGCGTTGCCAAACGAAGGTCGGCTTTGTGGCATCTGGACCGGAGGACGAATGTTGCCACCCGATGGGCGACTCATCTGAGGTGCGGGGCGAGCCATGCCGCCCCCCATGGGGGCCGCTCCTGCTCCGCCTACGCGACCCATCGAAGGTCTTGCTCCGCCACCGCCGCCACCTGGTCGACCCCGCCCCTGCGCCAGCAGGTCGTCGGGGGTCGCCACCAAAAGGCCCAGCGCCAGGGCCATGCTGCTCCAGGCAAATCCTAACCATTTCATGAAGTGTCACTCCAGTGTGTTTTCAGTTCGAGACGAAGTGTCGCGCTGGAAAAAGCTGCGACCGCTCACTTGCCCGCCGCTGCAGGAGCTGGCGGCTTCTTGGCGACGATGTACTCAAAATCAGGCTCCATGATATCCCCCACCATCCGATCCGAGCCTTTCACGATGTACCTGCCGTTCTCGGTCGGAATCATCGTGAGGGTTGCCCTCGCCTCCGTCCCATCGGGACCTGTCGCTGCAGAATGAAGCACCCAGCCTTCATCCGTAGGCGTCCAAAGACTCTGGCCGAATCCCCCATCGGATTCGAAGTTCCACGAACGAAGCTGTCCTTCGTTGGCATCCCAACCAATCCTCTGCGATGTCTTACGGATCACTTGGCCATCCTGTTTGATGAGGATGTCACCCAGCAAAAAGTTCCCGTCTTCGGACCACTTGTAACTGAATTCCACTTTCCCATCGTCTCCTTCGTTGACCCAGTCACCCACCAGCCAGGAGAGCGATTCCAGCGCTTCCCGAGGTGCCAACGGCTGTGGCTCGGCATAGTCCCGAAGCGATGCCAGTTGGTAACCCTTTTCGGTCTTGTCCCAGATCGCCTGGTATCGCATCACCGCCACCGACGATTCGTCTTTCGTTGCGATGACGCGAGTCCCCTCCGAAATCGTGACTTCACCCAACTCACGGACCGAGTCGATTTCGACACCCGTCTTCGCCTGTGGATAGGCCTTGAAGAACTCGGTCAGGACCCCCTTGAGCCCTTCACCGGTGTGGACGACGCCATTTTCATCGATCAGTTCTCCCTTGGGAGTGAACATGCCTACCACCTTCTCGGCACTCCCTTCGTTGAACGCAGCTACCAGCTTTTCGGTAGCAGCGACAATCTCCTTCTCGAGCGCCGTCAGTTCCCGCGTCTCTGGCTGTTCCTGCGCAGTGGCTGGAACTGCGGTACCGGTCGCCGCAGTCGCAGGTGCCTGGCCCGCCGTGGCCGGTGGGATCGTCTGAGGGGGGGCTTGCTGTGCCATCACCGAGCTACCGCAGAGCCCAAGCACCAGAGAACTGACCAGAAAAGAACGATTCCATGACTTCCAATTCATTCAACTACCCTCGACCGTTTGAAGTTGGCGACCCATCGCAGGGCGCATGAGGCGCTGCCCTGCAAGCTCTCAATCAGCCAATGAGAGAGCAACGACTGGGACCGCAAGGACAAGTTTGGTTTGCAAGGGGCATCCGAGTTTACGCTGACACGCTCCCTGCACTTCAGACCCCCTTATCATACGCGCCTGGTTGCTTTCCCTGCTAGGGACCGAGATCGGCTCGCTACTTTTTCCTGATCCTCCCGCCTGCCCCGAGGATCGTATTGTGACTCAATTTGGCAAGGGACTCGCTCCAGAGGATGGGATTTGGACGGCAACGAAGTTCTCCATCCCGCTCATTTACCCTGTTTGGGATGCACCAACTGCCACCCCCACCGATGGAGGTTCCGAGCGTCTAGTTCGCGAGTTTCGGAGTTTCTGGAACCCAGTTGCACGACAATAAGGCGGCTGTCCCCCTGGAGGCTGCTGGAAACCAGACAGGCTCCTGCCGCTTCAGTGGTTCCGGTCTTGATGCCTTCATAGCCCTGGGTGTCGAGCAGCGGATTGGTGTTTTTCCAGAGAATTTCGCGATACGATCCATCCGGCCGATCGATTCGCGCGACGTGTTGACGTTTGGCGACCAGTTCGCGAAGCGACGGCACCTTCATGAACTGGGCCGCCAGCCGCGCCATGTCGATGGCGGAACTTTGGTGGTCTGCAGCAGGAAGGCCGTGGGGGTTGGTGAACCGAGTCCCATTCAATTCCAACCTCGCAGCTTCTCGATTCATCGCCTCGACGAAAGCAGCCACCAGTTCGGCCGAACCAGCGGGATTTTTTTCTCTGCCCTTTGGTGCAGTCTCATCCGTGGCATCCCGATCGATGCTTGCCCACCATTCTGCCAGGGCGATCGCCATGTCGTTTCCGGATGGCAGCATCAACCCATGGAAAGCATCCTCGAGCGATACCGATTCGCCAGCTTCCACCAGGGCACTCGATCCCTCGGTGGCATCCGCTTCGCGCGAGAAGGCGACGGGTCGGGCGACCAAATCGACTCTCCGGGAGATTTCTTGATGAACCAACCAAGCGGTCATGATCTTGGTGGTGCTGGCCATCGGTAGCGGAAGGTCTTGTTGGTGGCCGGCGAGGACTTGGTCGGACTGAGGATCGTAGATGACCCAGGCCTTCGCGGACACATGGGGTCCGCTGGCCTGCAGATCGCTCTGCCGCCGCTCCCGTTCGACTCGCGATCGCTGCTCTTGGGAAGGAATGGGGTCGGCTTCCCAGCGAATCGCTCCTAGGCTCGCCCAAGTCTTCGCTTCAACAATGCCGGTCTCCTCCAGTTGATGCTGTCTCTGGAAGTCTTGAACCGCCGCCAGTGTGGCGGGACCAAATTCGCCATCCTCGGTCAGTCGATCTTTCTCGGGGCGATTCTGATTCAGCGTGCGTTGCAGCGCTAGTACTCTGCGGCCGTTGGAACCGACCTGCAGAGGCGTTTGGTCGGCATCGACCGCATTGGTCTGCTTGGTGGCGAACTGGTCGAAGAGAATCTTTCCAATCTTCCCCATCAGGATTTCCGCAGCATTACGATCTCCCCACGAGCCGTCTTCGTTTCCGGCTGTCAGGATCACGACCACCAGGGTCCGCTCCCCCAAGGGAAGCAATGCGGCGTCTGTTCTCACTTCGGTGACAGCGCCGGTCTTGTGAGGCGCCTTGAGCGACTTGGGAAGTTCACGGAGGATTTTTGTCGTATCGTCGCAGGCTGCTAGGTGAGCCAGCATCACTTCAGACGCGTCGGCGGAAAAAAGTTCTTTGCGGTGGATCTTCGAAAGCAACTGCCCCATCTGCCGAGCCGTGGTGCGTCCCAGTCCATACCGCTGACTGGCCTCCGGTTCCACCGACGTGTCGCGACGAAACACCTTCGAGTGGACATGGGTCTGATCGAAGCCCAGGGAATCCATCGTGCGGTTGACTGCAGCAATTCCTAATCGGTCCAGAAGGAGGTTGGTGGCAGTGTTGTCCGACCAAGCGATCATCAATCGTGCCACCGTCGCCAAGGGCAACCGTGTCCCGGGAGCAAAGTGCTCGGTCAGAATACCAGAACCTGGCACTGCATCTTCCTTGCGCAATTCCAGCAGTTCGTCCGAGGAAACCTCATTCCGGTCGATCTGTCGATAGAGTTCTGCAAGCACCGCAACCTTGATGAGGCTAGCCGTTGGCATCGGTCGGTCGCAGGCGATCTCCAGTAGCGGGGGGGGATCGGCGTCGGTGGATGAGTCGGCCCAGTTGACGTAAATCGCCACCTCGCCCCGATGCTCCTTCACCCATTGTTCAATCTGTCCTTTCCAAGCATCCTGCGCAAAGGTCGGTCTAGCCAATGCAACCAAAATGCCAAGAACCACGCCGATCCCGAAGGAGCGTCGCAGATACTGCCTCCCGACCAACCGAAGCCAAGACTCATCTATTTTTCGGCTCTCGTTCACCATGGAAGGCACCTTGCAGCCTATCAACTCAGCCTACGATTCCTACTCGCAAGGCATCAGCATGATGGAACGCCGGCCAACATGCAAACGACCTCATCGGCTGCGCCAGCGATCCAGCAGGACGGCCCCCAAAATGACATAACCCAGAACCACTTTCTGGAGGAAGGGGTCAACGCCAAGCAGGTTCATGCCGTTCTGGATCACAGCGATCACCAAGGCACCGATCAAGGTCCCAAGAATTTTTCCTCTTCCTCCGCTGAGCGATGCGCCGCCCACCACCACCGCAGCAATCACCAACAGCTCATACATCGCCCCATAGGTGGCCGCGCCACTTTGCAGCTGACTGCTCAGAAGAACACCACCCAAACCTGCCATCGCCCCGCACAGGGTGTAGGCGATCAGCACCACTCGCCGCACCCCAATGCCGCTCATTCTTGCCGCTTCCGCATTGCCTCCCACTGCGTATAGAGCGCGCCCGAACGTGGTTCTCCCCAAGATCCAGTGGAATGCGATGTAAAAGCCGATCATCAGCCAGACGGCGACCGGTACGCCGATCCATCGTCCCTGCCCCAGCACGCGAAAGGATGCAGGAAGCTGGTCGATCGATTGCCCTTTGGAGAGCATGAAGGCATGACCGCTGGCGATCAGCATGGTGGCCAAAGTCGCGATGAAGGGCGGGACGCTCAAGTAGGTGACCCAGAGGCCATTGAGCCATCCATGCAGGGCACACAGGAGGATCGCCAGGCCACTCCAACCGACGACCGCCTGCCAGGTGGCATCGACCCCACCGGAGAATTTGGCGATTCCCTGACAGGCCACCACGGCAGAAAGAGCAATCAGGCTTCCCACCGACAGGTCGATCCCGCCGGTCAAGATCACCAACGTCATTCCGATCGCTACCATCGCGATGACCGTAATCTGATTGGCGACATTGATCAGATTCTCACGCTTCAGAAAACTTGATCCCGACACCTCCTTGGGGACCGCCACTCGAACTCCCTCCCAACCTGGAAGTCGCTGAGCAAGCTCGGATACGATCGACCAGCCTCCTGCCTGGGAGCTGCACAGCAGCAACGGCGTCGGCGCACCGGAGGGGTGCTCCTGGGCGGCTCGCCGAAAATCCGGAGGTCCTCCCTGCACGGTCTTCGTCACGCGACCAGCAGGGAGCGCACCATGCAAGCGATCGATCAGTCGCTGGTCTTCTTCACTGGTACTGCCCACTAGCCAGATCGGTTGATCGGTTCGCTGGGCCACCGCGAGCAACTGCTCCGCAGCACCTTCCAGCCCTGGCGGCTGGCGCTGCCAAGTCAGGGCACTGAGTGTCGCGATCATCCCGGCCAGGACGAAGGCCATGCCATAATCCGCAAGCAAAGATCTCCACCAGGTGGACACCCTGACGCGATGACTATTCCGGCCACTGCTCTGCATTTCAGCCATCCGTCTTGTCCCTATCTGCTCCTACGGCCGCCGACAAAAGATCGCTGGCGCTAATCTTTCGCGGATCGAGAATCTCCGAAACGATCCTGCCTCGATGCATTACCACTATCCGATCGCTCATACCAATCAACTCCTCGAAATCGGAGCTGATCCAAAGGATGGCACAGCGACTTTGAGCCAGTCGGACTATCCAGCGATAGACATCGACGCGGGCACCCACGTCGACTCCCCGCGTCGGTTCATCCAGAATCAGGACTCTGGGATCGCGCTGGATCCATTTGCCCAGCACCAATTTCTGCTGGTTTCCGCCACTGAGCAATTTGGCGGGGATTCGGGGTGTAGATGGCTTCCAGCCCAGTGCAGTCTGCTGCTGGTCATAGGCCTGACGTTCTTCCGATCGTCGCATCCAACCGCCGCGAGAAAATGAGGAGAGGTTGGGGAGCGAAAAGTTTTCGATCAGCCCATGATCGATGATCAGCCCCTGTTTTTTCCGGTCTTCCGGCAGAAAGCCGATCCCAAGCCGCATGGCATCTTGGGGCCCCCGAAGCGAGATGGGCTGCCCATCCAGTTCGATGCTCCCGGTCTCCCGCCGGTCCAATCCAAACAGCAGCCTAGCCAGTTCCGTGCGGCCAGCGCCCACCAGTCCCGCAACGCCCAGGATTTCCCCTTCGTGCAACTCCAGCGAGACATTCTGGACGCTGCTCCCTCGGCCAAGCTGCCGACATTGCAGCACAACCTCCCCTCGATCTGCCGACTCCTTGGGATACTCCGACTCCAACGGTCGGCCCACCATGGCTTCGATCAGCGGTTTCCTTTGCCAATGCGAGACGGGGCCTTCGGCAACCGTCCTTCCATCGCGAAGGACGACGATCCGGTCAGCGATCTGAAACACTTCCTCCAGCCGATGGCTGACGTAAAGAATCGCCAAACCTTCCGCTCGCAGTGTGCTGAGGAAGTCGAGCAACCGATGGCTCTCGCGTGGCGTCAGCGCTGCTGTCGGTTCGTCCAGCACCAGCACACGCACCTGGCGCAACAAGCATTTGGCCACTTCCACCATCTGCTGTTCGGCCACCGATAGCTGGCCGCAAGAGGCATCCAGTTCGATCGAGATCCCCAATTTCTGAAAGATCTCTTGCGCTGCATGGGCCTCCTGCCGTCGAGAGATTATCCCCAGAGGCCGCTGGTGACCCAAGAAGAGATTGTCGAGCACGCTTAGCTGGGGAACAAGAAAAAACTCTTGATGGATCACCCCAATTCCGGCTCGAAGCGCGGCTGCTGGATCGGCTAGTCGAATCGGTTTCCCATCGATCCAGATCGCTCCGCCATCGGCCTGCGTCGCACCGGCCAGCAATCGAATCAGCGTGCTCTTGCCAGCGCCGTTGGCTCCCATCAAGGCGACGACCTCACCCGCGTGCAACTCCAGCGATACCTCCGCCAGTGCCTGGACACCAGGAAACGACTTGCTGACCTGAGTGACTTGCAAGCAAGGCGTGTTCAATCGAAGTCCTTTCGTTCTGCCGCAGTCCGATTTCTTCTGCTGCGGACTTGCAATGTTCCTACAAAAAAAGGACATGGAAACACCAGTGGTCTCCATGTCCTTCCGTTGAACGAAGGCAATCGGCCCAGGGGCCAGCCCGCCCTTATTTCTGTTCCTCACCAGGTGCTCCAGCACCCTTCACATCGGTGGGCATTCCCAGACTGCCGATGTTGGTGGGATCACTGGTGTCCTTGAATCCTTCTCGCTTGGTGGGATCTTCCTTCACCGGACCACAGCCGACGATCGAAGGAATCGCCATCAAGCAGAAGAGCAGAGCCAACGCTTTCGAAATTCGCATCCTCAATCTACCTTTCGCTTGCCATTAGTTCTCGTCGATGCCCTTGCCCGCCACCGGGTTCTTGCTGTCCGCGACGCCGTTGATGATCATCCACACCACTGGGTCGATGTTGGCGGCAATCGTCGAGACCGAACCATCCCCACGAGCGACGTTGATGGCACCGGAGTGCATCGAGCTGGCGCCGGGCCATTCGTTGTTTGGACCCCAAGCGGTCAGGTAGGTTGGACTGAAGGCATGCGGTCCAGCTCGGAACCAAGAGCAGCCACCTGGGCGATTGTTTCCATCGGGGAAGCGATACCAACCCAGTTCGGCACCCTCACCGCAGACGGGCGAGAACACAAACGCCGATCGGAAGACAGCCTCGCCACCACGCAGACGTCGCTTGCCGGTATTCGACCCTGGTGGGCGATCCCACAGACCCTTGCCCCACTTGAATCCATACGAGTCGCTTTCAGCGACGACGATCGTGTTGGAAGTACCGTCGGTGATGTCGGCCATCGTCATGTCACGACCGATGGTGAAAAGCCCCGAGAAGTCGGCGGTGTCGCCAACGTCATTCAGGTACGGGGGATTCCACCAGTTGCCCAGCCACGCTTCTCGCCACCAGTGGTAGCCTTCCGATCCGGCGTAGTTGGTCACCGAGATCCCATGGGTCTCGCTGGCCTTCTTGTAACCAGCATCCGATGGGCAAAGGAACGATGGAACGCGGTGCGAAACGACCGGTTGTCCCCAAACGCGAATGCTCTTATCGGTCGCGTCGTAAATCGTCGTCTGTTCGATGTACGGGAGAATCGCGAAGCACCAAGTGTAATGGTATGGCAACTGTGGATTGGGCGTTCCACCGACCCCAAGAACACCACTCTGAGGGAATGCACGCATAGCCGAGTGGTAATTTTGCAGCGCCAAGCCAATCTGCTTCAGATTGTTGGTGCAGCTCATACGACGAGCGGCTTCACGAGCGGCCTGAACCGCAGGAAGCAACAAGCCGACAAGAACTCCGATGATGGCGATCACCACCAAGAGTTCCACCAGCGTAAATCCCAACCGGGATTTACCAGGACAACGTTTCATCGGAACCTCCATACGAATAGAAAAATGACGGCTGCAAAAGCCTCAAATAGAACGCCAAATCATCAAGACAAGTGGACCTTCTACCGTTCCGTTCGATCCTTCTACTCCTTCGGGGGAGGACCAATGAACCCCTAAGGATGACCATCTCCGGAACCTCTTCTCTAACACTATCTACCGTGAAGTGTACCGGATGATAATGCAGGATCAAGATAAATAAAGGAAATCTATCCTCCATTAGAAAGCCTTCTAGGCTGGTTTTGGTAACCCAGTAAGCGTGGATTTCTCATTTTTCTTTTCACGCTGGAAGCCGCCTCTACCTAGGCTTGGGGCTTGCCGCCAGGCCAAAACGTAGTCTGGCGACTCCTGCCGGGCGGCTCAGCCGAATAGCTACCGGGGTTGGAAAACCCCTGGTTCACTGCCATTCCTATGGGTTTTTGCCACCCCTTGGGCCGAAATCGCTACAGAACGGCAGCAATGCATCCAAGATTGGACCTGCCAGAAGCGACGGACCTGCATCCCTGCGTTGAGCCAAGTCTCCGCCGTCGGGAATGGTAGAAGACTGGGCCGGGGGTGACGGCTAGCTAAGAGCGCCCCTAGCGAAAACGCTGGCTGTGTTTTTCCTTTGCCTTCGTCCACAAAGGGGCGCGAAGGTCTGTGTTCAGGGTAATCCCAAGGGACGGAATCGGAAAAGCCGCACTTGCCATTGTCCCTGTCGCGACGCATCGGTCGGGTGGATTTGTAGCGCGATTTGCAATGGACCTACCAAGGCGCTCGATTGGATGTCGGCGGCTGGAATGCCGTTGATCCAGGTTTGAATCCGTTCCTTCTCCCATCGCACCCGTAAGGCGTTCCACTGGCTGGCCTGAAAGGCCGCTCTTGCCGCTGGGTTCTTCTCCAGTGTTTGCAGCCACTTCCCGTTGGTCATGTCATAAAGAGCACCTGTCCATTGCCGCTGGCTACCGTCGCATTCGACCTGGATCCCTTGCCACGGTTCCGATTGAGAGTTTGGGGCCGGTTTCCCGATGAGGATTCCGGCATTCAGATTGTTTCCATTCAAGCGAAATTCGAGAAACAGTTCCCCATCACCAACGGAATTTTGGTGGACCAGAATCGCATCTTCCCTCCCCCCCGTCCAGTTCCCGATCAGTAGCGGGGACCGGGCCATGAATGCATCGGCCTGTCCCTGGGAACGCCAAGGCGCCATGGACTGGCCATCCCACAATTCCCGCCACACCTCGGGAGGTCCTTGGAGATCGGGCGCTTCCACAAATCGCTCCTGCGAGAGAGCGGATTGGGAACTAGAAAACGAAGAGAGAATCGCCAAAAAGATGGTGCAGGTAGCACACCTCCAGCCAGCCGTCTGCAGACGGCTGCGGGTGCCTGCGAACCATCGCTTCTCAGGGCGATCCAGCGACCAACCAATGGCTTGCCAAGGCAAAGCAAACCAACATGCAGATCCAGACAACGTCCAGAAAATGCCAGTACGCAGCACAGAACTGAACCCCATAGTGTCGCTCATGATCGTACCACTTCAGCAACGAACCGATGAAGACCCACGCCAGGGCGATGATCCCGCCCAGCACATGAAGAGCATGGATCAGCACCAGGAGATAGGTCATGGCAAATGCGGAAAGGGCCGGGGACGCCGATCGTTGATGCTGGGTGAGCAACTGCTGCATCGATGGCCATTGCACCACCAGGAAAATGACCGAGAAAAGAAATGCAGCACCGGTCAGCCAAGTCAATCGTCGGTATTGATCGACTTTCGCAACCTGCGAGGCCCAGTGCAGCAGCCCTGAGACGACTAGCAACGCCAAGGTGCTCCACCAGAATCCTGAGGGAATGTGGAGCGGTTCCCGCATCGCCTCCCGCTGCTCGGGCGTTCGCAAGGCGACGTAAACGGCGTAGAGAATCAGCGTCGAGAGAAAAAACATTCCCAGCGAACCCAGCCACAGCCAAGCTCCTTGCCGCAGTCGTCGATCGACCGGCAGCAAAGGGATCGAAGCTTTCGGAGTCGCGGGTTGTAGCGGCATCTGGCCGACTTCATCCATCCTTCGGTTCCCTCAGTTCCTTCGCCAGTCGTGGCCCACACGTTCTTTGAGCCGAACCATTCCGACCGACTTATGCCATCCCCGAGGTGACTTTCAGCCATTCCTTGGTAGGGAGAGAAAGATCTCCGAGTCCCTAGCCGGCACCGAACATCTCACCTCGATCTGGCGATCGCAGATTTATTTCCCAGGATGATCAGGTGTCCTCCGCAGGCCCAAACGGCCTGCCGTTCCTGGCAGGCCAAAGCCTCGGGGATGATTCAATACCAGCCGAGAATAACCGCAGGCGGCGCGGTTCGATCACCAGATCCTGACCCTTTTCTCTGGTTCGATATACATCGAGTCTCCCGGCTGGATGGCAAACGCCTCGTAGAATTTGTCCATATTTGACAGGATGCCGTTGCAACGATATTGGCTGGGGGAGTGCGGATCGGTCAGCAGGCGTTTGCGCAATTCCGTTTCCCGGTACTTGCGTCTCCAAACCTGCGCCCAGCCACCGAAGAAGCGCTGATCGCCCGTCATGCCATCGATCATCGGAGCTGGCTTGCCACCGAGCGAAAGTTGGTAGGCATCGTAGGCAACCGCCATGCCTCCCAGGTCGCCGATGTTTTCCCCGAGGGTGAACTTGCCGTTGACGGCCATATCCGGGAATGGCTTGTACTCCGAATACTGCGTCACCAGCTGCTCGCTTCGTCGCTCAAACTCCTCACGGTCCTTTTCGGTCCACCAGTTTCTGAGGTTTCCATCGCCATCGAACTGGCTTCCGCTGTCATCGAAGCCATGGCTGATCTCGTGCCCGATGACGGCACCAATTCCGCCATAGTTGACCGCATCGTCTGCCTGGAGATTGAAAAAGGGTGGTTGAAGAATCGCGGCAGGAAAAACGATTTCATTCATGAGAGGATTGTAGTAGGCATTGACGATCTGAGGTGGCATGAACCACTCGGTTCGATCGATCGGTTTGCCCAGCTTTGCCAGTTCGTAGTGGTGTTCGAACTCTGCGATCTTGTCGAGATTGCCGACCAGATCATCCGGTTTGAGTTGCACGGAGCTGTAGTCTTTCCAACGATCGGGATAGCCGATCTTGGTGGTGAATTTCGAGAGCTTCTCCAGTGCCTGCTGTTTGGTTCCGTTGCCCATCCATGCCAAGTTTTCGATCCGCTTGGCGAAAGCGGTCTTTAGGTTGGCGACCAATTGCTCCATGCGAGTTTTCGCCTCCTTGGAGAACGAGACTTCGACATACATCTGCCCGACCGGCATGCCCAATCTTCCGTTGCACATTTCCACGCCACGTCGCCAGAGTGGCTTTTGTTCCGTAACGCCGCTCAGAGCCGTCTCGTGGAATGCGAAGTGGCGATCGACCATCGCTTGATCGAGCGCCGGGGCGTAATGATCGATCAACGAGAAAAGCAGGAAGTCATTCAACGACTCCAGCGATGCCTCCTCGAAAATCTGATTGGTTTCCTCGAAGAAGGAAGGCTGTCCGACGATCAGCGAACCTTCCGCTTGGTAGTCCATCCCTCGGCTGTAGGCATCCCAGTCAAACTTGCTCAGCAACTGCTTCACCTGATCGACGGGCATTTTGTTGTAATTCTTGACCGGATCGCGCAGTTGCACCTTCTCCCACTGAGCTTTCGCAAAACGGGTTTCCAGGTCGATGACATGCTGAGCCGCTTTGGTTGGATCGGGATGCCCTGCCGCCTGGAACATCGTCTCCGCGTACTTTTGGAGTGCGGCGCGGGCTTCGGCGTAGCGACCCTCCTCTTTGAGGTAATAGTCGCGGTCGGGAAGCGTGGTGCCCGACTGCCCCATGTAGACGGCATACTGATCCGACTTCCTCGCATCCGGTTCGACTCCCATGCCGAAGAATCCTCCGATGCCGACTCGACTAAGTTCGCCGGCCATCTCCGCCCACTGGGACTTCGATTCAATCGCCTGAACCTTTCGAATCAGTGCAGCGATTGGCTGAAGCCCTTTCTGATTGCGATCCTCAAGGTCGACATAGGAACGGTACAGCGAACCGACCTGCGCAGCGGGACCGGTAGCGGCTGGATTACCCGCCGCTTCTTCGATCAGCTTGCGAATCAATGCCTTGTTGGCATCGTCGAGTACGGAGAAGGAGCCGTAGTTCGATTGGTCCTCAGGGATCTTGGTGGTTTCCAGCCAGCCGTCGTTCATGTACTTGTAAAAGTCATCGCCTGGCTTGATCTGCCGGCTGCGGTATTGCTGTTCGATCCCAGAGGCAACGCTTTTGGGTGCCTCCTGGGCGACACAGGGCGATACCAACATCGCGACCAACATCGCGACGGCCGTGCGACGCATGCGATGAGCCGATCGTTTCCGAAGGGGATCGGAAGAGTCAGTCCTGCCCAACCTGTATCGGATGGAATCACGCATCGGCAAGCTCCTGCAATGCTCTAGGTTTGATTGAAATGGTTGCCAGAGGCAAAAGCCGCCGGCATCGACTTGGCTCCAGATTCCCGCTGCATGCGATTTTCAGCAGCGAATGGACAAAGCCCTAACGGGATGCTGTCAGGCAACCGCCTAATCTCCCGCTGGCCATACCCTACCAGTTGCCCACCAGTTGCAACGTACAGTAGCGGCGCGGCGAAGGATCGACAACCAGCGATCGGGCCAGTGGCGGTGGGTGGATCGACTTCCCGTCGGTTTTTTTTAAGAGTTCGAACGTCGATCTGCTGAAAAAGCGATTCTTTTCGTGATCCTTGCCTTCCCTCGTGAATCGAGCCCCGGGCGGCGGGATCGACTGGAGCAGAACGTGGGTCAATCGGTTGCCGAGGTGTTTTCAGGAGGCATCAGCCGCCGCCGTTCCTGGGGGTACTTGCGAAACCATGCGGCCACCAGCGCCAGCTGCTCCGATTGCTCACCGCTGGCGACCCTTGCCGACTTGGTCGGCAGGCCCAATCCTTCGCTCAATCGACCGACCAACTGCCGCAGGCCGGAGCGGGATTGAGGGAGCCTGTGAGCAGCGATGACTTGGCCGCGGTCGATCTGATAGGCGATCCCCTGTTGGTCGTGGCCGGGAAGTGCATAGAGTCCGTGGTAGAGCTTTCTGGCGGCATGCTGGCGGACGATGCGCTCTCTCAGCCACTGAAGCCTGCGCCAATCCTCGCGAAGTCGCATTGCGTCCTCAAACAGCAGTCGTTGGGATGCCACCACCATCTTCTGCTGCAACTGCTCGATCACCTCTTCGCCTTCCCCCTCTAAGAACCGGATGCAGGCATCGACTTGCCTCTGGTAGGCTTGCCGTGTGCAGCCCTGGGTGCAGGGTGCTAAGCAAGTACCGATTTCCCTTCGTAGGCATCCTGCGCGGGCCTGTTCAAAGAGCACCAATTGCCCGGAGAAATCGATCGGCGTCTTCTGGTTGCAATCGCGAAGCCGAAAACTTCGCTGCAGCACTTCGGCCACGCGCCGCAGTCGCGAAGCGCCCCAAAATGGACCGGCCCAGTGAATCGCCTGCGCATCGGGTTGGCGGCTGACGTACAGTGTCGCCGCGGGACCGCGTCCCAGGCACAGGAACATCGGGCGCTGCCGCTTGGGCATCCCCTGCACGTTCCAGCGAGGCTCAAATCTCCGGATCAGGTCCTGTTCGCGCAACAGCGCCGCAAACTCGCTCGGCTGCGGCTCAATCACAATTTCCACCGCATTGCGGCGAATCTTCCCCGCCTTCTCCTCTTCATTGCCCGGCAGAAAATAGCTAAGCAGACGCGACCGCACGCGTTTCGATTTCCCGACGTAAATCAGCCTCCCGGCGACATCCAGCATGCCGTAGACCGCCGGTCGCTGCGGCGCTTCGGACCTGACCCAATGCCGAAGGGTTTCCGGTGAATCGCCACGACCGCGCCAAAGTGTGGGCTGGGGATAAGGAAGCCAGCGATCAGGCCCGAATCCCTCAAACGGACCCTCGTTGGTCGCCGGAAAAGTTGACGTGCCTTCGGCCGGCAGTTCTTCTCCCAGCAGCGTTGGTTCCATCGAACGCTTCCTTCGCCTTCCCTGACCTGCCCTCGGACTTTTCGACTCCATCGATCGCGCAAGCTACCAGATCCTGGTTGGTCGATCAATCTCGCCAGCTGGGGAGGTGACCTATCCACGGCATAGGGGGAAATGCTACGATTTTCCAAGGCTTTTCCGATTCCTCATGCGGTCATTCCCTGCGAGCGGCCAGGCGGTCCCGCTACCAGGCGATCGCCCTTTGCGGTCGGAACAGCAGGGCAGCGGTACTCAAGGAGTCCCCGCATGCCGAACCGAATCGCTCCGTGATCCTGGTCCCTCCCCTGGATCTTGTCTTGATCTTCTGGTCCGCAAAGGAAAGGGTTCTGATTGATGTCCCCGCTGCTGCTTGCGATCGGCCTGTATATGGCCGTCACTGTCGCTATCGGCCTCTACGCGTCCCGCCGCGTCCACGGCGCGAAGGACTTCATGGTGGCAGGCCGCTCCCTTCCCTTCTACATGAACTTCGCCTGCGTCTTTGCGACCTGGTTTGGCGCAGAAACACTGCTGTCGATTTCGGCGACTTTCGCGCGCGACGGACTATCGGGGATTTCGGGGGACCCTTTCGGCGCCGCATTCTGCCTGGCGATGGTGGGGCTCTTCTTCGCCCGCAGCTTCTATCGCATGAACCTGCTGACCATCGGAGACTTCTATCACAAACGCTACGGCAAGGTGGTGGAAGTTATCACCTCCCTGGCGATCACCCTGTCGTACCTGGGGTGGACCAGCGCTCAGATGACTGCTCTGGGACTGGTGCTCTATGTGCTCGGGGATGGAGCGTTCACCCTCAATCAGGCGATCCTCATCGGTTCGGTCGTCGTTTCGATCTACACCCTCTTTGGCGGCATGTGGTCGGTGGCGCTGACCGACCTGGTCCAGACGGCTGCGATCGTCATCGGACTGCTGTTGGTCGCCTATTTCCTTGCTGGTCAGGCGGGTGGCGCCGGCAAGGTGCTACAGCAAGCCTCCGAGGCGGGGAAGTTCCGCTTCTTTCCGGAAGGAGATGCCAAGGTGTGGTGGGCCTGGGCCGCCGCGTTCATCACCTTCGGGTTGGGATCGATTCCCCAACAGGACGTTTTTCAGCGGGTCACCAGCGCCAAGGATGAAAAGACGGCAGTGGCCGGAACACTTACTGGAGGCTTCTTCTATTTTCTCTTCGCCTTCATCCCGATGTTCATCGCCTACGCAGCGGTGGTGATCGATCCCGCCTACAACGACCTATTCGCCAGCGAGGATTCACGCGAAATCCAACGCATCCTCCCCGATCTGATTCTCAAGCGGACTCCCTTGTGGACCCAGGTGCTATTCTTCGGCGCGCTGCTGTCGGCGATCCTTTCCACCGCCAGCGGAACCCTTTTGGCCCCCTCCAGCCTCTTCACCGAGAACGTCATCCAGCCATTCATCAAGCACCTGGACGACAAGCATCTGCTGTGGGCCTTGCGCTCGGTCCTGATCCTTTTCTCGATCGCCGCCACTTGGTTCGCGGTCAACTCCACCAGCACGATGTATGAGATGGTGCAGAATGCCTACAAGGTGACGCTGGTGGCTGCCTTCGTTCCGCTGGCCTTCGGCGTCTTCTGGCCCAAAGCGTCGACGCAAGGGGCTCTCTTTTCGATCCTGCTGGGTTTGGGGACCTGGCTTGCGATGGAAAAATACTTGCCGGAGAGTTCCGAGCATCCGTGGGCGATCGTCCCCCCGCAGATCGTCGGCTTGGGTGCTTCGATCTTCGGCATGCTGGCCGGTGGCCTGTTGCCCCAGTGGATCCCGTCGGTACATCTGGATGACGAGGAGTTCCAGCAGAAGCAGGAAGGACGCAAGAGTGTCGCCTCCCATTAGCTCAGTAGTCACTTCCGGTCGGCTGCGGCGGCAGGGTGGCCAGCGATGAACGCGCTGGTCATCTTCCCGCACCAACTCCAGGAAAATCATCCTGGCCTGAAACTGGCAGACATGGTCGTGCTGGTGGAAACGCCACTCCTGTTCTCCCAGTTCCGTTTCCATCGACAGAAGTTGCTCCTGCATCGCGCGTCGATGAAAGGCTACCAGCAGCAGCTTTCCGAAAAGGGACACCAAGTCCACTATCTGGAGGCCAGGCAGCTGGCCAGCAAGTCGCTGGCTTCTCATTTGAAAAAGCTGGGTTGCCGCAAGGCCATCGCCATCGATCCCTGCGATGACTGGCTGACCAAGCAGTGCCAGGAGGATGCCTCCAAGGGGAAGATCGAATGGCAGTGGATCGATGACCCACACTGGCTGACCCCGATCGATCAGTTCGATCAGTTCACCCAAGGGAAGAAGAAACTCTTCTTCACCGAGTTCTACATCGACCAGCGAAAACGACAGGGAATCCTCCTGGACTCCCAGGCCAAGCCGCTGGGAGGGCAATGGAGCTTTGATCCGGAGAACCGGAAAAAACTTCCGAAAGGCCTAGCGATTCCCGCGCTGCCTAGCCTACCGATCGAAGACACCTGCCGGGAGGCGACGGAGTATGTCGAGCGGGAGTTTCCGGAGGCGATCGGGGATCGGCAGCCGCTGGCCTATCCGTGGAATCGCACGCTGGCGCTGGAATGGTTGGATCGCTTTGTGGAAGAGCGGCTGGCGAACTTCGGCGATTATGAAGATGCCATCGACCAGAAGGAGCCGTTTCTGTTTCACTCGGTGCTCACCCCGATGCTCAACATCGGATTGATCGAGCCGAGGGAGGTGGTGCAGGCGGCCGTAAGGCAGGTCGATCGGTATCCGATCAATTCGATCGAGGGATTCGTCCGTCAGGTGATTGGATGGCGCGAGTACATGCGGGGTGTCTACCTTTGGAAAGGTCGCGCCCAGCGCTCGCGCAATGCATGGGAACACCACCGAAAGATTCCCCTATCCGTCTACCGCGCCCAGACCGGCATCGATCCGCTGGATGCCGTCCTCCGGCGCGTCTATCGATGGGGATACTGCCATCACATCGAACGCTTGATGATCCTGGGGAACTTCTTCTTCCTCTGCGAGGTGCATCCCGATGAGGTGTATCGTTGGTTCATGGAGTGTTTCATCGATGCCTACGACTGGGTGATGGTCCCCAACGTGTATGGCATGAGCCAGCAGGCGGACGGAGGATGGATCACCACCAAGCCCTACATCAGCGGTTCGGCTTACGTGAAGAGGATGAGCGATTTTCGGGAGGGGCCTTGGTGCGAGGTGTGGGATGCGCTGTACTGGCGGATGGTGGCCAAGCATCGCGATACCTGGGTCAAGCATCCTCGCATGAGAATGATCGCCTCCCAGATCGACCGCATGGCGCCCGACAAACTGGCCAGCCATCTGCAGAGGGCCGAGGCGTTTTTGGAGTCGTGGTCGGTTGGCGGGGACTGACGGAACCGCAGGCGATGAGTGGATGACTTGAACGTCAGCGACTTGAGTGTCACCTCTTTTTCTGCAACGGCTTTGAGTCCCCCCCGAACAGTACTGCGTACGACGGACGTCCAGTCCGGCGATTTCCAGATCGATTGAGCCATAGCCGCCCGCCGAAGGTTTGGCGCCCTTCCGCCACGCTTGGGAGGATTGCTGCCAGTATGGCAAGAGCCGGCGTTTGAGCTTCCCTAGGGGTTCCAAACGGATTTGATAACGCGATTGCTCCCTACAGATATTCCATATGGAGCTTTTTTCGCACCCTTTTTGCCACAAGGAGGAGGAATGGGGGGAAGGCATGAATAGCCTTGGCAACTCAGCAAGGGTACGGATATTGCCCTTTTCGGGAGGTTAAGGGGCGGAAACCCCCCTTCGAAGCCGTCGCTGCGGCATCTTTTGGCATGGCCAAATTATGGCGATCGGATAAACTAGGAGGCATCGGGCTATTGAGGACGTATCGCCATTTCCCTAGGACAAGATGCCGCACCCCGCGGCTGATGGAAGCTCACCATGAACACTTACAGTCTCGATTACATCGATGACCTGTACGTTCAGTATGTTCGCGACCCTTCGAGCGTATCGGAGGTTTGGAGGAAGTACTTCGAAGAGTTTTCCCTCGTCTCGCAGAACTCGGCCGAACCGCTGACGGCGGAATCGAGCGAAGCGGCCGACACCAAGGACTGGAACAGTCACCCTTCCGCTCGCGAAGCCATGTGGTTGGCGAAGATGCAGGAGCGGGTCGACCAGATGGTGCGGGAGTACCGCGTTCGCGGGCATCTGATCGCGCAATTGGATCCACTGGGAATCGCTAGGCAGCGTCCCCCAGAGCTAGATCCCCAGTCGCATGGCTTCACCCAGCAGGATCTCGATCGCCCGTTTACCTGCAATTCGCTTCAGTACGTCAACTCCCGGACATTGGGAGACATTCTCAATAAGTTGCGCAATACCTACTGCCGCAGCATCGGTGCCCAGTTCACTCACATCGACAATCGCAACATCCGGGACTGGCTGCAAGCGCGGATGGAGAGCGTCGAGAATCGGCTGGAGTTGTCGCGCGATGTCCAAGTGCGGATCTACACGCGGCTTGCGGATGCCACCATCTTCGAAGAATTTGTTCGAAAGAAGTTTGTGGGCGCCAAGACCTTCTCGCTAGAAGGTGCTGAGAGTCTGATTCCGCTTCTGGATCTAGCCTTGGAGAAGGCGGGGCAGCAGAATGTTCAGGGTGTCGTCATGGCGATGGCGCACCGAGGCCGGATGAATGTGCTGGCCAACATCATGCAGAAGCGGGCGCAGAGCATCTTCTGGGCCTACAACGATCCCAAGCCAGAGCTGCATCGCGGTGGCGGCGATGTGAAGTACCACATGGGCTACAGCAGCGACTGGACGACCAGCAACGGCAAGAAAGTCCATATCTCGCTCTGCTTCAACCCCAGCCATCTGGAGTTCGTCAATACGGTGGCTCTGGGGCGTTGCCGTGCCAAGCAGGATCGCGAGATGGACTTGCAGCGCCAACAGCAGCTGACCATTCTGATCCACGGCGATGCAGCGTTTGCCGGCGAAGGAGTCGTTCAAGAGACGCTCAATCTCAGCCAGCTTCGAGGCTACCACACTGGCGGCACGCTGCATGTGATCATCAACAACCAGATCGGCTTCACCACCGAAGCCGAAGAGGGCCGATCCAGCATCTACGCCACCGACGTCGCCAAAATGCTGCAGATTCCGATCTTCCACGTCAACGGAGAGGATCCGGAGGCGGTGGCGCAGGTGGTCGATCTGGCGATGGACTTCCGCCATGAGTTCAAGCGAGACGTCGTGATCGACATGTACGCCTACCGCAAACTGGGGCACAACGAAGGGGATGAACCGAGATTCACCCAACCGCTGATGTATGCGGCGATCGACCAGCGAAAGAGCGTCCGCGAGAGCTACCTGGAGCGACTGCTGGAGATGGGGGGCATGTCCCGACAGGAAGCCGATGCGATCGGGGAAGCCCGCCACAACAAACTCTCCAAGGAGTTCGACCTAGCCAAGTCGGAGGAGTATGTTTCGGACCTGCAGACACTGGGCGGTTGCTGGCAGGGATATTATGGCGGTGCAGAGCCGGCAGGAACGCTGGCCGATACCAATATCACCCCCCAGCAGCTGAAGGACCAACTGCTGAAGCTCTGCGATATCCCTTCCACCTTCCATCTCCACAAGAAGCTGCTGCGACTGTTCGAACTGCGAAAGGAGATGGCCGAGGGGACCAAGCCACTTGATTGGGCGGCCGGAGAGGCGCTTGCTTTTTCTTCTCTGCTCCTGGAAGGCCATCCCGTTCGATTGTCCGGGCAGGACTGCGAACGCGGGACCTTCTCGCATCGGCATGCCGTTCTGCACGACACCGAAGACAATTCCGAATACATGCCCCTGGCCAATCTCAGTTCCGATCAGGCGCGGATCGAAATCATCAACAGCCCGCTATCCGAAGCCGGGGTGCTTGGCTTTGAATATGGTTACAGCCTCGACTGCCCCGAAGGACTGGTCGCTTGGGAAGCTCAGTTCGGCGACTTCTGGAATGTCGCTCAGGTTATCGTCGATCAGTTCATCGTGAGCGCCGAAGATAAGTGGGGGCGCTTGAGCCGATTGGTGATGATGCTGCCGCATGGTTTTGAGGGGCAGGGACCCGAACATTGCAGTGCGCGTCTGGAGCGAATGCTACAGGCGACGGCCGAACACAACATTCAGGTCTGCCAGCCCTCGACTCCTTCGCAGATGTTTCATCTGCTGCGCCGGCAGGTGCTGAGTCCTTGGAGCAAGCCGCTGGTGGTGCTGACACCCAAGAGCCTGCTGAGGCATCCCCTGTGCGTGTCGGCCGCCAAGGAATTCACCGAAGGTTCGTTCCAGAAAATCCTGATGGAAGATCTGGCGACGGGCGTCGCGATCGATCGCGTGATCCTATGCACCGGGAAAGCCTACTACGAGCTGGCCGAAGAGCGACAGAAGCGCGGTGTGAAAAACGTGGCGATTGTCCGTATCGAGCAGCTTTACCCACTGTCCAGCGAAGAACTGCTGGCTGCGTTGGTTCCCTTCGCTAAGGGGACCGACTTGGTCTGGTTCCAGGAAGAACCAGCCAACATGGGATCGTGGACCCACATCAAGATGCGGTTTGGCGATGCCTTGCAGAGCCGGTTCCCGTTGCGACTCATCTGTCGCCCGGAGTCGGCTAGCCCGTCGACCGGATCGCTGGCGACACACAAATTGGAGCAGCGAGAAATCCTCGACGCTGCCTTCGACGGGGTCTAGCAGGGAATTCCCTTGGCCCCGCACTCCTTGCGGATTCCACGAAAACCTAGCATGCCTCATGGGGGACCTGATCCCGAGGATGCTAGCAGGTGGGAACTTGAGGGGCTTAGCGATTAGGGCGTCTGGAGAAACTTCCCTCGCGTCGCTATCCTGGATTCGTTGCAGGCTCGGCCAGCGGGCGGGCCGATAACCACCACCAACCGGGAGTCCACCCGCTAGACCCAGGGCCTCCCTCCCATTTCCACCGGAACCACGAATCGTCATGGCTCAGCTTGTTGTTCCCTCGGTCGGCGAAAGTATCCAGGAAGTTCAGATCAGCAACTGGCTGAAGAAGGAAGGAGACTGGGTGCAGGCTGGCGAAGAAGTGGTGGAGTTGGAAACCGAAAAAGCCACCGTTCAAGTTCCCTCCCCGGTGGCTGGGGTACTCACCAAGATTCTGAAGTCCAAAGAACAGTTCGCTACGGTAGGGGAGGCGATCGCGGAGATTGATCCGTCGGCCAAGCCGGCTTCCGTCGCCACGCCTGCTCCTGCTGCTCCGGCCGCCGCGACCAGCACGCCAGCCTCCAAGCCAGCAGCCACCGGGCATGTCATGCCGGCGGCACAAAAAATGATGGAAGAGAAAGGACTCCGTCCCGACCAAGTCGTCGGCAGTGGTCCAGGTGGCCGAGTGCTGAAGGAAGATGTGCAGCGAGCTGTTCCAGCGGCACCCGTCGCCAGCACGCCAGCACAGGGTACTCTGGTTGCCTCCGCCCCCTCCAGCAAGCAGACACTGGAATCCCCTGCCGCTCTCCCCGTCGCTGCCAGTGGTCAGCGATCGGAAGAAGTCAAGCCGATGAGCATGATTCGGCGGACCATCGCTCAGCGATTGGTTCAGGCGCAGCATCAAGCCGCTCTGCTGACCACGTTCAACGAAGTCGACATGCAGCCGGTCATGCAACTGCGCAACAAGTACCGCGACGCTTTTCAGGAGAAGCATGGGGTGAAGCTTGGCTTCATGTCCTTCTTCGCCAAAGCCGCCTGCGAAGCACTGCGTCGGTTTCCTGCCGTCAATGCGGAAATCCGTGGCAACAACATCGTCTACCGCAATTACGCCGATATCGGTATCGCCATCGGCGGTGGCAAGGGACTGGTCGTTCCCGTTTTACGGAACGTCGAACTGATGTCGTTTGCATCCATCGAACGGACCATCGGCGAGTTTGCCAAAAAGGCGATGGAAAACAGGCTGATGCCGGAAGATCTCGAAGGGGGCACCTTCACCATCAGCAATGGTGGCATCTACGGTTCACTCCTTTCCACCCCCATCGTCAATCCACCGCAAAGTGCCATTCTGGGGCTCCATTCGATCCAGGATCGCCCTGTTGCTGTCCAGGGGGAAGTGGTGGTGCGGCCGATGATGTACCTTGCACTGACCTACGATCACCGGATCATCGATGGAAGGGAAGCGGTCACGTTTCTCCGAACCATTAAGGAAGTGATCGAAGATCCAACCCGGCTGTTCCTGGAAGTCTAAATCGGCCCAAGGTCGATGGTCCGACGTACCACCGCCAACTGCCGGATTCGAAACCGGCCGGCAGGGGTTCGCGCGAACGGGTCCATCCGGCAATTCCGTGGTTCGAATCCGTCCGGCTGACCGGAGTCGGCGGGATGGAGCCGTTGGGGGCAAGCTACGGATACAAGGCGTTCGGCGGATCTCACCCTCCCTGAGGGAGTGTAAAAAAACCGACCTCACCCTCCCCTTCAGCTGAGCCGCAAACAAACCTTACCCTTGGGAGGGTGACTGGGTGCTGTGGCCACCAGCATTTCTTGAGTCGCGGCAGTGAAGCGATCGTAACTCACAGAAATCCCGGATAGACTTGCGAATCGCATTGCCTTGCTTCGGCTGGGGTGTGAAGGAGCGTGCAAGCTGTTGGAGTGTGCGCCGAAGCATCCTGGTATCCGTCATGGCGCCGCAGTGGCCTTCCTTTCGCATCGAAGTTCCTTGGGACTCTCCCTGGCGCCCAGTCCCCTTCGGCTGATCGGCTGGCCACGCGGGACAGGATCGCGCTTGCGGCATGCGGATCGCGCCCTCGCTTGGGGCTCAAGGATGCTTTTCCCGCGCCACCAAGACAGCCTCGCGTGTTGCCGATTCTTCCAGCAGTTGCTTGGCGGAAACGGGGCTCCCTAAGTGGCTCGGTGAACTTTCTTTCAAGTTTGCCTCCGGGCCTCTCGTCTTGAATGAAACTGAGCCAGGTGGATCGAGCGTTCCACGGCGAATCGTCGGAAATTTTTCCTTGCCGGACCAGACGTGTCCCTTGGGGCGCCGAAAGATAAGTGTCAGATGGCGAACGGGTAGCCGGTCGCCAATCTCCTGGATGGTTGGAGTCCAATCATCCGTCGGCGATCCAATCTTCCAGAAAGTAGATCCAGTGGCCAAGTACTATCTCCAGAGCGGTGCCTTTCAAGGCGTGGTGGATCGTCCTTCCATCGAACAGGCTGCCGCTTGGTGCGTCGACCGCGCTCTGGAGTCGATTCAATTCGTCTACAACGAACGGGGATGGACGGCCAATCAGAAGTTCGACCAAGCCATCCTGGAGAGTCTGCTGTCTCTTGGACCGTCGATCGAGATCAGCGAACGAGGCTGGAATCGGAACGATGCGATCCGCCTGCCGACCGAAGCATTGGTGATCGCCTGGCATCTGCGCCAGAGCGAAAACTCCAGTGTGGACTTCTGAGCGAACCAGTCGTTGAATTGTCTTTTTCCCCGCCGCCCGCGGAATCAGACCTGCCGCCACCAGTCCTGAGGCGTCCAACCCTGCAGCATGGCTTTTGCCTCGATCCGATCGGCAAATCTTCTAGCATCCAACGGATATCCTGCCGTCGGCTTGAGGTCAGAGATCTCGCTACACCAGTAATGATTCCATCGAGCCATCGCCAACTCCCGAATCGTTTTGGCGATCATTGAGGCCAGGCCGATCGGTACCAGGGAATCTCCCTTGGCCAGAAACCGAATCTCGATCGGTATACCTTTCCAGGTCGATCGGTACTGGCTGCAGTCGGGATGCTCCTTCAAGGGAGTCCACCAGCAGTCGGGGAATTGATGCTGCAATGCCGACGCATATCGCTGACGTCCACCATGCTTATCGCACCACAGCTCGATGCTGCTAGGAAGTCGGCTGGACTCGGCAGCCAATCGCTCCAGTTGCCCGCGGAGCAATTCCAGAGAGGCGCTGGTCAGGACGTGCGCCTTGTTGCCTAGCCTTTCGACCTCCCTGTTGAACGCCTTCGCCTCCATCGCTCTTGCCGAAAGTACCAGCCGTTGAACTCCTAAACGCGTCAGCGAATCTCTGGCACCCTCCATCAGTGTTTCGGTCCTTACCGAGCAGATTGTGGGGATGGCTTCCTCTTCTGGCGCAATCGAGGCATACCAGGGCATGGACTGCAGCGTGTTCTGGTCATGATCGGGAAGCAGTGCGCTCCAGATTCCGGAGGGCTTCTCGGTTGGACTTGGGGTAGGAGCAGCACTGTTGTCAGCGGTGTATTGAGTGGCAAGTCGGTTGGCGAGATCCAGGAAGACTTCGACCGCTTCCTTCAACAGAGATCCGCTACGACCAGGGGCGTGGAGGATTTTGGAATCACCCAACGGGATCCATCCCCACGGATTTCGAGGGGGGCGAGGCTTGAAAGAGGGGGACAAGGCCGATTGCCATGCCGGGACATCCTCTAAGCCATCGACTTCCCATCCGGAAAAGCCTAGGCAAAGTGGCCCCAGGTTCGGCCCGTAGCCGGCTTCATCGATTCCAAAAATCCATCGCACAGATTGGAACCTTTGATGACTGGAAATCGTTAATCTCTTCGAGCCAAGATCGATTTTTTTGGACTGGGATGCAGGTTCAATCCATAATCATAACAAGCGGCTAGTTTGTCGACTGGGGAAGATTGCCGGCGACTGCGGCTTTCTGTTTTCCTAGCGGATGCCTTGGGTCGACCGAAGTTCGGTGGCGGTTCCTGGCGTACAACACCAATCGGGCTCTTGTCTTTCTGAAGAAGATTTCGAATGTCCAACGATGACCGATGGTCCATTACCGCTCATTGCTCCGTCCAAACTTTTTTGCGGCGCGGAGGATACGCTAAGCTCTCCGGTGGCGCTCTGGCCGCCCTGATCGTTTCCATTCTGGAAATTCCGGTCACCGCTCAGACTGTGATCGTGACCGATTCGAACGGCACGGCGATTCCCGTTCAGGTGACTCCATCACCACCGATTGAAGCGACACCGTCAACTCCCGATGCAGCGCCATCTAAGGAGGGTGAGGCTTCGGAGCCCAAGTCATCCGAGGAAGGTCAGGAGAAAACGAAGGAAGGGGAGAAGAAGGAGGAGGGGAAGGAGAAAGCGATCCAGCGAACGAAGGAGCCACCGGAACCTCCCGACAAACGGGAGTTTGATGTGAAGCCCGACGAAAACGGGATGATCCAGTTTTCGTTTCGCAACCAATCGTGGCCCGATCTTCTGCAGTGGCTGGCGAGAGTCTCCGGTCGGACGCTCGACTGGCAGGAGCTGCCAGGTGATTATCTGAACATCTCCACCCAGCGTCCCTATCGACTTGAGGAGGCGCGCGACCTCTTCAATCGCCAGTTGCTGGCGCGTGGCTACACGATGATCGAGACCGAAGGGATGATTCAGGTCGTCAAGGCCGAAGGAATCAACATCGCGATGGTTCCCCGGGTGGATCCAAAACAACTTGATTCCCAGCCAGACCATCGATTTGTTCGAGTCGTCTTCCCGCTGGAGTCGCTGGTGGCAGAGGAGATCGTTGAGGAACTCAAGCCCTTGATCAGCGGCAATGGCAAGCTGTTTGCGTTGCGGCGAACCAACCGACTGGAAGCGATGGATGCGGTGGCGAATCTTCGGGAAGTTGCCAGAATCCTGGACGACGAGCAGTCGGCGGAATCGGTCGCTAAGCTGGCCAAGGAGTTTGTGCTGGAGCATGTTCGTGCCAGCGAAGTGATTCGGGATCTGGAGCGGTTTTTGGGGATCGAGAAGAAGGAGCGAGCGACCTCCACCAATCCCGAGTACGCCATGGCGATGCAGCAACAGCAGATGGCGATGGAGATGGCGGAAATGCAGATGCAGCAACAGATGCAGCAGCAGATGGGAGGTGCCGCAGGCCCGAAGCCGTCCAGTCGCAAGCGGAAGGATGAAGTCTTTCTTGTTGCCAACAATCGCCGCAACTCGATCATCGTCCATGCTCCCGACGATCGCATGGCAGAGATAGAGTCGTTCCTCAAGTCGGTGGATGTGCCAACCGATGCTGCCAACAGCATGAATTCCGATCTGAATATGCAAGTCTACCAGCTTCAGTCGCTGGATCCTGAGCGGTTGGTGAGCATGCTGATCAAGACCGATGCGCTCGGGCCGCTGACCAAAGTCGAGATCGACAAGGACAATCGATCGATCATCGCGGTTGGTCCCATCTACGATCATTTGCAGATCATGAAGGTCATTGAAAAACTGGATGGGGATGGTCGCCAGCTCTACGTCATCCCGCTTCGGCGTCGGCCCGCCGATCAGGTCGCGGGCTCGATCAAGTTGCTTTTGGTGCGAAAGGAACCTGAGGAATCCAGTTCCAACTCGCGATTTCGCTTCTATGACCCCTGGGGCTTCAACAGCAATCAGGACAAGAGCAAGAAGACCGAACAGCTGAAGGTGGCCGCCGACCTCGAAGAAAACCAACTTCTAGTCTGGGCCAATCAGCGGGAGAAGGAAGAAATCGATCGATTCCTGAAGCGGCTGGGAGAGGTCCCAGATGAGCAACAGCATTTGCCTTGGCGCAGAATCGAAGCATCGAACTCCGAAGAGACCTTGCGCTACCTGAAGGAGCTAGAGCGTAGCTGGAAGGATCTTTCGCCCAATCCATTGATCCTTCCCGACGAATCGCAATTCCGCAAGTCGACACCTCCTGCATCTAGCGTGCAGCCTTCCGACGGGCGTCCGACAAGCCCACCCAAGGAGAATACGAAGTCAGAGGAATCTTCAATCAGTGAACCGATTACGTCATCTAACCCTGCGGCGGCCGACTTGGTGTCTCGTAGTAAGCCCCGGTTGGCACGCGCCGCCTTCGTGACCTCTGCACTACCTATGGAAGCCACGCCACCTGCGTCGGCCGAAGATCCGTCGGTTCCCACAACCGATGCCGCCTCCCATTCCATACCACCTCCGATTGAGATCCGTTTGGCGCCCGATGGGTCGTTGATTCTGCAATCGGACGACCAGCAAGCGGTCGATATGCTGGAAAGGTACATGCAGCAGAACAAACCACCGGTGCCACCTTTTCAGATTTTTTATCTGAAGCACAACAGCGCCAGTTGGGTGGTGATGAAGTTGCAGGACTATTTCAAAGAAGAGGAGTCGAAGGGGTCGGGCAGGGACGACTATCTGTCTTGGCTGTTCTTCGATGAGATGCCGAGGAAGAAGGAGCCTGAGACACAGGATCTGGGCAAGAAGCGAAAGCTTCGTTTCACTGCAGAAAATGATTCCAACACGGTGACGGTCCAGGGGGCCGACGAGGCAACATTGCAAGTCGTAGAGAAACTGATTGAAACTTGGGACGTTCCGGTGCCTCCCCGCATGAAGACGGCGCGCTACATCCAGCTGGTGAAAGTTCGTTATTCCAAGGCAGATTCGATCGTTGAAGCGGTCAAGGATGCCTATCGCGACAGCCTCAGCGAAAAGGATCGGACCTTCCAGACTCCCGGCAAACCTGGGGAGCAGTCGGGGGCCGAACGACGTTCGCTGTTCTCCTCGGAAGCCGACCTGTTCCTGGGCGTCGACAAGGTGACCAACACGATCATCGTCAATGCGAAAGACGAGGGGCTCTCCAAGGTGATCATCGAATTGATCGGAAGGCTGGATGAGTCGGCCAAGCCGTCCGGGGCGTTGGAAGTGCGAACGCTGAGTACCGGTTCGGGTAGCAAGCAACTGGAAAAAGCGCTGCGCTCCATCCTCCAGGCACCTCGTCCTGCCGGCCCGCAGCAGCCCCAGCAGCCAGGCCAGCAGCCTGGCCAGGGCACGCCCAACATGCCACAGGATGGCCAGCAAAACACCAACTCCGGGGATGGCGGAACGATCATCATTCAAGGGGGCGGCGAGTGATCCAGCCACCTTCGGCAACTCGATCCATCGGTCCCATGCGGAAAGCGAACTGGCAGCTTTCGGAAAGGCGACGCTTCCTTCAAGCCTCTGCGCTGGCGATTGCGTCGCCCTGGACCGGCCTGGCACGAGGCGATGTAAGCCAGTTCTCGAAGATAGAGCCTTGCAACTTGCCTGCGCTGCGAATGCGGTCGGTGCGCCGCATCCACCACAATGGCGAGCACAATGCGTTTACCGACCTATGCCGCTTTCGCGGAAAGCTCTATCTGACCTTTCGCAGTTGTCCCGATGGGCATATGGTCCACCCGACTTCGTCCATTCTGATTTTGTCCAGTGAAGATGGCATCCAGTGGGAAGAGGTGCATCGTTTCGCTGTCTCGCAGAGGGATGTTCGCGACCCGCATTTTCTTCTTTTCAAAGATCGACTCTTTGTCATTACCGGAACTTGGTACACCGGCAACTCCACCCTGCCGCTCGATCAATACGATCTGAACAAACACCTAGGGTACGCTGTCTGGAGCGACGATGGGGTGGTATGGAATGGGCCTCAAATGTTGGAAGGAACGTTCGGCCATTATGTTTGGCGAGCTGCCAGTGACGGGAAGCTGGCCTACCTTTGTGGGCGACGCAACCCGCGATTTGAGATCACGGCGCGAGGGGAGGGGGACAACGTCGAATCGGTGATGCTAGCCAGCGAGGATGGACTAGTCTGGAGAAAGCATGCCCTCTTTCAGGAAACCGAGGGAGACGAGACGGCATTCTGGATCGACTCACAGGGCACGCTGACGGGAGTCGCGAGGAGAGCAAGAAATCGTCCCGCCCAGTTGCTTCGCTCCCAACCGCCCTACCTGCAATGGGAAAGGATGGAACTGGAGCGGGGTGTTGGCGGGCCGATGATTGTTCGCTGGGGAGATCATTGGCTGGTTGGAGGTCGCGATACATCCCAACCCTCCCAGCCAGTCACGGCACTCGACTGGCTGGACGGCGATCGACTGGTGCGAGCTCTTGAACTACCCAGCGGCGGAGATAACTCGTATCCTGGTTTTGTCGAGCTGGACGCGACCAATGCCTTGCTGTCCTATTACTCCAGTCATGAAGAGGATGGCCAAGGGCGTCCGATCACGGCGATCTATCTGGCACATCTGACCAAAGAGTGACCGGCAGTTGGACGGACCATCGCTGGAGCGGTGGGGTGCATGGTCACCAGCGAGCTTCCATCTGGTCGACGATATGATCGGCTAGTCTTTCCATGGCCCGCTGGTGCTGCGTTGCGATCGACTGCCCTGATTCAGGGACCAGATGAGCGTTCTGTGCAAAGTAAAAGGCCACTTCACTTGGAGGAAGGAAGCGGTTCTCCATCAGCAATTGGCCGCGTCGGTCGGTCCACTGCACTTCCACCGTAAAGAAGGTTTGCAGCAACCTAGGTTCATCCGTCCCCGTCTCCGAAATCACCTGCTTGCTGTCGGTGGTCAGGCGGCAAGTCAGCGTCGAATCGGCGGTAGACTGGTTGGCGATCCGGTAGGGAGTCCGCTCTTCGATTCGTTTCTGCACGATCTCGGTCAGTCGTACTCCCAGGTCGGGACGAAAGCTGTCGCTGCGGATGACCGGCACCGACACGGTACGCAGATCGGTTCGGTAGAGCGATTGGGGGCCCATGCGATAGCTGGCACAGCCGATCAAACTGGAAAGCATGCAGGGAACTTGAGCCAGGAAGATGCGGCGCGAAAGCCCACCCGATTGCCATGGCGATGTTCCAGGTCTCGCTACCTCCCGGCCGCTCACGGTTTCCCCTCCGTCGCCTGCAGAAGCGGTGCTACCGGATCATTTTCGGGGAACATGTTCGCCAGCCACTGGAAGCGCTGCGGTGGAACTCCGGGTCTGTCCTTGATTTTCTCCACCGCATCGCGGGCCTTATCAGCAAACGGGGTATCGGAGTATTCGGTCAGGATCCGGTCGAGGTAGACTCGGGCGGCGTTGTTTTCCTCTCGCAGCATCCGGTATTCGGCCGCCGTCCAGGCTCGTTCGGCCTTTCGGTACCGTACTTCGGAGTGTGACTTCTGGAGGTACTCGCGCTGTTCCTGAGCTTCTTTGGGAAACTGCCGGAGGATCTGCTGGATCAGTTTTTCTGCGCGATCCAGCGGAGCTACGGAATAGTCAGGACCTTCGTAGGTTTCCAACTCTGCCTTCAGGCCGAGAAAGTGCGCGTCGAACTGATGTGGGCTGTCGGGGTAGGTCATTCGGAGGTCTTCGTAGTGATCGGCCGCATCCTGAAATTTCCCTTCCTCGAATGCCCGGTTGGCCAGTCGCATCGTGACATCGTCCGAAAGCGTGCCGGTGGGGTTGCCCAGACGAATGTTCTCCAGGGTCTTCTTGCCGTGGCCAGCGGTATCGATCCAAGGTCGCCGTTTGTCGGTGGCGTTGACCGCGAAGAAAGGCTGGCCACTGGCCTGCTGATATTGCAGCCAGTAAAGAGCGATCTCCATTCTTCGGGAGTCGATGCGATCCTGATAACGCGTGCGGGGATATTCCTTGATGAGCGTCGCATAATCCTGCTCGGCCGACGCGTAATCTTCCGCGAAGAAGCGACTTTCTGCTTCCATGAACATGGCGTCCTGCTCCAGGTAGCTGCTCCGCCACAGCTTGCCGGCCGCAGAATACTTCTTGGCTGCCTTGCGGAACAGGGACCGGCGTTCTTCACCTTGAGCGTCTTTGGCCTGTTCGAACAGGGTATCGGCTTGTCGATAGGTTTCCTGCGCCTTGGGGCGGTCGGCCGGCTTGTCGGTCAAACCCGGAATCCACGCTCCGGCCTGCTCCAGCAATGGCCGGTTCCCCTTCTTCTCAGCTCGGCTTCCTTCCGGCCGCACCCAATTGCCATCTTGATCCTCGTATCCTTCGACTGCATTTTTGGCGGTATCGTATTCCAGGGAGCGATCGCTGCGCAGCGACTGACAGCCGGCCAGCAGAACAAGTCCAAGTAGCAAGGTGCGACTCAGCACGATCCCGATCGATCGACCTTGGTACTGCGGCAAGCATGCGGCTGATGGAGCGCATCTGCTGATGCCGCGATACTCCTTCTGGACTTTCGTTTCCCGGTCTTCCATGACCATCACGACTCCTGCCAATAGTGCGTTGGGCGATTGGTTCGCCATGGCGTCATTCGTAGGGCGACAGCGATTGCATCAACGTCCCAGGTCGTCCAGAAAATCGATGACGCGCAAGTTTCTTCCGACCAGGGTTTTGGTGTAGGCTGCCAGGAACCCACGAATCTCTCGTTTCACCGTGATCTCCGGAACATTGAGTGCGGATGGGTGGCAGTCGGGCTGCGAGGCCTGCACCAACCATTCGATGGTTTTGGGGTCGACCGCCACCACCTGACGATGCCCGGCGGCGCAGGATCGGCATAGGTAGCCCCCCGAACTGATTCCCAGCAAGGGTGGCAACCGTGAAGGTTCTGTGGTTGCTGCATTCGACCGGGGCAGGTCGCATTGAACACAGCGATCGAAGCTGGGTTGATGCCCCAGCTTTCCAAACAACTGAAGTTCATAGCAGGCCACCCACGGGAATGGCGGTTGCTGATTGTCCAAAGCCTCCAGTACTTCGACCGTCTTCCGGTAAACCCCCTCGATGGGGACACCTTCCTCGGTCAGGGTCGCCAGCAGTTCCACCACGTAAAATCCACAGTACAAAGCCAGCAGGCTCTTCTGGCCGCCGCGAAACCGTCGTTCCAGCTTGGCTTCGGTGAGCAGATCGAGGCTATCGGCCGATTTCCGCAGGAACACTATGCGACAGATGGCCAGCAGGTCAATAGCAGACTCAAAGGGGCTCTTGGGTCTCCGGGCTCCTTTGGCGAGGACAGAGATCTTGCCAAAGTGATCTGTCCAGAGCGTCGCGATGCAGCTGGATTCGCTCCACGGCACCACCTTGAGAACAATGGCATCCGATTTCTCCAGCGCCATCGCGATCTCCTGCATCTATGCCGAGTCGATGGCGATGGGTTGCTTGGCAACCGGTCGCCTGACGATCGAGGCAATTCACTCGCCTCCCAGCCCCCCCAGATCGGAAAGTAGCTCCGACATCTCCGCAGCGGCGTGGAAGTCCCCTTGCCTGCGTGCTTCCTCGATACCATCGCGAAGCCACTTTCGGGCCGCATCGATTTGCGAAGCATCTACCAATTGCCTTGCGGCCTGAAAATAGGCTGGAACGTAGGGGGGATTGCCCAGAGTCAGTTGGCGGAGCGCATCCAAACTCTCCTGGTGCCGCCCCTCTTTGCCCAGTTCCATCGCCAAAGCATAGCGCAGGAAAACATCCTCCGGTTCCTCGCGCAGCATCGCCTCGATTTGTTCCCGTCGGCTGCCGGCCATCGATACTCCCTTTCGCTCGAATCCTGCGGCCTCTGGCATCAGGCCATCGTGCCGATCTTTCACCTCGCCGATTCCCCAACCAAGCTGCCAACAGCTGTTAAACCCCAGCCGCACCTTTGCGAAAGCGACCCCTCGCGGCGACGATGCAGTGCCATGGAATTGGGTCGGCAGACCGCTGGCCTGGATATCCAGGCTAGCCGCTTGGTGTTGTATGGTCGGCGGAAGGAGGGGATTCGTCAAGCGGCGGCCGGGAGGGAGCCAGATTGAGCGATCGCGTGGAACTGACCATCCTTCACTTCATAGACCACATCGGCAAGATCGAGCAGCTTTTCGCGGTGCGTGATGATGATCATGGTGCGCCGTCCCAGATGATGGCTAAGCGAATCGCGGATCAGTGCCTCGCTGTGCATGTCGATCTGGCTGGTGGCTTCGTCCAGGATGAGGATCTCTGGATCGCGCAGCAGAGCGCGAGCAAGAGCGATCCGTTGACGCTGTCCACCGCTGAGTCGCTGGCCATTGTGACCCACCCGAGTCTGATAACCTTCGGCAAGCTGGCCGACGATGAACTCGTGCGCATGTGCCTGACGACTTGCCTCCTCAATCGCTTCCTGGGTCGCACCAGGGGTTCCGTACGCGATGTTGTACGAAATCGTCTCGTTGAAAAGTTCGGTATGCTGCGTCACCAAAGCGATCCGTCGTCGCAGATCATCGAGTTTCAGCTGCTTCAGGTCGACGCCCCCCAGTGTCACTTGGCCATGCTGCGGATCATAGAATCGGCAGAGCAGGCTGATCATCGTCGACTTGCCGGTGCCGTTGTGGCCGACGATAGCGATCGTCGACCCGGAGGGGATCTCCAGGGAAACATCGCGCAGGATCGGCTGTTCGGGGCGATAGCCGAAAGTCACCTGATGCAAGGCGATCGCATGCCGGCCTGGTTCCAGTAGCGCTGGATTCTCGGAGTCCCGAATCAGGCTGGGCTGATCCAGTAGCGGGTAAAGTGCATCGGCGGCGACCGATCCGGCATAGATGCTGGAATAGACACCGGAGAGTTTCCGGAGCGGATCGCTGGCGCCGATCAGCGCGCCAAAGAAAATGAGGAGACTGGAAACGCTAAGGGGTTCCTCACAGACGGTGAAGCCAAGCAACTGAGTCTCCTGATTGAGCACCAGGTAGGCGCCGCCGACGATGGTGGTGCAGAGCATTCCCAAACCGAGGAATTCGATGACTGGCTTGGTCAGCGCGGTGTAAAAAATGAATCGCAGACCATAGTTGCGCATATCCATCGTCGCCAATTCAAATCGCTTCGCCTCGGTCTGTTCCATCGAGTAAGCCTGGACGGTCTGTAGGTTTCCAAGCGATTCCAGCATCACTTCGTGGAAACTGCCAGCTCGCAACAGGACGCGCTGCGAGATCGTCTTGAGTCGACGGGTTAGCCAGACAAGGAGAAAGCCAACCACGGGAGCTACAATCATGCTGATCAGCAGCAGTCGCCAGCAAATAAAGCCAGCGGCGGCAAGGCAGGAGGCGATTTTGAGCGGTTCGCGGACGGCGCCGCCCAGCGTATTGGTCAACCCCTGAGACAGCCCTTCGGCGGTATGTGCGATGTGAGCCGTGAAGCCACTGGTGCCGATGTGCGAGTAGGTGGCGCGGTCCAGGTGGAGCGCTTTCTCGAAAATGCGCTGTCGGATACCTCGCGAGATATCGAGAGCTGCTCGCCCCACAAGCAATTCATTGATCACCAAAAAGAAGTGCTTGACCAGGGTGCTGATCATCAGGATTGCGACGATCCAGGCGACAGTCTGAAAAGGATCCTTCGGCACAAATCGTTCGATCCAAGGTCTCGATTTCTGCCAACTTAGCAGTCGCCCTCGCTGCACCAGCAGGTCCTGATTCCATTTTGCCTGTTGGTCTAGCAACGCTTTTGGGAGGGAGGGATCCTCGGGGACATTCTTCAGCTCCCCTTCAAGCCTCTGGATTTCGGTTTCGTGCCGCGAGATCTCCCGCTCCATCCAGCTTTGCACCGACTCCCCATGCAGCGTGACTTCCAGGATCGGATAAAATCCGAGAATATTCCCGCCCCAAAGCATCGCGACCATCATGGAGCAGACCATCGCCAGCAGTAGCGAAGGCCAAAACTTCATCGCTTCTCGAAGTGCTCGTCGGTAATTCTTCATGCTTCCACTGCTCTTTTCTATCCTGCCGCCCTGCTGGCGATTGCTTGGCCAGTTGTCGCTGCGATCGACTGATGCCCGCTGAAATCCGGCGGAAAATGCCAGGGGGGCCTGGAGAGTCCAAGCTTTCCGAGCATCCGATCGATTCGATGAACCCATCGGTCCCAGCGGCGCACCTTGCGACCATAGAGAACCAATTGACTTGGGTTCAAGTAGAGTTGTCGAAAACCCTGCTCCCAGAGACTGCGATGGAATGGAACATGCTCGCAGTCCGGACCACCGTAGCGACCGGCGCAGTAGGCTTCCATCCGGTAGATTCCCAATCCGCCAAAGCAGGAGTAGACAGGAACCATCGGTTCCCCTCGTTGCCAAACCATCGTGTTGACCTGGCCGGTGGGAATCGCCTCCCAACTTCCAGCGGGCCGGAAAGCCCAGGCGTCGTATTGGATGACTCGGTTGGCATCCCAGCGATTGCGTCGGAAGATCAATCCATTGGAACCGACAAAGTCCCACTGCTCCGCGCCGAAGCTGTGGGCCACCCCTTCTTCACTGAAAAGCCCATCCAGATCGAGGTCGACGAGGATGGCAGCGTCCCAGTTGGACCATCGCTCCCTTACCAGCGCCTGGCACTGGCTGCGATAATATCCCATCCGTTCTCCGCGGTGGCTGGACCGTTTGGGTGGGTGCTTTGGATCCCCCAACGCCTCACGGATCAGGACCAGCCTCTCCTGGCGATCCCGCCATTGTTCCAGCCATCCACCGGTACCATCCTCCGAATCGTTTTCGTAGATGGCGATGCGGTAGTCGAGAAAATGTCGCCCTAGCGACTCTAGAGCGCTAGCCGTGCTGCGGATTTTGGAGGCTAGATTGCGTGCCAAGCCGATCAGCACCACCCGCTGCTGCGCCATCCGCGCAGCTCCCTTCGCAACCTGCAATGCATAAGCATGTCGGTCACTCTGTGGTGGAAACCGCGATTCGTCCCATCCCCAACGTGGTTGCATCCTGCCCGGGACTCCCTTCCCGAAACCGTCGTCGCCTGAACGTTGTCGCCTGAACGTAGGGAGCCATTTGGTCGAGCCGATCTGGGGCTGTAGGACCTTGGGGCTGTGCGAACAGAAGGTAGTGCGACCCTTGGGGGGCTGGCCTACCAATGGGCCTGCTCCCCGAATCTAGCCCAACTCTATAACACCAAAAGGTAGAAGGCGTAAAGATCGAACGCTCTAGGGTAGCTACCCAAACGACCAAGCGGATTGACGTTGACCTCGCATCCAAGGATCGCTTAAAAAATGCAAACGATGGCACGTCCCGTGGCTCATGGACGACCCACCGGGGAGTGCCGGATCGGTGCATGGTCTTGCGGGCGATCGGGTTCAAGCCCGAGCCGTCTTGAGGGCTGCGCAATAAAGTCCGACCGTCCAGGACCCACGCAAGGAAGCATTCGGATACCGATGAACATTGGCTTGTTCCTCCCGAATTGGGTAGGTGACGCCTGCATGGCGACTCCAGCGGTCCGAGCGATCCGCCAGGGACTCGATGCGCGATATCGCTTGATCGGTATTGGGCGCTATGCGGCCAGAGAGGTCTTTCGAGGGCTTCCTTGGCTTGATGAATTCCTCGTCTACCAGCCTCGCTCTTCCGAGGGGATCGGCAATCGAAGATCGCTGATCCGATCGATGCGTCAGCGTCCTTGGGAGGCGTTGGTCCTGTTCACCAACTCCTTGACCACCGCCCTATTGGCCTGTGCCAGCGGAGCTCCCAAACGCATCGGTTACAACCGAGATGCGCGCGGCTGGCTGTTGACCCAGCGTTTGGAAGCCCCAAGGGATTGCGGAGCGTTTTCGCCGATTCCGGCGATCGACTACTACATGAAGCTAGCGGCTTCTCTGGGATGTCCCTCCACTGACCGTTCCATGGAAATCGTCGTCGGGGATGAAGAACGCGATCAGGCCGAGTTGCTTTGGACCAAGTTGGGATGGGATTCCCGCTGCATGACGATCGCCATCCATTCTGGAGGTGCACGAGGTGTCGCCAGGAACTGGCCAGCCGGCTCCATCGTCTCCTTAGCCCGAAAACTACAGGCTCGCTATGACTGCCAGATCCTGCTTCATTGTGGACCAGGAGAACGCCAGAGCACCCTGGCAATCGAAGCGATGATCGATCATCCGCGTATTCGCAGCATGGGGCTGATGTCCGACCTCCCTTTAGGACTCAGCAAAGCTGCCATCGCCAAAGCGAAGCTATTGATCTCCTCGGACAGCGGTCCTAGGCACCTGGGAATCGCTCTGGGCTTGCCCGTCGTCTCGCTGTTTGGTCCGACAACGCCGGAATGGACAACTACCTACAACCTGCCGGAAACAATCCTCCAAGTGCCGCTCGACTGCCGTCCCTGCTTTGCGTCGCAATGCCCGCTACAGCATCACGCCTGCATGCAGGGGATCAGTGTCGAGTCGGTTTTTCAGGCATCCTGTGCGAGGATCGATTCGACTTCTCTATGGACCCTGCCGACACCTCAGGATCTGAGGGTGCCTGAGGCAGCATGACCCTTTGCGGTCGGGTCTGCTCCTGGAATGGCCTTGTTGCCGGTTTCCGGGACCCCCATCGATTAAACCATCCCCTGCGGATTGCGCCGCACAGAATCTTCTGAAACAAGGAGCCTCCATCATGATCGTTGCTGCTTCCACCGGTAGCTTTCCACATCTTTCTTTCGTCGAAGCGATCGAAAAGCTGATCGACCTGGAGTTCACCAGCGTCGAGGTGCTGATGGACGATCGGAACCCCCAGATGCCGCCTAGGAGAATCCACGAAGAGTTTCAGGAATGCCTGCGGCTGATTCGCGATACTCACCGAATGGATTTGGTCGCCTACGATCTGCGCATCGATGCGAAGGACGAAGAACACTATGAAATCTTCAACTCGGTCTGCAAATTCGCCAAGGCAACCAAAGTGGTGACCCTGACCGTTCCCAGCGCCGAGTTGGGCACGCCGTTCAACCAGGAGGTGGAGCATCTACAGAGGCTGGTGGATATCGCCGAGCGAGAAGGGGTGCGCGTCGGGATGCTCTCCCAGATCGGCCGGTTGTCGGAAGATCCCGACACCGTCAAGGTGCTGTGCGACAATGTCCACGGTCTGGGCCTGACACTAGATCCTAGTCACTATCTGGTGGGGCCCCACCGCAACAAGAACATCGACAAGCTGATGAAGTACGTCTATCACGTCCACCTCCGCGACTCGCGCAAAGATGCTTTGCAAGTACGCGTGGGCCAAGGGGAAATTGAATACGGGAAGTGGATCACCTCGCTACAGCGGGTCGGATACGATCAAGCGCTTGGAATCGACATCCTCCCCGACGATCAGATCGACATGCAGCAGGAACTGCGCAAGATGCGGTTGCTGCTGGAAAGCCTGATCTGACACGCATCCACTCGCAGAGACCACGGTACATGTACTGCATGGAGAATCGTATCTCTGCCTTCTAACCTTCAAGGGCACCTCTTGGACGATCAGCACCCAGGTACACTCTTGGCAGGCTGATTGGACAATCAGCCGGAGGCCATCGCTTCCTTCTGGTGCTCTTCTTCTTGAAGAGCATCGATTAGCGGCCACAGCTGGTCGAGTTCGTCATGGAACAGACGACCGATCAGGATATCGGTGATCAGTCCCTTCTTTTCAGGATGCCGACGGACCAACTTCCCAAAATTCAATCCGGCATAGAACGCCTGCACCAGACGGCGCATCCGATCGACCCCGCGGATGTAATCGGCCTCCCAGCATCGCAAACGCGACTCACTGGGATCTCCAGCCCTTAGTGCATCGCCGATCGCATCGGCCGCCAAAGCGCCGGACTGCAGGGCCAAAAGAATTCCGGAAGAATAGAGAGGATCGAGAAAACCGAAGGCATCACCCACCAGCACCCAGCCATCCCCAGCCGCTTGGCTGGCTCGGTAGGAATACTCCTTCTGCGTTCGCATCGGCTCGCATTGCGTAGCCCCCTCCAGCCGTGGGATCAAACCGGGGCAGCGATCCACCTCCTCGAAATAAATCGTGGTGGGATCTTTGCTGGCCCGGTTGCGGAACAGGTAATCATGGTCGGCGACCACGCCGACACTGACTAGGTCACCTGCCAAAGGGATGTACCAGAACCAACCCTTCTTCCCGGCCGTCTGCATAACGATTGTCGATCCCTCATCCTTGCCAGTTTCTCGCTTGGCACCCCTCCAGTAGGTCCAGATCGCTGCCTTCTTCAAGTCAGGATCCCACTGGCGCAGTCCAAGCCGGTCGATGATCAGGCCCGACTGGCCGGCGGCATCGACGACGACTTGGCAGTGGATCTCGCGGGCTGGCCCCTGCTCACCTTGAACCCGCACCCCGACCGCTCGTTCCCCCTCCATCAGCACTTCCAGAACACGCGTCCCTTCATGGACTTCCACGCCATGCTGCCTAGCGTTTTCCATCATTAGCGTATCGAATTCACTGCGCAGCACTTGCCAGGTCTGCGACCGGGCATGGGGATCGTAGTCAGAAAAATAGAAAGGCTCCGACAGCCTTCCTTGTTCAGAGACGAACTGAACGCTGTGCTTTTTGACAAAACCGCTGGCTCGCATCCGGTCTAGCAACCCAAGTCGCTCCAGCACATCGTAGGTATGTGGAATCAACGACTCCCCTACATGGAATCTGGGGAACCGGTCCCGCTCCAGCATCTGCACTGAAAAACCTTGCTGTGCCAGGAGCGTTGCCACCGTGCAACCTGAAGGCCCGGCGCCGATGACCACCACATCCGGTTGCTTGGAAATCATCCCATCGACTCCCTGAAAGGAAGGTATCTGTCAACAGTTGTCGCACCAATACTTGTTGAAACAACTTTTCAGTATCATATCATCGTACGCCGTCAACGGGAACTGAAGAACAACCCATCTCGGTCTATTTGGCAACCAAAACCTTTGACTGAAATAGCCCCTCCTGCCACTGCGGTAATGTCCATGTTAAGGGGATTGCAGCCCCCTGCTTCGGGTGGATTTCTTCGGCGGGCCGCTTTTTCCGTTTGGCTTGTTTCTAGCCAAGAGCGGATGGGGCAGATCTGAAGATGGGCTTAGCGAGGCCTTGGAGGGCAAGGGGGGAGAGAAGGGCCTAATGCTTCTGGTCAACTGTTTGGGGGGCGGATGACGCTGAGTCGGAGGCCGGTTCGATTGGAATCGAACTGGCTGGTTAGTGGGTGGGCATGCCGGCGACATCTTCGGGGGGAATTGCCGGACGGAGGGCCTTTTCCACATGATGCGCGAAATCTCTTCGGATTCGCTTCTCCGATTCGGGGAGAGCCAGATACCGACTGCGGACCTTCTGGTGCAGATACTCGGCGGTAGACAAGTTGTCGGATCGATGAGTTTCCATAGCAAGAAACGCATCGGCCAATTCCATTCTCTCGATCTTCTGGCTGTTTTCCCGGTAGACATTTTGAAAGTCATCCCAGCGTTCCCATCGCACCAGATGCTCCAGAACCAATTCCAATAGCCGCGTCTGTTTCGGGTTCTCCTCGATTGCCTGGATCAGTGGTTCCTGCAGTTGAGCCTCCCATGGTTCGCCGATCGCCAGACTGGCCATGATTCGCAGCCACTGCGTCCGCTGCTGCCTTTGCCGGTCCAACGGCATGAGTTTGGCAAGCGATTCGATCGATTGTCTTAGTCCAGGTCGAAGCGTCATTGCCAGCACCAGATTGTCGTGCCACTGCACAGCTTCCGGAATGGACTTCGGTCCTCGTTCTCGGATCTCAGCAGTCTCCTGCCACCACTCGGTCATGACGGAGGCGGCTTGATCGGACCGATTGGCATCGATCAAGGTGCGGGCCAGCAACGCGAGGCTGGTCCAGTGCATCTCTCGATGCGGATCGGTTTGATTTCCATGCTGACGCACCCAGTCCTCCCGCAGATCCTGGAATCGATGGATCGCACGCTTTGCCTCGTCGATCGCTTCCTCTCTTCGGCCAGAGTCCCTCAGAACCATCGCGCGCAGGTACCTAGAAAACGCCTCGTTGGATCCATAGAAGCTTGATCGCTCCGGGTCCCTCTCCCGGCACTCCACAGCCGCTTGGATCGATCGCTCTAGCAACACCATCGCCACCGACTTTTCGCCGCGTTGTATCGCGAAATCCCCTGCGACCCTCAGGTTGAAAGCGTAGGCGTCTAGGAAGCGAAGGTCGTCTGGGAACTGCTGGACGAGACTTTCAATGGTGCGTGTGGCTTCCTGGGAATAGAATTCCGCCCCCTGCGGATCCTCAGTGCTCAGGCCCATCATCAACAGGACCTGTCCGCGCGCCACATCGAGACGGTAGATTGGATCTTCATTCCAGGCAGCGTACGACTCGAAAAGTTCCAGCGAGCGTTTGGCCAGGGCGATGCCGTCGGCATCGGTGAGATCGATTCGCTGCAGATTCATCGCAGCGTAGTAGGTCATCTGCGCGGCTAGGTAGTGCTCCCGATTCCCGGCGATGCCGCGGTGGACCAGATGGTCGAACATGCGGGCAGCGCGGACTAACAGAAGAGGCGATTGGCCTTGCTGCGATGAAATGATGAGATTCCCCTGGTCATCCAGGTGCTGAAACATGTCGCCGACCAACTGCTTGAGATTGTCGCGGCTCAGGCGAGTCTGTTGGACTGCCAGAGTAGCCTCCTGGAGTAGTTCCTGGTTGTGCTGCGCCAATTGCAGGGCAATTTTTCTCTGCTGTTCGCGATCGCGATAGAGAAATGTCATGGTAACCGCGAAGAGAACCAGCGCCGTCAGCAGGGCGGTGCCAAAAACCGCTAGCGGTTTTCGATTCCGGAGGGCAGCTTTGCGGAGCCGGTCGCTCCAGCTGGGTGGCCTGGCATGGATGGGCGGAAAGCGAGGAATCTCTCCAGATCCTCTGCCAGGGCGGTGGCATCCCTGTAGCGATCGTCAGGGATTTTGGCCATCGCCTTGTTGACGATCGTTTCCAGGTCTGGCGGGAATGAAGGAATCAGGCGAGACAGCAGCGGGGGGTCCTGCACCTGAAGCCAGCTTCGATACCCTTCCTGACCTCCTGTGTAGGGTGGAGCTCCGGCTGCCAAATGGTAAAGAGTCGCCCCCAAACTATACAGATCGCTTCGATGATCGATGTGGCCTGGAATCACTCCTGCCATTTCCGGGCTGATATATCCGATGGTGCCAATCAACGATGCGGGGGCTTGATCGCGAATGCGAGGATCCGCCAGTCCAAAATCGGTCAGCCAAAGGTGGCCGTCTTTCCCCATTAGCACGTTGCCGGGCTTGATATCGCAGTGAAGAACACCCATTCCGTGGGCATATCCGATCGCTTGGCAAAGTGCGATCCCCAGCCGCGCGACGCGCTCTGGCGCCATACCCGAAACCGGTTGAAAAGGGCTCGGGGAGCGATCTTGCCCATCGGACCGGTCCGACTCTTTTTCAGCTACGGGAAATGCGTTCTCAAGCGATTTTCCATCGACGCAACGCATCACGATGTAGACCATGCCATCCTGTTCACCGACATGGTAAATCGGCAGAATGCGGGTGTTCCAACGATGCCGCAATGGATGCTTCCTGGATGAATCGGGCTTGCATCAGTGGGCTTTGCCATCGCTGTCGAATCAGCTTGATCGCAACATGGCGGTTCAGTTTTCCGTCGTATCCTTCATAAACTACCCCCATCGCTCCCCGACCAAGCAGGCGTTTCAGCTGGTAGATACCAATCGTCTTTCCTGCCAGGTTGCGATCTTCTAATTCGGGGGTCGAGGTTCCTTCGATAAATGAATCACCGGTGCCAACCAGAGTGGCAGGTGAGCCGGGGCCGGGGATAGGGGTGTCCCCGCGATCCGCCATCTGAGGTTTCATCCCATCTCGCCGGTCCAGGGGCTCCTTTCGCTCGGACACCACTTCGGCATCGGACGAAGGGCTACCGTTCCTTGGGTTCCATTCGGCTCCTGGCGTCATCTCCCCATTCCTCCGAAAATCCGCTTGAGGACTTTTTGGCGAACTACTCGATTCCATCCCAGTTTGATGCGAATCACCGGTGGAAAGCAAGATGCACAACCGACGGAAAAACGGTATGCGGCGGGTCCGCAAGATCCGCGCGGTTTCCGGTGGCAGGCGAGGGATCAAGCATCTAGACTGTCTGGTGATTTCAGTTCTTTTGCCCTACGTCGACGGCCTGTTTCATGCAAGATAATTCTTCGGAACTGCGCCCATCGCGAACCGATAGGGCACCGATCGGACTAGCTCGAAGCCTGTGTCTGATGATGCTAGCCGGATACTGGTCGGCCCTGTTTTATCTCACCCATACCCCGCCATCGAAGCTACCACGATTGCCGCGCATCCGGATGATCGATAAGTGGGCACACTTCCTAGCCTATTCCGGACTAGCATTCCTCTTCCTTTGCTCGCTGAAGTACCGACAGAAAGAATCCTTCGGTAGCCTGAAGTTGACTTTTGGGGTTCTTGCGATCTACGGTGCCCTGGACGAACTGCTTCAGATTCCAGTCGGAAGGACCGCCAGCCTCTATGATTTTGCAGCGGATTTGGCTGGTATCGTGTTTGGATGCCTTTTGGCAGTACTGCTTCGCAGGGCTCTATTAGGTAGAGAGTCAAGCCAAGGCTGAAAGTGTCATGCCAGGCGATACTAGAATCACCGATCGAAGATCGCTTTTCTCATCGGATCGTCTGGATGGAAGCTAAGCTCGGCAACATAACGCCAAATCTGCCGCCCACGACTCCAGGACACTTGCGGGGGTGACATTGCGGCCCATCGCTTCGATCGCCCCCAGGGAAAGATGGAATGCTTCCAGCGCCATCGGAACCGACAGGGACGGCCGGGAAAGCAGAGCCTCTGCTGGTCCTCCCTGAATGGGAGCCGCGCCGACTCGATCCCGAGCCATGTTGCAGAAAAGTTCGGCTACGATCGCGACACCTCGCATCATCCGTTCTCGCTTCTCTTGTCCTTCCTTCCCCCCCGACTCTCCGTATTCGAGAATCGCCTTGGCCAGGGCGACGATGTCGATTGGGGTTTGAGACAGTACTCCAAGCAGTTCCTGGAGGAGCTTTTGGGTTGCTTCTTTGGTCCCTTCCAGCCATTGTTCGACGGAACCTGTCCCTAGCGACCTGGATTCGGCGATGGCGTCAAGGCTTGCGACCAGCCCCTGCCGCACAAGGACGTTGGCGAGCGTCGATGAGGAGAGTTGCTGAAAGCGGACGATCTGGCATCGGGACCGAATCGTGGGCAATTGCTTTTGCAGACTGGTTGCAATCAGAAACAGCGTGACGCCCTTTGGCGGCTCCTCCAGAAGTTTCAGGAGCGCATTGGCGCTTTCTTCATGAAGCGTATCGGCATCGTCGAGGATCGCAACTTTCCCGCGGCCATAATGGGAGGAAAGGTGAAGGTCGAAGATCAGTCCGCTACGACCGCGATGTTCGCGGTCCCCCGCAATCTGCTCCATCGTCAAGACCGCCCGATCGGCTGGGCGGCTCAGTTCCAGAAGGTCTGGGTGTGTGGAAGCCTCTACCTGCACGCAGGATGGGCACTGGCCACAGGGTTGCCATTGCGTGGGTGGGTGGCGTTGACACAGCAACGTCTTGGCCAGCAATCGAGCGAAGGCTCGCTTGCCGATTCCCGAAGTGCCCACGAAGAGAAAGGTCGACGCGAGTCGGTTCTTCCGAACAGCTTGCTGGAACCATCTCTGCTGTTTGTCGTGCCCCTGGATTTCCGACCAGTCCATCGCTTTCCTTCTCTCCAACTCCACAGGCTGCCCGGCTCATTGTCCGGTCCTTAGCGGGGTTGTTTCAGCAGATCTTCCACGAACCGCAATCGAACGCCCAGGGACCGGTCGTAACGCAGTTTCAAATCGTTCATCTGCTGGAGAGTGGGAGGCTGTCCATAAAGCAGTTGATGCACATCGGCGCAGTAGAGATCTCGACTTCTCCGATTCCGCTCGAACAGCTCCGAACTGCTCAAAATCCCCGCCTGAACGCTCGTCAGGGACTTGCCTCGCTGCAGGTCGGCCAGCCAGCCTTCGACCTCCAGAAGTCTGGGTGGCCTGCGAAGGTAGCCTAGAATCCATTGCTGGATCTGGTCGCGTGGCTGAAGGCCACCGGGTATGCCAGGACCTGGATTGGGGCGGCCTGTCATCACCAAGTCGATCGAGGCATTCTGCACGTTGCCTGCCACCGGGATCGCCTGGGGAGTTTGCAGTAGTATCTGTCCCCGTTCCTCCAGATAGGCTTCCAATGCATAGCGGTGGTTGGGATTCAGAGGTGGCAGTTCCAATCGGTAGGGGCGAGGCAATTGGCCGGGGTTGGGTAGATCCATCTGATGGACGACGACCCCCTGCCACTGCGGCTGGGTGACATCCAGCAGGCGGATCGAGATGGTCGCAGAGGGGCTGTAGCGCACGGGGCCCTGAGCGATCAGGCGACCGGAGATCGCTGCAACCTCCGCTGCCAGAAATTGGACCGGGACATTGACCAATCTTCCATCGCGACGATTGCGCACCAGCAGTTCGACGCGTCCGTCTCCCTGGACCCGCCGAGCCAGTTCGTCGCCGATATCGTAGAGTCGTCCGCCGACCATACCGACTTGGTAGCCCGCGACATTGATGACCGTATCGCCAACCTCCAGGCCCGAGCGCTGCGCCACTGAACCGGGAGACACAGCAGCGATTTCAACACCGGTGTTGGTGTTGCGAGCCTGAATGCCCAACCGATAGACGCCGGGGGCGTGCGAGGGGGGCGGCATGTAGCGACCGGAAGGAGCGTCTGCCGGAATCGAATCATCGCGGAATCGATCTTCTTGCCCCGACACGGGCGCACCAACGGAAACCATTCCCATCAAGACGAACATCATACGACGGCAGATCATCACTGGTCACTCCCCAACAGACCTTTCGATCCCACTTTCCCACGCCAACCTGTGTTGACTCCGCTGCTGAGGGGCAGCTTGGAATCCTCTCACTTACCGCTGAATTTCCAATCCCGCCATTTCGCGCTGGGCGTGAATCTCACCGCGCGTCAGCGGTAGGAATCCGTCTTTGACCATGTCGACCTGGCCGGAATAGCTGAGCAGATACTCGACAAATTCGCGATGCAGCGGGGGCCATCGCAATCCCTGATCGTTGGATTCCACGATCGCCACCGCAAACAGTGGACGGCAGTCGGGTGTTCTCAGAGAGCCAGGAATCGGATCGTCTACCAGCTTTTGCTCGATCGCCCAGGCCAGCGGTACCACCCGAACCTGATCACCAATCCCATGCGATACGCTAACCAGTCCTAGGGCACCTTCTTGACCGGCCACCGCCTCGACCACCTCCGATGTGCTGGCATGCTCCTGAATCTGGCCGGTGAATGCCGATGGTCCGTTGAGCAGACGTTCGAGGTGCCATCGAGTTCCTGATCCAAGCTGTGTGCCGTGCAGCGCGATCGGCAAATCATTCCATTCACTCTGGCCACTCAGCCACCGCCCCCAGTTTCCCCCGCTGCTCTGGGAGCCCAGGATACCTTCTTCAGCATTCCAAGGGATTTCGCGAATCGGGTTGGAAGGGTGCGCGATGAAGACAAGTCGGTCGATGCCAACGGTCAGCTGCACCACCTGCTTCCCCTCTTTCCCGAGTCGCTCCAACTCGGCTGCCTCCACCGGACGGCTCATCAACGCCACATCGCACTCCCCTTTTTGCAGTTTGGCCCAGCCGTCTTCGCTGTTGGTGCTAGAGAGTTCTGCCTGTACTTCGGGATGAATCGCAGTGAATCCGGCAATCCACTGCACAGCAGCCTGCTGCAGCGTATCGGACCCGGCCAGTCGCAAAGGCCCCGATACCAATTCCTGCGGTCGATACGCCAGCGTCTCCAGTTGCTCCAGCGAATCGTCCTGAGTGCGATCAATCGCCCCGGAGGGGGCGTCCTGAGCGGCCGTCAAGCCAACCAGCAGCAGGATGCTGGCAAGCCAGCCGACGATCGATTTTCTGGCCAACGCATTTCGGTCCATCGGATGCTTCCTCCTCCACCCATCGCGGGCGACCTTTCGATCCCCTGAAAACCAACACCAAACGGTCGATAGTATAGCAGTCTTGAGAGGGGGCAAGGCGAGTTCAGCATCCAGGATCTTGCGAGGAAGGAAATGTGCGGACGAACTCCTGGTATCGACAGTCGCCAGAGGTTGGATCGGCACGGTCGACTCCAGGGTTTTGGTCTGTTCGCGGTCGCGTTTCTTGCTGCAGTTTGGCGTTTTCGTAGATCGCACTTTCTTGCCGTCAAAGCGTCCTGTGGCAATCGCCCGGCACACCCACCCAATCCTCCATCCACAAACGACTTCTAGGTAGCCACCGTCTCCAGACGGTGGAAATGGAAGGTCGCTCACTCTATAATGACGGAGTAAAGCGTTGTTGCGGATGCCTGAGATGGTCCCACCTATCGCTCTTCATGCAGGTGTTTCGCATTGGTGGCGATGGTCGTAATCTCCAAGCAGGAAAGGCTCGACGCGGATGAGTGTCCAAAGCCGAAATGGAATCGTTTGGTTCCTCCTGTTGCTGGTGTGGCGAGGGCCTTTGCCGGTCGTTCACTCTCATGAGCTGACTTCTGGTGGGCGGACCGAAGCGATTCGCTTGGACCTGCATCAGACTCTGCTTCATGGGGGGCATGGTCCTGCCGTATCCCCTGGAGGCTGGCATTGGCATTGGGTGCTTCCCGATCAAATGCTGGTGGCGATGGGAGCCGAACATCTGGCTTGCCCGGTAGTGCAACTGGAGAGCGTGGGGATCGACGGGTCGGTGCTCGATCGCCTGGGTCACAGGGAGTCGGGCGAATGGCATTATTGTTCCGCTGACGAGGTTTCGGGTCGCGATCTCGTTGCATCGCGTCATCCTGTGCCACGTTCTTCGATGGCGAGGCTTTCTTGCCGGTCGGTATGGCCCAACGGTCATCTCTTGCGCTGCTGATTTCGAACGCGACTTGATTGCCGTTGCTGTCAACCGACATCGGGGGAAGCAGTCGCACTGACCGACCGGTCCCTCGACGCCGGTCCCGGATGTCGCTCTTGCTGGGATCTCCAAGGCAAGTTGCGATGCCATTTCAGGCCATCGTTTCTCGGTTTGCTCACGGAGACGCATTCCATGCCTCGCAGCATCTCGCAAGTACTTCTTTGGACTAGTTTGCTCTCCTTTACGGCATGCGATCGCTGGAGGTCGTCGCCTGATGGGATGGGGGATTCGCCGCAAGCGACCAGCGGCCAAGCGGTATTGACTGAAGGATCGGACGAGCGAGCGACGGCCGATGCGGGAGGCGATTCTCCTACAGAGGCTTTGGTGCAGATGACGGCCCAGCAGGAGTCGGCGGCAGAGATTGTGTGCCAGGAAGTGAAGCGAGGTCCTTTGGCCAACGCCTTGGATTTGACCGGCAAAGTGTCGCTCAACGAGGACCAGTTGGCTCATGTCTTCCCGCTGGTCGAAGGGGTGGTCGACAGCGTTCTGGTGCAGTTTGGGCAGACAGTGCGAAAGGGGCAGCCATTGGTTACCGTGCGCAGCCGCGAAGTGGGCCAGGCCAAGCTGGACCTATTGCAGTATCGAATGGTTCGTGACTTTGCCAAGTCACGGGATCAATGGGGTCAGCAGGTTGCACAGAACACACTGGATCTGATTGCTGCAATGCGCAGCAGCGCCACTATGGATCAGATAGAGCAACAGTTTCGCGATCGTCCGATGGGGGAGTATCGCAATCAGCTGATGAATGCCTACGTCGCCTTCTTTCGTTCCACCATGGATCTGCAGCGTCTGGGATCGTTGCCCGAAACGGGGGCGGTTCCCGCCAAGCAGCGTCAGGCGGCGGAGTCGGCGGTGACGGCGGATCGTGCGTCGCTGCAGGCAGCGCTGGAACAGATCGGACAAGATGCGTCGCGCGCAGCACAGTTGGCTTCTCAGGCCCTCAAGGAAGCCGATCTGCAGGTGGCGATTGCCTCAGCCAATCTTCAGATCTTGGGATACGAGCCGCAGGAACTGGAGACGTCGATGACGGAAAGCAGTGGCGAGGGAATGGCACTCTATCCGGTCCGTTCCCCCCTGAATGGAACCGTGATCGAAAAGGATGTCGTTCTTCTGGAGCGGGCTCACCCCGATCAGCAGATGCTGACGATTGCCGACCTGTCGACTGTCTGGATCAAAACCGACATCTACGAGCAGCAGTTGCCGTGGCTGCGCGATGCCGATCGGCGCAGGATTCAGTTTCGAAGCGAAGCGTGGCCTGGACGAAACTTTGAAGCCGAGGTCTTCTTCACCGGGGAAATCGTCGATCCGGCGACGCGTACCGTTTCGATGATCGCGCGAGCGGAAAATCCAGAAAGGCTGCTCAAGCCTGGCATGTTCGTCACGGTATCGATTCCAGGCAATCCGCAAAGCGACGTGATCCAGGTACCGGCTGGGGCGATTTTGGAACATGCGGGGAAGTCGTTCGTCTTCGTACGGCAATCGCCCGGTCGCTATCTCCGAAGGGATGTCACCATCGGATACCGAAGTGGAGATCAGCAGGAAATCGTCGCGGGCGTCGCGGAGGGTGATCCTGTCGTGGTTTCTGGCGGCTTCACGCTCAAGTCGTTGCTGTTGGAAGCCTTTCTCGGTGAAGAGTAATCCCCACGTCGCACGTCCCAAGTCCCGGCCGTCCAAGGTGCTCCCATGATTCATTCCATCATTTCCTGGTCGCTCAACAACCGCCTGATCGTCCTGCTGGCCACCGCGATGCTGGCCGTTGCCGGCGTCCTGGCGGCCCTCAAGCTACCGATGGATGCTGTTCCCGACCTGACCAATGTTCAGGTGCAGATCCTCACCACCTCGCCCTCTCTGGGGCCAGTGGAGGTGGAGCAGTTCATTACGTTTCCGGTGGAGAATGCGATGAGCGGGCTGCCGAAGGTGACCGAAATTCGGTCGATCAGCCGCATCGGCTTGTCGGCCGTCACCGTCGCCTTTGAGGATGGCACCGATATCTATTGGGCGAGAAATCTGGTCAACGAACGATTGCTGGGGGCCAAGCGGGAGATCCCAGCGGGGATGGGGGACCCACAGTTGGGGCCAATCGCGACGGGGATGAGCGAGATTTTTCAGTTTGAAGTGCGTGCCGAAAAAGGATTGCCCTTAAGCCAGATGGACCTTCGGACCATCCTCGACTGGCAGATTGCCTACCAGCTGCGCAGCGTGCCAGGGGTGATCGAAGTGAATACCTTTGGAGGGCAACTGAAGACCTACGAAGTACAGATCGATCCAAACCAGTTGATCAATTACGGCATCTCGATCAACCGCGTTTTTGAGGCGCTCGAAAAGAACAATGCCAATGCAGGTGGTGGGTACATCACCCATGGTCAAGAGCAGCGGTTGATTCGAGGCGAAGGGCTGATTGGAAGTCTGGAAGAGATCGCCAATATCGTCTTGGAAAGCCGATCCGATGGCACTCCAATCCGGATTTCGGATGTCGCCACCGTCGCTTTCGCTCCCATGCTCCGGCAAGGCGCGGTGACGCGCGACGGCCAGCGCGAAGCGGTCACTGGCATGGTCATGATGCTCATGGGGGGCAACTCCCGTGAGGTGGTGCATGCGGTGAAAGAAAGGATCAAGACGATCGAGAAAACTTTGCCCAAAGGGGTTCGGATCGAGCCCTTTTACGACCGCACCGAACTGGTGGAGAAGACGATTCATACGATCGCTGAGAATATCGGGCTGGGGATTTTTCTGGTCTTGCTGATGCTTTTTGTTCTTCTTGGGGATCTGCGAGCCGGATTGATCGTCGCCGCTGCGATTCCACTTTCCGCATGCGGTGCCGCCATCGCTATGCATCTGGCAGGGGTTTCGGCGAATCTGATGAGCCTTGGGGCAGTCGACTTCGGTGTGATCGTCGATGGTGCGGTGGTGATGATCGAGAATGCGATGCGGCAGGCGAGTCGCTACCAGGAAAAAAATCCAAAAGGGAAAGTCCCGCTTGCGGTCTTCCAAAGCTCGGCGATCGAAGTCGGTAAACCGATCCTCTTTGCAGGCATCATCGTGATTCTGGTCTTCCTGCCGATTCTCAGCCTGCAGGGGATGGAAGGGAAAATGTTCCGACCGATGGCATTCACCTTCATGTCCGCTCTCACCTCAGCACTCATCCTTTCGGTTACCGTCATGCCAGTCATGGCGTCCCTATTTCTGGTTCGAAATCTGCGGACCGACGAAACACCGATCGTTCGATGGCTGAAAAAACTCTATCGCCCCCTGCTCGACTCGGCAATGAAGCGGCCCTGGGCGATGCTGCTGGCGTCGTTGGGTTCGTTTCTTTTGGCATTGGCGGTCGCCTGGGGGCTGGGGGTGGAGTTCGTCCCGAAACTGGATGAAGGGGATCTGGCGATCCAAGCAGCCCGACTTCCGAGCGTTTCTTTGGAGTCTTCCACAGCGATGACGATGGCGATGGAGCGAACGCTGATGAAGTTTCCCCAGGTGGAAACAGTGGTTAGCAAATCGGGAAGACCCGAAATCGCCAACGACCCGATGGGGGTCCACCAGACCGACCTCCTGGTTCGGTTGAAACCGCCAGCCGATTGGCCCCAGCCGATCAGCAAGCAGTTGCTGGTCGAGCAGATGCAGCAGGCACTGGAACTGGAAGTACCCGGCAATGCGTATTCCTTCACCCAGCCGATTGAACTGCGAGTCCAGGAACTGGTGGCCGGGGTTCGATCGGATATTGGACTGAGCCTCTATGGGGACGACCTGCAGGTGCTGGCCGCCGAAGGCGACCGCATCGTGCGAGCCTTAGCGGCAGTCCCAGGTGCAGCCGATGTTCAGGCGCAGCAGGTGGGTGGGCTTCCCTATTTTCGCATCAAGATCCGACGCGACGCCATCGCTAGGTACGGGATCAATGCCGAGCAGATACTCGATGCAGTGCGCGCGATCGGCGGGCATGTGGTCGGCGAGGTCTTCGAGGCGCAGCGACGGTTCCCTCTCCAGGTGAGACTGGCGGCACCCTGGCGAGGCAACCTCGATCAGATCCGACAGCTGAAAATCGAGGATCCCAAAGGGAGACCCATTCCGATTTCCCAACTGGCCGATCTGTTTGTCGAAGAAGGTCCGTCGGAGATCAGTCGAGATGCCGTCCGCCGGCGTTTGCTGATCCAGTGCAACGTGCGCGGCCGCGATCTGGCCGGCTTCGTCCAAGAGGCTCAGCAGCGTGTGGAAGCCGAAGTGCCGCTACCCCCCGGTTATCTGTTGACTTGGGGAGGGCAGTTCGAGAATCTGCAACAGGCCACTCAGCGACTGGCGATCGCCGTTCCCATCGCGCTGGCGCTCATCTTCTCACTACTCTATCTGACGTTCCACAGCGTTAGCCTGACAGCGCTGATCTACATGAATGTGCCGATCGCGGCGGTCGGTGGCATCCTGGCCCTCTGGGGACGATCGATGCCCCTGTCGATCTCCGCTGGCGTTGGCTTCATCGCTCTGTTCGGAATCGCCGTGATGAACGGTGTGGTTCTGGTGGAACATATCCGCCACCTCCGGCTCCATGGAACTCCGCAGAAGGAGGCTGTCATCCAAGGAGCCCTCGATCGACTTCGGCCCGTGCTGATGACGGCCACCTGCGGTGCGCTGGGATTCGTGCCCATGGCAATCTCCGCCAGCGCCGGGGCCGAGGTCCAGCGTCCTCTTGCAACGGTCGTCATTGGCGGCCTTGTCAGTTCCACCATCCTCACCCTACTGGTCCTGCCTGCCATCTACCACTGGTTTGAACCTTCGAAGCGGGAAACGCCGCAGGACCCGCTAGAAACGCCAATGTCCTGATGTAGCGCGAGGCTTTTCCGCCTTGGCATCGCTTGCGATGTTCCCTCGCATCGGATCGCAAAAAACATCTGACAGCCACCGGTTCTTGGTAGCCACCGCTGCCAAGCGGTGGAGGGCTGGCGTCTCTTGGTAGCCACCGCTGCCAAGCGGTGGAGAACTACGTAGGTCGTGCATCCAGCCGATCGACCAACTAGCGATTGGTGGCTTGGGGGAGATGGTCTGCATCGACTCGATTACCCCTCCCCAACCGTTCTCATCGTTACAAACGGAATCTTTCGAGTTAAAATGGGGAGCCGTGGAAAGATGTGCCTGATGCGTCGGGGAAGGTCTGATTAAGATCGGGTCTAGGTGGTTGAAAGCTAGAGCGGCGGTGGTCCCTGACGCATCGAAAGCGACAGGAACAGGTAATCCAACGAGCCGCGTGGTGGGATCAAAGGAGTCAGCGGGATGATGAACCAAGCGTTGGGGGTGTTGGAAGTGACGGGATTTACTCCCGCCATGGTTGCCCTGGATGCGATGGAGAAATCCGCCTCAATCACGCTGCTTCAGGCGGAGATCAACGATTTCCTAGGGGTGGTGGTCAAGATCGGTGGGGAGCCAGCGGCGGTGCAGGCGGCGATCGATGCCGGGCAGGCCGCTGCCGAATCCTTCGGGGTGAAAGTGATCACCGCGGTCATCCCCCGCGTCGACCAGGATGCCTGGGAACATGGAATCCTAAGCCGCCAGGAAATCAGCCCGCTCCTCCAGCAGGCCGTGGTGCTCGGTCCATTTCCAAACCAATCGTCAACCGACGGGCCGGTGGCAGCTAAGCCAGCGGCAGGTCGATCCAAAAAAGCCAGTTCCGTCTCCGAAGTCAGTGAAGGGAAACCCATGTCGGACTATCAAGCTCAAGCCCTAGGATTCATCGAAACTCAGGGATTCACCGCGGTCTTCGAAGCGGTTGACAGTGCCTGCAAAGCTGCCAACGTCGAGGTGGTTGCCAAGGAGAAACTGGGTGGTGGCTACATCACCGTGGTGATTCGAGGCGACGTGGCGGCCGTCAAGACCGCGATCGATGTTGCTGGTGCTAAGGCGGGTACACTCGGCAAATTGATTGCCGCACACGTCATCCCGCGACCCAGCAACAACGTGCTCGCACTGCTTCCCAAGGTCTAATCCCCTGGTCAGCTATCCCTTGGGTCCGACATAAAGCCAAACACCCCGTCGGTTGGAACGGGGTGTCGGTGGATTTTCTTCTTTTATTCTAATCGTCGTTAGAATATCGATTTAGAACACGTCGGTCAGGAAGTGATGACCGGAGTGGTAGCGACGGGGTCGCGGGTAGTAGTTGTACCACTTGCGGTTGTAGACTGGAATTTGCATTTCGGGTGGATAGCGATAGTAGAGACTATCGCTACTCTTGTAGTAGTCATTGCCCCAGAAATTCTGAGGGTAGTAGACGTAAGGGTAGTAGTTGAATCGCGAGTAGTCGCGATTGCTGGCTTCCCCACCCCAAGACTGGCCGAAGGCTCGGGCCTGCTGTGCCGAAGCGTCGGAGGTGCAGGCGAGGGCTACGAACAATCCGCAGCAAATTCCAATCACGGCACGACGGATCATGAGGTTGCATCCCTTCGGTTACTCGTTCGCATGACAACTGCCACAGGGTCCCTTGGGGACTTGGCCCAGTCATGTCGGAAACAGTCTCGGTGCGGCGGTGTCGCGATCCCTGCGACACGTTCGATCCCACACCATCGAACTTATCGACACGATCGTCCACCAAGTCCAGGAAAACCTCGATGAGTCGCCTTACTCCTGCTTGCTAGCATTTGCTGGCGCACTGTCGCGGCGGCACGGGAAGGGGAAGGGATCGCTTGGCGGGGCCATTTGGCGGGGCCATTTGGCGGGGCCATTTGGCGGGGCCATTTGGCGGGGCCATTTGGCGGGGCCATCAAGAGGAGTCGCAGATGGCGATCCGAGGAGGCTTATTCCTACCGGATAGCTAGTCACTAGCCATCGAGTTGGCTCCTTGGGTCGTCGCGGTACCATGGACCGACGCCGCAGAGCCCCGAGGGATGTCTGCCTCAGGCCCGAGGCAAAATGCTCTTGGATCCTCCTGCGGGCACTTCTATACTCCCGCCGCCTGCGCTACTCGAGTTGGTGTGTGCGTTTGGGGTTGCCCGGCGGACGCATCAAGGCCCCGATCGCTCGAGCGCCATGCCAACAGGAGTCGATCGATGAATGGGAAGCGGAAAACGAGCCTTTTTCGATGGATGATGTTGGCGTCGTTGGCTTTTACGATGTTCTCAGGTTGCGTTCGTCGGCGTCTGACGGTTCGGACCAGTCAACCGGGGGCCAAGGTTTATGTGGACCGACAGCCGATCGGGCTGACTCCTGTATCCGACTATTTCACCTACTATGGGACTCGTCACATCGAGATCGTCAAGGATGGGTACAAGACCGAGTCTTTTTTGAGGACGTTTCGGCCACCATGGTACCAATGGCCGGGTATCGATTTTTTTGCTGAATCGGTTTGGCCATTTGAGGTGCGAGACGAGCGAATTCTGGACGTGGAGTTGACGCCGGAACCAGTGGTGGCGCCAGAGGCACTTCTGGGGTCGGCGGAAGCATTGCGACTGCAGGCGCAGCAGGGGCTAGCAGTCAGTGTACCACCGACTGCCATCAGCGGCAGTTATACATGGCCCGCAGGCCCTGGTCCCTACCAAGACCCTACGCTACCACCCGTGGGGACCATGAATCAGTTGCCAGGACAGGTACTTCCGCCAGCTCCCTCTTGGTCTACCGGACCACTCTCTCCTGGCTCGCCGGTCCTACCCCCGGGAACGCCCGCCGCAGCGCCCTTCTGGCTGCCGCCTCCCAGCGCACCGGTGCTGAATGTCACCCCTGGAAACAGCTACCGACCGGTCGATTCCACACCAACTGTGAACGGAGATTCCACACAAGGATCGGGAGCGTCAGATACGCGATTCGAAGTCCCCAACCGGGGCAGATCGTTTTGAGGCAGAAAGCTTCATCGACTGGACGCCGGGAAGATGGATTTGCGGTAACCTAGTCGGATATTGCGTTGCGAATGCAAAAGACGCAAGATAATGTAAGAGATTCGGGATGACGCATCGCTGATTAAGCGTTCCATCTGAAGAGCCACAGACCGAGCAGGGGGATCGATCACGTCTGATCGGTGGGGTGGTGGATCGAGCTTCAGGGGGGGCATCTTTGGCAGCTTTGCCCATCCTATCGGGGCGTGGCTCAGCCTGGTAGAGCGCTACGTTCGGGACGTAGAGGTCGCTGGTTCGAATCCAGTCGCCCCGATTGATTTGACCTGATGGCCACTTCTTCTTAGCCACCATCGCCAGAAGGTGGATGGTCTCGTTGCCGGGATTCGTCTGGTAGCCACCATCGCCAGATGGTGGATTGTTTCGTCGCCGGCCGCTCTTGGTAGCCACCATCGCCAGATGGTGGACGGTCTCGCTGCCAGGATGCTCTTGGTAGCTACCATCGCCAGACGGTGGACTGTCTCGTTGCCGGCCGCTTTTGGTAGCCACCATCGCCAGATGGTGGACTGTCTCGTTGCCGGCCGCTCTTGGTAGCCACCATCGCCAGATGGTGGACTCTCTCGTTGCCGGGATTCGTCTGGTAGCCACCATCGCCAGATGGTGGATGGTCTCGTTGGAGACCTTGGTTCTGGTGTGTTCGCGGTCGCGATGGTTTGACTGGTCGGGGCTTCCATTCAATGGAGCGTTTTCGCCTTCACGGCGTCGACTGACCGGCGACAGATTCAGACACGCTATCAGATACCAGCGGACCATTGGCTCGCCACCGCCCTGGCCATGCAACTCCATTTCCCTTCCATCGTTACCGATAACGGTCGGGGGACAGTTGGGCTAGGTCGATCGATGTCGGCTGGCGGTCGATCGACTGAGCGATTAGGCGGCCGGTGATCGGTGCCAAGCTCAGTCCCATCATCGCATGGCCGGTGGCCACCCAGAAATTATCCAAGCGGCTGACAGGTCCGATGTAGGGAAGGCCGTCAGGGGAGCAGGGCCGCAGTCCGTACCAGGGCTGAATCCCCTCGAAATGACTCCGGTCGAACTTCGGATAGTATTTGGGGATCGATTTGAGAATCCCTTCAATCCTTCTGGGGCGGATCGAAGTATCGAGTCCTGAAATCTCCATCGTACCGCCAAAACGCAGTCGACCTCCCATCGGGGTAACGGCCACCCTCGCTTCGGTGAAGATCGAGCAGATTTGAGGCAGTTCGACGGGGTGATCTAGCGTCAGGCTGTAGCCTTTGCCTGCCTGCATCGGCAGTTTCACCGGCAGCGCTTCTGCGGTTTTGGGTGACCATGCGCCACCGCTGAGAACAAAGGCGTCGGCTTCAAAGCTTTGGCCTTGGCCATGGCAACCTCTCACTTGTTTGCCATCGACATCCCATCGATCGACGCGGACCGATTCGACTAGCTTGCCGCCCGCTTGCTCCAGTCGTTTCCGCTGGAACGCAACGAAGCGATCGGGTGACAGATGGCAGTCGTTCGGAAAGTAGACTCCTCCCGCAACGTCCATCGTCACGGCGGGATCGAGCTTCCGAAGGCCTTCTGGGGAGAGGATCTGCGTGGGGATCCCCATCGCCTCGGCTTGCCTGGCGACCTGCGATTCTTCTTCCATGGCATGGTCGGTCTTGCAGAGCATCAGGAGGCCTCGTCGCACCAACCCGAAATCCTCTCGCTGCGACAGTTGGCAGTGGAGTTCCCGACTGGCCATATTGAGGTCTCGCAGCAGTGGTCCACACCGCCGGACATGCTCGGCTGTGGCGGCGCGGTAGAACTTCCATGCCCAATCCCACAGCTTCCAATCGGCGCGTGGCGTAAGAGCGAACGGCGATTCGGGGTTCCACATCCACTTCAGTCCTAGGCCGATCATGCCGGGAGCTGCCAGAGGGATGAAATGGCTGGGGACGATCATCCCAGCGTTACCCAGCGACGATCCCAATTGCTGGGCGTCCTGTTCTAGCACCAATACCTGATGCCCACGCTCGGCAACCTCCGCCCCGACACTCAGGCCAATCACCCCCCCACCCACCACACACACCCGCACGTCTCACCCCATTTCTGAAAAACCCATGGCCTGCCAATCGCTGGCCAGTGTGCAACGCCGGGATTTTAGCGATCCGGGCAATTCCTCGATACGCAAGTCCTTCCGCCGCAACCGGCCACGGTGATTAGGCATCGCACGTTTTTCTGCATCACCAACGGAGTCCGATGCCATTTGCCCGATGGAGTGATTGTGTCGGTTGTAGGGGTTTTTCCACAGGCAGCGGGCGTTCGGGTGGGATCGGGCTTCGATTGGTGTGGCGGAAGCAATTCGGTTACGTTTAAATGTATTGTAGTGGTCCCATCGGTCCGTCGGATCGTTCTACCATTGCTGCCCATTCGGATCTTGATCATCGTGAGGTTCTTGCCATGACTTCCAAGCGAAGCGGCATAGTCGGGAAGTTCTCAGGATTTAGCTGGTTTCAGCCAGCGCTAGCGCTCGCGTTGATGGCTTGGGGATCCTATTTGGTCGCCTGCCCTTTCTGTTCGGCCGTCAAACAGACGCTCCGACAGGAAATGGAAACAATGGATGCGGTCGCGATCGGTCAGTTGGTGGTCGACCCGGCAGCCAAGTCGAATGAAATTGACGGCGAAGCGAAATTCACGATTCTCAAGGTGCTCAAGGGGGACAAGCTGATCGCAACCGGTCAGGTGATCCAGGCGACCTATTTTGGTGCTGCTAGCACCGACAAGAAGTTCCTGTTGCTGGGGGTTGATCCTGCCCAACTGCTATGGTCCAGCCCCCTGCCGCTGTCGCCTGAAGCCCAGACCTACGTGGAGGCGATTCCGGGGTTGCCGGCTGACTCCGTCGAACGACTGAAATTCTATCTGAAGCATTTGGAGCATCCGGACTCCCTGTTGGCTCGCGATGCCTACGACGAATTCGCAATCACTCCGTACGAAGAGGTCAAGCAGATCAAGTCGCTGATGAATCGGGAGCAATTGCTGGAGTGGATCCAGGACGATTCGCTCTCTCCTGATCGAAAACGACTCTATCTGACCTTGCTCGGGATCTGTGGTAAGGAAGAGGATACCGACATTCTGGAAGCCAGGATGCGCAGCGAGGATGGAGAGAAAAAGGCGGGGCTGGACGCGATGATTGCCTGCTACCTGACGCTGAAAGGGGACGATGGGCTGGCCCTGGTCGAGGAGCTGTTCCTGAAGAACAAGAACTCCCCCTATGCCGACACCTACTCCGCCATCATGGCACTCCGCTTCCACGGCACCGAAGGAGGCGTGCTGGATCGCAAAAACATCGTCACCTCGATGCATCACATCTTGGAGCGGCCGGAGCTGGCGGACCTGGTGATTCCCGATCTTGCGAGGTGGGAAGACTGGACCCCGATGGATCGTCTGGTCCAGCTGTTCAAAGAGGCCAATGAGGAGAGCAGCTGGGTGCGGGTGCCGGTGATCAATTACCTGCGTGCCTGCCCGTTGCCGGAGGCTGCCAAGAAGCTGGAAGAGTTGGAAAAGATCGATCCCAAGGCGGTGCAGCGGGCCAAGACCTTTTTCCCAATTCCCCAGCCAACCCCTGCCACCAACGATTCCTCACGAGTCGCCCCCGCTGTGTCTGAAGATGTCGTGGCTGCTTCTTTTTCGCAGCCTGTCCAAGCCGACGATTCGGACGACGATTCCGTGGCCGCACTGGTGCCTGTCGATAATCGGCTGGCGGCCAGACTTCCGCTGCCGGCCGAGCTTTCCCTTCCCGCCACCAGCGAAATTCCTGTTGCAAACGACCCTCGGAACGCGAAAGTGAACCGCTTGTTTCTTGGGAGCGTAGGAGCCCTTAGCGTGGCGATTCTTGCGATGACGATGTGGTTGGTCATTTCGGGTACCGGGATTTCCAAGCCGTCCGTGGTGCCCATGCGGGACCGATAACTCGCTCCGACGAGGTTGGAGCGTCTTTCGAAAGGAAGGATGGCTTCGATGAGCGGACTGCAGGCAAGCCCGGAAGTGTTCAGCACTCCCCCAGCCGATGATCTGGCCTATAGCGAGTATCGATCGATTTCCAAAGCGGCCATTTTCAGTCTCCTTCTGGGGCTGTTGGGGCTGTTGGCGTTGGTATGGCAACTGCTGCTCTTATTGCCGGTGGTTGGCCTCCTTCTGGGATTGATCGCCTTCCGAGCTTTAAAGAAGTTTCCCCTGGAGTTGACCGGACGTCCGATTGCCTGGGCCGGGGTGTTGCTGAATGTTCTTCTCCTTGTGGTCGCACCGGCTCGCCATGCCTACGTGTATGCGACCGAAGTCCCCGAAGGTTACCAGCGGATTTCATTCTCATCGTTGAAAAGCCCACTGGGGGCTGCTGACGTGCCTCCGCAGGATGCTTTTAAGCTGGATGGTCAGAAGATTTTCCTCAAGGGCTACGTCCATCCCACCTCGGTGTCGACCGCGACGGCGAAAAACTTCGTGCTGGTGCCTGACTGGGCTACTTGTTGTTTTGGTGGCCAACCGCCGCTGACCCACATGATCGAAGTCACCCTGGTAGGAGATCTTGCCGTACGAGCGTCGACTCGGCAGATCAAACTGGCCGGTACGCTGCAGGTAGCCCCGGATCTAAAGCCAATCAGCGGCTTGCAAGGGGTCTATTACCAACTCCGCGCCGATCATCTGCAGTGATCCTCGAGTTGTTTCGACCCGCAGCCAATTATCGAATCCGAGGCTGCCTCTTCGTAGCCACCGCGGTCACGCGGTGGAGAGCTTCGTAGGTACGTCACTTCCGCACGTCCACCATCGGGCAATGGTGGCTACGAAGCGTGGTGGACGATTTTTTCTGGAATTCTCCGCCGCTTTGGAGCTGCCTCTTCGTAGCCACCGCGGCCACGCGGTGGAGAGCTTCGTAGGTGCGTCACTTCCGTACATCCACCATCTGGCGATGGTGGCTAGTGCGCCTTTGACGGCGTCGAAACGGGAGGGTGTAAGTCCCTTCATGGGTTTGATTTGGACCCATTAATCAACAGTAACTGCGTTCCTGCAAAGGGAGGTGGAGAGCAACTGGCGATGAATTTCCAGTCCGTA
>JBEISR010000003.1:0-309075 GCA_040375295.1 Planctomycetaceae bacterium
GCGGAGCTTCCGGAAGCCGAGGCCTCGATCCGTAAGTGGGGTGTGCGACTCCAGACCGCTCCGTGACTCGCGGCCCTCGATTGTTTCTCCCTTCTTTCGTAGCGATCACCCAAAGCCTTCTGGCTTTTTTCAGGCCGGCCTGAAGACTTTAGCTGCCGCCTCTCGATTGCTAGCTCTCAATCGGTGGGTGGCACCGATTGGAACGCTGGGTGGCACCGATTGAAAAGGTGGGTGGCACCAATTGGAATGCTGGCAAAGCAAGCGGGCTGCGGGCGTTATCGCCGGAGCAATCGGAAAAAATGACAGGGTCTGTTTGTAAAATCTGCCGATTCGGGATCTCTCCGACTCCCAAAGTAAAAAGCTAGCGAATACTTCGAGAGATTCGATTAGGAAAAGCGGGATAGCGTTAGCGTCTCGATCAACTCCCTCGTGGTGTTGCAGAATGAGACGCGTGGTGGGACGGGGAGCCTTTGAGTGAATCTGGCTTGATTCGCCAGCCGCGGCTTGGGTAAGATTCGCGGCGTTGGCGGATCGCCAGATTCGTAGGGACTCAAAGGCAATCCCTTGTCTCTGCCGGCGATTGACCCGCGTTCCGAAAGCGAATCCAGTTTTTGGCACGCAGGTTGCATCTGTAACGATCGTCAGCAAAGGTCGACCGCTCGGCACGATGCCGTTAGTTTGGTTGCCTTTGGGTACAAGGATGTATCAACAGGTTGCGAGAGGGGCACTTCGAATGGAAATCAATGGTAATTTCGGAATTCACGGCGTTCATGGTGCTCGTCAGGTTGGCAAGCTCTCGGCGACCGAGAACCAGGGAGTCCGCGCGACCGACGCTACGGCGGCTGGCACTCCTTCAGATCAAGTCGACTTCTCTGCTGCTGCTCAGTCGATCGGTCAGGTCGCCGGCAGTGGTGCGATTGTCGATGGGGTTCGCGTCGACAAGGTTGCTGCTCTCAAGGCACAGATTGCTGCAGGGAACTACGACACCCCAGAGCGGATGGCGGTAGCCTTGGATCGTATGCTGGACCAGTGGGGCTGATCCTTCTGATGGAATCGTCTAGAAAGTAAACATCGAGCCGCAGTACCGAGGTACTGCGGCTTTTTTTATAGGAGAAAAGCGGGAGGCAACACGTTGTAGCGAAGTGGACCGAAACTTCGAGGCATCCTACAACAGGTGGCTAGCCAGCCGCTGACCACCGGTCCGAGCCGCTACTTTAACTTTGGGAGATGCTTCTGGAGGATCTCCTCCAGCTTCGGGAGGTCAGTTTCTAGGAAGCCGGCTTGATGGTGGAGAATCTGACCCTCGGGACCAATGATCAGCGTCCGCGGAATCAAGTTGTCTGCGAAGCGATCAAAGATTTTCCGGTCCGGGTCAGCCACTCCAGGAAACGTGAGTTGGTTTTTGGCGAAATGCTCCCTCACCGATGATTCTGACTCCTCGCGTCCAATCACCAGCATGCGAAAGTCAGACTGCTTCTGGTGCTTCTGCCAAATCACTTCGAGATTTGGCAGCTCCAATTGGCATGGCCCACACCAGGTCGCAAAAAAGTTGATCAGTGTCAACTTCCCAGGGGTCCAGAGATCCACCGGATGGCCGTCGATGTCGCGAAGCGAGGTAGCGGGCACCTGGTCCCCAACGCTCAATCGCGTAGAAACCTCGACTCGCTCCTTCCTGAACGCTTCGTACTGTGCCATCTGCTCGCGTCCCTGGGAGGGCAGGAACACCCACCAAAGCACCGCTTGGTGAGTTGCTATCAAGATGACGGCGGCAAACAGAGAAACTAGAAATCGAAGCAGATGCTTTCCCCGTGTCTGGGCTCGCCAACGCCATGCGACCGCAGCCAGAGAGAAGACCGAGATGATTAACGCAAGCAGTGCCGTCCCAAGCAACATGGCGGTCAACGCGTTGTAGGTTTCACCGTCCATGTAACCTACTCCGAACTAGGTTTCCCAATCCGTCCACCAACACCTGACCCTATACCCACCTCTTGCAAAAGCTTACCTCAGATCCGCATCGAACTGAATCTGCTGTCCTTCCACGAGTCGATCGCACTCGATCGAAAAGGTAGACGCTTCGCCCATCGCAGGTATCGAACATGTTATGGACTCACCGGGAAGCAGCCCCTTCAGCGATTTTTCTGACCGAATTCCACCGACTGCAGCAAAGGCATCGTAGTAGATCGGTGCGATTCCCTCATTGCGGATCGTTACCTCCATCCGGTTCGGTCCCGCCAGCAACTGGACGATTCTAAAACGATAGCCGCAGAGGAGCGAAGCGGCACGAATCACTTCCAGCTTTCGGAAGCGAGGCTGATCATCGCCGATCAGGAAGGAAATATGGAATCGCCTTGCTTGTTCAGCGAATGGAGTACCGTGGGGCCCTTGGGGTGCCAGCGCTTCTACCTGATCCCGTCTCTCGAAGAAACTGAACTCGCCTCCCGTCGGCGCGATCTTCCATCGCTCGCGCCCAAGTAGATCCCAATTCGGCTCGTTCTCCTCCCGATGCCTCCGATGATTGAATGAATCATCAAAAAGACCAAAGGGCAATTTTGCCAACTCTGGCGTGCTGCCAAAAGGAGTATGGTCCCCAGCGGCATCGACCGAAATCATCCAAGGCGTGACCTGAAAAACCTTCGATAGATGTTTGGCAAATGTCTCTTGAAATGCGCGATCGGGAAAGGTTTTCCCTAATTCCATAGGGCCATCATAGATGTGGTACTCCGCCCAAAGCCCGAACCCCACTTGCACGAAGGCAAGGCGAGGATCGCGATCGTATCGCTCGGCAAAACGCGTGAAGAAGTCGAGCACAAGAGCGCGCCAGGGCGGAAAGGACCAATCGGGAAATCGCGTCTTTTTTCCTTCGCTGATCCCACTGGTCTCCTGGTATCCGTCCAGCCGCCGAATCACCTCGGGTACTCCCGTCGGCTGGCCGACATACGTGTCGTGCCATCGGAGGATCGCTTGGTGCCCCCGACTGGCGATCTGATCGAGCAACTGGTCGACGGGGCTCCAATCATATTCCCCCTGCTGGTCCACCACATCTCGATATCGCAGATAGGAAAACTCCAACTGAATCGGCATGGCATCGGCGTGGGAATTGGAGCTCCAGAGGACAATCCCGGTCATCGGCTGAACTGACTCGACCTTCGACCGAAGAGGCAGCTTGCGCATCGACTGGGACCATAAGGTGCTTCGGAATCCCAAAGTGACCACGACCAACATCGCCAGGCTGTAGCGAATAAGCATCTGCTTCCCACAGCTTCCACGGCTACTGCGCTGTCCAACTTGCCTGGCCATCAGCCCCCCACGATCCCCCAAGACTTGCCACGACTGCAGCTCCATGCTTCAGATTTCGGCAATCGCTTCAGGGGTGTTCATCTCAGGATCGTCGCGGCCACTTGGAAGTAGACGAGAATCCCAAGGATGTCGATGATCCCCGCCACAAAGGGATTGCTCATCAGGGCTGGATCCAGCCCCAGTCGTTTGAACAGCAAAGGCAGGGTACCACCGATGGAGGTACCGCAGAGCACCACGGCGAGAATCGTAATGGGAATGACGACCGCGTGTCGAATGCTTGGGGTGATGGCCCAGGCGATCAGGAATCCCACTAGCGCCAGAAAACTGCCCAGAAGCAGTCCCGTGATCAACTCCCGGCGGAGGATCGCCCACCAATCGCGAGACTCAATCTCTTGGCGAGTCAGGGCGGCGATGACCAGCGTGGAAGACTGACTTCCTGAGTTGCCTCCACTGCTGATGATCAACGGTATGAACCACGCCATCCAGTCGTACTTTTGAAGCGATCCCTCGTAGTATCGAAGAGCAAACGCGGTCAGCAAGCCAGCGAGAAACAGGATCGCCAGCCACATTCCCCGCTTCCAGGAAAGGGTGAAGATGGGGGTGCGCATGTAGCTGTCTTCCAGCGGGGCGACGGCCGCGATCTTCTGTACGTCACGCGTCGCCTCCTCGACCACCACATCGATGATGTCGTCGTGGGTGATAATTCCCAGCATGTGATTGTGGTCGTCGACCACCGGAACCGCCAGCAGATTGAACTTGGCTACTTTCTGGGCGACGTCTTGCTGGTCGTCCAGAACATGCGCCACCACCATATCGGTTTCCATCAGATCGCGCAATCGCGTATCGGGCTTTCCAATCGCCGACACCAACCGCCGCGTATTGACGACACCATGCAGCCGATTCTGGTCATCCACCACATAGATGTAGTAGACCGTCTCCAAATGCTCCGCCTGCCTCGCCAGTTCCTCCAACGCCGCGCGCACCGTCAGGTCTTCCCGAAGGCAAGCCGCCTCGGTCGTCATCAGCGCACCGGCCGTTCCTTCGGCAAACGACTGCAGCTTCTGGATGCTTCGCCGATCGCTAGCTGGAACGAGCGCCAGAATCGATTCCACGCGACTGGCCGGCAACTCTTGGAGCAGATCGACCGCGTCGTCGGCGCTAAGCACCGAAACGAGAGCAGCCACTTGAAGCTGATCCTGGTCTGCCAGCAGTTCGACCTGCCGATCCCACTCCAGAAAATGAAAGATCTCCGCTCGCGTCGCTGGATCTGCGTACTGCAGAACCTTCCATGCCTCGACTGGGGTGAGCCCCTCCATGAACTCGGCCGTTCGAGCTGGGTGGAGAGCTACGCAGAATTCCCGCAGCTCCTCCGCATTCTGCTCGGAGAGCATCTCGCGCAATTCCGGGAGATACAGCGTGTTGATCACCTGATTACCCCCGAATTGACAGTCGATCTCAGGTGGTTCGCCAGGTCCGCCGACAGGTCCAACCTGCCTTCGCGGTCCACACCACCTCGCCATGTTCCCGAGCGTCCATTCTAGAAGGCACGCTCGGGCGGGCAATCGCAAACGAGCCGAAGAGGCCGCCAACCCAGCCACTTCGGTTCGTTCTGTCAGGTCAGGGCGATTGAATCGGCAGGTGGAAGTCCCCCTGCAGGTCGCGCCACACGCAATGGACATGATTGGCCGGATTACCAGCTGCATCGGGCTGCACGTTGATGAATTCGACCAGAAACGTGGGTCCCTGGATGCGGTAGTAATGACCAACACCAGGCTGATCCGCTCCAGCCCATGCGAAATGGACTTGGTCGAACCCAGCCTGATCGATCAGCTTCCATCGGTCGGCAGCCACCTCCTCTCGCATCGCACCCGTATAGACCTCCAGCAGTCGATGGAGAGTTTCGCGCTGAGCCGGGTTGAGCTGGGTTGCGGGGATTCCCTCGGCTGCAGTCAACTCCGACTGCTTCGTCCCGGCGAAACGGATGTCGGCCGGTGCCTTGGCGTCGATGATCGCCTTGCCGCGCTGCGTCGCATCGAAGCTCTTGAGCAGCTGGAACCCAAGCTCCTCTTCGGACTTCAGGAGTCGCATCCCCTTAGGAAAGCCATCGCCATAATCGGCCTGCAGCTCGGCCGGGTTGGTGGCAAAAAACTGAGGCGTCGAGTCGACAATGCGGTTGTCCTGGACGACAAAATTCAGCGAAAGGTGATGCCCTTCGATGCTGACACCCCAGGTTCCTGCCGGATTGGGCGTCCCAAAAATCGTGAAGTAGTACTTGTCGGGATTTCGGCGCGCGTGGGAATCGGGACCTTCCAGTTTTCGCAGCACATTCTCCAGCAACATGATACTGGTCGCCTTCTGGTTGCCTGACTCGGAAACCAAATCGGCCAGAAACTTTCTCGCCTGCTCCCTCTGAGAAGGCTCCATCTCCATCAAGGGCAAGCCTTTCCTCGTCTCCATCGGAATGAAGTGCCACTGCACACGCCGATCATCGTCGTAAGGCATCGAGGCCTTTGCCTTTTGGGCCTCCTGCAAAGTGCCCAGGAAGGCTTTAGCTCCCTGGTCCAGCGGCCGGTTGGAGATCGGTTTGCGATCCTGCGAATGGCCAACCATCTGCCACCCCAGAAAAGCCGTCAGGGCAAACAGAGACGCCATCCGAGTCGTTTGTTTCATCGGGAACCCCAAAAACACACGCAGAGAAAGGTAGGAATGAAGGCGGGCTTCACAGCTGTATCAAAATCGCTGTTCCACTTAGGAAAATCAAGGCCCTAGCGTCAGGACTCAGGATCTTGCCTGCCAGCGGACCTCAAATTCATCGACTACGCCTGGAACCTCTACAGAGGGCTCCACCCGGCATGCCACCCGCAGCTTGGCGGTGCGCGATCGATTGTTGCGGTCCAGTTCCTCTTGGGATGCTACCACCGGCCGCTTGGTCACCGGCCGCAAGTAGGGATGCTCGCGGAACGCATACTTGACCATGCGATCCTCCAAAGAATGGAAGCTGATCACCAGCAAGCGGCCTCCGGGGCGAAGTCGAGTCGGCAGCCATCGCAAGGCATCGGCAAGATGATGCAGCTCCTGATTGACCGCAATGCGCAATGCCTGAAACGATCGCGTGGCGCTATCGATCTTTCCATGTACCTTGCCGACCGACCGATGAATCAACTGCCTCAGCTGCTGCGTGGTCTCGATCGCTCCGCCGCGACGTCGCACTTCGACAATCTCTCTCGCAATCCTGCGGCTCTTTCGCTCCTCTCCGTAGCGATAAAGGATGTCGGCGATTTCCTCTTCCGAACTACTGGCCAGAAGATCCGCCGCCGATTCTGTCGATGGCTCTGGATGGAATCGTAGATCCAGCGGCCCGTCTTCGCGAAACGAAAAACCCCGGTTTGAATCGGCCAGCTGATCGGAAGAAAGTCCCAGATCTAAAAGGATTCCATCGGCCAGAGGTACCCCGAGGGCGTCCAACCACCCGGGGATGTCGCGATAACTTCCCAATGCGAGATCGATATGGGGCCCGGCACTGGATTGCACCGCGGGATGTTCAGGAAGAAGCGAAGGCGGTTCCAACCATCGGTGCAATGAAGCCTCCGGAAAGCGATTGGCCAGTCTGTCCGCAGCACGCCGGATTGCGGCCGGATCGCGATCGATGCCCAAAAAATGGGCATCTTTTGCCATGCGTCCTAGAAGTGCTTCGGCGTGCCCTCCGCCTCCAAGAGTGCCATCAACAAAAAATCCGGCTCCCTCGATCTCGCTGTAGGCCAGCACCTCTTCCAGAAGGACCGGAATATGGCAGGTCGCTTCGGTTCCACTCATCGACTGGATTCCCCGATCTGCCTATCCCGAATCGAATAGAACTTCAAAGCACCGCCAGCAATCCGTAGGCGATGCTTGCCAGGGCGTTTTCGCGCTCTAGCGAAAGGCCGCTAGGAGTCACCCCCGAGGGGCAACCCGCCCAGGCAATCACTCGCGCCACCAACATCCCTGCTGGTGGCGACCGAACTAGAGAACCTCCTGAGTTGGCTGCTTGGACAACCCAGGGGTGCGTGATCCCCGTGGCCGTAGGAATCATGCGATTGTTGCTAGTTCGATCTGCGAGTGCTGCCTGGCGAGTTTCCACCAGTTCAGGAATGATTCCTGAACCGTTTTCTCTGCAAATTCAGGGCCCAGATCGCATTGGGAACCACCGGTCACCCGACGCTTTACCATTGCCCCATCATCATACCCAGGAGCGGATCGACCGTTGAAGGGTTGCGAAATTACCTTCCCGGCTTTTTCCCGACTTTTCGGATCATTGCCGTCATTCCGGCGGCAAAAATGAACCGCAAGCCCACCCAAAAAGGTGAAAATTCCAGCAAGATAGGCAACATAAGAAGCGGTGATAAAGAAAACATTTTAGATAAAAGAGCAACACCTAGCGAATCCAGGGGCTCTTTGGTCGATCCATAAGATGACCTGCTCCTCGGTTCCCGGCGGCCGCCTTAGGCTTCGCAGGGAGATGGCCCGGGGCGATCGAGCCGATTGCATTGGGTTGTGGGCGCCGATGAAGGCGAGACGAATGTGGCGCGAGGTTCGGTGGAACGATGGGAGCCAATGGCATGACAAACTGGGCGATTCCATTTTTGGCGGCCATCGCACTGATTCCGATCGTTTACCTCCTTTCTCTGCTTTCTCAACGCGGTCGCTATTCGATTACGGAGTCGTTCCTCTATTCGATCGCCTACCTTCTAGCACGAGGGCTTTGGCGCGCGACTATTCGGGGGCAGGAGCATCTGGCGGGGCTGGAGGGGCCAGCCATACTGGTCGCCAACCACCGCAGCAGTATCGACCCTGTCCTGATTCAGTTGGCCGCTGGAAGACGCGTCCACTGGATGGTGGCGGCGGAGTATTGTCGGCATCCCTTGTTTGGGCCAGTGCTGAGCGTCTTCCAGGTGATCCCCACCAAACGCGGTGGCATCGATACCCAGGCGATCAAGGCGACGATGCGCCTGGCGGGGGAGGGTAGGTGGGTGGGGATGTTTCCCGAGGGCCGCATCAATCGGACCAGCCAGCCGCTTTTAAGCGTGCGCCCCGGAGCGGGTTTGGTGGCCCTCAAATGCGGAGCGCCGTTGGTACCCATCTGGATTGAAGGAAGCCCGCAAAGCCCAACCGTCTGGGGACCACTGCTGAAGAGAGCCAAGGTGCTGGTAACGATTGGAGAACCGATCCCTCCTCCCGACGATCTGCCGCCCGGAACCAGCGATAAGGAAATCGCCAGCCTCTGGGTTCGTGCGGTGATGGCCCGTGTTGCCGAGCTGGGCGGCCATGCGGACTGTTCGGTGCAAATGGCAGGAAGGCAGTGGCTGGACGAAACGCAGCCCACAGCGAGCGGTTCCCACGGCGCCATGGCCAATCATTGAATGGCTCTAACCTATTTGGGCTGAGCTACGCTTGCGAAAGCTACCCTTCCGCCGACGCCGACGCTGGGATCGATCGCTGGGTAGCCGACAAACCCGATGACTACAACTTGGTCTGCAGAAACTGAGCTACCAGCTCGGGCTTGTCCTTCTCGCGCAGTGAAGCGATTTGAGCTTCGGGGACTTTGAGGGCTGCCAAATGCCCCGCCAACTGCTCCCAGACCTTTGCCCTCTTCTTCCCCTCGCTCAGATAGAGTTCCGTCACCAACTCCTGAGCCCTCTGCAGCGCCAGAGAATCTCGATTTTTGTAGTATCCGCGAATGATCTGCTGCTGGTGCTTCGAATAGTTTTCCATCGGCATGAGTTGACTCCTGATTCCAGCGGGGAAGACATCGTGGCAGTGTATCGGCCTGCAGCGGGTTGCGACAACAAAAATCACAGCGACAGGAACCAACTTTCCTAGCTCCCCCCCTCCCAACCATCGGGATCGATTGCCATGATGGCCGCTGGGGGAAGGTGTTTGACTTTTTCTTTCCGCAGGTTCCCGGAATGCCCACTTGGTGTCGCCTGAACGCCAGGAGGTGGAGTGCGCGGGAGTTCGGGTGCCGGGATGGTGCGAAGAAAGGGGCAGGAAGATGAGCGTCTATCAGAAGCGGCAGTCACGTCTGGCGGGGGTGCTTCGGACTGAAGGGCTGCGACAGTTCCTGGTCACCAGCCCGGTCCACGTCACCTACCTGACCGGTTTTCAGGGGGGGGACAGCTATCTCTGGATCGAAGATGACAGACGGTTGTTGATCAGCGATCCCAGATACCAGCAGCAGATTGAAGAAGAGTGTCCCGGCCTGGAGCTTCATATCCGCTCCCCCAAGACCCCGCTGCTGGAAGCGGCGGCCGAGGTGGTTGGGAAAGGAAGCCGAAGGGAAGTCGGGATCGAATCGCAGTGGCTGACCGTCGCCTCCTGGCAGCGGCTGGGTGAGGCATTGCCAGCCCGGACGCTGGTCGCGACCCAGGGGCTGGTCGAGGGGCTCAGAGAGGTCAAAGACAGCACGGAACTGGAGGCGATAGAGGCGTCGATTCATCTGGCGGAGCATGCATTTTTGTCGATGCTGCATCGGCTGACCCCGGAGACAACCGAGCGTCAGATAGCGCATGGGCTGGAGCATACGATCCGTGAACTGGGAGGTCAGGGATGCGCCTTTTCCACCATCGTCGGAGTGGGGGCTCGCGCGGCGTTACCCCATGGGATTCCTGGAAAAACTCCCCTGTCCAGCAGTCCGTTTGTGCTGATCGATTGGGGGGCGATCGCCACTGGCTACTGCAGTGACCTGACGCGACTGGTGGTCACCGGCAAGCCGACGAAGACTTGGGAGAAAGCGTACGCGGCGGTGTTGGAGGCGCACCGAGCGGCCGCCTCCAGCCTTCGTCCCGGTGCGCCGCTGGAGGGCATCGACCAGAAGGCCCGCAAGGTGCTGGAGAAGCACGGATTAGAAAAGCGATTCACCCACGGTCTTGGCCATGGCTTTGGATTGCAGATCCATGAGTCGCCTCGTATTGGAAGCGGGCAGAAAGGACTTCTGCAGGAGGGGATGGTGGTGACGATCGAACCGGGGGTCTACTTTCCGCAGTGGGGTGGGATTCGGATCGAGGACGACTACCTGATCACTCGCGAGGGAGCACGGCGATTGACTACTTTGCCGCAGGATTGGGAAGCGTTGCAGATCGATTGGCCCAGCTTCCGATAATCACCTTATTTTTCCGCAGGAAGCCTATCGAAATCGGGAGGCGGTCAGTCGACTTGTACCTCGCAAGCACCGTGTCTCCCCAATCTGGAACAAGCACGCTACAATGCGGGGATTCTCGTGAGTCGGAGGCTAGCAGGGCTCTGAACATGAGAAGCCTCCGCCGCACTCCACTTTCGCAGGGGAGACCAAGGATAGCTCCCGAAGTTCTCATCTCGGAGGGCAGGTCTACAAAAAGGACGCAACGACGATGGCAAAATCGCAAAGCAACGAAGGCAAGGATATCTTTTCGCTGGAGCGACTGCGGCAACTGATCGACCTGATGAAGGAGCACGATCTTGGGGAAATCGACCTGCAGCAGGATGCGCAGCGCATTCGGTTGACACGTGGTTCGCTCCCGACAATGACGATGCCGCCTATGGTGGCCTCCGCCCCGCCCGCACCTTCCGCGCCGGTGGCCGCGTCGACAACCCAGTCCGACCTGGAAGGTCCTCACATCGTCACGATCAAATCGCCGATGGTAGGGACCTTTTATGCCCGCCCCAATCCGAATTCGAAGAACTATGTCGAAGTGGGCAGCACGATCCAGCCAGACACAACCATCTGCATCATCGAAGCGATGAAGGTCTTCAACGAAATCCCGGCCGAAGTACGAGGCAAGATCGTCTCGGTGCTGGTTCAAAATGAGGAGGCAGTCGACTTTGGTCGACCGCTCTTCAAAGTCGACACGCGGGGTTAAGCATCGATCTCTCTCACGGAAGCCTCCTGCATGTTTCAGCGCATCCTGATCGCCAATCGTGGCGAGATCGCCCTGCGAGTTCTTCGGGCCTGTCGCGAACTGGGGATTGAGTCGGTGGTGGTCTACAGTGAGGCCGACCGCAACGCCCCTTACGTCGACCTGGCAGACCAAGCAATCTGCATCGGTTCCTCACGATCGGTTGACAGCTACCTGCGAATCGACCGCTTGATCGCAGCAGCGGAACTGTCGGGAGCCCAGGCGATCCATCCGGGCTATGGTTTTCTGGCGGAGAACTCGCACTTCAACGAAGTGGTCCGCAGTTGCCAGTTCACCTTCATCGGCCCCACTCCGGAAGCGATGCAGAAACTGGGCGACAAGAATCAGGCTAGGGAAATGGCGATCGCCGCCAAGGTCCCGGTGGTTCCCGGAAGCAAGGGATTGATCGATTCAGAGCAAGAGGCGATGGAGACCGCCGAAAGCATTGGCTATCCAGTGCTGATCAAGGCGACAGCCGGGGGTGGTGGCAAGGGGATGCGCGTCGCCCCGGATGCTGCCACACTTCAGTCGGCGATGGCACAGGCCCGCCAGGAAGCGCAGGCGGCCTTCGGCAATGGGGGAATCTATCTGGAGAAGTACATCGATCGGCCCAGACACGTGGAAGTCCAGGTGATCGCAGACCATCACGGCAACGTGGTGCATCTGCATGAACGCGACTGCTCGGTGCAGCGGCGGCACCAAAAGCTGATCGAAGAAAGTCCTTCCCCACGCCTACCAGAGAGCACCCGCAAAGAGATGTGCGAGGCGGCTGTTCGGATGGTTCGGCAGGCCGATTATCAAAATGCCGCGACCGTCGAATTCATCGTCGACCAGCAAGACCGGTTCTACTTCATCGAAGTCAACGCCCGGATCCAGGTGGAGCATCCGGTGTCGGAAATGGTGACGGGGATCGACCTGATCAAGACACAAATTCGCGTCGCCGCAGGAGAACGCCTTCCTTTCACGCAGGAGCAGGTCCGGCAGCAAGGTGCCGCAATCGAATGTCGCATCAATGCGGAAGACCCCTCCAAGATGTTCCAGCCATGCCCTGGAAAGATCGAGCAGATCTTCGTCCCAGGTGGCCTAGGAGTGCGATTCGATTCGCACGTCCAGGCTGGCTACACCGTCCCTCCCTACTACGACTCGATGATCGGCAAACTGATCGTGCACCAGCCCGACCGCCAACAGGCGATCGAATGCATGCTCCGGGCGCTGCGGGAACTTCGTGTTGAAGGAATCAAGACCACCGCTTCTTTCCACCAGCGGGTGTTGCAGTCGGATACCTTCCGCAACGGACTGGTCGATACAAAATGGGTGGAGCGAGAGTTGCTCGGCTAAGAAGCATGCATTGAAGCATGCATCGGCTGTCGGGGTCCTGTTACGGACTCGTCCGCGACAGCACACAGCCACGATCGTTCAGAAATTCGCCGGCAGGCACTCTTCATGCCAACGGAAGCGGTCACAGGAAGCGTCGATCGGATCGCCGCTTGTGGCTTTGCGATTGCTGTAGTTTCCCTCAATCGCACTAGGCACTAGCGTCAATCGCTGTCTGGCAGCGGCGCCGAACACAGAAAAATCGTCTCCAGCCAATCCCGCCATTGCTGGACGGATGCTGGGTCCATATCGGCGTGGGAGGAGTTGGGAACGACAACCTGTTGATTGCCCGCCATCCAGGTCAGGGTGCAGTGGAGTAGTCCACTGAGATCCAGTTCCAACCTGAGTTGCAACGGTTGTTCCGGCAATCGCTTCGGAAAAACCGTTCCCGGTTCTATCGCCCCCAATCGATGCCAATTGCCATCCAGCTGAGTGCTTTCGACGAACTGCAGAGCCGGCGATCGGGTGCTCTGCGAGGAAAATCGAATCGTGCGACTGAATTCGGCTGGCAGTCTAGACCCTTTCGGGATCAATATCTTCGGCATGCCGGTAGGATTGTCCTGCGACATCGTGAGCAGACCGATATCGTAGACGCTATGCGGAATGGCGCTGGGACCGGAGTTGTCACCGGGTGGCATGAGATATTGGGCCTGAAGTGCGGCGCCTCGGGCCAAGTCGGCCTGGGTGACCACTTCCATTGCGACGTTTGCCGGCAGCGCCTTGGCAATCAGGCTCCGCAGTTCCGGCACCCCCAGCAATTCACCGATCAGCAGGACACGACGGATCGACTTGGGATCGATACCAGATCGTTCGATCACCTGCCTGGGCATGTCCATCAGGTCGGAAGAACACTCGCGGAATTCATTCAGCAGATGGCTTCGCTCTAGATTCAGTCGCAACTCCTTGCCCCATGCCTCAAATCGAATTTCCACCCTAGGGAGCATCGCCAGTCGATCCAGAGCCAGCTCGGCGGATCGCTGGAGGCGCGAGGCGACGACGAGATCTTCCCGTACATTCATGCCATGCTGGAGAGCGAATTGGGAGGCGAGCCATTCGACGATGCGCGATTGCCACCGAAACTTCCCTCGCTTCCAATCGCCGATGGTCGCCAGGCATCGCCACTGATTCCCATCGCGAGCCAACACGCTTGCCTCGCAGGTGCTCCCGGTCAATTCCACCACCATCCAGTTTTCTTGGCCTTCGGTATTGCCAAGACGGAGCAATTGCTGCGTCTCCCAGTAGGCCAGCGCGGCGGCCAGGGGACGATCGAGCAACTGGAGGACGTCCAGGCCCGCCATCCTCGCCGATTGGACGACGCAGGCGCGATGCAGTTGGTCGTAGCAGGCAGGAATATTGATGACCGCATGCGACAGCTGAGGTCGCAGTGCGCGGGCGGCATGAGCGACTTTGCGGAGCACGGCGGCGACCAGCACTTCGGGAGTCACCCGCCTGCCTCCGAAAGGTCGTTCCAGCATGGGCAGTCCATACCAGCGCTGTAGTCCGAAGAAAATCTGGTCGGGATGCTTGGATCGTTGCCGGTGAGCCGCTTCGCCGATCGCTACTTGCTCACCATCGCTCCAGAGCATGTTCCTCAACGAAAGCTGCTGGCCATCTAGCGGAATCTCCGTCAGCTCACGTCCCTTTTGCAAGAAACTGGCGCGCGTCTCCAACATCCCCAGTTCGATGCCAATCGCTGCATACCCACGCGACGAAGTGCTTTGGCTGGAGGGGCCTCGCGTCCGCGGCTGCATCGACAGCTCACCACCTCCCACCCCCACCGTGGCTGCGATCCCTTTGGCAGCACCCTCGATCAGTCGCTGGGCCCGGAGTTCATCGATCAATTCCGCCGCCGACTCGAACCGCCGATCCGGTTCCTTCGCCACCAGCCGCTGAAAGATGCTATCGACCCGCAGATCGAGATCCTCACGCACCTCGTACAGAGGCGGCGCCGGTCGCTTTTGATGCGCCAGTGCAATATGCACCGGCTCACCTGTGAACATCGGTCGCCCGGTGAGCATGTAGAAGAAGGTAGCTCCCAAAGAATAGAGGTCGCTTCTGGCATCGATCGGACTCTTGGCCGCAATCTGCTCGGGCGACATGTACTCGATCGTCCCCAGAAGCTCGTCATCCTCCGGAGGCAAATCCTCCGCCGCCAGCTCGGCGATTCCAAAATCGAGGATCTTTAGAACCCCTTGCTTGGTCACCATCATGTTGCCTGGCTTGATGTCCTTATGGACCACCCCCTGGCAATGAGCGTAATCGAGCGCGGAGGCGGCCTGAGCCAGCAGCTTGAGCGCATCGGGGACCGAAAGGGCTCCCTTCGAAGACACCCAGGCGGAGAGCGACTGTCCATCGACCAATTCCATCACCAGGTAATGGACCGCATGAACGCAGCCAGCATCGAAGGCGGTGACGATGTTCGGATGCATCAGCTTGGCGATCAATCGGACTTCTTTGTAAAACCGATCGACGAAGGCGGCCTGTTGCGACAACCTTCTCGGAAGGATCTTGACGGCGACATCCCGATCCATGGTGCGGTGTCGTGCGCGGTACACTTGGCCCATGCCCCCCGCACCCAGGCGTTCGATGATCAGGTAATCCCCAAGCGTAGGGAAAGGGATTTTAGTTTCGGCGCCCGCGTCCCAAGCCATCTCCAGCTCCCTCCCTTCGCCATCCGGCGAAGAGAATGGCATCCCCTCATGAAGTCGTCGCGTCGCTTCGTCGGGTGTGGGGGAGGTCGATTCCTTCGCCCCCGTCGGTTCAGAGGGGGGCGTTCCACCGGAGGGCTTGGAGCGATCTGCTTCCTGATCTTTTGTCACGTTCGACCATCCTCAACGACTCGGATCACGCGAGGGCAGTCCATGCCCACCTCAACCGCTCGATGGCGTTCCACGGCGTGACAAGGGAACCTCCCAGACAAGTCGTCGGAACGCGATCCGGGCTCCCTGGGATCGCATCCACAATTTTTATTGTAGTGTCGCTGATCGTCGCTTTGGCATTTTTTGGCGCAAAACAAATCGTTCCTCATTTCCCAGCCGACAACGGGTGGCTCATCGTGGAACGGAGGGACAATCTTGGGAGAGCCTGCGAGCCACAGTTCTACCATTCCATGCCAGTCGATGCAGACTGGAAAGGACACTTCGCACCTCCCGAAGACTGATTTTCGACTTCCCCTCCTGTCGCTCGACATAGACGATCGGCAGTTCCTGAACGGGGTGGCCGGTCCAGACCCAACGCGCCAGGATCTCCTGCAAAAATCCATAGCCAACCTCCTGCCAAGGGAGGCGATCGAGCTGCTGGAAGACGTCTAGCCGATAGGCTCTGAAGGCGCTGCTGGTGTCGTGGACGGGCAGCCGAAGCAGCAGGCGAGCGTACCTATTGGCCAGGTAACTGACCCACCGCCGCCGCCAGGAACATCCCGAGAAACCACCTCCCGCGATGTAGCGTGAGCCGATCCAAAGTGTTGGCCGATCGTGCTCATGCTGCAGGAAACCGGGGATGCACTTCGGATCATGACTGAAATCGGCATCGAGGTTCAACACCCAGTCAAAGTGGTGCTCTGCCCCCCACCGCAGACCGTCGCGAATCGCGCTGCCCAAACCCTGCTTGCTGCCGCGATCGATCCAGTGCAACCGCGGGTTCTCTGCGGAGCGACGATCGAGCCACAGGGCGGTCCCGTCGGGCGACCCATCATCCACCACCAGCACTTCGGCATCCGGAGCCCATGTACCGATCGCTTCCAGCAGCGATGGTAGATTGGCCATTTCGCAGTAGGTGCAGATCAGGATCAACCACCGCGACTCGTTCGCTCGGCCTTCCTCTCGAGTCATCAGCAGCGTCTCCCAGGAGGAATAGCAGCGGTTACTTCGCTACGAAGTTCACCAACTTGCCAGGGACGACCACGGCCTTGACGATCTGCTTCCCGTCCAACAACTCCGCGATCCGCTCGTGGGAGCGGGCAGCGGCTTCCAGCTGCTGGGCGTCGCACCCAGCGGGAACGACTATCTTGGCTCGCAGCTTGCCGTTGATCTGCAGTGGTACTTCGATCTCCGATGCCTCCAACCACCGAGGGTCGTGCACCGGCCAGGAATGGTAGGCCAGCGACTGGTCATGCCCCAGGCATTCCCACAACTCCTCTGCTAGGTGCGGCGCCAGCGGGGCTAGCAACAACAGGAACTGCTCCATCGCCACCCTGGGCCGGACAGCTTCTTTGGTATAGAAGTTGACGAATTCCATCAGCCTCGCGATCGCCGTATTGAACCCCATCTGCTCCAAATCGCGCGTGACGGCAGCGATCGTCGCATGAAGCATCCGCATCTGCCCTTCGGTTGGCGCCACATCCTGAACCGATTCAGAAAGACGGACCTGGTCCTCTTTGGGATCGACGATCATCCGCCAGGCACGATCGAGAAAACTTCGAACCCCACCGACCCCCGACATGCTCCACGGCTTGGTCGCCTCCAACGGCCCCATGAACATCTCATAGAGCCGAAGTGCATCGGCGCCATATTCCTTGACGATCTGATCTGGGTTGACAACATTCCCCCGGCTCTTGGACATCTTGTGAGCCCGGCTGTCGACACGGACCTGGGGATCATCCTTGAGAACGAACAGATCGCCCTGGCGCTGCACCTGCTCCTCCTGAACCGACACCGACTCCAGCAGCACAGCTGTCCCCGATTCCTTCCAGCCATCCTCGGTTTTGACCGCTTGGCTGTAGCTGACAAAACGCCCCTCCGCCGTTCGCAGCGCCGTGTACTCGATCTCGCCTAGAATCATCCCCTGGTTGACCAGTTTTTGAAACGGCTCAGGGTGACTGACATAGCCACGATCGTAGAGGACTTTGTGCCAGAAGCGACTGTAGAGTAGGTGCAGGACGGCGTGTTCGGCGCCTCCGACATAAAGATCCACCGGCATCCATGCTTTTTCCTTGACCGGATCGACCGGAGCCTCGCTGTTTTTCGGGTCGATGAACCTCAGATAGTACCAGCATGAACCGGCCCACTGAGGCATCGTGTTGGTCTCACGCCGGTACCGCTTTCCATCCAGTTCTACCTCCAGCCATTCCGGTCCCGCCTTCCCCAACGGTGGTTCAGGTTTCCCAATCGGCTTGAAGTCGCTAAGTTCGGGAAGATCCACTGGCAAATGATCGGCAGGCACCAGTCGCATCCGGCCCGTCGGTTGCCCTTTTGCATCCAGCTCATGCAGGATTGGGAAAGGTTCTCCCCAGAATCGCTGACGGCTGAAGAGCCAATCGCGGAGCTTGAAGTTGATCGCAGCGCGGCCCACCCCCTCGGTTGCAAGCGATTGCGTGATCTTTTGCTTGACGGTCTGGGAATCGACTCCAGTGAATGGTCCACTGTCGATGGCCACTCCCAGTCCGGTAAAGCACTCCCCTGGTGGAACATCTCCCTGCTGCGGACGCACCACGACACGGATCGGAAGTTGATAGGATCTAGCGAATTCGTAATCGCGATCATCGTGAGCTGGAACGGCCATGATGGCACCCGTTCCATAGCTGGCCAACACGTAGTCGGCGATCCAGATTGGAATCGGTTCCCCGTGAACGGGGTTGATGGCGTAACTACCAGTGAAGACCCCCGTTTTCGCCTTTTCCCCCTCGGTGCGTTCCCGGTCGCTTTTGAAGGAAGCCTGCTGGCAATACGATTCCACCGCCTGCTTCTGCTGACTGGTCGTCAGTTTGCCGACCATGGGATGCTCGGGGGCGATCACCATGTAGGTGGCCCCATATAGCGTATCTGGGCGAGTGGTGTAGATGCGCAGCGCCTCCGAATCGGGCTCCTCACTCCAGCCGGCATCTTGACGTCGCTGCTGCCACTTGAGGTATTGTTCCGGGGAACCGATGAAGAAGTCGATCTCCGCTCCGGAACTCTTGCCAATCCAGTCGCTCTGAAGTTTCTTGATGCCGGGAGACCAGTCCAGAGGCTCCAGGTCGGCCAAGAGTCGATCGGCGTAGGCGGTGATGCGAAGCATCCACTGTCGGAGCCCAATTCGCTGGACCGGATGCCCCCCCCGTTCGCTCTTCCCGTCAATCACCTCTTCATTAGCCAGGACAGTCCCTAGAGCAGGGCACCAGTTGACCAGCGCTTCATCCAGGTAAGCCAAGCGCCTTTTTGCCTGATACTTTTCGACCGCAAGATCCCCCGCCGCCTCGACCTCAGGCGGAATCGGCAGCTCGGCAATAGGTCGCCCTTTGCCGGTCTGAGGGTCGACCCAGGTGTCGTAGAGCAGAGAGAAGATCCACTGGGTCCAGCGGAAGTAGTCTTTGTCGGTCGTGGCCAGAACGCGCGACCAGTCATAACTGAACCCAAGCATCTTCAGCTGACGGGTGAAATTGGCGATATTCTCTTCGGTTTTCACCCTCGGCGGGGTATTGGTCCGAATGGCGTGTTCCTCCGCCGGCAGACCAAAAGCATCAAAGCCCATCGGATGGAGCACCGATTGGCCACGCATTCGAGCGAAGCGGCAAACGATGTCCGTGGCGGTGTACCCCTCCGGATGACCTACATGGAGCCCATCACCGCTGGGGTAAGGAAACATGTCGAGCACATAAAGTTTTCTTCCCTGGGGAAGATCAGGGGTGCGAAAGGTTTGATGTGTCTCCCAATACTTTTGCCACTTGGGCTCGATCACGGCGGGGTTGTAACGCGGCATGAGTTTCCATCCATCCAGACGCATCTTCGCAGTGCAGACAAATCAGTGCAGACAAATCAGTGCAGACAATCAGGCCCTCGATTGTAGGTCAGTTTAGGGCTGGGGAAAACCGCAGCCCGTCCGCTCCCAACCGGTTCCTCCAGAAGCCAACCGCCTGCTCCTTCGCGCTACGGGTGCCCCATAGGAACCGCCGGCGATTGAATTGGGGCCGTTCGCTAGGAATTTTGGAACGATTTGTCTACATTAGGGAAGTCGATCGGGACGCCACTACTTCCTGGAAGCATCCACTTGTCGGGTGCTGAAGGAGGATGCCGACCATCCTGCCATCGACACTTTTCGGTCCGATCTCCCTTTGATCTTTTCCCAACGGTCATGCTTCAACACGATCGCAAATTGCAATTAACCCCGATGCAGCGCGATTGCATGCGGGAAGCCGGCCGCTTCAACGCCAAGTTGATGGATTTCCTTCGTCCCCAGATTTTGCCAGGGATCACCACCGATCAGATCGATAAGTGGGTGCACGAATTCACTCTTGCAGCCGGTCATACTCCGGCCACCTTGGGCTACCTGGGCTATCCCAAAAGCTGCTGCACTAGCATCAATGATGTGATCTGCCACGGCATTCCGTCTGCGGAACAGCTTCGGGACGGCGACCTTGTCAACGTCGACATCACCACGATCGTCGACGGCTGGCATGGCGACCAGTCAGAGACCTTTCTGGTGGGCCGTGTCAGCGATGCTGCGCGAGCGGTAACTCAGACCGCTTTCGACTGCCTCCATGCTGCGATCCAGGCCATTTACCCGGGCTGCACGATCTCCAATATCGGGGATGCCGTCGTCGCTCTAGCGCACGAACGTGGCTTTTCCGTCGTCCGCGAGTATGTTGGCCACGGCCTGGGCCGTCGATTTCATCAGTATCCCAACATCCCGCACGTGGCAGATCGCAAGAGCCGGCAAGAGCGATTGCTACCTGGTCTCTGCTTCACGATTGAACCGATGATCAACGAAAAAAGTCGCTTTACCAAGCTGGATCCAGTCGATCACTGGACGGTGCGCACACGCGATGGTGGACTGTCGGCTCAGTTCGAACATACGATCCTGATGACCGAAGAGGGACCGGAGATTCTTACGCAGACATCTCTGGGCCCACGTCCGGGGTACCGCTTCTGATCTCGTTTGAGCGAAGCAAGGTTGTCGACACCTGAACCTTTCGAGTAGCCGCCCCCTAAAGAAATCAGCCCGCCCCACGGGCTCGCGGGTGTGCTTTGAGGTAAGCCTCTCGAAGAACCGCAGCGCTGACGTGGGTATAAATCTGCGTCGTCACTAGGTTTTTGTGCCCCAATAGCTCCTGCACACTTCGAATATCCGCACCGCGATCTAGCAGATGCGTCGCAAAACTATGACGCAGCGTGTGCGGCGTGGTGCGGCCATCCAGCCCTGCTTTGAGGATGTGTTTATCGAGCATTCTTGCGACGCTTCTGACCGAAAGGCGGCTACCGTATCGATTGACGAACAACGCCCCCTCGCCGGAACGCCCCGCCTGCTCTTCGCGAACTCGCCTAGCCAAGTAACGCTCCAGAGCCTCAACTGCATAACTCCCTAGCGCTCCCAATCGCTCCTTCTTCCCCTTACCACGAACTCGAACCGTTCCCGAAACGAGATCCATATCCCGATCGTTTAATCCGACCACCTCACTGACACGCAGTCCCGCTGAATACATCGTCTCTAAGATGGCGCGATCTCGAAGAGCCAGCGGTTGCTGGCCGGTTGGAATCGACAGCAGTTTGGCCACCTCCTGATCGCTGAGCACATGGGGCAACGTGCGGGCTTGACGGGGATTCCTCAGCGGCTTCGCCGGATTGCTGCTGGCAAAGCCTTGCCGCTGCGCGTAGCGATAGAAACTTCGGAGCGACGCCAGTTTGCGAGCAATGCTGGTACGGGCATAACCTGCTTCGTGAAGCGTCGCCACGTAGGTGCGAAGATCTTGAGGGCCCACGCGGTCGGGATCGACAGGATCCCCGAGTCGTTGGGCAAGAAAATCGGAAAGGTCGAAGAGATCTTCACGATAGCTTTTGATCGTGTGGTCTGATGCGTTCTTTTCCAGATCCAGGTATCGAAGGAAAGCCGTCACCTGTTCCCGCATCGCCTACCCCCTTCGATCCCGACCGTCTGAAGGGAAAACGGATTTCAACCTGCGAGCGAACGATCGACCAAAACGCAGTCACTTGATTCGGCGCTGCATTCCTATCCGCGAGATTCGCGGTGCGGGAGGCAATGCGTCTTCCGTGTCCTCTTCCGAGCGGATCAATTCGCTTCCGGATTCCTGCTCCCTGCAAACATAGCGAATCCGCTCGCTTAATTGAGCGGCATCATACCAATTTAAGGACAACCGGGGATCCGCAGCGTGTCGCCCCAGCACTCGGAGGGTGGCAACCCGCTGGTCCTGGTTGAAGACGAACACGTACTGCTCGTCCCCCTTTAGAAACGTGATCACATGCACTGGTTGGTCCATCGAACTTCCCTTCGGCCAAAGACGTTGGCTTAATGGAACTTCGTATCGACCATTCCACCCCGCAGACCACAACCTCGCTGAATGGTGGTTCTCCCCGTTACAATCCGCCGCGTTGGAACACTTCGTGTTAGCTCGCAAACAAAACCCCAGCAATATCTTGGATCTGGCTTTTCCGCATCGCTTGCCGGATCTCCCAAGGCGGGGAGTGGTTTTTTCGGCCCTGATGCGATGCAATCGCTACGAACGGACTGATCCGAATTCAAGCATTTTCAGCGTCGCGGATCGCGGGGAATCGATCGCCGGCGTAGCAACCGGGGAGGATCAGCAGAAAAGTTTACCTAGATGCTTGCGACCGATCACCGGGGATGGAATCAGCGCCGTCCCCAACCCGCTTCGGGACCAGAAAGGGGTGCCGAGCGCAGTGGATTGGCTGGAACGACATGCTCCGTGGCTGACAGAGATTCCCGGCCAACTGACTCTTCCGATGGCGCCAAGGTGGGGCTTCTAGGCACCCAGACCGAGGATCCTGGATCGCTTCGAGTCCCGTTGCCTCTCAGTTCACGCTGGCTGACCAGCGTTCTTCCGTCGGATAACTGCAGGCGAAGGTGCAATTGCAAACGATCGCCAACTGGCTGAACTTCCTGCCAAGGAAGCAGGAAATGATAGCCCTGAGCCGCCCCAGAGGGCTCATGCGATTGCCGAGCGCCCTCGGGATCGATTTCCCAAATGGCGATTCTTGACTGCTCGGGCGGCAGGGAGCTATCGAGGATGGCGGCGGTCCATATGCCATCCACCTCGAGGATCCCTCCCGAAGCCCCGCGAGGTTGCACAACGATCTGAACTCCGTCGATCCAATCCCCCAACTTCCTGCTCTGCACCCGAGTCAGTCCCGGATGAAATGTCAGGTCGATCACCGATTCCTCCACCCAAGGCATCAGCTCTTCTGCCGAAGCCAACACGACGCTCTCTCCCTGGCTTGGTCGCCCGTGATTGATCGCCATAATGGGACCCGGCGCTCGTCGCGACTCCAACGAGCCTCGATCCCGCAAACCAGGCACCTGGCTGGGAGGCAGCGGCAGGCTTTCGGCAGGAACGGTCGGTGGGTTGAGCAACGGTGGGATCTGGTTCCCTGGTGCTGAAGGCGGTGAGAGGGCGGGAGGCAAGGACAACGGTTCCTCGGGCAACTTGGCCGGAGCCGCCCCCGGCAGTCCCAACTGGGAACCACGATCGTCTTCTTTTGTGGAAGGAATCGCAGGCTCGGGAAGCTTTCCACGGGGTTCCGGCATCGGCAGTTCGGAGGGCTTGGCGCCATTGTCCAACTTCGGAAGGGTGCTGGGAATCAACGAAGGAGGAGGATCCACCGGGACGTTGGCAGGGGGCTGCACGCCACCTGATGCTGATCCCTTGAGCAACTCTCGCGATGGATCCAGCTTGGGAACTTCTACCACAGGTGGACTCAAGTCGATTTCCTCGCCCGAGCCTTGCGGAAGCTTGGGCTGATTCGGGGCTCCGCTGGAAGGAGAGGGGAGTTTCTTTGCGGGTGGCTTGGATTCCTCCAACAGACTTCGCGGCCGATCAGAGGGGCTGGAGGTAGCGCCTGAGTTCCCTCGAAGCGGCAAGCCACCGGGACCCAATCGCTGCAATTCGGCTCGCAACCTCTGATTCTCTCGTTCGATCCCAACCAATTCCTCTTCCAGCGATCGAAACTCCGAATCGTATTCGTAGATTCGATCCTCCAGCGCTCGGATTTCCGCCGACGCCTGCTGGGAATAGAGGTCGTGGTAGACACGCTGCTGACAACCGGATATCGCAACCGCAGATCCAATGACCCACAAAGCGAAAGTCACCCCACGACGATGCGATCGGCTTGGCATCGAACGAATCTGCATCGCCACGGTGTCCTCCCAGGAAAAATCGAGGCGGACCGACTCCGCCCCGGTAGGTTTCGAAGGAGGAGGTAGTGGATGGCATCCCACTACGTCAAGGGAACTTGATTGTTTCCGAGCAATTTACTCAAGAAGATCGCTATAGCTAGCAAGACAGAAGCACTGCCTTTCAAGCGACTCGTCGTCGCCGTGGCCGTCTCCCGCACCTAACTCAATACTGCATGGGCGGGACGCCCATGCCACGTAGGGTGCCTCGGTTGGTATGCAGACTGGCAGCCGGGATAACGCCGGAAGGAACTTCTGCATGGGCGGGACGCCCATGCCACGTAGGATGGTCGATGGGTCAAGGCGCCAGTAAATACTGTTCGATGAAGAGCACGGTCGCATAGAACTGGTAGTCTGCGTTTGCCTTCTTTTTGAAGCCGTGGCCTTCGTCCTTGGCCATCAGGTACCAGATTGGCCCCCCGTTGGCGCGCACCTTGGCCACCATCTGTTCGGCTTCGCTCAGCGGGACTCTCGGATCGTTCCCGCCCTGGACGATGAAGAGTGGCTTGGTGATCTGACTGGCTCGGTTCAGCGGCGCCATCTGGTCGAAAAACTTGGCCATTTCTGGATCCCGTTCGTCCCCGTATTCGACTCGCCGCAAATCGCGACGATAGCTTTCGGTGTTTTTCAAAAACGTCCCGAAGTGGGAAATCCCCACCACATCCAGAGCACAACGAATGCGATCGTTGTACTGCGTTGCCGTTGCCAGGGTCATGTAGCCACCGTACGAGCCTCCAGTCACCATGATGCGATTGGCATCGAGGTCGGGTTGCCTAGCGACCCAATCGAGCAGAGCGCCGATATCACGCACGGAATCGAGTCGTTTCAAGCCGTTATCCAATTGCGTGAAGGTCTTTCCGTAGCCCACCGATCCGCGGACATTCGGATAGACGATGGCCACGCCCAGTTCATTCAGATAAAAGTTGTTTCTCGCCTGAAAAATCGGGCGTGACTGACCTTCCGGGCCGCCGTGAATCGAAATGATCACGGGGCGTTTCCCTTCGAAGCTGGCTGGGGGCCGGTAGAGAAATCCGGTCAAATCAACTCCATCGTGCCCCTCCCAGCGGACAAGTTCCGGTTCCGTCAGCGACTGGGCCGAGATCCCTCCCAGTTCGCTCTCCGTCCAACGCGTCACCCTTCCATTCGATGCATCGACCGAATAGACATCCGATGGACTCCTGGCGGAATTGATCGTCAACGCCAGTTCCGGCATTTGTCGATGCCAGTCCCCCAGGGAGATCACCCCCTGGGGCAAGCCATCGATAGAGCGCTCTTGGCCGGTCGTCAAATCGTGCACATACAGCCGCGAGATGCCGTCCTGGTTGACAACGAAAGCGAGGGTCTTTCCGTCTTCATGCAACGTCAGCGCTTCGACATCCCCATGGGTGGCTTCGCCGATCGGCATCTCCTTGCCCGTATCGACGTCGATCTTCACCAACTCCAGGAACTCGCCTCGGCGATCGCTGGCGCAGATGATCTGGCTCCCTCCCTCAATGTACTGCCCGCCGAGATACGCTGCGGGAGGTGCATTGGGGTCGGTCAGTGGCCTTCGCTGGGCCGTCGCCAGATCGACTTCGTAGAGCTGCGACTGATTGACACTCTTCCGTTCGACCACCAACAATTTGGCATCATCGGGAGACCAATCAAGAATCCCCCAGCCACCTCCCTCGTTGGCCAGCAGCATTCGCTTCGGCTCATTCTCCGCATGAGGATCCATCCACCAAAAGTCACGATCCGCTCCATTTCGTTCGGTCGATGTGTAGACGAACTGATTTTTCGCGCGATTCCAGAGCGGTTGGCCGATCTGCGTCCTGCCTCCCGGGCTGAGCATCCGGCTGGTCCCTTTTTTGGGATCCAGGCGAAACAGCTGAGCGAATTCATTGCCGCCAATATCGCGAGAAAAGAGGACAAAGTCGGCCTCCTTCGGTTCGTACTGCGCGCCAGATACTGGTTCGTCAAAGAATGTCCATTGCGTCCTGGCGCCCATCGGCATCGCCAGATGATGAATCTGGGTGGTCTGTCCGAAACGGGTTCCGATCAGCATCTGACGCTGCACGGGGTGCCATGCAAAGAATGCGGCGGCTCGCGATTCGGTATAGGGGCGCAGTTGTTCCTTCAGGCGTTTGGGGATCGCAGGGATCCCCTCCACCACCAATTGTTCCCCCGGCGCCACCATTTCTTCCTCTTGGCTCCAGGCATCACCTGCCAATCCGGTCATCGCAAGCAAACCGCCAAGCCACCAGCCGATGAGAAATCGTTGATTGAAACCCATGAAGTCGTCTCCTACTTTGGAGAAACACCGCGATGCAGACAGTCCCGTTCCACCGCCATCGACGCAACCAATCCTCAATGAAAATGGTTATACTCCAGATTGCCTGGACCGGCTTCCTGTTGGCATGAAAGATCGAATAAGGAATTGCCCATGACGCGCAGACAATGCAGGATTCACCCTTTCCTACCGAAGTCAGTCGCTACTCTTTTTCTACTGCCTGCTTCCTTGATTTGGTCGATCCACTCGGCTCCCCTGACAATCGCTCAGTCGCCCACCGCCGCCCTGAAGACGCTTCAGCAGATCGAGCCAGGCGATGCGCAGATTGAGAAGGCCGTTGCGGCAGCAGGAGAACTGCAGACGCTGCCATCGGGGCAATTGGTGGAAGTTCTGCGAGCGATGGATGAAGCGACGCCTTTGGGCCGCAATTGGCTGTCAGGGATCGCTTCGAAGCTCTATGGTGGCAACCTGGAGCAGCACGAACCGGCGCTTCAGAGTTTCCTGCGAGAGACGCAGCATGCTGGGGAAGCCCGGGCGTTGGTGTTTGATTGGCTGACCCAGTCGCGTCCCGACCTCCGTACTAGGCTGCTCGATGGGATGCTGGAAGATCCCAGCCCGGAACTTCGCTACGCATCGATTGCCCAGGCACTCGAAAAAGTAGGGGAAAAACCAACCGATCTGGACGAAGAGGGGACCAAGCAGAGACGATTGCAACTGGAACCTCTGCTTGCATCAGCGCGTCATCCCGACCAAGTCAATTCGCTTCTCAAGTTGCTGAAGGATATGGGGGTAGAGCTGTCGCCGGCCAAGCATTTCGGCTTCCTGCAGCAGTGGCAGGTGATCGGCCCCTTCGACAACGTCGGGCAGAAAGCCTTCGACGTGGCGTATCCGGTGGAAGCCGATTTGCTGACAGGTCTTTACAACCCACAGCAGAAGTATGAGGGCAAGAAGGGCGAGGCAAACTGGCAGGAGGCAACGGGCAACGAGGAGGAAGGTGCCGTCGATCTCAATCCGATCTACGCCAATGAGAAAGGGGCGATCGTCTATGCCCGCGCGGAGTTCGTCGCACCCGCACCGCTCGAATGCCAAGTACGCCTGGGATGCATCAACGCCAACAAGGTTTGGGTCAACGGCCAACTGGTGCTCAGCAACGAGGTCTACCACGCTTCCGCGCAGATCGACCAGTACATCGGCGAAACCGCGCTGAAGGCTGGCAAAAACATCATCGTGGTAAAGGTATGTCAGAACGAACAGACCGAACCCTGGGCGCAGAATTGGGCATTCCAACTCCGACTGTGCGACGCAACGGGCAAGGCGATCGCCGCCATCGCGGATTAGTCTTTTCGTTCGCACCGACTTTCTGCCTCCCTGGGTGAAGCGGGGAGCGACGGAACCATTCACAACCTAGGCACAAATCATCGACTCCATGAATCAGGGCAGGGGAGACAGCAAGATGCAACGGCAATCGCAGCGGACGGGATGGAATTGGGCAAGGCTGCCAATGGCCGGATGGGCCGCAATCGTCGGGATCGGTTCGCTGCATGCGGCCGATGATTGGCGTCAGTTCCGCAGCAGTTCGGGGAATAGCGCCGCGCCACAGGCGACGCTTCCTGATGATTTTGGTGGGGATGAAAAGAAGCATGTCCTGCTGCAGATCCCGATCGCCGGCCGCGCGGTCAGCGGTCCAATCATCGTCGGCGATCAGGTGATCACCACCAGCAGCGGCGGCGTCGACCAGCGGCGTTTGTACCTGACCAGTGTGTCCCGCACCGATGGCCGCGTGCTCTGGCAACAGCAGTGGGTGGCGCGAGGTCGCCCGTTCTGCCACCCTACCAGTGCCAACGCCGCCCCCACCCCCGCGTCCGATGGCCAGCATGTCTTCGCCTTTTTCAGTTCCAACGACTGCGCTGCCTTCGACCTGGAAGGCCGGCTGGTCTGGGTTCGATCGCTGGCAACCGATTTTCCCAAGGCCGGCAATGACGTCGGCATGAGCAGTTCACCCTGGGTGGTCGATGGCGTACTGGTGCTGCAGATCGAGTGCCAAGGGGACTCTTTTGCCATCGGCCTGGATGCGAAGACCGGCAAGACCCTGTGGCGCGTCGATCGGCCGCGCCAGGCCAACTGGGCATCTCCCACGTCAGTCCAGACGGAAGATGGCAAGACGCTGATCCTCTTGCAAAGCAGCAAAAGCCTGTTGGGACTGGATCCCACCACCGGCGTCACCAAATTTGAACTCGATCTTCCCTGCAGCAGCATCCCTTCGACGGTCGCGGTTGGTCAGACCCTGTTTGTCCCCTCGGGCGGTCTGACTGCGCTGCGAATCGGCCGCAGCGACCAAACCCCGGAGATCCTTTGGAAGAACAACAAGTTGGGATCCAACTCCGCCTCCCCCATCCTGCACGAAGGGAAAGTTTACTGCGTCAATCGCAGCGTGCTGGTATGCGGCGACGCCCAAACGGGAGAACTGAAGTGGCAAGTCCGCTTGCCCGATGCCGGTTCGATCTGGGCCACTCCCGTGGTGGTCGATAAACGATTGATCGCTTTTGCCGAAGATGGCAAAGCATTCGTCGTCGATCTGTCGGGAGACGAAGGGAAACTGATCCAGACCAACACGCTGGGGGAATCGGTCCTGGGCTCTCCGGCGGTCGCAGGCAATCAGATGTGGGTGCGCAGCGTCAGCCACCTCTGGAAGATCGGCGATCCTGACTGATCTCCATCCGTTGCCTCGCCCCTGAAGTACTCCTTGCATGCTTCGGCAAGCTCGATCTACACCGATTGAACAGACCAGTTTTCGAAGGCGACTCGTCGATTTCCGGGGTCGCCATTTTTTCGCAAGCTTCATCGGCTCGCTAACCCCTCTGGAAACGACCCATCTGGTGGTCTTTGCAATCTGTTCACATTCTCCCGGACCACCCGTCATCTCTAATTTTTATTTAGCGGCTCCCACAAATCGATCGTTCCGATGCCCCGCCGACCGGGATTGTCTCTTCGGTAGCTTTCGACTGCGGATCGGGCCGTACCGATGCACTGGCGACTGGAACGATTGGCAGAATCAAGCAGATCTGATGATGGGAAGATCCTGATTCGCAAAGCCTCTCTCCCCCCCTTAGATTCAGGAATAGTGCTGCTAGGCGATCAAACTGTTCTGGCGATCTGCACGCAAAACGGCTAAAAGCCAAAAAGCGTGTGCGAAGACTACGGGAACAAGGGCAGCGAGGACCATGCGGGGATGGCGATGGCGTCCACTTGGTTTCCATGGCTACGGGTGTTGATGGAGCAGCGCTTTGGGCTGCTGTTCCTGGGCCTGCTGACCTGCTGGGTGCCAATCGTTCGCATCTTTCCGGCTCGGGCTCTTCTGGACAATGCCTTGCTTCTGGAAAGCTATCCCCAGCTGATGCTGGTCAGCTTTCTTAATGCCGTAGCGATCGTCTGCAGCGTGGCGATTCTACGACTGCTGCAAGACCGAAGGCCATCCGAAGTCAGGCTGCCCTGCATTGACTACTGGATCGGTTCTGGCAAAACTCCCTGGACGGATCGGCAGTGGCTACTGGTTGGATCCTCCGCTCTGGTAACACCGCTCTGCTTGGCGACTTGGTTTGGTTCCGAGTTTTCGGAATTGCAAACCGACCTAGAGAGAAAAGCCGATTGGATTAGCCATGGATTGCGGAGCCTAGTGGCGGTGTTGACTGGCTGGTTTGTAGCCATTGTGCTGCTGATGCTGCTGGGTTGGATACGGACATTCTTTTTCGGAAGTCGACGAGCGGAGGGGAATTATTTTCCTTTCGAGTCGCGTGCGCACCGCGCGTGGCTGCGTCGGGGGAAGGCACTCGCAATCCATCTGATGCGCCGTACCTTTCTGCGCGGCGCGGATATCCAGATGGGCTTCTATGCGACGCTACTGATGCTCTTTCATCTGCTGCTCACCAGGGCCTTCGATCGCTACCAACTGGGCTGGGTCACCGTCCCGTCGGTGGTGGTGGTTGCCTTCTGGGTTTTGGGCATGCTGCTGACGGGGGCCGCCTACTGGCTGGATCGCGTTCGAATCCCCGTCGTTCTTGCGATTGTCGCTGCGGTCGCCATCCTCCAGAGCATTCCAGGGCTGCGTCGTCACGCCACTCTTGCGAGTGTTCCGCACCAGGCACAGAACGACTTCCAGCAACAGGTCGCTAGGGTACGCGCGGCAGACTACCGGGCGCTTCGGGAAGACTTGGAACGGGTCGAGCAGGTCCAGATTGCCGCCCAAGGTCTCCAGGAGGTCGCTTGGGAAGCGGTGGTACGGAGGATGGAACGGGTGCCGAAACACCCAAAGCATGGCAGAACCCTCGTGGTAGTCACCTGCCCTGGGGGCGGAATCCATGCCGCCGCGTGGGCTTCGATGGTGCTCCAGTCGCTTTCCAATCGCTACGCCTCGTTCGGCGACTCGGTCGCCGTCATCAGCAGTGTTTCAGGCGGTGGTGTTGCATCGCTCTACTTCACCGCAGCGCTCCAGGAACTCCAGGCTGCCCAGGCCAGCGGTCATCCCCGCAGGATGGAGATCTTCGAACCGGCGACGCGATCCTCCCTGGAGTCGATCGCCATGGGAATGATGACCGACGAACTCTATGGGCTGCTTTTCCCGATGCTGCGATGGAGCGACCGGGGGGAGCGATTGGAACAGTCGTGGGTTAGGCGACTGCCAACGCCATGGGGAAACGCCACGCTGGATCACTGGGGTGACTTGGCTCATGCCGGTTCCGCCCCAATCGTTGTCTTTAATGCCACCGACGCAGTCACCGGCAGACGAGTCCTCTTCGATTCGATTCCAACCCCGATTCGTTGGTCCAATATCGGCCTGACCAGCCGTCCGTTGAATTACCGCGAACTGATCGACGACAAGATCGCTCGAAAAACCGATATCAAACTAGTCTCGGCCGCTCGCGCCTCCGCCTCCTTCCCGTTTATCTCTCCCTTTGTGCGACTGGAGTCCAACAACGACCAGGGGCGGGGCCTAGCGATTGGCGATGGTGCGTATGTCGACAATGAAGGAATCGTCTCAGCGATCGACTGGATTGAATTCCTTTTTCGAAGATGGCAAGATCTTCCTAAGGGCAGCCGGCCCTTCGATCGGATCATGTTGCTTCAATTGAATCCCGCACGCAGCGGCGATGCGCTCGATCCGCCACAAGCCTCCCCGATCTTCGATAGCCTCCGCTGGCTGACGGGCCCTATGGAAGCGATGCTTCGCGTCCGCTCCACCTCGCAACTGGAGCGGGGGCACCTGGAGAAGGACTTGACCGATCTTTGGGGAGAATCGTTGCTCGGCAAATCTTCGATGGAATCCCCCCAGTGGATGCAGATGCCATCGATGGAGGCGGTCACCAAACGTCGCATCGCGACTTCTGGCGCGCGGCTTCCGGCAACCAATCCGCTGCGTGACAAGGCGACGCGGGATAGGTTTCGCCAGACGCATCCCGAAGCGACTGTGCCAAGAAACCGCAGAGTCCCTAAGCCGCCACAGCAGAAAACTACCATGCAAGACGCAGTCGCATCGGTGCAGGAGCGGATCGAACGCGACCCGATCCTGGTGCTGGAGATCCCTTTTGAGCTGAGCGACCCGTCGGCGATCATCCCGCTGAACTGGAAACTGTCGCGAAGTCAAAAGCGGTGGTACGGGAAAGTCTGGGAGGAGACCCAGCAAACCAACCAGGAACTGACCGAGACGCTCGATCAGCTTTTCGGCCCCTGAGCGATCGCATCATCCCGACGACCGGAAAATCCCGTCTACATTCTAAAGTTCATTAGAATGATGAAGGAACGAACTCTTCCTATCCCGGGGGTATCACCAAAGGTGAAGGAGAGGGCCTATCGCGATCGATTGGAAACCAGCGATGCCGGCGGCGATGAGGGAGCTACCGCCATGGGCTGTGCGCCAGTGGCAGGAGGAGGGTCCCGGCGAGGCTGCATCAGTTGGGGATTCCACTGAGGTGCCGTTCGATTGCTAGATGCCGGAATCGGGTCGATCGATCGCCATGGGTTGCTTCGGGAGCGCTGCTGAAGCCCATTGGCACTTGTCGCGGTCGGTGCATTGCCCCCGGTCGCTTCCCGTTCCCTCTCGCCGCTGGGCACCTCCGACGACTTCTCTTTAGCCGGCACTTCGGCGGCTCCACTTGCCCCCTCGGGCGACGGGCCGGAAGGCTTTGCCTGTTCAGCACTAGCCCCTTCGGCAGGTTCCAGCGGCCGAAGTCGGAACAGCCCTTCGGAGCTTTCTTTCGGATCCGAAGGAAGGGTCGGGATCACCACCGATTCCTTGTCCTCTACCGACCTTGGACCGGTCGGCTCACTTGGAAGTAGTGGATCCGCAGCCGACTGTGGAGATGCGATGGATGGAATGACCAGCGGTCCCGGTTGCGAAGGAAGTAGCGGGCTGGAATTGCTGGGCGTTGGCTGATCGTCTCGCGACCTCGGTAGCTCGGGCGCTACCGGTTGCCCAACCGTAGGAATCGGATTCCAAGTGCTATCGATCACCGAGCCATTGGCTGGAGTCCATGCACCTGCCGGGGCGACGATGGTGCCGTTGGAGAGAGTAGCTGGCGAAATGCCCGATCCGATCGTGCCGGGAACGACATAAGGCATCGTGCCTGCAGTAGCCGAAACAACCGGCGCCGGCATCATGGGAGCCGCATAGAGGGGACTCTGGAATCCCGGAGCGCTGGCAACCGCGCCATTGGGCAACTGGGTCATCATTGGCTGTGTGACTGGCGCGATGGTGGCCTGTGGCCAGGATGGCATGGCCACTGGTGTGGGCGCACCGTAGTAGACCGCACCGCTGGTGGCCGCACTGGAGGCCGGAACGCTGGTGGGGCTGACGGGCATCGCCGCCGTGGTGCTGCTTCCGCCCCAACCGGCCGGGACGGCAGATGCTGGGGGCAGGGGAGAGGGGAACGAGAACATCGACCCAGCGGAGGGTGCCTGCGCGGAGATCGCTCCATTCCCCTGGTAGGGAGCGCCTTGGTAGGGAGTGTAGGTGCCGTAGTTGGCTTGCTGACCGGTGACAGCCGTCGCTCCGTTTGCAGGAATCGTCTGATAATTCTGAGTCGGCACGGGGGTTGCTGCACCGTAGGTGGGAGCAGTCAGCGACGGCCAGCGGTCGGTGGAAGGGTAGGTCGAAGGAACCGCCCCTGGTTTCATCGTCACCACTGGCACGCGCTGATTCTGCAGTTCGTAAGAGGTGCAGGGAATCAATTGGGTGATTGGCTGTCCAGTGGCCGGGTTGACGGTAGTGACCGGCCGGTAGTACGTCACCTCTGCGCGGTTCCATTGCGAGGCATACCCTGCGGTGGGCATCAGGGACATCTGCGTCTGTGGCAGTCCCGTCCACGGGATGCTGGTGGTGGCGGAGACCGGTGGCGGTGCGGCCATCGCGGTGGCGTTCGCCGGTGCGGTGGGAGGGACCGAACTACCGGGGTAGAAGGGAGCGCTGGGCTGTGGCCCGTAGGCTGGACCGGCGACTGGGAAGGGCTGACCGACCGGGTAGGCTGGCGCGGCAGTCTTCCCGCATCCCCAAGGACCGCACCACTGCGCCGACGCCCCACCAGGAATCAGGGCTGTCAACGAAATCGATGCCGTCAGCGAGCGCCAACCGTTGCGCTGGGATCGTCGGTTCTTTTGCTTCATCTTCGGGCGCCTTCTTGCCTTCGCTTGGTGCGGAATCAGTGCGGATGGACAGATCGATTTCCGAGGAACCTTGGCCCCCGAATCAACTCCATACCCACCCTGTATTGGAACTCGCCAACTACCCCTCCATCATGACTCGCTTGAAAGAAAAAAGGCAATTGCCCGAAAAACGATTTTTCCGGGTACGATTCTGACGGTTGCAGCGATCGTAGCGGCCAGAGCAACCGGCAGGTGCAGATGCTATCATGAATTGCTCGAAGATCGCTTCCTAATCCGCCCAATCCTTTTTCTGCTTTCGTTTTCCTGGGAGAAAGGTGGTCGCATTTGCTTCCGACGACTTACCCAGCGGACGATGGACCGGTTGCCTCTTGGGGCAGTCGATCGCTTCGAATCGGCTGTCCGGTTTGGAATTGCCCAGGATGGTCAGGTGTGATCTACCCCGCTCGCACACCAGCTCCGCAACGCCTGGCCTGGTACAGTCAGATGTTCCCGACAGTCGAAGGGAATAGCACCTTTTACGCATTGCCCCCCTTATCCACCCTGGACCACTGGTGCGATTCAACCCCCTCCGGTTTCCGCTTCTGCTTTAAATTCCCACAGGCGATCAGCCACACCGCTCAATTGGCAGTCGACCAGCAGACGATGCAGCCCTGGTTGCGATGGATCGAACAGACCGCTCGCAAGGACCGTCTTGGACCTTCCCTGCTGCAATTGGGGCCAGCCTTTTCCAGTCGTTCGTGGTCCACGCTGGAAACCTTTTTGAAACAATTGCCCAAAGAGTTCCCCTGGGCGGTCGAATTGAGACACCCCGATTGGTTTGATGGCGAGAACTGGGAACCCCGAGTCGATCAGTTGCTGCTGGAGCAGGGAATCGATCGAGTGCACCTGGATGCCACCTGGCTCTTCTCGCGCCCGCCAGAGACGGAGTGCGAGCGAATCGCCAGCGCCAAGAAACCAAAGGTGGCAGTGCGACATCGGACCCCTGGACAACGCCCCATGCTGCGTCTGATCGGACGCGACCATGCGGAAGGATTGGAAGATGCCTGGGGAACATGGGCTCATACCATCTGCACCTGGCTGCTTGATGGGAAGCAGCCCTGGATCTTTACCCATGCACCAGATGATCGGCAGGCGCCGTTCTTGGCCCGACGACTCTTCCGGCTCATTGAATCCCAACTGCGTGTCCTGACCAACCAAACGACTACCGGCCACCTGATGGATCGTCTGGGACACCTCCCCGCCACTTCCCAACCAACCCCCAATCGCGTCAGGCAACCCTCGCTGTTCGATCGATGGGAGACCTCGCCTTCAAGCCCTGATGGAGGGGAGGAATCAGGATGACTCAAACTCCTGACGATATGCCAGAATCGCCGCATCGCAAGGAAGCGAAGGGGGCTTTGGAGCCACCCGATGCCGGAAGACGGCTTGCCAATCTCTGGACCTTGCAGCGCATCGCGCGCGTGTCGATGGGGTGCCTGATCGTGCTGGCCATCGCACTCCCCTGGGTGGTGTCGGAAGCGATGCAGGCGAAGGTCGGCACCGCTTCCTTCCATGAATGGCTTCCTGAAAATCGGCCGGAACGCTTTCGCTACGATCGCTTCGTCGAACAGTTCGGGACCGATCAGTATGTGTTGATATCCTGGGAAGGATGCATCCCGGAAGATCCAAGGTTGACGCAGTTTCGCAGCCGTCTGCAGGCATTGCTGGACCAGAAGCAAGACTGGATCGAGTCGGTGCATTCGGGTGGCGACGCGATGGCGAGACTACAGGAACCGCCATTGAATCTCAGTCGCGATCAAGCGGCCAATCGACTGCAAGGATTTCTGATTGGCCCCAAAGGGACCACGGCGCTGATCGTCCGACTGACCGATCTAGGGGTCACCGAGCACACCGCATCGATGGAACGATTGCGTCAGGCCGCCGATGAAGTCGACGATCTGGGGCGAGGACGGCTGAAGATGGCCGGAACGGTTTACGAAGCCTATGCGGTCGACGAAGCCGCAGCCGACAATCTACGCCGCTTGGTCCTCCCCTCGTCGTTGACGGCTTTGGCCGTTGCCATCTTTTTTCTTCGGTCTTGGCAATACTCCCTAGTCGCTCTGACGCTGGCCGGCTTGGGGCAACTGTTTCTGGTGATGCTCGTGTCGGCGACCGGAAACCGCTTTAGCGCCGTCCTGATCGTTCTGCCAACGCTGGTGTTCATGCTGACACTTTCAGGTGCCATCCACCTGCTGAACTACCATCGACAGATTTCCCCATCGCTTGGGATCTGGAGAGGTCCGCTGGCCCTTCGCCATGGTTTCCTGCCGACCTTTTATTCGGCGCTAACGACCGTACTAGGGATGGGGTCGCTGGCAACCAGCCAGCTTGCCCCGGTTCGTCTATTCGGCGCCTACTCGGCGTTTGGACTTTCCATCGCCACCATTTTGCTGCTAGCGATTTTTCCAGCGGTCTGCCGCTGGGTTCTCGATCGCTCCCATGACAACTCCGAAGCTCACCTCGAACCCTCGCCCGATCATCAAGCCAACAGTGCACCTGTTGGACAGACCCACCCCACCCTATTCCGATGGTTGGCCTGGCTGAATCAAAAGGCTGGCTCAATAGTCGTCGGCGGCTTGGTTCTTTTGCTTGCCTCCTCTGCCTCCCTACTTTGGCTCAAACCGGCGACGAAGTTCGAACGGATGTTTCCGGATGACAGCCCTGTGGTCTCAGAGATGGACTGGGTGGAAAAGGAGCTTGGCCCCATCGCGTCGATCGAGTTGCTGCTGCGATTTCCTGGCAAGGCGACCGATCGATCCAATCGCCCTTTATTTGTGCAGCAATTGACCGATCACTTTCGCCGATCCAAAGAGATCGGTGCCGTCTTCTCCCCTTCGAGTGTTCTCCCCCGCCTGTCGACGCGCGGCGGACTGGGTGCCACTGCCTCGCGCGCTGCACTGGAGGAGGTGCTGACGGAGCGGCGAAGGGAGCTAGCGGATTCGGGTGTAATGGCCTTCAACGCCCAGGAAGAAGTCTGGCGACTGACGCTAAAGGTCTCCGCGCTGGACCCTCGCGATTACGGCCAGCAACTGGCCTCAGCTCAAGCAGAACTTGAGACCTTTCTTGAGAAGAATCCGCCGCAGGAACCAATGCAGGTGGACTGGACCGGAATGACACCCGTGATGCACGATACCCAGATGACGCTGATCCGCGATTTGGCAGTCAGTTTTTCGACGGCGTTTCTCCTGATCACCCCCGTCATGATGTTGATGGTGCGGTCCTTCCGTTTGGGCTTGGCAATCATGCTCCCCAATGTATTGCCGGTGACCTTGGTCTTCGGCCTCGTCGCATGGCTTGGGTGGGGCCTCGATATTGCCAGCATTCTGACAGCCAGTGTTGCATTGGGAATCGCGGTCGACGACACGCTGCATTTTGTCTCTTGGTACGATCGGCAAAAGCGACAGGGAAGCAAGGCACTGGCAGCGATTCGATCCTGTTACCAACATTGCGGACAATCGATGCTTGCCACAACCGCGATCGCATGCAGCGCCATGACCCCTTTTCTTTTTTCCGAGTTCCTTCCGACGCGGACGTTCGCGATCCTGATGATCGCTTTGCTGGCATTCGCTCTTGCCGCCGATTTGGTGGTGTTGCCGGCGATCTTACTTCTTTTTGATCGATTCCAGCGGCGCATCCCGAAAAATCGCTGAATTCGGCATTTCTGGTCGACCGATACCGAGAGAACGGCAACGGGGTGTTCCAGCACCACCAAGCCAGTGATCCTTTTTTCATCGGTTTGGGTTTGCGAGCGACTGACAGGTGTGGCCTATGCAATGCAAAAACCTCCATCCGCTTGCCTCCACGCAGCCCCAGCTACGCCGCTGGCAGCCTTGGTTACTGGCAGGCTGTTTCCTTTCCACCTCCGTCGCAGGACTTGAGGGTGCCGACCCGCTGGCTACTAGCACGTCGCGACCCCATCCGATCACTGACGCGATCGGCATCCAGTTTCTCAGTTCTCAGCCGATGTCGCTCTTGAGCAAGCCGAGTCAACCGGGTGCGCAGTCCGATTCCGGCGTCAATTTCCGGATTCATGACGAGGCTGTGGTCGACCGCAAAGCGCAAGCAGCGCGTCCTGTGGTAACACCGGCTCCACTGGCCCCTCCACTGGCCCCTCCACTGGCCCCTCCACTGGCCGTGAACATCGCCCCTCCAAGTACACCAGCAGTGGCTCCATTCCTGACGCCACCCCAACCTCCGGCAACCGCGATCTCGGAAACGAAGGCGGAAGAGGATCGGAGTGCTGACAGTCAGCAGAGGCAACCGGAACGCTATCGCCCGAAGGCGATGGTGGTGTCGGTGGAATCGAAGGATTCTTCGAAGGGGAAGACGGAATTGGCGGATGCCAAGGATGCCACCAGGGTAGCCCGGCCCCTGGGGCTGGCCGCACCTCCAGCGACGACCACTGCGGCACCTTTGCTGGTTGCCGACGCCGAGCAACTGCAGCAATCGCTCGACCGCGTTGCGGCAGATGCGGCTCCCGTTGCAGTGCCCCCCTTAGCATCCGAAGATCCATTGATGAAGGCCCTTCGGCAAGTGGCTGGAAGCTACACGGAGCCGCCTGCGACCCCTCGGCTGGCCCCCCCCGCTATGCAGTCACCTTCTCTCCCTGCGAGGGAAGCCAAAGAAAACCCGACGCCTGCGGCAGTCGCGACCGGACGCAGCCTACCCGAGCTGGCGAAGCTGGAACCGGTGACGGCGCCAGCGGGATTGCAGACCGAGTCAGCCAAGACAACATCGGTTGGGCCGAACGGCAGTGGAATTGAACTGTCGGAGGCAGCAGCCGAGCCGGAGATCGAATGGAACAAGTATCCAGCCGCCATCCAGACACTCCGACTGACGCCGCGTGAAGTCCGAAATCTTCGATTGAACCGCCCAGTGGCACGGCTGGAAATGGTCCGAAAAAACAAAGTTCAGGCGGTCCTTCGTTCGCCGATGGATTTGACGCTGCTGGGTATTCAGGAAGGAACAACACTCATCGTTTTCCATCCAGTCGATCCTCAAGCAGCCCCCTGGTCGCTTGCTTTTCAGGTGGGTCGTCCTGGATTTGCTTCCGGCAGTTCGACAACCGATTTGGAGTTGGTGCAGCAGTCAATTCAAGCCTGCTACCCAAATTCTGAAGTGAAGCTTCGACAGGGGGAACAGGGCGAACTGGTCGTCGAAGGGACCGTGGTCAATGAATCGGTCGCTCGCGACATCCTGTCGATGGTCCGCCAGCTATGCCTGGTCCCCGTCCAAGACGAACTTGTTTCCCAATCGAAGTGACTCCCATTCCACCCTCGGTCAAGACGCTCCTTGAATCAGGAAGATCAAGCATGGTTCAGCGATCCAATCAACTGTCCGTCCGTCGCTTGGAAAATCGCAAGCGAAGAGGCCGCTGGCTGTTCCGACTGGGGTTGGGGATGTTTGCGGCATGGAATGCTGGCGACTTGAAAGCCCAGCAGCCGGGAACATCGATCGGCCTTTCGGATGCACCTGCAGCCGCCGGTCAGGCGCTTGCGGGCAACCCCGTGTGGCAGGGCGCACCCGATGCCGGCTCAGCACTCGGTCCCATGACGGCCACTCCTACGATGATGGGAGATTCGGTGGGGATGGGCCCGGCCCTGGAAAGCTATGACGCATCGGGGCTTCAGCAACCGATGCATTTTCAACCTGCCCAACCGCAGATCAATGGGCACGCCGTTGCCGGAGGAGACTGCTTCCAGGGCTGTCCTCGCAGTTTCTATGCCAGTTTCGATGCGATGTGGATGAATCAGTATTCAGATAACTTCACTCTGTCATTTGCCCAACAGATGGACGGGTCCGATTACCAGTTCGGAGGCCGTTACACGATCGGTCAGCAGTTTGACTGCCTGGATGGCGTGGAAGCGGTTTATGTTGGTCCCTTCAACTGGCAGGAAAGTGCCGTCACGACAGGGACGAATCTGGACAGCCGATTGATCCCTGTGGATGGTTTTGACGCCAGCAACATCAGCGCCTTCAATGGCGCGATCTCCCATCGCCAAAGACTGGACCGTCGATTCCAGAGCCTAGAGTTCAATCGGCGATGGTGGGCCTGGGATATTCTCGGATTGCTGGTGGGATTCAAAGGGATTCAGTACAAGGAAGACTACCAGTTCGATTCCACCAAAGCAGGCGGCGTTACTGGAAGCTATCGCATCAAGACGGATAACCTACTGCTAGGAGTGCATGCTGGACTGGATGCCAATCAACCCGTCAGCCAGCGAATCTCCATGGCGTCCAGGTTGAGATTTGGTGCCTACGCCAATTTCGATGAAGTGGATGCGAGGATGGTCAACGCAGGATTGGTCCGATTCAACCAGGATGACTCGGTGGATATCGCCGGCATGGGTGAATTGGGAACTGCGATACGGTACCGCATCCTTCCCCGCTTGGTCGCGTCGGTGGGCTACGAAATCTGGGGGCTCCTCGGAGTTGCGACGGTGGACGAACAAGGGCCGGCCAACGTTGGACCTTTCACCGGAAGCGATGTCGAAGCGGACGATTTCGTCCTGATTCACGGAGCGACAGTGGGGCTGGAATGGAGCTTCTAAAGGGCGGGCGGGGAGCCCCCGAAAGGGACTCTTCCCGCCACTCGGTTCACTCCATGAGCAGTTGTCGCCACTGCTGGTCGATCCATCCGTCTGCGTCTCGACTTCTCAGTTCGCGGGCGCAGGCATCGACCTGCTGCTGATGACTGACAGGATCCTCCAGCCATTGCCGCAAGCGTTCCCCAAGCGATTGCTCCGAAAAAAAACAGGACTCGGCCGCCGGGCTATCCAACGCCATGTTGAACTGATTGTCGGCCATCCAAGGGACGGCCGAGGCCATCGCCTCCCGCCAGAGTGCCGGCCAGCGACCGGGACCACCGGCGAATAGAACCAGATCTGCTGCCGTCAGCAGATCCTCTGGATGGTCCAGCACTCCGGGCAGCAAGATTTCATATTGCCACCCCTCGTCTTTGATCCACCGGTAGAAAGCGGCAGCTTTGGGGCCGTTTCCCAACCACCACATCCGCAGCGGATACCTGCGATTCACCAGTTCACCGACTGCGCGAGTGACTCGCTTTTCCTCGGCGATGTCGAGAAAGTCGGACCACGCCACAATCAAGCGATGCCCGGAAGGCACCATCAACTCCTGATTGATTCTCCCTAGTGCATGCCGGATGGATCGGATGTGCTGCGGATGGCGATCGATCTGCAAACGGCTGATATCAGGCAGTCTTCTGATGCGATCATCGCGGATCCCATAAGCGATCAGGTGCCGATGGGAGCGTGCATCGGGGACAGCGATGGCCGAAGCATGCCCCAGCGTTTCCATCATCCTGCGGTTGCGTAGATCCTCCTGAGTAGGATCGGACCTTCCTTCTTCGACCTGAAATCGAGCGATCCAGCGGCCCCGCCAACGATGGAGATACGCAGCGGCGTCGGGGAGCGTCAGGTAGGGGTCATCGATCAAGATACCCGCAACGCGAGAAGACTGGCTGGCGATCCAGTCGAATGCGCCTTGCAACCACCGCTCCCAAGCCCCTGACTTCCCGCTTGCCAACCCAAGTCTCTCCAGTCGCAGCTCTCGTATCAAACAACGACTTGGCCAACTGGAGTGCCAAGAGGGGGACAGGAAGACGAACTCCAGCCCATCCCCACGCAGATCGCCGGCCCAACGCAAAAGGCGCCCCGTGCGATCCATGCACATCGGCCAGTGATGGCGACTTAGCACCACCCAGGAGCGATCGATCAAGCCCTCTGGTGGGCTGCTTGGTCGCATGCTTCGAAGACCCCGATGTAAGGAAGATTCCGGTACTGCTCGTCATAATCCAAACCATACCCCACGACAAATTCATCAGGGATCGTGAAGACCGTATGGTCAGGCTGAAAAATGGTTCGACTGACCCCTTCCTTTCGCAGCAGCACGGCGGTCTTCAACTGGGCCGGCTCCTCCTTCAAGCAATGCCGATAAAGCGACTCCAGCGTCTGACCGGTATCGAAAATATCATCGATCAAAAGGACGTTTCGACCTTGGAGTTGCGGCAGCATGGTGTCGACCACCCTCAGGTTACCCGACTGCGTACCTCCTCGGTAACTGCTGGCTTGAATCAGGCCGATACAGAGAGGCATCCGTAAATGGCGTACTAGGTCAGCGAGCATCAGGAGGCTGCCGGTCATCACTCCCACCACTGTCAATGGTTTGTCGCCAAACTCCCGATGAGTCCAGTCGGCTAGGTCGCGAATCCCCCGGTTGATTTCTTCTTGATCGATAAGGATTCGCATGCAAAGCCTCTCCACATCAGACAAGTTCGCCGCAAAGTCAGTTTGCCAGCAGGACACTTTCGCGGTGCATCCGGTCCCATGCCATCAGCGTCCATCGGAGCCCCTCTAGATCCACCGGCGGCCGAACCAACAGATGCCATTGGCCGTCGACGGCTTGTTGCCATTGCTGCCACTGGGGCCAATGGATCCAGCGCAGCCGGATAGCGGAAGGATAGCGATTGGCGGCATCGTGCGCCAGCCGTGCCCCCAACTGGGAACCACTGCTTTCTCCTGCATCATTCCAAAATACCAGTTTCGCCGGACACTCGGGCAATGGATGGTCGATTCGCACCAGGATCGCCTGGAACTCAAAGTAGCTGAGCAGATCTTCTGCCAGCCTCGCATCTTGTTGCGTGCGATAGAAACCAACCGCTAACTTCGATTCCGCCGCTGTGGCAACATCCGTATCCCTGGACCCATCCCCCAAAAAAGACCTCGCGGGATCGAACCGGCTCATCGTGCCGTCGCCCAACGAAGGGATCCCTAGCGCCGGGACCAGTCGATCCCAAAACTGACTCCAGTACACCGATGGCAGAGGGGACGAGGGAGGATCTGTTCGCTGATGCCCTTCCCAACTTCGCCCAAGAACCCTGGTGCAGGCGATCCCGCGTTTTTCGCATGCTTGGGCGATCGCCAGATGGTCCTTGGCGTCCAGCCGTCGCTGCGAACCGATCAGCAGGTGGTCACAAGACAAACCGCTTCCAAATTCCTCCCAAACCTCCATGCTGTCGAGGGTCAGAAGCTTGCCCCAGCGCTGCAACTGCTCAACCACCCACCCCAGTTCATCGTGGCGATCACCGATCCAAACCCATCGTCTTCCGATCGTGGTCAAATCGCCCCCTTGGGCTTGAGAAACACTTTCGTTGCGATGCCTCCGCTTGGCCATGCCGCAGCCCCCTATGCTTCACCCATTGCGTTCGGGTCAGGAGTTCGATCCACCGGGCTGCCACAACCCATGAAGCGAGTGGCGGGTTTTATCGAGCATCTGCAGGTAATCGCCATGCTCAATCTGCTCACCAATCAGTTCCACCTCGTAGAACCCTTCGTAGCCATATCGCTCCAGACATTCCACCAGTTCGCGAATCGGCAATCCGCCAGCCCCCAGCAGGCATCGATTCTGTTCGCCACGCGGCGCATCATGCGCATCGGCCAGCTGCACCAACTTGATCCAGGGTATCCAATGCGGCAGCCATTGCTGCGTCGTTTCGTCGTGCCCCAGATGGTAGCAATCAAAAACGATGCCGATCGGCCCTGGAGTCAAAGGGGCGATGAGGTCGAGCGTCTGAGGGATATCCGTCAGGAAGGTGCAGTCGTGTGCACACCCCCAGTGCATCGGCTCAACCGCCAACTGCACTTCATACTCGAGCGCCGCACCCACCAGTTCTTTCAGGGCGCTCCGAACCATTCGGGCCGCATGCTTCCGCGTGTGGCCATCGCGGCTGCCCACCATCAGCACCAACGTCTGACAGTTCAACTCCCGAGTCAGCCGAATCGCCTCCAGCGCATCTTCGATCGCGTCAGAAATGCTCCTTCCGTCGCTGCCGGTAAAGCCACCTGCCCAACTGACGGATGATACGCGGAGTCCAAATTCGTCTAGTAGCTCCTTACCCTTCAGCTCGCCATAATCAGCCAGCTTCGGCCGCCAAATCCCAACCGCGCCGAAACCGGCCTTACGGTAGCGGAAGATATCTTCCTCAAATGTCCATCGGTACGTCGATAACTCGCTGATGGACCACCGTTCGTCCGGCGCCATGCCGGGACCGCCAGGAAGACCCTCGTTCCTCACCTGCGACTCCTTCCACAGCATCATTTCCTGCCACCGACCAGCGATCCCACAAAGGGAAGTATGCCCTTCATCGAACGCGCTGTAAATCAGGGAACATGGACTTCGTGCCGATAGCCTCTATCCGACAGGCCGTCAGCCTCCCAATTATCGGTCGATACCAACACAAATGCGATGGAAGTCACCTTCTGTGAGCACCTTCGTTATCGATTCGGACCATGTGGATCTCGCCCCCCACCAGACGATACCTCGCGTGATTCAGTTGCAGCGACATCTTCCTGAGTCGGCAAGGACCCATCGATCACGACGCTGGGGGTAGGTAAGAGGTCCAGCTAGACCCAACCTTTGAAGCCTTCGGCTGCTGCAATAAGATCGAATCAGGCTTAGTCCATTGGCCCCTAAAGCCGTAGGCTCCCGGGGCGACCGCAGATCGCAGCAGTAATCGAAAGTGCCATAAAGAAGTGGAGACCACCGCTGTCGGGCGGTGGTCTCGATGGCACGATTGGAAAAGGAGTACCGGCAGAAAAAGAAAAGACTATGGCTGCGTCAGGAATAATAGATCACCAAGCAGACTGCATTGCAGGCAATGGATCGTTTTCCAGCCACCAACATGTCAGACCAATCGCATTCCGCTGCCGGACCGGATTACTTCTTGCGGTGTCGGATCCGCGAACGCATACGACGCTTCTTGCGCCCCACCTTACGTCGTCCACGTCCAGTTTTCTTGACACCCACGAGCAAACCTCCGGAAAGTAGCTCCTCAACAGCGATCACAGCCGTCAGGAATAGGGAAAGATCGAACCATCGTTAGGAATCCAAAAGTATAACCTTCCCTGCTTGTTCCAATCAAGAGCCATCTGAACTCGGTGGCTCGGCAGGGCTAATCAGGCATTCTCAAGCCAAAAACCTACTGGCGAACTTCAGCGCGGCGTGGCTGGCGGTGCATTTTCCCCATCGCGATTGGCGGGGGCCCGGCCTCGCCGGATCAGATCGCTGCGCAACGTGTCCCGAACCGATTCTGGATTTCGCAGGTCCAGAAGGTTTCGGTCTTCGTCCTTTTGCCGCAAGTAGGCGGTCCAAAGGTCGGCCTCGTCGAAACTGCGGCCTCGGTTGCCTAATGCAGTAATCGCCCAGGTGGCGATGATCATCGAACGATCTCGGGGGTGGATACCTCGAAGAATCTGCTGCGCCATGGGGGTCAATTGGGGCTGCACCTCTTCGAACGATTCCTCGACTAGGTTGATCCGGCTGGGGTCCCGCAGCAACTCACGAAAAAACACCTCCTGGGCGAAAGGTGGAATTCGATCCCCACTTCCGGAAAGCCGCGAGATATTCCTCGGAAGGTTGGCGATGATGAAGCTACCTGCCCAGGGCAACAACACATCGCGGTCGGCATTCTCCAAATGCTCGGCATACCATACCGCCAGTCGCCCGAAGAGCAACTCTTCCAACCTCTGCAGGCGTTTCTCAGGCTCCAGCGATTTGAGCGCCAGTTTTTCTTCATCGCTAATCGAATCGATCAGAGTGCTGACAATCGCCATCCGCCTCCACAATTCATCGCCGCTGTTGGAGGTATCCAGCTTCCTGGCGGCAGAGGTCACCTCCTGCTGCTCGTCGTCGGCAAGCTTTTCCAGCTCGCGAACCCGACGCCAGAGGATCGCCTGATGGGTCAGCGTCAACTGCTGCACCCAATCGCGTCTCGCTGGGAGCTGTTCGGGGATCGGCGGGAGGATCCGCTCGGAAATACCATCGACATGATCTGCGAACCAGTCCAGTTCGGGCATGGTCAGCAGTTTCTCCGCCTCCGGTAGATCCTGGATGAAACGAAGGCTTGGAAGATGCGCTGCCGGAAGCAGACGCGCCAGTTCGTTTTGCATCCGCTGCCAGCGAAAAGTTACACCAGCCAATGCGCCGAAAATGGACGAAGCGATCAGCCCAAGAGCCCAGGAAGGAAGCTTCAATCGCCAGCCTTCGCTAGGGACCTGATCGGGCCCAGATGGAGTCTCCTTGGCAACCCCCACCGCTGCCATTTCCAGAGTGCTCTTGGTGAAGGATGCTTTCTGCGGGGTTTCCGGATATTGGTCGAGAAGGTCCCAGGCCTGCTGGTACGTCACCAGCCGCTCTCTCAACATTGGTTCATTGGCCAGCCGCAACTGGAACTCCCGCCGCTGATCGCTACCCAATTCTCCGTCGAGATAGGCGCTGAGCAGTTCTTCGTCCGATTCGGGAATCGCCTCTCCGGTCATCGATCCTCCTCCTCTTGTTCTCTTCCCGACAAGTCGGATGACTCCCCAGACGATCGACTTCCTTCGTCCATGTAGGGTTGCAGCAAGATACGGAGATTGACGCGGGCGCGACTGAGCAGCGATTTGACTGCCTTGACGGTCATTCCCATCGAATCGGCAATTTCCTGGTAGCTCATCCCTTCGAACTTCGAGAGCACCAGAGCGATCCGTTGTCTTTCCTGAAGTGCATGGACCGCATTTTGCACCATGCGGGCCCGTTCACTGCGCTCGATTTGCCGGGTTGGTATCGCGCCGCTTGGTGCTGCTGCCAGTTGATCCATCCCCAGATAATTACCCGAACCGTCCTGAACCATCATCCCCTGAGCCTCATGCCGGCGGGAACGGTCGCGAACAGCGTTGCTGCCGACGTTGTTGGCGATGTGAAAAAGCCAAGTCGCAAACTTGGCGGTCGCTTGGTAGCTTTTCCGCGAGCGAAAAACCCGAAGGAAAACATCTTGAGCCAAGTCCTCAGCCAGATCGCGGTCGTTGGTCCAAGACTGCATCAGTCGGATCACGCTGCCCTGATACTTATTGATCAACTCTTCATACGCCGACGCATCGTCGTCCCGGACGCGCAGCATCAACTGCGCGTCGGGATCCAAGGACGATGGAGTCGGTGACGAATGAGGCGATTCGTTCAATCGCAGGCTCCCTCAACGCAACACAGCATGGGGTACACTAGCCAGTCTCTGCCAATCCATCGGACTCCCCCCGCCAGTCTCCTCGGCAGCTTGCCCCCGCATTCTGCGATCCAGTCATGGCAGTTAGAGAGCCCGCGATCCTTCTTTCTTCGGCCGCCCAAAAATCGCGACGAAGCGAACTACGGCGGACGCTCCGAAGTGCCTCCGAACAACATCAATCATTGCAATTTCCTGCGAGTGACACTCCTATGAAACCCCGAAAAACCACAAAGGTTTCCCGTTTTTATCGGAGAAGCCTCCCGGCCTCCCTACAAACCGCTGAAAGCAGCCTCCGACTCTGGTATATTTCACCTGTGTGTAGCTACAGGGGGGTACCCCAGCCGCTCCCCGCAGAGCAATCCGCTTACGACACCCTTGATTCGGGGGAACCAATGGCCTGAAACGACTGCTGACATTGAGCCCCTCCTCTCGCCAACTCGGACGCCCCCGCCAGCCCACCGCCAAGAGGTCCGATTTATGACAAGTGCCATCCTCACCGTGATTCGCGGCGAGCCGCTGCATCGATCTTTCCCGCTGAACGACCAGATTGAAATGAAGATTGGTCGCGGGGGAAGTTGCGACATCGTGATCGACGACCCGCTGGCCTCGCGCGTCCACGCGATCGTCTCCAGGCAGCGGGGCAGCTGGATGATCCGGGACTGCGGCAGCCGAAACGGAACGCGAGTCAACGGCTCCAAGATCGACGCAGCCAATCTGGGAGATGGAGACCGCATCCGGATTGGCAACTGCGATCTTCGTTTTTCTTTCATCAGCATTGCAGGTCCCTCGACCCCTGCTGGACCTCCGCTGTCTCAGACGCTGGTGCAAGACTACGCGATGGGATCCGAGCCTGAGTCGATGGTACCGCTTTCAATTGGCAGTGGCGTTGCCGACACCAAACGCCAGCAGGATATGCTCGACCTGTTCCAACTCTCGATCCGCCTACTGGGACTGACCGAGCCGTCGGCGGTCACCGATCTGGGGCTCGATGTTCTGATGGCCAGAACTCACGCCCATGTCGTCGGCCTGATGTGGGCGGATCCCGCCGGCACCTTGCTCCCTCAACGCGTCATCCCACCGGGTGGCGAGGGAGAAATCATGCTCAGCCGCAAACTGACCGAACTGGTCTCCAGGGAAGGTAAAGCGATCTGGGTCAAAAACGAAAAGAATCGGGGAGATGGGGTCCTGAAGCGACACGCCGACGCCATCTGCGTTCCGTTGATCGATGATGCTCGAACGGTCGGTGCCATCCATGTTTACCGCGAGAACAATCAGTTCAGTGAAGCCGACTTCGACTTCATCGTCTCGGCAGCCAGCCTGATCGGTTCGGCACTCGCGCGAGGCCAGCAGCAGGTGGAACTGCAATCCAGCCGCCAGAGACTCATCGCGAAGAATGCGGTCTTTGATGAATTGCTGGGGGAGAGCCCCGCCATGCTGAACCTTAAGGACAAGATCCAGCGCGTCGCCAACTCCAACGGGTGCGTCCTAGTCCGCGGCGAAAGCGGCTCTGGAAAAGAACTTGTTGCCCGAGCGATCCATCGAGCAAGCCCTCGCAACCATCGACCACTCCTTTGCGTCAACTGCGCGGCAATCCCGGCCGACCTGATGGAAAGCCAACTTTTCGGACACAAGCGAGGCGCTTTCACTGGAGCGGACAAAGACCACGCAGGGTGGTTCCAGCAGGCCGACACGGGCACCCTTTTCTTGGATGAAATCGGGGAGATGACGCTGGAAGGACAAGCAAAGCTACTGCGCATCCTGGAAGGCCACCCATTCCATCCCGTCGGTTCGACCTCCGAAGTCAAAGTCGATGTTCGAGTGATCGCCGCGACGAACCGGGATCTGAAGGAACTTGTCCGGGAAAAGCGATTTCGAGAAGACTTGTTTTATCGGCTGAGCGTTTTTGAGCTGTGGATTCCTCCGCTCCGCGAACGCGGTCCCGACATCGGCCTGCTGGTCGATATCTTCCTGGACCATTTCCGTAAACAGCGAGGCAGAAACCGTCTGCATCTGAGTCCGATAGCGCGGAAGAAACTTCTGGAATACCATTGGCCCGGAAACGTCCGACAACTGAGGAACACCATGGACAGCGCGGTCGTCATGGCAGCAGGCGACGAGATCCTCCCAACCGATTTCGGCCTCCATGATGTCGGAGTGCAAGTATTCGACATGCTGCGATTGGACCATTGGGAAGAAAAACTGATCCGCGAAGCGCTCGGGCGCAGCGGCGGCAATGTACCGGAAGCTTCAGAAATGCTGGGGATCAGTCGAGCGACGCTTTACCGCAAACTGGAATCGATGAATATTTCCCGCCCGGATCGATGAGCCCAGCAAGTATCAGGTCGATGGACTACCCTGGCAATGGAGAACCGTTAAGCACCGATGGAATCCGCGGGGGGATTCTCCGACTCCCTCTCATCAGGTCTCACCGCTGGCTTGAACTTGCCCACTGGCGGACCAGCGCGACCATCAGTGCCGCTGCGATCAGATCGGCCGTCGTGCCGGGGTTGCGTCGATTGCCATCGGCGCGAAGCCATTGATCGAAGTTGATCCATGCTTCGATCCAAACGGGATCTCCAGACTCCCTCCCGGCAAGTACCCGACATGCACGCTGCTGGACCTCGTCCGCCACCTCCGGACCATTCTTTCGGACGATCAACGAATCATGGCTCGTCGCAAGCAGCATCAACTGCAGATCGACAATCAGCGATCCCCAGGGCTCTCCAAGACGTCGTTTGCCATCGATCCAATCGCCTAGCCGAAAGACTTCTTCGAATCGATGGGTGTACTGCCAGGCAATCCGATCTCGCCCCTCCGCCATCTCCATGGCTTCCAACAGTGTCACTTGCGGAATCTCCCGCACATCCCCGCGATCCACCTGACCCAAGCCCCCGGGCCTAGCGGCAGAAATGGTGCGAAAGACGCGATCGGCATCGGCATGGGTCAGTTGTCCGAGCACCTTAGGGAGCTCATTTGGCCACAACGCAACCACCTGCTCACCAGAGACGCCTGTCCTCATCAGACGCCTCCAAGCCACCACCAGGGGTGCGAACAGAAGGAGAATGCCCAGGTTCGTATTGACCGAAACCACGCGACGTGTTGCCTCCCAGGCCATCTCAATCAGTTCGCCTACGGATGCTTCCGGCCTAGTATCGATGGCCAGCCGCACGGCGGCCGCCGATCGATAGAAATCCCGAACATGCATATCTCGAAACGCGGCGTCGGGATGAACATTGCCCGCCTTCTTGGCGGTCGCCTCCAGCACGCAAGCTGCCTCGGCACATCTTCCGATCGTCCAGGTCGAACCGGGATGCAATTGATCTACATCACCAAAGTGGTGAGCAAGTCGATCCATCAAACACCCGAGCTTTTGGGGGCTGATGAGTGGCTAGCAGGATCCAGCATCCTTCGTGCCGCCGCCACCACGGCGGCGGGGGATTCTTCCATCACGTAATGCCCAGTCTGCTCCAGCCGTTCCACCGACGCATGCGGAAAAATATCTTGCATCCGCTGCAGGCATCGTGGAGTGAAACACCAATCCTTCATCCCCCAGACCAACTGCGTCTCGATCGGTGGCAATCGTTTGAGCCCGCTCTCCAGGTCGCGAAGCACCTTCCAGGTAGGATGGCTCTGAGTCATTGGGATATCGCGCACGAATCGATCGATGGCGATACGACGTCCCGGTTCCTGATAGGGTGCCAAGAGTCCCTGGGCACTTACCGACGACAGCCCTTCAGGTCGCTCCATCGCCATCCATATGGCAGCGCGAGCAAAAGCGTTGTGCTGCCGAATCGCCCAGGAACCAATCCAGGGCAATCGACACGCGGCGATCCTTAGTGGAATCCATGTCACCGGAGGAGGAAACGCGGCCGTATTGAGGATCAGCAAACGCTCGAATCGCTCCGGCACCTGCCGATAGGCCCCCAGCCCGATGGCCCCTCCCCAGTCATGCACCACGAGGAGGACGTTCTTCAGATCATGCAATTCCAACCAGCGCACCAGATTCTCAGTGTGCGTTGCCAACGAATAGGGATAGGCTTCCCCCGGTGCATCGCTAAGCCCACATCCCAAGTGATCGACGGCCAGAACGCGCGTCCGATCGCTCAACGCCCCCAGCAGCGATCTCCAGTAGAAAGACCAGGTCGGATTTCCATGGACGCATACGACAGGCCGTTCCCCGACTCCAGCTTCGACGTGATGGTATCGCCACCCATCCAAGTCAGTCCAACGCGACTCGAACGGATACTCGCTACGCCACGTTTCTTGCTGAAGGCTTTCCTGCGGATGGGCACCCCGCCGCCATTTGTTCCCGGTAGTCTCCCGGTTCAACGGTCGAACAGCTTCTTGATCGAGTAGAGCGTCACCGCACGTCCAGCTTTGGCGATCGAAGTGGTGAGCGGAATTTCTTTAGGACACACTGCGACGCAGTTCTGAGCATTCCCGCAGGCAGCGATCCCTCCTGGCTGCATCAGCGCCTCCAGCCGCTCGTCCGATAGATTCCTTCCGGTCGGATGGCTGTTGAAGAGGACGGCCTGCGAAATCGGCGCAGCCCCCAGAAAACCTTGATCGTATGCCTCTTTCTTTCTTGCCTGAAACTCTGCATCGGACTCGGTAGGCCTCTGCTGCAGTTCGATTTTGGTGTACTGAGGGCACGCTTCTAAGCAGCAACCACAGCTCATGCATTGACTCAACGGATAGGCCTGCTCTTGATCGCTTCTGCCGATCCGCGGGCCAGCGCCCATGTCGTAGTAGCCGTCTGCAGGAACCCAGGCCTTCACCTTCTGGAGACTTCGGAACAGTCGCGAACGGTCGACGCAAAGGTCCCTCACCACTGGAAACTTGCTCATCGGACGCAGTTCAATCTCATTGCCCGACTCTTCCAGCAGTCGATCGACTAGAGCCGAACAGCTCTGCCGCACCCGTCCGTTGATCACCATGGTGCAGGAGCCGCAAACCTCTTCCAGGCATCCGCAGTCCCAGGCGACCGGCGCCACCTTGCGACCTTCGGAGGTCATCGCATTGGCGGCGACCTTCTGCAGGACGCTGATGATGTTCATATCCGGCTCGTAGTTGACCTGATGACGCTCCCAGTAAGAGGGTTTCCCGGGACCATCTTGCCGCAAAATACGAACGTTGATTTTCTGGGGACGGGCCGTACCGGCTCGGGACTCGTCACTTGGAGCAATCATGATACCTATTCTCGTCGTAGATAATCCTGGGAATACAAACTCGGGTTCCGTGCGTCTGGTCGGCTGTAGGACGATCAGCCACTTGCGGCCGCAGTCAAGGAGGGCATAGCTGAGTATTCCCGCCCTTCGGCTCGTGCCTTCGCCTCCGATCGCTCGCGCCAAACTTCCTCGATCACCTCTGCACCGACCAGACCGTAAAGGCGGGGACGGGGTTCGATCAGCGAGGTATCAACATCCTGATAATGAATTTCGGGCTCGGTCCCTTGCCAATCAGCGATGGATGACTTGAGGAATCGTTTGTTGTTGGCGACAAAGCGATCGCACCACTGCTCGGCCTGCCTCCGCCGCTCACCAGGTTCCGTGGCGGTGAGATTGGGCATGGCGAATTCCGGCTTGAAGTGGGCACCCCGGCACTCATCCCGCATCCAAGCACCTTTGACGATGCACATCGCCACGGGCACCATATCCTGTAGGGCCTTCGTGAAGATCACGTTTTGATTGGTCCATTGCCCCGTATCGCTCAGGCTGCAACGCAACGATCGCTCACGAATCTCACCCAGTTTCTCGTAGGCCGCCTGCAATTGATCGTTGCTGCGGACCACCGTGGCGGCTCGCGTCATCAAATCGCCAAGCTCTTGGTGAAGCAGATAGGGGTTCTCGCCACCCTGACAAGCCAGCAACTGCTGGTGCCGTGTCTGGTGACTGACCACCGCTCCTTCGTAGATGCCGGTCGGCAGATCAGCGACAGCCTTGTGATCTTTCATCCAGTGAACGATCCCAGGGGCTGCAATCAGGCCACTGAAGATGCAGCTCAGCAAGGAGTTGGCCCCCAGACGGTTGGCACCGTGGTACTGATAGTCACATTCTCCGATGGCATAAAGCCCCGGCACGTTGGTCATCTGGTTTTTGGGAGACCCCAATAGCAAGCCCCCCGACGCTGACTTTTCGTACCCGACCCACAGGCCACCCATCGAGTAGTGGACAGCCGGGAAAATTTTCATCGGCTCTTCCCGAGGATCGACGCCCTGGAACTTTTCGTAGATTTCTAAAATGCCCCCCAGCTTGCGATCCAGCTCGGCGCGGGGAATATGCGTCAGATCGAGGTATACCGACATCCTTGTGGGATCGACCGACAACCCTTCGTTCACGCAGATATTGAAGATCTCCCGCGTGGCGATGTCTCGCGGAACAAGGTTTCCATACTTCGGAAACCGCTCTTCCAGGAAGTAGTACCGGTCCCCCTGAGGAATCGACTTCGGATCGCGCCGATCGCCCCCGGTCTTTGGAACCCAGACCCGGCCCCCCTCGCCTCGCGCCGATTCGCTCATCAACCGCAGCTTGTCGGCACCAGGAATCGCCGTCGGGTGCACTTGGATGAATTCCCCATTGCCATAATGCACTCCCGCTTGGAAGCAACGGCTGGCTGCACTTCCGGTGCAGAAGACCGACATCGTCGAACGGCCGTAGACCAGTCCGCAACCTCCAGTGGCGACCACCACCGCATCGGCAGGGAAGGCGCGGATCTTCATGGACACCATGTCCTGCGCTACCGCACCGACACATCGGCCATTGTCATCCAGCACGGGCCCCAGGAAATCCCAGTACTCGTACTTGCTCACCATCCCTTCCGATTCCCAGCGACGCACCTGTTCGTCGAGCGCGTAAAGCAACTGCTGCCCCGTGGTCGCCCCCGCAAATGCCGTCCGCTTGTACAGCGTTCCGCCGAAGCGGCGACGATCCAAAAAGCCCTCGGGCGTCCGATTGAAGGTCACCCCCAAACGATCCATCAGATCAATCACCTTGGGTGCCCAATAGGCCATCTCTTTGACCGGCGGCTGGTGCTGAAGAAAGTCACCGCCATAAATCGTATCGTCGAAGTGCTTCCACTCGTCGTCACCCACCTGACGCGTCTGATCGCTGACGCTGTTGATCCCGCCCTGAGCGCAGACGCTGTGCGATCGCTTGACCGGTGTCAGGCTGATCAGGTCGACTGGAACCCCAAGTTCCGCCAACTTCATCGTCGCTGCCAAACCTGCCAGCCCGCCGCCAACCACCACCACTCGTTGCTTGGCCATGATTCCCCGTTGTCTCACTGAAGGCTAAAAAAATTTGCTTCGAATGATCCTCTTCCAATCGATCGGTATGGCAGGTTGTTGTCTGCCCGCGAACCGATCGAGTCGTCTCAGTGCGTCCTCTTCTTTGGATCGGGCTCGATCTCCCCAGTCTCCACCCGCTGATCGTACATCCGATCCTCGATCTCAATCGCCTCGGGAATGTTGACCTTCTTCACCCCCCAAAGAGCACTCATGCCAACCACGCCGAGACCAATTCCGAAAGCTGTCACCAACCAGGTCGCCAGACGCTGCGACTTAGGAGTCGTCCAAACACCCCAGGTGATCCCCGCAGTCCAAATCCCGTTGGCCAAATGGTAGACGCAAGAGAGCATCCCCAAGGCGTAAAAGACGGGCCACACCACCCCACTGAGCGCCTGCGCCAAGGTGCTGGAAGCATTGTAGGGACGGAAAACGGCCATCCCCAGCGGACCAGTCACGTAGCGATGCCACCAATCGTTGTGGAACCAACCATGCAAGTGAAGAACGTGCACTAGGATGAATAGCAAGGCGAGCATCCCAGACCAACGTTGCAACCAATATCGGTAATTGCTGGCGTATCGGTAGTGAGTGACGTTGGACCTGCCGGTAGTGGCAATCCAAACCCCTACCAGACCATGAAACAACAAAGGTCCAAAAATGAATCCCCACTCCACCACCGGCAAGATCGCTCCCAAGTTGTGAATCATATTCACATTGCTTTGGAACGCCCCGGCCCCATTAAGGATGGAGGCATTGGTCAGCAGGTGGACCACCATGTAGGCGCCCACGGGAACCAATCCGCTGAGCGAGTGAAGACGACGAATCAGAAACTCATGTCTCAGGAAGAACGATTCCGCCTTCGAGGAAGCAACCTGGGAGCTCATTGCTAGGGCTAGTTTCTTTGTGGGAGTGGCTGAAAGTGAACCAACTGGGACCGGTGGCGTCGCGACCCGTTCCGACTCTTCTGGATCGACCCGTTTTTGCAAAAGGAGCGACCCGCCAGAGCTGGAAACCAATCGTCACTATTGTAATCGGTTACGCAAGCCCGACTTGCCCAACCAAGCCAGGTTCGCTCGCCTCTTTCTTCCTTAAAATCAGAATCCCCAGCCTTACCAGCCTGAAACGGACCCAGCCGATTTGCCGGCGACGGGAATTGGACCAAGGTCCCCTCTGAAAAACCCGCAATCCCAAATCTGCCATCACTGTCCAAGCCGAACGAAAACGGCCCTCAACAACCTTTTCTGGCTGGTAAGGATTTCGTTGACATTGCCGATTTTGCCGAACTATACTTGGAAGGGTTTGGGGAATTGGCGGTACCCAGTGAATCTTGAAAGTCGGCCCAGGGCGGTTCCGATACCTACCCTGAGAGTCGACGGAGTCGGGACGACTGGGACTTTCACCCGCATCTCCTTGCACTTTTTTGACGATGGCTCATCCAGGAGCCAGGGGATTTGAAGAAGGCGGTCCAAAACACCGCTTCCCACCGGTTCCAAGCTTCGGTTCTGATAAGGGTCCAGGTCTCATGACGCTACTCGGCAAGGTCTTCACTGGCCTGATTTTCGTGCTCAGCGTGGCCTTTTTCTCCTTGGCTCTGGCGGTCAATGCCACCCACACCAAGTGGAAAGATGCGGTGCTGAACCCCTCCACTGGGTTCAACGTTCAGATTTCCCGGCTCCAGGCGGGCAACAAGGAACTGCAGACTTCCCTGCTGACTGCGAAGAACGAAATCGCGCAGGAGCAAGCAGCTCGCCGCGTCACCCTGGCCGCCCTTCAGACCCAACTGGATGCCCTGAAGGACCAACTGTCGCAGAAGACTGCCGAGCTTCAGGACATGCAGGCTTCGGTGACTCAGATGACCCAGACGCTCAACGCCACCCAGACCGAATTGCAGCGGGTCACCACCGAAAACACGGCGGTCAAGCAGCAACTGGACCAAGTGATGAACGACCGCAACGATCTGAAGGCCAAAGTCATCGCCCTGACCGATGATGTCAACAACAAGAAGGTTCTGCTGGCCACGCTGGAAAACAAGATTTCCGACCTCACCTCCAGCCTCACGCTCAGTGAGGCACGGCTGATGAACGCCCAGGGAGCCCTAGCACGAGCTGGGATCCAGGAAAATCCCGACGACGTACCTCCTGCGGATGTCAAAGGGGTGGTTCTGGCCGTCGGCCAGAATGGCCTTGTGGAAATCTCGCTGGGTCGCGATGACGGGATTCGCGAAGGCCATCAACTGGATGTCTATCGCGGTGGTCAGTACTTGGGCCGGATCGAAATTCGACGTACCCAGGACGACAAATCGGTCGGCCAAATTCTCCCAGGCTTCCGCAAGGGATTCATCCAGCAAGGGGATGATGTTGCGGCAACCGTTGGTTAATCTCTCCAAGAGCCAACCGTGAACTTGGCTCGCTAGATCCAAAGATCTGGCAACAAGGATTTGAAGAACACTTCGGAACGGGCAAACGCGAGACGACCATGAGCACAGCCGGCAAGCAGACCAAGCAACCTCTTTCGGTCTACAGCGTGATGCTGGTCTTGTCGGCCATTCTGATGCTGGCCGCAAGCATTCTGATGGCGATTGAATTGATGCGCTACGGCAGTCCTTGGGAAAGCCCCGGCATTCCTGCCAGCATGATTGTTCTGCCAAGACTCTGAGACGCCATCGCTGCGGGCGATTCGGCTTGCCCTCCCCTCGAAGCGACTTCTTCAAACGACCAGCGTGCGTCCCTCGGTTGCTTCCGAGGGTGAGTCATGGATCGTACTGCAAGTCGAGCAGCGCGGCGCGGCCTTCAGCAGTCAGTGAGATTCTGGCGGAAACTTTTTTCTTCTGGATCGCCTCTTCGTACTCTTTGCCTGTTCCTTCCTGAAGAAAGTACGATTCGATTCCGAAGACTAGGCGTCCCCGAAGTGTCTTGCCCTGGATGTATTTCCCTTTCGCTGGCTTATTGAGAGAGGCTTTGACGCCGCGCCAGTGCACGCCATCTTCCTCACATTCCAGCGTCACGAAAACAACGCGATCATCAGCCCATTCGGACCGATTCCCCTCAACTCCGTCGATCGGAAGGGATGACATTTCGTAGGAAAGAATGACGTAGTCGCCACGCATCAGATCGCGTGGATCGATCGGTTGGACCCTCAGCAAAAGGGTTTCCCCGGTCCAGATCGGCATCGCCTGCCAGGCGATCATCCCTAGCAGGATTAGCAACTGCAAAGCTACCGCCCCAAAGAGCAACTGCCGCTCGTGGCGCCGCATCCATCCAATTCCTGCCGAAAGCGCGTCGTTTGCTGTTGTGGTCGCGTCATGCATGCTCCACCCCCTTTCGCCCTCGCCAGTACCAGGAGACGCCAAAAAGGACGACGGCCGAGAACAAAAACATCAGCGAGGCACCCAGCATCCCACCCAATTCTCCGAAGAGATCGATGTAGCGGATCCAGGCCCAGATCAAAATGCCGAGGACACCCGCAGCAAAGGGGCGTGTCCGCTCTTCTCGAACCCCAAGGCGAATGAGCCAGACCGCCACCACCAAAATCGCGACGTTGGCCAAGATGGTCGGTACGATAGCGACCAGCATCTTTGGTTGGTCGCTAAACCAATTGCCTTCGCGCACGAAAATCGACGTCCAGATCGCCATCACTCCCATGGCCCCAGCCAGCCCCAGAGGCAACCACTGGCGTTCCTTCCAGTCGCCCTGCGCGACCGACAGTCCCCGCTCCTGGATCGCTTTGCTACGTAGCGACTCAACTGCAAAGAACGTCGCTGCAACTAGAGCGGCAATCAACGCGACGATCCCCGGTCCCAGCCGTTCTTCCGTGTTGTAGGTAAAAAGCGATGCCGTCTCTTCGTAACCGCTGAGAAAAAGAAGGACTCCCCCGAGCAGCAGGATGCCCACAGTCCGATAGGGAATTGCTCGGCGATCCCCCAAAAAATGAGCCTCCGCGACGATCCACATCATCGCCCCGACAGTCCCGATCATCCAGAGTGTGTCATCCGCAACTCCCCAGGCGTAGGGCTGTAGTATCAGCCACCCGCAAAGAGCGACGGCGTAAAAAAAGACCGGCCATGGGGTGCTGCGGCGATAAGCGATCAGAAGGGCCGGGAGAACCACGATCGGAAGAAGGATCGCGACGTTGGGGAGATCGCTCCAAGGGCCTTGCCGCCATGGCGATATCTGGCGATAGCCAAGGATCTCACTTCCGCTCCAGACAGTCAGTAGCCACGCCAAAAGCAGATGCAGCAAATTCTGGTGCATGCCAATCGCCAAAGGAACAATGCCGATCGCCCACCAAAGGAATCCATCGGGGAAATGGGCGTTGATATGGAAGATCTGAGCGATCAGAAAAATGGCGGCTCCATAGGTGAGCCCTCCTAAGAAAAAAGCGATTTCTGATCCCAGCTCTGCCTTGCGTGAAAAACGAAGATAAAAGGCAGTGGCGTAGGTTCCGATCACGACCGCGAAAACCACCAACAGCTTGGCCACATCCGACATGGCCGACCAGTTGTAGCCGATTAGCAGCAGCAGCGCCAGAAAGACGAGAATGGCCGCGATGGCCTGCAGCACCCAACTAGCCCGCGACAAGGTCCGCTGGCTGGCTTCGGCTTCATCCTGGTACTGCGAGAGAATCTGACTGGCCTGCTGGCTGGTGATCATCCCCGAAGCCTGCCAGCTTTGCAATTCCGCCGTCAACCACCGCCGCTGCGAGCTGGAAATCGATCGATCGCTCATGCTGCTTCCCTGGTTCTCAACCATCCGCCTATGCGGTGCCGAACATGGCGCTGCGTCTCATCCCATCCTACGCGACTTGGTTCGGAAAGAGAATCGAGAGAAGTCGGAGGCCGGAGCAGGCAGAAACCGACTAGTAAAGAGAGGGGTCGTCTAAGATTCTTGTGGGGCGATTGCTGTACTGTACTTTTGGGAATCGCTTATAGAACGTCGCCGCATGGTTGGCGCAGTACTGTCGATCATCTTTCAAAGGTAGCGAAGGGGCGAGAGCCCTCCAGTGGGCGACGCTTGCCCCAAAAGAAACGGATTGCTCGCGCCGTTCCGTCTAAAATTTCAGGGTATTTCCGGCATGGTCCTCTGGTGTCGCTGTGCTTGGAAATCGACCCACGGACCCACAGTATTGCCGAATGGATCGATGCTCTGCTGGATCCCACCTCTCTAGCAAAACCAACTTCTCTGGCAACAAAGCAAAGAACAGGGACCGGACACAGACACCTCGGTCCCTGTGATTTCATCGCTCAATCCAAACATTTAATAACTCGATTAAAATCCTGGCCCGTTCAGCAGGTCGTTTGCTGAATCTCCTGAATTACCCTGCTGAGTAGATTCTCGCGTTACTGGGCCCCCTTCGCTTGATTCGCGCCCACCAAGCAATTGTGCCGCTTCGCCAGTCGAATCCGGTACTATTGCCCCCGCTCGACGGCGAGTGACCGGCACTTCCCCAGAACCATCCGCCGCAGCGGCTGCTGCCCTAGTCCTTACTTGCGGAACCACTTCATCGGTTTCAAATGTTACAAAGAAACTTCGATAACCTGTAGTTGGACGGTAAACTTCCATCGCCACCCTCGTTTGCGGTCCTGCATAAGCCTTGAGTCGCGTCACATCGTCGATACTTTGGATGAACTGACGGTAAACCTGCCCATTTTGCGCATCCCGGAACGCACCCCGAACCAGTTGGTCATTGGGAAACAACTTTCCAGATGCCGGTGTACCTGGAATCGTCCGCTCCACTAACACTCTTCCATTCACTTCATAGATGATCACTCCCAAAGACAAACCCGTTCCGTCATTGACTGGACCCAATCCAGGGGAACTAGGAATCCGAGAATTTTGCGGGGGAACGTAATCGGGAACTGGGTTCCCATACTGATCGCGAAGAGAACCCGGCACATACCTCTCTCCAGGGTTCAAGACGATTCCTGGAGGCTGTCCAAAAACAGGGACATTGCAGCACAGGGCGAAAACAATAACAAATAATCTTCTCGAATACGACATGGCAGTATCACTCCTGAAATATCGACAAAGCGGACGCCGGATGAGTAGCAATGCAAAACACTCGCACGAATCGGTGGCGAACCACGCGAACTCATGCTTTGCCGGACAAGTTGCCGAGCGTGTACAAAAACCGAACAGTAACTTCGTAAAAGACACAGATAAAAACACTTGAATCAAGACGATTCATAGATGACGTCATCAACCGATGAATGCCTCACATATTCTCTTGAATCAAGGGGGCGTCGCTGCTCTTCGCCAATCGAGTCGTTCGACAATTGCCGAGCGGGGACGAATGCCTTCTGGGTAAGCGACATAGCCACCAACAATCCCCTCAGTTTTTTTTCTTTTTTCTGAAATGCCTGCGGATGACAACTTCCTGGCCCTCGGACTCTAGGTTGTGACGCGTTGAATCCGTCGGCTTATGCTCGTGGCATCATCGGGTGGAAAGAGACCCGAGTGAGATAGAAGAGCTTCCCTTCCGCGACCCGGGTGGGGGATGACAAATTCCTTGCGTCTTCTGTCGACCTTATGGCATAATCCTCGAACTCGTAATCAGAGGAGGTGCCAGATGGTGGATGGATGGGACCAAGAGCTCTACCAGCAGCTTCGCTTGGTGGCCAGGCGATTCATGGGGCGCGAGTCCGCCAACCACACGCTCAGCCCAACCGACCTCTTTCACGAAGCGTTCGCTCGCGTCCAGCCGCGGCTTTTGAGCCCTGCGATTGGTGTGCACGATATTCGCGCGCTCATGGCAGCAACGATGCGCCGGGTCCTGATCGACCATGCCCGAAAAAAACTCCGCCGCCATCGCAAGCTGCCGCGCGCTGCGACCTCGGTCGATCAATGCTCGGACCCTTTACTGGACCAGGGTGATCGCCTTTCGTTCGATCTCCTAACGCTCGACGAAGCGCTGCGAAGGCTCGCCGATCAGCATCCCACCCATGCCCAGTTAGTGGAACTAAAATTCTTCGGCAATATGACGATCCCCCAATGCTCCCAGCAGCTGGGGATCTCAGAAGCCACCGTCGAACGCCACTGGGCCTTTTCTCGTGCCTGGCTGCTGCGGGAACTGAGCCGACAATCCTGAACCACTTCCTGCACCACTTCCATGTCCACCACCTCCCCCTACGATGCCGTCGAAGATCTTCTCCTGAGGGCCATGGCGATTGAAGATCGTCAGGTCCGCAGGCGATGGGCGGAAGAGCTGCTTCAGGGGCAACCAGAAAAGCTTGCCGAACTCCTGTCGCTCACCGAGGCAGCCGAAAAGCCTGCATGGTTCGATCGCCCCCTGAAGCCGCTCGTCCACGCGATCGGTGACTCCCAGTCTCGAATGGGCAGCCGCATCGGCCCCTATCAGTTGATCGAACAGATCGGGGCAGGGGGCATGGGCCATGTCTACTTGGCCCGCCAGTCCTCGCCCGTCCAGCGACTAGTAGCGCTCAAACTCCTGCAACGCAACCCTACCGACGCTCATGCGTTCGAACGCTTTCGAAGAGAACAGCAGGTTCTCGCATCGCTGGAACATCCAAATATCGCCCATATCTTCGATGCCGGATCGGCCGATTCCGGAGATGCCTTCCTGGCGATGGAATACGTCCAGGGCTCTCAACTCATCGATCATTGCAGTGCCCAGCGGCTGGGGATTCGCCAACGAATTGATTTGATGATTCAGTGCTGCAAAGCGATTCAGCACGCCCATCAAAAAGGAATCATCCATCGGGACATCAAGCCTTCCAATGTGTTGGTAACTACGGTCGACGGCGATCCGGTCGTCAAGGTGATCGATTTCGGAATCGCAAAGGCGTATCAGTCCGATTGGGGCGACTCGTGGCGAAGTGGCGAAGTGGCAGTGCCAGGGCAATCGAAGAGCGTACTGACCCAGGCTGGCAGCACTCCTGGGACACCTCCCTTTATGAGCCCCGAGCAGTACAGTCTGGAAGGGGATCGCATCGATACGCGCAGTGACATCTACTCGCTGGGTGCCCTACTTTACGACCTCTTGACGGGGGTGCCTCCCTTCGACACCCAGATCCAACAAACCCAGTCACTCGCCGACCTCCGAGATCTGGTTCAGCACAACGATCCAATGCCACCCAGCGAGCGATTCCCAGATTCTGCGAAAGCCCTGCGAGGCGACCTCGATGCCATCGTCGCTAAGGCGATGCAGCGCGACCCCGAGCGACGCTACCAGACGGTCCAGCAACTGGCGGAAGATCTTCGGAATTATCTGGCCAATGCCCCCGTCAGCGCTCATCCAGAGACCACATTCGAACATCTTTGCCGGGTCGCCAAGCGAAACCGGCTTTCCCTGGGCGCCGTCATTCTGGCGACATCAGGACTGCTGGCCGGCCTATTCATCGCCATCGCTCAGCGCCAGCTCGCCGTTCGCTCGGAACGGAAATCCAAACAACAGGCATTCGCCTCCGAATTGCTGCTGGCCAGCATGGCCGCTCAGGACGGTAACTTCACGATCGCTCGCCAACTCCTCGATCGCCACAGCGAAGCATCGGATGCAAGCCAAACGTCCCCCGTCGCACCGATGCCGCTCGACTGGCGACTTTTGAGGTCCCAGCTTCCTTCGGAACCTGTCACCATCGCTCAGTTTCCGACCAAGCTCTACTTTGGGCTCTCCCTACCCTCTCGTCAGGAGATCGCCACTGCCGGGAAGGACTCCCATCTGCGGATCGTCGACGAAACCACTGGCCAGTTGCGACTGGATATCGACACCGAGCAAGGAGAGATCAATGGTCTGGCGATTCATCCGGATGGCACCCAAATCGCAAGCGGTGGAGACGATGGGACGGTCAAAGTCTGGGATGTTGCCACCGGGAGGCTGCTCCATCATTGGAAAGCTTCGGAAAAGCAGGTCTTCCAGTTGGACTGGTCGAGCGATGGGAAGCTGTTCCTGACTGCAGGGAGCGCCACCGATGTCGCCGTCTGGAATGCACTGGACTTCCAGTTCAGCCATCGGCTCAATTCCCAGGGCGAAGCCCTGGAGTGCTTGGGTGTCAGTCGTCAGGGCCGCGCCGCCTACGGCAGCAACATGGGATTACTGCGTATCGCGGACATCGACGACCCATCCCAAGACAGCATCCAGATTGTCGCCCTCTCTCCTTCCCGCGCCACTAACATCAACCGCTGCTCCAGTGTCGTTTTCTCGCAGTCCGGCCAGTGGCTGGCTGTCGGACTGGACCACGGGAACCTTGTACTGCTCAAGCAACTCGAAGGCCGCTATCAGCCAATCGAACGCATTCGCTTTTCCTCTACCGTCAGCGCCGTCGCTTTCGATACTACCGAAACTCGCTTGGCCATCGGCGAAAGCAACGGCAATGTCCACCTACTGCAGCTGCCCGAAAGACACCCAACTCAATCGCGTCTGCGTTTCACCGAATTCTTCGCGGGAGAACAGGCGAGATTCGCGTCGCGATCTTCAGGCTCCATCGTGCCGAACAACAGCACCGATGCATTGTGGAGTCTCATAGTGCACGCGGACCCCAGCGATCCAAGTGAGGAGCTGCCACTGCAGTGCGATCGAGTTTATTTGGAGTTTCGCGAGCCGCTGGCCAATATCGTTTGCGTCGAAAACTTCATGCGTGAATGGCTCGATGATTCCGGAAGGCCGAACCCGGATTGGAATGAAGTCCCTGAGCAGGTGACTTACAAAGGGGATGGCGTGGAACTTCATTTTTCGAATCGGTGGAGCGGCTGGAGCAACAGCCAGGAACTGATCGAGTCAGGAAGACTGAAGAGCTGGAGCGGTCATGACAAGCGAGTCGCCAGTATCTGCTGGGGATCCAACGGCCAAGCTGTTCATAGTGTCAGTGAAGATGGTTCGACCAACAGAATCCACATCGCCGCCGGGGCTATCGAGCGGATCCCGGGGAATGACTTCTACGATTTGGCTCCCATAGGCGGTGGGGAGGTGATGTTAATGAAAACCAGTGAACAAATCCAATTGGTGGAAGCAGGGAAGAGTAGAGCCAACTCGACGATTTCTCTTGGGCCCTACAATGGCACCAAGACTCCCCTACCGCTCATGTCTCGCTCACCCTACTTTCTTGCCAAACAGAGCACTTCCACGGGTGATCGCGCGATCTCGCGGGCCGACAGGAGAACGGGCGAAATCCTCCAAATTGACTCGATCCCTCCCGACTTGAAGATTCACTCAGTGGTCGCCGCGATCGACGAGGATCGTTTCATCGTCCAGTTTCAGGGAGATGGGGATAAGGGCAAGTCCTCACGTCCATTCGGCTGTTGGAGCCTTCACAACCAAACGGTTTTGTGGAGGCTCTCAAGTCGGTCCGAGTTACTTCGCAATCTGATCGTTTCACCTTCCAAAAAGTACCTGGTCTTTGCCGATGATCGGTACGTCGAACTGGTCGATCCCCGAACCGGTTTCAAGCGAACGCTGGGGCATTTTCCCGAAATCGATCTCAATAGCCTTCGGTTTTCCCACGATGAGCGATACCTGCTGGTGGTCTGCGAGGACCATCGGATCGTCTGTTACCGCACCGATGACGGAAGCCACGCCTGGACGTTGCCGATGACCGGTAGCCCGGCTCACGATGCCGCCTGGTCGAAGGATCAGCGCACCCTCCTCTGCGTCACGCGCGACGGTTCCATCAAGACGTACGATATCGCACTCCAGCAACTGACGGCCGAAATCCCCCTACCAACCAGAGATCTGATCCGCGTACTTATCTCGGCCGATGAAAGCTGGATCTATGTGCTCGATCGCACCGGCCAAGTCCTCTGCGTGCGTTGCAACCCCCTGCCTGAATGATCTACCCACTGCATCTGTCCCCTAGGAGGGTCGCTAGAAACGAACGGGGAGGGTTCCTGATCCCGTTGGCAATCTGGCTACGCCAGTATCACCATAGGAAGTCTTGATTTCCGATGAGCCAAAGCATCGACTGCGTCGAGCTACGGTACATTAGACACTGGGTCAGTCGATGTCCTGAATTCTGGTGCCATCTCACGTACTACGGGCCAGTGGAATCGATTGTTTGGCCGGTACCATGAAGGAAGGTGGATAAGGAGGGCGGGTAGCTTGGCGATCGAATTCCTGAGCGATCTGGCAGACGCGAGGCTGGAACCGTATCGCCACCTGCGCACTCGGAATCTGACTCGATTCAGCGGCCGATTCATCGCCGAAAGCCGTCCGTTGGTGGAAAGGCTGCTGGCCAGTTCCTTTGACATCGATTCGATCGTTGTCGACGCAGCCGACTGGACGGACCAACTGGCTCCCTGGGGCGATTCCCATACGGTGCTGGTTGTCCCCAGCCAGTCGATCGAAGAGCTGGTCGGTTTCCACTTTCATCGCGGCTTCCTGGCCTGTGGCCTTCGCCCCAAGGAACGCCCCTGGCGCCAATCGCTGCTCGATTTCGCACAGTCGGATCAACCGGTCGCTTTGGGAACCATCGGACTGCAGGATCCCGAGAACCTGGGTGCGATCCTTCGGACCTGCGCTGGCCTGGGAATCACACACTGTTTCCTGGGCCCCGGCACCTCCGATCCGTTATCGCGACGGGCACTACGTGTCTCGATGGGTGCCAGCCTGAAAGTCACCACGACAACCATCCAAGACCCGATTTCCTGGATCGAACAGTTAAGGGATCTAGGAATCGAGAGCGTCGTCACCAGCTTGCAGCATCCGTCGGTTCCGCTGGAGCAGTTTCGGTCGGCGGGAAAAATGATGGTGATCGTCGGCAATGAGGCACAGGGAGTGCCAGAAGCGATTCAAAGCATGGCGGACCACCGAGTGCGCATTCCGATGGAACTGGAAGTCGATTCCTTCAACGTCGCCGTCGCCACCGGGATTGTTCTTCACGCCCTGCGGCGTCTGCTCCCTAGAGCCACCTAGAGCCGATCCCAATGGGGATCCGCATCGATCCGCTCGAAGAAGCCAGGCATGCTACCGAGGACTTCGCGGTGCGACAGAATCTCTTCGCGGCTCATCCAGAACACCTCCTCGACCTCCCGAGGATCGGGGACGGGAGGTTGGCCTTCGGGGCGTCTGCACAACATCCATTCGAGGTTGGTGCCCCAGGCGGTACGGCTAGACCACAGGTGCTTGATCACCTCCACCTGAAGGCTCAATTCTTCATCCATTTCGCGGCGTATTGCCGTCGGAAAATCCTCATTCGGCTCGATCGATCCCCCCGGAAAGCATATCATTCGGGGAGCTCGTACCCATCGCGAGCGACGGATGACGAGGAATCTTCCCTCTTCGTGGACGACCCCCACCACCCCGTGCCGACCGTTGTCGCGCACGTGACTACCCGATCGCTCTTTCCCATCACTCCAAAGATCGCTCACCGATGTTTCTTCGCCTTTTGGAATCTCGGACCGATTACCAATTCGCTGTCGATATTGTAGCACGCCTCCAAGAGGCCGGCCATCTTGCCTATTTTGCGGGGGGATGCGTGCGCGATCAGCTGCTGGAACAGATTCCCCAGGATTACGATGTGGCCACTAGTGCTCGTCCCGAGCAAGTGCGAGCGGTCTTCGGAGACCGGGCAACGCAGCTGGTTGGGGCTGCATTTGGGGTCGTCTGCATCCATGGTCGCAGGGAGGGTCAAAGGTATCAGGTGGAGGTCGCCACGTTCCGAAACGACGGAAGTTATTCCGACGGACGCCGGCCCGATTCCGTGGTCTTCAGCACGCCGTCGGAGGACGCGCAGCGCCGGGACTTCACCATCAACGGCATCTTCTGGGATCCCGTGGCAAGGCAGGTCCATGACTTCGTGGGCGGCCAGGACGATCTGAAGCATCAAGTTCTTCGCGCCATCGGCAACCCACGACTTCGCTTCACGGAGGACAAACTGCGTCTGCTGCGAGCGGTCCGCTTTGCGGCGCGTTTTGGGTTTCCGATCGAGCCGGCGACGCGCAGCGCTATTGCCGAGCTGGCCGATACTCTAGGCCAGGTCAGTCGCGAACGAATCTCGCAGGAAATGCATAAGGTCTTCGATGGCCCTCGCCGCAGTCAGGCGATTCAAACGCTTTGGGATTTGAATCTCTGGCGATCGATCCTGCCCCCGCTGGCCGATCTGTGGCGCGTCGACGAAACAGCTCGCGACTGGACAAACCTCTGGATCGACTTAGATGCATGCCAAGGCTTTTTGCCCGCTACGACAGCGCTCTTTGCACCACTGTTCTGGCAACCAACTTGCCAAAAAATCGCGCCATCGCTGCCTCGCGAGGTCGATTCACCAGAAGCGGCCTCAAACACCCTCAAGTTGCACTGGAAGGTAAGCAACGACGAGGCAGCCGATCTCCGTTCCATCCTGGCGACCGGTCAGGCGTTGGCCGTCGATACCAACCTTCCTTGGTCCCAGGTGCAACCTTGGCTGATCCTTCCTCGCGCCGCGATGGCCTTGAGTTTGATCTGGCAATGGCGGCGGCTGCATGGCATCCCCACCGACTCCATTGAAGCTCTGCTGAATCGGATGCAGACTCCCGCCGAATGCTGGAACCCCAATCCCTTGATCGACGGCCGGGTACTGCAGGACCTAGCGGTCCCCTCGGGACCTCTGCGGGGAAAACTACTGGCGGAAGTCCGTGCCCGACAACTGGATGGCGAGCTAAATTCGAGGGAAGAAGCGGTTGTTTGGCTAATCGATCATGTCTCGAAGATCGACTTCAACAAGCCACGCTGATCAATCATCCGCTTCCAGCGTCGGTGGCTCGTAATTGAACTCCATCCACTTGACCGCCTGGTCCATCGGTTCGATCCGCATCACCAGTTCCCCATTCTGGAAGAGGCGAACCGTGCCCGAGGACTGGCTGACGACGATCGCTACGGCTTTTGTTTTCTGCGAGATCGCCGCGCCGGCCCAGTGGCGCGATCCCAACCCTTTGGAGAGCGCCAGGTCGGCATGCATCACCTCGATGATCTGCCTGGATCGCTCGACAATCGCATCCGACGAGACGACGAATGCGCCGTCCATCTGCGCGATCTCCTTGATGTCCTCGCGCGTCCTGGGATCATGCAGATTGCGGTGCTTGCGAGCATAACCACGAAGCGGATCAAAGCCGCTATCCTTGCAATGCATCAGGACCTTTCGCGTGTCACCGACGACAAACATCGTGCCGACCTTCTTCCCTTCGCGGCCCTCCCGACCGATCTGAACGGCTAAGTCGATCACCACCTTCAGGCTCTTCAGCGGAACACTACTCTCCAGTCGCTGCAGATCGCGACTGGTGAGCCGCCGCATCCGATCATCGAGCCGAACCACCGAGAGGCTGTCGATCACATGATGCTCAAAACCGCTGTAGCACGCGATCACGTCGCAGTTATTCTTCAGCACCTCGTCCGCCACGGCTTCCAGCAGCGCGTGCTGCAGACGCTCCAAAAGAGGCGACTGCTCCTTGTTGAGCGGTAGAGGAATCAGGCCCGCCTTCTCAGCGCCCTCCAAATCCTCCACTCGATCCATCGCGACAATGATCTTCTGGACAGAGGAGGGGATGGTGTCCCGAATTCTCTCCCAGTCCATCGGTACTTCCAACAGCAGCAGGATCGCATCCGCATCGACCGCGTCGGACATCTCTGTGGCCGATTTCAGCAGCGAAGCGAATTGGCGTGTCCAGCGCGGTGAAGTCATCGATAGGCCACCTGTCCTTTGTCCAGCGGGTTTCAGGGGGGTCAACAAAGTCTTTTTATAATAGCCTGCCGACTCCCTGGATCCAACCCCTTCGACTCCGAGAATCGGGACGACCAGGACTTGCATCGGTCCTTTTGGCAGCAATATTCTAACACCTATTAGAATGTTGCTGCGGCCGATCTGGTTCCTGCCTACCCGCGGTCCGCCCAACTGCCGGCTTGCTGGAATTCACCGAACCGGACGAATGACGATCGATCGCGTGCCGCGAGGGACCATTTGGACGGATGGAAAAATCGACCCTCGGAAGCCTAATCGACAGACCAACCTGCGCGGTCTGTCCGTCACTGCTCGCTGCCCGTTGAAGTATTCCCTGGGCCTCGCAATTGCATGGAAGCGATCACAAAACCGGGGCGATAGCCGAACTACCTTCGCCCTAGCGGCGTGGCTCGCGAATTCCTATCGGCGCTGGGTTGGTTGGCTGGATTTCAGGAACTGTGCCAGCATTTCCTTCCGCTTCCCAGGTTCGCTACCGAAGACTTTCTGGTCGTAGAGTACCAGAGCTCGGATCGCATGGCTTCGAGGGCCGATAGCCCAATCATGATCCCGACGGTCCCAGATCTGGCTGAGAAGAAATTGGACCGCTTTCAGGATCCGGGGATCGTGCATCTGATCCTCAGGCAGTTCGTAAGCCAACCACTCCAGGATGTGGCCGGTCGTTTGCACTTTGCGGTCCATATCGGGTTTGTTGGCCCGCGTCTCAAACCACTCGGTGCTGAAGCTCCCGTCGGGATTCTGCAGCGAGAATGCGTAATCGATGCAGTCATCCAGGTACCTGCGGGCTCGACCGAACTGGCCGTCCAGCGGCATGCCCTGTAACTGCCGACGCTTGCAGGCGAACGACAACCCCATCAATCGATGGGTTCCACCACAGGCAGCCCCCACCAGCGGCTGCGCTAGCTCTTCCTCCACCAGCTTGGAAATCGACCAAGTCTTCCCATCCTGACTTTTCCAGCTGTAATCGCTTGGAAGATAATGAGAAAGCCCGATCAACTTGAACGTCAGCTCGGACTTCTCCCGGCACCCAGCCATCTCATAACGCACGAGGTCTTCAATCGTGTAGGAACGCCCCTGAACCTTGATGGGGTAGGTGCGAGGAACCAGGGATTGGCCCAGCATCGCAAGGAATTGTCCTTCGTGCCCCTGCACCCCAGGTCCAACCGCCATCGAAAACCCCTGAGACTTCGCAATGAAGAGACTTTGCGTGCGGCAGCGGCCGTTGTAGCACAGCCAACCGATGGCGTTAACCCGCTGGTTGCCAACGATCAATTCCCCTTCCACTCCATAGGGCAGCATGGCATGCATCACCGCCCAGGGACTTCGCCGCGCCGTGGTTTCAGGCCGGAACAAATAATAGGCCATGCACGACCGCAGGCGACCTTGAACCGCCAGTTGCTGCGGGCTGGGGGGCTTCCGCTCGACTTGCCCTTTGTCGGGCGAAACAACTTTCTCCGGGACCGGTAGTTTCAGTGAGGGGCTCTCCAGTTGACGAAGCGCCTCCTCCGTCTCCCGTCGCTCCAACTGCATTTCGGCTTCGCTGCGTTCCTTCCCCAAATCCGGCTCTTCCTGGAGCTTGCTGCCGCCCATCTCCCCCGGCTTGATCGGCAGTTCATCCGGAAACTTCAACCCGCTCGATACCGAGTCGTTCTCGGTGGTTGCAAGCTGGCCGGATCTATCCAATTTGGCTGGGGAGCTACCGACAGGCCGCCCGGTCGGGCGATCTTTGGATCGGCTTTTCGGATCCATGGAGGGAGCGGTTTGCGCGGCGATGTCTCCTTGGGGCTGGTCCTTCGACTGTGCCGACGGATCGAATGGCGCAACCTGCTTGGACGCGTCGGAACTCCCTTCGGTGCGTTCTGGCAACGACAGGAGGGATTCCATTTGAGGGATCAAATCGGGAATCGGTGCGGGGCCAGCATCGGCACCCCCGAGAGCTGGATCGGCGCTGGAACGCAGCGGGTTGACAGGTCCCCCGCGACGGCCCCTCACCACACTTCCTCCTCGCTTGGAGACCTCCCAGATCGGTGCCCGAACCGTATCGGAAGGCTTCTCCTGAAGCCACTCCAACGACAGGGGAGCCGGAGCTTCTCCTTCGTCGGGCAATTCGCAGTAGATGGCCTTTGCCTGCGGTGGATCCTCGGCAATCAGGTGCTGCTGGGCATGTCCTGCAAACCAGAAGGCCAGGCTACTCCCCAAAGCCAACCTGCATCGACTCCAAGATGAAACTCGAAGGTCATGAAAGGCTGTGGCGGGACCATTCGAAGGCATAGGTGGAGTCTCTTCCTGATCTGAAGCGAATGTCGATTGCGGGGAGCTTCCCTCGGTTTCCCCGTGGCTCCCCCAGCTCGAGGCACCGCCATGCCTGACTTCCGGGTCCTTGCCTCGTCGGATCGCGGTGTTTTTATCGGTCGCTGGATGCTTTCTGTTGATTCCCAAAATAAATTTCAGTTTGGCTCATCAGGCGAAGCTTCAACGCACCGGCCTTTCCCCTTGAGCTGCCAGGGTCTCGGATGACTCTTCCGAGCCACCGGAGTTGGCGATCGCATCGCGATTTTGTTCGAGATAGTCGCGCCACTGAGCGACATTGGCCGACATCTTGAGCCCCGTGGTCCGCGCAAGACTTTGCACTGCAGCAAACTGGATGGCTGGCGATTTGTCGCGAAGAGCTTCTTCCAGAGGCGCCAACACCTGGTCGCTGGAGAAATCACCGAAACGCTCCACGGCGGCGATGCGAACGGCCATCGATTCGTCTTGTTTGGCGAGCTTTTCCAGTAGGGATAGCCGAGTTGGATTGGGAGGGACCGAGAGCACTTCACAGGCCGCCAGCCGCACCTTTTCCGATTCATCCTTGCAGGCATTTGCAAGAATCTCGTCGGCTTGCTGCTGAGGCAGTCCCTTCAATGCAAGGACCGCCTGACGACGCATTTCGGGGCTTGGGTCGTTGCCCACCAACTGTTCGATCGACTCCAGCCATCCTTCCTGCTCGTCAGGCGACATCGACCGAATCTGGCTTCGCAATCGCTCGATCTCTTCCAAACGCTGGACGTAGGTTGGTCCCAATTCCTGGTCGGTTTTCCACTGCTTGGTGATCAGCGGATTCATTTTCTTGAGGCCGTAGAGCGGACCATCCGCACAGCCGGAGAAGAGAACAGGGAGCGTCAGCCACCAGGCGATCCGTTTAGGAAGACCGCCGTCGGCAGACGGGAGTTGTTCTTTTTGATGGCTGACCACCCATCCCATCGCTATCGCTCCCTCCTGAAGCTCGCCACGCCCACACGAAGACATCCCGACTCGAATGATTCGACGGTGGATCGGCGGGCGGACGGTAGCAGATCCCCGAAAGCTCTTCCAGAGCAATTGAAAGGCGGCCGGTTTCGCTCGAAAGACGAGTGGCTAGCGACTGTTCCAGCGAGAACCGCTGTGTCGATTCCTACACCATCGGGGCACCCATCCGCTTCGATTACCAATCACTCCGCTGGCTTCCCGATCACTCCGCGGGCGCAGCGGGAGGGCTAGCAAAGCCTCCCAAGGTTTTGGTGGCGATCAGAGATGGATGGCATCAAGCACGCTGCGAATCCCTCGCGGTCCGGAGCAAACCAGAGGTCAGAACAGTGACAGCCTCATTCCGCTACGAATCAGGCCGGTCGTTTCCCCCTTACCCCCGTGACAGGCGAAGTCCGCTTGGGAATCGTCCAGCAACTCCTCATTTCGCGAGTTACGAACAAGCGGGGCTATCAGACCTAATGCTTTCGCGGGATCCAAGCGGCTGAAGGCTTGGCGGAAAAAGGATTCTGCACCGATCAATCAGCGACCGACCATGCATCGCTAGCCTCCGCCAGCCCATTGATCAGCCGATCGATTTCCTCGGGCGTGGAGGTCCATGCCAGGGCGATGCGCAAGCAGCAGGCAGCTTCCTTTGGGGACCACCCCATCCCTTCGAGGGCAGGGGAGATACCGGCCGCATCGTCGATAGCCTGCTGGCTTCCTAAAGGCCTCGCCTGCAATTCCACAAACCGTTCAAAGAGCTTTTGCATCGGGACTCCGCGGAGACCGATGGCAAAAAGATGAGGCAGACGATCCTGCTGTTCTCCAACCAAGCGAAAGCGGTCTCCCAACTGCTGACGCAACCCCTCGACCAGCCGATTTCCAAGTGATTCCAGGAGTTGCTGCGAACGGACCATCCCATCGCTAGCCAATCGAATGGCCTGCCCCAGGCCCACTACCGAAGCGACATCGTCCATCGCTGGACGATAGGGAGAATCCCCTTCCTGAGAAAACAGCAATGGCTCCAACGCCACGCCATGGCGGACATACAAGACGCCTGCTCCTTTGGGACCATGGAGGGTATGTCCTCCGAAACTGAGCAGATCGACCCCCAGCGCATCGGACTGGACAGTGATTTTACCGATGCTTTGGCTGGCATCGCAGTGAAACCGAATCCCACGATTGGCACAGACGCTGGCGATCTGTCGAATGGGTTGAATGATTCCTGTTTCCCAGCTGGCGTGGCACACGGAAACCAGTCGCGTGGAGGGTCGAACGGCGGCTTGCACAGCGTCCGCTCCGACAATTCCCCGGCGATCACACGCCAACCGCGTCACTGCCCAACCTTCCTGCTCCAAGCGATCGATCGCCCCGGCCACCGGTGCCGCCTCTAGTCGCGTCGTGATCGCATGGGGCGTCGCGACGGGCTTCTCCCGCAATGTGGCTCGCGCCGCTCCCAAAATCCCCAGGTTGCAGCTTTCCATCCAGCCGGCAGTTAGCACCACTTCGGTGCTGGAACTGCCGAGCATTCCTGCCACAATGCCTCGCACATCTTCCACCGCTTCGGCCGCAACGCGACCCTGGGCATGATTTGCTGCGGGCGAAGCAAACTGTTCGGAAAAGAAGGTCTGCATCGCGTCTCGCACACTGCCCGCCATGGGAGTGGCTGTCGCATGATCGAAATACAGGATCCGCATCCAATAGCTCTCCAGCAACGCTAACGGCATGGGGACGATGATCCTCATGACCAACGTCCGATTCGGTGTGCTCCAAGCCATGCTCTGGGCGGCTAGCCCCTCAGCCCTTTGCATTGGCTCTTGTGATCGCCTCCTCGCGATCCCAAAGTCAGGTAGAGTTTTTCGCAGGCCCCTCAAGACAGCTCGTAGGCAACCCGCATCCGCGGCCCCCTAGGGCGGCCAGCAGTTCTCCCCGGCCGTGCGACCCTTCTTCCTCGGGCCAAAGCCCGTTCGACTTTTTGGTCGACGCAAGTTTTGCAAGGCACCTTCAACACGTATAGGGTTCTTTTTGGGAAGCGAAAGGAAAAACGACCAACCCGTTCTCCATCGACGGCAGAATCGTCCCAGATGGAACACCCTTGAGGGATGAGAATTCTTCGGGCCATTCAGGGCAAATGGTAGCGAGGCCGCCGGGCCGCTGCACTGCCTGTCTGGAACACCATCAGCTGTGCCACCACGAGTCAGCTCACCCCTCCCACACCGCTCCCGATGCGAAATCGGCCTGTTTTTTGGCTGCCCAGGTCCGCCCTCCCCTTGGGATTTACCGAGGAAACCCCATTTTTCGGCAAGGTTTACCTAAACCGACTCAACTTGATCGGCCCACCTTCCGATACTACCAGCATAACCGGAGGGATGCGCTCGGCCGGTTGCCGGCTACCGTCGGCAGGTCGCCATTGAGCTAGCCTTGCTGCAAAGGTGAAAGGGAATCATGACGGTCTTCAAACGCACGATGCGACTGCTCTGTTTCGCTGTGGCTTCCGTGAGTGGCTCATGGAGTTTTGCCCAGTCGTACCATCCCTTCGCTGAGCCGATGGAGTTCGATCCGAACTGGCAGTGGTTCGCACCTGTCCACATCCTGGACTTTGAAGAGTTGACGGCTCGCCAGCGTGCTCGACACGGCTGGTACGTCACCTACGATCGGATGCGGCAGGGCTTCGCCAGATCCGAACAAGAGGATCAGGCAGGTCGAGTCGACTTCACGTGGGGTAACCGCTGGGACGCGGGCTTCATGAACAATGAAGACGACGGCTGGAATTTTTCCGCCTTCCACATCTCGGGACCCAATGTCTACAACGAGACGTTGGTATCCCGTCTGAACATCTTCAACCAAGATGATACGGCCGACAACGAAGACTTCATCCCGCTGGACTGGCGGAACGACGTCGGCTACGGGGAGCGATTTTACCGGCTACGGGACAGCTTGAATGCCGGGAAGTTCTCTCACCTGGAAATCAACAAGACTTGGCGGCGTGAGCCGACGCGACTTGGTGGCATCGTCGAACCGATGGTGGGTGTGCGGTTGTCGGACTTCACCGACTTGGCCCGCAATGACAACTACACGACCTTCCCAGTCGATACCGACCTCGACTTCGCGGTCGACTCGTCGGCGGAGTTGCTGACCAGTGAGATCGTCGAAACCAGCAACCGCATGCTGGCGCCCCAGGTTGGATTCCGCTACTACAAATACTACAGTCGCTGGACTCTCTCCACCGACTTCAAGGGATTCCTTGGTGCCAACTGGCAGAGTCAGCACAGCGCCTTCCGTCAGTTCCAGACTATCTACGACGGGATTCCTCCGGGAGTCAGCGATGACCCGATCCTCCCTGTCAGCCAAGCGGGAACCAGCTTCGCAGGTCGAAAGAATCAGGAATTTGTGATCGGTCTGGATTGGCGAGCCGAATCGGCATACCAGGTGACGCGAGCGATCGAACTGAGAATGGGATTCAACCTCCTCTACTACGGCCGAGGTATCTGGCGAGGTGCGACGCTGATCAGCGGTCAGAACCCCAACCTGAACGATCAGGAATTGGTGATGCCAGGGTTCACCTTCGGCTTCGCGATCAACCGATAACTCGACTTGATCCTGACACCGAAAAACACATCACGCGGATGAGGCAACTCATCCGCGTGTTCGTTTGATGCATCGTTTTTTTGGCTCGTTTCCGCCAGCTAGCCGGTCACGATCCAATAGGCCGTGGCTGGTTCGCCCAGTGTCCTGTTGGATCGCTGCCTCGGACGTAAACTCCCTTCTGGTTCCATTCCAGCGAAGCTCTCACATCAGCACTGCAGTATCGCAGTGTCAGTGCGCAGCGGCGCCGGTTGGACAGATTCGGATCGGATCCATGAAGCAGCAGATCGCTGTGGATGGAACACCACCCGGCAGGAACGGGATTCCAGACGACCTCGCCATACTGTTCGGCGTTGTCGATCGTCTGATTGAGCACGTTGTGATCTGCAGCCGTGCTTGGCCTGTAAGTCAGATGCCCCACATGGTGGCTGCCGGCGACAAACCGCATGCAGCCATTCTCCTGGTCAGCGTCATCGATGGCCAGCCACACCGTCAGCGCTTTGGAAGGGGTCAATGGCCAATAGCTGGCATCCTGATGCCACGCCACCCCTTTGCCATCCCCAGGCATCTTGCAGAAAAAGTGCGACCCCCACGCAATGACGTTCTCCCCCAGGAGGTCCGCTGCGTAGTCGACGATGGTTGGGTTGGTCAGGATGTCGTGAACCGGCCCATAGGCAAGGTGTGCCGAACTGATCGAGTAGCTGTTGCCGCCGGCTGCGACCACCCGCGCCAAGAGATCATCAAAGTAGGCTCGTATCTGATGGATCTGCTCCGGCTCATAGACCTTCAACGGCGCCACAAAGCCACGTTGGTTGTAGTGATCCACCTGACCGGCCGAAAGCCGTTTGGGGGTTGGATTCTTCGTGGGATAGAAGGACAGATCGCGCTGAAGGGCATCCAACTGCGATTGATCGGGGGTGATTGAGAACTTGGTATCCATCGTATTGTCTTTGCTGAAGGCATGAGAGGCGTCTGGCTGGATGGTTCGCCACCGGATCGGTGCTCCCCAGGGCCGCGAACGATCGCGCCGACTACAGATTAAAGGAAGGCTTCGGGGTCTGCAATTGCATGCCGTCACCGCCCCTTCGATCTGTCACCGTTCCGGTCCTGGTTCCTCAGGGATGGGACTGCCATGGGGATCGCGAGCACGACCATCGGTCTGCTCTTCCAATTTCCTGCGGATCTTCAGATCGGTGAAGTGCTCCAGCGCCTCGGCCCGCTCATGCAGCCGATCGGGGGAGACTCCCGGATGGGTATCGAGAAAGGTTTCCCAGAGGCGATGGCTGCGCACCAGCTCCTTCGCTCGCGCCATCCCGGAAGCGGTCAACTGCCACTGAGGGGGATCAAGCAAGGGTTCCACCAACCCTTGTCGCTCCAACCGCCTGAGAATTCGTGTCGATAAAGGATGGGGGCTTGGCGTCGAGTGGGGCTGCGGGCGGCGGCGTGAGGTCTCCTGCTGGCGATAGATTCGCGCCAGAAGGTCTTCTTCCTCCACTTTGCGACGATGACGCACCGTCCGAAGCCACCTAGCCAGCCAGCCATCGATGGGACTCAAAAGGATCGCACCCGCCAGGATCAGGCAGGCGACCACCACCATCATGCCGGCGGTGGAAGTTCCAGGAAGCTGCAATCTGCTGGGCAATTCGATCGCCAGCCAATGCCCTACGGCGGCGGATACCGCTGCCACTCCGGCAGCGATCAGCAAAATAGATGGCAAGCGATGACTGAGCAGCATGGCGGCAGCCGGCGGGATGATGAACATGCCGACCACCAGCAGATTCCCTACCGCCTGGAAACTGGCCACCGCCGTAATCGCTACCGAAGTGGCCAGCGCGTATTGCGCCACAGCGGGTGCCAGCCCCTGACTTTCGGCGTAGGCTTCGTCAAAGCTGCTGACTTTCAGTTCTTTCCAGAAAAGTACAATCCAGGAGAGGTTGGCAACCAGCAACGCCGCCGCGATCCATATCGCCGTCGGCACTCGACGCCATCCACTGCTTCCTGCATCGATGGGCACCATCTCCAGGTCGCCGAAGAGCAAGCAGCCGGGATCCAGGTCGACCGAGTCGGCCAACTGGACCATGAGGATCAGACCGGCTGCAAAAAGGCCGGTGAAAACGGTTCCGGTGGCAGCACCTTCATCGACTTTACCCAACGACCTAGCTCGGTCGGTCAGCCAGATGGTCGCCAACCCCAAGCACGCCGCCCCCAGCAGCATGGCGATCGCCTGTCGTCCACCACTCCACCAGTAAGCCAGAACGATCCCCGGCAGCACTGCGTGGCTGATCGCATCGGCGGCTAGACTCATCCGACGCAGCACCAAAAAGGTCCCAGGAAGCGCAGCAGCGATCGCGAACAGCGCGCCCGCAAGAACCACCCAGCCGTCGTATTCCCAGATCCACGGAAGGGTGCTCAACGGGAAACAAACTCCCCCTCCCATTCGCTCAGCCATCCCTTCCTCCCAACTTCCCCGCCGGTTGGCTGGATGGCGTCCCCGATTCATCCTCTGGCACAATCGGGTGCAGGCTTTCAGGCACCTCCATGGTGGAAACCCCCAACTGAGATTCCAGCCTCGCCAGCATCGTTTCATCCAACCAGTGCTCGGTGGCATCCGCCCCCCGATCGATCGCCTCAGTGGGGAGGTCTAGCAGCAGATGAAGGTAATGTTCTACGAACCGATGCTTGCGAACGGCGATGATCGCCTGCTGGATCCCCTTTGCAGTCAAGAACAGGCTGCCGTGGGGCTCCCCGATCACCAACCCTTCGCGATGCAGGCGGGAAAAGAGTGTTCGATGGTTGGCCATGCCTCGTGTCCATTGCAGGGCTGCAGCACCGGGGACTTCGGCGGAGCGGGCATGACCGACGATGGTTGGCGCCTGGCCACGTGACTCCAGGTACTCGTAGAAGTCCCGCAAAAAGTGATCGCGCCGCACCATCCACTCCAGGGCTCGATGCCTTATCCATCGCCGCGCCAGCCCGTCGTGGGTACCGAACAACAGACTGATCAAGAAAAACGCGACGCCAGTCAGCACGATCGCTGGTCCCGATGGGATTTTGTCTCCTTGATCGCTGATCCACGCCCCCACCATGCCGCTGAATCCACCAAGTCCCATCGCGATCAAGAGAAGTCGATGGAGCCGTGTGGTCCAGAAACGGGCTGCTGCTGGCGGGATCACCAGTAACGCCACCATGAGGATGGCGCCCACCGCCTGAAGGCCGACGATGATCAGGGAAATGGCCGCCATCATCAATCCAAAATCCAACCACCAGACCGACCAGCCCAGCGATGTCGCAAAGGCAGGATCGAAACAGATCAGGCCGATCGGTCGCTTCAGCAATAGCACCAGTCCGACCGAAAGAAGCGAAGCCAGCGCGATCCAGCGCCCGTCTTCGGCGACCAGTGTCGCTGTCTTACCAAAGAGAAAGCCCTCCAGCCCTGCTGCATCCCCACCCAGCCCCTGCACCCAACGCAGAAGGACGGTCCCGATGGCAAACCATCCGGTAAGCACCACCCCCATCGCGGCATCCTCCCTCAGTCGGGTGCGATTGCGGAGCAGCAGCAGCCCTAAAGCCCCGAGACCGGCACTACAGGCGGCCCCCAGCAGCAACCAAGGCAACGACTTTCCAGACCGACCACTGGCCCACAGCAGCCAGAAGGCAACCGCGATTCCAGGCAACGTCGCATGGCTGATTACATCAGCAACCAGAGCCCGTCGGCGCAACAGCAGAAAGACGCCCACCGCCCCACAGGCGGCCCCTAGCAGGCTGGTACCAAAGAGAACCCACCAGGTGTTGTAATCCAACCAACCCGTCACGGCCCCACTCCCCGCCGACGCATCGCCTCGGATAATTCGTCCAGCACCGTCAACCTCCCGCCGTAGGTCTTTTGAAGATTCTCCTTCTGAAACACTTGCTCCACCTTGCCGTAAGCGACCACGCGCATGTTGAGAAGGACAACTCGATCAAAATAGTCGGGTGCCGTGTGCAGGTCATGGTGGACCACCACCACGGTCTTGCCCTGAGATCGGAGGGAACGGAGCAATTGCATGATCGCCATCTCCGTCGCCGCGTCGACTGCCGCAAAGGGTTCATCCATCAAATAAAGGTCGCTCTGCTGCACCAAGGCTCGCGCAAGAAACGCGCGTTGCTGCTGTCCACCGGAAAGTCGCCCGATCTGTCGATCGGCATAGGCATCCATCTCCACCGCCCGTAGTGCCTCCATCGCCCGAGCCCGCTCAGTGGCTCCCGGCCGACGAAACCACCCTAGTTTTCCATAGGTACCCATCAGGACCAGATCGAGCACTGAGGTGGGGAAGTCCCAGTCGACCGACTCCCTCTGAGGCACATAGGCGACGCGCCCCCGCTGCTCGGCCAACGTCTTTCCAAAAACTCGAACCTCCCCCGATATCGGCTCAACCAGCCCAAGGATCGCGCGCAACAAGGTGCTCTTGCCAGCGCCGTTGGGCCCCACCAGACCCACCAGAGACCCAGCCGGCAGATCGAGATTGACCTCCCACAGCACAGGACGCTGCTGGTAGGCCACCGTCAGATCGCGAATCTGCAACGGAATGCTCGGGTCTAGCCGACTGACTTCTTGGTCCACCTCAACTGCCATCGCCGCTCCACCCCCGGAACCCGCCCTCGGGGACCCTTCCCCCGAGAGCACTGGTGATCGTCGTAATGTTGTGATCCCACATCCCTACGTAAGTTCCTTCATACGTTCCCTCCGGCCCCATGGCATCCGAAAAGAGCGATCCTCCCAATTGAACTCGATGACCAGCGCTGGCCGCCCCCTGCAACACCGCCTCCATCCCATCGCTCGAAACACTCGTCTCGACAAATACCGCCGGCAACCGCCGCTCCACTACCTCCCGGACCAAGCCGCGAATGCGCCGTAAGCCTGCCTCCGAGTCGGTGCTCAATCCCTGAATCCCCTCGACATGAAGGCCATATCTAGCCCCCAGATAGCCAAAGGCATCGTGGGAGGTAACCAACCAACGATGAGGCTCTGGGATCGTTGAAAAACATTCCATCGCGAAGCGGTCCAACCGCTCCAACTGCTCCCGCAATCGCCCCCATCTCTCGGTGGCGCCTTCAACCCACTCCCCCATTCGCTCGACAATCACTTGGAGCATCGCGTCCCCCGCCAGGATCCATAGCGATAGATCCATCCAGACATGCGGATCCGGCGCCTCCGATCCCTCCGCAAGCCTCAGCCGATCCTTTGGCAAGGCTTCCCCAATCGCAAAGGGCTCCCCCGCCACCCCAGATCGCTCCAGCAATTGCTGCATCCGCCCCTCTAGATGCAAACCGACATAAAAAACCAGTCTGGCCTTCAGCACCCGGATGGCATCGTCGCGCGTCGGACGATAGAGGTGGGGATCAATCCCAGATCCGATCAACCCCGAAACAGCACACCCAGGGCCGGCAATCGCTCGAGCAATGTCCGTCACCATGCCCACCGTCGCCACGATCGCAGGAGTCGACGTTTCCATCGACTCCTGTGATCGACACCCACCAAGGAGCAGGGAAACTCCAGCCCCCATGAAGACGCGGCGATCACATGCCATGGCCCCGGTCGCCCCTTCCTGCCCAAGATCCATCCCTACCCCCAGGCCTCCAGAGAACCGCAAGCCGGGTCCCGATCCCACGCGGACTGAGCGGCCCCAGGATCCGACACCGCCAGCCATACCGCCGTCACCCGCGAAGTACCGTCCAGAAAAGAACGCCCACTCTCCGATGAAGAAGCCGATCTTGCGTTCTACCGATGCTGCCGCATGTACTCATAGACCGCCATCGTTGTAGCCGTGGCTACATTATAGCTTAGCGGCTTTCCGTAGACAGGAATCTCGACCACGTCATCCAACAAACGGAGCGCCCCCGCCTCGATCCCCAATCGCTCGTTGCCGATCACCAACGCGACTTTCTCGGGAAATGGATAATCAAATAGACACTTCGCCCCAGTCGCTTGCTCCAAACCGACTCGCCAATAACCCTCCCGATGCAACTCTTCCAACACCGGTTCGATCGTCCGACGCTGAACCACCTGAAGCACCTCGAGTGAATCTCGAGCAATCTCGCGGTCGATCTTCCCAGGCCCACACTGATAGAGCCGCGAAATCCCCGCACATCCGGCCAATCTCGCAATGCGACTGAGATTCACGTTGCTCCGCAACGGTGCCACGACCAAGACGATCTCCCTGGGCTGCGGCAACGCATCCGACGGCTTATGACGAATATGCTCAAATTCGCTCATCACTCCCCCCCAAACCAACAATGCATCCCAAGAAATCAACATAACGCCGATCCCCCAGGCAAAAAACACCCTGGCAATGCCCGCAATTGCAGCACACCCCCTCGCCTGCATGCCCAATAACGTTGCAATCACCCCCGAATCAAACCGTCGCAAGAAACCAATGACTCACGCCTTGGAAAAAAGACCAAGCCCCTATGGGAAGATCTCGCACCGCTAGCATTCGAATTCGGGCGCTGGAATCGACCGCCTCTTGTCGCTGCAGGTTTTCGCGTTGGCTTTCTGTCGCTTTGGCACGAGCAATGCATTTAGGGGAATTGCAAAGGCTTGAAGACGAAAGGAGGCAACCCCGAAAAGAGACTCAATACAACCGAACACATGCGTGCGATTGCCGCAGATCGAGCGAGGTCTGAAAGAGGGAGAGGACTTTCAGATCGCACTGGGTCTGCGGCAATCGTCATTGAATTGCCACCCTCACCCTCCCCCAAGCAGAATCGTAAACAACCCCGAACCTTCCTGCGCGAGGCCAGGCTCGCGATAGACCTCACCCTCCCCGTGGGAGGCTGACTGGGTGCTGTGGCCACCGGCATTTCTCGAGGCGAGGTGGTGAAGCGATCGCATCCCGCGCCAAAGCCAAATAGTTTTTTCCGCAAAATCTCGACTCCATTCTGTTGTGACGGGACCCTGGCCCCCCCTAGACTGTAGGGAAACCCTCGGCCGCTCGATCGCACCATGCTCCTGGTGATGATACGAGCCTCCCGCATCTGGCCATCACCTCATCGATTTTTCTAAGCACCCGACACAAGGAGTTGATCGTGAAAAGTTTTCTTGGCCCTAAGAGCGCTGTCCAACGTTTTGCGATGGGCTGTTGGATGTTTGCGTTTGGCCTCACTTCACTGGCCGAGGTGCATGCTGCATCGATTTTTTTGAATCCACCCCCCGGCTGGAATGGCATGTTCATCTCGGCGAAGGTCTACGCCGGTTGGTACGAAGATGGGGGCCTGGGAGCCGATGTCGTCGATTCATCTAGCTTTCTGCTGGCATCGACTTTTCCTCCGCGAGTGCCCGGCGAGACGCTCACTGGAACGTCACTCTTTCTCAACCATTTACCAGACAGCGGCGCCCCCAAAGACAAAGCGGAGGTGCAACTCGACTACTCCGTTGTTGTCGGTGACGCGACAGCGGGCTCATCGGACGCTTTTTTCTTTCGCATCCAGGGAACCACCAGTGCGGTCCTCGCCAAGCATGACTTCGGGCTGGGGTTGGTGAATGCCAATGCATTCATCGCCGTCGAAGTGGATTTGGTGATTCCCGCGCCCGTGCCCGCTGCGTCTCTGGCAAGGTTCGGATTTCCAGCGCTTCCCTCCCTGACGACACTCCCTCCAAACATCGAATCTCTCTCTGCCAACGGGGAACTGGGCCCCTTTTTCGGTCCCCCAACCGGCACCTGGACGATGGGGCCAGGTGATGCTGGATTTTCGATCCCCATCTCCTTGGATCCTGCAACCACCGAGCAGTTTTCCTACAAACTTCGGTATAGCTTGATGACCCCTTTTGGAACCGACCCAAGCATCGATCTTTCGCTTCAGGGCAAGCTGGAGACAGCGACGGTGCCCGAACCTGGGTCCCTCCTTATCGTTTCGAGCAGCCTACTTCTCCTGTCGATCAGACGCCGCAAACAAATTGCTGGGAACGATGAAAATCCTCCAACAGCGATTGCCCAATAAGGCGATGTTTTTGGTCCATGCGGCACTTCTCTGGGCCGCATTCTTCCTGCCGACCGGAGTAGGGGGCATGCAGTCGTAGGGGCGAGGGCTACGGAAAAAAAGACGAGCGATCGATCTCGCCCTCCCCTTGGGATGCAAGGCTTCACCCTCCCCGTGGGAGGGTAAAAAAGCAAACCTCACACTACCCCCAGCAGGACCGCAAACACCCCCCAACCTTCCCGCGGGAGGCAAGGCTCGCGATGGACTTCACCCTCCCCGTGGGAGGGTCGCGAGGAACGAGCGGGGAGGGCCTTATCTTTCAACTCAATCCATCGCGGACCATTCTGCCCCAACGAACGAACACGGTGCACCCTCCCCGCTTCGTCGTTCCTCCTCAGCGACCCTCCCGGAGGGAGGGTAAAAAAACAAACCTCACACTCCCCTCCGGCCGAAGGCCACTCGTTGACTTACAACGACCTTCGATACTCCTCTGGGGAAATGTAGCCAGGCAATCCAGGCTGGTACCATGGTCGCTTGGTCAGCCACGCATGATAGTCGAGATAAATGCGAAGCATCGCTTCCCGCGAGGAGGGGAAAGCTTCGACATAGGCATAAAACTGCTGCAGCCATTCTCCGAATCGCTCGATCTTCCGCGCCTCATCGCATGCGACTTCGGATCGATTCAGATGATGACGCACCAAGCCCACCCAGGTAAGGTTGTTTCCATCTTCACCCACGGTCACCAACCACTCACGAAATCCGTTGAGGCAACCGGTAGCGTGATGGTATCCGTCGATAAAATGAACGACGGCATCGAAAGTCGTAGGAGTCACGAACATCCCCGGTCGTTGGCAAACACCTGAAAGAACCTTCCACTGCTCTGGCTGCATCATGAAGCTCCTCGAACAGAAAATGGAAGATGCAAATCCCCAGGGTTCTACTTATTGACCAGATCCCAAGCCGTCAGCCACTCGACCTCTCCACGAGTTGCCCCGTAGTCGCGCAGCAACCGCTCTTCCATGTCCATCAGGTGCGCGGCACCGTAAAAGACTGCGACCTTGCGATCGCCCTTTTCCAGTTGCTTATCGAGCACTTGGAAGCATTTGGCATTCCGTTCCGTCACCAAGGTGCTGCGGCCCGAAGCATCGGCCAACCCTGCCATTTGCACATCCATCGACTGCATTTGCTCGGCCATCAAGCGACGCATTTTCAGTTCGCGGTCGCGGCTAAATAGCGCAGCAAACATTTCGATCTCCTGCCCTTTGGCCTGCTGACCGCTTTGTGCAGCGATCCCCGCGCCCATCAGTCGCGCGAACATGCCAACCATGGAGTCGCCGCGCTTGGTCATGTCCTGAGAGAACTCCGAGGGGCTCATATCGGCATGGACGAAGTTTTTCGCGCGGTAATCGATATGGTCTAGCTGGAAATCCAGGCCCAGCATCTCCTTCATGCCGTTTTGCAATGCCCCTACGGGATGCCGAACGTTCTCCCCCTGGCTAGGCTCGGGGATATTCACTTCCGGATCCGCCACCAACTCGTAAAGCACCACATCGAAATCGCGAAATCTTCGGTTCAGCTCGCGATAATAAGCTCGCTGACCAACGTGCACGGCCCCCACCAGAACCACCTGGGCATTGGGCCATTTGGCGGCATCCAACTGGTAGGTCACCAGCGAAGTCTGCATCGCGGTTGGAGTACCATCTTCCGAACGGGTGATTCGTAGAAAGTTGTCGGACTTTTTGCCATCCGCTTTCGGCTGGGAAGCCTTACCACTGACGGCCGGCTCCTGGGTCTCTGGAGCAATTGTCCGCTCCTGGCTGAGCAGCCCGAAGCCGGCCATCGACGCGCTCAAGCCCAACATGACCGCCGCCCAACGAGATGCTGACCGCTTCATCGCACGCTGTTCTCCACAGATTCCAGAACCACAACGCCACACCACAGAGTCGACGACGTACGAACGGATCGTCCACCTCTGCTATCCGCCGTTACCACACAATTCTACAACGGTACTGGCGACCCGCCAAATTGTGAGGGAGCTTCCTCTTGGAACGACATATTTCCAGAGGCGATCGCCTAATCCCCTGTGGGATCATCGCCCCCTGGCAAGATGGCACTCGCACCACCCAGGAAATCTTGGGAAATCAGCGATTGGTCGTCGCCGCAACGCGATCCTTCAGCCATTCCAGCAAGACGCCCCCCACCAGGCAGATTGATTCGCCGCTGCATTTATCGGGGGTGTCCTGGGTGGTATGCCAGTAACCGGCTTGACGACTGCTGGGACGGGGGTAATCGAAATCGATCAGATCGACGACGGGAATCTTTGCGATCTGGTTGAGCGGTAAGTGATCATCCCGAATCTCGTAGCGGGTGCGAGGCACGAAGGCGCGGATATCCAGACGATCGGCCACCTTCCAGATTTCTCGGACCAGTTCCGGTGCAAATCGGTAGCTGTTGGTTTCGTAGAAAATCTCCAGGTACTTATCGGCTATCATGTCGACCAGCACTCCCGCTTCGTACCGATGGTGACCACCCGCAGCTATCTGCTGGGCGAAATGCGTCGATCCAAGAAAGTACAGTTCCCGGTCTCTCGCCTCGTCAAAGATCAGTTCCTCACCATCGAAGAGCACCATGTCCAGCCCCAGGCTGTCAGGCAGCTTCTTCATCGCATGGGAGAGTTCCTGCATCAAAGCGACGCCACTGGCGCCATCATTGGCGCCAAGAAAAACCCCTTGAGGCTGCTTTGGGTCGCGATCGGGGAAAGGCCGGGTGTCGTAATGGGCCGCCAGCAACCACCGTCGCTTGGCCGAGGGGTTCCATCGGGCGATCAAATTTTTCATCGCCACGGGCTGGCCCGTCTGCGGATGCCTGGCCGGGAATTCCTGGAAGCTGACCTCTGCTCCTGCCTTGCGAAAAAAATCGGCTAGAAGTTTCTGCTGACGTTCCATCCCCGGTGATCCGCTGACCCGAGTCCCCAGAGCGCAAATCGACTCCAGATAGCCAAATGCGCGATCCGGATTCAGCTGCCAGGCCTCAAAGAGTTTGCGGTGCTTTGGATCGATAAGGGTCGCCTTGGCGGAACCTCCCGTGCCCCCACCACTCCACCACGCCAACGCGAGCAGCAACCCAAGAAGCGCGAGGCCGAGCGTCCAACGCAGGGCAGATTTCGGCGAGCCGACGGAGACGGAGTCCCCAGATTCCTGACGGGCCGACCACGAACGGTCCAGCGGACTCGAGTGCGCGCCTGACGCCCCCCCCGGATGTTCCACTTCCACCTCCCGCTTGGTCGGCCAAGCCGAACGGTACTGCCCTCAGGGCGATTTTGCTACGGTGGCCGCTAGCCACTTCCTGAACGAAGCCCCACCGAAGATTCGAAGTTCGCAAGGCACCCGCCCGATCCGTGAGGAAAACGGCCCTCCGTAGCCAACTTCCCTCCGTGCGGTGCATGCAACGCGCCACCAAGGTCCAGGTGCTGCGTCGATTTTGTTCAGGCGGGCGTTATTGTGTGCATGGCACGAAGGAAGCGTCAACCAGGGTAATCCAACAGATCAACGACCCGTCCACCAACCGCTTGCCGCCAGCTTCCCCACCCTTCCATCCTCCCTCCCCATTCCACGATCAAGGGGTATCCCAAAATCGCAATCGGGATCTTTGTCCGGAAGGGAAGACAACTTTTTTCGTTTGACTTAGAATAGGGCGTCAAGGAATCACTCATCAAGGCACGTAAGGATTTTAGTTCATGCGACTGAGTCATTTTTTTCAGCCTGGTCGTGTCGGTCTGTCGATTGAGCTTTTTCCGCCCAAGACCTCAGAGGCGATCTCCGGGCTAGTTCAAACGGTCCAGGATTTTCGTCTCTTCAAACCCGATTTCCTGACGTGCACCTACGGAGCCGGCGGGTCGACTCAGGATATGACGTTGCAGGTGGCCGAAGCAGTCAAGCAGCAAATGGGTCTGCCGATGGCCTCCCATTTGACGTGCGTCAACTCGACCAAAGAGCAACTTCGGCAATATCTGCGGCGCTGCACCGAACTTGGCATCGAAGCGATCGTGGCGCTTCGTGGCGATCCTCCCAAGGGAGAGACCAGTTTCACTCCGATCGAAGGTGGGCTGCGCCATGCGAGCGAACTGGTGGAGTTGATTCAATCGGAGTTCCCGTCGCTGGGGATCGCCGTGGCAGGATACCCGGAGGTGCATCAGGAGGCCATTAGCGCTGAGGACGATCTGCGGTTTTTGAAGCAGAAAGTCGATTGCGGAGCCGACGTTGTGGTGACGCAACTGTTCTACGACAACAGCGACTTTTTCCGCTTCCGGGATCGCTGCAACGAAGCGGGGATCCACATCCCCATCGTTCCCGGCATCCTACCGGTGACCAACTACGCTCAGATCCAGCGCATCACCACTCTTTGCAAGGCCAAGCTTCCCGAGACCTTCGCATCGCGGCTTGCGATGCATGACGATCCCGAATGGCAGTTCCAGACTGGGGTCGAGTTCGCGCAGCAACAAGTTGAAGAGTTGCTTCGATCTGGGATTCCTGGCATCCACTTCTACGTCCTGAACAAATCGAAAGCCACCTGCCAAGTGCTTCAGGGCGTCGGTTGGAATCAGAGCGTCAAGTCCTGACCAAGGTCGGCCCCGATCGGTTCGCTCCCTATTGGTGGTCCAGCCGAAATTTCTGTCGGTCGGTGGGTCAAGAGCCACCGACCACCACACGAAGTTGCCGTACCGCAAGTGCTTCCTTATCCGTGCGGCGCAAGTCGTGCTGCGACCTACGATGAGCGATCCCAACCCGATGCAGCCTAGCGATCGCATCTGGACGGGCCACCGGTAGAGCGGTGCAGACAAGATCAAGGGAGCAATTTGCTTTGTTTGGTTGCGGCCGCAACCCGCGCGTCAAACTGAGGATGCGATAGCAGGATCCAGGGGACCTGACGCATGGCAAGCGCCTCCGGCAAAAAGCCTCGTTGGTGAGCCAAGACGCGGTCGACTTCTTCCTCCAGTGCTTGCAGCCAGGAGGGGACTTCAAACCCGACGCCGGTGGGCTTGCGCATCAGGTCATGGGTCTCGCGCACCAGTTCCTGGAACGCCTGCGATGGCTCACCCCTTGGGTCATCTGCTAGCCCCTTCATCGCCGGCGCCACGTAGGCCCGTATCCGATCGATCGTCATTGGTCGCACAAAACGCTCGCCGATCCGATCCGCGATCGTCGGCATCCGCATCGCGTATTTCTCCTGCAGCTTCACCAATTGGCTCTGGTATTGATCTGCCTCTTTGGAGATCCGCTCGGCCAGCGCATCCTGCCACTGGCTGGCCGCACGGGAACAACCGCAGCGGACCAGCACCTCGTGCGCCCAGAACACCGGCTTGAGGTTCCAATGCACGCGGTCATAACGGACACGCAGGCGGAGGAAATCGAGCAGCATGTAGAGCATTTCGCCGCGATCGGATTGGGTGGTAGTCGAGTTGTAGTCGCGATACTCGGCGTAATGGTCGATGATCACTTCCAAAACAGCAGTCAACCACTGAACAGCCTCCAGACGCTCGATCTTGCCGTCGTCGATTGCCTGAAGCAGTCGTTCCACTCCTTCGCTAGCTCCTTCTTCCTTGGCCTGGCGCAACCAAGCACTGACACCCTGATGCAGAATGGCTCGGACATTTCCCAACCTGAGAAACTGCTGAGTGAACAAACCAGCGCCATAGGACTCGATGAAGGAGACCAGGTGCTTCCATGCCTTCAACTGATCGACTCCTTCGAGACCGCTTAGGCGAAGCGTGCGGGCGTGCGAAAGCCGGGTGGCCAGCAGAGTCTCCGTCAGCCGCTCCAACCACGGAATCAGCTTCTGAGGCTCCGGTTCGCTCCATCCATCCTCCATCAACTGTTCGATACCCACCATCGGATCGGCAGGATCTCGATTCCCCTTGCGTTGCCGATCGGGACCCTCTGACTGAGAACGTTCGGTCTCCCATGCCCAGGCGTACGCGTTGCGAATCACTGCCTCGACCATCGCCTTGAATGCGATGCGGAACAACTCGTCAAACTCGGTCACCGCGCCATCCCCAACGGGGTTGCGATTTTCCATTTTCCGAGCCGCTTCCAGGAGTTGAATCGATTCCTGGAAACATCCTTGCCGAGGCAGCCATCGCAGCAGATGCGTCAGCATGCGTCTCCGGAAGCGAACGCGGAAAATTTCCTGCGGATCGCCGCCTCGAACCAGCGGCACGTAGAGCAATGCCTTCTGCTTGAGCAGCTTCAAGTACTCGGGGAAAATCTCCCCAAGTACCTGCGGCTCTCCCGCCATCAGCGCAGAGAACATGCGGATCCCCATCCGCTGCTCTTCATCGAGTTCCCCACCACGCATCGTACTGGAATCGACCGCTCCCGACTCGCTGTGGATCGAGGAGAGCAACAGCAGCATGGCGTCGGAAACTTCCACGGTGGCATGCACGATCGCTTCCACCAACGATTCTTTGGTGACTCGTTTCTGATCGAAAAGACTCATCGAATCGGGATCCGATCCGCCCTTGGGAATGCGGTAGGCATGGACCTGGGAGAGCAGCTCCAACAAGTTCCTTCGGCAGAGACTGGCCTGTTGCCCCCACTCCTGCAGCATCTCACGGCGATGATCCTGCTGAGCCCCATCGACATCCCGACAGGCAGCCGGTCGGAGCATCGCTACCTGCCGCCACATCGTGGCCATCGCTTCTTGAAACTCCAAATGCTGAGAGATGCGTCTTGCCTCTCGCACCAGTGAATCCTGCGATTCGGTGTCGACCTCAAACAGGCTGCTGTCGACCCCATCGGCCGTGCTGTCTTCGTAGACGACATCGTCGTAAGCCGACTTGAAGAGTTCTTTGTCGGTCGATTCCTCGGATTCCTCCATTTCCTGGCCCGTGTCCCAGGAAGCGTCGTCGGGGGAGGTTGGGGGTCCTTTGGAAAGATCGTCCGATGGAGCACTGGAGGGGGGGCGCGGCGTGCCCAGACGGAACTGAACCGGCTGAAAGTATTCGCCGCCATTGGCTTCCAGACAGGCAAAAAATCGTTCGATCAATCCCCACCGCTGCGCTTCATCGATGGCGGCTGTCGCGTTGGATGGCAACGACTCCGGAGACTCGATCTCCAGTCGCATCAAGGAATCCATCCAAAGGCGCGCCAGATCCGGAAACGCCGTCTTGCCGCTCCACAATCCCACCCGTTCCGCTTCGCTCAACCAGTGCACCAAAAGCGCCTGGCTGGCGACGAAATCGCGTCGCTCTAGCAGCGCTTCCACCACCAAGGCATAGGCTTTCGGGGAATCGAAGATGTCGGCGTGCTGCGCCCAGAACCGGACATCTCCCGTTGCAGCACCGCCTCGGCACCACAACCGGAGGGCTCGAGCAACCAACTGAGCCGACTGGAGACTTTCCTCCGGATCGGTTGCATTCAGATCCTGGACTTGATGCGCCGCATACTTTCTCCACCAGTTGGCCAGCGACTGAAACTCCAGTTCCGCACGGTCGCACGCCTGCGTGTCATCCTGCGCAGCCGCCTCCCGCCAAAGCCGCGACTGGAAAGAGAAAATCTGCTCCATCAGCGTCACTAGATCCTCGGCCCTGTGATCGACTACCGAGGCATCGGGACCGCTAGAGCGCTGAAAATTGCCTCCAAAGCCCAACAGATTCCAGGGATCGACGATCGCTCCACAGGCAATCCCTCGTTCCAGCAACCCCCGCACCTGCCCCGGCACCTCCAGCGCCCTTTTCAAATCGCCGCGCCGCAGTTCCTGCAAGCCGCAGGTCAACAGGCAGTCGATGCGGCAAAGCAAGCGAGCCGATGGGACGCGCACGTGATCCGATTCTTCCATGGCCGTCAGCGAACTGCCCATGCGAGCAAACAGCCGAGCCAACAACACATGCTCCACTTGGCTTCCCCGGAGAATCGCCAATTGGGTGTTCAGATGCTGTCTGGCCCCTCCAAAACTTTGACGGCGGACTTTAGCCTCTACCTTCAGCCTCGCTCCGTGGGTACCTCGGATCTCCTTCAGCAACAAGTCATAGAATTGATCTCGATTGCGTGCCACCGGGTCGAGAAGACTGGCCAGAGTCACCGAGGAATCGTGCGTCAAAGGTCCCGCCCCGCAAATCGTCGAAGCCATCAGGATCGTCCCAGCAAGCACCGCCGCCGCCTCGGTCAACCACTCCGAAGGACTCCCTTCACCGCGACTTTCCCGCAAGGCATGGATCCGGCTCAACAAAGCATCGATCGTCACCTGCTGAATGATGAAACGACGATACAGCCCTTTCTCGTCGACCGTGTCGGGATCCCAGTGCCCAAAGTGATGATTGGGCCGCTTGTTCGACGGATGATCGAAGTCGTAGGCTCGCGGATCCAACGATAGCTCATCGACGTTCTCGATGTCGAAATAGGCGGCATGAAGCAGTTCCTGAGGAGTCTCTGCAAGAAGCTTCAACGTCTCGGTGATGACGCCGTGATAGACACCGAAGGCAACCCCCGCCCCGCGAATGTAGAGCGGTATCGGCGAGATCCACTCATGCTGGTATGGCTCGAACTTCTTTCCCTCGAGGACTGCGATCGGTCGATAACCGACGAAATTGTTCAGCCTCCCGATCGCGCCCGATACAATCCGATCCCGCTCGTCCCAGGGCCCGCCCTGCAACACCACCGCCTCCACCGCCCTGGCCAGAAAGAACCCGTTGAAAACCCCTTCCGGTTCCTGATGGAAGAGTAGGTCTCGGTGGAAATCGAGATACTCCGGCAACAGATGAAGCCAGACCAGGGAGAGAACTTCCTGCCCCTGAATCGCATGGCGGAAGGGGCCTTCCTGATTGCTCAACTGCACCAAGTAGTCCTGCATCCACTGCTGCAGTGTCAACCACGCAGGCTGCCCAGCGAAAGGACTGACCAGCCCGGGTGCGGGGTCATTGCCTACACCATGGATCGCTTCGCCGTATAGCCGGTTGAACGCCTGAAGCGTATTGACATCGGCGGGCGCGGAGGAAAAGCAAAGGTAACCCAAGACCTGCAACAGGTCAGCGTCGCGTCCGCTTCGAAGTGGCTCGACACTCACATCACGTCCCCACTGCCATCCGGCTTGACCATCGGTACGCTCGGTGTTGGATCGCCATGCACCGGCGACACCTCACGCAAAACCTCTCGCTCACCAACCCATCGCCATGTTCGATTCAATCACCCTTCTCGCTCGCTCCAGATCCGCTCCGGTCTGATTCATGTAGAGCCGAATCGCTTGAACCTTGTCGCCAGTCGAACTGGCTAGGCATTCGCGAGCGATGGAGCAGATCCCATCGGAACGACTGGGGATCCCAAGTGCCGACTTGGAAATGACCCAGCTATCCCGCGGTCGACGTGTAAGCCGCAGCAATCGATCCTCCGGGAAAAAGTCGGCCAGCGTCTCTCGAGCCGCCTGCTCGTCATCAGCCCACGTGATCATGATATGGCTGTCGGTCTCCACCTCGAAAAGCGGCATCAAACTGCCTCCTCGCAAGAAATTCACTAAATGGGAGCCGAATCGGGCCATTCTACTTGAATTCACCAGGCCACCGACCATCGCCTCAGGCTTCCAGGCAAACCCCGGAATTCCCCTTGGGCATCCTCCACGGGAATTCCCAATCCTACTCCCAAAAGGACGATCGCCCAAGGCCTAGGACTAGCACGCGCGGCATCGCATTTCCTTTCCGGTTGGCGAATCGGATTCCAGAGAATCACACCCCCAAGGAGTGGCGAAAATCAATTTTCTCCCAGCTTCAGGACCGGTATAGTGTTAAGGAAGTCGGCAGGCAGTCGTTCGGACTGGCGGGTCGACACATCCGCATACCCTTGCGGAACAGCCTCCCATGCCGATGGAGGCACTTCCCTTTGCCCACGGAGTTTATTCGATGCGACTTTTCCTCTGCCTTGGATTGGCCCTTCTGGCTCTCCCCACCAGTCTTGTCAACTACGCAAGCGCCCGCCAGTGGTCCGATAAAACAGGCAACTACAAGGTGGAGGCCCAACTCCTGTCGTTCAACGATTCGACAGTGATCCTTCTTCGGGAAGATGGCCGAAAGGTGGCAGTCGACATCGACCAACTTAGCCAGGACGATCAGGAGTTCCTCAAGTCGGACCAGATCGCCCATCAGGCCGACAAGCCGATCAGCGAATTTCAGACCTGGACGATGCGGGATGGCACCAAGGTGCTGGCAAAGGTGCTCGCCTACGGCCGCAAAGAACTGGTGGTCCAACAGCGCAACGGCAAACTCTACTTCAACGACCAACTACTGGACGAGGCCGACGACGGCTACAAGAAAATCATCCCCAAGATCGTCGCCGAGTTTGAGAAGACCAAGATCGATACCCCGGAAGATCTGCTCAAGTGGGTGCGCAAGCACCCCAATGCCAAGAAATCCTATCTCTGCGAAGGTGTCGTCCTGGAATTGGCTAACGGCAAGCAGTTTGGCGTCCCCTTCTTTCTCTTCGACCCGAAGGAGATGAAAATCCTGGAACCCGGCTGGCAGGAGTGGCTTTCCGAAAAGTCCGATGAGGAAGAGCGGGAACGCCAAAGCTTCCTGCTTCGGGCCCAAGCCCAAGCCTACCAGGACCAAATCGATGCCCAGGCACGCCAACAGCAACAGATCCAGGTGATGCAACTGCAGATGCTGGCGGTAGCCTCCGGCGTCGTCTCGATGTGGGAAGTCTGCCTCTACCCAGCCCCTGGCGTTCCAGCCCGCCCCATGTGCGTGATCGTCCCTGCCCGTGACAGCGAAATCGCCTCGCAGATGGCTCGAGCCCAATACCCAGGCTTCGGGATTGGATCGATTCGCCGCGTCAGCAACTGATCGCGTCGCCTCAGAGACCGCACCTTGCCCACCAACCGCAAATGCATTTCTGCCAGTTCGGGAAGCCGGGCGGCAGAAGGCATACCAAGAAGCTCCATTGGCAGACCAACTTCCACCCGACCAACTTCCACCCGATGGCCGGTCCTCCCCGTAAACTAGATGGTCCCGCTCTAAACTCATCGACTGCGGCAACCGCCGGTCGATCCAGATGAAATTCTAATACTTTTTAGAATATCGTATCGTCCCCCAAATCGCTCAACAGGTCACCTCACGGCAGCGTGTGGCCAAGAGAGCGATCGCGTCTTTCATCCGCTGCGAATCGACTTGGTGGACATCGATCGGTTGCCCGACTCCGGTGAGCATGGTCAGCGTCAGTCGCCCCCCAAGATGCTGACGAAACTCTTCCAGCCCATCGACCAAGTGAGGATGTTCCAGCAGGGCATCATAGACCGGCAACCCCAACTGCGCGAGCACTTGGAGGGTTTGATCTAGCACACCTGGCTGTAGACCATGAGCTAGGGTGGAGTAGGCGGTATCCAAGGCCACTCCGATCGCGACGGCTTCCCCATGGCGCAGGCGATAGCGACTGAGCCCTTCTAATTTGTGGGCCGACCAATGACCAAAATCGAGCGGCCTCGCCTCACGCGATTCAAACGGATCACCGCCTCGTGTGATGTGCATCAGGTGCAGCGTCACCGAACGCCGCAGAGCCTCCCTCACCGGCAATGCGTTGCGATCGGCGATTTGCCTTGCGTTCTGATGCAGCCACTGGAAGAAATCGGAATCCTTCAGCAGCGCCACCTTGACCGCTTCGGAAAAGCCGCAGCGGAAGTCGCGATCAGGGAGCAGTTCCAGCAGTCGGGCATCGTTGACGACGCCCCAGGGAACAGCGAAGGTTCCCTTCCAGTTCTTCTTTCCGAATGCATTGATCGCATTCTTAACCCCAACCCCGCTGTCCCCCTGCGCGAGGGTTGTCGTCGGAATTCTCACCAGCCGGATGCCGCGGTGCGCGATCGCAGCCGCGTAACCGACCGCATCGAGAACCGCTCCGCCCCCAACCACCAAGATGTAACTACGCCGGTCTAGTCCTTCCCCATCGATCGCCTCGAAAACCGAATCGACCCATCGAGACTGGTTCTTGACCTCCTCACCACCTTCCAGCAATCGAACCCGACCAGTGGCTTGCAATCGATCGCTTCTTCCCAACCGCTCTTCCAGTCGTTCAATCAGGCTGGCGTCGGCGTCGCTGACCCCTTGATCTACCCAGCACTGCACGCGAACCGCTACCCCTTCGCTTCCTTCCATCAGGGACTCCACGATCTCCCAATCGCTCCCAAGGCAGTCTTCGGTGAACCGCAGGCGATGGCGATACGGAACCTGAAAGTCGATATCAAGCTTCCGGGGGTCGACCCGATGCGTAGGATCTTGCATGGCGGATGGAATCGGTGGGGGGCGCGAATCGGGTGGCCGACGGATGGACTGTCACCTTGTCATTGTGATCCGCCACTGGCTCCCTGAACAGGGTCCAGGTCGCCCGGTTCCACCTCCACGCTGCAAGGAAGAACACTCCGCCCCCCCCGCAAGCTCAACTCAACCCTCACTACCGCTTCCGCGACTCGATACCCCCCCATCGATCCCGTGGCGGTCGATAATGGTCCGTAGGAATCGTGGCTTGGATGCGGGATCGCGAACATTGGGCTGCGAATGCCTCAGTTTTGCAATCCCCTAAAAGCTCAGCTCTTAGCTTGGCGCGGTGGAAATGCCCATGATGTTCATGCCTACTCGCTTCCGACAGAGGGCCGTCAGATCGCACGAACTGCGGGCTGCTTGCTGTAGGAATTCGTGCCGTTTCGATTAGATCGAAGCAGCGTTCCATTTCCTGCCAGTCAACCGCTGGTATGCTTCGATGTACTTCTCGCGAGTCTTCTCGACGACCTCTGCTGGTAGCGGCGGGGGAGGGCTGTTTCGATCCCAACTGGTGGTCATCAGGTACTCTCGCACGAATTGCTTGTCGAAAGAAGCCTGTGGGCCCCCTGGTCGATAAAGATCGGCGGGCCAGAATCTGGAACTGTCGGGGGTTAGCACTTCATCGATCAGCAGCAACTTCCCATCGCTCCACCCAAACTCCAATTTTGTATCGGCAATGAGGATCCCGCGAGCCGCCGCCAGTTCGGATCCCTTGCGGTACACCTCCAGCGATCGCTTCTTGAGTTCGAGGGCCAGATCAGCCCCCAACGCCTCCACCATCGTTTCCAGGCCGACGTTTTCGTCGTGCCCACTGGCCGCTTTCGTGGCTGGTGTAAACAGTGGCTCCGGCAATCGGGCGCACTGCGTCAGACCGGATGGAAGCGGCAAATCACACACCCGACCTGTGGCCAGATAGTCCCGCCACCCAGATCCCTCCAGATACCCGCGCACGACACACTCAAATGGAATCACCTCGGCCTTGCGGACCACCATGCTGCGACCTTCCAGATCCCCCTCAGGATCGCACCTCCGCACCTCGTCGGGCAACGCCTGGTCCAACAGATGATTCGCCTCACCCAACTGCTCAAACCAAAACAGACTCAACTGGGTCAGCAATCGTCCTTTGTCGGGAATCGGTGTCGGTAGGATCCAATCGAAGGCGCTAATTCGATCAGTGCTGACGATTAGCAGTCGATCGCCAAGATCGTAGACATCGCGCACCTTCCCCTGACGCTTGGGGAAGGGGAGATGAGTTTCTAGTATCGCCCGCATGCCTTCCATGATCCGATCTCTCCGGACGTATGTTGTTGAGGCAATGGCACGCCAATCCCCAGCCCATGTCAGCCAGCCAACCACTCGCGACTCGACCGATTCCCCAGCGATGATGCGGCCCAACCAACCCGTTCCGAGGAGGCATAGCGTACACTAAGACAGTCAACTTGGGGAGTTGCCAAGCGGTAGACAAATCAGAGGCGGTGGAAGGTGGTCGGCAAGGGGAACGCATGCACACGATCCAATTTTCTCTTGCAGGGATCGACCACGACGCATCGCGCGCTGCCCGCGTCGCCTACCTGACCAGTTTGGAAGGAATCCCCTGGCCCTGCCAAATCGAATTGCAGGGAGACCTGCTGAGCCTCCGTCGCGAAGTTGGCGACTCCGGAAAGTTGACGATCCTTTGGCCGACTCAAACTCTGGGTCCAGTCGCCCTCTCGACCGCTACGCTGCGAGTGCAACAGGAACCCTACGACCTCCCCTTGGAACTGGCACGCGGGACGCTGGTTCGCGTCCGAAATCGCGCGGCGGAATGGGAGCCTTTCGGGATCGATGCGGGAAAGCCTTTCGACCAGCGGATCGAACTGGCCGTAGAATCGCTGCTGGATTGCATTATCGCCCCGAGGTTCTCAAAAACATCCGCCCAGCACGCGCAGCAATCGATCGAGCAGACACTGCAGGCCCAGCAGTTGCTGATGGAACAAATGACGGCGCAGATGTCGACTCCCACAGGCCCACCAGCAGCGTCCAGTGCGCCGGTCGTTGGCTTTCGAATCAGCAACTCCACCAACTGGAAACCGCTGGCCGATCTGACGAAAGCCCAAAACCAGATGGCGTTCATTGAAATCCCCTGGGGCGGGGATTCGTCCAGCCAATGGGAAAAAGGACTCCGAGATGCAGGGGAGAAGATCGAGTGGTGCAACCGGCAACGGATTCCGTGCGCTGTGGGGCCCTTGATGAGCCTGCAGAATCAGGGGATCCCCCCTTGGATGTATCTCATGGAAGACTATCCTTCGGTCGTCGGGCTGTCGCTTGAACGAATGAAACGAATCGTTCGAGCCTTCGCTGGCAAGGTTCAGTTGTGGCACGTTCTCTCGGGAGTCAACGCCTCCAATCAACTCCACTGGGACGACCAGCAACTCCTTCAGTTCATCGTCCAGGCGGTCCAGTTGGTACACCAGCTTTCCCCGAACTCTCCCCTGCTGCTTTCTATCGATCAACCTTGGGCTGAGTACCTCGCCTCACGACAGAACGCCTACTCCCCGCTCCATCTTGCCGATGCGCTGCTTCGCGCCAACCTGGGCATCACGGCGATCGGGCTGGAAATGAACCTGGACGCCTGGCCCGGCGGCTCCCTGCCACGAGACCCTCTGGATGTTTCGGATCTCATCGATCAGTGGTCGATGCTGGGGATCCCCCTGGTTGGATTCCTTGCAGCTTCCCTGCATGGCGGCCACGATCCAGCAGCATTCGGCCAGGTGGAAATGCCTAGCCAGTGGCTGAATGCGGGAAACCCACCCCCCGATACCTTGCCCCTTTCCAAGGCGAGGGAACTCTGGATCGCATCGGTCTGGAATGCCTTGCGCGCCAAGGGAAACCTCCATGCCTTGGTCTGGAATCAAATCGACGACCATGCTCCTCATTTTCTCCCGAATGCCGGTGGGTTCGACTCCAGCGGGAAATTACGATTCCCCTTTCTTCTCCCGAGAAAACGGTAAAAAGTGACGGCGGTCGTCAGGGCGAATTGGCCCTTCGTCTGTTCGAGCACAACCGTCGCTTAAGCCATCTCCTACCATTCTCCGGATCGGTGCCCTCCCCCCCAACCTCTGGGAAGGCTCGTCTGGATTCCAAAAGCCAAATCGGGCATACTTCCGGCTCGATCACCCCTGGCAATACGATTTGCCGGGCTGCGTCTTTCCTTCCATCGCCCTCGGAAGTGATGCAAGACCGACCGACCGCAGGATGCCGTTGGTCGCCAAAGGGCTCGCGAATTCATGGAGGAATTGTCGATGTCGATTTCCCAACCGGCCAGCCATCGTCCCGGCAGAGCAATTCCCGATCAATCGGTTTCCGCCGGACGAACTCCCGGGATGTCTCGACCGGCCGAGACGCTTCCGACCCGTGTCTTCTGGCCCTACGCCATCTCGATCTGGCTGGTCCACGCCCTCTCCCTTCTGGCGCTAGCACCATGGTTCTTCTCGACCAGCGGCTTGATCGTGCTGGTGGTCACCCACTTTTTGTTCGATGGACTGGGCGTCTCCATCGGCTACCACCGACTGTTGACGCATCGAGGTTTTGCCTGTCCGAAGTGGTTTGAGCATCTGCTGGCCATCTTCGGTATCTGCACCCTTCAGGATTCACCGGCGCGCTGGGTAGCGATCCACCGGATGCATCACCAGCACAGCGACAAACCTGCCGACCCACACTCCCCTTGGGTCACTTTTTTCTGGGGCCACATGGAATGGCTGCTGGTGAAAGATCGCCGCCACGACAGCGTCTTCCATTTCGAAAGATATTGTCGTGATCTGCTTCGCGACCCCTTCTACCAGAAGGTGGAACGCAAGCTGATGTGGCTATGGATCTACCTAGCGCACGCGGTGGCAATTACCGCGATGGGCTATGCTTTTGGTCTTTACCAGGAGGGCACGCGACAAGCGGCTTTCCAGATGGCAGCAAGTTGGCTGGTCTGGGGCGTTTTCCTGCGCACCGTTTTCACAATGCACGTGACCTGGGCGGTCAATTCGGTCTGCCACAAATGGGGCTACCGGAACTATCAGACCCGGGACGAAAGCACCAATAGCTGGTGGGTGGCCCTGCTGACTTTCGGAGAAGGTTGGCACAACAACCACCATGCCGACCCACGCAGTGCCCGCCATGGGCACCGGTGGTTTGAATTCGATATGTCGTGGTTCTTGATCCGGCTGTTTGAAAAAATTGGACTGGCATCCCAAGTGGTCGGTCCCAGGTTGCGACTGGGAACGATCGCCAACGAGGCTATTGACGAGATGCCGGAATGACCTTCAGACGCAGCGTTTGGTCCCCACGCTGAACGACGATCTCCGTCTCCTGCCCCACCCTTAGCCCTTCAATGGCGAAGGTATAGTCGTAGACGTTTTCGATCTTCTTCCCCGCCAACTCGACGATCACATCGCCACCCTGTACCCCTGCCGTTGCCGCTGGACCGTTCTTGGCAACCCCAGACAACCTGACGCCCTGGATGTCGCCCTGAGCGTAATCGGGAACGGTTCCAAGAAATGCGGTCAACATCGCTCGCTTCCCCTGGTTCTCCGGGGCAGCCTGCGCGACATATTCGGGTGGCTCGGGCCGCGTCGAAACCGAACGTGCGATCAACCCCATCAGGCGAGCCACCTGGGCGGCTCCTTCATAATTGATCAGGTCCGGAGTATCTCTGGGCGTGTGATACTCCCCGTGCGATCCAGTGAATGCCGAGAGAATCGGCACTCCGGCCATGAAAAAGGTACTGGCGTCGGTCGGCAAATAGGAATCACTCTGCAGCGTCAGCGATAGTCCGACCACCGCGTTCCGCTGTTCGATCTCCTGCGTCCACAGCGGTGAGGACCCAACCCCTTGAAGCACCAACTTCTCACGCAGCCTCCCGATCATATCGAGATTGAAGCAGGCTGCGACCGTGGGAGCCAATCGCACAGCACCAGTCGCCGTCGGGGCTGCTCCCACCTCCCCCTCTCCTTCCGATGACTCGGCCGCTGCCTTCTCCCCGGACTCTCCCTTCCGCAGGCCTGGATATAGCGCATCAAACTGCTCGGCAAAGTAATCGGAACCCAACAACCCCAACTCCTCTCCCGACCAAGCGGCAAAGAGGATGTCGTGCTTCAGCGAAAGCTTGCCAGATCGCTTTTGCGCCGCCAGGAACTGAGCGATTTCCAGCATGCCGGCAACACCCGATGCGTTGTCGTCCGCACCACGATGCGTCCCGCCGCGCTCTTCGTCCCGAGCCAGCGAAGAGCCACCCTGGCCGGTGCCGAGGTGATCGATGTGCGCCCCCACCACCACCACATGCGGGCTGGGCTGGGATCCGGCGCGGATCCACCCGAGAACGTTGCGCCCCTCCTTCTTGATCTGCTGCACATCGATCGTCGCCGCCAGCGCTACTCCCTCCAACGGGAATCCCATCATCAACTCGCCACGATCCAGAAACTTCTGCATCGCCTCAAGCGACTCCTCAGACTTGCCTGCCTTGAGTAATGAGTCGGCTACGTTGTCACTGATGCTGATGACCGCCAAACTCGATCCAGCAAGCGTTCCATCCATCTGAAGTGGCACGAGTGGTTCCCGAATGCCGCTGGTCGGCCCACTGACGACAATCAGGCCCACTGCGCCGCGATCCCTCGCAGCCATCGCCTTGTATCGCAGACCGGAATACCTGGCCAGGTGCTGCCGTCGCTCAGGAGATACGTCCATCGGCATCTGACGATAGACGATCACCCACTTCCCTTCGACATCCAGGTGCACGTACGAGTCATAGCCGGGCTGCCCTTCGTCCTCGGGTGCCACGATTCCATATCCCGCAAAAACCACCGGAGCACTAGCAACCTCTCCTTGTCGACTGAAAGACACCGGTCGCCAGTCCTCATTGAGCTTCCCTGTGGTCTCTCCCCAGGCCAATCGGTTTGCCTCTCCCAGCGTCACCCCTGCGGTGAAAGGAAAAGATTGATACCAGCTACCGTCCACCCCGGCCGGTTCCAGCCCCAGTCCTTCCAGATACGACGCGACGTAGGCGGTGGCTTTCGCCTCTCCAGGAGTTCCAGTCAGGCGTCCGCCCAGTTCGGGCCGGCATAAGTAATCGACGTGCCGGCCGATGTCGGCGGCGGTGAAATCCGCCGCGGTCGCTCGCGCCGCCTCCCCACCGGCAATCCGATCCGATTCCATCGAGCTTTCGGCTAAGGTACTTTCGGCGTCTTTTGAGTCGATCTCCAGTGCCCTGCGAGCCTGCGCATCATCCCAGGTGGCGGTGAACAATTGAGACGATTTGCTGGCGGTCCGATTGCTTGTCCAGGTCAAATGATTCCCGTCGGGAGAAAAGACAGGAAGGCCGTCAAAACCTTCGGTGGTCGTCACGCGAACCGGGGTTTTCTCTCCCTTGGCATCGACCAAGTACAGCTCGAAGTTGCTGAATCCCTCAAGGTTCGATGCAAAAATCAGGTAGTCTCCGCTGGGATGATAAAATGGTGCCCAGCTCATCGCCCCCAGCTTCGTCAAAGCGCGCACATCCGATCCATCGATCGCCATCGTAAAGATCTCGGCAGTCGCTCCGTTCTCTGAGAATCGTCGCCAGCAGATCCGCTGTCCATCTGGCGAGAAAAAGGGGCCCCCGTCGTATCCGGAAACATCGGTCAGTCGCCTGACTTGCGTTCCGTCTCGGCGCATCAGGTAGAGGTCGACCGCACTGGATGGATCCTGCTCGAACAGCTGCTTCTGCGACTCGGACAGTTCCCCAGAATAGGCGCCACGATTCGATGCGAAGACGATCCATTGACCATCAGGCGAAAAGGATGCCTCGGCATCGTACCCCACCGCATCGGTCAAGCGACGATACTGCCCGGTGGCTCGATCCCACTCCACCAAGTCATAGGTCGCATCGTAGTCCCAGGCATAACGGCGAGTCTGCCCAGAGGCACGAAACGCGAGTTCCTCTTCCATCTTCTTGCGTGCATCTGGATCGAACTGCGTCGAGGCAAAAAGAACCGTCTGGCCACTGGGGTGGATCCAAGCGCAGGTGGTCTTGCCGTAGCCAGGGGAGACACGCTGGCTGTCCCCGGTTTCCATGTCCATCCAGTAGATCTGATAAAAGGGATTGTCTACCTCCCTTTCGCTCTGAAAGACCATCTGCTTGCCGTCGGCAGCATAGTACCCTTCGCCACTCCGTTTTCCCTCGAATGTCAACTGGCGAACACCCGCGAGGAAACGCTTCTCCATATCCTCCGCCAGCTTGGCCTCTTCCGGTTTCCCGACCGCTGGTTCCTGCGCGACCAGCCTCTGGGTCACCGACCTCAAACAAGTCACTGGCCAGCCGCCTCCCGACCACAGTGTCGCACCGACCACGATCGCTCCTATCCAGCGGCGTCCCAAAAAGCCAACCACTGGAGGCACTTCAAAGACCATGCATGCAGTCCTTCTGTTGAAAATCGATATCAGGTGCAGGCAGGAGGAATCGCCATCACCTGCTGGGCTGATTGGGTGGTGCCTGTGCACCAGGGTGGGGTGGCCGATCGCGCACCTACTCCTCAGGGAAATCATGTCTTTCCCTTCAGTGAGATGACCGTCGGCTCTCTGTCGATCCATTGTAATGGCGTGAACAGACCAGGCGAGTCCTCTTGAAAACCGCCAGCCCAGGGGTCGATCCAGGCCCTACTTTCTGGCACAATCGGCCGATTCCTGCCTCCAGGGTGCGCACGATCCATCTTTGCCTGAGTGCCTTTTGCCGAGACCTGAACATGTCGATCCTCTGGGAACGCTCTGGACTGGATTGCCGACTTTCGATGGAAGATTTCCGGGAGGCGATCGAGGCGATCCTTCGGTTGAAGGGAAACCCCAACCGCATCCTGGCAATCCCGCCGGACCACACGCGGTCGGCCAGCAGGGCAGGGGAATTGACTGTCGCTCTCCACGAACTGGCTCCCAAGCAACTGGTCGATATCATGCCGGCTTTGGGGACACACGAGCCGATGTCGCCGGGAAGACTGGAAAAAATGTTTCCTGGTATCCCCCAGGACCTCTTCCGTGTCCATCGCTGGCGAAACGACGTGGTGCGTCTGGGTCTGGTGGACGCCTCCTACGTCGAGCAGACGACGGAGGGATGCTTTGCCGAGCCCTGGCCGGCAGAAGTCAACCGACTGGTGGTGGAAGGACGCCACGACCTGATCCTCTCCCTGGGGCAGGTGGTGCCGCATGAAGTGATCGGCATGGCCAACTACAACAAAAATCTTTTTGTCGGAGTTGGCGGATCGGGCGGGATCCATGCCAGCCACTATCTGAGTGCGCTTTACGGGATGGAGCGGATCATGGGCCGCGGCGATACGCCACTTCGGCGCATTCTCAACCGAGCCTCGGAACTCTACGCGTCGCACCTGCCGATCGTGTATGGCTTGACGGTTGTCGAGTCGTTCCCTGACGGTTCGCAGGCGACCCGTGGTCTATTCTTCGGCGACGACCACGACGTCTTCTGGCGCGCCTGCGATCTGGCAGCGCAGGTCAACTGCTTCCAGATCGCCGAAGCCGCCGAAACGATCGTTGTCGCAATGGACCCGTCGAAATACAACACCACATGGCTCGCCAACAAGGCCATCTACCGGACGCGGATGGCGATCCGCGACGGAGGGCAACTGGTGGTCATCGCTCCAGGTGTCGAACGCTTCGGCGAAGACCCGCTCAACGATCGTCTGATCCGCTCCAGCGGCTATCGCACCACTCCTCAGGTGATCGAGATGGTCGCCCAGAATCCGGAACTACGAGAGAATCTCTCGGTCCCGGCTCACCTCATCCACGGATCAACCGAAGACCGCTTTGAGGTGCTCTACTGCTCCAACTCGATCGCTGCCGAAGAACTGGAATCAGTGGGCTACCGCGCGGGGAACGTGGAGGCGATGACGCGCAGGTACCGCGTCGGCCAGATTCAGGGGGGCTGGAACGAATCGACCGATGGCAAGCGGTTCTTTTTCATCCAGGATCCAGGCCTGGGGCTGTGGATGCATCGTCACCACCCCCATGCCTTCCCCGCCCGGTCGATCGACTGACGAATCCAACGGCGACGCTAGTACCCGGTAGGATCGATCTCTCCGGGAAGCCCCAAAGCTGCCTTAGACTCGATCCTGCTGTCGCCGGCTTCGGGCACGTTTCTTAAGGCATTCATCGCAAAGTCCTTCCACCACCAACCGATGCCCAATCGCTCGGAAGCGATGCTGCTTTGCCACTTCGGCAATCAACAGCTTGAGCTCCTCATTGTGAAACTCGATCAGCCCCTGGCACTGCTGACAATGCAGGTGATCGTGTGGTGGATACCCGTAGTCATGCTCGTAGATCGCTCGGCCGTTCAGCTCAAAGCTGCGAAGCAAGCCGGCGTCGACAAACTCCTTAAGCGTCCGGTAGACCGTCGGGCGAGAGACATAATTGGCGTGGCCCTTGCGGGGCAACTGGTCGATCAGCTGATCGGCGTCAAAGTGCTCATGCTGACTGAACACCCGCTCCACCAAAAAACGCCGCTGGTCGGTGTTCCGCAACCCTCGACTCTGCAAGTATTCCTCGAACCGCTCCAAGGGACTCATCGAGACGGAGACGGCACCCAGGCCGCTGGCTTCGACTCCTTCGATATCCAGGCCACCACCGATCGGTTCATCGCTGGCCATGCTTGGTCCCTTTACATTCCAAAGAACTTCCGGCGCAGGCCCACCTGCCTACTGCGGTGAGCCCGCCGTCGCCACATCGCTCTACTATCCCCCGACCAGCCCGGATCGTCCACCCCAGTCCTTGGCTGGCGGCGATGGTTTCGATTCCTTCCGTTGCCCCTGGCTTTGCGGGGGACAAAAGGACAACCTACCCGAGTACACTGAAGGCGGTCAGGCTGGATGGTTGTTGGACCCTCGGGGAGCCCCACCGGCCTTGTCTCAGCAAGATCTCCTGAAGGGTGCCCCTCTCATGCGAAGATTCCCCCCCTGCCAAACCGGCTGGCGGCTGGCCTCCACAGGTCTCCTCCTGGCGGCGAGTTTTTTTTCTGGAATGACTGATTCGGCGAGTCTCGCCCAGGAGCCGCCTGGGGTAGGGCAGGGCTACACCGATACCCCGCAACTGCCTAATCAGATGTGGCGGGTCCATGACAAGTATCGTCCACGCCCCGCTGTGGTGGCCCCCGGAGAACAGCCAGGCTCTCCCCCATCCGATGCCACAGTCCTCTTCGACGGCACACAACTAGATGCCTGGAGAAAAGCAGGGACTGACCAGCCTGCAGGTTGGAAGGTGGAAGAGGGGTCGATGGTCGCTCAAGGCGGATCCGGATCGATCGAGACGAAGGAATCCTTCGGCGATGTGCAGTTGCACCTGGAATGGTCCGCTCCGGAACCACCCCGCGGAGAAGGGCAGGGGCGAGGCAATAGCGGTGTAATCTTCATGGGGCGCTATGAGGTGCAGGTCCTCGATTCCTTCCAGAGCGATACCTATGCCGACGGCCAAGCCGCATCGATCTACGGCCAGTTCCCCCCGCAGGTCAACGCGATGCGTGCCCCCGGCCAGTGGCAGGTCTATGACATCGTCTTCGAAGCACCTCGCTTTGATGGCGACAAACTGGCTCGACCTGCCAAAGTCACCGTCTTCCACAACGGAGTCCTTGTTCAGCACGCCACCGAGATGATCGGACAGATGGCCCACCAGCAGATCGCTCCCTACGTAGCGCACCCGCCCAAGGGACCATTGCTGCTCCAGGATCACGGAGACCCCGTGCGATTTCGCAACATCTGGATCCGCCCCCTACGCGAAGAAATCGACCCCTGGCTGACCTTTCCCGCAGGGCAAGGGGCTGGCCATGGAAAGAAGGTGGTTCTGATCGCTGGTGATGAAGAATATCGCAGCGAAGAATCGCTCCCCATGCTGGCCGATCTCCTCGCCAAGAAGCACGGATTCCAGTGCAGCGTCCTCTTCCCGATCCACCCGGAAACCGGAACGGTCGATCCGAATTACGGCCGCAACATCCCAGGCACCCATCTGCTGGAAGACGCTGATCTGATGATCATCGCTACCCGTTTCCGTCACCTGCCCGACTGGCAGATGAAGCCGATCGTCGATTTCGTAGAACGCGGTGGGGCCGTGATCGGACTGCGCACCGCCACCCACGCTTTCAACTACCCTGGCGACTCTGAAAGCCCCTACAAGGACTGGAGCTTCAACAGCGGCAAATGGCAGGGCGGGTTCGGCCAGCAAATCCTCGGCGATACCTGGGTCAACCACCACGGCAACCATAAGGTCGAAGCGACACGAGGGATCGTGGCCCCAGGTGCTGCAGATTCAGCGCTGCTGAAGGGAGTCGAAAATGTCTTTGGTCCGTCGGATGTCTACGGGATCACCCATCTGCCGAAGGATTCCCAGGTGCTTCTCCTGGGACAGGTCCTCACCGGCATGAACCCAACCGACCCGCCAGTCGAAGGGAATAAAAACGATCCGATGATGCCGCTGGCCTGGACCCGCGTGATCCCTCGCGATAATGGAAGTGCCAATCGCGTCTTCTGCACCACCATGGGCGCTTCGGTCGACCTGGCGAACGAAGGACTCCGGCGACTTGTCGTCAATGCCTGCTACTGGGCTACCGGCTTGGAAGATGCAATTCCTGCAAAGAGCGATGTGGAAATTGAAGGAAAGTTCGAACCGACCTTCTACGGCTTCCATCCAGGCGATCACTTCAAGAACCAGCGACTGAAGCCGGTCGATTTCCTGCTCCGCTAAGTCGGAGTCACCCGTGAAGTACGCTTGATATGTCTCTCTGGGCTTTGGACACCCGTGTCCAAAGCCCAGAAGGCTTTCGTTCCCTCCTCAATCCACTAGGCCGCATTCGGAATCTTGGGCCAAAGCCCACGACCGATCGGCTCTGCCAATGGGACGGGGAGGAGACGAAGCTTCCCAATCGGCGGTGCTGGACTCTGGTCAGCCTGCTATCCTACGAGGCCGCTGCTTTTCTTCCAGCAATTCATACGATCCAGCAAACCAGAGGAATGAACGGATGGACCGCACCTATCGCGTCCAACTTCAAAAAGAACAATTGGTCTTCAGTGCCGCGCACTTCATCACCTTCGCAGGAGATATCTGCGAATGCCTGCACGGACACAACTACGGGGTCCGTGCCGAGGTGGAAGGGCCGCTGGATGAGAATCGCTACGTTGTCGATTTCATCGCCTTTCGAGACACCCTCGCGGGAATCGTAAAGCAACTGGACCACCATGTAATTCTCCCCGCCAAACATGCGGAGATCCATGTCAGTCGCGAAGGGGATGAAGTGGTCACGCGATTCCGCAACAAGCGATGGATTTTTCCGACCGAAGACTGCATGATCCTGCCGGTCGTCAACACGACAGCCGAGGAAATCGCTGGATGGATCGGCACTCAAATGCTCGAAACCTTGGTGCCTCGGACTCCGCATCCGCTAAACTGGCTAGAGGTTTGGGTCGACGAAAACCACGGACAGTGGGGCATCTGCAGAATGCCTTGGAGCGTTTCCTGATCTGTGCCTCAAATCAGGATTCGTCGGCGGGACTCAATAGCTGCCGCACTGCAGACGCGACATCCGGTTGACGCATCAACGATTCCCCTACCAGGATCGCCTGCACCCCATGCCCCCAGAGCAGTCTGGCATCCTTCGCGTCGCGAATCCCACTTTCCGCGACCAAGTACCGCCCCTGGGGTACCTGCGGTCGCAATCGCACCGCACGCTGCAAGTCGACTTCGAATGTGTGCAAATCCCGGTTGTTGACTCCAATCCAGCGGGTCCCAGTCGCCAGCACCGCGGGCAGATGCACCGGATCGTATAGTTCGATCAACGTTTCCATCCCGCACTCGACGGCACATTGCCGCAGTTCAATCATCTGTGCTGGACTGAGGCATTCGGCGATCAAAAGAACGGCGTCTGCCCCAGCCGCTCTGGCTTCGAAAACCTGATAAGGATCGATCAGAAAATCTTTCCTTAGAAGCGGAATCGTCACGGCATCGCGAATGGCTTCCAGATACTCCAGGGCCCCCTGAAAGTAGTCGCGATCCGTCAGCACGCTCAGCGCATCGGCTCCCCCCTCGACATAAGCGCGAGCGATCGCGACGGGGTCGAAGTCGGATCGCAGCACTCCCTTGCTGGGACTGGCGCGCTTGACCTCTGCAATCAATCCGATCCGATCCCGACGCGCCAGCGCCTCCGTCCAGTCGCGAGTCGGTGGCATCGATGCCGCACGATGCCGCAGTTCTTTCAGAGGGCACCGGCGCATGGCATCGGCGACCTCCTGCTGCTTGGTCTGGACAATACGCTCCAGAATGGTCGCCATGGATCGCTCCAGCATCAAGAAACGAAACAACCGAAACGATTCCGCCAGCCTGCGGCGATCAGTGCTTGAAGTGCCGATGGCCGGTGAAGAGCATCGGGATACGATGGCGATTGCAGGCAGCGATGACTTCCTCATCCTTCCGTGATCCACCAGGTTGAATGATGGCGACGACTCCCGCTGCAGCAGCTTTATCGATCGAATCGGGAAACGGGAAAAAGGCATCCGAAGCCAGCACACTCCCTCGCGATCTCTCGCCAGCCTTCTGGATCGCAATCTCCACGCTATCCACGCGGCTCATCTGCCCGGCGCCCACACCCACCAGGGAGGCATCGGTGGCCAAAACAATGGCGTTGCTCTTGACGTGCCGCACCATCTCCCAAGCAAATGTGATGTCCTCCATCAATTCGTCTGCCATCGGCACCTCGGTCACCGCACGCCACTGCGATGGATCGGAATTACCCCGGTCGGCATGCTGCACCAGGACTCCACCGCGGAGGAACCGATACTCGATCTCCTGTCGATCCTGCGTCCAGTTCCCTGTCGCCATCAGACGCACGCTATCGCGCCACTTCGGCTTGGTCGTCAATATCTCCATCGCCTCCCGAGAGAATTCCGGGGCGACGACTGCCTCCACAAACAGCCCCGGCTCGCAAAGGAACTGCGCAGTCTGAGCGTCGACCATGCGGTTCAGGCCGACGATGCCGCCAAATGCACTGACGGGATCCCCTGCAAACGCTTTGCGACAGGCCCAATACAGTTTATGCCCCACAGCAGCACCACAAGGGTTGTTGTGCTTGATAACGACCGCGGCTGGCTGAGCGAAGCCATGCGAGATCGACAGGGCGCTTTCCAGATCGAGCAAGTTGTTGTAGGAGAGCTCCTTGCCATGGAGCTGCTTGGCATCGACCAGCGCTCCTGGAATCGAACCCAACCGATACACTGCAGCCGGCTGATGCGGATTCTCCCCATACCGAAGCTCCGCCACCCGGTGCAGCGACAGCTCCATTTTTTCAGGCCATTGCCCCTCCGCCGTCCCGACCGCATCCTCCTGAGACCGCTCCAAGCCCCGGAAGTATTCCGCAATCGCCGCATCGTACGCTGCGGTATGCGCGTAACATCTCCCCGCAAGCCGACGCCGTGTCTCAAATGCCACCACCCCCCGCTGCTCTAACTCGCCCGCAACCCGGTCGTAGTCCGATGGATCGGTCACGACGCTGACCCACGCATGATTCTTCGCGGCCGCCCGCAGCAAACTGGGGCCCCCAATGTCGATCTGCTCAATCGCCTCTCCAACGGTGACTCCCTCGCGAGCCACCGTTTCCTGGAAAGGATAGAGATTCACAACGACCAGATCGAAGGGAACAATCTGGTGCTCCTCCATGACGGCTTGATCACCCGTCCGGTCCCGGCGGGCCAGAATCCCGCCGAAGATTTTCGGATGGAGCGTCTTCAGACGGCCATCCATCACCTCCGGAAATCCGGTGTACGCAGCGATGTCCAGGACAGGAATTCCGTTGGACTCCAGAAAACTGCGCGTGCCGCCAGTGCTGTACAGTACGATGCCCAGTTGGTGCAGGCGACGAGCAAACGAGTCCAAGCCCCGTTTGTCGCTGACACTGATCAATGCATGGCCCACTTTCCCCGGCACGGTCTCTGCCATGGTTTCCCCTTCCATGATTCGGCACGCTCCTCATGGTTCCCGTCGCCATGGGATCGGCTGCCTGTGAGCCTCTGGTTTATCACCAAACAGACACCGGTCAAGGTGACCCAAGCAGAAATCACAGCATCCAATGGATGCGATTGCCGGTTGCCCAGCGACAATCAGCCACTCAGAATCGCCTCCGCTCCCTGCGATCCGCATCGTTGCGACCGGGTTTGCAGCACCACCGCACCCCAGCCTCGCTGAAGGCAACCAAAGAAAAAAGGCTGACGCTTCTCAGGTTGCTCGCACGCGTCCTGAAGCACCAGCCTGCTGGTAAGGGGAAAACTCCCCATCGATATCTGCCACTCGGGAACGTTGGTGGTTGGCAAGCGAAACCGCTTCAGCCATTTACCAGCCGCTCCTAGCAGGACTAGATCACCCCGCCATGCACCCGGTAGGGAGACATATGGTCAGGCTGATCCAGGAACCAAAAGCGTTCCCACTCCTGAACCAACATACGAAGATTCTCGGAGGTGTAGATCAGCTGCTCGGCCCGCCGCTGTGGCAACGCCGAATAGATCGGGATGATACAGCCGGTGAAGGTCGAAACCCCACACGCAAGAACCAGAGCTCGCATCCACCGCCGCATGGCAAATCCTCCGTGATCGCCTGACCGTCATTTCCGGTTGTCGCTACAACCTGATCGATGATTTCGGCTGTTTTATCCGTCATCCTTTACCGGATCCTCAACTTCCTCGATGTTTTTCTTCGATCGATCCTCCTCGGAGTCCAGTTGCCAGTTGGCTAGCTTGGCGGAATCCATCTGGGCGACTCGCTCTTCCATCTCCTTACCAGCCTTGAAAATCACCGCCACCCGCTCCGGAACCTGGACCTTCTCTCCCGTTTTCGGATTTCTAGCATTTCTGGCTGCGCGAGCCCGCACCTGAAAGATACCGAAGTTCCGTAGCTCTACCCGCCCCTCGGTCATCAGCGTCTGAATGATGGCATCGAAGGTCGTCTCGACGATCTGCTTGATCTGAGGTTGGGGTAACCCCGTCTTCAGGGAGATCGATTTGATCATCTCTTTCCTGGCCATCTTCCCCTGCCTTGCCGCTTAGGTCTTGGACAGCAAATCTTCGTCCGTCACCAGCCCTTCCCTACAACCCCCCGAGCCCGAGGGGAGTGGCAGCCAGCGGACAGCCCGCCGATCCAATCCGCCTCAAGACACTCGCCCATCCGGTCTTCCTGCAGCAATAAGCAATGCAGAAATGGACTGGCTCACTCGGGAAAAAAACTGTCGGAGATCGCCTCTAAGCTCCAAAATTCGAATCAGTCGAGCCTTGCAGCAGCAATCATCTTGAGAAACTCCGCATTGCTCGGAAATCTCCCCAGCTGCTTCGTCAATTGCTCCATCGCATCGACAGGATTCATGCTGGAGAGTGTCCGCCGAATCATCGTCACTGCATGAAGGGTATGGGGGTCGTGCAGCAATTCCTCACGCCGTGTCCCGGACTGCGAGATATCGACAGCGGGCCAGACACGCCGATCGGCCAGTCGGCGATCGAGCACCAGTTCCATGTTGCCCGTCCCCTTGAACTCCTGAAAAATCAGCTCATCCATCCGGCTTCCCGTATCGACCAGTGCGGTTCCAACAATCGTCAGAGACCCACCCTCTGCAAAAGCGCGTGCGGTCGCAAAGAGCTTCTTGGGGATGTCCATCGCTTTGATGTTCACTCCACCGGTCATCGTCGGACCAGAGTTGCCAACCCACTTGTTGAAGGCACGTGCGAGCCGGGTGATCGAATCGAGCATCAGGAAGACGTGCTTACCCGACTCGGCCAATCGCTTGCACCGATCGATCACCAATTGGCTGATCCGGACGTGGCTGTCGACGTCTTCATCGAGGCTGCTGGCGATCACTTCCCCGTTGATCACATTGCGACGCATGTCGGTGACCTCTTCCGGCCGCTCATCAATGAGCATCACGATCAGGTGCAGATCGGGATAATTGGTCGAGATACCACGAGAAATGTGTTGCAGCATGATCGTCTTGCCGGACCGTGGCGGAGCGACAATCAAAGCTCGCTGCCCCCGCCCAAGCGGTGCCAGTAGGTCGATCACGCGATTGGTCAAAGGCTGCGCCCCCACCTCCAGCTTCAACCACTGCTCGGGATTGATCGCCGTCAGTTGGTCGAAGGGACGGACCTTGGCGTACTCTTCCAGCGTCATACCATCGACATCCAGAATCTCTCGGACGCGGGGCCCCTGCTGGCGTCTGGCCTGCTGCATCAAGGCGCGAATCATCACTCCCTGACGCAACCCCAACTTCTCAATCATCGTGCCAGGCACAAATGGATCGGTTCGCTCGCGGGAGTAGTTGTTCGATGGCGATCGCAGGAAGCCGTAGCCATTGGGATGCATCTCGAGAATCCCAGAGAACTCCTGGGTTGGCACCTCTTCTCCCTCGGCCAAAGGTGCCTCCTCCTGCATCGGCTGATCCCCTTCGGGACCCATCGGTCTTCGGAAGCGATTGCCCCCGAAACTTCGCTTCTTCGGCCGCATCCGAGGTCGCGACATCTCGCCGCCCCCCATGCCTTCCGAACCTTGGGGATGGATCCGAGAACGGAAACGCTTTTTCTTTGGCATGCCAATTCATCCAGAACATTAAGGCCCCACCCACGCCACTCCTTCGCGGCTTGCCGGCTGGGCCAAGACATCTCTTCCTATTCAACGAACCCGAGTTGCTCCGGATCATCCTATGAGCCTCTCCGATCGCGATCGGCTATCCCAGGACGCACCCAGTCCAGCCAGCAAAGAACCGAAGCAGCAGAATTCCTGTGGCGTCTTCCTGAAGCAACAACCATGAATGAAACGACTCCCAACACCAATCCTGGCATTCGGGCAAAGTCGCTTAGACCATCGCCTACCGTTGCGATCTCATACGTACGGACAGCTTTCGCAGGGTGTCTTACCCAAAGCCATCCCAACCGTGTGTCGAAGCACACAGCCCTCGAGAGGGGTGTGCTCACCAAACTCTTCCGATCCCTGGCGAGAAATGCCGCCCGTGATGACCGGATCAGCCAAGCCATCGACTCGACCTGGAATCCTCCCTGCCACGCCTCATCGCCCCACTGGGAAGCGATTTTCTCAACAGCAATCCCTAACTCAAGAAGCCAGGGTAAAGCCAAGGTGGCTTAGGAGCGCGAATCGAAATGCAGATTCGCGAAGAACCAACAGCATCACTCTACTTGGATACCCAGCAAAGTCAATATGGGCTTTCCCTCTGCAACATCCATTTTTTCCCGAAAAACCGTTTCTTTTTTCCTAATCGTTTCAGTCATCCAGCATCGTCTGCCGATCTTCCGATTGGGGTGGAGGGCTTTCGGCGAACAGTTCGCTTTCCAATGCGAAGGATCGCTGGTATGCCAAGTCGTATTTTTGGCGCTGGTTGGCTGGCAATCTCCAGCCTGTTTTGCTGTCCAATGACCTGGGCCGATCAGATCGATTGGCGGCCGACGTTGGAGGCAGCGCAGAGAGAATCTGCCGCGACAGGCAAGCCGATTCTTCTCCATTTCAGCAGCCACAACTGCCCACCCTGCAGACGCCTGGAACAAGGTGCTTTTCGCGACCCTTCCCTGGTGCAACTGATCGACCAGGAGGTGATCCCTTGCCAGGTGCAGGTCGAGCAGATGCCGGAGGTGGCCGAACGCTATCGAGTCAGAAGCTGGCCAACCGACCTCTATCTTTCCCCCAGCGGCAGCGAACTTCATCGCACCACCAGCCCGCAGGCAACCGAGGTTTTTGAGCAAGTGGTGCGGCAGGTAGCTCTTCGGTCCGACGCTCCGCAATCGTCCGAAGACCGTGTGGCCTCCGATGAGCCATCCCCCACTGCCAATCGATTCTCACTCCCTCGCTGGCTTCGTCGCTCCAACTCCGACGCGACGGCTAGGACCCAACTCTCTGGCCGAGCAGCCCCTCAAACTAGAGCCGGCGAATCCAGCGTTGAAGGAAAGCGCGCCAGAGCCACATCCGCAAGAACCGCTTCGCTGGCGCAAGCGACCGCGCCTACGACGGCCGGCAAGTCTACCGCCTCGGATCGCTCGACCACCGCACCTGCCGCCTCGGCCAGCCAACCGATCGCTCGCGGTATCCTGTCCAGCGATCCCCCTAGCTTGACTCCATCGCTGCAGAAGCCACCCGAATCCGCCGTGCGTCTATCGCTTTCTTCTTCCGATACTCCGCAAGCCACAATCTCCAACACGCTCCCCGGAGAACGGCGCCGACTGAGCGGTTCCACGAACGATGGCTCGCAGGGAACAGGGACTTCCAAGTCAGTCATTGCCGCTGGTAACGAAACGCCAACTGCCGACCGCAAGGATCCAATCGCCACGTCTGCCTCCTCGGCGCCGACAAGAATTGCTGGAACGCAAGGGGAGACATCCCGACAGCGTCCCACGCGAGCGATGGCGCCACTAAACGATCCACCAGCCATCACCGATCCAGTCGCTAAAGTCGCCGCCCCCTTCGCCCCGACTCTCCCTGCGAAGAGCCAATCCGAATCGACTTCGCAAGTCGCTTCCGAAAGCTTCGGTAGAAACCGATCGCAGGAGGCTCTCTCGCAAAAAGACGTTCAGACCAGCGGCAGCAAACCGACAGCGATCAAAACGGAAGACTCCACCCAACCCCTGGCGACACGACCTGATCCATCACAGATGGAGAAAGTCGCCACCCAACCTGATATCGCCAACCTTCCAAACCAACTCCCCCAAAGCCTCGCCCTGGAAGGCTATTGCCCAGTGTCGCTCGCCGATGAGAAACGCTGGCAGATGGGAAGCCCCGAACTAGCCGTGCGGCATCGCAACCGCGTCTACCACCTGTCGTCTCCCTCAGCCAAAGAGAAGTTCCTGGCCACCCCAGATCGCTTCGCGCCGATCTGCAGCGGCATGGACATCGTTGTCTACCTGGAAGAGGGCAGGTTGGTGGAGGGAAAACGAGAATTGGGCTGCCGATATCAGGATCGCGTTTATCTCTTCAGCAGCCAGGAATCGAAACAGAAATTCCTAGATGCCAAGAAGGAGTTGTCCAAGGAGCAAACACGAGGTCAAAAGGTCGAACTTGCGTCGGGACAGGACCTCGCCCCAACTATGCCGTCCCTCAATTCGGCGAATCGCTAGTCGATTCCCTTGCCGCTCCCATCACAACTCCTGCCCGCTTCGACTTCATCGAAACGGGCCTCGATGGTCCAAGCATTCCGAGTGGGCATTCCGAGAGGGCAAAGCGATCGACGATCAACTCAATGCCTAGCGATCGGTACCTGCATCATGAGGCGGTAGATGACCCACAGCATCAACGCCGCCATCACTAGATCGAGAACTCGCAACCCTCTTGATCCAAATTTCTGATCGACCGCGTCGCTTAATCGCCATTGATGGATCCACATCCGTGGCCAGATCGCCGCAGCCAACCAGGTCAATCCTAGGAATCCTGCGATGAAAGCCACTACCAGATCGGCCTTGCTCATCGCTCCCCTCCTCTCTTGCTACCAGTGATCCTACAGCGGTTCTCGCAAGGCCTTGGCCAACTTGCGTGCATAGGATCGTACCGCATCCAGGTCGGGATAGATATCCAGTGCGTTGCGGAAGCAGTCGAGCGAAAGGACGGGCTCACCCAATTCGCTATAGCAATGCCCCAACCCGATCCAGGCGGTGTACTGATAGGGACATAGGGACAGCGCTTGGTGCGCTTCCTCAATCGAAGATCGGTAATCACCAAGATAAAACCATGCCAGCGACTTTTGGCAATGAAGCTCCGAGCTGGTGAACCCCCGCTCGATCAGTCGATCCACCGCGGAAATCACCTCGCGATGCTTTCCCTCGCGAACCATCACGCCAATCTCCGTCACCTCGCGGCGCGCATGCTGCGGCACCATGCGACCCCGCAACGACCGGAGCGATTCATTGGCCACCAAGCGAACTTTCGCATCGCTGTCGGCCAGCAGTGGCCCCACCACGGGGATCTGCTCCCGCCCCCCCAAAAGGCCAACGGCCAGGGTCGCCGCCCGCCTCACTTCGCATCGGGCATGTTGCGTCAATCGTTCCAGACTGGCTAACGAGTAACGTCCCGATACGGCGGCAAGGTAAAGCGATGTATTACCATCCTGCAGATACAGTTGGTAGCAACGGAGAAGAAAGGGTATCCTCACGGAAGATGAATTCACTATCGAAGCCTTTGTTTTTGCATTCCGCCTGCGCTTCCCGGACGCTCCATCCCCCGCGCCTTCCTTGGCACGGATCCTATGGCCAAAGTTTAGTTTGAGGTCTCTCAAACGCCAATGCAGAAGCTTGAGCGAACTCCGAGAAAAACTGGCAACATCTTGAGGTGCCCCTTGGGTTCCCAGCATTTTCGGAATTGTTTCCTCATCCTCTCCATTTTCGCGCAAGCTGTTCTGATCGGCCAGGAGCCACCGCCACTGCGGCTGGAATCTGAACGCCGAAGTCACCAACTCCTCACCACGCCAACCTCCCTTCTGAAGAAGAACAGTCCACTGGGAGAGACCCTGTCGACCATCGCTCAGCAAGCCAACTTGACTCTATGGCTTGATCGACGAATCGATCCCAACGCCCTGGTCGAGATGACCGCTCGCGATCAACCGCTTGGCGAAATCCTCCATGACCTTGCCAGCCGAACCGCTACCTCTTTTGGGATCATCGAATCGACTCTGTACTGGGGACCGGCTGGTTGCGGCCCACGCATCGAAGCGGCTCACTGGCAATTGCTATGCGATCACCCGGAACTGCGTACCCGGACCAGTTTCTCCTGGGAACCGATCGCCGAACCATCCCACCTGCTGCGCAAGCTGGCCGCCGACGAATCGCTCCAATGGATCTCGCTTGACCCCATCGAGCATGATCTGTGGAACGAAGGACGGATTGAGGCGACGACTCGCGCTGGTTTGCTGACCTTGATGCTGGCGGGCTTTGAATCGACCGTCCAGGTGCAGTCGAGCGACCAGCCAATCCAGCTTCAGATCGTTCCACTTCCGGAAACCGCAGAGGTCAGCGCTCCGTACCCAACTAGCCCTCGATCAAAAGTCGAAGCCTTCCTGAAATCCCATCCACTTTCAAAAGCCCGCATCGACTCCGGATCAATCGAGTTGGTCGGGCCGGTGGCCGATCATCGGGATTGGGTTTGGGGGGGCCCATCCAAAACTCTCCCCCGTTCGACTCCTGGCGGCGACCCCTTGGCCAAGCAGCGATTCACTGCACGACTTCAGGGAACCCTCGCAGAAGTCCTTCAATCGCTGGCAGACTCTCAAGGGATTCAGTTCCACCCCTGGCCACTTCCTGAATCGCTTGCAGCGATGCGGATTGATGTCGAAACAAACAAAGCGTCGATCGACGAGCTACTGGAAAAGATTGGCGCTGCCAGCAAAGTTTCGTTTCGTCGCGATCGATTGAAAGTCGACTGGTCTCCCCAACCCAACTCACCCTGATAAGCCACCGTGATGGTATCGCTGACTCCGGGTAATCTTCGACCGAACCTTCGACCAGTTCAGAAAATCCCGTCTACCGGGTTGCGTTAGAAGTGACTGCTGCCGAAGCAACTGGATTACTCTCTTTCGCCACAGCGGCTTGATAGTGACTCAGGAACTCCAGGCGTGGATTCCCCAGCGACTGCTCCAGTCGTTGATGCAATGTGCTACGGTCGTTGCCCGCATGCATCGCTGCCAAGTGATCGACAAGAACTCGTCGACTGGCCTCCGAATGTGTCATCAGGAAGTGGATCCACCCCCAGGCATCCCCATACGATCCGCTGGAAGATCCCGGATCAAACGAGTCTCTTTCCATCGCCTTCAATGAGGGCGCGTGCCCAAGTCGTACCAGCCACGCTATCCGGGAGCCATGGACAGGGTGGAGTGCTTCCGAGCTCTCTTGGACCTCATAGTATTCGGCGATTCCTTCATCGATCCAGACCGGCAGATTGGGAATGGAGAGATGGAGCAACGCATGGCAGACCTCATGCCGAAGGTCTTCGACCAGACCAGGGTGGCGGCAGACGAAGACCTGACTTCGGTCCTGATGACGCAGGAAGATCGAACGACGCCCACCGACTTCAGGAAAGTATCTCTTCAGATAGCGATCCAAGATTTGCTGATTGGCTAGTACCATCACCGCAATCGGTTCGTCCGCCCCAACTAGCTCCAGCTCCTTCTCCATCCGACCCGCCAGTTCCTCCAGGTGCTCGGCCCACTGTTTTGCTTCTCCTAGCGGTCGATCTCCATGGAAATGAAACCGCCCCCATTGCACCTCATGAGGCCACGACGTTGCTGCGGTCGCTCTGGCCACAGACAACCCCAGCACCGCGCCAAAGAGTTGACAGCCCCCGGCCAGCCAACTGCGCCGGGACCTCGGAGGCGGCCCCACCCCAGAGCCTACATTCGGGACGCAATTCGCAGTGCATCGGCACCGGTCCGTTTGCTGTTGCACGCTAGCCATCCGTATCCCAGCCTCCGACGCAATCGACTGCAGGCTCAGCGCCTAATCGTGAACAGATCCCGCAGCAAGGGACTTAGCAAAGATCGCCAACCGGGCAAAGGTCGCTTTCCTCTGATCACACCGGCTCGATTGAGGACTGCAAGACTCCCGGCCCCTATTCCTCCTGACGGCTCTCCCCAAAACGCTATTTGCAGCCGAGGGAAAGCAGGGCCATCCGACGATTCTGTGGGGCCCTTGGTCTGCAATTCGCCACTGCTATCAAAGGTTGCCCAAAGACCGGTGCAGCCTGATTCCCGTGTCACAGAACATCCCATCGGGTGACCTGCAAATGGTAGCTCGATCGCGACACCTGGAATTCCATCGCGATGCGGAAAAATCCCAGATGGACGAGGTTTTCTCCCTCATGACTTCTTGCAACTCAACTCTCGGCTCGCGCGAAGCCGCGAAGGCACGAAGCGATGGAGATCATGTCGCCAGGGAAGACGAGGCGCTGATGAGGGTCATCGCTGGATTCACCGGACCGCGAACACACCAGAACCAAACGTCGATAAGCGATTGGTCTTTTTCGAGTACGAGTACGAGTACGAGTAAGAGTAAGAGTAAGAGTAAGAATCGCAGAGAAAAGGGGAACTCTCCGGTGGGCGGCGCGGCTTAAATTGGATCAGGTAGCAACGGCTGTTCATCACCGCTGTGTCGTTCGCTTGCCCTTTGACCCCATCAACTTGCGGCATGGACTAGAAAATGCCAATTCAATTCCACTTGGTCAAGGGATGCGTCCGATCCGACAAGGGAAGTGCCACCCGACTTTGCGAGACGTGCGAAGCAAAGACCGAATGGATGCATTCTAGAGTCCAGATCGCTTCGCGCAGGGAGCAAATCGGAGCGCGATCCTGATCGATCGACTCCAGCAGATCCTGCACCACGACCGGATGGGCTCCCTCATACCCGGCTACTGCAGGTGCCATCGGTAGCTCGCGCCAGCCATCCCCTGCGCCGCCCATCCATAGCGGATCGCGGGACAACCGGGCAGGAATCCCAAACCCGGACGGAAGCCAGATTTCCCCTTCGGTCCCTCGTAGTCTCAGCCCAAAACGGCTTGGGGGCTTGGCGCTTTGTTTGTCGGATGCAAATCTGCCCAGCACATTGTTGGGAAGTCCCCAAATTGCCTCGACTCGATTACCCGCCAGCAGCCCCAGGCCTTCGTTGCCTTCACGGCAAGACTTAGGCTCCGCAAGCTGCCCATCCTCTAGCAGCAATGCCTGACAAAAGGCGGGAGGTCCAGCCAGCGCCACCATTAGCTCCAGCGCATGGGAACCCAGCACCCAAAGGTCTTCGGCCCCACCTCGCGCATCCTCCTTCCCTCGCACTTCGATCTCCAGCAATCGTCCAATCGCTCCCTCGGCCAACGCTTTGCGGACCGAGGTCAGAGCAGGGGAGTAGTGCGCGATATGGGCCACCGCTACTTTCAGATGCCGCATCTGACAAGCTCGCTCGATCGCATCCGCCTCCTCCAGCGTCCGGCAGAACGGCTTTTCCATGTAGAGATGGCAACCGAATTCCGCAGCCGTCATCGCCATGTCGGCATGCTGATCGATCCAGCGAGGTGCGATCACGCAGATCTCTGGTCGCTCCCGATCCAGCATCTGTCGGTAATCCCGATACGAACGCGATGCACCCGATCTTTGCATGGCGGCAGCATGACTTGCCTCCACCGGATCGGCCACCGCCACCACCTCGCACGCCGGATGATTACGGAATGCCGTATCCATCCCGTGGCCATAGTCGCCTCGGCCCGTGTGTCCGATCACCGCTACCTTTTTTCGTTCGATCATGACAGCCCCTTGGGAACACCCCAATGCGTATCGGAATAGTCGCGCCCTAGCAGTCTAGTGGCCTCGTCGTCTCCCAGGATCTTGCGCGCGGTCCGATCGAGCGCCATCCCCCGCCTCAGTCGGGCGCTGATATTGGCAAGATGAACCACGCCGGCACTCAGCAACCCTGCATCGATCGGCGCACTGGCCGCTTCCTTTCGGTCGATCGCTCGAAAGAAATTCCCGTGGTGGTCTGCGACTTCCGGCCTGCCGGTCAGCTCTTCCTTCAATTCGTTCCGAGGCCCATAAAGCTTCCAACCGACATTGTGTCCCATCAGCATCATTCCTTCGGTGCCATAGAAGGCAGCACCATTTTCGTATCCTTCCTGCAGATACGGGGACCAGATCCGCTGCTCGAAGATCAGTTGCCTTGGTCGCCCCGCTCCATTCTCGCTGCCAAACTCGCAGACCGCATACTGAGTATCTGGAAACTGCTGATCGTCATCAAAGAAATCTTTGGCGCCATAGCACCCAACCCAATCGGGCAACCGATCGACACCAAGTCCCCAGAGCGCGACGTCGACATCGTGGACCCCGTCGTTGCCGATATCGCCACATCCGAAGTCGTACCACCATCGCCAGACACCATGCAGCAGATTGCGGCGGTAGGGAACCGGTCTGGCTGGTCCAAGCCAATTGGGATAGTCCAATTCGGCAGGTGGATCCCCAGGTGACTCCTTGCCGATCGAACCGCGGCGTTGGCTGTTCCAGGCCTTGGCGACCAGCACCTGACCAATCGCTCCCTGTCTTAGCCGAGCGATACCGGCCGCTACCACGGGAGAGGACCGGCTTTGCGTCCCCACCTGCAGTACCTTTCCCGACTTGCGCACCGCCTCTTCCAGCAACCAGCCTTCGCGAAGATTGTGGCAGCAGGGCTTTTCCAAATAGACATGCTTCCCTGCCTCCAGCGCCAGCAAGGCCGCTGGTGCATGCCAATGGTCTGGAGTCGCGATGAAGACGGCATCGATGTTGGGACTGCGAAAACAATCCCGCATGTCGGAAAAGGTCTCGGGAACGCCCCTTCCTGCTTCGGTCACTGATTGAGCAGCTTTCTCCAGACGCAGGCGATCGACGTCGCAGACCGCTACCAGATCGCAATCGGTTCTAGCTGCCAGCATCCGCACATGTCCGCCGCCCATCCCACCGGTTCCGATCACAGCAACCCGAAGCTTCGCTGGCGCATCCTCCGCCAAGCCACTGCGGGCTACCGAGCTAGCGGTCACCAAGCTGCCGGTCGCCCGGGCCCTGGCGGCGACCCCGTGCATCACTAGATTCTTGGTCGCCTGCCGACGATCGATCCCAGAAGGCTCGCTCTCTCCCCGCATGGTCTGCTCCCCCTGTGACTAGTTGTTCCAATTTCCATGGTCGCCAGCGCACCTTGGGGTGAGAAAGCCAAGGGTTACAGCCGGTTGGCATCGCTCCAGCGGCTGCCCGTCAGCTGGCTGAGATCATCAAAAAAGTTCGGATAGGTTTTCTCGATGCAGATGGGATGGACGATCTGGATTCCTGGTACTCGCAGCCCCGCCAGCGCAAAGCTCATCGCCATCCGATGGTCGTTGTAGGTCTCCAAGGTAGCCGGCCGGAGGACTCCTGGCACGATCGTCATTCCATCGGAATACTCGATCACCTCCGCACCCAATTTGCGAAGTTCGGTCGCCAGATCTCTGATGCGATCAGTTTCCTTATGCCGATTATGCGCCACTCCACGTACCCGCGTCGGCCCTTCGGCGAAAAGGGCCACCATCGCCAGGGTTTGCACCGTGTCGCTCATCGTATTCATGTCGATATCGACGCCGCGCAGCCTGCCTGTGCCTCGCACCCGCAAGCCATCGGGCAGCTGATCGACTTGGCATCCCATCGCCTGCAGCACATCGACAAAGCCCGCATCTCCCTGCAGCCCATCTCGCCGGACCCCCTCCACCAGGACATCCCCATCGGTGATGGCCGCAACGGCAAAAAAATAGCTGGCGGCCGACGCATCCGGTTCGATCTCGTAGCGACACGCCCGGTAACGCTGCGGCGCTGGAACCAAAAAACTTCGCTCCGACCGCCGCTCCACCTGTACCCCGAATCGCTCCATAACCCGCCAAGTCATCTCAACATAACTTCTGGACACCAATTCCCCTTCGACGTCGATTTGCACTGGACCGCGCGCATTGGGCGCTGCCATCAGAAGGCCGCTGAGGAATTGGCTGGAGATGCTGCCTGCCACCTGGGTGGTTCCTCCCTCCATCCCGTTCCCCTCCAACTTGACTGGAGGACAATCTGGCCGTTCGAGATTACTGCTTCGCGCGTCGACCCCCAACTTCCGCAAGGCTTCCAGAAGATCACCTACGGGACGCTGATGCATTCGCGGCACACCCGACAGCAGGTAGTTTCCGGGAAACGTCGCCAGCGCTGCGGTCAAGAATCGCAAGGTGGTTCCGCTGTTGGCCACATAGATGGAATGCGTCTGGCCATCTGCCGCCCGGGCAGTCCCTGGTGGTAACGTTCCTCCCCCTCCCTCGATCGTCATCCGATGGACACGACGATCCCAGTCGATGCGCCATCCCAATTGCCTCCAGGCTTCCACCATGACAAGCGTGTCTTCGCTTTCCAAAACCCCATCTAGAACCGATGTTCCTTCGGCCAGCGCTGCGCACGTCACGGCCCGATTCGTCAAACTCTTCGACCCAGGAGGACGAATGCGACCAACGACTTTTCCCACCGTCTCCAATGACAAAACGCTTGGCAGTATCCCGTTCAAGAATCGACTCCCAACTGGTTCCGACCGCTCTTCGAACGGTGCAACTGGCAAATCACCGATGCCTCATAACTTCGAAACAACCGCTTTCCGCTCTCAGCCATGGTAGACAGTGCGCAGGGGATCTCGGAACCCCACACCCTTCGATTCCCCCCAATCCCGCGACAACAGATTCCTGCAAACCGACTGTTTTCACCTCTTGCTGCCGACGCTCGCCTAGTTACCGGGGCGATCTCCCTTCCACCACGGAAAGAAATCTCTTCCAATGGGAGCTCACCTCAGCCAGCTCCAGCGGGTTTTCCCGCCCTGCGGGTGCGCTGAGCCATCCAGACCCTGATGCCCTCCACCCTTGGATCCAAGATGCCCCTTCTCTCGCAGCGCTACCGCGACCTGATCGACGAACTTTTGCGGGAGCAGCATCGGCTGGAAGCGATGCTTCGAAGACTGGAGTGGATTCGACCAGCCCTCTTTGTGCCGGCGCTGCTACTTTTGGGAGGAGGCTACCTGCGGAACGATGCACCCGGCTGGGCGATTCCACTCGGCTGGATTCTGCTGCTGGGCTTTCTTGGCGTCCTGTCGTGGCACGAGTTCCATCGCGAGAAACACGAAGCGGTGATGCGCCGCATGCAATGGCTTCACCGGTTGTTGGCCAGAACCGAGAGAAAATGGAGCGACATCCATCCGATCCCGCTACCCGAAGGATCGACGCAATTTGCCGATCTGCCGACCAGCCGCGACCTCGATCTTTTTGGCCCCAAGAGCCTCTACCAATTGGCATGCCTGGCATCCACTCAGCAAGGACGAAATACCGTAGCCCGCTGGTTGGTCGAATGGGCCCCTCCAGAGTCATTGCAGCGACGCCAGGAGACAGTCCGCGAATGGCAACCGATCACCCAACAGCGCGAGGAAGTACTGGAACTCTGTTACCAGTTGAGCGCCAGCAGCTCCAACCCCGATCGCTTCACTCACTGGGCTCAATCCCCTTCGTGGCTGGCCAACCACCCATGGGTACATCAAGCCAGTCGGCTCGGTCCGCTCCTGATCCTCCTGGGCCTTGCAGGGATGCTAGCCAGCAAGTCGATGGCCGCCGGGTCCTTTACCCTCCCGGCCACTGTTTGCCTGCTGATCGGGCTTGGCATCAATACGGTGGTCATGCTTGGCTGGGTCGGTTCCATTCACGATATCTTCCAACAGGTTTTCGCAAGCTCCGCTAGCGTCCAAGAGCATCACTTGCTCTTTGAAAGCCTTGCACGACTGCCTGCGACCAGTCCGCTGGCCAACCAGCTTCGCGATCAATATGCAACCGGCCCTGACTCGGCCACCGCGGGACTCCGGCATCTACGATTCTGGGCTCGACTGGCGCACCTCCAAAAAAACCCCTCCCTCTTCCTGATCTACCTTCCGCTCCAGTGGCTCTTGGCCTGGGATCTCCGCGTCATGGAGGGTCTGGAACGATGGAAGGAACGCTTTGGCCATCGTGCGGCGGGCTGGCTAGATGCCTTGGGCAGTACGGAAGCTTTGCTCAGCGCCGCGACCATTGCCGATGAGAATCCGTCCTGGTGCTTTCCCCGTTTCCTGACGCCATCCAACCATCCGCCCGCGGCATCCCCCTGGGTGGTCCATGCCCTGGGCCATCCCCTTTTGGCCGACACTCAGAGAGTCACCAACGATTACTCTTGGGATCCCTCCCGACCAATCCATCTAGTCACAGGATCGAATATGGCAGGAAAAAGCACCTGGCTTCGCTGCCTGGGGCTCAATCAGGTCCTCGCTCGACTGGGAAGCCCCATCTGCGCCGCCGACTCGGTCGGTGTCCCTCTGGATCTGGCCACCAGCATGCGAGTCCAGGACAATCTCCACGACGGGGTATCGTTCTTCATGGCGGAACTGAAACGTCTGCGAGAGATCGTCGATCACTGCCGATCCAACCAGGCTTTGCAGCGCCCCACACTTTGCCTGCTCGACGAAATCCTGCAAGGCACGAACAGTCGCGAGCGGCAGATTGCCGTTCTTCGCGTGGTCGAAAAACTGATGGCACTTCAAGCCTGGATCGCCATCAGCACTCATGACCTGGAACTTGCCGATCAGGATCAGCTGAAACAACGATCCACGGTAGTGCATTTCCGGGAACGATTTGAGACGCGGTCCGGAGAGCGGACGATGGTTTTCGATTATCGCATGCACCCCGGTGCCACCCCCACCACCAATGCGCTGGCGCTGTTGGAGTGGGTGGGCCTGGATGCTGACTGAGCCACCAAAGAACACCCTTGGCGTCGGTGTCCCCACACAATTTATTTGGGGGCGATGACCAGCTGCTTGGCTTAAAAAAAAGTGCCATCCCACCCCCTGGGTGAACTCTTGGCGCCCCGCTAGACTCCTTCATGTTTAGCCGATCCGCTTGCGAAATCTAATCGCTCGGCAGAGGACTTCCTGCCACATCCACTCGGCTCACCATCCCGAAAAGACCTCTACCTCCAACCGACCCTTCAGCAGCTCCACCTCCAGCCTTGTCACCTGATCTTCGGGCAACAGCATCAGTTCGCCATCGGTGTGCACGGTCAGCGGACGATCGGATTCCAGAAGGACGCGTGTCGCCTGGGACCGATGGATCTTGGGATGCTGACGTGGGGCTCCCCAGATGGCCACTCTTGGCAGGAGATGCATTGCACCCCAGCGATTCAAGCCCCTAGCATGAACCAGATCGAACAGGCCGTCATCATTTCGCGCATCCGGACTCATGAGAAAACCTCCCTCACGACGCCCCAGCATGATGCTCATCAGAAGCGTCGACTCTTCGTCTCCCGAGCCATTGCAGGCGATGCGATATCCACGATGGCATAGGATAGCCAGCGCTGCAGCGACCGAATAAAGCAAGGTGCCTTGCAACCATGGGATCCTTCGCGACCAGCGAGTCACCTCGCCGGACAGCCCGGTCCCGAGGTTTTCGACAAAGTAGCGAGTGCGGCCCTCGCCTGCATGAACACGCGCAACATCCACCTTCCCGAGAACGCCTCCATGGCTAGACGATCGAGCCAACTGCTGGAGAAGGGACCAAGCAAAATCATTGGCCGATCCAATGGGAAGGATCCCCAACCGGCAGTTCGCCTGGGATTCCAGCAGGCCACCAGCCACCTCGTGCACCGTCCCATCCCCTCCGGCCGCCACCACCATCGCGCACTGAGAAGCCAACTCCCTGGCCAGTTCTCTGGCATGGCCGGGCCGCTGGCTGGCAATTACCTCCCATCCGTCGGTCCAGCCGGTAGGAACCTTCGCAAGTCTCCTCGCCGCTCGACCGCGCCCCGACTTGGGATTCCAAATCATCACAACCCGCTCTGCAGCCATCACAAGAAAGCTCTCCCAGCCAGTTTCGGATCGACTAGTTTCGGATCGACTTATGCACGCGACCACTTCGCCTGCATACCTACCGCCAACGACCTATCTTTGTGAGGTGCGACTGCCTTCCTCCAACCGGCTGAAAACGGCTACGGTAGCCCACCTGACGGCTTTCGCTGCACCATTAGCGATTTTCCGGTCTACCCGACAATTCTGTGGGTCCCTTGGAATGAAAATCAACCCAGCCATCGAAGGCTACCACAAGACCAGTGCAGCCTGATTCTAGCGTCTCAAAACCCACCATCCGGTAATCTGCAAATGGCAGCGCAATCGGGATACCATGAATTCCATCGCCATGCAGAAAGATCCCACATGAACGAAATCTTTCGCCACATGACTGCTTGCGACATCTTGCAACTCACATTCGTGGCTCACGCCAAGCCGCGAAAGTAAGAGGCCGTGGAGCCCCAGTCCCACATGCGAAGCCTGCCTGGGTATCCGGTCGGCTTTTTCACTAGTCTGAAAACTTTCACTGCCAATCGAATCGGCAGGTCGAATCGCTTAGGGAACCGGTCGTCGTGCACTGACGAACGATCGGTGTCTTGTCTTTCTTCGCGTCTTGGAGTCTTGGTGTCTTCGCGTGATACCAGCCGACTCCCATTGCCGATCGAAGGGGCCATCCTGAGGAAAAAAGTTCCCCGATTGGCAACCAAGGAACACGTTTCTCCTTGGCTGGCGGCCAAACGCAGAAGCCTACTCTTTGGCCGTCTTGGTTTACCGCACACAGAAATCCAAGATGGTGCGCAAAAAAAGCCGAACCTTGCGGTTCGGCTTTCTTGGATCGTCTTTTGGCATCAGCAGATCATCAGGCCTTGCCCATTTCCTTCTGCTGCTTCTTCCGTTCGGCGATGACATCTTCCTGAATATTGCGAGGCATCTGTCGATAGCACGACAGTTCCATCGCAAAGGTTCCTTGGCCCTTGGTCATGCTTCGAAGATCGGTGGCGTAACCGAACGTCTGATTGAGCGGAACTTCGGCCGAGATGTAGGAAATGCCATCACGAACGTCGGTGGAAGTGATCAAACCACGTCGCGAGGTGACGTCACCCACCACATCCCCCTGATATAGTTCCGGGCATTCGATATCGCACTTCATGATCGGTTCCAGCAACACGGGATTCGACTCCCGCATCGTCTGACGGAAACAATCGCAGGCGCAGATGTAGAACGCGCGTTCGCTGGAGTCGACGTCGTGGTAGCTACCGTCGTTCAGGTCGATCTGAACACCGACGACCGGAAAGTCGGCCAATGGCCCCTTGGTCAGCGAGTCTCGGAAGCCCTTTTCCACAGGTGGCACGAACTGCTTGGGAATGCGACCACCGACGATATGCTCTTCGAAGATGAAGGTCTGCTCTCCTTCAGGTGGAATAGGCGTCAAGGCACCGACGATGTGGGCGTACTGACCGGAACCACCCGTCTGCTTCTTGTGCTTGTAGTTGAATTCGACTTTTTGACCCGGCGTTTCGCGATAGCTGACCTTGGGTGCCCCCACCTGGACATCGACCTTGTACTCTCGCCGCATCCGTTCGACGTAAATATCGAGGTGCAGTTCGCCCATACCGCAGATGATGGTCTCGCTGGTTTCCTCGTCGTTGTAGACCTGGAACGTCGGATCTTCCTTGCGGAATCGCTGCAGTGCCTTAACCATCTTGTCCGAATCGGCGCGGCTGGCAGGAGTCACCGCCACTTTGATGACCGGTTCAGGAACAAACATCGTCTCCAACGTGCAGTAATTTCGTTCCTCGGAGTAGGTATCGCCGCTGGCGCAGTCGATCCCCATGATCGCAACGATATCTCCTGCTTCGGCAGAATCGACCTCTTCTCGCTTGTCGGCATGCATGCGGACGATCCGGCTGAAGCGATCTCTCCGACCGGTTCGCTGGTTGGTGTACATTTCCCCCTTGGTGATCGATCCCTGATAGATCCGCATGAAGGTCAACTGACCGAACGTATCCTCTACGATCTTGAAGGCCATGCCAACAAACGGCAGCTTGGGATCTGGCTTGAGTTCAAACTTCTGGGTTTCGTCTCCAACCACCCGCGCCTTGATCTCGCGTTCGGTCGGGTTTGGCAAGTAGCGAACCACAGCGTCCAGCAACAACTGGACTCCCTTGTTCTTGTAGGCCGATCCGACGAAAACGGGCGTGATCCTCTGCGACTGGCAGGCCGCACGCGTCACGGAGTAGATGAGGTCGTCGGGAACGGCTTCTTCGCTGAGCAGCTTTTCCATCAGCTCATCGGAGTACATCGCGAGGCCTTCCAACATCTGGTGCCGCATCCCTTCGGCCTCTTCCTGCATGTTGCCAGGAATCGGCTCCTCGCGGACCGTCTCGCCGTCACGGCCGTCGAAGTGGTAGGCCTTCATGGTGACCAGATCGATCACCCCTTCGAAGGTTTCGCCCGCACCGATCGGGATCTGCATCATGATGGCGTCGGTCGCCAACTTCTCACGCACCATCTTGGTGACGCGGTAGGCATCAGCGCCCGTGCGGTCCATCTTGTTGATGAACGCCAGTCGCGGAACGCCGTAGCGCCGCATCTGTCGGTCGACCGTCAGCGACTGGCTCTGCACGCCACCCACCGAACAGAGAACCAGGACTGCACCATCCAACACACGCAGCGATCGCTCCACTTCAATCGTGAAGTCGACGTGGCCTGGGGTGTCGATCAGATTGATCGTGTGGTCGTGCCACTGGACCTGGGTGGCGGCGCTGGTGATCGTGATCCCGCGCTCCTTCTCCAACTCCATGTAGTCCATCGTCGCGCCGTCGCCACCACCTTTGACCTCTTCGATCTTGTGGATGCGACCTGCATAAAAAAGGATTCGTTCGCTGAGGGTGGTCTTCCCCGAGTCGATGTGCGCGCTGATTCCGATATTTCGATACTTGGAAAGGTCCATCACTCCACCCGAATAATACGGTTCCCTGGAAATAGCACACCGCCAGCGGCCGCCCCAATGGTCAGGCCCCCGCGCTGGCCACAACACCGATAGAAACAACGACATCCCCAGTGGCTGGATGGTCACCGCAGCGCGTTCCATCACCCAAGCCCCATCTAGGGCTCGCCAGTCGATCGAATCTATTGGTTCAAGCTGGCTAATCTTACCGATTGGAGGGGATACGGGAAGAGCAAATTCACCCCCCCTGGGGGTTGGATGACGAGGCGAAGACTGACTTTGGATCTGCCTGGGGAGCCGTTTTTTCGTCTGCTCGGCATCCCCGGATCAGAATCGTACTAGCCACTGATGGTAGAGAACCACCGCATCGTTGTCGGCGAAGGCGACCAAATCGGTCTGGCGGTAGTCGACCTGAAAACTGGTCTGCACCGATCGATGCAAATCCCAGAAGAGCGAGACGAAATAGGCGGAGTTGCGAGCAATTCCCTGGTCGTTGGCCAGGTCTCGCCGAATCGCTCCCTCCACCCCGTACCCTCCATGCACATGGATCTGGTCGTTCAAATAATAAAACGCCTCCAGAAATCCGCCTCGTCCACGAATCGCCTGGAAGTTGTGTGGATGAAAGGTCTGAAAAATGGTGGCGGCGTAGTTGCCGATCCCCTGCCCGAAATAACCCTCGGCCACCACCCCCAGCCGGTCGGTGACATTCCAGCGACCATCGACCGACATCCCCCCCACGTCGATGATCGAACGAATGGGAATGTTGGGATCGATTTCATCGAGATCAAAAAAGTTCTGGGAGTTGCGCAACTGGCCCACCAACCCAGCCACCCCAAGTTCCAACATCCGCTCGCTACGCCCACCTGCCCGCGCCAACTTCTCGCCAAGCCCAAGGGCCAGTCGCGTCTCGATGTTGGGCCATCCATTCGCCTCGGTCGTCCTGCGCGTGGCATCGATCAATACCGTAGAAATCGGATCGCTGATGGCCCCCTGCCAGGTCCACTGGAGCTCCTCCGAGAAAACAAAATAACGCTCGACTCGCAATTGCCCGCGAAACGTCCCTGCATTCCCCGCCCCTCCCAACAAAGTGATCGGAATGACCGCTGGATCGCGGGGAGCAAACAGGTCGGGCTGCAATCCAACTGAAAACCGCCACCGTTCGTTCCTCAACTCCCCAAAGGCAAGCACCGGCATCAGTCCGTAGGTGTCCGAGCTGAGGCTGCTGTTGGTGAAGTAAAACCTTGCTAACCCTCCCAGTTGCATGGAACCGACATTGGGGCCTTCGTAGAGGAATTGAAGATTCGATTGCCGACCATGCAGCTCAAAGGTGTTGGTATCCAGCCCAAAAGCCGACGGAGGCAGGACGAAGAAAGGGTTCCACGGAACAAAAGTCCGCTCGTCCGATGCTACAGCCAACAAAGAGATGGCACCCGAGAATTTCAGCTGCCCCATCCCCGACATGAGAGACATCTGTCCCGTGGGACTCGCCTGTTTGGCGTCAGTACCTGAGGCATCGACTGGCGGGTACATCCCCGGCGGATCGATTTGCCAAGACGCACCCGGCTTCCCCCAGTCTCCTGGATTTCCCTCTTGGGGAAGGATCTCCTGCGGATTGGGCTGTGGTTGGATCCAATCGCTGCCGCTGGGAGGGGAAAATGCTTGGGTCGTGGCGGACTGAGTTGCAGGGGAGGAAGGTGGGGCAAGGAACAGTTCCGCGGCGCTAGGAGAAACGGGCAATGCCTGCTGCCCCATCAACCCAACGGGTGTCAGCAGCACCAGGGAAGCCCCGAGAAAAACAATTGGGATCGAGGATGGGAATGCCTGCGAAGTAAATCGTGACATCAACGGTCACCCTTTTTACAGCATCGAACAGAAATCTCGCTTCATCCATTTGCCCAAGACACGATCAACGACTTGCCTTCAGACCGCTCCCCACTGCAGGCGACTCGGTCGCATTGGCTCTCCGCACCGTAGGCTCTTCCCCTACCATGGCCGACAGCGCCATCGGATCCATCGGCTGCAGATAGGCGCGTCCCTTCCCGTACAGGGCCCCGCGTTGCCTCAGTTCCCCCTGAAGTTCCTCGGGGGCTAACTCCAAACCTCGCGCCAGATACTCCACCGCCTTGGCTGAGTCCCCTGCGCTGGCATGCACGGCGGCCAGAGTATCCCAATAACGGTAATCCTGCTGGATTGCATCCTGGGTCATCGATTCGGCTACCTGCAGTGCCATCTGGGGTCTGCGGATCGCAGGCTCCGGGCATGTCGCCAACAGCCATGCAGCATTCAGCTTCGCGCGAATCTCCTTGGGATCCAACTGGATCGCGCGCACATACGCCTCACTGGCCGCCTTCCACTTCCCCAAACTTTGACAAGCATCGGCGTAATCGACCAAGTAACCCGCCCTTGAAGGTTCCAGCTCCGTCGCCTTGCGGTAATCTTCCAGCGATAGTTCGTACCGCTGCAGCATCAACCGAGCATGCGCTCTTCCATTCCAGAGGGCCGCATCCTTGGGTGCGATTTCGATTGCATCGGTGTAATCCCGTTCGGCTGCATCCCAAGACTGAACCTGGAAATGCAATTCTGCACGATTGGCCAGCGCGGGTAGATGTTTGGGGGAGGCTTTCAAAACTTCAGAAAACTGCAGAATCGCCTCTTCGTACTTTCGATGCAACGCCAATCCGACGGCTAGGTTGTGACGTGCCTTCAGCATCTGGGGATCGTGCTGAAGCGCCAGGTGAAAGTCGGCGACTGCCTTGCGATCAAGTGCTGCGGCCGCCTCCAGTTCCCCCTCTTCCACCAGCCTGCCTGCTTCATCGCTGGCCATCTGCCCGCGCTGATTGGCAGCCCATGCCAAAAGCTGCTGGGCATACCGACGATCCGCCTTGGTCCGCTGCGCCTCGGCCAGCACATCACTGCACTGTGCAACAATCTTGTCGAGCGATGCTGCATCCAGTTTGCCCTCGGTGGTCCGGTACAGCGACACCAAGTCGGGAGAGACTGTCGCTGTTCCCTGCGCCAAGGCGGAGGGGCTGGAAAAAATCAGCAGCCACAGCACGATCACGCTGGCGAGTGAACTGAACACCCTGGGGATGGAACCGGAGAACACTTTTCGCATGGCAAACCCATCGCTTGTCTATTGGCCTTCCAGCTACCATCACACGCCCGCATGCGATGGCCTCTTGGGGCGGACAATAAACAAAGAGCCGTGGCAATTGAAGAGCGATCGAACGGCAGCAAGGGGCGAACTGTTTGGTGGTCAAATAGCCGTCGACTCCAGGGGAAAGATTGCTAGCACGGATCCATCGGCCTAATGCCAGCAGTACGATTCGAACCGTCCGGCGGCCTCCCAAAGTCGGCTTCAGCCTTCACCTTGATGCCATACATTTGATCTCTACCCCATAGAATCCCAGAGGGACGATTGTTTTTTGGCCCACGAAGTCTGCGTGTCGATTAGCTCCTGACGTCTGTGCTCACACGATGGCACGAAGCCGCGAAGCCAAGTGCAGCCCCGCAATCACTGCACTTCCTGCCTGGGTATCAAGCCGGATTGAAGTCGGTCGAGTCCCCTTTGCTGGCACTCCATCGGCCTGATCGAATCGATCGACTCGCAACGGCGAGCCGGTGCGAGATGCGTTGATTTCAAAACCAGCCAGACCGCCAGCTCCGTGGAAATGCGATGGTTCGTCAGGATGCTGCGCCGCGGCTGGCCTCGTAGCGTACGCGTACGCAATTCAACCCTCGGATACGGCCTCCGATCGCTGGATCCGCCGAGTGAGCATCGACACGATCCGGCTCACGGCCGATCTGCCGCGACGGTCCGATTCGTCAGCAAGGGCTTCGCAAACAGACAATACGTCGTGGATTGAGGCTCATTTCCATGCCGAACCGCAAGCCATTTCGGGGAATCGATTCATGTCATTGAAGCTTTGTTCCCCGTTCCTTGCAGCGATGTTCAAGGGAATGGATGGAGCAGCGCGCAGCGAGTGGGCGGGAGCCGGTCGATGGGTATCGGGACAGAGCTTTCGCGATACGCTTAGAGAACGCGGCGTATCCTATCGGAAATCGATAAACGACAAGTCGTTCATGGTCGAAAGTCGGTTCTGCAATCAGGCTTCTTTCGAGCAGGAGTACGAGTACCGCTGCACTGAGTACGAGTACGACTGCGCCGACGATCATTCGACCGGTCTTCGAATCGCATGAAATCCCTTCATCTTGCCTTACTTCGCGACTTCGCGTCAGTCGATCAGATTCCCGGATCTCAATCGTTGTGCCCCTCAGCCGGCGGTGGTCCCGTAGAATGCAGGAAGTTACTGCCATAAACCTGGACCATAAAAAAGCATTCCCCGACGGCATCGCCGGGGCGTATGATGGTTTTCGATTTGCGTTCGTGCTTTTGTTGCTGAAGCCGGGTTGAGGGAATCCCATGCAAGACGACGCCGACCAGCCGCTCATGGTCAGCCAATTCGAGGGGACACCAACCCCCTGTCCCTACCTGGACCCGCAGACTTCCATCCTTCCTCTGACCCTGCCTCATCGCATCCTGACCGGCGAGGAATTCGATCAGTTCCTGGAGGCTGGCCATCGCCGATCCGGTCCATTCCTCTACCGTACCAAGTGCCCTGCATGCAGTGCCTGTGAACCGACGCGCCTACCCCTGAAGCGATTCCACTGGACGACCTCCCTGCGCCGGGTCTTTCGTAAAGGAAGCGAACGACTGAGGGTGGAGGTGGGAGCTGCGTCGGCGGATGAACGGCGAGTCGAACTCTACAATCGCCACAAGACCGCCAGAGGGATGAGCGACCCGGAATCGCTAGAAGACATTCATGGCTATCGCGACGGATTCGTGCAAAGTTGCTGCATGACGGTAGAACTGAGCTTCTGGGACGAGAAGGAACTGATTGGCTGCACGATTCTGGACGTCGGCCGCAAATCGCTTTCGGCAGTCTACACCTTCTTCGATCCCCGCTTTTCGGATTTGTCTCCTGGAACCTTCTCCATCCTCCAGCAGATTGCATGGGGACAGGCCAACCAGTTCGATTACCTCTACCTGGGGCTATTCGTCGCGGGAAACCGGCACCTACGATACAAAGCGAGATTCACACCTCAGGAGCGATTGATCGAGGGGCGGTGGCAACTGTTCTCCGAAGCGATCGAGGACTGGGCCGCCCCGACGCTTCCGAAAAAATACGAAGATGAGTCGGGCAACTGAGGGCCGACCGGAATCGCACCATCAGGGATCTTCCCCTCTCTTTCAAAAAAAAGATCGTTCAGCCGAGGACTCGCGCGATCTCCTCGGCGGTCACCGGATGGATGATCCCTTTTTCGGTGATCAGCCCTCGAATCAACTCCGCTGGGGTGACGTCAAAGGCGGGATTGTAGACTTGGACCCCATCGGGCGCTGTCTGCCTTCCCATACCGTTTGTCACCTCGCTGGCCATCCGTTCTTCAATCGGAATCTGAGATCCTTCCTGAAGCGACAAATCGAAGGTACTAGTCGGCGCCGCGACATAGAAAGGGATGCGATGATGATGTGCCAACACCGCAACGCCATAGGTACCGATCTTGTTGGCCGCATCGCCGCGCGCGGTGATACGGTCTGCACCCACCACCACGGCGTCGACCCGTCCTTCGCGCATCACCTGCGCCGCCATGTTGTCACAGATCAGCGTGCACGGAACCTTTCGCTGCATCAGCTCCCAGGCAGTCAGCCTGGCTCCCTGCAGTAACGGCCTAGTCTCATCGACCCACACGTGCAACGATTTCCCTTGGTCCTGCAGAGTGAAAAAAACCGCCAGTGCCGTTCCGTATTCCGCCGTCGCCAGACCACCGGCGTTGCAGTGCGTCAGGATCTGCCCACCCTCAGGGAACAGCGATGCACCATGTTCGCCGATCGCGTGACACATCGCTTTGTCTTCCTGGCGAATCGCCGTCGCCTCCCGCAGCAATGCCTCGCGCAGCCCCTCCCCGTTCGATGACTCGGCAGCACCTGCGATCGTTCGCTCCATCCGATCCAGCGCCCAAAAGAGATTGACCGCCGTCGGTCGGCTGGTTCGCAAGTGTTCGCTTGCCTTCCTGGCAGCTTCGGTGATGGCAGTAGGATCGCTGGAGTCCACCTGAGCCCCGATGCAGACGCCATAGGCGGCCGCGATTCCGATTGCAGGCGCCCCGCGCACCCGTAGCATGCGAATCGCTTCCCATACCTGGTCGACCGATCTGCAGTCGATGAAGTGCTGCTGCAGCGGCAGCAGGGTCTGATCGAGCAGTCTCAGGGAGCCATCGATGTCACCCTTCCATTCCACCGATACCATCGATCCAGCTCCCCCCGTCCGCTCGTTTGATCCCATCAGCTACTCACACCTCCCAAAAAACGATTCCGATTGCCAATAGCCCTCGCACAGACAGGCTGCCAGCCAGCGGAAGTTCGCTATCTGTACCAGCATCTCGCTTGCTAGGCTCCGACCCTACTGCCTGCCAGGTCGCCAATCCCAATCCAGCGAGCCGGCTATCGATGAAGCCTCTGCGATTTTAGGACGATGCCCTATCCCAGGGTGCGTAGGGGAGATCAAACGTCTCGGCCACCGCCTCGTTGGTGATCTTCCCATGATGCACGTTCAGTGCGTCGCGCAGGGGTTGGGACTTCTCGATCGCCCCCTCCACCCCAGCACCGGCTAGACGAATCACCCACGGGAGAGTCACGTTGCATAGGGCAAACGTGCTGGTCCGCCCTACCGCACCCGGCATATTGGTCACGCAGTAGTGCACTACATCATGGACCATGTAAGTTGGATTGCGGTGAGTGGTCGGTCGACTCGTTTCGACGCATCCTCCCTGATCGATCGCCACATCGATGATCACGCTTCCAGGTTTCATCAGCTTCAAATCCTGTTCGCGAATCAAATGCGGCGCCTTGGCCCCCGGAATCAGGACGGCCCCGATCACCAAATCCGCCAACTTCAGCTGGTCGCGGATCGTGTGGCGGTCGCTGAATACGGTATCGACATTGGGAGGCATCACGTCGTCCAGATAGCGGAGACGATCCAGATTGACATCCAGCAGCACGACGTCGGCCTGAAAGCCTGCAGCGATACGCGCCGCGTTGGCACCGACGATCCCGCCCCCCAGCACCGCGATATGCGCTGGCGGAACACCGGGGACCCCTCCCAGGAGAATCCCACGCCCCATCTGAGGTCGCTCCAGATACTTCGCCCCCTCTTGAATACTCATCCGGCCCGCCACCTCGCTCATCGGCGTCAGCAGCGACAGACGGCCCTGGCTGTCCTTGAGCGTCTCGTAGGCAAGGCAGGTACACTTCGCCTTCTGCATCGCAACCGTCAGATCGCGGCTGGCGGCGAAATGGAAATAGGTGAAGAGTGTCTGCCCAGGCCGAATCAACTTCCACTCGGCCACCAGTGGCTCTTTCACTTTGACGATCAGATCGGCCTGACCAAAAATCGCTTCTGGCCCCGAAACCAACTCAGCCCCGGCCTCCAAATAATCGTGATCGGCAATCCCGGACCCAAGCCCCGCACCGGCCTGGACCAGCACCCGATGCCCTCGATGCACCAACTCCTCCACGCCCACCGGTAGCATGGCGACCCGGTACTCGTCCTCTTTGATTTCCGATGGCACGCCGATAATCATTTCGTTTTCCCTCGGAGTTGATCCGACCGAATCACAATCTTTCCGCCTGTTTCTATTGTAGCCCTCTTTCCGCTTCCGTTCCCCGCGACAACCCCCTCCACCTTTTCTTTTCTGACAAGCGCCCCGCGCGAAGGCTGGAAGTGGTGGTGTACGATAGAGCCACCTGGTGGGGGTGGCCCACCGGGAATCTTTTTTTACACGGGTCCTCTCTCCATGTCCGACGCACGCAGTCCAGACGACATCCAAGCCCCGCCCCAGCACCCCAAAGCGATACTTCGGAAACTTGGCCCCGGCCTGATCATCGCCGCCTCGATCGTCGGTTCCGGCGAACTGATCATGACAACGCTCACTGGGGCCCAGGCGGGCATGACGCTGCTATGGCTGATCATCATCGGTTGCATGGTGAAGGTCTTCGCGCAAATCGAGATCGGACGATACACCCTGGCCAGCGGAAAACCGACCCTGACCGCATTGGCCGAAGTCCCCGGTCCGCGGATCGAGGGACGCGGCAACTGGCTGGTGTGGTATTGGTTCGTGATGTGGTTTCTCAGCATCGGTCAACTGGGCGGCATCGCCGGCGGCGTTGGCCAGACCCTCTCGATCGCTATGCCGCTGACGCAACAGGGCGCCGATTACCAGCGGTGGATCGCGGCCAAGAGCGCCGAACGCATCGAGTGGGCGACTCGAGAAACTGGAACCATCAGCAAGAAGCTCGATTTGGCCCAAAAGGGTTTCGCATCCCAACTGGAATCCGAATATTTCTCGAAGTATTCACCCGATCGCAAGAGTCCGCCTTCAGCACCATTGGACGATCGCCTCTGGGCGATCCCGATCGCAGTGGTCACATCGATCCTCCTGCTGGTCGGCCGCTATCAGACGATTCAGACCGTTGCCACGCTATTGGTCGCCATCTTCACGTTTGTCACCGTCGGCAACGTGCTGCATATCCAGACGCTACCCGACTGGCGCATCACCACGTCGCAATGGATCGAAGGCTTTTCGTTCCGATTCAGCCCTGCTGGTCAGCCAGGAACCGACTGGAGTGCGATCGCCATGGCGTTATCGACTTTAGGAATCATCGGTGTCGGCGCCGCGGAACTGGTGCAGTATCCCTACTGGTGCCTGGAGAAGGGTTACGCTCGCTGGACCGGACCCAACGACGGATCGCCTGAATGGACCGAGCGGGCGCGAGGATGGCTTCGCGTCATGCGATGGGATGCATGGGCTTCGATGCTGATCTACACCATCGCCACGATCGCTTTTTATCTGTTGGGGGCCGCCATCCTTCACCGTGCTCAACTGAACCCTTCCGGGTCCGAACTAATCCAAACGCTGATGGTCATGTACGAACCACTATTCGGCTCCTGGGCACCGATTTTCTTCCTCATCGGGGCCTTTGCTATCCTGTATTCGACCTTCTTCGTCGCCAATGCCAGCCATGCCCGAACCTTCGCCGACGGCATGGCGGTCGTCGGCTGGATTCCCGATTCCACAGCGTCTCGGGATCGTTGGGTGCGATGGCTTAGCGGACTGTTCCCATTGCTCTGCTTGGCGATTTACTGGGTGCTTCCCAAGCCGGTGCTGCTGGTCTTTCTCAGCGGAATGGCTCAGGCCATCATGCTCCCGATGCTCTTCGCCGCAGCCGCCTTCTTCCGCTACCGCCGAACCCCACCTCAACTGCGCCCCTCTCTCCTTTGGGACCTTGGCCTTTGGATCAGTGGCCTAGTGATGGTCGCCATCGGGGTCAGCAGCTTGATCTCCAACCTGATGAATGGGAAGCACTGACCGACGCAAGGCAAAAGCGAACCAAAGCGATATCAGGCCGGGTTTGGCTGCCATGCCCTAAGTAGCTGACCATGACCAAGGATCATCTGAATTGAACCGGTGCGATCGATCGCGAAGGAATGGGGCCTGCGATAGCTTGAGTCGGAGATATTCTTCCCTCCGCCCTCACCAACCCAGCCCACCTCAAAGCCGCTCCACCCAGACGGAGTTCCCAAGCACCCGAACGACTCGCACGCGCTCCTGAGGCCCAAGCATTTCACTGGTGCTGATGACGTTGACCAATTGATCGCCGATCTGGGCTTTGCCAGATGGATTAAGCCGTGTGGTGGTCAGTCCCGTCTTTCCCTGCAGATGCTCCCAACGCACCACCGCCTCGCGCTGCTCCAGCAATTCCGGGTCATCGACTCCTGCCGGCTTCAGTTTGAACCATCGAAACCAGGGGAGTTGATCGATCCGATCTCGAATCAAAAAAAGCCCTACAAAAATTCCTGCGATCGCCAGCGCCACCTGTCCAGCATTCCAGGCCACCTGATTCACTTGGGATGGCGTCGTCGGCAGGATGAACGTCTGGCTGGCCAGGATCAAACTGGCGATCACCATCGCCATTCCACCGACGCCGAAAATCCCAAACCCGGGTAGCACCAGCAGTTCGAGCGCCAGAAAGAGCATCCCCACCAGGAACAGCAACACCTCCAGCCATTCCACGGTGCCATTGAGAAAACGGATCCAGAAAAACCCGATGAAGCAGCAGGTGGAGATAAACCCAGCGACTCCCAGCCCCGGTGCGCTCAGTTCCATCATCAAGGTCATGAAACCAATCGAGATCAACAGCGGCGGCAACCACGACTGCGCCGCCAGCCGCTCCACAAAAAGCTCCGCCGCACTCGACCGCTTCGGCTCGGGCAACTCATCGACTCCTAGTTTTTTAACAGCACCCGCCAGATCGTTTTCGACCTGATGGATCCAACCCTTTGCTTTGGCGATATCCGCCGCCACGCCTTTTCGGGTGTCCAACACCTGATCCTGGTTCCAGGGCCCCGAGTCGGGGTCGACTATCGAAGGATCCTCAGCGCTCCAGACCTTCTGCCCCTCTGGCCCCTGCCAGCAAATGAGCTGATCGCGGGAAGCAGCCAGTGCATGAAGCAACATGGCTGGTCGCTGAGTCCGCTTTTCCAAAAGCTGCAGAGCTCCACCAATTTCTTCCCACTGGGGGATCTTCGTCCCGTCAGGTCCAGGACCGCCCAACGTTGCTTCCTGACCCATCGCAATCCGCTGACAGGACATCGCCACCAGCGAAGCATCGGCTCCCGCTTCGCCGCGAATGTAGGCGAACGTCTGCACCTTCTGCGGATCCAAGCCTGCGAGATGACTGGCCAGCCGAAGGCTTTCCGCCATATCGCCACCCGGCGAATCGATTTCGATGATCGCCACATTGGCCTGCTCGCGCTGGATTCCTTCTTCCAGAGCCCGAATCAGCTGGTTGACCTGTCGATGGTGGACCTGCCCGATCAATTGCAACCGGAGTGGCTTCCAGGGACCACGGTGCCAGACCGGTTCTTGGACAATAGGCGAGGCACCCAAGCTTTCCAGAAGGGTTTGACGATCTCTGGCCAGCCAGTCGATCCACTGTTCCTTGCGCAGCATCCGCCCGGAGTAGTCGGGCCGCTGCCCGGCAGACAGCATTTCTTCCTGCTGCGTCACCTGCCCCTCGCCCAGCAACCGCTGGGCTTCCGGACGATCGACGAATAGCCTGCGGCCATCGGCCATCTGCAAACCGACCAGCTCCGCCCCCGGATCCAAGAAGGTCGCCAGCAACGCCTCAGGAAACCTTGGCCGCAACTGCAGTATCTCTTGATACGCCTGGCGCACCGTTGCATCCTCCGGTTTACCCTGGGAATACACCGCTCCCAAAGTCGCTGCAGGTGCCATCGCTAAATCTTCGCTGGCGAGCGCCACTAGCAATGCGTGGCCCTGCAGCGCTTCCGATAGATACGCCACCGTGCGCAACCGCGTTCCCTCGGCGGACGTCAACCATCGCGCCACACTCAGGCTACGTTCAAAGGAGGTGCCCAGTCCCATCGCAGGCTGCGGCTCGTCCTGAAGTGCCCCATCTTGGGAAGCAGCACCACTTTTCCGACGAAACTCCAGTAGCACCACCGGCCGCTCCCCCTGCCCAGGTTGATCGGCAATCTCCTGCAGTCGTCGCAACAACGATTCATCGTCGGTGCCAACCAGCGGGAGGTCGACCACCACTCTCCATGCCGATCGAAGTGGCTCTTCCTTCGCAACCGATTCGAATGGATCCTCGGTGGACTGCACCTCCGACGGATCTGCCTCTTGCCCCCAGGCTGCGGTCCACCCGGGCGAGATCAACAGCAAGCTGGCTAGGATCAGCCATCGGCCAAAAAGGCCGCACCGTGAAAACCTCTCGACCAAGCTACCGTCCCAAGATTCCCAAGCGCGGGAAGGACCAACTCCCCTTTTCGGATTTCTCACCGACAGCTCCTCCAAGGCATTGCACCGCCTCGAAAAAATCGCCCCAGATGAAGTGGCATCCACTCCACCTTCTGCAGCCCGTAATCGCCAGCGCCCAAGACGCTTCGATCCTATTGTAGGCTCTTCTCGAGACTGTCCACCTGCGACGATCGATCCAACGACAGGGTCAGCGATTCACAGGCTTCCGCCATTTCCCGAAGTTTTTGCACCGCATTTTCAGGAGCCATGGCGATCTCTACCAATCCTTCGGACAGGACGCGGCGATATTGGGAAGCTCCCCGAAACCTCAATTCGTTGACCACCGAAGGATGATCCCATGCCCTCACAAAAAGTTGGTGGTAGCTCGATTTGGCCGGGTCCGTGGCGGCCAAGCCCCCAAGCCCCGAAGGCCTCGGCGAAAACCAGGGGCTCTGCCTAGCCAACGCTTCCCTCTGCTCCTGCTCATCCAGCCACAAGGCGAAACGGAGTGCCTGCGAGGATTGACGACTGTTGCTCCCCACACCAAGAAGCCACTGGGTACCCGGGTCGACCAGCACCGCCTGGGCACCTGCCACCCAGTCCAGTGACCTCGCATCGCCTCCCAAGCCCTCACCGGCCAATCCCGATGAACGCTGAGCCAATCGACATTCCAGCACCACTGCTCCATCAGCCCCCTCATCCGCCCCCAATTGGCCGGCGGGTTCGGCCGGTGGATCGGACTGAGATCCCTCTGCTTTCACGCTAGATCGAGTCTCGGTAAGGAACTCTTTTTCATCCACTCCGGGCCATCCAATTGCCCAACGACTCTTCTGCATCCCGACACGCTGCCAAGCCTCACCATGCGACACCAACCACGCTTCGGGATCCCGGCGGGCCTCGCTGGCCCACAGCATCACTGCCTTGACGAAGGTTTGAGTCAAAAACTTCGGTTTCATCTCCAGTGGATCAAACAGCAGACTCGATTGATTTCCCGACGGCGACAAACTAGCCAGCACGATCAGGAATCGGTCCAGCGCCGCCTGCCGATCGATTCGCTCGGAAATTGGACCTCTCCAGAACTCCGGATCCACCGCCACACTAGCTGCTAGGTTGGTCTTGCCATCCCACGCCGGTGCCTCCTGCAATCCGAATGGCCAGGCTTCGAGTTTCTGAGCCGCGGCATCGATGCGATCTTCCCCCGCTGGTTGCCCTCGCACCAGCACAGGAAAGGAAGCGCCCAGCGGTTCCCCCCACAGCTTCCCGCCATAGGTCCCCATCCGCTGCCAGTGGCGTGGCCAACGAATTGAAGGATCGTCGCTGGACCATCGCCCTTCGTCCCGCAGCGCCCGCTCCAGCGACCCGCTAAGCACCCCTAGCTCGGCCACCTCCCCCAATAAGCCAGAAGGAAAAATCCACAGATCACTGCTCCTCTTGGCCGCTTCCGAAATCTGGTCGCTGGCCACCGCTTCCAGAACCACACCTTGCTGAGCCACCGCTTGCCAGCGAGTCGACAGCAATTGCTCCCATAGTTCGGTGCTTTCTTCCGGATCCTCCGTCACCAGGACCACCTGAAGCGGAGGACGATTGCCAGAACTGCCTTGGCCCTCGGCGTTATTGGAGTCGCCGGAGCCAGTGGAGCCAGATTGGGTGCGATCGCTTCCAGTGCACCCCAGGCTCAGTGCCGCCAATAGAAGCAGCAACCCGCCGATCCATCGATCCCTACCAAACCTCCAGCAGCTCATCCAGTCAACTCCTGCCTGATGGCATTGTTCTCGGATTGAAATTCGCTTCCTATCGGTCACCCGCCCCTTGGCTCACTTCTCCCGGTCATCCACTTGCGGTCCTCGGGCGACAAAGAGGGGATTAGGAACCCCATCCGCTGACACCCTGCAAGGGGGAACCCGTCGCTATCGATCGGCCCCCAAAGCCCGGCCTCAACGATTTCCTGCGGCGTACTACGAGCCCCAGGGGGTTTTGGTTTCCCGGGCCAAGACGCAACCAAGTCCTCCACCCCTGCCTAAAATCGCTCTCTCGCTGGTAAAATGGCGGTTTGGGGGACGATGGAACTCCCATTCCACCGACGGTCCCACCCTGTTTTTCTCGCGTCTTTCGAAGAGGGCACCAGCATGGGATATTACCTGGGAGTCGATATCGGTACGTCGGGAACCAAGAGTCTCCTGATCGATGCCCAGGGGCGCATCCTGGCGGAAGCATCGGCCGGTTACGACGTTCTGATGCCACGCCCGCTGTGGACCGAGCAGGATCCGGATGCGTGGTGGGATGCGACCGTCAAGACGATTCGCGCGGTCGTCCGAAAAGCCAAGGTGCCAGCCGCCGACATCAAGGCCATCGGGCTCAGTGGCCAGATGCACGGTTCGGTCTTCCTCGACGCCAAACAGCAGGTCATTCGGCCCGCGATCCTCTGGAATGACCAACGCACCGGAGAGCAGTGCGAGGAGATCACGCGGCGCGCTGGCGGAAGAGCGAAGCTGATCGAAATGGTAGCCAACCCAGCCCTGACCGGCTTCACCGCTCCGAAACTGCTCTGGCTGCGGAAGCATGAACCAAAGCATTACGACCGCCTTCGGCATCTGCTCCTCCCCAAAGACGAGATCCGCCGGCGACTGACCGGCCAACTGGCCACCGACGCCAGTGACGCCAGCGGCATGCTGCTGCTGGATGTCGCCAAGAGGCAGTGGTCCAAGCCACTGCTGAGCAAACTGGAGATCGATCCAGCGATTCTGGCTCCCGTTTTTGAATCCGAGCAGGTGACCGGGACGCTGCTTCCCGAAGTCGCCAAATCGCTAGGCCTTTCCCCGCACTGCAAAGTGGTCGGCGGGGCAGGGGACTGCGCAGCGGGCGCCGTTGGCAATGGGATCGTCCAGCAAGGGATCCTCACCGCCTCCCTCGGCACCTCCGGTGTCGTCTTCGTCCACAGCGACAAACCACAGATCGATTCCCTTGGACGTCTCCACACGTTCTGTCACGCGGTGCATGGCAAGTGGCACATGATGGGCGTCACCCTTTCTGCCGCCGGTTCGCTTCAGTGGCTGGTCCAGCAGGTACTGCAAGGGGGAGATGAAAAGCAGTCGCGGGAGCTATTCAAATTGCTCAACAAGGAAGCATCGCTGATCCCTCCTGGCAGCGAAGGACTTTATTTCCTCCCCTACCTTGCTGGGGAAAGAACTCCTCATGCGAACCCGAAAGCACGAGGCTGCTTCATCGGGCTGACCAACGCGCATCGGCGTGCTCACATGGCCAGATCGGTCATGGAAGGGGTTGGTTATTCGCTGCGGGAGAGCCTCAGCATCCTGCAGCAGATGAAGATCCCCGTCAAAGAAATTCGGCTCAGTGGCGGTGGCGCCCAAAGCCCGCTCTGGAAGCAGATGCTTTCCGACATTTTTGGCCAGTCCACCTGCACCATCAACGCCGAACAGGGGCCTGCCTTTGGAGTCGCCCTGCTGGCCGCCGTGGGAGATGGCGCCTACCGTTCGATCGAGGAAGCATGCAAGGCGACGATTCAGGTGGTCGAAAAAATTCCAGCGCGGAAAAAAGAAAAGTCCGCCTACGACGCTCGCTTCCCGATCTACCAAGAACTCTATCAGGCGCTACGGTCCTCATTCGACGCCATCGATTCGACCGAATCGTAGCCGATGCTACATTTCAAGTTCTACTTTTATGCAGAATATGCAGAGAGGTCATCTGTGCTTTTTGTCGTCTCCCTCATTCGCCACGGACAATCGCTCAACAACGCCCTCCCGGATTCCCAGCGTGTCGACGATCCCGGTTTGACGGACCTAGGAAAGCGTCAAGCCGAACACCTTGGATACTGGCAACCGGAATTGCCAGTGCAGCATCTATTCTGCAGTCCCTTCCTGCGTTCCTTGGAGACCACCGTCCCGCTAGCCGCACAGACCGGCATCCTTCCGGCGATTCGCGCGGATCTGTTCGAGCAGGGGGGGTGCTATGCGGGCAATTCATCGGTCGGCAAAAAACCAAGGCCCGGCATGGGAAGCGAGAAACTGGCCGAGCGATTCCCTGAATGGGAGGTCGACCCTAGGATCGCTCCGGAGGGATGGTGGCACGGTCGGCAATACGAGTCGCACGAGGAAGCAACCGCTCGCGCACAGCAGGTCAAGCAATGGCTGGAGCAGGAAGTAGCACAGCAGTCGCAGCATGCCGCCCTGGTGATTCACGCCGATTTCAAGGAACGACTGCTGGAGGCGATCATGGGACTGGTTCCCGATGAGGTGATCGACTACCCAATCTACAACACCTCGATCACCCAACTGACCTGGGACTCCCGACGCTGGGTTCCGCACAGCATCAATCGCGTCGCGCATCTGCCCCCAGGCCTGCTATCCCACTAACTGCAGTCGAAGAACAACCCTGCGCTGCAGTTACCGATAAGCGATCCTCGGAACTGCATCGATCCTAAGGAGAGAGCCCACAGAATTTGCCAACGGAATACCCAAGCAGGAATCTCCGGCGGGATTGGGCTCTCTATGGCTTCGTGCCTTCGCGGCTTTGCGTGAGCCGAGAAGCGAGTTGCAGGATATTTCGGGGAGATAGGAGAGCGAAATTTTCGTCTATCGGAGATCCCTCCGCATAGCAATCGAACTCCATGCACCCCGATCGGTTTTCCTTCAGCATGTCACCGGATAGCATGCTTTGTTCCCTTGGAACCAGCCTGCACTTGTCGCGTGGAAACCTTGGACAGCAGGGATGATTTGCAGAGCAATAGACCCAAACGAATCATCAAGCGACCCCTAAAATCCTAGATTCGCGGCGGCAACTTGGGGTAGAGTAATCGAAAGAATCAAGCGGTTGAAATCGAAGGAAGAGTCGTTCGCTGGCGTTCACTTACCCCGGGATGCTGTCATGCTCAAAAACAACCAACAGCTTCTTCACTACCTCGGCCTGACGCTTCAGGGTGTCGGCCTGCTGATGTTCGCATCGCTGTTCCTCACCTTTATCAGCCGGTTTGGCGACTTCTCCGATTTCGATCGCCGAATGCAGAAGCAAGCGACGATCGTTTTTTTTCGATGGGAATCATCGTCGCAGGAAAATTGCTTTGCCGAGCGGCTGCGCGAAGTGGTAAATACCTCGATTGGCGAGGTGATTCCAACCTTACGCGACCTCCATTCACCCCGTTCACCGGGATGAAGGGTGGCACTCAGCACGCTCTGGAGGACGATGGAAAACTGCCACCAGGAAGTCAGCCAGAAAGGATCGTCCTCGTGAATTGCAGCCGCTGTGGGGAAACCATCAACGAGAAGGCGAACTTCTGCCAAGCTTGCGGTGAAAAACTTTAGCGGTCTACCGGTTCAACCTGTGACTTGCCAGCAGGCAAATTGCTGCGGCATCACCCAGGAAGAAAATCCTGGATATCGAGCAGCGAAGTGAGCCGATAGCCGGCCGCTTCGATCGCCTCTCTGCCTCCCTCAAGGCGATCGATCACCGCCATCACACCGATCACCTCCAAGCCAAATTGAGTCGCCGCAGCGGCCGCCTGCAGCGCGCTACCGCCACTGGTGACGACGTCTTCGACGATGATGCAGCGCATGCCAGGTTCCACCGGGCCTTCGACCTGACGACCCATCCCATGCGCCTTCGCTTCCTTTCGCACCATAAAGCCACGGATATGAATTCCCTGCTGACCGCAAAGAGTCACCACCGACGCCGTAATCGGGTCGGCTCCAATCGCCATCCCACCGATCGCGTCCGGGGCCGCTTCCTGCATCGACTCGATCATCCCCTGCGCAATGCAGTTGGCACCGCGGGGATGCAGAGTCACCTGCCGACAATCGAGGTAGTAGGAGGCCGTCTTGCCGCTGGCCAGCGTGAAGGTCCCAAAGCGCAGCGCATGCTTCCGGACCAATTCCTTCAGTTCCGATTTCCAGTCCAAGGCAAACTCCCTTCGAGCTCAATTCGCTGTCGCAACTCTACTCGTCAATGTTACGAAGTTTAGCTCTGGCAAATTTCAGCGAAACCCCACCCATCCTCGATCAGACGACTCGAAATCGAGATGGAGACGCTAAGGGAGAGAGGCGATCACAGGTCCATCCGACCATTTTGCGGGCCGTGGGGCAAACGCCACCCACTGCAAGACAAGCGGTGACATTCTGAAATTGTCGCTCCATCTCACCGGCACAGTGAGGTTCCTGAGCCAACCTTTCTAGCGATCGTCTTTGGGCTGGGTGCAGTCGGTGACGCCTACAGGGCTCGCAGAAGATTGGTTGCGGCATAAACCAGCGGGCTATCGAAAACTCGATTCAACAAGAAACGGTCTGCATCGACGCAGACCGTTCTTTAGTTCGACTAGGTTGTTCTTTTGGGGAACCAATGACTTCACTTCCTACGGACGGGATGGCCGTGCGATCAGGGAGTGGACTCCTTTCCAGCCGATCGCGGATGGCGCCCAGTGCTAAGCCCGCCCCATTTTTTCTCTGTGGCTCCGTGCCTTGGTGTGAGCCATGAGGGGCTCGGTGTGAGCCAAGGAGGAACGAGCCAAATGGGGCGGGGAAATGGTGAGCTAAAAACGTGGTTGGTTCTTAACGCGAACCAGTCCATCGTTGTCCCGTTTGACGGGAACCTCCATCATCTCCCGATGATTTCCACCTTGCTGCCGCGATCTAGCATCCCGAATACGTCGGCCGCATCGATGGGGCTGAGGCTGATGCATCCCATCTGGTCCGAACCGCCGCTGGGATTCTGCGGGCTTCCATGCAGGCACAGCCCCTCGCCAAGATCGATCCAGATTCCACCGTAAGGATTGGCGGGATCTCGGCCATCGATCGCCGTCCCTCCTAGCCCGTAGTAGTTGCGATCCTTCAGCTTTTCGACAACCACACACGACTTGGGGCGGATCGCCATATCCTTGCCAAACGACACCGGGAATCGTCCCGCATAAAGCTCGCCCAGGAACATCGTCAGTTCGCTTCGCTCGAGATCCACCTCCGCGCGAAATGGACCGCTTAGAACCTTCAAGCGAGTATCAGGCAGAAGGTGGAGCGGATCGGTGATGCCGTTGATGCGCGAGAGAATGTCGGCAGGTACTTTGTAGCTGCGCGCGATCGAATCCATCGTCTCGCCCTGGATCACCACATGCGGTGTCTTTTCCAGATAGTGCTTGCGGGAATAGATCACTTCTCCCGCGAGGAAATCGAGCGAATCCATCAGCTGGGCCTGCTGCGGATGCGTCAACTCTGGTGCCCTGTAGAAAAGGCTCAGCGTCGCCAACGCTTCCTTCAGCTGCCCTCGCTGAATCTGTTCGAGCGCCATTCGTTTGGCGTTTTCGAAAGACCTAGTGGTCGTGCTATTGGGCAAACCTGGCTCAACGCTTGGCGTCTGCCCCGAGCTAGCAGCATTCGCTGCTAAGGAGTCTTGTGAGAGCGACTGCTGGGGCGCATCGCCTGCGGTTGGTGCTGCTAAAGCGCGGGCCGTTGGTGCAGGCTGGTCTAGCTTGGGGGTGGTCAGATCGCGGACGGTAGCGACATCTTTTCCGTGCGCATCTGGGAGCGATAGCCCCAAACCAGCAGGCTGGCTTGCAGGTGCAGCGATGCTGGGAAATCCACCTTGCGAAGCGCTCTGCGGTGCAGGAGGCTGCGTGGTGCTCACCGAACTGGCAGTGGTCCCAAATGGTCCCGTGGCGGCTCCTTCGGTGGGGTCGAGTCGATCCAGCGAGGAGGCGGAGTCCGACGCCGCGGGCGAGTCCAAGGGTGGGAAACCGGTCAAACGAGCGGGAGGGGCAGTGGTGCCAGAGGGGGTCTGGTAGACAGGGTTGGCGACCGAATCGGAAGGACCATTCGCACGAGCTTTCGGGTTACCTTCCTTCGATGAGCGACCTACCGAAGGTCCCGATCCGGGGACCTGAAAGGGGCCGTTGTCGAAGTCGGGCTGCAGGTCCATACCCGGCCCCAGGCTTCCTTCCATTTCCTGCAAAAGACTTGCCGGAATCTCAACTCCTGGATCGTTCAATGCGACGTACACGCCGTAAATCGCAGCTAGCAGCATCACCACAACGACCGAAGTCTTGATGGTTTGCATGACGGTCCTCCTTGACCGACCTTCGTCGACTCACCGAATCCTGTCCTCACACTGCATCCAGCCACAGGCTTGCCGGCAGCGTTCCAGGCGGGGCGATCCCGCGGGACGCAAAGGATGTAGCAAAGTACAGGTACCGTTGCCAGAGCAAACTTTGCCGCTGAACTGGCAAGAGCTGGCTTCGTTCGAGCAGACAACGGCTAGTTCTTTCGGATTGCTAGCAGCCGGACCTAGCCGCTACGATGAAATCTGGCGACTAACCGGGGTATCACCAGCGGCCTTGATGGAATCTCAGGTCCAAAGAAAATGATGCCGGAGTCTCACCAGCCGATGACGGGTGGGGACGCTTTGTTTTGTCGATCTAGGATGGTTGTGGGTGTCGATCACTTCATTGCATCCGACTGGAGTCGCCCGTCGAAGGTCATTGCCTGACTAGCGTTGTGCTGACAGAAATCTCCCAGATCGTAGTGGAGGGTGCAAACGCTCCGGTGTTCGTCTGCTGGCACAACAGAACCGGACGGTTTGCGCTGTTCTGCTAAAATTGGGTGGTGATTCCGGCATGGCCGCGTTCTGTAGCAGTGGCTGGCATTGGAATGACTGCCCCATGGTATTGCCTGCTGATCCCTTTGTTTCCTTGGAGTCTCGCTATGATCCGCGTCGGTTTGGCTGGGGTTGGCTTCATGGGTTGGATCCATTATCTGGCCTACCAGCGTTCCTCCTCGGCGCGACTGGTCGCTTTTGCATCGCGAGACGCGGGAAAGCGTGGCGGGGACTGGAGTAGCATACGCGGGAATTTCGGTCCGCCTGGCGAGCAGATCGATGTGTCGGGGATGCGGGTGTATGAGCAGGTCGAACAGCTGCTGGCCGATCCAGAGATCGACGTGATCGATATTTGCCTGCCGCCTCACTGCCACGTCGATGTCGCTATCGCCGCGCTGCAAGCAGGCAAGCATGTTTTCTGCGAAAAACCGCTGGCCCTAACCCCCGAGGCAGGTCGCCAGATTCTGGCGCAGGCGAATGCCTCCGGTCGGTGCGTCATGGTCGCGCAGGTCCTCCCCTACATGGGGCCCTATCGCTATGCGCTCGAGGGAGTCCAGCAAGGACGCTGGGGGCGGCCACTGGGAGGTCATTTCAAGCGGTTGATCTCCCCACCCGACTGGATCCCTGATTTTTATGAAATGAATCGCGTCGGAGGTCCCATGATCGACCTCCACGTCCATGATGCGCACTTCATCGACTTGGTCTTCGGCCGGCCAAAATCGGTTGTCGCAAGTGGCCCCACCCACGGCTCCGCCGCCCGACTGGCCCAGATGCTCTATCGCTTCGCGGATCCCTCGATCGGCGTGACGGCCGCCTGTGGGGTAGTCGAGCAGCCGGGGCGGCCGTTCACTCATGGATTCGAACTTCATTGCCAGCAGGCGACACTGCAGTTCGAACTGTCGGTGCTCAGCGACCGCGTCGAAACGATGCCCCTGAAGGTGCTGCATCAGGACGGCCGGGTCGAGTGGCCGCAGCTGCCGGAGGCGGACGATGTTGCAGCGTTCCAGCAGGAGATTGAAGACATGGCCCGCAGTGTTCAAACGGGCAAAATCGAACCGCGGCTGGATGGGCAGCGGGCCAGCGATGCGATCGCCGCGTGCCATGCCGTCCAGCGATCGGTCCTTTCGGGCGGCCGAGAGGTACAGATCGATTGAAAAAGCCAATGACTGCGTTCCATCTGGCTGATGGGTAGCGCCGTGCGTTGGGTTGCTCTTGCGACTTTGGCGCTGGCCATTTAGTTTAGGGCGACGGTTGGGGGAATTCCGATCCCGACCGCTTGGCCCGTTCCGCGCAGGAGCTGTGACTTCGTCTATGAATTCTTACCAGCTGACCCATCTGAAGCAGTTGGAAGCCGAAAGCATCCACATCATCCGCGAAGTGGCTGCCGAGTTCCAAAAACCGGTCATGCTCTATTCGATCGGCAAGGATTCGGCGGTGATGACCCATCTGGCGCTCAAGGCGTTCTATCCCGCCAAGCCGCCGTTCCCGTTCCTCCACGTCGACACGACATGGAAGTTTCGGGAGATGATCGAGTTTCGAGACAACTATGTCGGCAAGCAACTGGGAATCCAGCTGCTGGTCAATATCAACCACGAGGGGCTGAAGCTGGGCATCGACCCTGCGACGAACAGTGAGAAGCACACCGAGGTCATGAAGACCGACTCGCTGAAGGCCGCATTGACCCGATATGGGTTCGATGCAGCCTTTGGTGGAGCCAGACGGGACGAAGAGAAGTCACGAGCGAAGGAGCGTGTCTTTTCGTTCCGTGATCAGTTTCATCGCTGGGATCCCAAGAACCAGCGCCCAGAGCTTTGGAATCTCTACAACTCCAAGGTCAACCCTGGAGAGAGCATCCGCGTCTTCCCGCTGTCCAACTGGACCGAGCTAGACGTGTGGCAGTACATCTACATGGAAAACATTCCCCTTCCGGATCTCTACTTCGCCAAAAAGCGGGCCGTCGTCTGGCGCAACGGAACCTGGATCCACAAGAACGACGATCGATTGAAGCTTCGGCCCGGAGAAGAACTCGTAGAGAAAATGGTTCGCTTCCGGACCTTGGGATGCTATCCATTGACCGGTGCGGTCGAATCGGAAGCGACGACCCTGCCGGAGATCATCCAAGAGATGCTGCTGACCACCACCAGCGAACGGCAGGGACGCATCATCGACCAGGATGCGGGCGGGGCGGGCATGGAGGAAAAGAAGAAGCAAGGTTATTTCTAGGACCAATATGTCACACAAAAGTGATCTGATTGCCACCGACATCCTGGCCTACCTGAAGCAGCACGAGCAGAAGGAGTTGCTTCGCTTCATCACCTGCGGCAGCGTCGACGATGGCAAAAGCACGCTCATCGGACGACTGCTCTACGATTCCAAGATGATCTACGAAGATCAGCTGAAGCAACTGGAGTCCGAGAGCATCGTGCATGGCACGGTGGGGGGCGGTTTTGATCCGGCTCTGGTCACCGACGGTCTGAAGGCCGAGCGGGAGCAGGGGATCACGATCGATGTGGCTTACCGATATTTTTCGACTGCCAAACGCAAGTTCATCATCGCCGACACGCCCGGTCACGAGCAATACACTCGGAATATGGCGACCGGAGCATCGACTGCCGACCTAGCGATCATTCTGATCGATGCCCGCTATGGCGTGCTGACGCAAACCAAACGCCACAGCTTTATCGTATCGTTGCTGGGGATCCGCCATGTGGTAGTGGCGATCAACAAGATGGATCTAATGGACTTCAAACAGGAAGTCTTCGACAAGATCTGCGACGACTACCGCCAGTTTGCTTCGCGACTGGACCTGCCTGACCTGCATTTCATCCCGATGGCGGCGCTGCATGGCGACAATGTCGTCGACCCCAGCCCCAAGATGCCATGGTATCAAGGGTCTCCCTTGATGAACTTCCTGGAAACCGTCTACATCGGTTCGGACCGCAACTACGAAGACTTCCGATTCCCCGTCCAGTACGTCAATCGTCCGAATCTCGATTTCCGGGGCTTCTGCGGCACCATTGCATCGGGAATCATCCGTAGTGGAGAAGAGGTCCTGGTGCTTCCATCGAAGCGACGAGCCAAGGTGAAGCGGATCGTGACGATGGATGGCGACCTGGAAGAAGCCGCCGTGCCACAGTCGGTCACCCTGACACTGGATACCGAAGTCGACTGCAGTCGCGGGGAGATGATCGTCAAGCCGGGAAATGTTCCGAAGGTCAGCAATCGCTTTGATGCGACGATCGTCTGGATGACCGATGAACCGATGGTGCCAGGCAAGTCGTACCTGTTCAAGCACACCACCCAATCGGTGATGGGATCGGTCGATACGCTTCGTTACCGCGTCGACGTCAACACGCTCCATCGAGCCCCGGCAGCGGAACTGCAACTGAACGAAATCGGTCGATGTTCGATCACCGTCAACCAGCCGATCTTCTTCGATGGCTACCGCCGCAATCGCACCTCGGGTGCATTCATCGTCATCGACCGAATCACCAACATCACCGTCGGCGCCGGCATGATCTCCGACCGCGATGTCCTCGATGCCCGATCCCCAGCTTCGTGGGAAGTTTCCGCGGTACCCGAAGAGATCGATGGGAAGATTGAGCGGGTGACTGCCCAGGAGCGACATGCCCGTTATGGCCAGCGCCCCCATACCCTGCTTTTGACAGGACTGACCGGGGTTGGCAAAAGTTCGGTGGCAGCAGCCGTCGAAAGGCTGCTGTTCGACCAGGGAAGGGGAGTCACCGTGATCGAAGGTGGCGCGATCCGTCAGGGGCTCAACCAGGACCTGGGGTTCACTCCGGAGGATCGAGCCGAGAATTTGCGCCGCGCGGCATTTGTATCGCGCATCTTCAATGAAGCCGGATTGATCTGCATCGCTGCCTTCGTTGCCCCGAACGAGGCAGTGCGCCAACGAATGATCGATACCATCGGACGCGATCGCTGCCTTCTGGTCCACCTGACGGCCGATGAAGTCTATCGCAAGGCACACGACCCACGCGGCATCTACGCGAGAGCTGAACGCGGAGAGATCCTGCACATTCCGGGGATCAACGCCACGTACGAGCCACCGCAGACCAGCGATCTGGAATTGGATATGCAGACGATGTCGCATGCGGAGGCCGCGCAGCGAATCCTCAACCTGATGAGGGAGCGTGGGCTGATCCGCGGATAATCAGATGCCCGTGGACGAATCCCAGCAAAACTGGATCCTGGCGATCGAATCGACCTGCGATGAAACCGCAGCCGCTGCAATCCTCGATGATCGCAGCGTCGCAGCCTCCGTCATCGCAACCCAGGAAGCACTTCATCAGCGATTCGAAGGAGTCGTTCCGGAAATCGCAGCACGTGCTCATCTGGAGCGGATTCTGCCGGTGATCGATCAGGTGCTTCGGGAAGCCTGCCTTCGAAGGGAACGCCTGCAGGCGATTGCCGTGGCCAACGAACCGGGGCTGCCCGGGTCCCTGGTGGTGGGACTGGCAGCAGCCAAGGCGCTATGCCTAGCCTGGAACAAGCCACTGGTGACGATCGACCACATCCAGGCCCATCTGTACGCATGCCAGATGGCCACCAGCGAGAATCTCTATCCGAACGTCGGCTTGGTGGTCAGTGGCGGACACACGCACCTGTATCACTGCCATAGCCCCGTTCACTGGGAACTGCTCGGCGGGACCATCGATGATGCGGCAGGCGAAGCCTTCGACAAGGTGGCCGTGATGCTGGGGCTTCCCTTCCCAGGTGGCAGCCATCTGGCCCAACTGGCTCAGTCAGGTGACCCAAAAGCATTCGACTTCCCCAGACCGATGCTTCAGGATCCCCAGTCACTGGACTTCAGTTTTTCCGGGCTGAAGACCTCAGTGCGATACCAATTGGTTGGCCCAGGAAAACAGGACTTTGACCAATTGGACGTTCCAGCAAGGAAGCGCGCCGACGTAGCGGCCAGCTTCCAGCAGGCGGTCGTCGACTGCATCGTAGAAAAGAGCCTTCGAGCTTTGCGAAGGACGGGGCTGAAGACGCTGTGCGTTGGCGGGGGCGTCGCAGCCAATCGATCCCTGCGAGACCAACTTTCCAAGGCATGCCAGCGCCGCCGCATCTCGCTCCACCTAGCCCCCAGGCCCTGGTGCACCGACAATGCAGCCATGGGAGCAATCGCCTGGGAGAAGTTGGAGCGAGGTCAGTTTTCTGCACTGGATGTAGACATCACGCCTGGCCTTCGGCGCGGTTAGCCAATCCCGCCTCCCTTGTTGCATCGCGCTGACCGCTTCGCTAGTCTCTAAGTCCTTCGAATCTGCTGGCTTCGCCCGCCTCCCTCAAGGTAAATCGCTTATGGCCGGCCATCATCATGCGAATGTTCATACGGAGGATCCCAGCGATTCACCACAGCAGCAGGCAAGCCGCTCGCGGCTTGGGCTGATCTTCTTTGCTCTCTACCTGACAGCCTACGCTGCGTTTGTGCTCTGCAATACATTTCAGCCTCAGGCGATGGAAAAGCCCGGCCCATCTGGGATCCAGTGGTCGGTCGCTGCCGGGATGGGACTGATCTTGCTTGCGGTGCTGCTTTCGGTTGTCTACGGCTACCTCTGCCGATCAGGAAGGAAGTGATCGGATGACCTACCAGTTTGAATGGCTGCCCTTTGCCGTCTTCCTACTGATTGTCCTGGCGACCGTTGGACTCAGCTTTTATCTCGGAAGCCGCGCGAAATCGGCAAGCGGGTATTTTGCTGCGGGAGGTGGCATCCACTGGTTTGTCAATGGTGTGGCATTCGCCGGAGATTATCTTTCCGCCGCGTCATTCCTCGGCATCTGCGGGATGATTGCGTTCTATGGCTATGACGGCTTCCTCTATTCCATAGGCTATCTTGCCGGATGGGTCGTCGCGCTCTTTGTGGTCGCCGAGCCGATGAAGCGAATGGGAAAATACACATTCGCCGATGCGCTCGATAGCCGGTTCCAGTCGCGCGGTATCCAACTTGCCGCAGGGCTCAGCACTCTGGCGGTCAGTCTCTTCTACCTCATTCCGCAGATGGTGGGAGCAGGTGCCCTGGTCAAACCACTGCTGGGGCTACCGCAATGGGTGGGCGTCGCAATGGTCGGCGCGGTGGTCATCCTGATCGTGACCACCGCAGGCATGGTCAGCACCACCTACGTCCAGTTCCTCAAAGGAGCGCTGCTAGTCATCTTTTCTTTCGTCCTGACGGTGCTGATCCTCCAGCGAGGCTTGGTGGTGGCTGCCGGCTCCTCCGATGGAAAACCGCTTCAAATTCCCCAGCAGGTCACCGAGATTCCAGGAAAAGGCAAATGGATCAATGGCCTTCCCCAGGGACGCGGTCCCGATCAAGCCGATCTTCTGCCGGTTGGCCAAATCGCCTCCCTGCCTTCCGGAGTCCAGCAAACCGGGCCCCTGGGGCCGATCGAATACCTAAAGCGAATCCAGGAAAGCCAGATCGTGCTTTGGGCCCCTACAGTAGGCAAGGATCCCCAGGGCAATAAGACCACCACCTACGCGCCGCGAACCGTATCGGGCAGCGAGCTGATGCGGCCGGGCAATCTGCCCGCCTTCGCTGGAATTCGTGACACCAGCAGCTGGGGCCGATGGAATTTCCTCTCTCTGATGCTGGCCCTCTTCTGCGGAACCGCCTCCCTTCCACACATCCTGATCCGCTACTACACAGTCCGCGACCAAGCAGCCGCCCGCAAAAGCACCATCGTCGGTATCGCCACGATCGGCGCCTTTTATGTGATGACCCTCTACATGGGGCTGGGTGCAATGACCAGTGGAGCGATCGACCCGAGCGATTCCAATATGGCGGCGCCACTTCTGGCCAGGTCCTTCTCCCAATGGCTTTTCGCTGTCATCTCGGCCATCGCCTTTACCACTGTCCTGGGCACTGTCAGCGGTCTGATCATCGCCAGTTCGGGAGCCATCGTCCACGACCTGATTGTCGGGGTAGGAAAAGTACCGCTCTCAGAAACCCAGCAGGTTCGATTCGCTAAATTCGCGTCGGTCGCTGTGGGCCTGGTGGCGATCGCCCTGGGAATTCTTTTCAGCGGAATGAATGTCAGTTACCTGGTGGGCTGGGCCTTCAGCGTCGCCGCGTCGGCCAACCTCCCCGCACTGATCCTTCTCCTTTTCTGGAAACGGACCACCGCCCAAGGGATCACCGCCGCCGTCCTTGTGGGAATGGTCAGCTCCCTGGCCTGGATCCTTCTAAGCGGGGACACCTTCAAGGCGATCTACGGCTTGCCGGCGGAAAAAGCCTGGGTTCCGTTCAGCCAACCCGGCCTGGTCACCATTCCACTGGGGTTTCTAACGCTGATTGTCGTCTCCCTGGCCACCCAGCCCAAACATCGATAGGCTCCCCTGGCCCCCAGCTTCCTTCCGCCATTTCTTGCAGCTAGCTAGCAAAGGTGCGAAAACTCCCCCCCTGGTTGGACGCCATTCAACACTCCAGATTTCGCTTGCGTCGTGGAGGCGTTTCCTTACGAACAAGCGGCCGCGTTGAATTCTTCGCTGGGCTGTTAGAAGCCTGACTGATGCAGCTCTTTTGCGGTATCCAGACCCTATGCGTTTTGCAAGAATAAGGTGAACCCGGACAATCGATTTGATCGATACAACCGGTGTATCTTTCCATGCCAACCGCCAGGTCCGCATCAGGTTTCTCCATCCATGTCCACTGAATCCCCGCAGGCTCCGCACCTCGACAAGTCCATTCAGTCGCTTTCCCATGTCACCGTTCGGCTGGCAGGGGATTCGGGCGATGGGATGCAGTTGGCAGGTACCCAGCTGACCAACACTTCCGCCCTCCACGGCAACGACGTGGCTACGTTCCCTGATTTTCCAGCCGAGATTCGCGCCCCTCGTGGGACGCGCGCTGGAGTTTCGGGATTTCAGGTTCAGTTTGCATCGCATGAAGTCCATACCCCAGGCGACACGCTGGACGCGCTGGTAGCGATGAATCCAGCCGCCCTGGTGACCAACCTTCCGGATCTTCGCAAGACGGGCCTCCTGATCGTCAATGAAGACAATTTCGACGACAAGGATCTGAAGCTGGCCAAGCTTTCAACCAACCCTTTAGATGACCCGGCGATGGAGAACTATCGCCTAGTCCGCGTGCCGATGACTCGACTGACTCGCGAGGCAGTCGCGACGGAAGGACTGGGGCAGAAGGAGGCAGACCGCTGCAAGAACTTTTTTGCGATGGGCCTGGTCTATTGGCTATACGGTCGCGACCTGGATGCAACGCTTCGCTTCATCCACGGAAAGTTCGGTGGTGGCAAGCCCGAGGTGGCGAGGGCCAACGAACGAGCTCTCAGGGCGGGCTGGGCGTTTGGAGAAACGACGGAAGCTTTCGGCACCACTTACCGCATCGAACCAGCTCAGCTTCCTCCAGGCACCTATCGCAACATCATGGGCAATCAGGCCCTGGCGATCGGTCTGGTCGCAGCCGCCAAGAGGTCGGGCAAGGAGCTATTCTATGCTTCTTACCCGATCACCCCTGCCAGTGACATCCTGCATGAATTAAGCCGCCTGAAGCACTTTGGGGTCCTGACATTCCAAGCCGAAGACGAAATCGCTGCCGTGTGCAGCGCCATCGGTGCCTCCTATGGTGGCCAGATGGCGGTCACCACCTCCAGTGGACCTGGGATTGCGCTGAAGGCCGAGGCGATGGGACTGGCGATCATGCTGGAACTGCCGCTGCTTGTGATCGACGTCCAGCGGGGCGGCCCCAGCACGGGCCTCCCCACCAAGACCGAACAGGCGGATCTTCTCCAGGTCCTCTTTGGTCGAAACGGGGAAGCACCACTCCCAGTGTTGGCAGCACAAAGTCCAGCCGACTGCTTCCAGATTGTTCAGGAAGCATGGATGATCGCCACTCGATTGATGGTTCCCGTCGTGGTGCTGTCGGATGGCTACATCGCCAACGGGGCCGAACCTTGGGCGGTTCCCGATCCGGCCAAGCTAACGTCGATCGCGATCGAACATCCGCAAGGTCCGCCCACCGATGGCCCATTCCTACCCTATGCCCGCGATGAACTGCTGGCTCGCCCCTGGGCCATTCCCGGCACACCGCAACTGATGCACCGCGTCGGCGGGATCGAGAAAGAGAACGGTACGGGCAACATCAGCTACGACCCGGAAAATCACCAGAGGATGGTGCATCTTCGAGCCCAGAAGGTCGCCAATGCGGCCAAGCTGCTGCCTCCACAAGAGGTGGTTGGGCCAGAAACTGGCGACCTCCTAGTGATTTCCTGGGGTGGTACCCACGGGGCCTGCCTGACGGCGGTGGAACAGGCTCAAAGCGAAGGGCTCAAAGTCGCGCACGCCCACATTCGCTACCTGAACCCCTTTCCCGAAAATCTGGGGGATATCCTCTCTCGCTACCGCAAGGTGCTGGTCCCTGAATTGAACATGGGCCAACTGAGAATGTTGCTGCGATCGAAATACCTAGTCGACTGCATCGGCCTGAATAAGGTCAAGGGCAAGCCATTTTCAACCACAGAGGTGCTGGAAGCGATCCGAGCCCAACTTCGTTGATTTGATCGATCTCCCATTCCAATCCACCAGCCAGGCTGGAACCATCAAGCCATGAACGCACCGCTTCCCGTACTGACTGCCAACGACTTCGCCAGCGACCAGGACATCCGATGGTGCCCGGGATGCGGCGACTACTCAATTCTGGCCCAGATGAAGAAAGTGCTCCCAGAAATCGGAGTGCCTCCCGAAAAAACGGTCTTCATCTCCGGCATCGGCTGCTCCAGCCGATTTCCCTACTACGTCAACACCTATGGGGTCCACTCGATTCACGGCCGTGCTCCCGCCGTTGCGACAGGACTCAAGGTGACGCGCCCCGATCTATCGGTCTGGGTGATCACTGGCGATGGCGATGCACTGAGCATCGGAGGGAATCATTTCATTCACCTGATGCGACGCAATGTCGATTTGAATATTGTCCTCTTCAACAACCGTATCTACGGATTGACCAAGGGACAGTATTCCCCGACCAGTGTCGAAGGCCAAGTGACCAAAAGCACTCCCATGGGGGCTATCGATCACCCGCTCAATCCAATCACCATCGCTCTGGGGGCGGAAGCTACCTTCATCGCTCGCAGTGTCGACTCCCAGATCAAGCATTTGGGAATGGTGCTCAAGCGAGCCGCCGCGCACCGTGGCACCTCCTTCGTCGAGGTCTACCAGAATTGCAACGTCTTCAACGATGGCGCATGGAACTACGCAGCCGAAAAGGCGACTCGGGACGACACCACCATCGAACTGGAAGATGGGAAGCCTCTCCTGTTTGGCAAAAATCGCGATAAGGGAATTCGCCTGAAGGGCCTGGATCTGGAAGTGGTGGATCTGAAGGCCAATCCGGAACTGGCCAGCGATATTCTGGTGCACGACGAAAAAGCGCATCCCGCACTCACCTACATGCTGGGACGGATGCGCCATCCTGAATTCCCTGAACCGATCGGCGTGTTCCGTGATATCGACACGCCAACCTTCGATGAAGCGATGCGGGCGCAAGTGGATCAGGCAAAGGGGAAAAAAGGAGCCGGCGATCTCAAGTCGCTCTTTGAAGGTGGAGAAACCTGGACCGTTCCGTAATCCGTCCAGTCGCTAACCAATCAAAACCTTGCCCCAGGCGGATTTCCCGGCAACCGCCAAACCGTCGCCTCCGAAGCCTCGAGGGTGACTGGTCTTCTTCCCTCACAACGACTGGGGATGGGGGACTGGGGACTTGGGATGGAAGGGGATGAGCGATATGATTCAGGTGAGGGTGAGGGACAAGCAATACCACCGCGTTGCAAGGTCATTGCTTGTCGATCGCTTCCATCGCCAGCAGATCGCTTCCCGTCCATACATCTGTCGGTTTTGAACGAACTGGACTCCAAGGATTCACGTCCATGCTACCGATCGCCAAAAGCACCAGCGAAGGCAAGCATCCTTTTGCCCCCTATCGACAACTGTCCAATGACGAACTTTGCTCGCGCATCTCTGCCGTCCGCAAAAGGATGGGAAGCAAACTATTGATCCTGGGACACCACTACCAGCAGGATGAGGTGATCGCCCACGCCGACCTGACCGGCGACAGCTATCAGCTAAGTCGCATGGCAGCTGACAGCCCCGATTGCCGGTACATCGTCTTTTGCGGCGTGCACTTCATGGCAGAAACCGCCGACATCCTGGCCAATCGCCCCGAGAAACTCCAGGAGCGAGATGGACAGCGAGTCACGGTTGTCCTGCCGGATATGGCCGCCGGTTGCAGCATGGCCGATATGGCCGGCATCCAACAGGTCGAATCGGCATGGCAGCAACTAGGGGAGCTGATCGACACGAGCGACATGACGCCGGTGACCTACATCAATTCCGCCGCTTCGCTGAAGGCCTTTTGCGGTCGGAATGGCGGGATCGTTTGCACCAGCAGCAACGCCAAAGCAGTTCTAGAGTGGTCGTTCCAGAAAAGCAAACGGGTCTTTTTCTTCCCCGATCAGCACCTGGGCCGAAATACAGCGCTGAAGATGGGAATCACCAACAACCAGATGCCAGTCTGGAATCCCTACGAGGAGCTGGGGGGTAACACCGAACAATCGATTGTTGACAGCCGTGTCGTTCTCTGGCAAGGACACTGCAGTGTCCACCAAATGTTCCGCGCCAGCCACGTCGAGCAGTTCCGAAAGTCGATTCCGGGGATTCAGATCCTGGTGCATCCCGAATGCATGCAGGAAGTCAACGACATCGCAGACATATCGGGATCCACCAGCAAGATCATCGAGACGGTACGCAAAGCCCCAGCCGGAACCAAATGGGCCATAGGCACGGAGCTGCACCTCGTGAACCGACTAAAGAAGGAACATCCTGAACAGGAGATCCACTTCCTCTCGCCCGTCGTCTGCATGTGCGCGACGATGTACCGAATCGACCTGGCTCACTTGGCATGGAGCCTTGAAAACCTTCGCGACGACTCGATTGTCAATCCTATCGTGGTCGACCCCGAAGTGGCTCAGTGGTCGCTGGCGGCGCTGGAGCGAATGCTGGCAGTGCGCTGACGGTCGATGGTTGCCCCCGATCTTACCGGCTTTGTATGGCTATTCTTTGGGGTGTTCGACATTGCCGCACAAGCACGTTGGCGGTTGCTGTGCGGCGGTCTGGTCAAGCTTCCGATAGCCATCCGGCGACGATGTGCTCCATCTGCTCCTGACCAAACAGACACCACGAAAGTTCCCGGGAGCGACGGATTGCCGACTGCTGCTCTTGGTAGATCGCTTCGGCCATCGCGTCGCCAAGTTTCTGCGACTGCCACTGCCGAAGCTCTAGAATCTGTTGATTGACCTGCTCGATTTGGCGATGCCACTGCTTCTTCGCCCCTCGAGGAGGAATTTCGCTCAGCAGACGTCGCTTGAGCTCCAGACAACGCCGCCAAGCCTGAGCATCATCTGGCATTTGATCCAAAAGCGTGACCGGCTGCTTTGCCCGAATCACCTCCGGATGATATCGCTCGAACCACGCCGAGGAGCGGACCTGCGAGTAGCTTAGCGGCGTTTGGTGATCGACCGGCCAACACCAATGATGCGTCGCCGTAGCGACGCAAAGGGGCGGCGATTCACATCCCAACCAATCGGCGATCAGACGGTCGGTGATTTGATCGTATTTCCCCCCCCCAATCCCATGCACAAAAAGATCAAAAACGATCGCTCGCAGGTAGAGGGTTGTCACCAGCGCCTTAGGGCCGATACGAATCCTCCTCAAACTTCCCGGGGTTCGGATCGCTTCCACTCCTTCCTTCTGGCTGCCCACTTCTTCCCATCCCGCCAGGTCGCTCCAGTGCAGATCTCCGCCAACTTGCTTCACCCAGAGCGATCGGCGCGTAGGTGCATCGCTGGAATAGACCCAGAAAGGAAGTTCCTGCCATCCCTCGCGCTGTTCCAGTGCTGGAACCGGTTGCGCGGGGTTCTCCGTTCCATGGTGGTATCGATAGGCATCGCGGCAAGCATTGTAGAGCGATGCGAACCTCCGATGGTCTGCAACTATGGCATCGACGAATCGCGAGAAGCCCTGCGTCTGGCAGATCCAACTCATCGGTACCTGCCATTGGCACACCCCAAAAGATCGCTCCGCAGCACACCGCACTGCCGCCATCGCATCGGACCATGAACATCCCCGCCGCAGCAACTCGAGGGCGATCGGCCAAAAACGTTGGAGCAGTGGCTCCGCACATCCCAATCCCTGCAGACGCCCGCCAACTCGTGCGGGAAACGATTCGGCCAGTTGCCAGTCGACGCACGCCAGCAACTCCCAAGGCATGGCAGCTCTCTGCCGATCCCATGCCTCCAGTTCCAATCGCAATTCCCCACGGCGCTCCCCCAGCGAGGGAACCTTCAAATGGAAATGCCGACAGGCGTCGGTATCGACGACGATATGAACGGCGATGGCCCCACTTCGCCTAGCCAACCGTTCCGCAACGAAGTTCTTGTACCACACCCCCGGATGATAGAGTTCCGGTTGATGCCCCGAACCAATCCAAGGTGTCTCCCCTTCGCTGGGAAAGGGCGGCGTCTTGGAAACGACTCCGGTGTAACGTTCCAGCAGGGGGATCGCCTCTTGACGAACCTGCTTTTGAAATTGCCGCAAGTCACCAAGCGGCCCACCGGAGGGAAGCTTTCGAGTTACCTGATTCTCCAGGCATTGCCGCCACTGCTCGATCGGCGGATGGTGAAACCGTTGACCGTCCGCGGCGGGGGCTCGGTAGGCAGGATACAACTCAGACAAACCACTCTCCCGAACTTCTCGGTGGCCTGATACGCCAAAGGTAATAGCCCGCCAGGATGCACGGAAATCACCCTGCCGAAGGCTCGCACCAAGCACCGCTCCATCATGGATTGAGCAGATGGGCACGATTGGACATTGTGAGCCAAGCCGGAAGTGCAGGCAATGCTTCGTTGCAAGAACGTGCGGGGTGCGGCTTTGTCAGCCCAGCATTCCTGACGAAGGAAAGGGTTCAGGTAGCCTGGGAATGCGTTCTAGCCGCTTCCAGGGAGTACCCTCGCTGTTCCATCTGCTGGATGCTGCGATCCAAGACCGCGCGATAGTGGTTCAAGCGAGTCTCTGCATGATCCAAAGCTCCACCAAACGACCTCTTCAGATCGAGATAAAGTCGAGGGACGGGGATCTCGAGAATCCGCATCCCCAGCATGGCAGCCTGGGCCCACAGTTCCAACGGCATCGCATAGCCAGTGTCCTGGATTTCCAGTTGCTTCAGCGAGGCGACGCGATACGCTTTGAATCCACAGAAGGCATCGGTCAACGACAGGCCTAGGCGATGGTTGATCTCGGCGGTGATCGTTTTGTTGATAAACATCCGCTCCGGCGGCGCTTCATCGTCGCCGGGATACTTCTTCAGATAACGGCTCCCCGAAACCATGTCGACGTCTCGGCAGGCAGCGATGAACCTCGGAATCCGCTTGGGCTGGTGCTGCCCGTCGCAATCGAGCGTCACGACGAAGTCGAATCCCTCATCGATCGCAAACTGAAATGCTGTCTGCAACGCCGCCCCATAGCCTCGATTGATCGCATGTCGCACAACGATGATATCGTCGCGTGCGTCGAGCAATTCAGAGGTACCATCGGTCGATCCATCATCGACGGTCAAGATATGATTTGCGTAGCGGCGCACTTCGTCCAGCACCCCGCCAACAGCTCCCACTTCATTGAAGACCGGCAGTGCCGCCAACCAGCGTTTGGCCATCGACCACCATCCTTACCTTGCTAACTTCTACTCTTCAAAACCGAAGCACCACCCCGCCTCGCCTGTCGACCGACAGGATCCAGCACACCCCGCGACCGAAAACGACCTGACGTATTCTAGGATCGCCCCCCCAAAGGTCAACAAAAACCAAAGCCGACGGCTTGCCGAGAGGGACTTCCTGAAAAAGATCGTAGCTGCAATCGCTCCATCCCATCCCTTCGACACCCTGCACCAGGGCTATCCGCATCGATTTTTCGTTCCAATTTCAAGGAAAGCTCCAAGATCGCCGTGCCGAGAACGAAGCCGGGCTGGCTACAATCAGTCTCTGGTGACTGGTTGGTTTTCCCGTGCGGTTCATCGATCGGAAGGCAAGATCAACCAACTGGACCACCAGCATGGGCAAGGTGGTGCCGATCTAGTTTAATTCTCGATCCAGTATCCCCACCCAAGCGTCGCGGGCTCCTGATTTCCTGGCTTTATGAGGTACAGGCAATGTGCAATCACTTTTCCATTCGAACGCTCGCGATGATGGGATGGGCGGCGTTCCTCTCCTCCGTGTCGCTCGCACAGCAAGCGACCCTCACTTGGAAGAGCACCGAAGGAAAATCACTTCAGGCAGAATTCATTCGCCTGGATGGCACCCAGGTGGTGCTCAAGAAGACCGACGGAACCGAAGTGAAGGTTCCTATGAGTCGGCTGAATTCGGAAAGCCAGCAGCAGGCAAAAGATGCAGCCAAAATGGCCGCCAAGGCGCCCACCAAGGTCGAACCCAAGAATCCACCGAAAGCCGGTGGATCGGCCGCGCCGTTGGAACCGATCGATCTCCCCGATCCAGTGGCCTTCACCGATTCGATGTCCGCCGAGCAGGCGATGGATTTGCTCTTCGCCGAGCTGAACAAACCGAATCCGATCGCTCTTTGGGATGCCATGCCCCCCAGCTACCAACAGGATGCAGAAGGTTTGCTAAAGCTGGCGTCAGAGAAGCTGGACCCCAGTCTCTTCAAAACGGTTCGCAACGTACGCAACTCCATCATCAAGCTGCTGCGGACCAAGAAGGATTTCATCCTGGGCAGCGAGATGCTCAAAGGGGCGATGGCGCAGATGTCCCCCATCGGATTTGAAGAGATGAAGAACTTCTACGATCCGTGGGTAACGATGATGGAAGCCTACATGGACGATCTCCTGCTGGATCCCGCCCAGTGGAAAAAGCTCCCCACCAGAGAACTGGCTGGACGGTACCTGAACAACATCACCAAGAAGATGGATAGCCTCAAGGGTTCGCTTCCTTCTGATTCCCAACTGGCCTTGGCTCTTGCCACCAGCAGCGTCCAACACCGAATCACTGAAGAAGTCACGGGACGCCCCATGCTGCACCTTGCCAATCCAGGCCAACCTGAGACGTCGATGGAACTGACCCAGGTCCAAGGGCGATGGATCCCACAACCGATGGCCGAGCAGTGGCAGACGATGATCGGTGAAGGGCAAAAGACGCTGCAACAGATGACACCCGAACAGGCCAAGCAGATGAGCCAACAGGTGTCGGGTGTGGTGGCGTTGCTGGTGATCCCAACGATCGGCCGGTTGCAGCAAGCTTCCAGCCAGCAGGAGTTCGACCAGATTATCGCCGAACTTTCCCAGATGGCGATGCAAGGGATGGGAGGCGCCGGCGGTATTCCAGGCGGTCCCGGTGGATTCCCTGGAGGCCCTGGTGGATTCCCGGGCGGCCCCGGCGGACCGGGCGGCCTGGGTGGCTTCCCTGGGCCTGGTGGGTTTCCAGGCGCTCCGGGTGGCCCAGGTGGAGGCGGACCTGGAGGTGCGCCAGGACGCCCAGGCGGATTTCCAGGGCAGGGAGGGGGAGGCGCACCGGCTGGCCCTGGAATTCCCGGCGGCCGCTAAATCGACGGGGTCGGGCGTTTCCGAGAAACCAATCGCTTTCGAAACGGCAGTCTGCAACGCTCTGGTGGCAGGTTGCCGTTTTTCATTCACCCATTACGGCATCCGCTCTTGTCGGTCCATTTGCCATGATCTGTGGTTAGCGGTCTCTTCGACTTCATTCGTTTGGAACCGCCCTAGGAAGGTCGCCAGAAGGCTCGTCCCCTTACCACTTAGGAATCTTCCGCAATTGCCTCGCGGCACCCTCGCGTCGCTTCTGGTGACTCTCGCCCAACCGCCCCACCGACTTGGCGAATCGAACCTCTGCCCTATTCCACCATCGTTCGAACTGCAAGCTGCCACTCCCCCGCCATTTCGCTATGGGGCCCGTCCACCCGACTCTCCACGCCGCTCTTTAGAAGAACGTACCAGAAATTTTTGGCAACTTCACTAATTGACATATCGCTACATTCCGATATGTTGATACAGAAGAAGCACTCCGGTGCGGCTATTGGACCGGGCTCAAGAGTCTGTCTTCCTCTATCGGAAAGGATCAGTCGATGGCGATCGCTACCATTTCTCCGAAACAGCTTCATGAAAAAATCCTGGCTGGGGAGTCGATCGAGCTGATCGATGTGCGAACTCCGGCAGAGTACCAGGAGGTCCACGTCTCCTGCGCGAAGAACATTCCACTTGATCAACTTCCCGCCAGCTCTCTGGTTTCAGCACGCATGGGTTCCAGCCAACCGCTTTACCTGATCTGCCGCTCGGGGAATCGCGCCAAACAGGCGTGCGAGAAGATCGCCCAAGCGGGATTCACCAACGTCGTCAATGTCGAAGGGGGCACGATGGGTTGGGATCAGGCTGGACTGCCAGTACAACGGGGCGCAAAGACGATGTCGCTGGAACGTCAGGTCCGGATCGCTGCCGGACTTCTGGTCCTTACTGGGTCGCTTCTGACCGCATTCGTCCATCACTACTGGATCGTTCTTCCCGCCTTTATCGGATCGGGCCTGATCTTCGCAGGTGTTACTGACTCCTGCGCCATGGGGATGATGCTGGCTCGAATGCCCTGGAATCAGGCACGAGCCGAAACGTGCCGCACCTCCTAATTCGACCGCTTGCTGCTTGGTCGGCTTGAACAATCACACAAGTTCCAAGGGTCCTCATGATGATTCTCAAACAGTACTACCTTGGCTGCCTGGCGCATGCGTCCTACCTGATCGGCGATGAATCGACAGGCGAAGCCGCCATCGTCGATCCGCAGCGCGACATCGATCGGTACCTTGCCGATGCCAAAGAACACCATCTGACGATTCGCTACGTGATCCTCACCCATTTCCATGCTGACTTCCTTGCGGGTCATATCGAACTAAGAAACCGTGCCGGCGCGACGATAGTTCTTGGATCTAGGGCGCAAGCCGAATTTGAATTCCTCGCGGCGACCGACGGGCAGACGCTGCCTCTTGGACAGGTCCGCCTGAAGATCCTGGAGACTCCAGGACACACGCCTGAAGGCATCTCGCTTCTGGTCTTCAGCCCCCAACACTCCGACTCTCAGCCCTACGCGGTGCTCACCGGCGACACGCTGTTCATCGGCGATGTCGGTCGCCCCGATCTGCTGGCCTCCGTGGGCGTCACCGCCGATGAGTTGGCCGAAATGCTCTACGCTTCGATCGATCGACTCCGCAAGCTCCCCGATACCACTTTGGTCTATCCAGCTCACGGCGCCGGATCGATGTGCGGAAAGAACCTCAGCAAGGAGACGGTATCGACGATTGGCGAGCAGAAGAAATTCAATTACGCGATGCAGCCAATGTCGCTGGAGGCATTCAAGGCTCTGGTGACTGCAGACCAGCCGGAAGCACCCGATTATTTTGTTTACGACGCCATCCTGAATAGGAAAGAGCGGACGGATCTGGATGCCAACATGCAGAAGTCTTTGCGCAAAATGTCGGTCGAGGAGGTTTTGGAAGCCCAGCAAAAGGGAGCTCAGCTCCTCGATGTTCGTGAAGCCGTCGACTTCGAAGGTGCCCATCTGGCGGGCTCCCTCCAGATCGGCCTTCAGGGGAAGTACGCCACTTGGTGCGGGTCGCTGCTGGACCACCAGCATCCCATCGTGGTGATCGCCGAACCAGGGGACGAACCAGAGGCAGTGATGCGACTGGGACGTATCGGGTTCGACCATATCGCAGGCTATCTGGAGGGTGGCATGAGCGCCCTGGAGAATCATCCGAACCTCGTGAAAAGCATCGACAGGATCACCGCACCGGCACTCGCCCGGCTGCTCGAATCTTCCCCGCCTCCTTTGGTTCTCGATGTCCGTTCTGATAACGAACGCGTAGCAACTCATCTGGCTGGAAGTCTTCACATTCCGCTTGCGGGCCTTGCCGAGCGGATCCAAGAGCTTCCGAAGGACAGGCTGCTGGTGGTCCACTGCGAGGGAGGCTATCGGTCCGCCATTGCATGTAGCCTTCTGGCTAAATCTGGATGGACGAACCTAATGGACCTAGTAGGCGGCATCAAGGCGTGGCAGGCTTCTCAGTTGCCAGTGGAAGGATCTCCTTCCAGTTGCTCATCAGGATCCCCGACCTGCTCTCGCTAGCCAGGTTCCGTTTCCCCGCTCTCCTGCCTTTCCGTTCGGTCTTACCAAGCCTGAAGGTGTTGGCCAAACCGCATTTGTGGAGTGGATGTCGATGATCCTGAGCAGTCTCCTGATGGGGTCACTGGTCGGCCTGTCGCTGGGACTGACAGGTGGGGGAGGTGCGGTGCTGGCGGTCCCGATGCTGGTCTTCGGGTTCCAGCTACCGCCCGATCAAGCGGTGTTGATCTCGCTGATCGCAGTCGGCACCACGTCGATCGTCGGCTTCCTGAACCGTTTTCGGGTGGGGCAGGTGGAGGTACCGACCGGCCTGCTCTTTGCCACCGCCGGTGCGCTGGGCGCCCCTCTGGGCAACTGGGTTTCCCGGCAACTGCCTCCACTTGTCCTGATGATCGGCTTCGCGCTGCTGACTTTGGTGGTGGCGGTGCGGATGCTACGACAGTCGATGAGGCAAGGAGGCATACCAGAAGTCGATTTCCAAACCCACTCGACCGATGATGGACCAGCCTGCCAGCGCGATTCCCAGGGACGCCTTCTGCTTCATACCCGATGCGCTCTGCTGATGATCCTGGTCGGCGTACTGACTGGCTTTCTTTCCGGGCTCTTTGGAGTCGGGGGAGGTTTCGTCATCGTCCCGGCATTGATTCTGTTCAGCAACATGGCACTCCCCAAGGCGGTAGGCACCTCCCTGCTGGTGATCTCTCTAGTGAGTCTTTCCGGTTTCGTTTCCAGCCAGATTCTCACAGACCAGACCATCCCATGGGAAATAGCGATTCCTTTTTCCGGAGCGGGCGTGCTGGGGCTTCTTCTAGGTCAATCGATCGCGCACCAACTCCCTACACCAGTCCTGCAGCGTCTTTTCGCGATCCTGATGATGGCAATGGCTCTCTGGATCATCGCGAGCCACTGGTTTCCATCTTCCCCTTCGCCCGGCGAAGTTACCCGCAACAGCTTCCCTAGCGAGTTGGTGGCATCAGCTCCAAAGCCCCGATCGACAGAGTCAGCACCCCGGTGGCCAGCGACCCATCCAGATCGGGATAGAATTCCGGCGAATGCAAGCTTGGCGGGGTGGCTCCCAGCTTGGTGTACTTCGCCAGTCGCTCGGGCGCAATCACTCCCAAACGGATCATGCTGATAGGAACGCCAGCCAATCCATACTGGCTGAAATCTTCTCCCCCCATCACCTGCTCGGCCTGCACCACGCGATCGCTTCCAAGCATCGCCGTCAGCATCGCTCGCATCCGCTCGGTTAGCCCCTCATCGTTTTTCAGCGCCGGGGTTCCTTCCGAAAGCGAGATATCCGGAGGCGGCGCACCCCATGCTTTGGCGATCCCTTCGGCACGCCGCCGAATCGCTCCCAGCACTTTATCTCGCACCTCCTGAGAGTAACTGCGGACCGTCAGTTGCAGTTGGCAAGTCTCGCCGATGATGTTGTGTTTGGTACCACCATGAATCGCCCCCACGGTCACCACGGCCGGTTCGGTGGGTTTCACTTCGCGAGCCACGATGCCTTGCAGACTCAAGACCAATTCGGCCGCCTGCACGATCGGGTCGACGGTGGTATCAGGAGCCGCTCCATGCCCTCCCTTTCCGCGAACCACGATATCGACGCTGTCGACATTGGCCAGCATGTAGCCGGATCGGAGCGATACCGTGCCGGCGGGAGTCGCCGATTCGACATGAAGGGCCAGTGCAAAATCGGGCTTGGGAAAGCGTTGAAAGAGTCCATCGTCTAGCATCGCTTTGGCCCCCAGACCGCGTTCCTCAGCAGGCTGCCCGATCAGCATCAGCGTTCCCGACCAAGCATCCCGATGATCCGCCAGGAATCGACCGGCTGCCGTGACGCATGTCATATGAAGATCGTGCCCGCAGGCATGCATCACACCACTTTGGCTTCCATCGGGAAGTTCAACTTTGGCGGTCGATGCGTAGGGCAGGCCGGTGCGTTCCTCAACGGGCAGCGCGTCCAGATCGGTCCGAAGCATGACCACTGGGCCCGGCCCGTTCTTCAGAATCCCAACGATCCCATGCCCCCCGACTCCCTGCGTGACATCCAGTCCAGCAGCTCGCCATACCTCGGCCAATTTCGTTGCAGTTTCTTTCTCCTGCAAAGAGACTTCCGGATGCGTGTGGAGCCACTGATAAAGATCTACATGCTGGGAAACGGTTTTTTCGAACCACGATTCGATCGACTGCCCAACCGCAACGGAAGGTGCCTGGCTGCGGTCTCCCTGCGCCTGGGCCCTGGGAAAGCATTGCAGGTTGCTCATGGCGATCCATGCCGCCAACAGATACCCCATGCTCCGAAGCACTGACAACCTGGACATCGCCCCCCCTTTGCGATCGACTCGCACTGGATCTTCCGCTTCTATCGATAGGAAGGAATTCTTACGTGCAACCTCCCATCGTACCCATTGGCACCAGTTGTCCATTGTAGTGGAAGCACTACCCATGGCTGACCGCCATTGCCCAGGTCTGCATGCGACCGAATCGGCCGAACGATCGGAGGTGTCTGGCTTCGGGCCGGAGGAAACTGGAAACCCGGCACTTGCCTTGGAAGCAGACCACCCGATACAGTTCCCCCGACGCTCATTCGCGCGACGGTCCGCACAACCGGTCGTTGCGATTCTTCGCATCGGAAGCGACGGGAAAAAGCAGTCGGACACCACCCCGGGTGGCGCCGATCGAAACTTCTCGGGACAGCACTTCCCATCTTGCAGGATGGTACAGCACCTGCCGCCAGGGCTCTTCCCCAAGGGCCCAGCTGACTTTCGGCAACCTGCAATACCGGCGCAATCGCTTTCCTCCCACTGCCGAATGGATGGCTGGAAAGATGTATCGGTTGTGCCAGCGGATGGAGAGTCCCGCGAAGAACTTTTTTTTGACCAGGCATTTTTAGTGATGTATATACCCTCGGCCTGTCGCACACAGCGATTCGATGCGTATGTTCCGCGAGTCCCGGTCGGTACTTCCGACTGGCACATGCAGGGGCTGTGGCGAATTGCCGTCCACGAAGGGTCGTGCTGCACCAAAATCAGCCACAGACTGATCCGTTGGTGCCCTTTCCTTCGGTCCCTTTTGCCACGGATAGTCGCTCATGAATCGCTCCACCGGATGGATCGCCCCAGGGACCTGCAGAATCCATGCGATTGGTCTCCTTCTGGTTGCATCAATCCTTGCCACCCACTCGGTCGCGACTGCCCAGACCGCACCTGCTGCGAATCAGGAGTCGTCTGCGTTGGGCAACGACATTTCCACCGTTCTGCAGGAGGGTTATCGCCTGGAGGCGGCCAAGCAGTGGCAACAGGCGATCCAGCATTATGAACGGTGGCTGCGTGGACATCGCGATGCCGTCGAGATCGAACGAAGACTGCAGATCTGCCGGATCCACCACGACATTCTCCGCCGCTACAGTGACGGCACCTTCCTCCAGTTGCTCTCCAGCAGTTCTCTAGAACAATCGCTCGATCTTTACAGCGAGATTCTGAACAAGCTGGAGTGGAACTACGTCGATGCGTTGGCCCTTCCCGAACTGCTGCGCTACGGCACGGCATCCTTGGAGGTCGCATTAACCGAACAGGACTTCCTCAGCCGTCATCTGCCGCGTGTTCCTCAAGCAACGTCCGAACACTTCCGGCTGAATATCCACCGGGAAGTGCTGGGGCGACCAGTCCAGAACCCTGGTGAGGCACGATCGATCGTCCATATGGTTGCCAACAAGGCACATCAGGAACTTGGGATTCCCCCTGTCGCCACCGTCATGGAATATGTCGCGGGTGCCGTCGGACTGCTCGATCCGTATTCGGGCTACATGACGGCCGGAGAGTTGTCGGAAATGATGTCGCAGATCGATGGCAACCTGATCGGACTGGGGGTGGAACTGCTGGCGGAACAAGACGAACTGAAGGTGATTGAGGTCTTCGAGAAGTCGCCCGCTTCCATCGCCGGACTGCAGCCAGGAGATCGCATTCTGGCAATCGACGACAGCGAAATCGCCGTGATCTCGGCCAAACGCGGTGCCGATCTCTTGCGTGGGCCCGAAAACAGCAAAGTGAAGTTGACGCTGAATCGAACCAACGGGACTTCCGCCCAGGTCGAGGTGATTCGCAAGCGAGTCGAGGTGCCCAGTGTGATCGATGTCGGTATCGCCGATCCGGAATCAGGGATTGGGTACCTGCGCATCTCCAACTTCCAGAAGACCACACCACACGAAGTGGATCAAGCGCTGGAACAACTGGCAATCCAAGGTATGAGCTCGTTGATTATCGACCTGCGGCGCAACCCGGGTGGTGTGCTGGAAGCCGCCGTCGAGGTGGCCGACCGCTTCCTGCTACAGGGGCCCATCGTGTCGACGCGCGGCCGCAGTCGGATCGAGAATCGTCAGTACGATGCACAAGCTCCCGATACCTCCAGCATCCCGCTGACGCTATTGATCGATGGCGACAGCGCCAGTGCCAGTGAACTGTTGGCTGGAGCTTTGAGGGATCATCGGCGAGCAACATTGGTGGGGACTCGCACCTACGGTAAGGGAAGCGTCCAGGGGCTCTTCCACACCGATACCCTGCCCGGTGGGCTGCGTCTGACCGTCTCGAAGTTTTTCTCCCCCTCCGGCCACATGATCCATCTGCAGGGAGTCGACCCCGACCTCTCAACCCAGCTTTCCAACGACCCTGGCAGCGGCAAGTCCGTCCAGACACTCAAGCCATCCAGTAGCGGGGGCACCTCCCTCCTGGGACTCAAGCATCTGGCAAGCGACATCACCTTGCAAAAGGCGGTCGAAGTCGCTCGCCGCCAACGCTCCACCATCGCCCAGGCCCCCTGACAAACCAATCCCCAACCGCTCTCCGGCCGCTCCCCCATGACGTCGGGAAGCCGAGCCATTACAATCGGCCCTCGATGGCATAGCTGGATCTCCTTGCGGAGACCATGCCGGTAAGGATTCGGGAGCTGGAGAGCAGACGATGGAAGCGGGAATTGTCGGGTTGCCCAATGTGGGCAAAAGCACCCTGTTCAACGCACTGACGGGCACCGGAGCGGCACAGGCTGCCAACTACCCCTTCTGCACCATCGAACCCAACGAGGGGATCGTCAGTGTTCCCGACCACCGGCTAGATCGCATCGCCGCCCTGGTCCGCCCTCAAAAAGTCATTCCGGCGATTTTGAAACTGGTCGATATCGCCGGAATCGTGCGGGGGGCCAGTGAAGGGCAGGGCCTTGGCAATAAGTTCCTAAGCCACATTCGCCAAGTCGATGCCATCCTCCAGGTCGTCCGCTGCTTCGAAGACCCGGATGTGACGCACGTCGCCGGTAAGGTCGACCCTCTGCAAGATATTGAGACGATCGAACTGGAATTGATGTTGGCCGACATCCAGACACTGGAACAAGCGTTACCGAAAGCCGAGCGAGCTGCCAAGTCGGGAGACAAGGAAGCCAAACTGCGTGTCTCGGCGATTCAGAAATCTCTCGCACATGTCATCCAGGAAAAGCCACTTCGCCTCCTGACGCTCGATGAGCCAGAGGCCAAGGCCATCGCAAGCTTCGGACTGCTAACCGCCAAACCAGTCCTGTACATCGCTAACGTAGACGAGACCGATCTCAAGGGAACCAGCCCCATGTGCATGGCGGTACGCCAGTTCGCCGAAAAGCATGGGGCTCGCGTTGCCCCGGTGTGCGCGAAGCTGGAAAGTGAGATTTCTGTGATGGACCCGCAGGATCGCCAGGAGATGCTGGAAGGGGTCGGACTGGAAGAGCCTGCACTACAGACGGTCGCCAGGGAAGCCTACCGTACGCTGGGCCTGCAAAGCTACTTCACAGCGGGGGAGAAGGAAGTCCGCGCATGGACCATTCCTGTAGGTGCTACCGCTCCTCAGGCTGCTGGCGTGATCCACACCGATTTCGAAAAAGGCTTCATCCGAGCTGAAGTCTACAGCTTGAGCGACCTGGAGACATTTCAGAGCGAAAAGGAAATTCGCGCCGCCGGGAAACTGCGGGTGGAAGGGAAACAGTACGTGGTGCAGGATGGCGATATCTGCCACTTCCTCTTCAATACGTAAACTGCCCCCGTTTCCACCAAACCCAATGGGGCTGGCTTGGATTTAGCCATCGTGTGCCGCGCCTCTCGCCGAATTGATGCAACACCCCATGTAGGACGGACTTCTATTCCGTCAAAAGAAACGGCAAACTGGTAGTTCGCCGGACAAGACTCAGTCACCTAGAGAATGCCTTGCGTCCGTGCTGCGGGCGTTGCGCCGAAGGAGACTGCCGGCAGGCTTAGCGGCGATCCCAGCCGTAGTGGGTCTTCAGTAGGGACTGGAGAACTTCCGTAAGCCGCGCCAGGGAGAATGGCTTGCTGAGGACCGAATCTGCATGCAGCTTTTCTGCTTCCGCAACGACGCGTTCATCAATCCTCGCCGACATCAGGATCCAGGGAACAAAGACACTCCCGGATTGCAATCGGCGGGCCAGTTCAATTCCCGTCAGACGCGGCATGTGGTTGTCGACCATCATGGCATGGATCGACTGTCGCCGCACCAGCTCCATCGCCTCTTCACCGTCCTCTGCTTCCAGAGTGTGAAATCCACGGCGCTGCAAAGCCTCCGCCAGCGATTGACGAAAGTCGCGATCGTCGTCGGTGATCAGCAGCGTCGCATGATGTTCCGACACAGCTTGCGTTCCCTCGATGAATCCATTAGTCGGCCTCAGCGAAAAAAAGGATCGCTGCAATGCCGATTTCAACCTGCCTCGACTCGCTAGAGAATTTCTCTAGACCATGGACCCATTATTTCGACCGAAGATTCCAGATTCAAACCCGATTTCACGAAATTCCCCCCTTTTTTGCCATCGATCGCCGATTTGCCAATCGGTTGCAAAACGCCTCGATCTGCTCCCAACGATGCTCGGCGGATAGGCTGATGCGCAGGATTGCTTTCCCCTGCGGGACGGTGGGTGGACGAATGGCGGGCACCCAGAATCCGTCGTCCAGCAATGCCCGACTGAGATTCCAGGCGACCATTGGATCCCCCACCTGGACTGCGACAATCGGCAGACTTCCCGGTACGACCGACCATCCATCCCCCGCCAACCGCTCCCTCAGGTCAAGGGCATGCTTCCGAAGCTGCTGTCGCTCTGGTTCCATTTGACGAAGCAAGGACAAGGCGGACAAAGCTGCCGCTGCGCTGGCGGCTGGGGGTGCTGTCGAATAGATCACCGCGCGCCCCCACTGTTCAATTGCTTCGACCATCTGCCGCTTGCCGGCGACAAAGCCACCAACTCCCCCAAAGGACTTGCTGAGCGTCCCTAGATGGACCGCTACTTTCCTTTCCAACCCTGCCTCTGCGATCGCCCCTCGCCCCTCCGGACCGATCACCCCGGTCGCGTGCGCCTCATCGACCATCATCAGCGCCTCCGATCGCTCGGCCAGATCCGCCAATCGCTCCAGCGGCGCCAGGTCCCCTTCCATGCTGAAAACCGAATCGGTGATGATCCAGGACTGGCCTTCCGATGCCTCCCATCCCGCAATCAGTCGCTCCAACTGTTCGACGTCCCTATGTGGATAGATTGAGACAGTCGCGCGGGACAGTCGGCATCCATCGATCAGGCTGGCATGGTTCAGTTGATCGCTGAAGACACGATCCTCCCTGCCGACCAGCGCCGAAAGCGTCGCCAGATTCGCCGCATAGCCAGATCCAAAGACCACACATCGTTCGGTCCCCAGCCACTGGGCAATCGCCTCTTCCAGTTGCTGCTGAACAGCGGTGTAACCGGTCACATGACCGCTCGCTCCACTTCCCCATCGCTGCCCGACATCGATCGCTCTGGTCGCTGCCGACCGAACCGCCGGGTGCCAGGAAAGGCCAAGATAGTCATTCGATCCAAATGAAACGGTGCGACGGCCTTGCCAGAGAATCTCAGTCGGTGAAACTGCCACCAGTGGCGTGCGGGTGCGAAAGAGCCCATGACTCCTGCGCTGTTCCAAACGCATCTCCAGTTGGCCCAACCATTTGGCGATCGCTGCCGAGTCTCCTGGATTGGGATGGGAAGGGGTGGTCATCACATGCCTCGATCGCTTCCGTCGAAACGATCCTTCACAAGAAGACGACTGCCGTTTCGTCCTGAAAACCTGCGTTGGGAATCAGGGCATCGGTGGAGTGGCCCGATCGGTGGCCGCGCGGGCCAGCACCATGCGAAAGTCCCCTTGCAGCCTTGCGGCCCCCTCTTGCTTTGCCAAGGAAACTGTGACCGATTCTTTCTGCTGCATCGACAGTCGCGAATAGATACCGTCCTTCTGATTCGCCTCCCCAAACTGCTGAAAGTACATCTGGGTCACTAGCTCGGGGAACCCCTCAGCGACAACTCGAAAGTGGATATGCGGTGTGCGGCCTGGATACTTTCCAGGGATGATCGATTGGAACCGGTAGGCTCCTTCAGGATCGCAGACCAGTCTCGCCCAATATTGAAAGTTGGGATCAAGTGGTGCCTGATTGCTGTCTGCCTGATGCTGATACCGACCCGAATGGCACGCTTGCCACAGTTCCACAATGGCACCCGACAGAGGGCGACCGTCGATGCCGACCACTGTTCCGCGAACATCGATCAGCTCCCCTTCGGCCAACGGACCGTCGGCGGCGCGCCGGGTCAAATCGGCATCCGAATGTGGTTGCTTCGCAATTTCAGGAACCGGATAAAAGGGGCCCGAGGTCTGACCTGGGGTCTGAGCCAGATCTTCTGCGATTGTCTGCCCTACCCATGGCAGCATCGCCCCCACCGCGGATGCCTGCCCGATAAATCCTCGTCGATTCCATATCCTTGCGTTCATCGCTTGATTCCCATCCCGATCTGAGATCGCCAATTGGTCCGGTCGTGGTTCACTTTGCCCCTGATCATTGCCCTACTAATTCAGTGTATCACGCACTCCATCTCGCGATCATCGATACCTCAGAAATACCAAGCCTGAAATACTCGCCATCCAAGCACTTGCCCTTCCTCGGCTAGGTCGCCTCACGCAAACAGGGGAGCGAATGGGCGGCCTTCATTTTGTGTCGGCCGCTCGGGCCGCCCCTGATGCAGATAGGTTAACTGCCTTGCATCGACTCCCATCAGATGGAGAATCGTTGCGTGGAGGTCATGGATATGGACTCGCTGATCGACTGCATGAAGCCCCAGTTCGTCGGTCGTACCGAGCGTCTGCCCGCCACGGACTCCTCCACCAGCAAACCACATGGTAAATCCGTTCGGATTGTGATCCCTTCCATCTCCCTTTTCGCTCATCGGTGTCCTGCCAAACTCACCACCCCAGATGACCAGGGTATCCTCCAGTAGACCGCGGCGTTTCAAATCCTTCAGCAATCCAGCGACAGGCAGATCGCTAGCCCGACATAGCTGGCTGTGATTCTTCTCGATGCCGGAATGAGCATCCCATCGGCTTCCAGCACCGTGGTACAACTGCACAAACCGCACACCTCGCTCCACCAGCCTTCTGGCCAGCAGACACTTGCGTCCAAAGGAATCTGTTTCCTTGACCCCGATCCCGTAATCGGCGAGGGTCGCTGGTGTCTCCTGGTTCAGGTCGATCGCCTCGGGCGCAGACGACTGCATTCGGTAGGCCAGTTCAAAGGAAGCAATCCTCGCTTCCAGTTCGCCGTCCAATTCGCGCCCGCGCTGGTGCATTCGATTCCACTGGTAGATCTGCCTTAGCTTTCTCTGCTGGATCTCTGGTGTCACGGCACCCGGAGGATGCAGGTGCTCGATGGGAACATCTCCTCCCAGCACGGCGGTCCCTTGATAGCTTGCAGGCATGAAACCGGCACTCCAATTGCGACTCCCATTGATGACATGGCCGTCTCCATCCTCCATCACGACAAACCCGGGAAGATCGTGGTTCTCGCTTCCCAACCCGTAACTGATCCAACTTCCCAGCGAAGGTCTGCCCCCCAAAATCGATCCGGTATTCATCTGGCAGACGCCATTGGAATGGTTCAATCCATTGCCCCAACAGGATCGAACCACAGCGATCTGGTCGACCATGGTTGCGGTATGAGGCAGCCAGTCGCTGACCCAAGTACCGCACTCGCCATGCTGACTCCAACGACGCTTGCTTGCCATCAAGGGAGCGTTGTACTCTCCCATGGGAGTGATCACTGGCTTGAAGCTGCCAGGAAGCGGTTGCCCATGCAGGCTTGTCAGTGTCGGCTTGGGATCAAAAAGATCGATGTGACTGGGGCCTCCCTCCATGAAAAGAAAGATCGCTCGCTTAGCTTTTCCGAAACCTCGCGGCGCAGATGCGCAGCCAGCGGCGTGGTCTGTAGTCAGGCCCAACCAGGCTAGCATCCCAAATCCAGCGCCAGCCTGCGACAGCATCTGCCGCCGCGTTGCGTAGAGCCCCCGCTTCGCCGGTGGTCCAGCCGTCCTGCTGCGGTCATTCATCGGCACACTCCCAAAATCAGTTCATTCGATGTACAGCAAGGCGTTGGAACTGAGCAGGGTATGGCACAGCTGATCCAGCGTCGCACCTGGCTCACTCATGAAACTGCGTAGCACTTCGAGTTCCGATGCATCTGGTGCTCGCAAGTGCACACGACGAAACGCCTCCTGCGGCGCTTCGTCTCTCAAGTGGGCCAACTGCTCCGCCATCCTCCCCGACTGCTCCACCATCCAGGGGCTGTTCAACCACTGCAGGGCCTGCAGCGGGGTGTTGGTCGGCATGCGTTTGGCGACCGACACAATTCCATCAGGAGCATCCAACGCTCGGAGGAACGAATCCGGGTTGTTTCGCATCGCACGCCGATAGACGGACCGACGTGTCGATTTGGCGTCGACGGATGGACCGCCCCATCGTCGTTGCTGAACCCCCGCAAGCGACAGGATGGTGTCCCGCGCCTGCTCCGCATCCATCCTCCGCGGCGAAGAACGCCACAACCACCGATTCGCCGGGTCGATCGAAAATGCCTCCTGCATGCCATCGAAGTAAGCAGCCTGGCGATAGGTATGCGATGTGACGATCAGTCGACTTAGCTGCTTCCAACTTCCTCCCTGCTCCTGGAACCAACAAGCCAGCCAATCAAGCAGTTCTTGGTGGCTGGGAGGCTCGGTCAGTCGTCCAAAATCGCTCGCGTTCTCCACAAGCCCTGTCCCGAAGTGGTGCTGCCAGATCCGATTGACCATCACCCGCCAGCTCAATCGATTCGACCGGTCAGTAATCCATCGCGCCAGCGCCAGTCGGCGACCACTGGATTGGGTACCCGCCAGCGGATCCAGCTCCCAAGGCAACTCGTTCAATATCTCCAGAGCTCCTGGCTCGATCGCTTCGGCAGTATCCCCACGAGCTCCGGGGATTCGAGTTGGCGGTGGAATTGGCCCCACTTCCCTCACCGACGCCACCGTCGGAACGCTTGGTGGCAACCCTTTGCGCCAAGCGGCCAGTTCTTCCTCCAGTGCCTTCCAGCGATCCAGCGATTCCCCCTTCAATTTCTTTTTGAAGTCGATCCCGTGGATCTCCGCTTCAATCTGCAACTCCGCTAGATAGCTGACCGCCTGCTCGGCCGGAGTCCTCTCCCCGATTTTCTTTCGCAGGGCTGGCCTGACCTCGGGAGGAAACTTTTCGATCGCCGCCAGCCTCACCTCCTCACGAATCGAAAGCTCCAGCGCATCCTTTTCGGCCAACTTGCTAGCCATCGACTGGTTCGCCTCAGACCTTCGCGCTTCCATCGCCTCGCACTGGTCCTCCGCCATCGCCGGCAACTCCGCAGGAAGCAGACCTGCAAAACAGGCCTGCAGTCGGTAGTAGTCCTTCTGCAGGATCGGATCGAATTTGTGGTCATGGCAACGTGCACAACCGATTCCCAATCCCAAAAACACCTCTCCGGTAACATCGGTCAGATCATTCAGAATGACAGACCACTGGGTCTGTACGTCGCGCTGGTTGTACTCGTAAATCCAAAGCCTCAAATAACCAGTAGCATCGCGTCCCCGAATCTGCCCAGGCTGCCACTCGTCTCCCGCCAACTGCCAAGTGACAAATTCCTCATAGGGCATGTCCTCGCGAAATGCCTCCAGCACAAAATCGCGATAGCGATAGGCCGAGGGTCGGAAGTCATCCTGCTTGTAGCCATCCGATTCGGCAAATCGCACCAGGTCCAACCAGTACCTCCCCATTCGCTCGGCGCACCGAGGATCCGCCAGCAATCGGTCCACCATCGCGATGTATTGCGATTCGTCGGGACTGGCCAACCAGGAATCGATCTCTTCCAGTTGCGGCAACTCCCCGACCAGATCCAGATAGAGTCGCTTGGCTAGAGTCCTCGGATCGGCTTGTGGCGCGGCGGACAACCGATGCCCTGTGCGTCTGGCATCGACAAACGCATCAATCGGATGATCGCATGCGGCATCGGCCGCAACCGCTTCCGGAGGATTCACTCGCTTCATTGGCTTCCATAGCCAGTGCTCCTTGGCAGCAGCCCCCCAAGCTTCTGTCCGTTGGTCAAGCTTCATGGCGACCGACGGCCAGGGTGCCCCTAAGTCGATCCATCGCAGCAGATCGGTGCGAATCGATTCGGGCAGTTGTCCGTCAGGGGGCATTTGCAACTGGCCATACTCGATTGCCTCGGCGACGCGCGGCCGCTGGTGGTCTCCAATCTTTTCAAAAAGGCTTCCCGAATCGCCACCCGATTCCCAACCTGCCGCATGATCCAGACGCAGCCCCCCCTCCTGCCTTCCCTCCCGATGGCATTCGATGCAATGAGCGATCAAGGCGGGGCGAATCTTCGATTCAAAGAATCGAATCGACTCGGTATCTCCAGCATCCAATTTTCCGCACGCCAGGAGAGCGGCAACCCCCAGCCAAAGGCTAGGCATTCGTTTTTGCTTCATCGGACCCTCTTCGACGCAACGTCTACCGCAATCTTTCCATCGTGCACCCATCCAACCGATTCCCTGATGGTAACCCCAGACACCCGTCGCCATCGGTCGATTATCGAATATGCAGCATCGAAAATCCAGCAATCCAGCCGATCCATTCCCAGCTTCCCGGTATCTCCCTGGGCATGGATTCCCCTTTCGGCAATCGAACGGATAGATGAAAATCGTCAGATCAACAAATAACAGTGACGGTTTTCAAAAAGATGAGAGGCGCCGGACGGCTGTGACGGTTTTGGGCCTCAACAGGATGGGAGGGCGTGCGTGGACGCAACACAGAGCTCAAAAGATCGGGAGATCGCACCAACGCCAACTCCCGTGCTCAACTTGGCTGCCTATCACTTTGTATCGATTCCGTCACCCTTGGAACTGCGAAAGTCGATCCGTCAACGCGCCGGTGACTTGCAGATCAAAGGCACGGTGCTGATCAGCCACGAAGGGATCAATCTCTTTGTGGCAGCCAAAGAGACAGCCGCCAGGCAATTCTTCGAATGGCTCAAATCCCTTCCAGGCCTTCAAGATCTCCACGCCAAGGAAAGCTGGACCGACTACCAGCCGTTTCGACGCATGCTGGTCAAATTGAAAAAAGAAATCATCGCTTTCGGAATCGATCAGATCGATCCAGCGCACTACACCTCCTCCAAGATCACCCCCGAAGTTCTGCGCCAGTGGCTTCGCGAAGGTCGACCCGTTCAGCTACTCGATGTTCGCAATGATTACGAGGTCGAAGTTGGCACCTTTCAAAATGCACACCCCATCCAGATCGACCACTTTCGAAAGTTCCCCGAAGCGATCGACAACCTGCCTGAGTCGTGGAAAGAGCAACCGGTGGTGATGTTCTGCACGGGTGGCATCCGTTGCGAAAAGGCTGGGCCTTGGATGGAACAGCGTGGATTCCGGCAGATTCTGCAATTGGATGGTGGAATCCTCAACTACTTCGAAAAGTGTGGCGGAGAGTTCTATCAGGGAGACTGCTTCGTCTTCGACCAACGGGTTGCCGTTCGTCCTGATCTGACCCATTCCGATAAATCGCTTTGCTTCGCCTGCCAGCACGTCCTGACGCCAGAACAGATGCAGTCGAATCTCTATCAGCCGGGCAAGCACTGCCCGCATTGCTACCTGAGCCCGTCGGATGCGATGGAACGAAATCGCGAGGCGAAGGAAAGCCGAATGCGAGAGTACCTGGAAAGACAACCAGGCTGCCAAGCATACTGCAGCGAACGAAGCATCCACGTTCCCCGACGTATGGCCGGAATACCTTTGCTGGATTTCCTCGAGCAGTGGATCCCCGGTCGGTCGCGAACGGAGTGGATGGAGGCGATTCATTCGGGAAGATTGCTGGATGGCCACCTGCGCTGCGTCACCCCTGATCTTGTCGTTTCGGAAGGACAGAAACTGCTGCACCGCGAACCGGACGTTACGGAGCCTTCCGTCTCCAGTGCAATTCAGCTGATCTACCAATCCGATACCTGGCTAGTCCTCGATAAACCGGCGCCACTGCCGGTTCACGCCTGTGGTCGTTACTTCAAAAACACGCTCGAAGCAGCCATGCAGCATGCATACCATCCGGAAAAAATCCGATTGGTGCATCGCCTGGACGCCAATACCAGCGGCCTGCTGATCGCCGCGCGTCGTACCACGGCTGCCAGAGATCTGCAGCAGCAGTTCAGCGACCGAACGGTCGAGAAAATTTACCTGGCAGCTGTTTCTGGACATCCGGCAGAAGATCGTTGGGATTGCCAGATCCCCATCAGCGATCAGACCGGACCACTGGGATCCCGGTCGATCGTTTCTTCTGACTCGTCGAAACCAACTCATCAAGCGATGACTACCTTTCAAGTCCTCCATCGTCGCAGTGACGGGACCTCCCTGTTGCAAGCGATCCCGAAAACAGGTCGAACCAATCAGATCCGCATCCATCTCTGGGAGTCCGGCTTCCCGATCATCGGCGATCCCCTCTACCTGCCCGACAGGAAACTCGGCGACGGATCGACCCTGCTGATCGACCAGCCTCCGATGCAGCTTCATGCTTGGAAAATCAGCCTACTCGATCCCGAAACGAAGACCCGCCGAAGCTTTGTTAGCCACCAAGTTCCCCAATGGGCTTCCGTACTTTCCGGCTGAATCCTTATCCAGTTCGGCCCTGTTGCGGATCCGATGGCTGCACCACTCCAAGGAGAATGTCGGTAGCTCGTTCTCTTCCGCAGCACATCGGCTCTTGACGCTTCGTTCGACCAGCGCTGCAGGTGGTGACCAGTGCTGCAGGTGGTTGGGTGCAAGGGTTGGCCAGGACGAAAACGATGGATCACGATCGAGTAGCATTCCGACAGAGAGCTCCAGATTGATATCCGATCATGCCAGGCCGAACGCTCCGCGCCATTGCACGACGAGACAACTCTTCGCACCCTAGCATTTGCATCGCAGCCATTGCATGTGCTGACCAGTCGGTCACCGCTTGTTCGACAACCAACCTTCCATGACTCGATCACTTCAGCGGCTGCATGAGTCGACTTACTCTCCGCTCCACTTTTCCATCCAAGAAACATCGCTCCTCCTCTTGACCCAGTCGACTGCATCGATGAAACTTCCGGTTCAGACGAGGAGCTCTATTGGATCCATGATCGACGGATTGATCTGGAGCCGTGGCCGGGGCTCCTCGTTTTTTTATGCGCGTGCGGCTTGTCCGAAACCACAGCGGAGCATTGAGCTGACAAGCAGAGCATTTTGCTGGCACAGCGGAGCATTGAGCTGACAAGCAGAGCATTTTGCTGGCGACAGGCAGAGGTTCCCACTGCACTTCGGCGGCGTTGATGCAATTCGGCAAAGCCCGCCGAGTTTACGGGAGTCAGAAACAACCGACGAGTTACGCGATGGACCATCTGCCGATCGAGGAAAGCGACATCCTCATGGAGGAAGCCGGCTGGCTGGTGCTCCATAAGCCCGCCGGCCTGCTGACCCAGGCTGCGCCGGGGGTTCCCAGCGTTCAGATGGCACTTGAATTGCTTTTGGCACGACGCCCCTCGGCTCCTGAGCACCCATTTGTAGGACTGCCCCATCGCCTGGACCGTGGCACTTCCGGCGCCCTGCTGGTAGCTCGCAATGCCCGCACGCTGCGACGCTTTGGGGACCAGTTCGCTCATCGTTTGGTCGAGAAGAGCTATCTGGCGATGGTGGAAGGGGACGCGACGGGAAAGACGGGACGATGGGAAGATCACGTGCGGAAGATTCCGGAGCGGCCTGTTGGTGAGACCGTCAACGCTGATCATCCGGATGCCAAGCTGGCAGTGCTGGAATCTCGACTTTGCTGGACCGATGGATCAAGAAGTTTGATCGAGGTGCATCTGGAGACCGGACGCATGCATCAGATCCGCATCCAGTGTTCTGCACGCGGCTTGCCCGTCGTCGGGGACTGGTGCTACCAAGCCACCTCTCGGTTTGGCACTCCCGACTCCCAGGGATTGTGGCAGCAACTGGCGCTGCATGCTTGGCGCCTGAGTTTTCGCCATCCGGGAAACGCCAAGAAGATCACAGCTCAGGCGGATCTTCCATCATCATGGAAGGTTTTTCCTTGCGATGCGCTGCGGCAACTGGACGATTCCCAGCTACCATGAAAGACCATCGACCAAGTCGCTGACCATCGTCTAGGAATGGTCGCTTGGCAATCACCTGAAACAGGATGCGTCATGACCGATTTCGATTGGTCGACTCAGCAGATTCACTTTGTCACCGGCAAGCTCGCGCGATCTGCCCTCCAGCCAATCGTCGACAGCTTGTCGAAACGATTTGGTTTTCGCTACACCATCCAGACGATGCCGATCACCGTCGCTGCCCTGATGACCGCCAAGTGGACGCTGCGGCACTTGGCGCCGCCTGAAGGAACGACGCGGATCATCCTGCCCGGCTATCTGGCCCCCGGTCTGGAGGAGATCCAGAACCACCTGGATCAGAAACAGTTTGATTGTCGCGTTGAGTGCGGACCGAAGGACCTGCGGGAGCTGCCTCGGCATTTTGGCGTGCAGCAGACCGATCGCAGTGACTATGGAGCGCATCGGATCGAAATCCTCGCCGAAATCAACCACGCCAATCGGCTGCCGCTGGTGGATCTGGTCAGGCAGGCTAGACAGTGGGTGGCCGAAGGAGCCGATCGCATCGATCTGGGATGCGATCCTGCAGCCCAGTGGACGACCATCAGAGATGCGGTGAAAAAACTCCGTGACGAAGGGATTCGACTTTCCATTGATACCTTCGATCCTTGGGAGGCCGCAGAGGGGACGCGCGCGGGAGCCGACCTGGTCCTGTCGGTCAACCGGAGCAACCGCCACCAGGCGATCGACTGGGGCGCCGAGGTAGTGGTTGTTCCTGACATGGATCAGCCTTGGCTGGAAAGTCTCATGGAGACATCTCAGTTTCTTCATGATCACCAAGTCCCCTATCGGCTCGATCCGATCCTTGAACCGATCGGATGTGGTTTCGCCAAATCGCTCCATCGCTACTACACGCTTAGGCAACATGCGCCCGATGTGGCGATGATGATGGGAATCGGCAATCTGACGGAACTGACCGATAGCGACTCGGCCGGCATCAACACCCTGCTTCTTGGATACTGCGAAGAACTTCAGGTCGGAAGCATCCTGACCACGCAGGTGATCCCCTGGGCGCAGAGCTCTGTTCGTGAATGCCATTTGGCGCGAAAGCTGGTGCACTACGCAGTCGCTCATTCACTCCCTCCCAAACATCTGGAAGAGGGACTGGTGATGCTGCGAGATCCCACTCGCAGGCACTATCCGGAAGGGTGGTTTGAAGAACTGGCCACAACGATTCAGGACCCCAATTACCGGATCTTCTCCGATGGCGTGCAATTGCACCTCGTCTCGGCCGGGATCCACCTGCAGGGCACCGACCCGATGGAGATCTTCTCACAGCTACACAAAACTCCACGGGGGGCCCAATTGACGGCTGGCCATGCATTTTATCTGGGTTTCGAGCTTGCCAAGGCGATGACCGCTTTGACCCTTGGTAAGAATTACGAGCAGGACGAGGCCCTTCGATGGGGAATGCTGACGCGGGAAGAAGAGCATGCGCGACTGACATGGACGCGACAGCGACCAGATCCTCCCAACAAGGCGACGGCCGAAGCAAGAGAGGACTCCTGATGCCCACTCCCTGGATAGAAGATCTCCCTGGATCGATTGGGGTCGCCGAAGCGCTGGAGCGGCTTTGGGACCAACCGTGGTGCTGCCTATTGGAAAGCGCTTTGGCTCATCCTCAGTTAGGAAGGTACAGTTTTCTGGCGGTCGATCCATTCCAGGTGTTTCGCGTCACTCGACCGCAGGCGGATCCCTTTGCCGAGTTGGCTGGTTGGATGGAGCGATTCCAGACCGACCGGGTTCCAGAGCTTCCTCCATTTCAGGGTGGCGCGGCAGGTTACTTCGGATATGAACTAGGGCGATGTTTCGAGCGAGTTCCGAGGGCGAAGCATGATGAGTTCGCGCTTCCTTTGGCCGTCGTGGGGCTATATGACCTAGTCGTCGCCTGGGATCACCTTCAACATCGCGGATGGATCATCTCCCAGGGTTATCCCGAAAGCGACCCTCAGGCCAGAGCCAAGCGTGCTGCCGAGCGGGGTATTTGGCTTAGCGAGCGGTTGCGGGGCCCAGCCATCGCCAGACCTGCCCACCAATCCAACCTCCATGCCACTGCCCATGGGCTGACCGCTCCCCAATACCAGACGCGCCTGGGACCCGCCTGGCTTGGCAACTTTGATTCCTCGGGGTATCAGGCAGCTGTAGAGCAGGCCAGAGAAGCGATTTATTCGGGTGACATCTTTCAGGTGAATCTTTCGCAGAGGTTGCTTCGCCGCTCGTTCTGCCATGCGGTTGATCTGTACCTGGAGATGCGCCGTGAGAATGCAGCCACATTTGCTGGCTACTTTGATCTTGGACCATCGCAGATCGTCAGCGCCTCCCCCGAACGGTTTCTGCGGGTCGATCAAGGTTGGGTGGAGACGCGGCCGATCAAGGGCACTCGGCGCCGCTCCAGCGACCCGCAGGTCGATGCCGCTGCCGCGACTGAACTGCTGACCAGCGAGAAAGACCGTGCTGAAAATGTGATGATCGTCGATCTGCTTCGGAACGACCTTTCGCGGGTCTGTGAGCCGGACAGCGTTCAGGTAGAACGGCTGTGTGGCCTGGAAAGTTATCCGTTCGTCCATCATCTGGTGAGCGTGGTGCGAGGTCGGCTTGCGGGCGAACTGACCCCGATCGATCTCCTGGCCGCATCGTTCCCTGGTGGCAGCATCACAGGAGCTCCCAAGATCCGCGCGATGGAGATTATCGCGGACTTAGAGCCGACGGCGCGGGGTGCTTACTGTGGATCGCTGGGATACTGGGGGTGGAACGGGACCGTCGACTGGAATATTCTGATCCGAACCATCACCGCCAGTCGAGGCTGGTGGCAGTTTCAGGTAGGAGGCGGCATCGTCGCCGACAGCCAAGCCGCCGCCGAAGAAGAAGAAACCTGGACTAAGGCCGCCGGCCTGGTCCGTACAATCGAATCGTTGATGCGGCGAGCCATCCGCTGAAACCCGCTTTCACCTGGGCTGGTACCCGCGATGCGGTAGCCCTTACGACGAAACACTCTTGCGTGAGAATCTCCATGCCCTTCCTCTACGTCCTGCGCGGGAAAGAGTATGGCAAACACTGGTCGATCCCCGATTCTGGCGGCACCATCGGCCGTGGAGAAGAGAACGATCTGGTGCTGACAGATACCGAAGTGTCGCGCAACCATTCCAGCATCCGCCCTTGGGATCAGGGATGGATCCTAGAAGATCTTCGAAGCAGCAATGGCAGCTTCGTCAACGGACAGCGATGCGATCAGCGGAAACTGGAGCATGGAGACCGCATCCAGTTGGGGCAGACGCTGCTTATTTTCACCACATCAGCTCGACTCTCCCCAGCGCATCATTCCACCTGCAGCGATGACGGCCAGATCCGCATCACGGGTGAGTCCGCTGCAGCAGATCTTTCTCAGATCCGAAGCAGCCTAGCTCCATTCGAACCCGCTCCCCGGCCCATCGGACTCGATCCCTCGCACTCGCATTCGTCCGTAACTTCAACCCATCCGTCGCGCACTGCCGGGAATCCATGGGAGGTGATGTACCACACCGCGATCGCCGTCAGTCGAACGATCGACATCGATAAATTGCTGGAGCAGATCCTTGGCCTGATCTTCGATTCGATCGAATGCGACCGAGGCTGCATCATGCTTGCGGAATCCGATCATCGCACCCTTCGTCCTGCCTGCCGCAGAGATCGAGTCGAAGGTAGCCGTTCGGGTCCCCTCGAAATAAGCCGTACGATCCTCGATCACGTTATGGAACACCAGGAAGGCGTGTTGACCAGCAATGCCAACACCGATTCACGATGGGAGTCCTCCGCCAGCATCCAAAAAATCGGGATCCGCGAAGCCATCTGCGTTCCCATGCAAGGACGCTACGGCACCGTCGGAGTGCTCTACATCGATACCTCCCTGTCGCCTGGTGATTACATCGCTGATCCTGTCGCCAACCGCTTCACCGAAGACCATCTGCGGATGATGATCGCAATCGGCCATCAAGCCGCCCTGGCCATCGAAGATACGGCCTACTATCGCGGGATGCTGCAGGCCGAAAGATTGGCAGCCATGGGCCAGACGATTGCCACCATTTCCCACCATGTCAAAAACATTCTTCAGGGGATTCGCGGAGGCTGCTACCTTGTAGAGGAGGCGAGGAAAAAGAAAGACTGGCAACTGCTGGATCGCGGATGGAATATCGTCGATCGCAATCAGGATCGGATCGCCAATCTAGTCCTCGATATGCTCACACTCACCAAAGATCGGCAACCCCAGTGGCGCATGGCAGATCCCAGACTGACAATCGCTGAGGTCGTCGACTTGATCCAATTGCGCGCGGGACAGGCGTCGGTCGAACTCCTCTGGACTCCACCGGATCCATTTCCGCTGGTCGCCTGCGATCCTGAATCGCTTCATCAAGCCATACTAAATCTACTGCTCAATGCGATCGATGCATGCAGCGCACCTGGCATCGACCTCGAACCCGCTCCACCAGCCAGAAAGTCAGTGCGGATCGCACTTCATTTGTTGCCATCAGATGCAACCCAGCAGATCGCGATCGACGTCAGCGACAACGGTCCTGGAATCCCCACCGAGCAGCAGGCAAAGCTTTTCTCTCTTTTCGAATCGTCCAAAGGGGCTCGAGGAACAGGGCTGGGCTTAGCCGCATGTCGGAAAATCCTGCGAGAGCATGGGGGGGATGCCCAACTTCTGGAGAGCAGCCCCAGTGGAACACGCTTCCGGCTTCACTGGCCCCTGCGAGATCGATCCGGGCTGCCCAACCACGATGCATCTCCTCTGCCAACTCGATTTTCCGGTTGATTTCCTGTCACCTCGCGTGGGGTCTCTGCGAAGAATTGCAGAGGATCTGCATGGAATAGCACAATCCTCTGCGGCGAATGCGATAACGCAGCGACCTTCCATCCCAAGGAATGCACCGCGACTCCAACCCTCACCCAGCGATTCCGCATCGAATCCCCCTCTTTGGAACGTGAAATGCTGTGGCCCACTCCCTGCGGCCACTATAGGATGAATGGGATGGATGGAAAGATGATGCAATACGCCTCGCCCTTTGCGATTTTGATTGTCGACGACGAACAGAATATCCGGTCGGGACTCGCGAAAGGGCTGCTCTCCGAAGCCACGGTCATCGACATCGCTGCCAGTGGGGAAGAGGCCCTGACGAAGTTTCAGTCGACAGGCCACCCCCTAGTCATCGTCGATGTGCGACTCAATGGCAGCATGTCCGGAATCGATTTGCTCAAACGCATCCTCGTCATGCGCCCGCAGACCTCGGTGATTGTCATCACAGCCCACGGTTCGGTGGAAATGGTCGTCGATGCCATGCGCAGCGGTGCATTCGACTTTATCCTCAAACCAGTTGATCTGAACCTAGTGCGGCAACAGGTCCGCCGGGCCCGGGAGCACTACGAGCTGCGAATTGAGAATCATTCCCTGAGGCACCAACTGGCCGATACGGGGAAGCTTTCCAACATCATCGCCGCAGGCGCTGCGATGCAGGAGGTATTTCGGCAGATTCGACAGGTCGCGGCCACCGACGCGACGGTGATGATCCATGGGGAAAGCGGGACGGGTAAAGAATTGATCGCTAGAGCTCTGCATGACCTCAGCGACCGAAGCACCGGACCTTTCGTCGCCGTCAATATCGGTGCACTCCCTGAGTCCCTGCTGGAGAGCGAGCTGTTTGGGCACGAAAAAGGAGCTTTCACCGGCGCGACGCGCCAGAAACCTGGTTGCTTCGAACAGGCCGCCTCGGGGACGCTTTTTCTTGACGAGATCACCGAGATGTCGTCCAAAAGCCAGGTCGACCTCCTACGCGTACTGGAGATGAATGAATTCACTCGCGTTGGAGGGGAAGAGAAGCTCAAGTCGGATGCCAGAATCATCTCCGCAACCAATCGCGATACCCAGGAATTGATCGAGGAAGGCACATTTCGAGAAGACCTCTTTTACCGCCTGAATATCATCCCCATCCACGTCCCACCGCTTCGAAGCCGCCGCGAAGACACTCCCCTTTTGGTCGAGCATTTTCTCGAGTTTTTTTGCATCAGGCACAAACGACAACCCAAATGCCTCACCGACGAGGCGATGCAAACCTTGGTGGCCGCTGACTGGCCGGGAAATGTTCGCCAGCTTAGGAATGTAGTGGAACGGATGGTGATCACCGTTTCCGAAGACACCATCCAGAAAAACCAACTACCTCCCGAAGTCCTTAACGATCCTCGCGCTGCGACGAAAATTGCGGGGTCGCTGGCAGAAGCCGTCGAGGAGTGTGAAAAAATAACGATCCAGACGGTTCTTCAGTCCTGCAATTTCCACCGTGAAAAAACCGCCAAAGCGCTCGGAATCAGCGTCCGAACGCTCCATTACAAGATGAGTCGGTATGGACTGCATTGATGCTGGTCCACCTCAGCAATGCCGACTAAAGCCCCTTCAGCTCATTCCCGACGCGCCTTCTCGCCTCTTCGATGGCCTGCTGTTTCTCCATCGCGTTCTCTTCCATCGGCTGCTGAGCGGCAGGGCCTTTGCGACTTCCGCTTGCACCGGGCGCACCATGGGAAAACTCCGATGCCAGCATCGCAGTCAAAAGCGACAAGACAAGTGAAGGACGGATCATGGCAGATGCTCCTTATTCCGCCCCCTGCAATTCGCACCAACCCTATGAACGGTCATCGGATTCCCGTGCGCCGCATCGACTGGACCATCGGTCGCAAATTCCATACCACCTCGCGATATCTTATCGAAGGCGTCTCCTACGGGGTAAAATCATGGAAGTATCTATCCTCTGATGCAAACTGGTGCACCCTACTGCCGACTCTTGCAGTCGGCGATTCCATGCAGTTGCCCACTCGGAGAAAAAACCTCCCATGATGTGCGTCGCGCCGCTCTGCCCCTGGTCGGGCTCTGCCCTGCCTATCTTCGCAATGCTTTGGGGAATCGCTCAGATCGAAGCAGGGTGTGGAATCCATCGGCTCAACATCCTTGCAATCCTCTCTCAACGAGGCGGTAGCTGATGGGTAAACGTAAACCAATCTCTGGAATCAACCCATCGCTAATCGCCCTTGCATCGCTCAGCCTGATCTCCCTGTTCGCGACGATCTGGGTTTTGGTGAACGTACGCCATGAACTGGAAATCGTCTCCCGACTCATTGGTCACCTCCAAGGATCAGACCTCGAATTCGCCAATGAACTGTCGAGCGAACTGGGGGTTCAGCGCAGCCTTTCGATCCTTCTGATTCTCAACACGGTTGCTACTTCGATTGCCTTCTGGATTGTGTCGAGAGCCTATCTCAGCAGCGAGCGGAATTTGGAGGAAGCAAAAGTCCTGTCGGCGGACATTCTAGAAAGCATGGATATCGGTGTGATCACTACCGACAATCAGGGAAACATATCCAGTATCAACACGGTCGGCAGGCAACTGATGGCGATAAGCAACCCGGAATCCAGCGAATCCTTTGCTTCCCAGGCGCCTGGCAGCCAACTGCTGGCAGAGGTCTACCGAGATGCCTGCCGATGGATTTCCCATCCACGCGATCACGAGTATCGAGTCGACTGCAATGGACAGCGGAGGATTCTGAGAGCCAGCGGTACGATGCTCAGGAATCGCGACCAGGAACAAATCGGTATGGTGATCCAGGTCCGAGACGTGACCGATAGCGTCCTGATCGAAGAACGTTTGCGGCGCATGGAACGCCACATGGGGCTGGGCTCGCTTGCAGCGGGCCTGCAACATGAAATCAAAAACCCCCTGAACGCGCTCTCCTTGCACATTCAACTTCTCGGTGAACGCCTCCAGAAGGAGTCAGAGGATCCTGAAATCAACGAAATGCTCGACATCCTTTACACGGAGGTCAAAAGGATCGCAGCGGTTCTGGACGGCTTTCAGAACTACGCATCTATTCACGAGATCGGGAGGACTTCCGTGGATGTCGCTTCCCTGATCGACAAGCTAATCCGTCTGCTCCGTCCGGAAGCAGAACAGAAAAAAATCTCCCTGGAGTTTCCAGTGCCCCCCCAGCAACCCCTGCTGATCCAAGCAGACCCCGCCCAGTTGGAACAGGTGCTTCTCAACTTGGCCCTCAACGCCATGGCCGCCATGCCCAACGGTGGCGCCGTGCGATTTGCCGTCTCCATCGAACCCCAGTCCATTCGGCTGGATATCAGCGACACCGGCTACGGCATCCCCTCCGAAATCCAGTCGCGGATCTTCGACCCCTACTTCACTACGCGCAGTGACGGCACCGGCATGGGCTTGGCTCTATCCGACAAGATCGTGCGGCAACACGACGGACGGATCGACTTCCAAACCTCCGCATCGGGGACCACGTTCTCCGTCCATCTCCCCCGAAACAGCTCCCCCTCGCTCCTACCCGATCAGTAATTTCTTGCACCAGCTCTGCAACGGCTTGCACTCTCCCGGCCAAAAGCAGACAGAGTTTGAACCAATCTGCCGCAAAGCTCATTTTTTTTCATTCCTATGATCCGGTATTGCCGATCGCTCTCCCCGTCAACATGCGGCAAACGGCACGCCGACTTTCGTCCATTCGATCCCACGGCAATGTAACCATCCACATCCACCGCTTGGCGCGTGATTTGCGTTGCAAGCTATTTGGAGTTGGAACGGCGGCGAACTGCCCCTGGGCTTTGGCACACTTCTCGTCGAATTGAAGCGATGTAGTGCATTGGAGGGAGAGATCCGAATCGGTATGAGACATTCATGGATCGTTCATGGCCTGGTGATCCTGGGCTCCCTCTCCAATATCGCCTGCGACCAACTCACCGCCCCCGGGGGCAGTGGAGCTCATTCTTCACCGGTTCCAGAAACCGGCGGGTCAAAACACGAGGACGAGCATGAACATGCCGAAGGGCATCACCAGCACCGAATCATCGTCACCCGCCCAGTGGCCCAAGATGTGACCAGCACCCACAACTACGTCTGCCAGATTCGCTCCTGCCGGCACATTGAGTTGCGAGCGTTGGAGAATGGCTATCTGGAGGAGATTCCGGTCAAGGAAGGGCAATCCGTCCAGCAGGGAGAAACGGTTTTCAAAGTCCTTCCCACTCTATATCAGGCTCGTCTGGAGGCCGAACAGGCCGAAGCGGCTCTGGTGCAACTGGAGTACAACAACGCCAAACGATTGATGGAACAGAAGGTGGTGTCGCCGCAGGAAGTTGCCATCGCGGAAGCCAAACTGGCCAAGGCAACAGCCAAGGTCAAGCTGTCACAGGCCGAGCTAAATTTCGCGACGGTCACAGCACCATTCCCAGGTATCATCGACCGACTGCTTTGTCAGAAAGGAAGTCTGGTTGCTGAGGGGGATGTTCTGACCACCCTTTCGGACAACAGCGTGATGTGGGTCTATTTCAACGTACCCGAAGCGAGGTACCTGGAATACAAATCACAGCTCGATGTGAATGACCCGAACCTGCAAATCCAGCTGATGCTCGCAGATCATTCCAAGTTCCCCCATCCAGGCAAGCTTGGGGCCATCGAAGCGGATTTCAACGTCGAGACAGGAAATATCGCCTTTCGCGCCGACTTCCCCAATCCCGATCGACTGCTCCGTAATGGTCAGACAGGGAAGATTTTGATTCAGCGAGCCATCAAGGATGCGATCGTCATACCGCAGCGGGCGAGCTTCGAGATTCTGGCGGAACGGTACGTCTACGTCGTCGATGAAGAGGGTGTTGTTCACCAACGCCGCATCGAGATCGCTCTGGAGTTGGAAGATCTGTTTGTGGTCAAGCGGGGAATTGAACTAGGCGACAAGATCATCTTTGAAGGAATTCGCCAGGTACGCGACGGGGACAAGATTGAATACGACTACCGCCAGCCGGAGGAGATTCTCTCTCATTTGAAGAACCAAGCCCAATAGAAGCCGTCATTCATGTTTGCCAAGTTTCTGCATCGCCCTGCATTGGCCATCGTTATCTCGCTTCTCATTCTCTTCATGGGAAGCCTAGCGATCACGACGCTGCCAATCTCCCAGTTTCCTTCGGTCGCGCCACCCAGCGTCGTCGTCTCTGTATCGTATCCTGGGGCCAGCGCGGAAATCCTGGTCGACTCTGTTCTGGTGATTCTCGAGCAGGCGATCAATGGCGTTCAGGATATGCGCTACATGATCGGGGATGCCACCAGTGCTGGCGAAGGGACGATCCAGATCATCTTCGAGCCAGGTACCGATCCGAATGTGGCGGTATTGAATGTCAACAATCGCATCCAGGCGGTCAAGAATAACCTGCCACCGATTGTGGAGCGGGAAGGCATCATCGTCATGCAGAACATGTCGAGCATGCTGATGTATGTCAATGTTTTCAGCACCGATCCCAATGTCGACCAAAATTTTCTCTACAATTTCGCCTCCGTTAATCTTCTTCCTGAGATCAAACGAATCCAGGGTGTCGGCCGCGCGAACATCCTAGGAAACCGCGCCTATGCGATGCGTGTGGAACTGAACCTGGAGCGACTGCGAGCCTACAATCTGTCGGCCGATGATGTGATGAAGGCGATTGCTGAGCAGAGCATGATCGGTTCACCCGGTCGCCTGGGCCAGGCCACAGGACGTACCTCACAAACGGTCGAATACGTTCTGACCTGGGTTGGTAGATACAACCGACCAGAGCAGTATGAAGAGATCATTCTGAAGGCGAATGAAAAGGGAGAAATCCTCCGAATCAAGGACGTTGCCACCGTCTCCCTAGGATCTTCTTTCTACGATCTGTATTCCGATATCGACGGCTACCCTTCTGCCGCCATCGTCCTCAAACAAACCCCGGGATCGAATGCAACGGTGGTGATCGAGGAGGTGAAGAAGAAGCTAGAAGAAATCAAGAAAGACGTTTTCCCACCCGGAATGGACTATGAGGTCAGCTACGACGTCTCCAAGTTTCTAGAAGCCTCGATCGAGAAAGTGCTCCATACGCTCCTGGAAGCCTTCATCCTCGTATCGCTAGTTGTGTTTCTCTTTTTGGGTGACTTCCGAAGTACGCTTATCCCAACGATCGCCGTTCCTGTCTCGCTGATCGGAACCTTCTTTTTCCTTCTAATGTTTGGGATGTCGATCAATCTGATCACGCTTTTCGCTCTCGTGCTAGCCATCGGGGTCGTCGTCGATGATGCCATCGTCGTCGTGGAAGCGGTTCACGCAAAGATGCATGAAAAACACCTTTCTCCCTACGCGGCAACCAAAGAAGTAATCCATGAAATCGCGGGAGCCATCATCGCGATCACCCTGGTGATGACATCGGTGTTCATCCCGGTCACCTTCATGACGGGGCCTGTCGGGGTTTTCTATCGTCAATTCGGATTAACGATGGCGATGTCGATCATCCTGTCGGGTGTTGTCGCATTGACCTTGACGCCGGTTCTGTGCGCGATGCTGCTGAAACCGCATGGCCATCGAGATCGCAATGAGGGTCCGGTTCCGGCGTTGTTTCGAGCGATCGGTCGATTGCTCTGGCGACTGACGGGCCGGCTGTCATACCCCATCCGCTATCTGTTGACGTTCCTGCTGGCAGGATCTGGCGGATACGGACTTTACCGCTTGCTGCAAAACGAAACGGTAGCCCACTTGGTCAGTGAGCAAATCGCGCTGACGGAAAACCGTGTCCTTGTTTTCGCAGCCATCGCTTCAGTATTCATCGCGATGACCGTCAGATCCTGGTTCTCTGGCAGCATCGACGGAGAAAGAATCGTCGCCGGACCGCTCGGACTTTTCATCAAGGCTTTCGATCGAGGCGTGGAGTGGGTGACCCGTCTTTATGCAACCATTCTGCGTCGCATCATCAAACTGCGGTTTTTGACGCTGCTGCTGATCGGTCTGTTTGGCTTCGGTATCTACTGGGTGATCAACATCCTCCCCTCAGGATTCATTCCTCTGGAAGATCAGGGGATCATCTACGGCATCATCCAGACACCACCTGGATCGACTCTGGAGTACACCAATGCGAAGTCGCATGAACTCCAGGCAATCTGCAAGCAGTTCGACGAAATCACCAGCGTCTCGTCGCTCGCCGGCTACGAAGTGCTCACCGAAGGCCGTGGATCCAATGCCGGCACCTGCATCATCAACCTGAAACCCTGGTCCGAACGAAAGCTAACCTCCAAAGAACTGATTGCGGAACTGGAAGAGAAGGGAGCCCAGATCGCCAATGTAAAGTTGGAGTTCTTCGAGCCACCTGCGGTGCCTGGCTTTGGAGCCGCCGGGGGATTCTCCGTCAACCTACTGGATAAAACCAATACCGGCGACTACAAGGCCCTGGGTGAAGTCACTGACACCTTCATGGAAGCCCTCGCCAAACGCAGGGAAGTGAAGGGATTGTTCACGTTCTTTGCTGGCAATTATCCCCAGTACGAAATCCTCATCGACAACGATATCGCCATGCAGAAGGGGGTCTCGATCTCCGACGCCATGGAGAACCTGTCGATCGTGATCGGTAGCACCTGGGAGCAGGGTTTTGTCCGCTTCGGCCAGTTCTTCAAGGTCTATGTTCAGGCAGCACCCGAGTTTCGACGCTACCCAGAAGACCTCAACGAGATGTTCGTCAGGAATGACAAAGGGGAAATGGTTCCTTACTCTTCATTCATGACACTGAAAAAGAAACAAGGGCTGAATGAAATCAGTCGATACAATCTGTACCCGACCGCTCCGATCCAAGGCGCACCATCGCCCGGTTACAGCAGCGGCCAGGCAATTGCTGCTATTAAAGAAGTTGCAGCCCAAACCCTTCCCTACGGTTACGACATCGACTGGCAGGGACTTTCTTTTGACGAGGCAAAAAAAGGGAATACGGCCGTTTACATCTTTTTGATCGTTATCGTCTTTGTCTACCTGGTGCTGGTCGGCCAATACGAAAGCTTCCTGCTTCCCCTGGCGGTCATCGCCTCCCTTCCTATTGGCATTTTCGGTTCGTTTCTTTTCCTCAAATCGATGGGACTTTCCAATGACGTCTATTGCCAGATCGGCTTGGTGATGCTGGTCGGTCTCCTGGGGAAAAATGCGATTCTGATCATCGAGTTTGCTGTGCAGCGTCGCCACGAAGGGTCGAGCATTTTTGATGCAGGAGTCGAAGGAGGAAAACTTCGATTCCGGCCTATTGTGATGACTTCGTTTGCCTTTATCGCAGGTCTGATTCCTCTGGTACGTGCGACTGGCCCGGGAGCAATCGGTAACCGGACGATCGGCACGACCGCAGTCGGAGGGATGTTGATCGGCACGTTGATTGGCGTGCTGGTCATTCCTGGGCTCTACTACTTCTTCGGCAAGATGGCCGATGGACGGAAGTTAATCAAGGATGAACACGATGAACCTCTTAGCGAGTTGCTGGAACGCGCGGAGTAGAAATCGATCGCTGAAAGCGGCGATGGGTACATGCATTCTGATGACAATTCCAGGATGCAAAATTCCACAGCTCTGTTCTCCTGCGCCCTTTCGACCACTTCCGGAAGCGTACGACAGGAACAATGATCCGTCACAGGGTGTCATCGGATCGGAAAACTCGTCCCAGCTGGGATGGGCTCAGTTTTTCAACGACCCGACGCTGAACACTCTGATTGCAGAGTCGCTGCAGGGAAATCAGGAACTGAAGATCCTCGCCCAGGAGATTCGCATCGCCAACAATGAGATCCTGGCCCGTCGCGGCTCGCTCTTTCCCTTCGTTTCCCTTGGCACACGAGCGGGTATTGAGAAATCGAGCCGATTCACGCGCAATGGCGCGGTTGAGGAATCGCTAGAAGCTGCCCCCGGAAAGGGATTCCCAGAACCGCTGCCGGATTTCCTTGTTGCTGCCGATGTCTCTTGGGAAATCGACATCTGGCGGAAGCTGCGCAATGCCAGAGATGCTGCCACTTTGCGCTACTTGGGAACCAGGTCTGGCCGGAACTATGTCGTCACGCGACTTGTATCCGAACTTGCAGAGAACTACTACGAATTGCTCGCACTGGACAACCAGTTGCTGACCCTCCAGAAGACGATTGAAATTCAGAGCAAGAGCCTGGAGACTGCAAAGGCGCTCAAGGATGCAGCCAGAGGCACGGAGCTTGCCGTTCAGAGGTTCCAGGCTGAAGTCCAGAAGAACCAGAGCCTGATTCTTTTGATCCAACAGCAGATCGTCGAAGCGGAGAACCGGATCAATTTCATCGCTGGTCGCTTTCCTCAGCCGGTCGAGCGACCATCGGTGGAGTTTCTCGATCTGACGCTCAATTCGCTGAATGTGGGTATCCCTTCTCAGCAACTGCTCTTCCGAGCCGACATCCAGCAGGCCGAGCGAGAGGTGGCGGCAGCTGGGCTGGATGTCCGTGTCGCGCGCGCCCAGTTTTTTCCATCGCTGGTGCTAACTGCTGGAGTGGGATACCAGGCGTTCAATACGAAGTATCTCTTTTCCAGCCCCGAATCGCTGATCTATGGAGCGGCGGGGGGACTGGTCGGGCCGTTGATCAATCGAGCCGCCATCAAGGCGGATTACATGAACGCCAACGCCCGGCAACTCCAGGCAATCTACGATTATCAACAGACGGTGCTGACGGCTCACATCGAGGTCGTCAATCATCTTTCGACCGTCGAGAATTTTGGGAAGAGCATCGAAGTGAAGCGTCGGCAATTGGAATCGCTAGAAGCATCTGTCGACAATGCAACGAAGCTATTCCAGAACGCGAGGGGAGAGTACATCGACGTCCTTCTGGCTCAGCGGGATCTGATGGAAGCGAGAATGGATTTGATCGAGACCAAGCAGAAGCAACTGGCTGCGGTGATCAGTGCCTATCAGGCACTGGGTGGTGGCGGTTATGCCGGAGATTTTCTGATCGACGATGTCGAATACCTCGACCTGATCCCGCAGGAAGAGGCGATCGAAAAGGAATTGCAAGAGGCGATGGATACCCCTTCGACCGAACCCACTGCAGCACCAACCGGCCAGCTGGAGGAACCCGTAGAAGTCATCTCCGGTGCCACGACGGCACTTCCCCTTCCCGCTGGAAAACCACTCCGTTCGATCGCTCGCCGGAATGGAATTTCCGCCGCTAAAAACTCAGCCACCGGCACGTGACCAAAACATCAGCCGACTTCAGGCGGGACTCAGACAAAGCACCGTGGCGGCCGGAGTGACCCAGGCGAACAAGCGGCCGATGTGTAGATCGATCGATCGGCTCACCCCTCCAGTCGTTTCGCGCGGCTTCCAATATGGGGCTGAAAGAGCGTCCGCTGGTCATGCTCCATCTGCTCGACAGCGCCTACGGCCATCTCGTACAGCCAGCGTTGCGATCGGACCGGAGACTGTTCGTCCTGTGGTGCCTTCCGGCGATAGCTTCCGTCGGCTTGAAGCAACCAACTGTTCTGATTGTCCCGGAAGTAGGCATCGAGAATCGACAGCAGCTTGCGCCGGCAGGGAGCATCTTCGATGGGCACCAGCAGTTCCACGCGCCGATCGAGGTTGCGTGGCATCCAGTCCGCGCTACTGATGAACGCTAGGTCATCGCCTCCATGATGGAAATGCAGAATTCTTGCATGCTCCAGAAATCGATCGACAATGCTGACCACCTGGATATTCTCGCTCAACCCAGCCACCCCCGGCCTCAGGCAGCAGACACCCCGTACATTCAGCCGCACGTTCACCCCCGCTTTGCTGGCGCGGTAGAGTGCCGCGATCATTTCAGGGTCGACTAGGGCGTTGAGCTTGGCGGTGATGTGAGCCCGCTGCCCCTGTTTCCGTCGGCTGGTTTCGCCATCGATCAGTGCAATCAACTTCTTGCGAAGCCCAATGGGAGCCGCATCGATTTGTCGATAGCTCTGCGGCTGGCTGAATCCTGTGATCGCATTGAAGAACGAACTGGCGTCAGCTCCCCACTCATCTCGACAGGTAAGGTAGCTGATGTCGCTGTAGAGCCTTGCGGTAGATTCGTTGTAGTTTCCAGTTCCGAAGTGGACATACCGCTGGATCCCATGCGGCTCGCGCCGCACGACGATACATACCTTGGCATGCGTCTTCAGACCTCGCACACCGTAGATCACCTGAACCCCGGCTTGTTCCAGTTCCTTAGCCCATTCGATATTGCGGGCCTCGTCAAATCGGGCTTTCAGTTCCACGATCACCGTCACATACTTCCCTCGCTCTGCCGCCCGTTTGAGCGCGGCGACGATCGCGCTGCGCCTTCCCGTGCGGTAAAGAATCTGCTTGATCGCCAGGACATCAGGATCCAACGACGCCTCCTCGATCAGGCGCACCACCGGTTCATAGCTTTCGTAGGGATGGCAAAGCAGAAGATCCTGACGACTGATGTTATCGAACATTTTCTCTGCTGGATCGATATTCGGAGATGGCTGAGGCAGCCAGGCGGGATCTCGCAGCGACGGAAAGCCGTCGGTCTCGGTCAGAGAGAGCATCGAGGACAGGTCGATCGGTCCGGGAATGCGAAAAACCTCACGCTGCCCCAGCCCAAGGGACTGGGCCAGAAAATGAGTGGTAACCTCCGAAGCCTGCTGGGAGATCTCCAGGCGAATCGAGTCTGCAACCCTGCGCTGCAGCAGCACCTGCTCCATCCCGCTCATCAAGTCAGCTGCTCCATCATCCCTCAGGCTGATGTCCAGGTTGCGGGTGATGCGGCAAACCGACCACTCCAGAACAGTCATCCCCGGGAAAAATCGGTCGACACAATGACCTACCAGATCCTCTAGGAGTACGTAGCTGTACTTGCTGTCCGAGGGGAGGGTGATGAACCGTGGAGTCGATTTGCCCAGCGGAATCATCGCGAAGCGATGGGGTGGATCAAGCGTTCCGTCTTCCAGGCGAACCACTAGGTAGAGCCCAAGGTTTTGGAGCAGCGGGAATGGATTCTCTGGCTCGATCGCCATCGGTGACAGGACAGGAAAGATCTCCTCCTGAAAAATCCGTTCGATCGCCTCCAGCTGTCGGGTACTGATTCCCTCCAACCGAACCCGTTCCATCCCCTCTCTCTGGAGCGCCGGTTCCAGGTCCTCGCTCAGGCATCGATACTGCGATTCGACCATCGACACGACTCTTCGATGGATCGCCTCCAGTTGCTGGGTAGGGGATGGTCCTGACGGATCGCTGGGCCCGACACGCTCATTCTCCTGCAACTGCAGGCCCCCCACCCGTACCATAAAAAACTCATCCAGGTTCGATCCGGTGATTGCCAGGAACTTGAGACGCTCCAGCAGTGGCACCTCGGGATGCCGGGCCTGATCCAGCACCCGTTGATTGAATTCCAGCCAACTCAATTCGCGGTTTAAAAGCTGGAGATCGGTCTGACTCATGGTGTTTCCATTCCAACGACGAATCCAGCATCCACTGGCGGTTTCCTGGCAGTTTCTGGGGTCCCAAACATTCAACCCCCGCCCGCATTGAAGCACATTTTCCCTGGGACTCCAACCTCAACTAGGGCGACCATGCCTGGATCGCGAGAATCATGCCCCCGGGGAACAATCGCTGCGAATATTGCAGGGGCTTTGGCGAGCCATCTGCCAGGAATGAAAACGATCACCAGAAAGGGCAAAACTTGGTTCCATCGCCCGACTTCCACTCGCCGGGCGCCTTGGAATCGCTCGGCTTGGTTGGCTCTCGGACTGCCTCTCTGGGCTTTTTCGCAGGGATGGCGAAATCACTCCTCGCAACCTCGCGCACTGGCAATCCGAGGGGGACGAATCCAAACGCTTTACTGGGCCGTTTCGGGGAGAGGCTTCCACTAGGGCCCCCTGCACGCACACCAAAGAAGTTCAACTTTTGAACCCTCTCTGGCACCCCCAGTACCCCGCCCGCTTCAACTCCGCATCATGATCTTCGCAAGTGCGAAGCCATGAAGACTCGTTTGCCTGTCCAAGCGATGGAAGCAGGCACAAACTTGGAACTGCATCGACACTTTTCCCTTTCGCCCTATTGGCGGACTGGCATCGGAGAAGTTTCGATGGCAACCTGCTCCAAATCGGTAAAGGCCGACATCTTCTGATCGAATTGCTTGACGACACCTGTCGCGATGTCGTAATACCAGCCAAATACCTTCAGCTTTCCCGCTGCAATTCCAGCCGCGACACATGGATGGGTGCTCAAGTGATTCAGTTGCACCAGGACATTCTCCTCCGTAACCGCCTGCAGACGCTCAGCTGCCCGTTTGCGCCGGTGCTTGATTTGCATGATTTTGCGGGTCGCTTCGGCATGGTGGAACCACGCCTTGAGCCCTAGCATGTCGTCCGGTACCTTCCCTTCCACCAAAGCTTTGATGGCACCGCATTGGGAGTGACCGCAAACGATGATGTTCTTCACTTTCAGCACGCTAACAGCATACTCAATCGTTGCAACCTCCCCTCCCATCGATGCACCGAATGGCGGGATGAGGTTGCCAGCATTTCGGATCTGAAAAAGTTCCCCTGGGACGGTCTGCGTGATGACATTCGGCAGGACTCGCGAATCCGAACAGGTGATGAAAAGCGCGCGGGGTTTCTGGTGATCGGCCGCCAATTGCTCGTAAAACTTTCGATTCTTGGGGTACTCTTTCGTTCGAAAATCGTGGACCCCCTTCAAAATTTTATCCATAGGAAAGCTTTCCTTTCTTACGCAGAATCCACCAGATGATCGATCGCCCACTTCCGGTTACTATACGCGAAAGCAGATGGCCTCGGGCCCTAGCCGATCTCTCTCAATCGACACACCACTCATGCCATTGGACCGCAAGACGATTCCATTCAGGGAGGAATTCTCATGCCGCTAAATCATAACAGCCGGAACTTGAACTCCTCACCCTGGCTCCTCTGGACTGCTGTATGGGTAGCGTTGCTTCAGCCCGTGCAAGCACAGTCGAATCGACGTGAGGCGAAGGTTCGAGCCGATCGGGCGAGGGTGGAGGCGGAGGGCTTTTGGATCTACAACCAACTGGAGTTGGGCTGGGAGCAGGCGCAAAAGCAGCAGCGTCCCTTGATGGTGGTCCTTCGTTGCATTCCCTGTGAGGAATGCGTGAAGCTGGATGACGATCTGGTCGACAACCATCCGGCGCTGCGGCCGCTTCTGGAGCAGTTTGTTCGGGTGCGGGTTGTGTCGACTAATGGCCTGGACCTGACCCGCTTTCAGTTCGATACCGATCAGTCTTTCGCCGTCTTCCTTTTCCATCCGAACGGGACACTCCTGGGGCGATATGGTACCCGTTCCGACCAGAAAGAATGGGCGCAAGATGTTTCGATCTCCGGCCTGCGGGCTGCTTTAGAGCGAGCGTTAGATTGGCACCGCAACTTCGAAACAATCGCCAGCTCGCTGGAAGGAAAGCAGGGGAGGGCGGTGGAGATCCCATCGCCTGAACAGTTTCCAGCACTTCGTGGAAAATATGGGCCGGCTCTTGATCAGGAGGGAAACTTGGTCAAGAGTTGCATCCACTGCCACCAGATTGGCGATGCACAGAAGGCGATGGATTTCGAGCGTCATGGAACACTTCCTGAACCGACCCTGTTTCCATTTCCGCATCCAAAGATTCTGGGACTGATCATCGATCCTGCCACCTGTGGAACAGTCCTCCGGACGGAAGAGGACAGCCCGGCGGAACGCGCGGGGTTGCAGGTCGGAGACGAGATCCTTCAGGCCGATGGCCAGTCGATTCTTTCTATAGCCGATCTGCAATGGGTTCTTCACCATCGCCATGGAGGCGCAGAATCTCTTCCTCTGAAAGTCCAGAGATCCAACAGCCGACTGGAAATCACCGTGCAGCTAGAGGATGGATGGAAGCGACGCGGGGATCTGTCTTGGCGAGCTTCGACGTGGGAGCTGCGCCGGCGAACTCTCGGAGGACTCCATCTGGTGTCTCTGGACGAAGAAGCCCGTCGCATCCAGTCCATCGCACTGGGCCACATGGCGCTGCGCGTGCGCCATGTCGGGCAATTCGCGCCTCACGATGTGGCTAAGCGCTCTGGATTCCTTGAAGATGATATCGTCATCGCCTGGGATGGCCTCGACCAGGACCACAGTGAGACCGACCTGATCGCTCGCACACTTCAGCTGCCTGCAGAACGCCAGTCGATTTCTGTCGAAGTCCTGAGGGGAACGAAGAGAATGCAGTTGGAGCTACCAATTCACTCACCGTAGCCCCCCGCAGACATTCGCCATGGCGACGCGATCCAGCCTCAATTGATGCGTAGGCGCTCCCCAAGCGAACCACAGGAGCCGCTGCGGATTGGGTCTGTCTGGTGATCGCATCTTAGCGTTCGCTAAGACAGCAAAGCACCTTCATCCCATTTCCAAGACTGTAGTTCCAAAAAGGATGCGACTCCTAGTCCGCCACCAGCCCCGCGGTCCCCTCCGGCAACAGCCGTTCGATGACCTCTCCCATCGATGCAAACAAATGCTTCTTAAGGAGTCGTTCGAGCCGGCGGTGGGTGTGCTTGAGTCCATGGTAATGACGAAAACGTGTCTTGACGGAGATACCTTCGATTCTGGGCTGAGCTGGATCGACCTCCCAGGGATGAATGTAGAACATCGCCGGTCGCCCCGACTTGCGTACTCGGCGAATCGCCTGACGTGTCAAAGCCAGCGGAAAGATCCGGAAGTAACCTCCTCCCACCGGCACATTGGCTTTCCCCAGATGCCAGGCCGTCGGTGGAAATTCCAGGAGCGGCCCTGATGGCGTATCGATACGGTGCAGCTCACGCTTCGCATTGGGGACTCCGTAACGGTCGTGTCCGCGAATGGGGAAAATGCTGGAATCGACTAGGAATCCCTCCTGGACCAGTACTTCCAACGCCCACATCGAACGACCGGTGATGGAAAAGCTAGGAGCTCGATAGGCCATTGGACGCACTCCGCATGCGGAGGTGATCGCATCGATGCTCTTTCGCAAATCGTCGCGAAACAGGTCTGGATTCAAATCGTAGACCAACTGATGGGCATAGCCATGCGATGCCACCTCATGGCCTTCGCGATGAATCTTTTTGATCAGGGTAGGGCAGTGACGCGCCACCCAGCCAAGAATGAAAAACGTTCCGCGTACCTGATATCGATCCAACAGACGAAGGATTTTTTCTGTGCTCTTCTCGACTCGCAACTCGCGATCCACCCAGGTCTTTCGGGAAACGACTTTTTCAAATGCCGAGACCTGAAAATAATCCTCCACATCAACCGAAAAAACGTTTGGAATCTCTTTGGCAATAGGTGGAGTGATCACGAGACTTACCCTTGTTTCAATCGTAGGAGATGCAGGGTTGTCGTCGGGGGCTTTACCGCACGCGACGAAAACTCAGGACTCCCCAAACGCCATTCGCCTCAGTCTAATTCCCGTCAGACTCCCTCCCAAGCAGCATTTTTTAAGCAGCATTCTTTCAGGGGGGGTCATTTCCACCAGGAGACCACGGGTGGCACCGGCAGATGCGCCAGAGGCCGCGAGCTACCCCAGAGACGACTCCATACTTCTCGATCGCCAGAATCATGTACTGGGAGCAACTGGGATGAAATCGGCAATGGCTTCCGAGGCTGGGGCTAATCCACCGCTGATAGAAACGGACGGCTGCAATCGCCAATTCTTTTAAGGCACGCCCGATCATCGCTCCTCCATTTCTGCATGGCTCCCCAAGCCTCTTGCCCGCTATAGTACCGCCAGAGACCACGTACATGAGTCGTTTCACCGTTTCCCATCGACGAATCCCGCGGCTTTTCACACCCAGGATCCCCTCTGATGGCATTTTTCTCATCGCGATTGCTTCCACGTCATCGACGCACCGTGATCGATCTTTGCCGAGCCGCGAGGTCGGTTCCCGCCTTTGCGGTCGAGCGGCCTTGGGATGCGCAGCGCATTGAGTGCCTGCGGAAAAACACCGGGACTCGCGTTGGCTGGCCCTGCATTTTTTTGCGAGCCTGGGGTTTGGTAGGGCAGCAGGTTCCTGAACTGCGGCAAGCATTCCTGTCGTTCCCCTGGCCGCGACTGTACCAGCATCCGGTCACTATTGGGACGATCGCTATGCATCGACAACGGGAGAACGACCTGCAAGGTCAATTGGTCTGGCCAAGGATTGCCTCTCCGGAGTCGAAGTCCCTGGTGGAGCTCCAAGAGATACTCGATCAGGCCAAGACCGCACCACTGGCTTCGATTGGAAAGGATATCCAACTGCTCGCACGATTCCCCGCCCCGATCCGACGTCTGGGCTGGTGGTTGCTGATGCATCTATGGGGACGCAAAAAGGCAAAAAAACTCGGAACTTTCGGGCTATCAACCCTTGCCTCTCAGGGGTCCCTCAACCGGTCGCATCCCCTGGTACTCACCAGCAGTCTAACCTACGGACCGATCGACGAACGTGGGCAGATGCTAGTCACGGTGCTTTGCGATCATCGAGTCATCGACGGGTATCTGGCCAGTCAGGCCTTGGCACAACTGCTGCAGGTGATCGAGACAACGATTGCCGATGAGTTGATGTCTATGCAAAAGCCTCCGGCCTGAATGGCCCAAATGGTTCCACCTGCCGGCGACCACAGCCGATCGCTTCCCAAGTTTGGCTAGCACTTCCCCAATCGGTGCCACCCACCTTTTGCGATCGGTGCCACCCACCTTTTGCGGGTTTGGCTAGCAAATGCGATCGGTGCCACCCACCTTTTGCGGGTTTGGCTAGCAAAGGGGGAAGCCCTAAACGGATTGCTAGGCGGCTTGATGACGACGATTCAACGGGCCAAAGAGGGGCTCCCAGAACAAGGCGATGCACTGCTTCCCCACTCGCGGGACAGCACTTCCCCAATCGGTGCCACCCACCTTTTGCGATCGGTGCCACCCACCTTTTTCAGTTTTGGCTAGCAAAGGTGGAAGCCCCAAACGGTTTGCTAGGCGGCTTGATGACGACGATTCAACGGGCCAAAGAGGGGCTCCCAGAACAAGGCGATGCACTGCTTCCCCACTCGCGGGACGTTTGCCCACTCGCAGGACGATCGCAAGAGCGACCGGCAAGGAAGCAAGCTTGACTGAGCGAGATACAGGCTACAGTCGAATCGACCGGGCCCCCAACCGCTCACCAGCGAGATGCTGGGGGAGGTAGCGAGCCGGTGTTGGGATAACCGGGGATATAGGGGCCTTGGTTCTGAACTGGGGGAACGTAGGCAGGTTGCTGTGACTGCCCCCAGGGTCCCGTCGGAGGGGGCTGGCGCCCATTCTGGAAACCTGGAGCGGAGGCAGGCGGAATGGAGGCAGGTGGATCGTAGTACCCGGCTGGGGTCGAATACCCCTGACCGACGCCATACGTTTCGCGGTAGTCCTGCTGGAAGCGGTCTCTCGGCGCTGTCTGGGAATCACTCCATCGATTCCCGCTGCTATCGCTTCGGAATCCATCCTGAATCATCTGCCCCGCTTGCCCGGCGAATTCGCCCCACTGGCTGGTTTGGTCTCGGAATTCGTCCACCCATTCCTGCTTTGCTTCCTTGGCGGCCTGCTGGTTGACGCGGAGCTGTGGGACCCCTTCCTTCCACTCGATCGAGAAAACGCCCTTTGCTAGCAATCCAGCCAAAGCCGCAAGAATCAATCTGGTTCCCATACGGCTGGACGCAATTCGTCTGACGGGCCGAGGCGCGCCGCTGAGGGTCAGGTCGATCAACCTTTGAGTATGCGTTTTGCGCCTCGAACGGGCCATGTGGGATGTCCTTCTGCATTCGGCACCTTGAACCCAAGCAGTGCTTCTGGCCGCTTGTACATAAAGCGGCTCAAGGGTTGCAAGATCAACCTTCCGTCGCATCCCATAAAGAAAGCGGCCGCCCTGCAGCGGGCGACCGCTTTTGATTAAGCGACTGGAAGATGGGCAAAACGGAAACGGAAGCCGAAATGCATTGAACGCATCCCACCCCGCCCGTGGACCAATCCCATCAATTCTGCTCCATCGCTTGCCCTTCGCCATCCGCCTTCCAGATTCGATAGCGAACCTGGGCATCGGCGGGGACATAGATCACTACCGGCAAGCGGCTGTTGTAACGAATCAAGTAGGGTTCACCACCCTGACGAACAAAGGTCAACACTTTAGGTGCATTAGGGTCTACAGCAACTCGCGTCCCCGCCATCGGCCCCAACTGCTCCACCACGTACTTCGGAAAGCCCCAGCCTTCAATCGAGACCTCTTCGATCCCTGACGCGAAAAAATAACGATTCGCGCTGTCCACCTCGACCACCTTCCCAACCTGCAATTCTACCTTCATTTCCTCCTCTTCCTGCGAGGGAGGAAGATGGAGTACAAATCGGCGCACCCCTTCGCCTGCAGGAGGGTAGGCCTTCATGTTCTCCTTGGATTCGTCCGAGTGCCCCGAAACGGCCATCGCAATCACCCCTATCAACAAGAGAACGAACTTCATCACTCCACTCCTTAAACTTCGGTATCGATGCGGTGCGGCTGGACGTCCACAGAAGGGCAAAGCCAGCGAAAAAATGAGAGCCCTGGTTATGCCGGGAATTGGTCGTGCGATCAAGAGCGGTTCGGACCAAGGAGGTGTCAAGACGCGATCGGCAAGACGGTCGCAAGTCGAGTCGATCCAGCTTCAAGAGGGGGCGTCAAGAGACACCATCAAAGCCGGTTGCTGGATGGATTGCATCGAGGAGAAATGCGGCTGAGAGGACTCGAACCTCCAAGGAGTTGCCTCCACTAGGCCCTCAACCTAGCGCGTCTGCCAGTTTCGCCACAGCCGCGGCGAGGTGGTCAGCAAGGACCACAAAAAAAGAGTTTAATGGATCGGCCAGCGTCGTCAAGGTGCGGCCTGCACTGCTTCCGACGCCTCCAGGCAGTAAAGATGGTCCAGCGTGCGAACGATCAACTGATTGGCGACCGCTACCGGGGAGGCGCGACAACCTGTCGCGAGCTGGTTTTTGGAAATCCGTCTGGGCTCTCCCCCCGCCTCATACACGTAGCCGGCTCCCTCATGGTCAAACAAGTACAAATGCCCTCCGGAGAGAATCGGTGAGGCGCTGAAATCCCCTCCGATCCGGTCCTGCCATACCATCTGACCATCCGCTTTCGAAAAACAGGCCAACACACCTCGGTCTTCGACGCTAAAGACATACTCACCCGAAAGGACGTGAGATGGCTTGTTGCTGATTGCCCGATTGGCTCTCCAGATCACGTGGCTGTCGGTCACGTCACCAGAACCACCAGGGCGGACTGCAAGCAACTGAGCCTTGCTGAATCCGGTGTTCAGATAAATCAACTTGCCATCGTGCACTGGTCTAGCCGTCGTCGAGAATTCGTCGTAGCGCACCCACCATAGCTTCTCACCCGTCCTGGGATCATAGGCGATCGTCGCCTTCGAAGTCGGACTGATCAACTCCAAGCGACCTTCCGAAGAGAAAATGGTTGGAGTCGAATAGGCCTTGTGCACGTCGCCATCGTCCGTGCCGTAGTCCACTTGACGATCGACTTTCCAGACCGTTTTTCCAGTCGCCTTATCGAGGGCGACGACATACTTAAAGTCAAATCCATCCATATGAAAGATCAGCAGGTCTTCAAATAGGATTGGGGAGCTACCTGGCCCGCGAAAGTGATTGCAAGGAAGGTCCCGACGCTCCCAAATCGTCTCCCCCGTCACGGCATCCAGTGCCGCCGTTCCGTAGGCGCCGAAATGGACATAAACCCTCTTGGCATCCATCACGGGCGTCGGAGATGCGTAACTGTTGGTGACATGGTGGTCCTTCTGCACTTGCGGGTTGTCCCAGAGTTTGCGGTGGACGAGGATTTCGCCCGAAGTCCGTGAGATGCAATAGACCGAATCACTTGTTCCATCGGAGGCAGCCGTTGTCACCCAGACCCGATCCCCCCAGACCACTGGGGAACTCCACCCCTTCCCATCGATCGGCACCTTCCAACGCACATTTCGGTCCTCCGACCACTCGACCGGTGGTCTTGATCCAGTTGCTGCGTGCCCTTGCCCCTCGGGACCTCGAAACTGCGGCCAAAAGCCATCGCCCGCTTCCCGGACATCCGCCTCTGGCCAAGCCCACTGCACCAGCCCCCCCGGCTCTTGAGCCCTGATGGGCCCACCGCCAAACGCCCCGGCTCCGACGCACACCAACAGAAAGCAGCATGTCCTGAGATAAACTCCGAAACCGTGTTTCCGAAAGCTTGCTGACTGAAACATCGCCATCCTCCACTGCTTTTTTGTCGTCCGGTCGGCTTCCCACACCAAGCGTCTCCACCAAGCATGGTCAACCCGTGCCAGTGTACTCCTCACACCGGCTTGCCGCACCCTCCCACTGGACATCGCCCCGAACGAATGCGATGAGCCGGCAAACTGTCGGAAATTTGATCCTACGCCTGCCGCGGCAACTTGTACCTTTAGCTACGATGTTGCATAGCAAATGCCGATCGCGCAACTTGCATCGGACTTTATCAGCTTGGCTCGAATCTGCCACCGGAAACTGGCTCCGATCGGCATTTCCTAACTGCGAGTGGATCGATGGAAAACAAACGCGACGAACGAAGGTGCATCGGTGTATTGACCGGTGGCGGGGACTGCCCAGGACTCAATGCGGTCATCCGCGGCGTCGTCAAAAGTGCAAGCTACCTCGGCTATCAGGTGCTCGGATTTCACAACGGTTTTGAGGGTCTGGCCGCGCCCCTTTCCTACAAAGAACTCACCTACGAAAACACATCGGGAATCCTCACGCTAGGCGGTACGATTCTGGGGACTACCAACAAAGGACGCTTCAGTGCCAAACAGGGAATCGGCCAGCGTGTGCGGCTGGACCCCAATCTGATCGTGGAAGTCAAGCAGAACCTAGACCAGCTTTCAGTCGATGGACTGATCTGCATCGGGGGCGATGGATCACTGACCATCGCACAGCAACTTTTTGAACATGGGGTTCCCGTGGTGGGAGTCCCCAAAACGATTGACAACGACCTCCGGTGTACTGCATTTACCTTCGGATTCGATAGCGCTGTTGCCTGCACCGCCGACGCGCTCGACCGCCTGCACACTACGGCGGCCAGCCATGGTCGAGTCATGGTGCTCGAAGTAATGGGCCGCCATGCGGGATGGATCGCTCTCCACGGAGGCATCGCTGGCGGCGGTGACGTCATCCTGATCCCGGAGATTCCTTGGACTTTCGAGAATGTCTGCGCAAAAATTGTCCAGCGTCGTGAGATGGGGAAAAACTTCACGCTGGTGGTGGTAGCGGAAGGGGCCAAGCTCCCGGAAGGTGGACTGGTGACACAGCAGAAAGATGACACCAACCGGGAAATCCGATTAGGAGGACTCGGCGAACGCGTCGTCGCGGAAATCGAGGCGAGGCTTCATGTGGAATCCCGGTGTGTCGTCCTTGGGCACCTTCAGCGCGGCGGTGGCCCCACGGCATTCGATCGCGTGCTAGCAACCCAGTATGGTGCGCATGCCGTGCGATTGGTCGAAGAGTCCAAGTTCGGGCATATGGTATGCTATGATCCACCAAACATTGGGGAGATTCCGATCTCTCAGGCGATCGACCGCATCAGTGTCGTCGACCCCAAAGGATCGGCGGTGATGGCCGCTAGAGCTCTCGGCATCTCCTTTGGAGATACCGCTGGCTACTCCAACCCATTCCCCAAATCCCAAGTGACCGCGGAGACGGCCGCCGAGCGGTACAACATCTACGATGGATCGTACCCTTGGCCGTTTTCCTGAGCCTCCTTCAGCACAGCGTTGCCTTGCTTTTGGTAGCCAAGATCCAAAAAAACCCGAAGGATTTCGCTGCAGGTGGGAAAGGGGCGACCGTTCGATCTCTTGTAACGGTCCAGCGCCTGCATGAACTCGATCTCTGCCTCGGAATAGTCCCTTTCGCAGGTGGTGGGGTCAATCCTTCGCTTCAGTCCTTCCGACGATCCCATCGAACCAGACCGTATCTCCTGCAATTCCCCCCCGCCAATCTGCCGCTGTTCCCTCGCCCCACGGCACCGCTTTCCTACTGGTACGATCATCCCCCAATCCCTCTCTACCCAAACCTCAACCGAATCCTGCCTTCCCACCATCGGGAAGGACATTTTTCCTCGACGCCGTGGAAAAATGTAGCAATCGCCAAGACCTTAAGGATGAGAGAATCGATGACGAATCGGTGATTTTGTCAGTCCATTGCGCAGAGATTAGCGATCGCAACGACTGTAGGGCGTTCAGGACGTTTCATCCCGATTGCAAGGAAGTACTTCTGCCCAACTGACAACCGCCAACTGCCAAACGCCATCCCAGCAAAAAACTGAGTAAACTGAAGCGGTTGGGGGTTTGGGGATCTCGGGCAGGCCACTGGCCCCCCTTACCTCTGGGAGAAGGAATGCACCATGGAACGCTGGGTAGAGATCTCGTTCGACTGTCTGCCACTCCGCAGTGTCTCACGACTGGACGTTCCTCTGGATGCATCACCTGCAGTAGCCGAGAAAATCCTTCGGATCAAAAAGGCGATCGAGCGACATGGAGTCCTCAACACCTATTACCTACATCATGCAAAGTGCATTTACCACCTAACCAACGATCCGACTCTCGGATTGCTGGAGTTCCATTTCGAAGGCACTCTGATCACCGATGCCACAGACACCCATGCGATCCGCTCGGACCTACTAATCCAGTTGAATCGGGAGCACTGCGAGTGGCTGAATGCCTCCATGCTCTCTTGGTGGTTCGAGACGGTTCACAGGGCAGTCGAGCAGGAATTCAATCGATTCATCGCTGCTGGCGATTTGACCAAGACCCGTCAGCGGCTGGAACAACTGGAAAACACCCTGAACGAGGGTGAAGGATATCTGGGGATGTACCTTTAGTAACCTCATCTATCTACCGAGTCATTCGGGGCTGAAGAAGTCCATCGGTGCCAGCCCCCCCAGGTTGCCCCGATTGGTTGAAGGCCAATCGTCTTTGCTTTATCGAAACTGCCCAGGCTTAGCATCATGACGGATCGACGCGCAAAGAGTATTGTCGACGCAGCCATGGGGCTGGTTGATCCCGCGGAACGGTCTATCTACATTCGTCGGATGTGCGACGGCGAACCCGATCTGTTGATGCACGTCCAGCAACTGTGCGAATCCCAAAGCGGCGTCGGTGATGCAACTCGTACGCAGGCCCCGCCCCAGGATTGGAAGTCCCGGGATTCGTTCAACCAATCCGCCTCGGATCCACCCATCGCCGCTGCCGGACCGCCATTATCCTCTGAGCTGATCGGCGGGCGGTTTCAGCTTGGGGAACTGCTGGGAGAAGGAGGTATGGGGAGCGTCTGGAAGGCGTTCCAGATTGCGCCGGTAAAGCGACAGGTGGCGATCAAATGGATCAAGCCGGGGATGGACTCCCGCAAAGTGCTGGCGAGATTTGAAGCCGAACGACAGGCGCTCGCCATGATGGACCATCAGAACATCGCTAAAGTGCTCGACGGCGGCGTCGAAATGGGACGCCCTTATTTCGTGATGGAACTGGTGCAGGGCATCCCCATCACCGCCTACTGCAACTCCAACAAGCTCTCCACGTCGCAACGGATCGAACTGTTGATCGATGTCTGTGACGCGATTCAGCATGCACACCAAAAAGGTGTCATCCATCGAGACCTGAAACCGTCCAACATTCTGGTGACGGAAATCAACGATCAAGCGGTCCCGAAAGTGATCGATTTTGGTATCGCCAAGGCCACCGGGGGACTGCTCACCGATGCATCGCTGGCGACCGAAGTCGATGCCGTCATGGGGACTCCCATGTATATGTCGCCCGAGCAAGCTGCGATCGGCAATCTCGATATCGACACGCGATCGGATATCTACTCACTGGGCGTCATCCTGTATGAACTGCTTACCGGTAGTCTTCCGTTTTCGCAAAGCGACCTTAAGGAAAAGGGATTCATGGAACTACTGCGTCTGGTACGCGAAGAGGATCCACCTAAACCAAGCAGTCGCGTGACTATGGATCACAAGACACGCGGACAGATAACGCACCATGGCATCGACAACACTCAATTAGCTACAATCCTTCGTCATGACCTGGACTGGGTAGTGATGAAGGCAATAGAAAAAGACCGCAGTCGCCGCTACGAAACCGCCAACGCGATGGCGTTGGATCTTCATCGCTACCTGATTGGTGAACCCGTCGCCGCCCATCCACCGACCCCACGCTATCGCATCGGGAAACTGCTCCGGCGGCATCGCGGTGCCGTCATCGCAACGGGCCTTATAGCCAGCTCACTGGTTCTCGGAATCGTCGGCACCTCGTTCGGTCTGATGACCGCCAGGCGCGAGCAGCAAGTGGCAATCCAGGAAAAGCAACGAGCCGACTTGGCAGCAGCCAGGGAACAGCAACTAAGGACAGAAGCTGAAAAAAATCTGCTGCGCGCAACTTTGGCCGAATCGGAAATTCTGACCGCTTACCGAACGGCTACCGATGAAGCGATCGAACACTTGATTGGCTCCAAACCGCAACTAGGCCCGGAGGAGAAGAAATATCTGGAGAAGACCCGCGAGCTTTGGAAGTCGATTGCCGAACGAACAGGAGAGGACAAGCAGAGTCGGATTCTGAAAGCAGAAGGAATGCAACGGGTTGGCGAATTGGAGTTAAGACTTGGAAGTGCGGAAGACGCACACAACATGCTATCGGCCGCCTTCGCAATCACGCAGTCGCTGGTCGCTGATTTTCCAGAAGATATCGAAATCCTTCAACGACTCCCCAACACTTCAATTGCCCTTGCTTCGGTTCAGATCATCAAGGGTCAACTGGAAGAAGCAAAAAAAACGTTGCTGACATCCAGCCATTCCCTAAGGAAACTGGAAGAACTCCAACCCGAATCAGAAATCTTCCTTTCTCTCGTAGCCGCCCATCGAAGCGCAATGGCTCAATCCTGTTTGCGTTTGGGAGACGTTGTTAATTCATTACCATTTTTTCGAGACGCACTTCAGTACAACAAGAAACTGAGCGAAATAAATCCAGCCCGTTTAACCGACGAGGCCGATGCTTGGCACGATCTTGGAAGTGCTCAGCGACTTGTGGGCGACGTACAAGGCGGCCTAGACAGCTTTACTAAGGCCATTGAAATCACCCAGCAACTCTCCGATCAGGATCTCGATTCAACGGAACTACTCAAAAAACTGCTGATGTTTCGAATGAACTTCGCGGTCGCCCTTCAACTGGCCGGCCGACAGGACGCCTCCCTCAAGGAAATGGAATTAATCTGTGAACAATTAGAGCAAATGATCGTGCGATTTCCGACGCTCCCAGAGTACCGGCGAGATTTGGCTCGAGCCCATTTCAACGTCGGATCCATCCACTTGAATAACAACGAACTCGATAAGGCGGAGAAAAGTTACCTTCGCAGCCTGGATCTACGCAGGGAACTGGTCGAACAGACGCCGACAAACACCGATCATCCACGGGAGCTTGCCCTGAGCCTCTTCCATTGCGGCGGCCTCTACCTAAAAAAGGAAGCACCAAAGGAGGCGGAGAAGTATTATCGAGACTCGATCGAATTGCGCGAGCAAATTCTTCGACATCATCCCCAACTGACTTCGTCTTACACGGACCTTGCAATCAGCTACAACGCACAAGGTATCTATCTAGCTCAACAGGGCCTGGTGGCCGAAAGTTTTTCATGGTTCGAGCGGGGACTATCCACGTTGGAACTATTGCTGAAAAATGTCCCGAGTAATGCCGCTGCGACCGAAATGGCGTCCACTTCCCTCCGCGGAATGGCGGAAGCGGCCGTTGCTCGCAAAGACTACCAGCGAGCCGATGAACTATGGACGCGAGCGATCGCCTGGGCACCGGAAAGGAATCGACCGCTATTTCGGCTCAGACATCTCAACAATCTCCTGCGGCTTGGCCAGATCGATGCGGTCAAGGCAGCTATCCCGGAGTTCCTTGAAAATAACCAGCTCAATAGCGAACTGCACTGGCAGCTTAGTCGAATCCTGGTGGGCTTGGCGTTCCAATCGGACACCGCATCTCCCGACAGTCCTGACTCCGTGTGGATGGAGCAAGCGTGGAACCACCTCGAACTCGCAGTGAAGGCGGGATGGAAAAACTTCCAGATGCTAGAGACAGACGACGATTGGCACCTCCTCAAGGATGACCCCCGCGTTCAGGAGATACTTCGTCTGGCGAATCAACCCCGGTAGCCCCAACTCCTGTGCGAATTGGCCATCATCGTCAGCCAAGAAATCTTGTCGGCTAAAAAACCATGCTCCGACAGGCCGGGAAAATGGAGCTACTAGAACTTGTTCCCCTTGTTGCGTAGTTGCGATTTGGCAGTCTTGTGAGTCGCTCTGCCAACAAGCTCGGACGCTGGACTACGATGCCTCAATTCCCGGGCTGGGAACGAGCGACCGATAAGTGCACCCAAGCCCGAGAACGATTGTTTTGCTATCTTCTGCCAAGATCGGTCATACTGGACTTGGACACTGGATTTTTCAAACGGACCACCCTCAACGATGGTTCGGTCGCGCAAGGATACTGCCCGTGCATCACTGGTACCGAAAAACCGTCCTGAAGCTCTCTCATACTTTGCTCTATGCATTCGCCTCCATCCAGATCGCGACTGCCGCCGATCCATCCCCTGAGGGAACACCTTCGCCGCCAATCGCCTCCCTGAATCCGGCGTCTGGAGTCCGACTGGAACTGGCTGCCGGGAACGACTTGACCCGATGGCCCATCGCTGCCGACTGGGATTCTCAAGGAAGGTTGGTGGTGATTGAGTCGGCTGGGGTAGCGGGAAATGTCCAGGAGCAAACGGTGACACGGCCACACCGAATGATTCGACTGGTCGATGACGATGGCGACGGGCGATTCGATCGTAGAATCGTGGCAGCCGAGCAACTGGGATTTCCGGAAGGGGTCCTATGCCTTGGCCAAAGTATCCTGGTAGCGATGCCGCCCGAGATATGGCGATTCGACGATCTCGATGGGGATGGACAATGCGAAACCCGCTCGATCTGGTTCGACGGAAAAACACTCACCCACTGCGCCAACGATCTTCATGGTCCTTACCTGGGTATCGACGGCTGGATCTACTGGTGCAAGGGAGCTTTTGCCGAGCAGCAGCATGAGACTCGCGATGGAGACGTACTGAAGACCACGGCGTCGCATATTTTTCGAAGACCTTGGGCGGGCGGCCCCATCGAAGCGGTCATGACCGGGGGTATGGACAACCCGGTCGAGGTCGCATTTTCCAGCCGAGGCGACCGATTCTTTACGAGCACCTTCCTGCAGCACCCAGGCAATGGCCGACGCGATGGCATCGCACATGCGGTTTATGGTGGCGTTTACGGAAAGGATCATGGCGTCCTTCAAGGTCATCCTCGGACTGGTCCTCTGCTGCCGATCATGACCCATCTGGGTCCAGCAGCACCCAGCGGGCTGCTGCGACTGGAAGACCATCAACTGGTCGACTCCCTGGGCGAATCGACCCAGTATGGCTGGCTGGTCTCCTCGTCGTTCAATCTGCACCAGGTCACCGCGCATCGCCTGATCGCTCAAGGAGGCAGTTACCGCACGGAGGAGATTCCGCTTCTAAAATCCGACCGGATCGACTTCCACCCAACCGACCTCCTCGAAGATGCCGACGGCAGTCTTTTGGTGATCGATACGGGTGGCTGGTACGATCTTTGCTGTCCCAGTTCGGGGGTCGACCAGGAGATCGCTCAGGGCGGCATCTATCGGCTGACGACTTCAGAAACCGAAAGCAGTCGCCAAAACCTGTGTCCGCCAGCCAACTTTCAAACGGTGGAAGCGATCGAGGACTGTAGGCCATGGATCCGCCGAATGGCTCTGCTGCAGTCGAACGAAATACGCCGCGCAGCATGGCGCCGTCAAGCGATGGAACCGCAAGCCCCTGCCTCCAAGCGGCTGATGGCATTTTGGTCATCGGCAGACGATTCCGCGGAAGCGATGGAATCGATCCAGCAATTCCTGTCGCAAGAGGAACCATCTCTCCGACATGCGGCGGCCTTGGTCGCAGGGCAGCGGCGATGGACACAGGCGATCCCGACGTTAGAAAAACAGTTGAGGGAGGAAAAAGATCCTCTGGCACTGCGAGCGATGTTGGAGGCGGCGGCCCTACTGCGCTGCGGCGCGCCAGAAACGCTGATGGATCTAGCGATCGAACATCAGGAGGACCCGATGCTGGCCCATGCCGCGCGCTTCGCCCTGATTCGCCATCCCCAGGCATCCCACTGGCTGCAACCTTGGTCCGCCGGCTCGCAGCGCCAGCAACAGGTTGCTATCCAGTTACTTCGTTTTCAAAGCGACGCGCCTTCCCCGGGCGAAGGCCTCGCTGCTCTCTGGAAACAAGCGGCCCCTGGAGTGCGAAGCGCCATCATCGACGCGCTGATTGAACACCCGCAATGGTCCGAAGGAACCCGGTCCTTCCAGGCAGACCTTCTAGCCGAAGCTCGCAATAGACCGCAATCTCGCCAACTCGCTGGTGAACTGGGGAAAGCCTGGGTCAATCAGGCGGGATGGCAACAGACCGTCGGTGTCGAATTGAACCTTCAGAACGACCGCTCCGCAGCGTTGGAAGACTGGATCTTAGAGATCGTGCTTGCAGGTCGCCCCCTTTCCCTTCCCGACGATTGGGTTGTTCCCATCGCAATTAACTTCCCACGACTTTCCATGGAACAGCAGGATCGTATCGTGCGGTGGTACCAGGGTATAGGCACTCGAGGCAACCAAACCTCCCAGCTCGATCAAGCCATTGCGGAATTGAACTCTTCGACCAAGGATCCGATCCGCCGTTTCCAACAGATCGCTGCCACCTCTATAGGCTCCGTCGCGTGGGGCGATTCAGTGGGGCAGGAAGTCCAGCAGGCAGTTTTGGGGGGACCGCCCGCCCAGCAAGCTGCTGCATTGCAGGCGATGGCAAAGATTCCCTGGTCGCAGGCCCAAGTCGACTCCTGGATCGAACAATGGAGTCAAATCCCACAACTTTCCTGGGGTCGCTGCTTCCAAACGCTCTGGGCAATCGCCACCGAGAATCAGCGTCTGACGCTGTTGAACCGAGTCGAATCGACTCCCTTGGAACTGCTCGGGCTGTCACCAACCGATTTGCGCTCTCTGGCATCCACCGATCAGGCTCCGGTTCGCCAGAAGATCGAGCAGCTCATCGAGGCGCAGCAACAAGGGAAAGCCTCCATCCAGCAGGAAGTGAAAGATAAACTGAAATCCCTTCCCCAAGGTGATCGCCTGAGGGGACTTCAGGTATTCCGATCGTCGATGGCCGGTTGCAGCGGCTGCCATGCTATTGGGTATGTCGGTGGAAAGATCGGTCCGGAGTTAAGTCGGATTGGATCGACACGATCGAAAGAAGACTTGCTGGAGGCGATCCTCTATCCCAGCGCCCGCCTGGAGCAGGGCTACCGAACCGTTCGCGTCCTGACCACCGAAGGACAGGCTTACCAAGGACTGCCGGTTCGACAGGACAGTCAAGCCATTGAACTATTGCTTCAGGTCGACCGATCGGTAGTCATTGAAGCCGAAGAGATTGAAACGATACAGCCAGGCGAGCTTTCGGTGATGCCTGCTGGGATCGATCGGCTTTTGTCGCCGCAGCAGTTGGCAGACCTTTTGGAGTTGCTTCAGCAAGCCAAGTGATCAGGGACCAGCGAATCGGTCCATCGCTGGAGACCGTCCGCAAGGCCTGGCATCCTGTCGCTACTTAGCGTTGATCAGGAGCTAGCTTGAGAATGTCGTCCGGCTGAATCCCCTGCGACTTCTGGCTCTCCCGGCGAATCGCATCGTACACCTCCTGACGGTGGACAGGAATGTCGGCGGGCGCTTCGATTCCAATGCGTACTTTGTCACCCCGAATATCGACGATCGTGATCACCACTTTATCACCGATCATGATGCTTTCATCTCGATGTCGCGACAGCACCAGCATGGGGGACTCCTTTGCGTTGTGGGCTCCAGCCGCGACCCTTGGCAACTCGACCCAATTCCATGAAAAATCGAATACTAGCCGATCATTCCATCTGGCTTATCGGCCAACTTCCTCCCGATTTTTCAAGGGAATCAATCCGGTGCAGGGGGTAGCAGATAGGTGGATGGAAGCAGTCAGAACCACCTTTAAGGGCCTTTTTCAAGGAAGAGTTTTCGGGATGTTCCGTTCCGGAAGATTCTGCAAGCCAGCAGAGCCCTCTCATCGTCGGTGACGGCCGGAAACTGCAGCCAAACTAAGCTGCCGAAGTGTTGGTGGTCCGTGTGATTGCAACGGCCAGGGGGACTTCCGGGGTTCCCAGCGGGTCCCTTGGGCTACGGGAAAGATCGAGTGGCATTTGTCCGGCCACGATCAGTTGCAAGCCGCAGCGCGACGAAGCATTGATGACCACAGGCAGTTGCAGCTGCAACTGGAACCCTTCCTCCGCTCTGGCAACCGGAACCCAGACGAAGATGCGATCGGCTGTGTCGCCTCCCAACCGAGCCAAAGTCCCGGCATCGACTACCAATCGATACTCTGGGATCCACTGCGCGGGGTGCAGAAGAGCGAACGCGGTCTCAGGCTCCCGAATCGACTGCAGCCAAAGGCACCCCGCGCCGCGGTCGTCCGGGATGATCGTCCAGTGGCGATCCGCCTCGTACCCCACCATTCCCTCCGGCATCCAGAGCAGATCTGCGGGGGAGATTTCGAGGATTCCAAAGCGGCTTGAGTGAACCTGCATCGGGACATCCTTGAGTCGAATTCGGAAAATTCGGGGAACAATCGAGCCCCCTCACTCCGTTTTATCGGCCGGAAGCGAATCGATGGCGAACCAAAAAGGAGAACTTTGTCAGGTAGGAAGGAAATGAAATGGTGTTCCTTCAAGGGAACAGCGTCACGAATCCCGGGGGGTGGAAAAAACACTACACTTGCAGGGCGGCGTAAGACAGATCCCAGTGTGCAAGCCTGGATCCAATGAACCGCCTGACGAACCGGTCCCTTCCCCTCCCATCCAAAGTTCATCTACTCTCCCCATGCAGCCCACGGCAATCCACTTACGCGGCATCCGAACCCATAACCTCCGAGACCTGTCGCTGGACATCCCACTCGGACAATGGATCAGCGTTTGTGGAGTCAGCGGGAGCGGCAAAACCTCGCTGGCTTTGGATACGCTTTTCGCCGAAGGCCAGAGGCGGTTCATCGAAAGTTTTTCCCCCTACACCCGGCAGTACCTGCAGCGCTACGAAAAACCCCCGTACGATCGGATCGAGAACCTTCCGGCGGCTCTCGCCGTGGCCCGATTTGGATCGGTGCAAACCTCGAGAAGCACGGTAGGCACCACCACAGAGACCTACGATTATCTGCGACTTCTTTTCGCCAAAGCATCGATCGTCCGGTGCACTGGATGCGGCCAAGTGGTTCGAGCAAGCGATCCGGAAGCGATCGCATCCGCTGCTTCGTCCCTCCCACTAGATACTCCATTCCTCTTGGCATCCCCCTTCTCGTGGTCGGATCGACTTGATCTCTCTACGAAGCTGGCAGATCTTCAGAAGCAAGGATGGTCGCGCCTGGGGCTGGCAGGCAAAATCCTACGGCTGGGAACCGATGATCTGCAGACGCACCTCGATCGGATTCCATCCGATGGCGAAGGATGGGTTTTGATCGATCGAGGGACCAGCGGGAAGTGGAATCGCAGGCTGGGGGAGTCAGCGGAGGCAGCCTTTCGCGTAGGGAACAGGAAGGCGACTCTCCTGGCGGCAGCAGACCAGGAGACGACCAAGAGTGCTGCCGACAACTTGGTATGGCTCGACCAAACCCCCTACCTTGCAACCTTCTTTGGCATTCAGTCCATCTGCCATACATGCCGGATCGACTATCCGGAACCGACGGCCAATCTATTTAGCTTCAATCACGCCAGTGGCGCCTGCCCGGACTGTGAGGGTTTTGGAGCGACCATTTCGATCGATCCAGACGCTGTGGTCCCCGATCCCAGCAAGTCGATACGCCAGGGCGCGATCGCACCCTGGAATACTCCCTCCTATCGACACGAACTGGACGAACTGCTTGCACTCGCAGATGACTATGAAATTCCGGTTGACATCCCCTACAGCAAACTCACCAAGAAACAGCGTCGATGGATTGAAGACGGCGTTCCGGAACGAAGTTTCGGCGGGCTGAAGGGCTTCTTCGCCTGGCTGGAACGCAAAAAGTACAAGATGCACGTGCGTATCTTCCTGAGTCGCTGGCGGCGGTATCAGACTTGTGCCAAGTGCGACGGGAAGCGGCTGACCGAGCGATCTCTGGCCTACCGCGTTGGCGATCTTTCGATTGCAGAAGTGGCAAGACTATCAGTCGATCAGCTCCGTGAATGGCTGGCCGGAAAACCTTGGGGAAATCATCAAGATACTGCTGCCGAAGGGATCATTCAGGACCTGCAAGCACGACTTAGTTTTCTCCAGCAGGTAGGGCTTGGTTATCTGACGATTGACCGAACCCTCAAGACGCTCAGCGGCGGTGAGGCGCAGCGAGTCGCCTTGACGGCTGCTTTGGGAGCCTCATTGACCAGCATGCTCTATGTTCTGGATGAACCGACCGTAGGGCTTCATCCCGCAGAGACAGAAAAGCTGGCGGATGCCATCGCCGCTCTCAGGGATCGAGGCAATACGGTGGTGGTGATCGAACATGAACTGGAGATGCTGCAAAGTGCCGACTGGATCCTCGAAGTAGGACCGGGAGCTGGGGTCGAAGGGGGAAACCTTGTCTTTCAAGGAACCTGGGACCAACTGCTCCTCAGCAATACCAGGACAGCCAAGGCACTCAAGAGCAAGCCTACAAGTAGACAGTCCAATCGCATCAAACCGAGGCAGCCCAGTGGCCAGATCCTCCTGCTAGGCGCTCGCGGTCGAAACCTCCAAATCCCATCGGTCAGTTTCCCGCTGGGTTGCCTTTGCGTGGTCGCTGGCGTCAGCGGTAGCGGCAAAAGCAGCCTGATCCAGGAAACGCTTCAGCCAGCACTGGAACGGCAGCTTTCGGATCCCGGCGATCGACTTCACGCTTCCCCAGCGCTTCCCCTGGATTCGTTGCGGATCGATGGCCAGCTGGACGAGGTGCTGTCGATCGACCAATCCCCTATCAGCCGTTCCCCACGCAGCAATCCTGTAACCTACCTCAAAGCATTCGACCCGATTCGCGAATGCTTCGCCCGCACAGACGACGCCCGGCGTCTCCAGATGAAGAACAGTCACTTCAGTTTCAATTCCGAACTGGGCCGTTGCGAACAGTGTGAAGGCGCTGGCTATCTGGAAGTGGATATGCAGTTCCTGGCAGACCTCCAGATTCGTTGCCCGGATTGCCAGGGAAAGCGTTTCCGGCCGGAGATCCTCCAGGTTCGATTCCGAGATCGCTCCATCGATCAGGTCCTCTCCATGACTGCGGATCAGGCGACGGATTTCTTCCGGACGGAGCCGGAAGTTCAGAAACGGTTGGAACCTCTCCGAAGGGTTGGCTTGGGATACCTACAGCTAGGTCAGCCGGCTACCACGCTTTCCTCTGGTGAAGCACAGCGATTGAAGCTGGCCGCCTACCTGCAACCACGCAAGGAACGAACTCTCTTTCTCTTCGATGAACCAACCACTGGACTTCATTTCGACGATGTCTCCACACTGCTCAACTGCTTTGACCAGTTGATCGAATCGGGACACTCTGTTCTGGTGGTCGAGCACAATATGCAGGTGATCCAGGCTGCCGACTGGCTGATCGAACTGGGGCCAGGCGCGGCAGCACTCGGTGGACGACTGATCGCCCAGGGAACGCTCGAGGCGATCAACGGATCGCGCGACAGCGTCTTGAAAAAATGGCTTGTCGATCAGCCGGAGAAAAAGAGCCGACGGAAAATGAAAAACCCCGAGCACGAGGCTCGGGGCTGAAGTTCCATCCCGGTCGAAGACGGATCGAGAATCAAACCTTCGACTTCTTCTGAAGCCGTCGGCGCCAAGCATAGGCGCCACCTGCTAGTGCGACGAGCGCCATCGAAGTAGGCTCGGGAACCGCAGTGATCGAATAAATGTAGGGACGACCATTGACTAGGCTTCCCCAACTGTTGGAAGCTTCGTTGTAAATTCGGGACTGGTTGTTGACCCCCTGCTGACCGGCGGGAATATCAGCCTCCGGCGAAATGTAACGCCAAGCCACCCCTCCGTTGGTCGCATTCGTCGGGATCGTGCTGGCTGCATACAGCCAGTACTGCCCCGGCCCCAGCGTCTTGGTGCCGAAGAAATCGACTTCCGTTGGCGCAGAGGAGGTGTAGGTCGAAGTGTTGGTGAACTCCTTCAGGATCGAACTTGGGTTGGTGGAGACCCCTGGAACCGACAACGGGTCGTAGGGAAGAATCCCAACGGCTAAATTGCTCAGGTTGAAACTGGTCCCGTCAGTCAGCCCCAGCCGCAAGGTCACCTTCGAAATATCGTACGACTGTGTCAGAGTGAATTTGGAAGTCGCAATCGTCATGTCGGTATTGGCGGTGCTGGTTGTTAGCAACCGCGTTTGCCCCGACCCAGGCTGAATGTTGCTGACAATCACCACTTCGCCTCTGGCCTTTGAACCAGGGAAAAGCAGCCCCACCACCATCAACCCAAGGAAGCTGAGCGAACGAATTGATCTGGGCATGACCGAGTGAATCCTGAAGGGGAACTTCGTCATCGTGAGAGAATCGTCAACCGATTCACGAAACCACGGAACTCTACGACACGATTTGGTAACGACCCTTCGACACCCAATTCTCCAAGGAACTATTTTCCGAAATCACTCCTTCCTCATTCGCCCCAAGTCCTACCACCTGACTAACCATCACCCATCGAGGTTTATCGAGGGCAACTTCACTTTTCCGCATCCTCCCAATCCGCAATGGAATCCCAGGTCTGGCTCTTTTCCCCTCCCCTTGCAAATTCCCTTGTCGATAATCCCGGAACATTCGTCAGGGTCCAACACCTCAGGCTGTGTGGAGCGAAACCGTTCCACCGTTCCTTCCAAGAACCCAAAGGTGCGGAATCCTGGTGGAATTACGCAAGTTTTTCTGCTACGGTCAAAAGAAGGGTTATGAAGAGTCGTGCGGTTCGAAGAGGGGGCGGTCGCCCCATCTGGTAGATGGAATCGGTACCCGAATCCTGGGAAAGAGGAACGACCATGCTGGCACACCAAGCGATCGATAGGAGACGGTGGATCCAGGCCGGTGCTTCGTCGATCCTTGGGTTGGGCATGAGCCATCTTGGGAAGTTGCAGGCGGAGGGAGCAAAGCAGCCAATACGAGGATCGTTCGGAAGAGCGAAGTCCTGCATTTTCATCTTCCTTTCAGGCGGACTATCGCAGCACGATAGCTTTGATATGAAGCCGCAGGCAGAGGACAAGATCCGCGGCGAGTTCCACCCGATCGCCACCGCCACGCCCGGCCTGCAGATCTGTGAGCACCTTCCGATGCTGGCGCAACGGAGCCAACGTTGGGGCCTGCTCCGCAGCCTGACTCATCCCTCCAACGATCACTCGGCCGGACACCACATCATGCTGACCGGGCGATCGACACTTCCCACAGGCTTCAACCCGAGCGCACCAACCCGCCTGGATGAACCGTCGATCGCGGCTATCGCTGGCGTTCAATTGTCCGCACCCAACAATTTGCCGACCGCTGTGTGCCTTCCCGAATCCTTGGTTCATTCGACTGGCCGCGTGATTCCAGGCCAGAATGCAGGGCAGATGGGGCCGCAGAATGACCCTTGGCTGCTTCAGGCATCACCGTTTGACAATCAGTCGTATGGGGCTTTTCCCGAATACTCGTTCGATCATCAGCAACGAGGGAAACCTGACCCTCGCGTCTTTGGGGTGCCACAACTGGGATTGGGATCGGACTGGGCCACAGGTCGACTTGCCGATCGCCTGGGCCTGCTTCAATCGCTCAACCATCGCAAGGACCAGATCGAACGACTCTCCACCAACCAGTCCCTGGACCGTTACAGGGCTCAAGCACTCACCCTGTTGACCGACCCCAAGCTGCAACGGGCGTTGAGCATCAGCCAGGCTGATCCAAAGCAAATGGAGCGTTACGGGAACAATTCCTTCGGCTGGTCTTTGTGGATAGCTCGCCAACTGGTCGGCATGGGCATTCCGATGATCCAAGTCCAACTGGGCAACAACGAAACATGGGACACTCATGGGAACGCCTTCCCTCATCTGAAGGACAAGCTATTCCCACCGACAGATCGCGCGCTGAGCGCCCTACTGGACGACCTCCAAGAATCCGGGCTCCTCGATGAAACTCTGGTCGTTGTCGCTGGAGAGTTCGGTCGCACGCCACAGATCACGCTGCTGGAACAGCACTACAAATTGCCTGGACGGGATCATTGGGGCGCCGTCCAGTCGGTGCTATTCGCCGGAGGAGGTACCGCCGGCGGCGCAGTGGTCGGCAAGTCGGATCCTCGTGGTGCCTACCCTGAAGAACTCCCGGTGACTCCCGAGCGATTCGCTGCGACGATCTATCATCTACTGGGAATCCCCCCCAGTGCCCACTGGATGGATGCCAGTCAGCGTCCTCACGCGATCTATCACGGCGAACCGATCACCGAGCTATTCGCCTGATTCACGTCGACACCGGCAGAGACTTTTTGCTCGCATGGAGACGACGAAGATATCGACGCGATAGCCCTGCGCCTGCCGCCATGCATGTCAGTGCAAGCGACCCCGGCTCAGGGATCGACGAAATCTGGAAGGCGAGCCGATCCATGGCGAAGTAGACCGGGGTATTGATCCCAAATTGCCCCCGGTCGCTGGAATCGATCTCCAATCCGATCGAACGGATCAGACCCAAACCAGAAAGATCGATTGTTCTCCAGTCCGCTTGAATGTAATCCAGTTGGCTATCTGGAAACCGAAAGTCGGCCAAGTAATGGTCGATAAATGATGTACTCGACCCCGTCGCATTCTCTCCGGTGTATCCGGTGATGCGAATGCGATAGTAGTCCGGATCTAATCCGGTGGGCCCGCCAAACTTCTTGGAAAAGCGATCCCCATCCCGCATCGTCAGAGCGGCGTAGGTCGTGTTGGCGATCGCCATCGACTGGAGGTTAGCAGGCGCTACAAAATTGATGTAGGTATTCCCGTATGCGACGCCATATGTAGGAGACTGAACCCCCGAGCCTGGATAGGCGGCATACTGATTCGTGTAACTCCCGTTCGTTGAATCGACGACGTTCGAATAAGACCAGCCCGACCAATACCCACCGTAATCGCTAGAGTACTCGTTGGGAAAGTACGCTGAACCGACCGTGAACCCGTCGGTATTGGAATTGGGGCCACCGTTGTGGTAGCTATTGGGCGTGGAGAGCAAGCCTTCAAAATCGATCACTTCCGATTGCGCTGGCAACGCCACGCAGCCCATCAGCAGTAGCGTCCCCGCTGATGCAGCCAGTGCACTAAGCCAGCCATCGATCCTACCCCGCACTTGCATACTCCAACTCCTTCTCAAGGTGCTTCCACCACTTCGCCACCCGCCCTGGTAATCCAGGCTGCCAGGACGTCTCGCGAGACGCTGTTGGAAAGAAACCGGACGTTAGCCGAGCCGAAAACCGCCACCGCGCCTCCTGGATGTCGCGAACGGATTTCGTTATCTCCCCGCCATGCCCGAGGATCGTTCACCCCCCCAGACTGCTCGAATACGTTGCTACCATTGATCCACTGTGAATCAGGGCCTTCCGAATCCTCCGAAACCATCATCGTGTCGTTGAGCCCATCGCTAAGATCCGCAAAATCAAATGCTTGGTCGTACACCAAACACCCGTTGTCCGTCGCAGTCCGAGTGGAGATTCGCTGGCCGTAGAGTCCGCCATAGTCACTAAAGCCTTCGTCCTTCGGCTTCGCGGGAACGCTAGGACATCGATAAATGGCCAAGTTGGTCAACCTCGCCGGGCGGTTGGCCGGGTGATCGAACGGAAGATCAAAACGGATCGACTGATGAAGGGAGGGCTGGTCGATGAAGGGAAGTAGAAAGGAGGACCAGGCAAAATTCTTGCGGTGCGCAGGCCCGCGGAAAGGACGCCACTCCAAGCATCCCGGCGGCAGCTTCCGATGGTGGTCGTGATAATTCATCAAACCCAAGCCGATTTGGTGCAAATGATGCTCGCACTGCATCCTCCGCCCGGACTCGCGAGCCATCTGCACTGCGGGAAGCAACAGGCCGGTGAGCATACCGATCACGCCAAACGTGACAAGCAACTCGACCAAGGTCGCGGCTCTTCGCCGAAACCCATCAAGGCGCAGCAATCGCTTTGGCTCCCGCGGGGAAGCTGTCTGCATGGTTCTTTCCTCTTGCACGGCAGGTTGATCCGGTCGCGTGACGATGCGCAAACGGATGCTATCAGCCTCTTTTGAAGCTTAAGCAGACCTAGAGCGATCGACCTCAAGCGACGAATTGGTCAACGACCGTCCATCGGAGACATGGAACGAAATCTCAGCTTGTCGACCGGCGATCCCACCCTAGAGGATCCGTGCCTGTCTGATGCCAGGTAGGTCTTCTGACTTGCGAATCCATCCACCCGACACCTTCTCATTCCGCAACCCGCAAGGAGTCCCAGAACAATGGCATGAGGAGAAAAGAGGATGGCGAAACCTGTGAATACAGGTCTCCATTCGCTTACAGCGGCCGGGCCGTCTCGGAATTGCACCGAGTTCCCTGTTCGCGGTGGGCTGAAGACCAGCCGACACCGCCACCTGACACAGACCCAGAATACAGTCCATGAGAGGAATTACAACCCAGCCCAGAAGAATTCCGTTCCAGGCATCCTGCGTTGCCCCTAGACTGCACCTAGGTCAGTGGTTGTCCAAATTGGCTTCAGCGTAGGATTCATCTGTCTCCCAGATCCTCACCGCGTAAGCGACTGCACCAGTCCCCGCCAGAATCTTCGGACAGACCTCTTCCAGGAGGTATTTCGCCATGTTTTCGGCAGTGGGGTTATAAGGCAAAAGAAAATACCGCTTAGGCTGCACCATCTCCAAGGCAGATTTAGCGTTCTCGTCTTTCTGGTCGATCAGAAAACTATGATCCCAGTTTGCATCGATCCATCCTTTGCAGCGCGCCTTCAGGTCGGCGAAATCGATCACCCGGCCAACGGAGTCCTGAACGTCGCTGCGTACCAGGAAGTCGGCAACGTAGTTATGTCCGTGAAAGTGCTCGCACTTTCCCCCGTGCCCGAACAATCGGTGTCCTGCGCAGAACGAAATTCGACGCATCAAGGAAAGCCCCATCACCCACCGCTCCTTCCAGCCCGTTGCGAACGAAACCCACCGATTTTCGATTCAGCGGCCCAACCACTGCATCGTCTCCGAATGGTAGGTTAGCCGCTAGGCAAGGGAACCATCGCCATCGAGAGTTCAGAGGTCCGCGTCAGAAGGACCTTGCAGTTTGGGATTATCTCGGTGACGCGTCGCGTCGCGCACCGTTTTTTTCTGGAGATTCTGCCGCCATACCTCCTGCAAATCGACACCAGTCTGATTGGCGAGGCAAATGAGAACGAACAACACGTCACCCAGCTCCTCCCCAAGACCATCGGGCGACTCGCCAGCCTTGAAACTCTGATCGCCGTATTGACGCGACAGAAGCCTGGCCACTTCGCCAACCTCTTCCACCAGCTGCGCCAGATTCGTCAACTCGGAAAAGTACCGCACACCGATCGAACGGATCCAGTTGTCGACCTCCGCTTGCGCCCCCCGAAGCGTCGTTTCCTCGGACCAGTCCTCGCGGCCTGGTCCTTCCCCCTGACCATGTGCTTCGGTTGTCATCGATCCAATTCCGGTCGACAGAGTGGTTAAGGAGTCGGATTCAGCAGGACATGGGTACCGCTTTTACCTGCAACTGCAATATCGATCTTCTGATCGCCATCGAGGTCCCCGGTAGCGATCTGGAGTCCGATCCCAACGTGCCCCTGCTCGACCGTCGTCCTCAGAAAATCACGGCTTTCAGGACGGTACTGGTAGAAGACCAGAAGTGGCATATCCTTCCCACCTGGATCGCCACCGTTGTGAGCAAAGTAGCGTTTTCCAGAGATCAATTCCTCGCGACCATCCCCATCCAGATCGGCCAAGGCAAGCGCATGAGGTTGCGAGTAGGAGCGATCGACAAGGATCCGGTCAAAGGCGATTTTTCCCTCGCCATCTTGTCCGGTTTGACACCACCAGTAGAGTCCATAGTCATGTCCTTCTCCAACCAAAACATCGGCTTTGCCATCCCGATCCAGATCGTGCACCAGCATCGGAACGCTGGCCTGAATCTGCCAGTCCGGATGATGTTTCCAACCTTTCCCCCAAGCACCCTCCGCTGGCTGCTCGTACCAACCTGTCCCAGTCAGCAAATCCTTACGTCCATCTCCATTGAGATCTCCCACTCCCATTCCATGAGAGTTTCCGCTGGGGGCAATCTCCGAAGCAATCAGCCGGTACTTCGCCCCCCCCTCGCCCGCCTCATCGGATGGCATCAGGCGGTAGACCATGACGGGGTTCTTAGCATTCCAGCTGTTGACGATCCAGTCTGGAGTCCCGTTCCCGTCGATATCATCCATCAACTGGCCTTCATTCTCCGACTTGCCAGTGTCGACCAACAGATGCTTGGGCCATGTCTGCCCTAATCGCAGCGCTTCTTCGCCAGGATTCTGATACCAGTGCACTTGCGAGGGAATAAAAGATCCTGCGATCACGTCCAGCCGTCCATCCTGATTGACGTCCAGAAGGAAGTCGCCATTGCTCTGAACGTACCCATTCCAGTCTTCGATCGTTCGGACCGGTCGCGGCACCCAATCCGGTGAACGATACCAATGTCGGCCAGCGACCACATCCAGTCGGCCGTCCCCGTCGATATCCCCGACGGCGCATCCTTCGTTAGCGTCCAGCATGAGGGAACGGATACCCCATGCAGGCCCCTTAGCTTCCTGAAATACCCCCTGCTCCTTCCCCGCCGCGCGAGCCGTGTCCTGAGCCCAACTTGCAGGACCGCTACTGCACCATGCGGCTGACACCACCGCCATGCGGAAGGCCAAGCGTTTCCATGATGTCACCACGAGGGGGCATGCAACAAACATCCAAGATTCCTTGACCACCATTGGTATTCTTCCTCTGTCAAATTCCAACCATCTTATCGCTGATCCACAGGTGGATCTTGACATTCAACCTCAGCCGTCCACTCCCTCCAGCGACCTAGCCCAATCTCCAGCAACTCGATTTCCACGGCATCCATCGCAAGCATGGACGAGATAGCAACCAAAGAAACAGGTCAACTCCCTTCGGGCTGACTGCCTGCTGCAAGCCTGCGAAAGTACGCTTCGATCACCTCCCGATAATGGGACGGGAGATCGCGTGTCAAATCCTGGATGGCCTGCTGGCGCTGGCTGGGGGGAAGATCTCCCCAATTGCCCTGTGGGTCGAGTTTCTTTCGGTCGATATCCCCTGGCCCCGATTGCCCCTGTGCACGGCTATCCTCCAGCGGGGTACTGGGTTGGGGCTGAGAACCTCCCGACCGCTGTTGATTCTGCTGCCGTTGCTGCTGTTGCTGCTGGCGCTGTTGCTGTTGTTGTTGCTGCTGTTGCTGAATCTGCTGCTCTACCTGATCGATCAACTTATCCAGTTTCTCAACAATCGCCTTCTCTTGAGCCTGCACCTTCTCGCCCGCCCGCCCCAGATCCAAGCGACGCTCTACATCGGTCATCAATCGCGCTACCTCATCCAAAGAGTCTTCCTTCAGCGGCTGGATATCGGTCCGCATCAATTTAGCGGTTGTCGAGTAACGGCCTGTCAATTCCGCCTCCCTCTCCAGCAATCGATCCACCGCATCCAGGCATCTCTTCCGATCCAACTGGTGGTGGGCGCACAGCGCTTCGTAGAAGAAAAAGCTGGAAGGATCAACCACCTGCTCCGACTTCACGCCCTGCAACACTTCCGCCGATTCGTCATAGAGTCGATGCTGAGCGAACCACCGGGCCATCACCAGCCTTAAATCCGGTTCGGCCCACGAGGGAATTTCGGTTCCCACCAAGCCAGCCAACTGATGCCAGTCCGACATAGCAGGGGGCGCGACTGCCAAAAGTTTTCCTTCCAGTTGCTTCAACCCCGGACTGATGGCGGCCCCTAGTGCCAGCCACTTTTCCATCGCCGCAGGACCACGCAACGAATCATCGATGGCGACCTGATCCAAGGCGATCTGCAGCGCCGGCACGGCGCCTTTCTCCTCGGCCCACTTGCGCCATGCGGCCACCCAGGTATCGGTCGAAGGCCACTGCCAAGTCGGCTCCTTGGCCATTGTCGATTGCTGAGCTTGGCAGATGGTGAGGCAATGGGGAAGCATCGCTACCATACATCCACACAGCAACAGCCATCGCATCGATCGCTTCATGATCGGCGTTCTTTCCATCACTTGGGTTACTGATCCTTGGCGTCGATTTTCCGAACGATCTCACGGGTCACTTCTCGAAGTTTCTCTTCCCGTTTAGCCAGCTCCGCTAGCTCTTTCAGCAATGCTTCATCGGTTGCCTGCCCCGTCGGATGCTTCGGATCGCTCAATCGCCCCGCGAGCTTTTCGGTTCGCTGATTGACCCGCACCTGCAATGTTTTGATCAATCGCAATTCAGCCAATGCATCGACTAACGGCTGTTCCTGCGAGCCACCTTGCTGACCTCCACCTTCGCCCTGCTGAGATTCCTTCTGCTCTTTCCTCTCCTTGATCGCCTCGGTCAAGGAAGCCAGCAATTCCTCTAACGCTTCGATGATCTCTTCTTGGCGACCGATCGCCGGTTCACCTGCCTCCCCTCGACTCAACCAGTCAGCCACCTGCTCCATATCAACCAAAATCTGGCTAACCGCCTCGGGAAACGCCGTGCTGGAGCCTTCCTCCTGCAAGAGCATCATGGCTCGCTGGCCTTCCAGGACAATCTTCCGTTCCTCCTGAGCCAATCGATTTCCCTGCAGTTCCCTTTGACGTTGCCGAGCTTCGCCCTCCAGTGCATTCCACTGCTTGGTCCCTTCCAGCACCTGCTGCTGCATCTGCAGCATTTTCCGGAAACGCGATTCCAATGCCTCCAGCGATCGCTCCACCTCCTCCTCCCGCATCTGACGCAGGATCTTCTCCAGCTCTTCGACCGCTTCCTTCAATTCCTTCTCCGCAGCCTTCTGTTCTTCCACTGCTTTCTTGCGATCGCCACTATCCAACAGACGCTGGGCCTGCTTCATCCGTTCCCTGGCCCGCTCCACGCGCTGCTTGGCGGCTTCCTCCGGAGTGGAAGGGGGCGACGGCTCACCGGCCTCCTGCTGTGACTGCTCTTGAGCTGGGTCGTTCGATGATCCTTCGCCCCCGTCCTCTGAAGGCATTGCATCATTCTTCGGCGATTCGCCGGAAGGAGCCGGAGAGCCATCCGAGGGCTTGGACTTTGACTGGGACGACTCTCCCGGCATCGGCATGTCGTCGGATGGGTTGGGCTGTTCCGACGTACTTGGCATGCCCTCTTTCGAGGTGCTCTCCGCCCCATCGGCTGGATTTGCCTCCGTTTTTTTGTCTCCCTCCTCACTCCCAGGCGACTTCGCTTCGGATGGTTTCTCCGACGCTGGGTCGGATTGTTCCTGCTGCGAATTGCCATCCTCTGGATTGGGCTTACGGCCATCGTTGGATTGCGGCGAACGATCCTGCCCGGATTCCGATCGGGGCTTTCCTTCCGAATCAGTTCCCTCAGAGGGTGTGGAATCGGATCGTTCCTGACTGCTTGGGGAGGTGGTCTGCCCCTCCTGAGACTCCATCTGCCTAGCCACCTGCTCGGCCTGATCGGCAACCTCTCCCTGGTCGCGGGAGGCCGACTTCAGCTCCTGTCCATTCTCACTGCGTCCCCGCAAAGATCGCTCCATCCGCTCCAGTTTCTGAATGTCACGAATCCATGTTTCATATTTTTTTCGCTGATCTTTCAGCCGCTCCTGCCGGTTTTCGCTCTGCAGGAGTTGCAACAGCTTTCCGAGATCCTCGGCGCTGGTCAACTGCTCTTCCAACGCCCGCTGCAGCTGCTTCTTCTCCAGCAGTTCGCCTGCCGATTTCAATCGCTGTCCGGTCGCCAACTCCTTGCTGAGCTTTGCCGCTCGCAGCAGCAATCCCGACCGCTCGGGGTTGGTCGTCGACTCGAGCTCCGACATTCGCAAAAACAACTCTTCCATCTTGGTGAAACGATCGGCAAGCTGTCGCTGCTGATCGATCAGGCTTTTCAAGGAGTTGTCCCCGGCCGGTGGCTCAGTTGGTCCCGATTGAGCAATCGAGTGGAGGGGGAAGCACAAGACGAACCATGTCAATAGAACGGCTGCATGGCATCGCATCCCCAATCGCTTGGCGAAGCTTTGGAACAGACATCCGACCATCGCATGTTCCTTGTCCGAATTGATAACCAGCGGAATGATGCAAAGCGAATGCCAGATCGGCAGGAATATCCGGTTCCGAAGCCAGCCGAGCAATCGTCTACCGCCAGCATGCGGTGGCGACCTATTTAGTATAGGGCTTCCACCGAGCCCCCGCCAAAAAGATCCCCGACGATCGAACGACTATTTCTTCCCCTGGCGGCGCTTCTCTTCGAAAAACCATGTCAGAATCTGCCCACAGGGTTCGGCGAGCACCCCTGGACAAACCTGTGCCCGGTGGTTCAACCTTGGGTCGCTGAGCAACTGATAGAGCGAATCGACAGCTCCCGCTTTCGGATCCCTTGCCCCGTAGACCACCCGCGGGATGCGCGCCTGGACGATGGCTCCTGCGCACATGGGGCAGGGCTCCAAGGTGACATAGAGTGTGCAATGTTCCAGTCGCCAAGTACCGACGGAAGCGGCTGCCTGGGTGATCGCAATCAGCTCGGCATGCGCCGTGGGATCTTGCAGCTGTTCGCGCTGATTCCAGGCGGCTGCGATCATCCTTCCTCGATGCACGATCAACGCCCCGACGGGCACTTCGTCTTCGTCCATGGCGCGCTGCGCCAATTCTAGAGCCTTGGCCATCCAGCGAGCGTCTCCGCCATCCTCGTGCGAATCGACCAAGAATCCGCTCGGATCCGCTCCCCTTTCCGGACGCTCTTCATCGGGAAGCATTTCATCTTCGAAGAAATCTCGCGTCATGGCTTGGTAGGTGCCAGAGTGCGGTACTGGAGGTTTCGCACCTCCACCTTGGATCGAAAAACGCAGTAGCCGAATGGCCGACTTGCTCGCACCTCACCCCGTACTGAGAACGACTTTCCCTTCCGTTCAACTTGGATCAATTCCTCGTCATCCATCCAGACCATGATTGCTTCATCGCTGACCACCAATCGAAATCGATACCAGCGGTCGTTTTTGATGTCCTTGTAGCTAGCGGTGGAGTTTTCCGAGGCATCGTTTCCGTCGATGCTGCTGATTCCAATCAACCCACCGCCCCACCCTCCGCAGATGAACGATGCATGCTCGTCCCCGACAGGGAAAGTCAGCCCTGCGAGAAAATCGGAGCCGCTTTTGCGATTCGCTTCCCAAGTGACTTCGAAGTTCGATTTAGGAAAGTCTTTCTCATAGGTGATCCCCGTCAGCGGGTCGCCAACATCCAGAGAGAGATGCCCCTCCTCCGTGAAACCGATCTGGCCATCGCCTCCGAACTGCGTCGATTTCCAGCCCTCCATCGACTTGTCGACCAGCATCTTCTGCCATGGGCCCGCGCCTTTCGTATCTTCCTGGCATCGGCCCAACGCTGCGGGGACGAGACTCCAAAGAATCATCGTCCAGGTCGCCATCCAGGCTGAACGAGTCCAAGACTGATGTTGTCTCACGCTGATAGACTCCTGAGAAAGCAGTTCCATTGGGGGTCGGCTCGCGAAGGCTACACCGCAACCTCGCACTACCCAATGAATGAAGTATAACCAAGGAAACCAGGGAGCCGCCAACCATGCCAAGAACGGCCTCGCTTTTACTTCGCCCCTAGCGTTCCAGGTCCGTGCGACGATTCGGCATGCCACGACTATCTGCCCGGAGTCGGGAACGCGGGTTATTCTTAACATCAAGCGTGCAGTCGAAGGTCGCATGGGGCATCGGAAGAGCAGGAAGGAACTGATGATGGAGCAATCGGATCTGCTGAAAGACGCACCGGTCAGGCACCCAAAGCTTCTGGCATGGATCGAGCAGGTTGTTGCCATGTGCCAGCCATCGGCGATTCACTGGTGTGATGGCAGCGAGGAGGAATGGAGTCAGCTGTGCGAACTGATGGTGCACAAAGGGACTTTGACTCGACTGAACCCCAAGAAACACCCCAATTCTTTCCTAGCCCGAAGCGCCCCCAGCGATGTGGCTCGCGTCGAAGAACGCACCTTCATTTGCTCGCGACGTGCGGTCGATGCTGGTCCCACCAATAACTGGCGGGATCCTAAGGCGATGCGTCAACTGCTGAGCGAAAAGTTTCGCGGCAGTATGCGGGGGCGAACGCTCTATGTCGTCCCCTTCTGCATGGGACCACTCGACAGCCCCCTGGCACTGGTCGGGGTCGAACTGACCGACTCACCCTACGTGGTGGTCAATATGAAGATCATGTGCCATATGGGACAAAGGGTCTGGCGAAAGCTGGATCAGGGAATCGACTACCTGCCATGCCTCCACTCGGTTGGAGTCCCCTTGGCATCTGGCCAATCGGATGTTCCCTGGCCCTGCCAAGATGAGAAATACATCGTTCATTTCCCTGAGGATCGCGAGGTTTGGTCTTACGGTAGTGGCTATGGCGGCAACGCACTCCTTGGAAAAAAATGTGTCGCTCTGCGAATCGCCAGCGTCATCGCTCGCGATAACGGATGGTTGGCCGAACACATGCTGATCATGGGGATCGAATCCCCCAATGGCAAAAAGACCTACCTGACGGCAGCATTTCCCAGCGCTTGCGGAAAAACCAATCTGGCGATGATCCAGCCCCCCAAGTCGCTGGCCGAACAGGGTTGGAAAACCACGCTGATTGGTGACGACATCGCATGGCTTTGGCCTGGCTCCTCCGGCAAACTGCACGCCATCAACCCAGAGACTGGCTTCTTTGGTGTGGCACCCGGGACATCGTGGGATTCCAATCCCGGCGCGATGGCTGCGATGAGCAGCAATACGATATTCACCAATGTGGCTCTGACCGACGACCATTGCGTCTGGTGGGAAGGACTTTGCCCTCCCCCCGAACACTTGATCGATTGGACAGGGCAGGACTGGTCGCCCGACTGTGGTCGCAAGGCAGCGCATCCCAACTCACGATTCACCGCTCCTGCCAGCCAATGCCCCAACATCGACCCACGTTGGCAAGATCCTGAGGGTGTCCCGATCGACGCGATCGTTTTTGGTGGTCGACGGCCCACTACGATGCCTCTGGTTTTTCAAGCGTTCGACTGGACGCATGGTGTCTTTCTAGGTGCCACTCAAGGCTCGGAAACGACCGCCGCAGCTGCTGGCGCCATCGGTCTGGTCCGGCGCGATCCCATGGCGATGCTCCCTTTCTGTGGCTACAACATGGGGCACTACTTCGACCATTGGTTGCAGATGCGCACTCTGATCAAAAAGCTCCCTCGCATCTTTCATGTCAACTGGTTTCGTAGAGACCCTTCCGGCCGTTTCCTCTGGCCAGGTTTTCGCGAAAACCTCCGCGTGCTGGAATGGATCGCGTTGCGATGCCAAGGCAAAATCCCGGGCTACGAAACCCCGATCGGATGGATCCCGGAATGGGATGATTTCAATTGCGAGGGACTAGAACCCTTCGAAGAAAAGGACTTCCATGCCGCGATGGAATTCCGTCAAGAAGAATGGCGATCGGAAATCCATAGCCAAGGGGAGTTCTTCCTGAAACTCTACCACGACATGCCTAAAGAGTTGATGTGCCAGCGAGAACTGCTGATGGCCCGGATGGCTTGACCTCACGCCTCGGGAATTCGCAGGCAGAAACTTGTGTGCTGCTGGTTTCCCTAAGGGTTCCCGATTTTTGCAGCGCAGTGCTTCAGCTCGTCCCCCAGCGGATCCCATCCCTTCGGACCATAGCCCAGGTGCAGTCGCTGACGCCAGCCTTCCCAAAGTCCAGTTTCCCCCAGCCAACCACCCAGCTCGTCCCCAAGCTGCTCCATCGTCTTGACGTACGACTCCATCCCCTGGGTCGCATCCAACCAGTCCTTTTGACTGGCATGAAGCGAGAGCACCTCCCCCTTTCGCACTCGCCATCGGGATACATCGACCGCCAGCGAGGGAAGGACTCTGTCTCCCAAAGGAGTGCGATTTCCGTGGGGCTGCGCATGGTAGATTGCCACATCGCCAGCGACTGCAGGTACCAGCGGCATCGAGGAGAAGTTGGGAACTCCTTTGACGAACGCCGCCCCCACGGCCAACTGGCATGCCTGCTCGTGGTCGGCCATGTAGTCGATGGGGGAATGAGTCAGCACGATGGAAGGATTGGCGAGTCGAACGATCGCTGCCACCCGTGCCAGCAATTCCGGGCTGTAGCGTATCTGCAGATCATCGCAAAGGGGCGGATAGAACTCGGCCTGTAGCGAAACGGCAGCTCTGCGAGCTTCCTCCAGACGGATCGAAGCGGTTTTTTCGGGTGGCCACTCCATCGATCCACAGCAACCATTGGCGATGTTGAGATAGTGCGCCTTCCACCCTCGGTCCACCAAGTGCATCAGCGTCCCAGCCATGACAAATTCGATGTCGTCAGGATGCGCTGCGATCGCCAGGACACTTCGATTCATCTTTTACCTTCCCAAATGGCTCCCTGCTTCGATACGAACCATTGCGACTTGCCATTGCGACTTGATCGGCTAGGCGAACCCGCGCCGCACCCAACAGGCGGATCGGGCAGCGCCCTCATTTACGCTCCACCAAGGAAACTTCCGCCTCACGAGGAGCACCATCGCGAATGAACTTGACCATCTGAGGCTGGCCGATCGGCAGTTGTTCTACCACCGAAGCGAAATCGGCGGGCGTACGCACCTTCTGGTTAGCGATCTCTACGATGATATCCCCGGTGGCGATTCCCGCCTGCACCGCAGGCCCATCCTTGACCAATCGCGTCACATACACTCCACCTCGCACCGGAATCTTCAGCTGCTCGGCCAGCTCCTGCGGGATCTGATTGGTGGTGACCCCCATCAGCGCGCGCCGCACCAGTCCGTGCGTCACCAACTCGCTGACCAACCACTGAAGTCGATTGCTGGGAATCGCAAATCCAATCCCCTGAAAGGCACCCGTTTTGGATGCGATCGCGGTGTTCATTCCAATCAACTGCCCATTCAGATCGACCAGCGCTCCACCGGAGTTGCCAGGGTTGATCGCTGCATCGGTCTGCAAAAGCTGCCCTCCCACCAGTCCCTGCAATACTCTTGCCTTGCCGCTAATGATCCCGGCGCTAACCGTCTGTTCGATGTTGAAAGGACTGCCGATCGCCAAAACCCAATCGCCAACCGCCAAGCGATCTGAATCCCCCATGCTGACCGATGCGAGGGGATCAGGGCAATCGATGTATAGGATTGCGCTATCGCTCTTGGAATCCGCCTTCACATCGCGTCCCTGGAACTCGCGACCATCCTCCAATCGAACCAGGACCTGTCTTGCATCCTGGACCACGTGGGCGTTGGTGACGATCAACCCTTTCGGATCGAGGATCACCCCAGAGCCGATGCTTTCGAATCTCTGGCTGTCATCGAGAAATTGAAGCGATTCCAATGCCCCTTGCGGGTCTCGCGAGGACGCCAAGACGGTGACAACCGTCGGCAGAACGCGGCTGGAAGCGATCCGAAACGCCTCTGCAAGATCCTTCGCCCTGGCAATCTGCTCCACATCCTCAGCAACGTCCACCGGAGGTACCGTTCCGATACCTTCTGCGTTCAACTTGTCAGCGCCGCTACGGCGCACCACTTCATCGCGGACCGATTCGACCTCCTGCCCAGGCAGCCGATTGCTCTGGAGTACCAATGCCATCCAGAGGCAGAATGCTACACGGATCCAATTCCTGGACCATCCGAACCCGTCGAATCGATCGCACATTTGTAGACCCATTTTCTTCTCCGCGGGAAATCGTCGCATCGAAACAGCAGCAGCACCCGTCATCCGCTGCCACCAACTGCCAACGCTAGAACCCCAAACGCCATGGATCCTCTGGATCGGCGATCACCGTCAGATCGGCCATGATGAATGCCTTACCTTCAATTTTCGGCAGAATGCTTCCTCGCTGCCGATCCAGCCACCGGAAGCTCCCCTCAAAACGGCTTCCTAGAATGCTTTCCTGAACCCATCGATCTCCTTCGACCAGATCCCCGTCGGCTGCAAGACACGCCAGCTTGGCGCTGGTCCCGGTACCGCATGGACTCCTGTCGTACTGGAGACCAGGGCAAAGAACAAAGTTCCTGCCGTCCCCGCCCGGTTCGACTGCCTGCCCACAAAGCTCCACATGATCGACCTGCGGGTAGCCGGCAGCTCGCACCGCTTGGCCAATTCTCTGCGCCACATCGGTCCAGTACCCAGCCTCGCTAAGATGATAAGGGCCCGGCAATGAACTGGTAAGAAAAAACCAGTTACCTCCCCACGCCACATCCCCTGAGATCGGCCCCAGCCCTGGCACCTCCACCATCAAGCCCTTGACCTCGCGGTGACTGGGCACATTCTCAATCGCCACCCATCCGCTATCGCTGAGCTCGCAGGTGACAACACCAACGGGGGTCTCCAGTCGATGAACCCCCGATTCGATGCGTCCCAGCCACTTCAGTGTCGCCATTAGACCGATCGCACCATGACCACACATACCCAGATACCCGACATTGTTGAAGAAGACGACCCCTGCGGTATGCTTCGGATCGGCTGGCGGAAACAACACCCCACCAACCATCACCTCCGATCCCCTCGGTTCGCGCGTCAGCATCGTCCGATAGAAATCGGCTTCACTCTTCAGCCGCTCTCGACACTGCTCCATCGTCAGGCCAGGCCAGTCCGGCACGCCCTCCACCACCAAGCGCGTCGGCTCACCTCCCGTGTGGGAATCGATCGCCCGAAACCTCTGCCGCTCCATGCTCTCACACTCCTCACGACAGCTTGGGCCGATTCCGAATCCCTTCATGAATCACTCGAAGCACCTGCTCCCGCTCCCCACCGGAGATCGGCAACCGTGGTGCCCGGGTCCACTCCGTTCCCAATCCACATTCCTGCACGCACAACTTGATGTACTGCACGAACTTGATGTGGGTATCCAAATGCAAAAGAGGGGTGAACCAGCGGTAGATCGTCACCGCGCGATCCCAATCGCCTGCCTGCATCGCTTCCCAGAGGGCCTGGTTTTCCTCCGGAAAGGCGATGCCGGTTCCTGCCACCCAACCATCGATCCCCAGCACCGCCGATTCGAGCGCCAAGTCATCGACTCCTGTAAAGATGGAGTACCTTCCACCAACTTCCCGATGCAGATCGGTGATCCTCCTCGTGTTGGCCGAACTCTCTTTCAGCGCGACGAAATTTGGTACATCGGCCAACTTGGCAAACATCTCTGGGGTGATGTCATTCCCGTAGGCGATCGGGTTGTTGTAGATCATGATCGGCAAACGGGTTCCCGCTGCCACCGTGCGAAGGTGCGCCATCGACTCCTCAGGATCCGGTGTCCGATAGCTCATCGCCGGCATCACCATCACTCCGTCGACCCCCAACCGCTCGCAGTCCTGCACGTAGCGAACCGCCTCTCCGGTGCTCGATTCGGCAACACCGCTGAGCACCGGTAGACGACCACGAAAGGCACCGACCATGGCCGCCATCACCTCCCGCTTTTCGGATGCCGTCATCACTTGGTTCTCGCCCAACGATCCCAGGAAGATCAGACCCCCGATTCCTGAGGCAACAAGCACTTCGGCATGCCGAATCGTTCCTTCCAGATCGATCCTGCCATCACGGTCCATCTGCGTGGTGATCGCAGGATACACCCCATGCCAGTAAGGGGAACAATTCACTTTGGGGCGAGTCACGGGAGTCGGCATCGATCGACCTTACTTCTCAGAGGAATTGAAATCCAACGCAAAAACAGGCTGCTCTAATATCGCCGATGGGAAGCCGATTGCCCAGATGAGTCGCAAGGCCAGTCGCACGGCTACGGCAGGGAAGCCAACCAATGCCACCAAGCCACTCAGAAGATCGCTATGGCGGATCGGTCCGATAGCCTAACGTCAGGCCATCAACTGGTTCTTCCTCCCCCACTGCTCTCAGGGATTCGACGCGGTGTAGAGCGGAAGGTGGCGGTACTGTACTTCCAGCGAGAGTAGATTCAGGCAGGTGACATACAATCTTCCGCCATAGGCTCCCCAGGCATCTGGCACCGGCCCGCGAGGTTCCCAGCTTCCCGCTTCATCCCCGGTGGTCTCCTGGGAAGCCAACGTCGCTTCCCGCAGAGCAGCACTCCATCGCTCCCAGGAAGTTCCGCCCACCTGATACACCACCTGGGTTCCATAATACCAGTAGTAGGTATCACGTCGATTCTCCCCTTCGCCTGTCGCATCAGGAGGCTCCTCTAGCAGGTAGGCCGCTCCCTCTTCGATCGCTGGATGATCGGGTGCCCAGCCGGTGTAGAGCCGCATCAGCAATCCGACACTGGTCATCGTTCGGGTGGCGATCCGACCGTGCCGCTGCGCGGCGGTGTCGGGCGCATTCCAGTTGTAGCGGTAAAGGTACGGCTGGTCTTCCGACTGCTGACTGCGTTCGACCCATCTAGTGACGCCATCGAGTGTCGTTCGAGGCACCTCCAGACCGGCCAACCTGCCGCTCTGCAATGCCATCAGAAACCATCCAGTCACGCTGGTATCCGCACCGCTTCGAGGCTGGTACCGCCAACCACCCAACTGCCGGTCCTGCGTCGAAGCCATGAAGTCGATCGCCCGCTGTGCCGGCTCACGCAACTCCGAATCCTGTGTCATGCCATAGGCTTCGCACAAAGCCAATGCTGCGATCGCATGACTGTACAGCCATGCGTTGGCATTGGAGGCGGCGTCCATGCGACGGTACAGATCTCCGTCGGCTCGCTGCCCCCGACGCAGTGCCTCCAGACCACGCCGAATCGCTCCGGCATGTTTTCCCTCCAGATGGGTGTAGCCGGCCCCCTGAAATGCCAGGATTGCCAAGCCCGTAGCCGCCGTGTCGCTGCGAATCTTGACGGCTGGATCCCCACGTTCCAGATTCCACCACCCGTCCTCCTGCTGCGTCGATGCCAGATAATCCAAGCCCCGCTCAATCGCCAGCTCGGCGGCGTCCAGATCTCCCCGTGCATTGCGACTGAGCCGTTCTCGGCGTTTCTGGAATGCGGGCACGGGTTTGGCGGCCGCCAATTGGTCCGCGAACTTCGACCCCGCTTCTGCAACCCCTTCCGCCTTCTCGCCCCCCATCCCCCGCAATGCCTCTTCGGCCTCTCCTCCGATGCGACCGCGCTGCAGAAAACGCGAAGCAATTGAGCCAGCGAGTTGATCCGATGGGTCATCGATCGATCGCTCTGCTTCCCCAAGCCCCGTCGCTGATTGCGACCGGCCGCCCTCAACCGCCCCAACCGGAGTCGATCCGGAAGCACTTCTTCGAGTCACCTCTAACCTACGATCCTTCGGATCGCCTATTCCACCCTTGGCATTTAGCCGCCCCGTCGCCGTTTCGTTCCGGCTGCTACCCTCCTCCGATACCGGACCGGCCTTCCATGCCGGATCGAGACGATTAGGGCTCGCTTCGCTGAATGGATCTGTGGAATCAGCCAGTTGCTGCAACCCCAGCTCGGATGTTGCTCGGCGATCGATCTGCCTCCTCCGTTCCGCACCTATCGTCTCGGGGACCAACTGCCTCTCCAATGCCTCATCCATCGCTTGGACCTGCACCCGGCCGCTCTCCCAAGACCCGCCAGCAGTTGGCTGTCGCATGGGGCGATTCAGATCGAATCGCTTCTGCTGCCCCTCAGGATCTGTCGGCACCGGGCGATCCTCAGGCAGCCTGGGGATGTCGATCGATTTTGGATCCAAATTCGACTTCTCTATCTGCACAGAGGAGGCTGCTGGATCCAACGGCGACGGCGCTTGCTGGTTCATCAGCTCCTTAGAATCCAAGCTCCCTCGATCCAATTCGGTTGCTTTGGGTTGCATCGGAAGTCGGTCGAGTTGATCACTGGGGGAGGGGAGGTCGCCTGAGTCGATCGAGAAGGTATCGCTTGACAGCGGTTCCCGAGCTTCTTCATCACGATCCAGAATCGTACGGCTCGATGCCTGCCGCGCCTCGACCACCGGTTGTGGCAAGTCGAGCGCCGCGATGGCCTGCAACCGCGCCATCCGCTCCACCTCCTCCAGGCGCTGTGCTTGGCGATCGGTCTGATCGCTCCGCACCCGAGGCTCGCGAATGCCTGCGGACGAATCTCCAGCCCCACCAACCTCGACAGCAACAGCTGATCGATTGGCAGATGTCGAGTCTATCGATTCCAGACGTTCGGGCCCCCCTGCTTGGGCGCCCTGGAGAGTCATCGCGGATTGCGACTCTTCGATCGCTGCATTCAAGTTCTGCTCCAGCCTCTCTTCCTGATCCGCATCCAGCTCCTGCTGCAACCCAGCCGGCGATAGCTCTTCGGGCAGATACTCAACCGCTATTGCACGCTCCATCGAAACCGACGTCGCCTCACTCCCACCCGCCTCCTGACGGAGCACCGGCAGCAGCACCCATTCAATCGCTCCGAAAACCATTGCCAAATGCAGTGCGACACTCAGAAGGAATGCGACCACCACGGTTCGCTGCGCCTGGCTTCGCGACATCTGGCGCACCAGTCCCCCACCCAACCATGCGGCCAGTGGTAGTAGCACCGACCAGACCCACGCGTTGGCCCACCACCGGGGATCATCGAATCGCAAAGAACGGAAGATGACCGCACCCACCATCACGGTGATCAGGATCAAGGAGGCATCGACGGCCCACCAACCGTCATTGGAATCGGAGGCGGGTGGTCGCCTTCTCCTTTCATCCCTCCCCGTTCGCTCGCTCATGGCTTGCGATCCTTGGGGGCGGTGGTGATGCGGTATTTGGTCAAGCCGTGCTTCTGACACTGGTCCATGACACGCACCACCGAGTCGACCGGGGCGCGGCGATCCGCTCGCATCGTCACCATCGGCTGCTCCATCTTCTCCGCGCCATATCGCGCCAGCAGCAACCCCAGCGTCGGTTCATCCAGGGATTTCCCCTGAACATGATAGCCACCTGCCTGATCGATGGAGATCACCAGTTCTTCCGGTTTGCTGGCCAATGGCTTCGCGCTGCTAGCCGCTGGCAATTCGACCGGAAAAGCCCGATCCTCCTGCGCAAATCGCGACGCGACCAGGAAGAAAACCAGGAGCAAAAAGACAACGTCGATCAGCGGCGTCAAGCTGAGGGATTCCAACGCTCTTCCACGCTGCAGACGAACAGCCATCGAACTCAGCCTCCCGATGGAACGCGACGAACCACCGCGCTGTTGGCGGGCAGGACTTTGGCTGTGCCGGAATCCTCTAACCCATCATTCGATTCCTGGTAAGCCCGGACATGCCCACCTAGATCCCGAGCGACCAACTCCTCCCCCGCGATGTCATAGCGCGTCCGCCCCTCAAATCGCTCGATCTTTAGCGAGATGGTGGCAATGATTTCCTCCAACTGCCGAAAGGCAGCCGAAATTTTTCCTTCGAAAAGATGCGAAAGGATTGCAGCGGGAATGGCAACCATCAGACCGGCCAGCGTGGTCACCAGAGCTTCATAGATTCCCTGTGCCAGAAATTCAGCGCGGTTCTGCGTGCTGTCCAGCTGGGTGGTGTGGTGGAAGGCATGAATCAATCCCCAAACCGTTCCCATCAATCCGAAGAGTGGCGCGATGCCGGCGGCCAAGTTCAACCATCGAACCGGCGCATAGAGTCGATCGGCATGGCGCTGCATGGCATCCCGCGCCGCTTGATCCACCTCCGTCTGAGGTCGTCCGATTTTCTCCAGCACCGTTTGCACCACCTCCGATCCGACGGATGGAAATTGCTGCGTGATTCGATGGGCCTCGCGTGGATTCCAACCCTCGGGATCCCTGGCCATGTCCCTCAATCCACGTGACAGACCTCGTGGCACCACTTTGGATCGGCGCAAACTAATCGATCGCTCGATCGCAATCGCCACCACCACCAGGCTGGTCAGCCCGATAGGAAGCATGAACCAGCCACCGCGCTGCAGAAGTGTCAGCAGATCTAAACCTCTGGTCGACTCGACGCTCACTTCAGGCACCGCAGGTTTGTTGGAGGCACTCTCCCCCTTCAGTCGCTCCAGCGCCTCCACATCTGCCACCTCGGGAGGATCGGGGGTCGCCTGCTGCGACCAGGTCAGGTCGGACGCGAGCACGAGGGTTGCCAGGACGACGAACAGACAGAAAACACATTTTCGCCAGCATCGCGATCGCAAGCGTTCGTTCAAGACCACCCATCCCCAATTCACCTGCTGCATCGGTCACCTAGCCTCCCGACCTGTCCAAAGATGAATCCGCCAAGCTCACCAACGCGGATCTGAGTCCATGACCTCGATGTTTGCCCTTCGCCAGAGGACTCCCCTGGGGCACGATCATCCTAGGTCTTTGCCACTGGCCAGGCCAGAGGCCAGGGCGAATCAGGCGGGCAGGGCAGGGTGAAATAATGCGATTGCCCCTGGTGGCTGAATCGTTCCTGGCGGTTAATTGCCTTCTTTGAGTGCATCCCATCGCTGTTTGGCCTGAGCCGCGAATTCGTGCTTCGGATGCCGTTCGACGATGTACTTGTAGCTTTCGGCGGCCATTTCCCTTGCCTTTTGCTTCCCTTCATCGCTCGAGGAAGCGGCGATGGCTTCAGCGCATCGCCCGGCTTCAATGGCGCTGCGCGCCTGCCAATCGGAAATCGCAGCGTCGGTGGAGTCGCCGCCGAAGCCAAACATGACGCGCTGGAACTCGGGGATCGCCTTGGCATATTCCTTTTGAGCGAAAAAGATCTCCCCCATCATGAACCTCGCTCGCGCCGCCGTTTCGTTCCGGTACCTGCCCGCTACCTGACCGTAAGCCTGCAAGGCCTCGTCAGGTCGCCCGGTGTTCTGGTAGCAATAGCCCAGTTCATAGAGCAGTTCCGGCAGGAAGGGAGCCGCACCTTCTCGCTGCTTGATCTCCTCCAACCACTCCTCCACTTCCTTCCACTGCTTCAGTTCCCTTGCCGTCTGAGCCCCTTGCAGGTAGACCAGGGTCCGAATCTGTTCGTCGATTGTTTCGGGCCGAACCGACCCTTCGATGGCACTTCGCGCCGCGCGGTAGAGTTTCCAAGCTTCTGTGGATCGTCCCGACTTGGCCGCGCACTGCGCCTGCATGAAGAGCCCATCGACCTGCAGATCCCCTTCCGGAAACTGCGTCACCTGCTCGCGAAACCACCGTTCGGATTCGCTGAACTCCGCTTGCTTGAAATAGGACCACCCCAGTTTGTGCAATGCCTTTTCCTGGAGCTGGCTATCGCTGGTTCCCTTCCACGCGGCGGTGTAGGCGGTGATCGCCTTGCTGAATTGATCCCGCGCGTACTCCGCTTGACCGATATGGAAATTCGACTCCGCCGCAAACCCGCTCTCAGGAAATCGCTGCAGCAGTTCCTGAAAGATCTCCATCGATTTGTCGGACTGCTGAAGATCCTTGTGAGTCCATGCCAGTTCGTAGAGCACTCGGTCGAGCGATGAATACTGGGGATGGGCTTGCCGAAGTTCCAGTAGCACCTCCTGCGCTGGCTGCGGCTGACCGTCAGACGCCAGGGTGAACCCCAGTTCCATCATCGCTTCGGCTTCTTTTGGATCTCCTTTGCGGACATCTCGGGCTTGCTTTAACGCTTCGATCGCCTCTGGCACGCGTCCCAGTTGCCGCAGGCAGATTCCTCTGGCCATCTGCACGTCCCCCTGAAGCGATTTGGATAGAGAGGGACTGCGGGCGACCGCATCCAGCAATCCGACGGCGACATCCAGCTTTCCCTGCTGCATCGCCAGACCTGCCTGGCCATATCGCGACAGATCGGCAAGCTCTCCCTCAGGCTGCCGTTGCAGAAGCTTCTGGTAGTAATCGGCCGCGCGATCCCATTGCTGCTGCTCGGACGCTGCCCGCCCCAAACGCACCATCGCCACGCCAAAGTAACGGCTCGACGGATACTGCTCGATCAACTGCTCCAGGGACCGCTGCGCCACTTCAGGTTGGCGAGCCTCTTCGGCTGCCTGGGATAACAGATAAAGGCCCTTTTCCTGAAACGGCCCAGGCTGCTTCACTACAGGCTGCAAAACCGAAAGCGATTCCTGACCGCGCCCCAACCTGCGAAGGCTGCTGGCACGCCAATAAAGCAACTCCACACGCCCCGACTCATCCAGCCGATCCCCTGAGATCGACTGCAGGATACCCAAGCTCTCTTCCCAGTTCCCTTTCAGATTCAATGCACCCGCTAGACGAAGCTTCCAGCGATCGATCGATTCATTCTTTGGGTCTTTCTCGATCAACGCACGAAGCTGCGCGATCGCCTCGTCGGACTGCCCTCCCTGCATGGCCGATTCGGAGCTTAGCAGCAGGACTTCGGGGGCCAGCGAATGGTCGGGGTGTTGCGACAAAAAGTTGTTACAAAGCTCCTTGGAGGCCTGGAGATCCCCCATCTGGAAGGCAGCCAGAGCCCCTTGGTAGAGCGCCTTGGGACGCAGTCCTGCGTCCCCGCTTGCGACCACGGCCGCGTAGAGTTTCCGGGCTTCCGCCCAACTTCCCGTCTGCTGCATCAGCGCATCGGCCAGATCGATCTGCAGAGAGTCATGCGCCGCCATCTCCTGGCTCCATGCCAGCGTCTCCCTGGCCAATCGCTCCGCCTGGGCATACTGCTTCTGATTCATCTCCATCTGGATCAACCAATGAGCCGCCTCGGCCGCCAGCGCATCGCGTCGCCCCAAGAGCCCTTCTAGTCGCGGCCTGGCCTGCACATCGCGCCCATCGCGAATCTCCAGAAGCGCCAACGCCAACTGAGCCCTAGGTACTTGAGCCGAATCGGGGAACTCCGTCAGCAGTCGACGGTAAGCCTCCTCGGAGGCTTTCCATCGACCTGCCTTGCTGAGGCTGGCACCCAGTCGGCTCAACGCTCGCTCACGCAGCGACCCCTCCGATTCCGACACCAGTCGCTCGAACGCCACCGATGCCTCGGCAAAGCGTCCATTGCGGAAGTCGATCTCCGCCTGACGAAACTGCGCCTCCTGGACCAGCGGGTGCTTGGGATAGCGCTTCAGGAAATCCCGATAGCCCTGCTGCGCCGCCGGCTCACGCCCCGCAGCATCGTCCAGCGAAGCCAGTGCGAAAAGAACCTCCGATCGCAGGGGCGACTGCTCCCATCGCTTGACGAGAAGAAACTCGCGATACCTCTTTGCAGCTTCCTCTTTCTGCCCCATCCGCACCAAGCAGTCGGCAGCGTAGTAGGCAGCTCGGTCGGCATAAGCACCGTCGGGAAACTCCTTGCCGATTCGCTGGAAGGCATCCAGTGCCAAAGCAAAGGAATCTTTGCGGTCCGCTTCCGGTTCCGTGGCGTCCGATCCCGCCTTGACCTGCGCCCCCTTCCAATAGCTCCAGCCCAAATGGACCAGCGCTTCCTCTCTCAATTCCGGGGCCCCCTTTGGCAACGATTCGGTCAACAGCCTGGAGGCCTGATCCAATCGGGGTGGATCCACTCTCAAATAGCAGATCGCTAGGTAATGCTGAATCTTCGGGACCAAAGGATCGTTCGGAAACTCCTTCAGCAGCGATTCCCACTCGACGATCGCCAAATCGAAAGCGGAGTTGTTCTGATAGCTTGCCGCATCGGCGTAGCGACGCACCAGATCGGTGCTCGACGCTGTCGCACCCCCTGGTCCTCCCGCCTCCTGGGCCACTCCCACCGAAGCGACCGGATCCATCACGGTCGCCACTGCTACCGTCAAACAAGCCAAGCCGATGCGAGGCATCCGCCGAAAGGCCCCCAGACGGTTGTCGAGTCTTGCTGCGCCCATCGTCCGCCCCCAACTCTCATAACGCTTCCGCGACAGGCAAAAAAAATGCCTGCCAAACGCAAAACCACCGACTTTTTAAGCCACCGCACCGGCCAGCGCCTAGTTGGATTCGTTCTTTGCGTCGCAATTCCTATCTTCGGCACCCTTCCTAACAACGATTCAACCATCACAGAGAACGTCTCCGCAACGCCCCAGCCCGCAAAATCCCCCCAAACCTCCAACTCTTCGCTTCACTTGCTCCCCAAGGCGTTTACCTGCATTACATTGACGGATTGTATGCCTGACCTGTTTTCGTTTCCCGCTTCGTTCCATCGCTCCATGCAAAATATCCTCGTCACCGGCGGTAGCGGCTTCATCGGTTCCCACCTGGTCGATCGACTCCTGGGCCTGGGACATCATGTCACCGTCGTCGATGACCTCAGCACAGGTCGCGCCAAAAACCTTGCGCATCTTGCAGGCAATCACCAACTGGAGGTGATCCACGCCGACCTGGCCGATCCGACTCTGGTGGCCGACCAAGTCGCCCGGGCGGATCAGGTTTACCACTTGGCCGCAGCTGTGGGGGTCGCTCTGATCGCCAGCCATCCGATCCAGACGATCCATCGCAACATCTATCCAACCCAATTGCTGCTGGAGGCGTTGGAACTGCAGCGGAACCGCGGGCGGGAGATTCCCTTTTTCCTGGCCAGCACCAGCGAGGTCTATGGAAAGAACCCGAAACCGATCTGGAACGAAGAAGATGACCTAGTTTTCGGCGCCACCACGCGGCCCAGGTGGAGCTATGGCGCCAGCAAGGCAATCGACGAATTCCTGGCGTTGGCACACCACCGACAATGGGAATTGCCGGTGGTGATTGGCCGATTCTTCAACGTCGTCGGTCCACGCCAAACAGGCGCCTACGGCATGGTTCTGCCTCGATTCGTGGAAGCCGCCATGAAGAGCCAGCCGCTGCTGGTCCATGATGATGGCCAGCAACAGCGATGCTTCGCCCATGTCGCCGATGTGATCGATGCAATCATCGAATTGATGCTGACACCCTCAGCCTATGGTCGCGTCTACAACATCGGCAGCGACCATCCCATTTCCATCGTCGACCTGGCCAAACGAGTTCTGGAGATCGTCAACCCCAAAGGAACGATCCAGTTCCAGTCCTACCGAGATGCCTACGACCCCGACTTCGAAGATGTGCGGCGACGCGTCCCCGACCTGACTCGACTCCGCTCCACCATCCAAGCCCGCCCCCGACACACGATCGACGCCATCATTCAGGATGTCTTTCAGTCGCTCCAGGCTCAGCCCACCCCCCGAGATTCCTGACTCGGCAGGATAGCGGCACAATCGCCAGCATTTCAATTGCTGTTGGCAGGCAGCCAGCGATTTGGTAACTCCTCCAACATCGAGTCAGGCGGTCATTCTGCCGAGTGCCCCAAGGCTCTTGGTTTTGAACGAGCCTTCTTCTTTCGGCACGGGCTTCCTTCGGTACGGGAATCTGGCGATGGCATGGAACGCAGCGACTCTTCACCAAGCCTGCCCTCAGTGGCTCAAGCAAACCCCTTGGTTGATCTGGTCGCTCCCCTGGATACTCCTGGTCGCGATGGGAGCCTGGTGGGCTTCCGGTCACTACGCTCCCCCTTGGACAACCACTTCACGGTGGGCAACTGTTGGCTCGGAAAACATCTGGACGCCCGAGCAGATGCAAGGGATCGAAATCGCACTGGCAGCCCGGGGCCTGAACGAATCTCGATGGGATCAGAAGAAACTTTTAGTGCCAGTCGAAAAGCGGCAGGCCTACGCCCAGGTCCTCTCCGACTCCAAGCCCTGGCTAGGCCGACTCGGGGAAGCTACCAGCCAGTCAAATGCCAACAACCCTTTCGAATCGCTCAGCGCTGCTCGCGAACGTCAGCGGCGAGCCAAGCAGCAGGATATTGCACGAGGCCTATGTGAACTTCCCTTCGTCTCCATGGCCTGGGTTTGTCACGACGAACAGGCGACCGGGTCGCTCAAGTCGGGCACCGACCAATCGGCAAGCGTCTGGATCCGCCCGAAGGAAAAAACAGACCTTAGCGCCGAAATGAAACTGGCGATCGCTCGTCAAGTGCAGGCGAGCTTTGCAGGGCTATCGCTGGACGCTATTTCGATTCTCGATCTGAGCAACGGAGAGTTGTTTCTGGCCAACCAGTCCACGCCACCACGCCTTCACTTGGAAGAACGGATCAAGACACAGGAGCGAGAGCTTCGCGAGAAGGCCGAGCGATTGCTGGCGCCTTTGACACAGGCCTATGGACCGATCCGGGTCGAACTGACGGTGGCGACCGATGACGCCCCGCTGTCGTACGGCGTCCAGGAGGATCAATCGCCCGAAGCCGTCCGGCCTGCAGGGCGGACCGTGGAACCGGCGAATCGACAGCATCCTGAGACGAAGGAAGCGGACGAGCCGCTCAGCAGCGTTGTTGCGGCCCCCTTGAGCAGTCCTTCTTTTCGCTATGCGTTTGTGGTTTCCCTTCCCGAGTTGCCAGCCCGATCGCCAGAAATATCGGGCTCTTCGACTCCCACCCTTGCGTCTGAGGAGTCGATCGCCAATCCGCTTCACGCCAAAGTTAGAGCGCTACTTCTGGGGCTGTTCGACGAAGCAGCCACCGAACCAACCAACATCCAGATCACCCTGATTGATTACCCCCCGGGTCCTTCTGCACCATCGGATTTGGTCGCAGACGTGACGCCGGTTCGGCGGGCAGATCGTCCCGTGGAAAATGCGATTCCTCTGTGGCTTGCCATCGCTGCAGCAGCGGCCGGGGCGGGCTGGATGCTTCGTCATTGGCTAGCTCCTTCCACTGTCCAGCGTCTGCCTTCCATCCCGAGGCCGCTGGCGGAAGACACCTCGACCGTCTCTGTAGTCCCAAACGACTCCCCGATCGCCCCTCGCCGCAGCGACGACCGATTGGTAGAAGCTGGCCAGGAGTCACCCAACCGGTCCCTTCTCGACTGGGCCAGCCAGAACCCGCAGATGGCAGCCAGTTCCATGGAGCAATGGATTCGAAGGGCAGCCTGATGAACCGTTGGCTTTTCTGACAGGTTTACGTCCGTTTCCTAGGTTGGTAATCCACCTGGACCTGCCGTCTGCGAATCGCTAAAGTCCGCACCATCTGATCCCAGGCAGCTCCCGCTGCCCTTCGATCCGCTCAACCAGTCCCATGGCGATAGAATCGACCGAGAATGGAATGAACCAGCAGACGTTACGCCAAGCTGCGATCGTCCTCGGGGCTCTCGATCCTCAGGCAGCTCGCAAGCTGCTCCACGCACTTCCATCCGATCTGGCGAAGAACATTCGGCGCGAGTTGGCGCACTTGGGGCCCGTCACTCCTCAGGAGCGATTGGAAGCGATGGAGGCATGGCGTGCCTTCACACCATTGGCCGATTCGGCTGCAAACGAACCAATTCGCCATGCGTTCCAATCACCACCCGAACTCGAGCCCCACCCTTCGGTCGCTCCCTTTAGCCAAGATCATTTCAGCCAAGAACAGCGGTCCTCTGCACTGGTCCCGCCAACGCTTCCAGAAGATCTCTCAACCGCAAGCCGTCCCAGGCAGATCGCCGAAGAGCCTCTGTCGGCGGGAACGCCCCAGCTTGCCACTGATAGTTTTCGATGGGAAGAAGAGGATCTCCCCTGGCTGGCTAGGCAATTGACCGAGCAACCTCCGTGGATCGTTTCGGCGATCATGCGGATCCTTCCGGCTCATCTGAGCGGCTACTTGCTGCACCAGCTGCCCCAGGAACTTGTGGTTGAGGCGTTGGAACGACTGCCCCATTCCGATCTGCCTCATCCGGACGCAGCTCGCATGCTCTTAGAAGCACTTCGCCCTGCGGCAACTGCCCCCCAGCCCCTTTCCGCTGATTCGGTCCTGGCCACGCCTGAGTCGACCGAAGCGACTAGTTCGCACCCAAAGGACACTAGCCCGCGCACCCTCGCGCCAGGGGATCTGTGCTACCAGCAACTGCTGGCCTTCGCGACCCCTGAAATTCAGCAATCGATGGCATCGGCACCGCGGCATGCGGGCTCCGATCCAGTTGCCAACCCCACGATGCCGGTTCCTCCGGAACGGACGACTATCCCCTTCCAGCCACTACCAGGTCATCGGAATCCTGGCGCGCCGTCCCGACAAACAACCGTTGGCGACAGACCTATCGCCGCGGATTCCACCGCCATGCCGCTCACCGAACTGCTGTCGCTTTCGGACCCCGACCTGTTCGAAGTGATCCAGGCCAGTCAGCCTCAAGACATCCTGGCGATCCTGCACGACACCGACTCACCGCTGGCTCATCGGATCCGCTGCTTCCTCCGTCGAAAAGATGGGAAGAGGGTTGAACGTTATCTGAAAAACGTTTCTCAACATGGACTGCCACCTGATCCCCAAAGCCTCCACCGCATCGGTCAGGTCGCGCAACGCCTACTGGAACGGGGACAGATCGCCACCTGGATTCATCAATCGCTTTCCACTGGATGATCACCAATGGAGGACACCTCGGATTGCCCTGAACGGCACTCCGCTCGCGTTGGCTCCTTCGGACCACCATTTCCCTGCGAACCATTCGATCATGCCGATCCTCTTCAAACGAAACGCCAAACTTCCTGATCCCCAGGTGACTTCCGATACCGAAAAGGCTGTGGCGATTCGAACGGAGGCCGCCCATCGTGCCGACGTAGAAGAGGTGCCGCCAGCGGAGAACGAACCTCTGGTGCAGTGGGACGATATGCTGGAAGCATCCCAGCGAACGATCTCCCAGGCTCAGGAACGGGCCGACCAGATTCTGGCACAAGCTCGCAGCGAGGCGCAGGCGATTCGCGATACCGCCCTTCGCGATGCGATGGCGGAGGCAGCAGAGACGATCGATCGGCGCGTGGCCGAGCAACTGGAACAGCTCCAGCAGCAGCAACAGCAGTCGATCGCCAACTCGCTGGAACATCTCCGCGCCGAGTGCCATCAAGCCGTCTTGGAATGGGCTGAAGAGTGGACGCGACACACCGCCGATCTGGCGATCGCCATCGCAGAGAAATTCGTTCCCCTGCGGCTCCAGGAAGACCCCGCCCTGATGGCTTCCTGGCTGGCAAAAGCGATGCGGCAACTGCCACAAGATGCGGTCGTCGAAATCCACCTCCACCCAGACCTGCTGGCACAACTTCCCTCAGAGCTGACGGGGCAGGGAGGTCCTTCATGGCCTCGTGTCGCGCGCTGGATTGCCGATCCCCAAATCGCCCCAACCGAGGCGGTGCTGGAGCATTCACAGGGAAGGATCGATCTGCGATGGGATTCTATCCTGCGGCAGCTGAAGGATACGCTGAGATGACCAAGGCGCTTGCAGACAAGCCTTCCCGTCCTTCGCTCCCCCAGCAACTTCACAGAATGCTGGAACATCCAGTTCGACTGCACCAGAAAGTCGGATCGTTGGATCCCTGGGTGGTCCAGGGCACGATCGAAACAGTACGCGGCAATCTGCTGATCGCTTCGGGATTCCCCGCCCCTATCGGCTCGGTCTGCCGAATCGACCTGGGACACCACCGATGGCTGGAAGCAGAAGTTGTCGGTTTCCAGCAAGATCAGACGTTGCTGAGTCCCTGCGAATCGCCTTTGGGGATCCAGCCTGGTCAATCGGTGCATCCCTGGCGATTCCAGCCGACCGTCGACTTTTGCCCCTCTCTTTTGGGACGCATCATCGACCCCTCAGGTCGCCCCCTGGACGGCTTACCAGCACCTTCTTACATCACGCCAATCGCGATCGAAGCTGCACCCGTAGCACCAATGCTTCGGCCGGTGATCGACCAACCCCTAGCGACGGGGATCCGAGCGATCGATACCCTGCAGACGATTGGCAGGGGGCAGCGAGTTGGCATATTGGCAGGAGCAGGCGTCGGAAAAACGACGCTGCTGGGCATGCTGGCACGCGGGGTCCAGGCCGATGTGGTGGTGATCGGACTGATCGGGGAGAGAGGACGGGAGGTGAAGGAGTTCCTGCAGCAGGATTTGGGGGTCAATTCCCAGCAACGGGTCGTCTCGGTCGTGGCGACCAGCGATCAGTCGGCCTGCCAGCGTGTACGAGCTGCCAAGTCGGCCACCGCAATCGCAGAACAATATCGCGATCAAGGAAAGCATGTCCTGCTTCTGATCGATTCGCTGACTCGTCTGGCGATGGCGCAGAGGGAGATCGGCTTGGCTGCTGGCGAGATCCCGATGGCGCGAGGCTACCCACCCAGCGTCCTGTCGATGTTACCAGCACTCCTGGAACGCGCCGGCACCAGCCCCCGTGGTACTATCACCGCCTTCTACACCGTTTTGATCGAAGGTGACGATCCCAATGAACCCCTTGCCGACCATCTCCGCAGCCTCCTCGATGGCGTCCTGCTGCTCGATCGTTCCCTCGCCGCTCGAGGACACTTTCCGGCGATCGATCCGCTCAAAAGTCTCAGCCGCCTGATGGATTCGGTCGTCTCACCCGAACAAATGGCGTTAGCACAGCGACTCCGCGCTGCCATCGCACTTTACAAGGATCACGAAGACCTCATCCAGATGGGGGCCTATAGCCCTGGATCCAACCCCGCACTCGACCTGGTCGTTCCGATGGAACCCCTGTGGAATCGATTTCTTCAGCAAGGACGAAACGAGTCGTTTTAGATGGAGGAGTCGTGGCGGCAACTCCAGCAACTAATCGATTCACTCGAACAACAAGGCGCGCCGATACCCGGCTCCTTTGAACCCCGGCCCGGATCGGCAACCCAGCAGGATCTTCGCTGGAGCCGTCGGCTGCCTCCGGACGCTTGGCCTGAGCTTCCTGATCGAGAGTCGGCTCCATGAAACGCTGGCGCACCTGGCAACGGCTGAAAATACTACGACGCGATCATGCCGCCGCGGATCTAGCTCGCATCGCCCACCAGATCGATCACCAGCAGCGTTTGCTGATCCAGATCGAAAATGCGATGCAACACTGGCCCGACTCCGGCCAAGATGCTGCCGCCTTTTCCAGCCAGGATTCACACACCTCTTCCGGAAGTCATCCAGCCAGACAACTCGCTCTCGAATGGTGGCTGCAGGGTACTCGGCAACTGCAGCAACTGGAAATGCAACAAGCCGTCGCTGCTAAGCATCTTCTGGATGCCCAGCGACAGGCCGATGCCGCTGGGCAAAAAATCGAGCAACTGCAGCGGGAAGAACTTGCTCAAGAGGAAGCAGTCCACCAGAGATCGGTGGAGGAACTGGTGCTGGCCCGACGCGTTCACAGCACCTTCCATCGATGACCGATCCTGGAGTACTTCGCAAGAAGATCATCCATCCAGGTGTTTGTGGAAGAACTCTAGTGTCCTCGTCCAGGCCAACTCCGCAGACGCCTTGTCGTACCGAGGCGTCGTATCGTTGTGAAAGCCGTGGTTGGCCTTTGGATAGAAATGAGCCGTGTAGTTGACTTTGGCTTCCTGCAGCGCCTTCTCGTACGCAGGCCACCCCTCGTTGACCCGCTGATCCATCTCGGCATAGTGCAACAGCAGAGGCACCTTGATCTTGGCTGCATCGGAGACCGCCGCCTGCCTGCCATAAAAGGGAACCGCCGCTGCAATCACATCCGATGCCCGCACCGCCAGTTCGTTGGCGATGCCACCGCCGTAACAGAACCCGACCACGCCCACCTTGCCGGTCGAGGCAGGATGATCCCGCAGGACTTTCGCGGCGGCAAGAAAATCCTCACGCATCTGATCGGGATCCCGTTTGGCTTGCATTTGCCGCCCCTCATCATCCGTACCGGGATAGCCACCCAGTGGCGAAAGAGCGTCGGGGGCAAACGCTAGGAATCCGGATACCGCCAGCCGCCTAGCGACATCTTCGATGTAGGGATTAAGCCCACGGTTTTCATGGACTACCAGAACAGCAGGATGCTTCTCCTTGTTGTCCGCCGGCCAAGCGATCAGCCCCTCAATCTTGCCGCCCCCCTGCGGCGAATCGTAGCCGAATCGCTGAGTCTTGATACGCGGATCCTTTTCAGGAACCTGTTGGGCCCATGCGTAGTTGGGGGCCAAGCGAGCCAGGACCGTTTCGGCAGCAACCCCTCCAGCGACCACCGTAGCGACGCGATTGAGAAAATCCCGCCGCTCGATCCGCCCGTGAGCGTAGTCATCGTACCAGTCGAGAATCCTCTGATCGAATTGATCCGCAGTCTCCCGGTCCACTCGCCCCTCCCTCGACTCGTTCATCGTCTCTCTCCATTTCCCAGCGGTCTCAAATCGCATCTACACACCCTGCGCCGGTTTGACCCCAACCGATCGACGCCGCGGCTTGAGCGTCTAACATATCCGATCGATTCGGTCGGCAATACCAACCCATCTGGGCTAGCGATCCGTTGGGATGGCAGTCGGTCCCATGGCACTCGAGGGAGCGGATGCGTGCAGCTGAGGCAGGGAGTGGACCCACGGCGGTAAATCAGACTATTCCGTCGGCTCATTGCAATCCCGTTGCTTGGACGGTGCGCCATCACAGCAAATGGCTTGAGTGCACGACAGATTTACCCCAGCAGCCGTCGCGCCTCTTCCAAGTCGATGCGAAGCAGACAGCCGAATTCCCGCGGGAACTCCACGGAAACTCTCGCGTGAACGGCTCCCTGACGATCGTCGCACTGAATCTTTTGATCGAGAGGAAAAATCCCCTCGTGCCAGACATCGGGGTGGATATAAAGCCCATTGGTGCCGTCAAAGAGAAACGCGACGAAATGACGCGGCAACACATCGTCGCCAGGAAGCGCCAGTGGCACAAGAAATGGGACGAACGATCGGGGGAAAAACGATTGCCCACCATCCGGATGGTAGTTTGCATGCCAAAGCAAGACTTGCTTGGGCCGCAGCGAAAAGTTGCGATCGGCAAAAGACGGCTCGCAGGAATATCCAAGGACATATTCCCCTCCGACAGCTTGGTTGGATCCAAGAAGTACCTGCCCCACCCAAGTGGCTTCGAAAACCCCTTCTTTGACTCCCCCTTGGTCTCCCGAGTCGAGGTCGACCGGCCGCCACCCTTTTGCTGGCCACCGCACGATCTCGATGGACCGGTCGTTTGGGGAAGCCAGAAGTTCGCCGTAGCCTTTTAGACTCTGATCGGTGGCGACGACCACTGGCATGGTCACCCACTCTAGACCCATGGGAATTTGAGGGTCAAGATACCGTGGAGGTGTCCCGTCCATGTGCGCCTCTCGCATTGTCCGCCTATCCACCACTGCGACAAAAAAAGGGGCACTGCGAGGCTGGGGGCATTCGCAGTACCCCTGCTGGCGGCGATCACCGACCGCCGTCATCGACTCCATTTCGAATCATCGAAGGCCGAGCTTTTTCCGACGCGCACGGCGCACCCCATAAAGCCCGACGGCGCTGACCAACAGCACCGAAGAGGGCTCCGGAATGGCTGTAATCGTGTAGGTGGCATTGAACCCCTGGACGGGGAGTCCAGCCAGCGTCGGGCTGTTGGCGTTCAACTGATCCAGCGACATCGTGTAGGTTCCCAGCGCCACCCCGGTGGTATCCAGAGTCAATCGGCCGTAAAGCTGATCGGTGGTACCAATGTCGATCCCCCCCAACTGAAAGTTGGTTGAGAACGCCTGTCCGGTTGTCGTGGTGATGTCGAAGGGTGTTGCCCCCAGCAAGAAGGTGACGCCCGAAATGAACTTGCCGCCAGTGCCGTTTCCGGCACCTGCGTTTACGTTCACATCAACGCCATCCACCTTCTGAGTTCCCGAACTGGAACGGATGAAGACCTCGAAGATCCCATTGGATCCCTGCGTGATGGTTTGACTGAGCGGCGAGACGGAAAAGACGATATCCGCCTTTCCGAACGATCCCAGAAATGCCAGCAGCATGACCCATGACAAGCAAAAACGGAACACCATAAACACCTTCCTTTCAGACGACTGGCCGCTGGTCGAATCACACGCATGACTCGACGTTCTCTTGGCCGATTTGCCTACATCCCGAAATCCCAAAATGAACGCCGCTGCCGCCCCAAATTGGAAAACAGATAGTCCGCAAGCGACTCGTACGAACCATCCGCCGGAGCGTCCCCGGCAGTGTTCGCATCGCCCTCCCATTCCGACTCCCCTTGCATCGCCAGCATCGCGATAGGCGTCGTCACTACTTCCCTCCGGACTCCATGAATGACTCCGGTATCCCGCACACCGATTCCCACGGGGCGCGCTGGGTCGCTACCAATCGCTCCAGGACCTTCGGGGAGGCCGGAACCAAGGTCCATACCAAAGGTCCCTAGGCCACCTTCCCCTTCACCACCGTCACCCGACGCGGGGATGGTGATGTTGCCAATCAGCACCGAATTGGAGATGCGGCTCTGCAGGAACGACAGGTCGGCGCTGGTGATGCGTCGGTCTTTGTTGACATCCCGCATGTCGGTGATCGAAACGATGGCTGTGCTGATCGACCCCTGCACGCCGCTCAGGTCAGCCGATGTCAATCGATAGGGTGCGACGCCATTGACCTCGCCTAGTGCATGGCCGAGGTAATAAACATCTCGCTCAATCAGCCCCGTGTTGGCGTTCGCCTTGACGATGATCTGAAGCCATCGATTGATGATCACTCCATCAGCCCATTCCAGACGGACCCGCGAGGGCTGCCCGGCGGTTGCAGTGACATCGATCGCCGTCGGTGCGGGAGCCGAAACCCAACTGCTTGGGTTCTGCGTCCCGCTGGCCCCTTGCGCAGACATTCGGAAGGTAAAGTCGTCAACGGTCAGCGAGGATGCGGCCAGACCAGCAACATCCAGAACGATGCCGTTGATGCCTCGACTGTAGTTGATCACGTTGGCAAAGCTAGTTGTCTGCGTTGCGGTCGACGCTTTCAGAAGCTGCTTGCCTGTATCCAACGCACCATCCACTCCGCCGGTCGACTCAAACCCCGATCCGTTGTAGAAGACCTTGCGATTGGTCACCGTCACCAGCGCGGCGATCGAGAAACTGACGCTAGAGCTACCGCCATCTTCGTCCGTCGCTGTGATCGTGACGTTCTGAGTCGGCACGGCACCGGTAGTCGCCAGCGACCAGGTCCAGGTTCCATCTCCGTTCCTGACGACTTCCCCGAGGGAAGCAGACAGAGTTACAGTGTCGGCGGCCACATCGGTCCATGTCCCCGAGTTGGTCAACGTCGAAAGGGCTGGTCCAACAACCGATCCGCTGCTGACGGTCAACCCAGGTGCCTTGTTGGTTACTTCGTAGGTGAAACTGGTTGTGACAACGCCTCGTTTGCCGTCGTTGGCAGTGATCACTACCGTCTGCACTGCCTGCTGATCGGCCGCCGACGCCGACCACGTCCACGTGCCGTCGCCATTGCGGGTCACACTTCCCACCGAAGCAGAAAGGTCGACCAAGTCGCCGTCGATATCGGACCATGTCCCCGAATTCGTACCGTCTGGCCCTTCTTGAACAACGACCGCTGCATTGTTCACAGCGATCACCGGCCGAGTATTGATCACGATGTAACCGGGCGAACCTTTATCTGCTGCGTTGTAGATCGCTCCAGTTGCTTGCACAGCTCCATCGCGTCCAACGACGCTCGATCGCCAGTTTGCACCGACGTTGTTATCGGTAGACACATCCCTCAGGTAGATGCTGGAGCCGTTGACATAGGCGGGCCACACTGTCCCATCTTCGGCGAAATTCACTTCGTCCAAACTAACGAAAACCGCATTTCGAAGCGTGAGAATTTCGTTAGTCAGCGTCGGGGAATTGTCGAGACTTCCCCAAAACAGCCCTGCCATTTTCGCCACCGCTGGCACCTGAAACTGAGTCCTCAGATTGGCTTCAGGGTTGTTGCCGAAGGCGGCGTTGTAGGCTACGAACACCTCCCCTGGCGCCAGCAGCGTCCCCGCTGCAAATGCCGACCAATTGCTGGTGTCCTCATCGTCCAGCACCCAGCCCGATAGATCGGCGGTGGTCGTCCCCCCGTTGTAAAGCTCGATCCACTCAGTCAATGGCTCGCTTCCAGCCGGATCGTACATGATCTCGGTGATCATCACCGAACCTGTCTCGTCATCGGTCACCGTCAGCGCCAGATTGCCGGTGACATAGCCGCCCGACCTGGCCGAAATGGCTACTGACTGCGTACTGTCGAAGTAACTGTCGTCGACCACGGTGATGCTGAAATCGACCGAGGCCTGTCCATCCGGAATCGTCACCGTTGCAGGCACCGTGGCGACCGAGTTGTTGGACGAAGACAGATTCACCAACAGCGCCCCCGTGCTGCCAAGGGTACGGGTCACTGTGCCGGTTACTACCCCAACGTTCTCTGCGACAGTGGTTGGACTGGTGGTAACCAAAAGAGCGGGAGCTTCTGCGGTGCTGAAGTTCCACGTCGTGGTGTCGGTCACCCCGGGAAACACCAAGGCATCCACCGTCCCGGTGATCACGAGATTGTCGATCGCCCACCACCAGTCATTTGTTCCCGTCAAGCCCCAACGGAAAACCATCTGACCGTCGTCGGGATTGGGAACGTCCACCCCACGTCGCTCATTGACGTTGGGGGCTGTCGCCGTGCCGAGGGTGTTGCTGGAATCAAGCGTTAGCAGATTGGTCCACGTCGCACCGTTGTCGTAAGAGACATCCAACATTCCCTGCATGTTGGTCGGAACGTGTGGAACAAAAGTACCTCCACTCTCAGGACGGAAACTGGAATCGAACTCGATCCTCACCGAGTTGGGGGCGACCGATGCAAGGTTCATCGGGTTGGTCGACATCTTGCTGCTGAACTGATTGTTTGGCGAAGTGAAGGTATCATCCCACTCGTCGGTGTCGCCGACAGCGATGGTATTGGTGCCTCGTCCAAAGTTCGCTCGACTCTGCCCACCCTGCGTCGCCCAGAAGCTCTTGGCTGCCATCGTCCAACCCCGCCACTCAGGCACACCCCCGAACGGCATCTGGCTGTTATCGACCGACCATCCCGATGGAGGCGTCGCCGTCCAGTCTTTGCCATCCGGAGTCAACCCAACGGTTTCGAAGACAGCAGGCCCTAATGGCAGCAACTCAAAATCCTGGCTCAACAACGGAACCCCAGGGGTCGTGTTGGCCAGCACGCTCAGAATCGCACCGCGATCAATCCGCACATAGTAATCGGTCAGACCCTGCAGATTGACCGATGGATCGATCGTCAGAGTGTTACCGGAGACAGAAACCTGAGAACTGTTGACGTCGATCGCGATTCTTGCCTTGTTATCCGACGCATGGACCAGATAGATGAATCCATTCCCCTTCTTGATCGGTTGATCAAAAAGGACATCCAAATTTGCACCGACTGCAACTCCCGTGCTGTTGTCGGCTGGAGTGACCGACACGATTTTTGGGAAGTCGTCATCCAGCACATTGATCTGGGCAGGCACAGAGAAAAAATCGACCACCGAAGCGTCGATCGTAACGACCTGAGTGCCATCGACAATCGTGTCGTCCACTCCGGTGATCGAGAAGGTAGCGGAGGCCTGACCGTCGGGAATCGTCACCGTCGCCGGCACGATCGCTTCCCCGACATCGCTGCTGCTGAGCGTCACTACGAGGTCGCCGGTGGTGCTGAGATTCCGCGTCACCGTCCCGGTTGCAATACCACCATTTTCACTGATCGATCCCGGGTTCACCGTAATTGTCAGCGTCGGCGCCTCGGCAGTTCGGAAACTCCAGGCCGCAGGGTCTCCGATCCCTGAGAAAGGAATGCCTGCCCTCTCACCCCAGATCTTCAAATTGTCGATCGTCCACCACCAGTTATCTCCAGCATTCTGTAAGCCAAACTTGAACTTCAAGATGCCGGTCGCCGGGGTATTCAGCGGCGCATCGACCGTGGCACCACCTATGTATTGACCAAAGGTGTTGGTGGAATTGATGACGATCCTATCGTTCCGCCCATCGTTGGTGTTGCTAGCGTCCCCAAAGAAAAGCAGCGGCCCCCAAGTCGCTCCATCGTCGTAGCTCACCTCCACCGTTCCAAACTGAGGAAGTTCCGGATAGTAGCTGGAGTCGAATTCCAGGTTCACCGAACCGGGGGTGATCCCCGCCAGGTTAAGACCCGGTGTCACCAGAAAGCTGTTGAAGGCTCCTGTCCCGTGGGGAAAGTCATCCCAGGCATCGGCGTCGGCCACCACAACGGTGCCACTGCCGCGCGCGAACCGACTGCGGCTTTGATCCCCTTGCTGTCCCACCCACGAGTTCTTCCCCATAAAAGACCAGCCACGGAAAGGAGAATCCCCTGTAGGCATCAACGCGTTATCAACCACATATCCGGCCGGTGGTTGAAGGCTGTAGTCGGTACCATCTCCCCCTAGAACCCCTGTCGGAAACGGCAGCAAGGGAACGTAGTCGAACGATTCGGAGAGGAATGTGACGTTGGGCGTCAGATCCACCGAACTATCCAAGACAATTCCATCGTCCATCAGGATGCAATAGTCTGTCAGGCCAAAGAGATTTCGCGTCGGATCGATCGTCATCGTCGATCCAGAAATGGCCACGTTAGAACTTCGCACGTCGATCGTCTCAAATGCAAATCCGGTCGCTGCATCGATGATCCGAATGTTCCCATTTCCCTTGACGATATTGGTATCGAAGACCACCTCGAAATTGCTCTTGTAGTCGACCGCCGTCGCATTATCGGGAGGTGTCAGAGAGACGATTTTCGGGCCTTCATCATCCAGGACTACGATCGAACCGGTCGCCGTGGCCCATCCGCTGGCGGTGGCGGTGATCACCACCGTCTGCGCCCGATCGCTCAACAGGTCATCCACTGCCGTGATGGTGAAGGTGACCGAGCTTTGTCCATCGGGAATAGTCACCGAGGCAGGGACGGTAGCCTCGGTGGTGTCGCTGCTAGCAAGCGTCACCACCAGGTCGCCGGTTGGCAGGTTGTTTCGCGAGAGAGTCGCTGTTGCTGTCCCCCCATTTTCGCTCATCGATGCCCTATCGATCGAAAGCGTTAGACGCGGCGATTCGGGCGTCGCGAAATTCCAATAGAGCGGGTCGGATACCCCTCCAAATGGAACGCCGTTGACCGTTCCAGTCACCAGCAGGTTGTCGATCGCCCACCACCAATCGTTGCGCCCAGTGACGGTGTAACGAAATACCATGGTGCCTGAATCGGGATTCGATATTGCAGCAAAGGGTGCATTCCCCAAGCCGTCGGTGCTGACACCCGTATTGGTACCCGACACCAACCGCTCATTGATGCTCTTGTTGACAAATCCAGTGGCGGGATTCCCGGCAGTGTTGGTGGTGTTGGACGGATTGAGCGTCAGCAGATTGCTCCAGTTGGTACCGCCGTCGTAACTGACCTCCAAAGTTCCCACCTGGCTGTCCTCAGGTCGGAAACTGGAATCGAATTCGAATTTGACCGTGTTGGCAGCCACTCCCGTCAAATCGATCGGCTTGGTCAATAGTTTTGCGTTGAAGTCGGGCTGCGTCCCTGTCGCGTCGTCAAACTCATCGGCGTCTGCCACAGCGATCACATTGGAACCGAGGGCAAACTGATCGCGCGCCTGATTGTCGGCGTTGAACCAGAACTCCTTTCGGGCGAAGGTCCAGCCATCCCATTCCGGAACCCCTGCAACCTGCCCGGTACCAGGAACCATGGCCGAGTTGTCACGGACAAATCCAAGGGGGGGCACATCGGTCCAGTCGTTGATCCCGTTGCCCGACGTCTCAAAAACCTGAGGTTTCAAAGGGAGAAAATCAAAATTCTGACTCAGCAAAGTAGCACCAGGCGTCTGTCCGGTGGAAGCATCCAGAAAAGCCCCTGAATCGACGTAGACGGTGTAGGTGTTATCCAGTTCCAGATCGATCGGTAGATCGATTCGCACCTCCGACCCTGTGATCGCGACGTTGCTGGACCCCACGTCGACCGCAACGCCAAGCGAGTTAAGCGATTGTCGCACGACGTAGATGTTTCCCTGCCCCTTGACGACCGATTCGTTGAACTGGATCACCAAGTCCGAATTCAACGGCACGTTGGTCGATCCATCGAGCGGACTGATCGAGAGAATGTTCAGCGCCATCAATTCGCGCCGTTCCAGTTGCTCAAATCGCCTCCGACGTGACTCCAACTGACGTCGCCGCCCCCGGCTACCAGATCGCGTAAGCATCTTTGCAATCGCACTCGTGATCCCGTCCCGTTTTCCAGTTGGCTTCATTTTCATGGATCATTCCTTTGCTCGATCACCGCAGTTCCAAACAACGCCACACCCACTCGTTGCACATCCCCCAACCGCTAGCACTTGCCATGGCAATGGACTTATTGGAACCAAACCGTGCGAAAGGCCTGTGTGGAAGCGTTGAAGGTGCCATGAAGAGTTGATGGAGAGTTCCACACAGACTTTGAAGTCTTTTTCTTCATGCCTCCTCATGAAGCCATGGATCGACTCGACCTGCGGGCATTGCATGCGGCAACCCCGCTGAGCAGGCAGTTTAGGGCGCACCTTCTTTCAGAAAGCACTGGGCATTGAAGGCGATGACCATGCGGTCGATACCACCCTGGTAAGGGAGCCCAGAGTGAAGCAGGTAGGATGGAAAAATCAGCAAAAGTCCATCTTCAATCGGAAGATCGAGCGCTGGGACTAGATATCTGTTCCCAGCGTCGCGATAGCTTCCCCCGCGATCCAGCGGACTGTAGAAGCGACTGCCTCCATTGGGAGCCCCTTCCGACCTCTTTCCGGGGCCATCGGATTGGCCGACCTGCAGATAAAAAATACCGCACCAACTGCATCCGTGATGGAGGTGCGCATCGTGGAAGCCGCCACCGTTAGTGATATGGTACCAGCTGTCCGGAAAATCGATCTCCAGATTCGCCGCGGAAAACGCATGGTCGTTCGCAATAGCAACCGCCGCAGCGACCGCGGACCGAATGTAGACCACTAGTTCCTGCAGAGCCTCATTCGGATCTTGAAAGAGGTCAAAGTGGCTCTCATAAAGCCCCTGCGAACTTTTCGCCGTCGTCGCGATACCGCTTTCGACAGGCTCCCTCTGCATCGCTCTTTTCCGCTGCAGCAACTCAATAAGTGCGCCACCTTTCTCTCTCTGCCGCGGCCAGTGGCTTACAAAAAACATCGTCGACCACGCTTTGATGCCACGAAGAGCCAACTTGGGGTCCATAAACCAGCTCCTTTCACTCTCGGTTTGCACGCAAACGTCAAGCTAAGGCATGGCGATGGGCTTTTTGCGCTGATTTTGGTTAAGGATTGATTCAGAAACGGTTGCGTTTCAATCAAGGCCGCCCCGATTCGGTGGCGGGGTGCATAATCGGATCGGTCCTCCACAAATAGAATCGGTGCGTCGCGGGAGATCAGTATTTCATGTCCGATCCATCCACTTCTGGCCATCAGGTCGATGCAAAGTGGCGAGACTTCCAGATCCTTCCCACCTTCACAACCCTGGTGGGACGATTCCAGTTGCGACAACCTTGCGGCTGGTTGGAGCCGTTGCTTGCGATGGTGTTGGAACGCGAAAAATCAGAGCCATCGATCGACTATGCCAACTGTGGTGGATGGCATTCAGGCGCCAACCTGCTCGACTGGCAAGGTGAACCGATCGGGGCGCTGAGGCAAGCGATTGCTGAATGCCTGACAGCAATGGTGCAGGCCACCAGTCAGCTTCCTGAAGCACAGCCCTCTCCCCAAAACGCTAGAGGAGGCTTTCGAATCAGCGCCTGGGCGAACGTGGCAAGGCAAGGCAACTACCATCGCCTGCACAATCATCCAGGTTCCAGTTGGTCCGGCTGCCTCTACCTGACCGGTTCAACGGACCAGTCCCTAGCGGGAGTTCTGGAACTCAACGACCCTCGCCCATTTACCGAAATGGTCTCCATGCCCCATCATCCCTGCGGCCAGCGATTTCTTGTTCGCCCGCAACCGGGCCTGCTTGTTATCTTCCCGAGCTGGGTTTATCACTTCGTCCATCCCTCCACCAGTTCGGATCCCCGCGTCTCGATCGCCTTCAACGCTCAGTGGCTGCCTCAGCCATGATCCCCACATCGGAACAAAAGCAGCGACTGTCCCAGGTTCTAGTCGAATCGCCTCTTTGGCTTCCGATCCATTGGCGCGATGCTCCATGCCGACTCGTGTGTGCACAGCTGACCCACATCCAGTATCAGCAAGCCAGCTTCCTCGACCATCGTGCAGGCATCCATGGAGTCCCCCAAGCGGAATTGCAGTGGGATTGGGTCGCCCAAGCTGTCGATTCCTTACCAATCGACTGCCATTTCCTGTTCCATATCTCTCATGCGGGGTCCACCCTGCTGGCTCGCCTGCTAGGTACCCACCCCAACATCCTGTCGGTTCGGGAGCCGATCATTCTGCGGCAGTGTGTCGAGCATGCCCCACCACAACGAACTCAAAGCACCATCCGATTGCTTTGCCGCACCTTCCTGCCCCATCAAAAAGTACTCCTGAAACCGACCAGCGTCGTCAATGAAATCGCGGCAACGCTGATGCAGTACAGCCAGGACTCGCGCGCTGTCCTGCTATGGACGCGACCGGAAGTCTTCATTCCCAATCTGCTGGAAGGATCACCGGGGGACCTCGATCGTTTCACACAAAGTCGCCATCGTAGACTGTTGGACTTGCTCCCATCTTTCTCGTTTGACCCCAAACTAGCAGGATGCCTTGCCGATCTTTCGCCAGGTCAAACTGCTGCGATGAACTGGCTTTGTGAATGGCTGAGCCTCTATCAACTGCACTCGTCGCTGCCAACAAGATGCCTCCTCGTCGACTTCGACGACTTGCTGGACCGATGGGATGAAGGACTTGCAGAGATTGCTCATTGGGTTGGCCTGCAAGACGGAATCGCACAAATCGATTCCTCCGCATTTATGAGTCGATACTCAAAAGAGCCGTCGCTGGCATTCAGTCCGATGAAAAGAAGGGAGTTGACCAAGCAGGCCCAACTGTCCCATGCCGTAGAAACCAACAAGGCATTCGAGTGGCTGCTCCGATTTCGCGACTCGCGACTGCCTCTTTTGGATTCGATACTTGCTTCATGCAGGCAGACCGGTCGTTCAAATCACTCAGGTACCAGCGACCGGAAGATCGGAAGAGAGTCATGAATCCCCGCGTGGCTGCTTTGAAAATCCTCGCCTAGGGCCTTAGCCAACGTCGCGGCAACCTGAGCCTGCTGAAATCTCCCACCCTGATCGACCCCGTTCAACTCGACCCCTGCCCCAAAAGCAGCAATCCAGATTCGCTCGGAACCCGGTAGCGTCGCGCCGTGATTCTTCCAACCCTCCCGTCCATCTCCACGACCATGATCGGTCGTCACCAGAAAAAGTGTCTTTCCCGAGTAAGAGTCGATCGACTGAGTCGCCTGCCAAAGACGACGGATCATTTCATCATTTTGCGTCGCGGTGAGCAGATAGCGGTCGTATCGACCACCGTGAGCCCAATCGTCGGTCTCGCCAAGCGACACAAACAAAACCCTAGGCTGGTTGCGCTTCAAGCTGTCCAGCGCTGCCAGATAGGTTAATGAGTCATAGCGAACACCATCCCACTCTCGAAACAGCAGCTCCTGAACCGTGTTGATGGCCTGCTGTGTCTCACTGACCGAACCTTCAAATTTCTGCCAACCTGCATTGACGGGAATCCCGCTTCGCGGCGCATTCAAGATATATGGAAAAACATCCCATGAACCAAAAGCCTCGATCCGCCCTCGATACTTCGGCATCTGGTGCAGCCACTCTAGAACCGTCACGTTCTTGTTATGCTTTTTGTCGTTCGAGTCGACGGCTGGATCGGCTCGCCCAGAAAGTATCTCGTTGTAACCCGGATAAGAGAAATACTTTCCGTTGGTCACTTCCACCACACTGTCGCTCTCCACATCACCAGCGATCCAGCCATCCTCTTCCGCCATCTGCCATAAAAAAGGAAGCAGCCGCTTTCGCCGTTCCTCTCGATCTTCGCGCCAGTACGCCTCTCGACACTGCTCAGGGTTCTTCACCCCGTTGTCGGCGGCGATCAATCGCTGATCTGCTCCCGAAAAGACTTCTTCGGGTCGCAAACCATCCAGCGTGATCAGCACCACTGCCTCAGCAAACGCCTCCTGCGGCTGGTAGAAACCGAACGCGTCACTGGTAGCAGCAACCGCCAGGATAAAAAAAAGGGCAGCCCAATAAAGCGACTCGGCCAGCCAGCCCAAAAGCATCAACGCCACCTTCCGTCGATCCCCTAGCATGGCTCACTCCGGCTTTTTGCGCCATTCGATTTGGTCAAAGAGTTGGCCTTCCAGATCGTAGGCCTTTAGCTCCAGAATATTCCCGTTGATCGCAACGTATACAAAGTGATGCCCGCGTTTGACATTGTTTTGAAATGGTGGCCGGATCGGACCCGCCTGCTCCAGCCCACCCCCACCTCCTCCGGTGATCATGTAAACCGTACCCCGAGTCTGGTCCGGCTTGCCCGCAAACACCGGCCACGTCCGCTCGTAAGAATGAATGTGGCCAGTCCAAACAATGTCGACGCCATAATGGTCGAATAGCTCAGCCATGAGACGAGCCTTCTGGTCTCCCCAGGTACTCTTCCCCTTCCAGAGATTTCCATAGTCATCTTCATCGGAAGAGTAGGGCGGATGGTGGAAGCTAACAAACTTCCAAACAATCGATCGATCGCCCGACTGCCGCTCAGCTTCCAACCGCTTCAGTTGATCTTCCAGCCACAAATACTGCTCGCTTTGCGGATCCATTTTCTTATTGGAGTCTAGCATGAAGAAACGAGCGTTTCCGTAATCGAAGGTGTAATAATATTCGGGATCAGGCAGATCCATATACCGATAGTAATGATCTGCATTCCGTTCGTGATTCCCAAGCACTGGATAGAAAGGAACTCGACTGATCAGTGGACTAAGACTTTCAAAGAACTCCTTGACCCATTGCTCCTTGCGAAGTCCATCGTCCACCAAGTCCCCTGGCACGATCATGAAGTTGGGCCGCAGACCCCAGGCATGCTGTGCCAGCTTTCCATTGACTTTAGGATTCCCCTGTGTGTCTGCAATGACCGCAAATGCAAACGGTGTCTCAGGAAGCGAAGCCGTCTGGAAGGAGCGAATCGAAGAAGCAACCTCCTGCCCAGTCGCTCGATCCTTCCCGATGACACGGTAGTAATACCCCATCTCCGGCTTCAATCGCTCCAACTTGGCGGTGTGGATCAGTCCATCGCTGCTGCTTGCCAGCGTTTCGGCACCGAAAGCGGTTGTCTCTCCGTAGACGACACGGACATCGGAAACCGCCACCGACTCGCAGACAACGCTGATGCGATCCCTGGTGGCGTATTGCAGAAAAGGTTCGATCACGAAGACAGAGTTGGAGGTCGGGCGCACTTCGGCAGGCAGTTCCGACCATTCGCTGTGGTGCCCAAACTCATGCGCCACCCAGGCGGGCTTGGCCGCCAAATCGTAGACCTGAGCCGACCCCAGGCGCCCCACCATCGGAAAGTTTTCGTTGCTGTCGCGATAGGCTCCCAGAACCACATGCCCTCGATCAGGGTAGAGAATTTTGCCCCCTTGGGCATTCGATCTCCCCTCCAACTTTCCATTCACCCAAATCTGCTGCTCGTTGCCGTCGTAGACCCCGACCACATGGTACCAACGCCCGGGTTCCACGGATGAAGTAGCGGATAGGTAGGTCATCGTTCCATCCCCATCATCAGCCTTCTCCGTCGATAGACCAAAGGTGAAGCTTTGGCGGTTGTATCCCAGCACCCAGCCTTTCTCCAGCGAGCCGGTATCCTCGAAGGCTGATACAATCCCGCCATCCGGAAGCAGTTCATCCAGGCTAACCCAAGCGGAGACGGTCAGGGTATCAACAGGAAGCCATTGCAGATGCTCCTGCCAACTCCCCTCCGCCAAAAAGCCCTCGAAGTCCGCATCGATTCGAAGGCAACTCACCGCACCATTGTTTTGAATCAGCGGCGCGATGTTCGCGCGAAGATCGGGTCCTGACTGCGCTTTGAGCCGCCCCCCGTCCATGTACTTTGGCTTGCACAGCCAGTGTGCGCGAGGATCGGGACCTTCATGAGCGATCGCCGAGCCCGTCCACATCAACAACACAAGTAAACCGTTGCAGACACAGTTCCAACTGATCCCCATCGCGAACCTCCTGCCGTCCGAAACCGACCCTTCGGATGAAATGCCCCATCCATCGCACTGCAAGTCGCCTGGAGGGGCTAAAGCAAAACTAGTCGCTTGAACTGTCGGTTCGGCCCGTTGCCCTACTGCTCTTCCGTAGCCCCAGACTCTCCTTCATTCCGGGTCCCCAGGGCACTGTAGATGGTGGGCTGAACCGTCTGTCCGATGAACCGAACAGAACCATCCGCAAATCCGAAGTTCGCTCCACCCGTGTGCTTGCTTCCAAAGCTCAATTCGTAGGCGGCAAACGCTGCTGTACCCGGAGCCACCCGCGGCAGATTCATAGGAACCCCGGTAGAACCCAGAAACTCCGACATATCCCCTTGGTTATTGGTGTCTGCGTCGTCGCCACCAAACGCCCAATGGTCCTTCCTGCCTTGATTGCTGGCGTTGTTTTCACGGATCACACCCATCTCCGGAACCGCACGCAAATCTCCTTCCGCTTCTCCAAAAGCAATCGTGTTGGAGGTGCCATCGGTGACGCTAGCCATGTCGCTGCCTCGAAATCCAAACGATTTTCCATCGTAGGTGATGCGTTGGTGCGGCTGCTTATTGATAAAGACTCCATCCAAATCGCTGATCACCTCGGTCCAGCCGCTGGTTCCCCACGGCGTGTTGGCCAATTGCCTTCGACGGTCATTCGTAATTTTACCAGACACGCAGCCAAGATAATTGGTCGGCGCGCGCCGCTGGACAATCCAGTTGTCACCAGAAATGTCCGCAACGGATTGAGGAAATGTCGATGAGGGACATCGGAACACGTTTAGCCGCTGCTCGCAAACGTAAATGTTCTTGAAAAACCGGTTGTAAGCCCGGTTGTTCAATGCAGCTTCCCCGGTGATGCCTGGAAGAGGAAATGCCCACTGGTAATTGCCGAAACTGTCCTCCTGCATCGTCAGCAGATCGTATGCCGTCGTCTGCTCCAGGAAAGGGAGCAAGAGAGCGTGCCACGAGGTACCTACTTCAAATTCAACTGCCATCGGAAAACCTTTATGGGTCCCGTGGAAATTCTGCAGGGCCAGCCCCAATTGCTTGATGTTGTTCTGGCAGCTCATTCTCCTGGCCGCCTCGCGAGCCGCTTGCACGGCAGGCAACAGTAGCCCAACCAGGATACCGATGATCGCAATCACAACCAGCAACTCGACCAGCGTGAAACCACGCCGTGATAAGACATCCTTATTCATCTTCCGACCCCCCTTTACGATCCTGCGTAAGTTGCTGCGGCTGCACCGCGATATCAAAATCAAAAACGTTGACGATGTTTTTCTTGACAACACACGACTCTGGCGTGGTGCTGGGACTCTCGTAGCTCTCAGGAAAAAGATTGATTACCCCACCTTCCACTTCGCTGGGCTTGATCTCAAAAGGAAGTGGTTTTCCCTCTGAGTCGACCCATGCGACAAAAGTCACTTTGTATTTGCCGGCCCAGATGCCAAGTTCACCTTGCGGATGCTGCATGGTGTAGCTTCCCTGCGTATCGGTGACTCCGAACCCGAAGCCATGACGGTCCGGAAGAAACTCTTCGACGTCGGGGAAGAAACCCACCTTGCAGTTTCCCACTGGCTTGCCGTTGATCTTCACAGTGCCTTTAACTTCCTGCATCGGTGGCTTGCCACATCCTGCAATCAATCCCAAACCCACCCAAGCGATGCACCACCGCAACGAACACAATCCAAACAGCCGCTCGAAGAAGTGGACCCCCATGGAAACTCTCTCTTTCGTGCGACGAAACCGCGTCGCGTGACTCCTTCGGATCCGCCGCAACAATCCGAGCATTGCGAAATCATGATGTCGAAAGAGTACCAAACCATCGGAAAGGCAGAAGCAATCGATCGGTTAAGACTGCGCTAGGATTCGATGAGGGACACAACGACTGACAAGATGCGTCGATTGGCTAAGACAACCAACATTCCACTTCATGAAGACAACACGATCTTTCGTTAATTCCTAACGGTCCTCTCCTCTGGCCTCTGCTCCGTCTCGCCAGAAGACGTTTGCGTCGCTACTCGTAAACGCCTTCGAACGATCAGTTGCTGAAACAAAAGACAGAAGCCAGTTCGTTGGATCTCAGATATCCCCGATCCCTGAATCGCGTCATCTCTCGCCTGCCTGCGATGCGGACAATCACTCCCTTCCTTGACGCCAGGGGATCCAGCTCTTCGAATAGGTGCACGTCCCGATCATTTTCTTTAGTTCAACAGGAAGGTTCTCATCGATGCATCCCGCGATCGAGTTCATCGTCCAATGCTTTGAGACCAAGGGAGATGGAGTCTACGGGGATGAGCAGGTCACGCAGCGGCAGCATGCGCTGCAGTCGGCCAAACTAGCCGTCGATCATCATGCCTGCGACTCGCTTGTGGCTGCTGCCCTCCTGCACGATCTGGGGCACATCCTGGCCGACGATCCCATGCCCGATTCCCGCCAGAAGAACCTCGATGATCGACATGAATACCGCGCCTACGATTGGCTGGTGGAAGCCTTTGGAAAAGCCGTCGCCGAACCGATCGGCAACCATGTGCTCGCCAAACGATACCTCTGCACGACGGAAGCGGGATATCTAGAGAAGCTGTCGCCGACATCGCACAAAAGCTACCTCGATCAGGGTGGACCGCTACCTCCAGCGGCATGCAGGCAGTTCGAGGCATCGGAGTTTTTCGAAGACTCTGTCCGACTGAGACGCTGGGACGATCTGGCCAAAGATCCCCATCTGCAAACGCCGACTCTCGAAAGCTACATTCCTCTTTTGGAACGACTGCTGGCCAATTCAGCCGAATCCGGCAAGTCGACGGCGTCTTGAAGAATGAGCCGTAATCCAGAAGCAGCTGGCAATCGTGAGGCGCAGGTTCCCGTCGCTCCCTCGCCGATCGCCCCCCCCGACGGCTCACAATCGGTCCACCGCATCCCGTTGCTGCATGACTGGCACACGCACCCGATGCTCTACAGTGTTTTCCTGGATGCGATGGATCTCAAGCAGATCGCAAGCAACCCCCACGACGCTCAAGACGCCATCGCCGAACACGCCAGCAAGTCCCCCGATGCATGGACCATCGCCTACGGATGGGATCCGCTCGACCTCCCGCTCGAATCGCTGGCCCTCGATCGCATCCCGCAGCCTGTGGTGCTGCTCCACCGTTCGCTTCACGGCGTGGCCATCAACCGCGCCGGCCGCCCCTGGTTGGTCCGCCAAGACCCCCAGACCGCCAGCTCAATCGACGATCCTCATTGGGTCGAGGAGAACCTGCGGCGAGTCCTGAATTTGTTTGTGCTTCCCGGCGCGTCAACCGATCGCCTTCGGAACTTCTACCAACACCTTGCGACGGAGCACGGCATCTGGCAGGCCGATGAAATGCTCTTGGTAGCTCCCGAAGCTTTGCAACTGTTCGAAGCCGCAGGGCTTCGCGACCGCTCCCGTGTCTGGGCCGCGCCGGAGACATTTCAGGTGATGCCCCCTCAGCAGCAAGAGCTGATCCATGGACTGAAAATCTTTGCGGATGGTGCCATCGGGACTCGCACTGCTGCTTTGCATCAACCCTATCGCGACTCATCGCCGCCGCAGCGGGGCCAACTGCTTCTGACGGCGCATCAGATCGCCCACTACGCGATCATGGCGACGCAATCGCAAAAGCCTCTGGCGATCCACGCGATTGGCGATCGAGCGATCGACGAGGTGATCGAAGCCGCGACGCGTGTTCGAGTTTTGGACATCCATCCGTCGATCCGCATCGAGCATGCGCAGCTGATTTCCCAGCCAGCCGCTCACCGCGCAAAAGCTCTGGGGATCCATCTCTGCATGCAGCCGAATTTTTCGTCCGATTCGGTCGACTATCAGGATCGCCTGCCGAGGGAGTTGCTGGAGCGGAACAATGACTTCCGCATGCTGATCGATAGCGCTGGCTACAGGCCGGGATTCGATCTCTTCTTCGGATCCGACGGCATGCCTCACGGTGCAAAGCCATCCCTCTCTCATTCTCTCTTTCCACCCCTAGCTAGCCAAAAACTGTCGCTCGAGGAATTTCAGCTTGGCTACTGCCATCCTGACCTCACCCCCGGCTGGATCGATCTGGCGATCGACTGGACTAGGCAGTTGGTAGAAACCGCACCGACGATCCGTCAGCAGGCTAGGTGACACCAAGCAGGCCGGGTGGAAAGGTGCGAGCTTGGAGGAAAGATAAAAAAGTCTCTAGGAGAAAGAATAGCCGGAGCGGGGGTCGAACCCGCACGGGCCTATTCGGCCCTCAGGATTTTAAGTCCTGTGCGTCTGCCTATTTCGCCATCCGGCCTCGGGAACTCGGGGTGCTTGGTGTGGTGGTAGCCAAGGTTTCCGAAGCATCACAGTGTACCTGACAAACCTGAAATGGGCGAACCATTCGCCCCGCTTCCCAGCGCGTCGGGCCATCCGAAGCCGCCGATCCCCCAATTACAATCAGGATAGGTTGGTACCCGCTACCTTTTGTACTTCTTCCATCGTCGATCAGTTCCGAGGGCCGCCCCATGCCCAAATCCGACCATGCCCCCTGGCTGAAACAAGGGCTTCCCGGCCCGCGCGTCGTGGTTTTGGCTGCCCCTAACCGCCCCAGGGTCGCACAAGAGCTGAAGCGACTCCTTCCACTCCTGAAAAAAACCACCTCCTCGCTGATTGTCGACAACCATTTCAGCCACTCCTTCGACGGCGGGCCATGCGATCTGGTGCTTGTCCTTGGCGGCGATGGTTCCATCCTCCAGTCCGCGCGGCAAATGGCCAGCCGCCAGCGTCCAGTCCTGGGGGTCCATTGCGGCAAACTGGGATTCCTGGCCGCCATCACTCCGAAGGAATTTCAGGCACACTGGCCGGAAATCCTGGAAGGTCGCTACGCGATCGATTCCCACCTGATGCTCGCTTGCTCCGTCGACCAGAAAAAGAAATGGAGCAGTCCGCATCTGGGACTCAATGAGGTAGCAATTCTTGGTGGCCCCCCCTACACGATTCTGGAGATTGATCTTTACGTCGATGGCGATTTGGCTACTACTTATCGCTGCGATGGGCTGATCCTCAGCACCCCCGTTGGCTCCACAGCTCACAACCTGTCGGCCGGCGGTCCCATCCTGCAGAAGAATTTGCAAGCATTCGTGATTTGCCCCATCAGTCCCCACACGCTGACGATGCGACCGGTAGTCGATTCGGCAGACCGCGTGTTTGAACTGGTGGTGCGAAATCCCGGCCCCAGCACCAGCGTGGTGGTCGATGGACGGGTCATCGCCAGTTGCCAGGAAGCGACTCGCATCCGCGTCCAGCGAGCCAGCCAGCCATTCACGATGGTGCGTGTGGGAGGGCAGAATGACTACGTTCGACTTCGGGACAAGTTAGGGTGGAGCGGCAGTGCGAAGGGGATTCGGCCTACCTCGCGCCCAAGGACGCCGGAGGAACCCCAGATTCCTTGAGGCAGGTAGAGAACGACCCCGCGACCCAAGATGCACGGAGGCATCCATGCGATTCCAGATCATCTTTGCTGTTTGGCTGTCCGCACTCCTGGGAACATCTTTGGCAGCCTGGAGTCCTGCAATTGGCCAGGAGCCTTCCGGGGCATCGAATCCGTCGGCTGAGAAGTTTCTGCTTCGGTACAAAATGCTGGAGGGAACCATCCTCGGCAGCCAGGTGACTCACCTGGCGAAAACCGACACCAAGATCGACAAGTCGGAACAGTCCTCCCAGTCTCGGACCGTCAGTCAAAAAGTCTGGGAAGTCACCTCGGTCGACCCGCAGGGCCACATGACCTTCGTCTATCGGATCGACCAAGTCGATATGTCTCAGCAGGTAGGGGATGCACCAGAGATTCACTACACCTCGACGCAGTCCGAACCACCCCCGAGGATCTATGAGAAGGTAGCCGAGACGATCGGCAAACCGATCGCGACCGTGACGATCGATGCAAGGGGGCAGGTAGTCGACCGCGACAAAAAGTCAGCCGCCCCTTCGCTGGGTATGGGGGATATCGCCGTGGTCTTTCCCGAGTAGCCGATCGGCGAAGGAGAGTCCTGGAATGTGCCTCGCGAAATCAAGATACGCACCGAAGATGGTGGGACCAAGACGATCAAAATCCGCGAACGCTATACCCTCGAAAAAGCTCGCTCAGGAATCGCCACCATCGCGATCGAAAGCCAACCCCTGACACCCATTCAGCTACCGCAGGAAGAAGCCCAGATCGTCCAGCAGCTCAGCCGAGGCACCCTGAAGTTTGATATCGATGCCGGGCGGGTCGTCTCCAAGGAACTTTCCTGGGATGAATCGATCGTCGGCTTCAGCGGACCGGGCAGCCAAATGGAGTACTCCGCACGGCTGGAAGAAACCTGGAAGGATCCGATTCGAACCGCGCAAGGATCCGAGGGGACGACAACCAAATGACTCCCCATCCCGCTCAGGGCATCGGCACATCCACCACCATCGGTTTGCTGTAGTGTTCCACCCCCTGATCGATGGCGACAGCGATCAGGCGCACTGGTCCCGCCCCCACCGTCACCGGGGAGATCTCAAAGACCGCCTCGGCCTGATCGCTTTCGGCGATCACTTCCCAATCGTGTCGTAGCTGAATGCGACTCCCCTTGGGTCCAGTCACCTTGCACTGAATGCGGCTTCCCGCGCCAAGAACTCCCTCGTCCATTCTCTCCAACTCCACTCTCTCCTCGGCGCTGCCAGCCCAGAAACCAATCGTAGTCGACCAGCGATTGGCCAGCAGCGTCTCGTCGGCGACGATCAAGGACAGTTCGTGATATCCGGCTGGCAAAGGACGGTCAAAGTTCAGCTTGAGCGTATCGAGCGTCGGAGCGGTCTGGGCCAGGCGGCCATCCAGAAGAAGATCGAATCGCGAGGGGATGAATGACGCCTCGCGATCGGTCTTGACCACTTTCAGTTCAATCGTTCGGCTGACCGTATCACCTTCTTCAAGGCCCGTCACCGTCATCTCGGGGATGTTGCCGAAAGGCCGACAGAGCGGATCACCGACCACCAGAAGTTGATAGGGTCCTGAGACCGAATTGGCATAGGCCTCCGCGGCGGTGAGTCCAGCGGCATAATGCGCGTGAATCATCGGATGCGGAAATTTTTCCAGAATGGAGTACGGCTCAGTCACCGCCCCACTGCTGGCTGCCGCACCTGCCAAAAGCAGTTCGGTCAGTTTGGTTTGCGCGCTTCCTGCTGTCATGACTCCACCCAAACTAGTCAGGTTCTCGGCGATCGCGCCTGGGACTATCCTGCTGGTCGATGCTTCCCATCGAAAACTAGGCGTCCCCATCGTCACCCCCAGGCAACGGTCCTTCACCATCGGCATGTCATTCTCCACCACTTCGCCGGTTTTTCCCAATTCCTTCAGACGGTTGATGGCCATGGCAAAATGTGGTTCGCGCGTCTTCGTGCGGACGTCTTCGGTCTTGGTGAAGTAAAAGCTCCCCTCGGGATCCGTTCCGTCCGCCTGGACGGCCGTCTCCAAGATCCGGATCGCCTCTGGCAAAGTCGTCCCCGCACCTCGCGTCACTCCCAAGGACATCGACATCAGATAAGGAAGGCCGTACTTTCCATCGCGATAAGGAGTCCCGTTCCGGGAATAAAAAGTCCGCGACTCAAATCCCCGAGTCGGTGTAGAGATGAAGTCCAAATCTGGGCAAGCATCCCGCAACACCTGGAATGCGGCTTCTCCCTGCAATTCATGGAAGGCAGGGTCCTCCACCATTTGCTTTCGGAAACTCCAGCCCTGCGCCACCGAGAGTTCCAGCATCTTGATCGCTGCCGTCTTCATCTGGGCCTTCGCCAATTCCTGGGCGCATCGATAGGAAACGCCGCAGTCGGCGGGAGAAATCTGGAGTAGCGATTTGGCCGCCGCCTCGGACTTGTCGATATCCTTCTCCGCAACCGCATCAAGGAAAAGCTGCCACTGCTGAAGCCACTCTGGGTTCTCAGGCAAAAGCAGCAACTGCCTACCTGGTCGGGCAGCAAAAAAGTTGCTGTCCATCATCAACATCGCCGGACTGCGATCGAGCACCAGGCGGTAGAGATACGTTAGACCTGTCAGCGAACCGACAGGAGTCAAATACTCGGATCGCTCCTTCAGATTCACCAGATCGGCCATCAAGTCGACCGCCGTGGGAAAGTCGCAGGAGTAGGCGATGCCATGGATATGGTTGGAAAGCCCGCGCCGCTGAATCTCCTCGAACATCGGCAGAAGTACCTTCTGCCGGAAAACCTCCACCGTCGTCTGCTCCAAGGGAGGAACATCGGAAAGAACAACGACATTGATTGCAGGGATCCCGCGCAGTTGGCAGTAGTGATTGGCTAACGTCCTGGACGCCTCGCTCTTCCCATTGACCACCACCACCCACTGCAAAGCCGTGCTCCCCCCGCGAAGGGAATCACCTGTGCCAACCCACCATCCCATCGAAAGCCACAAGACCACCAGCGACCACCGATGCCATCCCCCCCCAAGCCTCGCTCGTTCACTCTTCATGGGAATGACTCTCCGTTCACCAGAAGGCTCGTCCAAAATCGAAAAAATCGCGGCTAGCGATCTAGCCAAGCCGTTTATTGTAGGCGACCGCCCCCAGGGTGTACCGACAGAACAAAACTTGGCTCGAGATCGACTGAAGAAGTCCCCCCAAGAAAACCGATGGAAAAACAGGAGCGATAGACGTGTCATTCGCTACGACGGTCCCTTGCGAAGTCGCCCTATCTTTCCTATACTCGAAAGAGTTAGGGGTGCCGAAAAAGCATCTCTCGCAAAACCATTGCAAAATGGCAATCCCATGCGGGTGTAGCTCAGTTGGTAGAGCACAACGTTGCCAACGTTGTTGTCGTGAGTTCGAATCTCATCACCCGCTCTTGATTTTCCAACGGAACTGCCCGGGCCTAGATCCCTGGCAGTCCTTTTTTTGGCCCAGTTGCAATGAATGAAGCAACCGGCCCCTCTCCACCGCCTTCAGGTTGGTCCCGGCAGCGCATCATGTAGCAAGCCGTAGGCTCTTGGTCCTGACCCCGCTTTCTCAGGATGCCAGCCGAAAAAGGGCTCGACCCCACCGCCGTTTTACGTCAAAATACGCAGTTCGGGATGCAGGCCGACAGCATCCTGGCCATCGTGGCGTTCTTTTCAGTGCCGTTGTAGTTGCAGGTAGATCTTTCCATGTCCGATTCCACCACCTCGCTCGCTCCAGACACTCCCGACACGGAACAACTGGAACTGCAGACTCAGATCACCAGTCCTTCGGCGTGCTCGCGGCATGTCGTCGTCACGATTCCTCGCAGCGAGATCGAGAAGCGCTTTCGCAAGGCCTACGACGAACTGAAGCCCAAGGCGGAACTGCCAGGTTTCCGACCTGGTAAAGCGCCACGCAAACTGGTGGAAAGCCGTTTCAAGGACCAAGTGGAAGACCAAGTCAAAAACGAACTGGTGCTGATGAGCCTTCAGCAGGTGACCGAAGGCGGGCATTTCAGCGCCATCAGCGAGCCTGATTTTGATTACGGTGCGGTGGAAGTCCCAGCCGATGGACCCTTTGTTTACGAATTCAATATCGAAGTGCGGCCGGACTTCGAAACACCCAACTGGGACGGAATGTCGCTCAACCGCCCCTCCTACCAAATCACCGATGAGGTCATCGATGCCCAACTGGCTCGTACTCTCTCGCGGTTCAAGTTCCTCGAAGCAGTCGATGGACCAGCCCAACTGGGCGATACCCTGCAGATCACCGCAGAATTTTCCCAGGATGGCAAGGTCCACAGCTTCCTGGAAGAGACCGATGTCACGCTGCGACCGAAGCTGAGCCTATCTGACTGCGTCGTCGAAGATTTCGGCACCCTGATGGATGGCGTTCGAGAAGGCGAAAGCCGCAAAACGACGGTGAAGATCGTCGATACATCCGGCAACGCCGCGATGCGAGGCAAAGAATTCGACGTGGTCTTCCAGGTTCTGGAAGTCAAGCGGGTCAACCTGCAAGACCTCCGCCCCGCGGTGCTCGAGCAGTTTGGATTCGCCAGCCGCGATGAACTCCGCGCGTTCGTCAAGGAAGAACTTCAGCGGCAACTGGAGTACCATCAGCAGCAGGCTCTCCGCAAGCAGATCACCCAAGAACTGACCAAGGATGCCCAGTGGGATCTTCCGGAGCGACTGGTGCAGAGACAGACCAATCGCGAACTCCAACGCCGCTCCCTGGAACTTCGCCGCTCCGGATTCTCCGAAGAGCAGGTCAGTGAGTTCATGAATATCGCGAGGAGAAATGCCAAGGAATCGACGATCAACGCCCTCCGCGAACACTTCGTACTGGAAAAGATCGCCGAAGATCTGAAGATCGAACCGGAAGCAGATGAATACGATGCCGAAATCAATCTGATCGCCGCTCAAAGCAACATGTCGGAACGAAGCGTCCGAAGCCGATTGGAAAAGTCGGGCCAGATGGACGCTCTCCGCAACCAGATCGTCGAACGACGGGTAATCGATCAGATCGTGGCGGCAGGCAAAGTCACCGATCAGGAAGATAAGTCGTTCCTCGCCGCGGAACCTGAATCGTCGGCGGTCCAGTTCCTGGTCGCCCCCGCCACGGCCGATCTGCCTGAAGCGAAGTACGACGAACGCCCCGAAGACGGACAGAAGCCTGGCGCGACCGTCAAGCCAACCCCCTGATTCCAGGCAGCCAAAACGCCTGAGCCCATTCGAGGTCATTCCAGCCACCTCCCTCACCGGGAGGTGGCTTTTTTCTTGCGCCCAAACCCAGGATCGGCGATCGATCTACCGACAGCAAAAGGCAAAAAAACAAACCGGGAACCAACATGCGATCACCACCAACTGCCGATCGCAAGCGGCTTCTCAAACGGGCATCGACCGGCGGCATCAGGCAGAAACCAACCCCTCCGCGTGGCTTGGCCCCTGCAAGCAATTGTCCAATCGAACCGGTGGGATTCACTCATTTTTTTGAGGAAGGCAGACCGGGGCAACTCCACATGCAACTCCAGAGCCCCCAGGTTTTGGCAGCTCGATACAATGCACGAACGCCGAATTGTAGCGATCCTCCGCCCGCTTCCTCAAGGTCGGCAAGGCAACAGGTTCCGACTGCCCGATGAAACCGAAGTCGCCGACGCCCTGGCCCTTGTCAAAATCGACCAGCTTGCCAAGATAAGGTGCTGAACTGATCTTCACGAACACCGCCAGAAAGGGTGCTACCTTGGAACCGTTTGAACACCTGACCCCGCTCAAGAGCGCCTACGGAGCGCAGAGCTACCAGCGCCAGCGACAGATGACGATCGGAGATTTGCTTCTGGAGAACCGGATCGTCTTCCTCCAGGGGGAAATTCACACAGGTAACGCGAACGAACTGGTGATGAAGCTGCTTTATCTGCAGAGCGAGAATCGCCGGAAAGATATTCACTTTTACATCAATTCACCCGGTGGAGAAGTCATTGCCACTCTGGCGATCTACGACACCATGCAGATGCTCTCCTGCCCTGTCGCCACCTACTGCGTTGGGCAGGCGGCCAGTGGGGCAGCCGTGCTCCTGGCTGGCGGAACCAAGGGGAAACGATACTGCCTTCCCAACAGCCGCGTCATGATGCACCAGCCATACGGCGGTGTAGGTGGCCAGGTGTCGGACATCGAGATTCAGGCAGCAGAGATTCTCCGATGCCGAGAACAGCTCAATTTGATTCTTGCTGAACATACGGGCAAGCCAATCGAGCAGATTGCGAAAGACACCGATCGCGACTTCTTCCTCACGGCGCCTGCCGCTGTCGAGTACGGAGTGGTCGATCAAATCCTCAAGAAACAGGCGGTCGCCGAAGAACAGGACAGCTGATCGGCATCCGCTCATAGCCGATTGCCAGACACTCAGTCTGCAAGTCCTTTCCGAAATCTGACCCCCAGTGACACTCAACCCTCGAAGCCAAATCCAAAGCATCTCGAAAACAACCATCGCAACCGCGCAGGCGGGGCACCCGGAGTGAACGATACGCCATGACGATTCCAATTGTGATCGAAAAGAACGGTCGGGAAGAGCGAGCCTACGATATCTACAGCAGGCTGCTAAAGGACCGAATCATCTTCCTGGGACAGCAGGTGGACGACTACATCGCCAACGCACTGGTCGCCCAGATGCTCTTCCTGCAGTCGGATGACCCCAAAGCCGACATCCATCTTTACATCAACAGCCCGGGTGGTAGCGTCAGCGCGGGGATGGCCATCTACGACACCATGCAATTCGTGTCGTGCGATGTTGCCACCTACTGCATCGGACAGGCGGCGTCGATGGGCGCCGTCCTGCTGACTGCAGGAGCCAAGGGAAAGCGATATTCACTTCCCAACAGCCGCATCATGATCCACCAACCGCTGGCTGGCATGCAGGGGACCGCCGAGGAAATCTCAATCCACATGCGGGAGTTCCGACGCACCAAGGACCGACTGAACCGCATCCTTATAAAGCACTGCGGCCAGGATCTTGCGAAGATCGAACGCGATACCGACCGAGATCGCTTCATGGACCCCGAAGAAGCAGTCGCCTACGGTTTGATCGATCAGGTGATCGAATCGATGCCGACCGCCCCCGAAATCCCCGCACCTTGATCGACGCCACGATGGTGTCGCCCAAGACCGGCAGGCCATCGGGCAGGCAAATTTGGACCACGATGAGTTTTGCCAGCATTAGGGCTGTTGGGTCATCCATCGAGACATCGCGCCTCGAGTGACCAAGCTGCGGAGAGTCTTGGGAAACCGAACGAAAAACCACCCTTTCAGGTTGCCGAACTACCACCGGTCCCACTGGACGCGAATTGAGACCTGCGGTACATTGGATGGTTTCCACATGATTTTCCTTGGCTTTTGTCGATGTACGACAAGGATGAGGAACGCCGTCGACTTCAGACTTTTTCAAACACACAGCGGAGGATTGCATGGTTAAGTTGCAGGTCCGGGATCGGGAGACGATTCAAGAGGCGATTCGTCGGTTCCGGAAGTTGGTCGAACGAAGCGGCCTGAAGAAGGAAATGCGTCGACGCGAGTACTACGAGAAGCCAAGCGAGATCAAGCGCCGAAGTCGGCTGCGCGCCGAGCGTCGTTCACGCCGCAATCGGCTGACCGGGGGCGTCTGAGTCATCGGACTACGAACGATCCGGCATTCGCGGGCGAATAGCTCAGTTGGTTAGAGCGCCACTTTTACACAGTGGATGTCGGGGGTTCGAGTCCCTCTTCGCCCATTTCAAGGGAAAAGCCAACCTCGGGCAGATGAAGACAGAGTGAGCCAAGCCCAGGGGAACCCTTGGGCTTTTTTTGTTGTCTCGCCGGATTCGTGGGAGTGGCGATCAAAGAAACTCGATCGGCCGCATCTCCTTGTTCCGCTACCAACGAAGGAGAGGGAATCTCAATTTCCTATTTGCCCTCACGGTCAGGAAAGCAAGAACTCGGCGCGATCCAAAAACTAAAGGTCCCACCGCGAGGACTGACCTCTTTGCACCCCAGAGCTTTGTGCCTCTGTGCCTCCGTGTGTGCAACAAGAAGAAAGAGCCCGACGGCGTACAGTGTTAGGTGCAGGCATAACCGCTCCACCTCGCATGCCAATACCGATCTCACCTGGGAGCGTCTAGTGCCCAAGGGGCAACTGGCCCCGTCCTAAAGCAGAGGCTCGGTGATTGAGCGATTCCCTTTGCGCCATTTCCTTCCACTTCTTGTATCCGATGGGACGGGACTCCATGCCGACTTGCCAAATCAACTCCACTGAGACTTATGACCTGATCGTGCTCGGTGGCGGAAAAGGGGGCAAGACGCTGGCGATGGAGTGGGCCAAAGCTGGTCGACGGGTGGCCTTGGTGGAACACGCCTACATCGGTGGATCCTGCATCCAGATCGCATGCATTCCCACGAAGACCATGGTCCAATCGGCCAAGGTAGCGCATTTGGCTAGCACCTCCGATTTCCACGGGATCCACGTTACCCCACAGCCCACCTCTATGTCCGCTGTGCGATCACGAAAGAGAAGTGTGGTCGAGCTTCTGACCCGACGCAATCGCGACGCTTTCCAGCATGCCGGTGTCGACCTGCTCTACGGCACAGGCAAATTCATCGGACCAAAGACAATCCAAGTCGATGGGTTCGAGTGCTCGCCTCGGACGATTCACGCTCCGGTCGTGGTGATCAATACCGGCACCAGGCCCTCGATCCCAACCATCCCGGGACTTCACCTTGCCAGACCACTGGACAGCACCTCGCTCCAAGAACTCGATCAGCTCCCCGGTCACTTGGTGATCCTGGGCGCAGGGTACATCGGGTGCGAATTCGCCCAAGTCTTCCGGCGACTGGGTAGCCAGGTGACCCTCATCGATCGAAACCCGACAATCCTGCCTCGCGAAGAACCAGAAATCAGTCAAGCCATCTCCAGGTTGCTGATCGAAGAAGGAATCGAAATCATCACCGGTGCCGCTGTCGATAAGATCACAGGGACCTCCGGAGACGCTATTTCGGTCGATTTTCGACAAGGCTCCCAAAAACTCTCTGTGCGAGGCAGCCATCTTGCGGTGGCGATGGGGCGCATCCCCAACACCGAAGGGCTCAATCTGGAAAGCACCGGCCTGTCGGTCGATGATCGCGGCTTTCTTCCGGTTGACGAAAGACTCGAAAGCCGAGTACCTGGCATCTGGGCGATGGGGGATGTCACCGGTGGGCTCCAATTCACCCATCTTTCCCTCGACGATTATCGCATCGTCTCCTCGAACCTTCGGGGCCAATTGAGGACCACCACCAGTCGCATCGTTCCCTACACACTGTTCATTGATCCAGAATTGGGTCGCGTTGGGATGACCGAGCGGGAGGCGGTCCAGAAAGGCCATTCGGTAAAGACGTCGACACTATCGGTCGATAAGATCCCCCGCGCCATCACGATGGGTCAGACCAACGGCTTGATGAAGGCAGTGGTTGACGCCGATACCGATCAGATCCTTGGCTGTTCCATCCTGGCACCTCAGGGTGGTGAAGTGATGGCCGTCGTCCAGACCGCGATGCAGGGCCAACTGACCGCCAAGCAGCTCAGCCAGATCATCTTTTCTCACCCCACCATGTCCGAGGCTCTTGGCGATCTATTCGGTTCCTAAATGTCGATCAGCAAATTTTGCCGAAAGACACTCTGCTTCTCCTTCGCCCCAAAGAATGCGGAATGATATTGTCCGGCTCGCCTACATCTACGTTGCCGGTCTTCCGGATCATCGCGCACTACGGAAGGGACCAGCAATCGAGATTATGAGTGGTCTCCAGAGCAACCAGGATGCAGGCCAGTTCCTGGTTGAGCAACAGAAAGCTTCATGGGTCCAATCGGTGACGAACTTCCCTGGAGAGATGGCAAGCGCGATCGTGCTGGTGGCCGAATTCAAAATAACACGGGCTACCTTTGGATCGAAGCAAACAGCAAAGCCAAGCATCGCCACTTCGATCGAACAGATTCTTCGATCAGGGTTGAACTCGCACCAGCTTCATGATGCGCCCCGACACATTCCAATCCTGCACATAGAGATTCCCCTCGCGGTCCCAGTAGGATCCGTGAGTCCCGCTGAAGACCCCCTCAATCCACTGGTCCTGCGGAATATTGAAATTGCCACCCTTAGCAGGATCGGGGTTGTGCCCCAACACCGCCATGATCGTATTGGTCTTATCGAGAATCACCACGCGCCCGTGCAGATCCGGGACCGAAACATAATCCCCCTGCACCGATGCGGAAGTTGGCATCCCCAGTCCTGTGATCACTTCCTCGATGAACTCCCCCTCCAGGCTGTAGTGAACTAGCCGCCCCTTGGGCTGATGATTGCGATCGCAGATCAAAAGCCTTGGTGGTTCATAGCGGGTATCCAATGTCATGCCATGGCAGGTGTTGAACTCCTGAAGGCCATTGCCCTGCTTGCCAAAATGGGAAAGATACTTCCCCGTCTTGTCGAAACGAAACACGTGGTTGCTCGCATACCCATTGGCCAAGTAGATATCCCCGTTGGGCGCGACCGTGATGGCCGTCGGCGCAAATCGGTCCAGATTCAGACCCGACTCGGTTGGATACTTCAGTCGAAGAACCACCTCTCCTGAATTGGCCACCAGCTTGATACCCTCGCCAGCGTTATTACGAGCCCCGTAGATGTATTCCTTGCCGTCCTCCATCCGAATCTCCATATCATGAAGTTCGGTATAGTCCTTACCCAGGTAGCTTTGAACCACCTTTCCCTCAGGGGAGAAGACGAAGATCCCCTGATTGGCGCTGGTGTAGATATTCCCCGCCTGGTCGATGACGACAGCCCCGTGCGTCGGTCCAAGGGCTGATGTCCCATCAGGACGCAGGCCCCAACCGGGAATGGTATCGAAGGTCATGATCCCGGCTCCCATACGAACCGGCGCCGCCTTGGGAGATTGCGCCACTAAGGATGCCGAAGAAAACACCAGACACAGAACAGTCCAGAGAGTCAGAGAGGACTTCATCGAGTTTTTCCTTCCAAAAGAGTGCGTCAGCCGCCAAGTGGAAATTATAACAGGTTCTTCAGCGTCCTATTCAAGCAGCAAGATGCTGGAAAGCTGTAGCCAGCACACCCACTCCAGCGACCTCTTTGGATCGTTACCCCACAGATCCAGATTCGGATTTCTCCCATGAAAGATCGATCCAAACAGCTTCATGATCTGCTGGCCAAGTTTCAGGCGGAAAGCAAACCTCAACAACTGAAGGAGCGACTAGAGGGAATTGCCGAAGGCCAAGGCACCACGAAAGAAGGCCAACTGGAATCGCATCGAACCTCGCTGGAATCGATGGAGGCCAACCTCAGCCTGGAAGCGCTAGATCGACTGGAACGAGGTCAATCGATCGACGGCGAATCACAGTTCATGCTCGAAGCGATCGTGATGCCCTACTATCGGCCTGTCGTCGATGTGCGCGACGACGCGATCATCTCCGAGCAGCTTTCGGATCATTGGTCCGAACTGTCGCAGCCCCAATGGAAAGCCTGGGTCCATGCCAAGGTGCGGGCCGTAGGACGACTGGAAGCACCAGGAGTTCTCTACGCAGGCAGCGCCTTCCTCGTGGCTCCCGATCTCCTAATGACCAACCGTCACGTCGCGATCCAGTTCGCGCAAGGTCTAGGACGAAAGGTCCAATTCCAACCTGGACTCAGCTCCCAGATCGATTTCTATCGCGAATTGGGCAGCGACACTTCGCTAAGCCTGCGGATCGAGCGGATCGAGATGATCCACCCCTACTGGGATATGGCGATTCTGAGAGTCGCTGGGGTCCCCGCGGATCGCAAGCCCCTTCTCTTGGCAGCGGAGAGACCAAAAGATCTCGCCAACCGAAAGGTCGTCGTTATCGGCTATCCCGGTTTCGACCCCAATGGCGACCAGGAGTATCAACAGGTGCAAGCAAGGATTTTTCGCGGCAACTACTACGTGAAACGATTCCAGCCTGGGCAACTCCGAGAGTTCGCTTCGATCCGAAGCTACAACCAGAAGGTCGATGCCCTGACCCACGACTGTTCGACCCTCGGCGGCAACTCGGGCTCGGCCGTCATCGATCTGGAAACCGGGCATGTCGTCGGGCTCCACTTCGCTGGTGCCTACCTCCAGGCGAATTATTCGGTCCCGTCGTGGCGATTGGCAGAAGACCCGCAGGTAGTCCGCAGTGGCGTCCAATTCGAAGGAAGCAGCGGAACAGCTACCGACTTCTATCACCCATTCTGGAAGGAAAACGAACCGCCGCAAGGGCTAGAGATAACGACTGAACCACCACCAACTCCACCACCCGCAAACACGATCTCATCGACCAGCAGCGACCGTGGGACGGTAGCGACCATCGCCATCGATCTTTCCGAGGGTCAGTGGACCCACGCCGATATTCCGATCGAAGTCCACCTTCGATTGAAGCTGCCCACCACGCCGAAGGCTGCAGCGGAATCGCGACCTCCGGAAGCGAAAGGGGCGGAGCCGCGCTGGGTGGAACACTCCGAGTCCCTGGAAGGCTTGATGCGAAAGGGGACACCCGCCGCCGATGTGCCAGGCTTTGATAGGCAGTCCCTGGAGCATGATCTATTCTCCTGGCGGACTGCTCTCTCGGCCGCCATCGCCAGCAAACTCGCCTACGAAGATGCCGATTCCATCGAACAGACGGTGCGCCAACGCTGGCGAATGAACCACTGCGAATTCATCCAGCGCGACAAGTCCGAGTGCTTTCTGGCGTGGAGCGATCGTCAGGCGATCCTGGCGTTTCGCGGGACGCAGATGACCAACCTGGGAGACTGGCTGACTGACCTCGATGTCCTTCCCATCACGCGGGATTACGGAATAGTCCATCGTGGTTTCCAGAGCGCATTTCAGGTGGTCCAGACCGCCTTGGAAGATCATCTGCAGCGGCTGGATGGAATCCCTCTGGTAGTAACCGGCCATTCACTAGGGGGTGCGCTGGCGACAATTGCCGCCGCTGAATGGCGGGGGCGCCATTCCATCCGGGGCATCTATACGTTTGGTCAACCAGCGGTGGGACGCAGCACCTTCCCGCAGTACATGGGACTCCACTACGGTTCCAAGTTTTTCCGAATCGTCTATCGCGACGACGTCGTCGCGCGAGTCCCCCTCACCTTCGCTCATGTCGGGAAACTCTTTCGCTTTAATCGCGATGGCGACGTCGCCCATCGCATGGAATCGGTCGACTTCTCCCCCGATGAACTTTTGGTCGTTAGCGACGACCTCCCAATGCTCGATGAAGTCGAATTCCTCCTCTTGAAGCAGGAACTGCTCCAGGAGCAAATCGCGATGCGCCAAATGCAGGCGCACCGAGCAGGCTTGGAGTCGATCGCGCTGCCCGAGGGGCTGATCCCGCGAATCTCCCATCATTCACTCGATCGTTACATCGCTGCGGTACGTCAGAAGGCCAGCGGCGAAGGGGATACGTAGCCACGCGTCGAAATACACCAAGTGGCCGAGATTGACTCCGGTAAGCGATCCGAGCATCCGTGCGAGCGACAGAAGGCTGGAGGCCACACTTAGGCCTGGCAAAGACTCGGCGCGACGAAGAAATTAGCCGATGGCCACTTTCCACGACGGTCAAGGCTCAATGCCTTCATCACGATCGATCCAGCCGTCTTGATCCTCCCAACCGATGGGGCCCTGGGAATCCGCCAGGAGGGAATTCGCATGACTTCTGCGGCGCCAGGCGGTAGCGGGAACTAAGATGCAAAAGGCGTCGTTTCAAGTCTCCTTTTCCAACTGCCGCCGGCCTCGGCCGTGCACGCCCCCTGGCCCTTTCGCGGAAGCAGTCCGATGGCCTCAACCACCAACATGCAAGACCTGGAAGAGAACCAGATCCTTCTCGAATTCGCAGCCCTCACAACGGGGCAGCGAGCGGAATTCATGGAAGCCCACGGGCTGCCCAAGTCGCTTTCGAAAAAAAGCGATCTGATTGCCCGGATCCAGGAAGAGCTCACCAAAGGCTCCATCACCATCGACCAGATCGTCGCTCATCTGGACCGGGTAGTCCCCTGGGGAAAGCAGCACGTCTATCTCTTCGATGGCCCTGATATCTCGCTGAAGTCTTGGAAGAAACGGGAGTGGCTGGAGCAGCACCTCAAGGAAGAGGCTCCCTCATTCCATGCGCTGCTGAGAAAGCCGGCATCGATCGGACTTCCTCCGCAGTGGGCACCTGCCTCGATCACGCTTTCGGAAAAACCATCTACCCTTCGCGTCTCCCTGGTCCGGCGCCGCGAGTGGTGGGAAGCTGCCCCGGAACTCAATGAGCAGGGGGTAACTACCGAAGGAGAGGCGGTGGAGTATCGCGCTTTTATCAAGCGATTTGTCCGGAACTTCGTCGCCTTTGAATGGAATCTCGATACCAACCAGGCGATGCTTCAGATTTCGCAGCTACCGCGAGAGGATCTCTACGAATCGGTGCGGCAAGAATTCGAATCGCAGGTCGATCCTTGGCTACCAGTTCGAGCCTTCCGCATCGTCCCACTTCGAAACGCCATACGCAAACTGCTGGAAGAGGAGCAAAAAGGAAAGGGGAAAACCCGCACACAGGAATACGATCTTCAGTCCAACCTGGGGCGCAGCGTCATCGCACGCAGCATCGATCCCAAAGTGTCGGTTTTCGGCGAAAGAACGCTCGATGATTTCCTCGTCGCCTTCTCGAAAAATGGGGTTCAGCGAGGCGGCAACTTCTTCTGGCTACCGGGACAGGGGTCCCCTCTGGACGATGAGATGCGAGTCTATCTGGTAGGATCGAAGAATCGTATCAACTTCACCTCCCCCTCGTCCGAACCGGTGGTCCGCTATGTCCTTGGAGAAATTCGACACCGTTGCTGACGCCCACCCGCACCTTCGTCCGGAGTTTCAGGCACTGCGGAAGATCCTCGCGGATGCGAGCGCTGCCGCCAGCCTGGAACCCACGATCCTTGCCGTCTCCACCAACCTACCCATCGCTAGGTTGGAAACGGCTCTGGAGCTTCTGGCCGAGGCAAATGTGCTGGAGCTTCGGCGTCGTTGGCATTGCGAAGCCTGCCAGCAGGACTCCTGGGATTCGGCCGAAGCACCGATCCAGCAGTGCCAGCACTGCGAAGCTCCAATCGCAGCCAGCCCAGATAGCTACAGTTACCTCTACCAGCCCGCTGCGACTCCCTCCTCAAGCGACTTCCTGGAGTCGACCGGCCAGCTTCCCGATGGCTTCTTTCGCGATCCACCTCCCCTCGCTTTGAACACCTACACTCCGGGCGATCGCAAAATCCTGAGAAGGCTCTTCTCTACTCTTTATCAAACCCCAAATGAATGGTCGGCATTTGTCGCGGGGAGCCAACTGAGCGACCGACTAAGACCCAACCTACGGCTCGACACGCAGGATGCCTGCATCGCTTCCCTTCTCGATCGACTCCAAGCGCTCCGCAAGCTGGGGCTGTTCCTCGATGAACTCTCCAAGGAATTCGAACGTCAAGATATCGCGGCACTCGCACCCTACATTCGCGAAAACTACGGAGAGGCACTTGCCGATTCCGCGTCCGCGCAACACACCTATCCCAGCCTGATCGTCGACAGTAGCCACCTGCAGGAACTCACCAGCGTCCTTCCATTCATGGACATCGCAAGGCTGGAGAAGTGGGCATCGGGCACCAAGCGGTTGATATGCAAGGTACGCTGTGGAGCAGTCGAGAAAGGGACTGGCTTTCTGATCGGTGAACGCTTGGTGTTGACCTGCCATCATGTCGTCGCAAGCCATCTCGATCCATCCAAGCGAGGAGAAATTGCGGTCCAATTCGATTACTTCGCCAAAGAAAACGATGCAATCGAACCGACCGCATGGCTCCCTTGCGACCCCAGTTGGGAGATCCCCTTCAGCCCACATGGTGCAGCCGACCTTTTGGAACAAGCAGGGTTACCTCAAGCGGATGAACTGGATTTTGCCATCCTGCAGCTTCCTTCCAGGCCACCTGGTCAGCGAGGCGCGCTGCCACTATTCGAACTGCATCCGATACCGACAGTTCCTGGATCCCTGATCCTGCTGGCCGGCCATCCAGGCCCCTACCAGCTTCAGCCCATCCAATGCTCGATCGCTGCCCCAGGCTTCGTCTCACTCAACGAAAACCAGACCCGCTTCCGCTATCGGAACAGCACCCTGAAGGGCTCGTCCGGATCCCCGATCTTCGATCGCCATTTTCGCTGGATCGGCCTGCATCACAATCGCGGTGCTTTGCGTAAAGATCAACCATCGATGGTAGAAGACAATCGCGGTATTCCCGGCAAAGCGATCGTCAGTTGGCTCCGGCGACACAGCAAAAACAACCCCGCAGCCAAAGCCGCAGCGCTGGCACTCGGAGTACCGATCGATCCAGTGACAGTGAGCTGACTGGGCAGCGCGAACCTTTGCCGTTCCCATCAAGTCTCGTTTCCTTAGAGAGGGTAGGAACCACCAGGAGATTGCATCGATGCCGCGTGACGACGGGAAGTTCGACTACCATCGACGGCAACTGAAGGAAGCCAGAACTCTCATTCGGAACCGAATGAGCTGGCTGACGGGCTTTCCGGTCTTCCAGCAAGAGAGCCCCTTTCACTGGATGCGGTTCGAAGACCTGCGCCAAGGCATCCCCTCGCAGCCGATTTCGATCGAATGGATACGGGGCAGCGTGCAGGGAATCAAAAAACTCGAACTGCTGGGCGACGACATCTGGCAGCAGCTAGAACGCGATTCCCAATGGATCTATCGCGCCGCCGCCATCGTCCAATGGGCGTCGCAAGAACGGACTCAACCGAATGCCTCGATCGATTCCCTGCTCGACTCCCCCGCCTTCCCGCCCCGGCTGTCACGCACCTATCGGCAACTGGCTGTAGACATGCCCGAAATGCAGCCGCTACTGGAGGCCATTCTCTTTTCCCTCGCCAGCGCACCTAAGCCACCCGATCCTCAGGATCTGCGTTGGATCGAGCGGAATCGAGATCGGTTGGTCGCTTTACGCAAAAGTGTTCCCTCCGATTCCCCACTGCGGTGGCTACGCGTGGCTTGGTGCTTCTTCGAACTTCGCAAGGAGCTGCCAGAGTGGCTCAGCCATTGCCTGATGGACTTGATTGGCAAGGAATCGCTTTGGCGATTGGATGGCAAGGAGGCGCATGGGCAGCTACGGGATCTGAGACGACAGATCCGATTCGCCATCAAGGAAACAGATCAAAATGTCGCACTTCGTAGCCCTTCGCCCCAGTCCGCCGCTTCCCAGACCGAAGTGTTTCTCCATCATCTGATGGGGATGAGCGGCAAAGAGCGATCGAGTATGATCGGTCTGCTCGAAGAACTGGCTACCGCTGACTGGCCTGATCGGCTGGCAGCCATTCAAGAGACGATCGAGCAGCGCAAAGATCTGTTGATAAAAAGCCTGACGGCTTTATCCCATTATCCTCAGGGATTGGAAACCGATCCTCTTCTTCTGGAATCGATGCGGGAACTGGCCCATCAGCCGATCGATACGTTGGAGGTACGGGAGGCCAATCAAGTGGCCCCCCTGCTGGAGGCTTTGGAACGAATCAACCGATGTCCCAGACATGCGCGTTCCTGGTTGCAGTTGCTGCAGCAACTTCCGCGTGAAGATTTCCTGATGAGGCGTTGGCTGGTGATCCATTGGGAGAGATCGCTGCAGCACTCGTATCGACACCAACTAGCTCATTCCAATTTAGAGATCTGCAAGAAGGAACTGACTGGGCTCTTCACCAGGAATCCACAGCATCGCCTTTTGGTGCAGCACTGGCAAAACCAAGTGGCTCTCAAGCCGTCGAAAGTCGAGGAATGGGTTGGTGCGATGATTCACCAGCCGATTGCACTCGCGAAGCTTCAATCGGCCATCGAGACCCTGGAATGCCTCGATCAACTCACCAACTCCATCACGATCGCCGTATTTCGCGCATTGGAGGAAGTCAGCTCAGCAGCCTCAAGCCCCAGCAGAGCCGCCCAGATCATCGACGCGGCACTCAAGTCGCCATGCGGCTCCTCGAGCGACCTGGAAGGCGATCTGGTCACCGCCATGCAGTACTCGGATATACCTAGCGAAGTGGTGGTGATCCTGCAGAAAATGCAGGCGGATAGCGCGACGTATCGCGACTTGATCTGGCCGGAAAAGAGGATTCCGCACCCACAGATTCGATCGATCGCTAGGCATCATCTCCTGGAGGGGAATTACAACGTCGTCAAACGTCTGATTCAGGCCGCCACGATGTCTAAAGGCAAGTTGAACGAATGGCGGGGACCTGTAGCCAGCGCTACAACCGACTGGATCGCTCGGTTCCCGATTGAGCTGAAGGAAGCTCTTGAATGTCTCGCTACCTCCACGCAGCGCGCCGACGAGGTAGCTGAAGAACTGCTTGGAGATTTTCTACCTTCGGAAGCAAAGCAGCGCGAGGAGATTGCTCGTCTGCGCAAGATCCGCGACGATCTTTCCAGCCCTGAAAAGGATACCGATCGCATCATGCGGATCGAGCGAAGAATGGAGAATCTCCGAAAGCGATTGGTCGAACCAGTAATTGTGTCAGCCAAACGCATGGAGCATCTAGCGATGAAACTGCGGCGGCGGGCTGAGTGGGAGTGGATCGAAGCGTATGAGGCGTATTGCCGAGACCGCTTCATGCAGCATGTCGCCAGCAGGCTTCCCCCCTCCCAGCTCGATCCGCAACTGCTTCAGGAACCCTACATCGATTTGCTCGATGCCATCCTCCAGCTGACTCCCCATTTTCGCCGCTTGGGAGTTCAGTTGCTGATCGATCGACATCGCTACCCCTCCAATCCCTATGTAGATCATCCTGCCAATCGCCGCTTCATCGAAAAGATGGTTGCTGCTGGGATCGCAATGGAAGCTTGGTATCCAAGCGACCTTGCGATGGAAGGTAAGACCGCAAAAGGGATCCCATACCGGGTTAGCTTCGCGCGCGAGGTGCTCGATTACCTCCAGATGGGAGCTCTCTTCGGTACCTGCCTATCCCCCTCCGATGTCAACTTTTACTCGACTATCAGCAACGCCGTAGATATCAATAAGCAGGTGCTCTACGGCAAGACCGAAGATGGCCAAGTCGTGGGGAGATGCCTTTTCGCGCTCAACCAGCATGGAAGGCTCCTGACCTACCACCGTTACCATCGGGATCCGGAGGACGGATTTGAACAACTTGTCGATCAATTCGCCGACCAATTAGCCGATCGAATGGGAACACGCCGTGCCAGCAGTGGCAAGGTTGCCAGATTGGTTTCTTCAGGCTGGTACGATGATGGTCCGACAGAGTTGGCGACTGCTATTGATTGGGATGCCCAGGAAGGGCCATTGGCCGAGATCCTGAAAGATAGTGGTTCCGACCAGTTTCTCGACCGGCTAGTCCGACTTGCCGGCTCTGCGGATGAAGTCGCCATCCACCTAGAACAGCTCTGGACGAATGAACTACTAACCACGCGACCCGAACAGATGCTTGCGCTGGCTGAAGCCTATTTCGAGCACGCCGAAATCGAGGATTCGCTACGATGTCGATTCCTGATTGCATTTCGTTCGCATGGCAGCCAAGAACTCTACCGAAACTTCCATCGTCGGATTCCGCTGAAGCAACTCTACCAACTGGGGCGACAATACTTCTGCGGCCACTGCATGAACTTCCATGAACTGGGAACATGGATCAGCTTTGGAAGCCTGATTCTCGATCACAGCCCATCGGCTGCGCTGCGGTTCTCTCGACAACTTGCCGACAAGGTTGCACCCGCTCCAGACGAACCGGGGCGGACGGAACATCAAGCCTTTCTGGAAGAAGCTCGCCGTCGACTTGGAAATCGCTGATCCCATCGATCCCTCAAGAAACTTGCTAATACTGCAATCGCAAACTCCTAGCGATCCATGCAATGAATATTCGCGCGAAGCAACCTCTGAAATTAGAGAAAACAGGCAAATTGGGTTCGATGCAACCATCGCCCCATTTACCATTTTTATCTGGTTCGCGGTGAATCGACGGAATGGCCGATCGGTAGACATGAAGGAACGCAGAAGCTTCCTGGATCCAGTCCGATGGATCGATATAATTTTAGAATGGCCTACTGGCTCGCTGTGCCAACCATCTTTTCCTTTTCTGCAGGAGTCCAGCATCATGACGAGTCGAGGTCCAAAGCGAAATCGTCGACTATCTTGTGAAGCCTTGGAGAATCGTCTGCTGATGGCAGCAGACTTTGCGCCGGATGAATTACTTCTACAAGTGGAGCAGGGACACGAATCGGATGTCCAGCAGCACTTCGTGGCTCGCGGTGGGCGGGCGATGGAGATGATTCGAACGGAAGCGATGAAGGCGTCAGGAAGCCCGGGGCTGATGCGGGTCGCACTGCCTGCTGGCAGCGATGTATTGCAGGCCGCTGCCTCGATGACAAAGATTCCTGGTGTTCTTTCGGCCGATCCCAATTGGTGGGTGAAACCATCGATCGCCAACGACCCGTATTACGCATCGGGCAGTCGACTTTGGGGACTCTACAGCGACGACTCAGGATCGCCCACTGGTCCTTCCGGGACCACCAATCCCTTCGGCAGTGCTGCGGAAGTCGCCTGGCGGGCGGGCCATCGCGGTAGTGGAACGGTGGTCATCGGGGTGATCGATGAAGGACTTCAAGTCACTCACCCCGACTTGGCCGCCAACGTCTGGGTGAACACAAAGGAGGTTGCAGGCGACGGCATCGACAACGACAGCAATGGTTATATCGACGACATCAATGGCTTTGATTTCTTCAACAACGATGGCACGGTATACGATGGCTCCGGCGACGATCATGGCACCCACGTCGCCGGAACGATCGGCGGCGTCGGCAACAACGGAATCGGTGTTGCGGGTGTCGCCTGGAACGTGAAAATGATCTCGGCCAAGTTCCTGGGCCCCAGCGGTGGCTACACGTCGGATGCCGTGCGGGCACTCGACTATTTGACTGCCCTGAAGAACAGTGGCGTCAACATCGTCGCCACCAACAATTCCTGGGGTGGTGGCGGTTATTCGGCCGCCTTGCATGCGGCCATTATCCGCAGCGCCAACGCTGGAATTCTATTTGTGGCAGCCGCCGGCAATAACGGAGCTAACAATGATGCAACGGCGTACTACCCAGCGAATTATTCGACTCTAGTACCGGCTACCGGCCAACCCGCCTCGACCTACGAAAGTGTCATTAGCGTAGGCGCCATCGATCCCAATGGGGCCCTGGCGAACTTCTCCAATTACGGAGCGACCCAGGTCGACATCGGAGCCCCGGGCGTGGCGATCAATTCGACCCTTCCTGGCAACACCTACGGCGCCTACAGCGGCACTTCGATGGCGACTCCGCATGTCGCCGGTGGCGTCGCGCTGCTGGCAGCATCTAACCCCAGTTGGACCGCCAAGAATATCCGTGATGCCCTGCTGACCACCGCCAAGCCAACTCCATCCCTGAGCGGAAGAACAGCGACCGGTGGTCGATTGGACTTAGCAGCCGCCCTCAATGTGGCCCCACCGATCACCCTTTCGATCAGCGGGTCAAGCGTCCAGGAAGGGAACTCCGGTACCCGACCTCTTGCCTTCACCGTGAACCTCAGTTCGGTGGCTTCTTTGCCAATCACGGTGGATTACGGCACGATCATCAATTTGGGAACAGCAACGAACGGCGTCGATTATATGCCGATATACGGAAGGTTGACTTTCAATCCAGGTGAAACATCCAAGACCGTTCCAGTCAATGTGATTGGCGATACGCTGGTTGAGCCAAACGAAACCTTCGTAATGACTCTTTCCAATGTCGTCTCCAGCATCCCGGTGATTCTGACGACATCCACGGCTACCGGCGTCATCCTCAACGATGACATCTCCGGCATCTCCGTTTTCCCCGTAACCGGAAGCGAGAATGCAGGGACATTCTGGTTCCGTTTGGGGCTGACCGAAGCGGCAGTAACTCCTGTGACGGTTCGATTTGGGACAAGCAACGGTACCGCCAGATCTGGTGCTCGTGGCGACTACTTGGCCACCAGCGGGACGGTAAGAATTGAGGCAGGTGTCAAAGATGTTTTGGTCGGGGTGCCGATCGTCAATGATACGATTCGGGAATCGACAGAATTCTTCTACGTGACGATCTCCAATCCGGTGAATGTTGTCATTCAGACCGCACAAGCTACCGGCACCATCCTCGATGACGATGGAGTAGGAAGCGTCACCCCGCAGTCGCGGGCTCTGCTCGATTCCCTCTTGGCCGATTCTGCCTGGATCGACTCCCTTTCGGACTCCAGCCAGCGGCGCCGCTTCCGTCGCTGAGCGTAGAAGAAGCCGGCGATCTTACCGAAGCGAAAGGCCGACTATCCAAACGGTAGTCGGCTTTTTTGTTCCATCTGCGATTTCCGTGGGCGGCGATCCAAGCTAGCCCGGGTGACGATGGGGTAAGGGGGAGTCGGTCCGCCTCACGCGAAGACGCCAAAGCGCGAAGAAAGACAAGAAGCAGTTCGCCCTTCAGCTCACTACGACCTGCTCCATGCGAGATTCACCCCGTCGATTGGATTGGCAACTGATGGCTTAAGACCACAGAAGAAGTCGACTGGATACCCACGCAGCCATCGCAAATGAGACTGGGCTCTCCATGGCTTCGTGCCTTCGCGGCTTCGCGCGACCCAAGAAGTGGATCTGCAAAAATCGAATTCCTACCCTCACCGGTTCGTGAGCCAACCCCATTACGGGTGCAACTGCCGCGGAAGCTCATTCGGTTGCCTGCTGCCACCGCGACTCCCATTGCTCCCAGAAGGTCACGGTGGAGGCGAACATCCATCGTTGCTTATCGATTCCATCCAGCCCCATGCGGGACGCGAGCGATGCAGGACGGAACTGGACCAATTGGTCGCCACGCAACTCAATCTCACATGCCTCAGCAAACGTCTCATCCTCCCAAACCACAATTCCAACCGACTGGATATCGTAGGGTCGTCCGTGCGTTAGCTGGTCCTCGATCTGTTCCCGAACCAGATGCACTCCACATTTACGGTAGAAGCCCTCTAGAGCCAACTCATAGATTTTCTGCTGCTTGTCATTAATATTTGTCAACCATCCGGGCTGGATGGTCGCTGCCACAATCCAACCACTCTGTTCCTGCAGCACCAGTTTCATCGGCGATGACGAAAGAGTCGGGCATTCAATATCGACCGTGAAACTGTTGGTAGCCGCTTCGACGTGGGAGCAGGCCAGCGGATGCTCACGCCAAGCATCGCACCGCTGAATCAGATGAAGAAAATCGCGTTCTACAAAACGATGGATCGCTTCGGTAACGTGGTGCAGCGACTGCAATGCGGCACGGCGACGCGAAAACCTTCGAAAGGACGGCGGCTGCTGCTCCAGCTTCCGCAGCTTCCGAAAAATCTTGGGAAGCGTTCCCGAATGAAAGCCAGGTCTCAACAGCCTGGCGACCGATTCTCCGTGACTTCCTACCACCACCTTTCCTAACTGTTCCCTCCGATTCGCTCGGAACAGACGCCAGTTCTCCTTCAGCTCCCAGACAGCAAAGCCAAAGAAGCCTGGTAGAAAAAAGATATTGAACCAAGTGATCGATCTGGCCAATGGCTTTCCGATGTACTGCCCAAGAAACCGGACCATGTTGCCTTCCAGCATGATCAGGGCCGGAAGGAATATCTTGTGCGCGACGGTGACTACGGGGAAATGCTTCACCGGGTGAAACGTCGGCTCGATCAGCAAGTTCACATAGATGCGAATCAGGAATGAAACCACCGACCAGATCACCCCTAGAACCGCTTTGGCAATTAGCGTGAAGATGTTTTCGCGGCTGTGGAAACGCAACCATTCATCCACGGCATAAAGCAGTCGTTCGATCGCCTGAAGAATCACACGAAAGCCATCGACAAACCAATCGATCACGGCAAAAAGTAGCCTTGGGCCCAATTGGTGCCAGACTCGCACCGCTCCCTCATAGGCCAACTCCTGCAGATCCCGACCCCATCGTGTATTGAACGCCGCGCTGAGCAGTGCGGTGGTCAGGGCCATCGACTGCCAGGACGCCCCCTTTCCTCCCACCACTAGCCAGATCCATCGCTCGCCAAGCCACGTAATCATCAGGGGCAGCAGCACCAGTCGTCGCGCCAATTGCAACGGCACCGAATTCCACACCTGCGCCAGCCACTCCCAGGGAAGTGCTTCCCTAGGCAACTCCACAACCAGCCAGTGCAACCACTTCCCGGTCTGCACCAGCAAGTCCCAGCAGATCCTTCGAAATCTTTGGGAATGGATCAACGCCATCAGCACCAGCCCGACCGTCAACACCCAGTAGAAGGTGTCCATCTGTCGGGAAACAATTTGGTCGACCGCCTGATCGGCTGTCTCGGGAGCCACCAGACTTACTTCTCCAACCACTTCCGGATCCAGCGATGCTGCACCCAAGTCCTCTACCGGCTGGCTGGCCACCAACTCTGTCGCGTCAACCGCAGATGGCTGATGCAATCCCTCCGCATCGATTGGGGTCGCTTCCGCCTCTTCGGTTTCCTCCACCTCGTCGGCTGCTTTTTCGGCTGCTTCCGAATGCCCGACGTCTCCTGCCGCCACCGCATGCTGATGAGATGGCTGGAAGAGATGCAGGATATGGCGGAACCCTTCCACCAGAACCAATGCCCCGCCAAAGGGAAGGATCAGAAACAGCGTGGCGAATCGTCCCCAACGAGTTCCAAAGAATATGGCGCTGATCATCTGGATCCAGCGCAGATAGAAATCACCCCGCCGATAGACTCCATCCAGCGCCACATCCAGCCGCTCGTCGGCCTGCAGCAACCGATCGCCACTCCACAGCTCTCGCGGACGCTCTAGGTCTGGCAACTTCAGATCGTTCCGACTGACCGCATCACGCAGATAACCCATCGACAGATATCCACGCTCGGCGATGCTGTCCAGAGAATCCTCAATCAGTTTGTCGAAACCGTTCTCTTCGGGAACGCTGTGAGGCTCCAGCCCCACATCCCGAAGCGTTTCCTTCAGCTGGGGACGCAGCCGCTCTCTCATCTGCTCCTCGGACAGTGCCCGAGCATTTTCCAGCAGATGAGTCAGCTGATCTCGCTCCCGGCCGCTCAACCGGACATGGATCAGCCGCTGCGCGGCGCTGGCAAGATGCTTTGCCATCGACACTTCCTGGAGATTGGGCAGCGGTCGGCGAAGAGGTCGCCTTCCCAGCGAAGCAATCCACTTGATCAGGTCGATGCGATACGAAATCCGCTCGTGATCCAAACAGACCTTCTGCAGGTCAAACAGCAGCTTCCGCTCGGCATTCCAAAAGCCCTGCACAGCCAACTTGGAAAGCGCCGTCAGGGATCCTTCCCAGATCGGCTTCTGCCGGTCAGGAAACTCCAAAGCCGCCTGCAGGCGGTCGACCAGCAGGCGAACATCATCGGCCGAGTTCTTTTCGGCGATCTTTCGCTTGGCTGATGAGGTTGCGCGCTGTGCCGCTTGAAGGCCGCGGCAGATGGCAAGCACCGTGTTGCCACCTTCGCGTGCTCGCGCCTGCCCGCGCAGCTGCGCCGTGTAGCCTCGATCGGTCGGGGTGATCCCCAGCCCTGTCGACCAGCCACGTCGAGCCAGGGCCAAAGCCGCCTCGTCTCTGGCATCATGGGCTGTCAGGTCCGGTTTCGCAGATCCCTCCAACTCCGATTCGCGAAACAGCCGCGCGGCGTCGATCCCCTCGGCCATGTGACTGCCGATCTCCGGCACTCCCGCCAGCGAAGGAAACCACACCGGTAGCAGATCTGGCTCGAAGTAAGCGAACTCCAGATACCTAGCCACCCACTCGCGATACGCTTCGACGCGCGAGTCAGGATGCATCAATCGCAATTCGCTTCGCAGCACGTGGTGGGCTTCGTCGAATTCCACCTGCCCCAAGTCGGCGATGCGAGCCTGCACCTGTGGCAGTTTGGTGGCATCTTCCAGAGGCACCAGCAGCCGGTCGATCTGAGCATGGAACAGCCGACGCCACACCTGCAGCTTCAGCTCCTCCAGAGGCCAGTGGTCCAGCTCCCCTTCTTCCGGCAACGCCACCAGAATCGCCAACTCCGGCAACAACTCAAAGGAGGTCAAACCCAACTCGTCTGGGTGCACCCAGCCTTTCAGGTCCTGCTGACGCACCAGCGTGCTTTCCGCATGAGGCACCAGCGAGGAGACTTGCCCCAGGCCCAATCGCGAGCGGATCACTCGCCGGATGACTCGACCTTCCACCAGATAGGCCGATGCATCGACTCCCCAAAGAGCGCGTCGCAGTTCGTCGATCCGTCGCGTCTCGTCAAACATGACCGCCTTGGCCTTCCTGTCGCCCCCCGTGAAATGCTCCAAGTCAGCCTATTGTAGCACCCACCCGAAACTCCAGCAGTCGCCAGGTCGTCCGATCGGGCCGACGCCGGCAGTTGCATCTGCACTTTGCCAAATCCCTTCGCCCACCCAACCCTTCCTCGATGCCAAAACTCGAAAGATGGGCCCCCGCCGTATCAGAAAAACCTACCGATCGCTTCGATCAGGATTGCTCGGAGCCCCCCCTCCGCTAGTTTCCTACACCACTCCGGTTCAACAGAATCCTCTCCCGTGGCTATCATGATCCTGGTAGGGTTCACTTTTTGGCTCGATACGGTCTGGAGGAACAACAATGATTCGACGACTTGGGTTGATAGCTGTCGGTTGCTTGCTCCTGATCGCAGCCTCTCCGTGGGTATGGGCGGTGCAGCGTGGCGAGGGGGAACTGGAGCATACGAAGGATTCGCTGCAAACGGTCAAGGAACTAGTCGAAGCGAAGAAGGCGGTCCTGGTCGATGTCCGGGATCTGGTGGAATGGAATGACGGTCACGTCGATGTGGCGGTCCATCTTCCCTGGCGCGATCTGCAGGACAAACTGACCGAAGAACAGGTACGGGAAAAAGTACCCAAGGACAAAATCATCTACACGCACTGCGCGGTCGGCTACCGATCGCTGAAAGCCGGCAAAATCCTCCTCAAGTACGGCTACGACATCCGGCCGCTGAAGCCTGGTTTCGACGAACTGGTCAAAGCAGGCTTCAAGAGCGTTTCAGAGAAAAAGTAAGCCACCCGCTCGCCACCGACTCCCTCGGTCCACTCACTCTCCGTGGCTCTGTGTCTCCGTGAGAGACCATTCGGCGCGATCAGGTTTTTTTACTCGTGCGTGCCCCACATCCCCACCAGGATTCCCGGCAGCACCAACGAGTGTTCAATCTCATCACATTCTAATATTCATTAGAATGTCGGGCAGTACGACCTTGGGCATAGCCACTTTTCCCAATATGGCAGCTCTCCATCGCTCGACTCGAAAGCTTCGTCATCGGGCCTTGCGGTGGCTGCCATCCCCCCGCAGCGTCGCAAGCAGCATCGCACCCGCATGGGGCGATCATCGCCCACCCCGCCGACTGAATCAGAAAAGCCCTTCCAGCGACCGCAGCGCGATCGGCTCCCGCGAAGCGAACGGCTCGCCATAGCGGGCCCCGATCGCCTTGCCCCAGTAAGCCGCTTCATCGCGAAATCGATCCAGGGGCGGCGGGTCGATCTTTTCACGCCCCGTCACGAATTGACTCTGGTAAGCCGCGATCGACCGGGACTTGGCATCCCAGTGGTCGCTGATATCGACGATGAAGGCAGGCTGAGGCGTCAGCTTCAGGTGGATGCAGTAGTAGTAGAAGATCCGTTCAGGATGATGCGGCTGCCCCGGCATGTCCGACTTGGTTAGCTTGGCCCAGAACCTCGCCGCCTCCACCAGCTGCGTGGCGGCGACGTGATCGGGGTGAGCGTCTTCCCAGAAGGGGGCAAAAAGCCAGCGGGGCCGGGTCAGTCGGATCAGCGATGCCAAGCGATGACGATTGGGGAGAGTTGCTTCGAGGTAACGGTTGGGTAGCCCCAGATTGAATCGCCAGGCAAGCCCTAGCGCGCGACTCGCCGCCGCCGTCTCCGCCGCACGAATCACCTCCGATCCAAAGGGCGTAGGTTCGCCGGTGGTCAGGTCGACGACTCCCACCTGCATCCCCTTCTGGAGCATCAGCGAGATCGTCCCACCCATCCCCAGTTCCGCATCGTCGGGATGGGGAGCGACGACGAGCGCGTCAAGCGGTTTTTTCAGCGCAGGCAACCTGTTCCAATCGATAGGCAATGCGTCAGGGATATGCATCGGCAGGTTCGTCCACTAATGATTTTTCGAAAGCTCGTTCCGCATTATTTGGCTTCTTCAGGTCATTTCGTAGCTCTTTGCTTTGATTTCTCGTCCTCAGCAACGCAGTAATCGTTCTCGTACTCGATGCCCCATTGTTCCATCGCTTCTTTCCGAGCACGAGTACGATAAAAATCAGTAGCTTCGGCACCGAAGCCACGATAATTCCTGAAGAGTCGTTTTTTTAGATGCGCCAGTCACTCAGCGCCGGCAGATGCCCCAAAGTTTACCAGAAGGTGTTTCCAGGGCAGGGTAGGGAAGGCAAGCTCGCCGTGGCCCAGGCGTTTCAATCTGCAGGAAGAAATCCAAAGCGCTAGCGGCACGTTAGCCCATCGCTTCGATTGGAGCCACTTGGATTAGGGCGGGTCGGGACAAGGGTTTCGAAGGGTTTGCCTTGTCTAGGGAGGGAGAGCGACGTATAGTATGGGGGTCCAGACATTCGTTAACCGAGACCATCAGACCTCCTCCCGGGGGTTGAGTGGAGCAGGGATTTGAGTGTGGAAGACACGGGGGCGACATGGAATCGACCGGGTGAATTGAAGGGATTGGTGGCGTGACGTGGTTGGTCAGTGGGCCACGTAAAAAGCTGACTACTAAAAGTAACTGCTGAGGAAAACCTCGCACTAGCGGCCTAATTAAAGGCCGCTCGGACTCCAGGGGTTCGTCGGAGACGCCTGACAGTCCGTTGCAATTCCGAATCGTCGGCATCCATACCTGGCACGGTGTCGGCTAAAAAAGATCGGGTTGGTTGATTTCAAACGCGGTCGTCAGCGGTTGGGATCGGCGAGATATAAAGAGACGACTACTCACGTAGATACCGTTCTGGAAGCACCACGGGACCCGGGTTCAATCCCCGGCGCCTCCATAAACTTGGTCACCGCAACGTGACCATTCCGCTCAAGACCCGCTGGCTCACCCCAGCGGGTCTTTGCGTTTCTACGCGGAAATTCGGGGCTTTTTCGACTTCCTGGAGTTCTTTCACTCTCGGCTCGCGTGACTCACCACCACGCGGTTCGCGACCTAAAAGGCTCATATTGGGGCC